>NZ_JBSKFT010000017.1:0-389 GCF_054558735.1 Aquirufa sp. A-Brett2-15D | reverse complement strand
TAACCATGCGCATCGTTCATCTGTCCACTCGTATTTGAATACATCGTTTGATAACCAATCGCATTATTATAATATCCATTGTTATTACTAAACAAAGTCTGGATACCTAATCCTACGTTTTGACCTCCACTCACCGTGTTGTACATCGACTGATATCCCACTGCCGTATTATACGTATTCGAATTCGAGGCTATCGAACCAGCAGGTCCCATCAAGGATTGATATCCCACCGCCGTGTTATAGGTAGACGTAGTTCCTCCAGTATAACTATTCGTGTAATTCATCATCGACTGGAAACCTAAAGCAACTGAGCCCGATCCAGATTGATTATTAAATAAACTATAATATCCTAAGGCTGTATTCTCCTTACCCGAGTTCGTGTAGTAAAG
>NZ_JBSKFT010000016.1:0-403 GCF_054558735.1 Aquirufa sp. A-Brett2-15D | reverse complement strand
GGACTCGATACACGAGTGAGTTCCAATACGAGTAGCATTACTGCTGAGATAACAAGAGCAACTGCTGCAGAATTAGCATTAACGAATGGAGTAAATGCAAACACAGCTAGCATAACTTCTAATACCAATTCAATTGCAGTATTAGATGCCAAAGTTATATTGAATATCAATAATTTATCATCAGAAGTTCTAAGAGCAACTGCTGCAGAATTAGCATTGACTAACGGAGTAAATGCAAACACAGCTAGCATAACTTCTAATACCAATTCGATCGCCGGACTCGATACACGAGTGAGTTCCAATACAAGTAGTATTACTGCTGAGATAACAAGAGCAACTGCTGCAGAATTAGCATTAACGAATGGAGTAAATGCAAACACAGCTAGCATAACTTCTAATACCA
>NZ_JBSKFT010000015.1:0-445 GCF_054558735.1 Aquirufa sp. A-Brett2-15D | reverse complement strand
GAACACATTCAACAACATTTAAGTAAAAGATTAAGCGGGCTTGTAGCTCAGGTGGTTAGAGCGCTACACTGATAATGTAGAGGTCCGTGGTTCGAGTCCACGCAGGCCCACAAGAAAAAGGCATGTGAGGAAAAGGCCAAAGCCGCTAAAGCAGTAATGCCCAAAAGCAATTAGCAAAATAATCCCTGGGGGATTAGCTCAGCTGGCTAGAGCACCTGCCTTGCACGCAGGGGGTCAACGGTTCGAATCCGTTATTCTCCACCAGAGTACAAAGGACAAAGAGCAAAGCTCAAAGTTCAAAGAGTAAAGATCAGACAGACGAGTTTGATAGTAGATTGAAAGAGTTTTGTAACCTATAGACTTCGGACTATAGACTACGGACTACACACCACCCTACCCTACTCAAATGTGAGTTTGGATTTGGGAACGATGTGAAACAGATGAG
>NZ_JBSKFT010000001.1:0-1155533 GCF_054558735.1 Aquirufa sp. A-Brett2-15D | reverse complement strand
CTTGTAAAAAGTATGGAGCCGATAGGACGGGTGTTCACCTCTTCCCATCTCGAACAGAGAAGTTAAGCCCCGCACCGCTGATGATACTGGGATCAAACCCGGGAAAGTAAGTAAGCTCCAAGTTATTATAGAAGACCTGCACGAAAGTGTGGGTCTTTTTTTATGCATAATAGTCGCTAGTCAAAAGATATAGAGTAGAGATAAGAGAGTAAAGAGTATAGATAAAGCTAGCGACTCCCGACTAGTGCCTAGCGACTTTACACGAAGAACACACCCCCTGAATCAATAAATTACTCTCTTGCTTGCTAAAGCCTGCTGGAAGTACGATGCTAGGAATATGAACTGTTTCTAAACAGGTTGTTTGACCGCATTGATTGCATTTGAAATGCACATGGTCGTGTTGGTGATGATGATCTCCTTGATGGCAAAGTTCTTTGCATAAGGCATATTTTACTCCGCCATTATCATCTAGTACCTTGTGGAGCAAACCTTGGGTTAAAAAGGTTTTTAAGGTCCGGTAAATGGTTACACGGTCGTATTTGTCACTGAGTTTTTGTTCGATATCACCTTGACTTAGCGCAAAATCGAAGCCTTGAAAAGTAGACAAAACGTCTATCCTACATGGGGTTGGTCTAAGATCGAAGTCAGAAAGTGTATAGGATGAACTCATTTAGCCTAAATGTTCGGTTTGCAATTTGACCATATTTTGGTAAATACCCGATTTCTTTTTCATTAATTGCTCATGTGAGCCAGATTCTATGATTTTGCCTTCCTCCATGACAAGGATTAAATCGGCGGAGCGAATGGTTGATAGTCGGTGAGCGATGATTAGACTTGTCCGGTTTTTCATCAATTCTTCTAAGGCTGATTGAACCCATTTTTCGGATTCGGAATCTAGGGCGCTGGTCGCTTCGTCTAAAAGTAAGAATTTGGGGTTTTTGAGGATGGCGCGGGCGATAGCGATGCGCTGTCTTTGGCCCCCTGATAATTTTACCCCTCTTTCACCTACGAGCGTATCCCATTTCTCTGGGAATGATTCGATAAATTCTTTTGCGTAAGCTAGTTCAGCTGCGGATTCAATTTCTTCTTGCGTTGCCCCTGGTTTTCCATAGGCAATATTTTCGCGGATGGTTCCTCCGAAAAGTAGCACTTCTTGTGGTACTAGGGCAACCATTTTACGCCATTCGGTGATATCAATGTTCGTAATTGGACGATCCCCTAAGGAAATAGAGCCCGCTGAAGGCTCGTAAAAGCGCATAAATAGTTGGGCTAGTGTAGATTTACCTGTGCCGGACGTTCCTACGATGGCAACTTTTTGGCCGGGTTCAATGGTAAAGTTGATCCCTTTAATAATCTTAACAGAGGGACGAGATGGGTAAGAGAACTCGAGATCTTGTACCTTTATTTGTCCGAATGAGACTGTAGAAGCAGAGGAATCGCGTGTTAAATCAATCTCCGATGGATCTTCTAAAATTTCTAGAATTCGATCCGATGCACCTATAGTCTTCTG
Source organism: Aquirufa sp. A-Brett2-15D (assembly GCF_054558735.1). Lineage (NCBI taxonomy): Bacteria > Pseudomonadati > Bacteroidota > Cytophagia > Cytophagales > Flectobacillaceae > Aquirufa > Aquirufa sp. A-Brett2-15D. Next base: position 1,154,023 of record NZ_JBSKFT010000001.1, on the reverse strand, counting down.
CAATTGTGCATAAATATCCCCTAAACCTCCCACAGAACCTCCGATGAAGGCGGTATAAAATATGAATGTTAATAAGTCAGCTAGAATTAATTCACCTTGAGCCACCAGGGATGCACCATACCAAACCACGCCCACAATGCCGCCAAACAAGGCAAAAATAATGAAGCTGACAAAGCCACCGCGTAGTGTTGCGGCTTTCAAGGCTTCACCTAAAACTTTATTTAGGGATGAAGTGTAGCGGTCGACTTCGTATTTTTCGTTCGTAAATGCTTTGACGGCTTGAATGGATGTCAATGTCTCTTCGACGATGATGTTGGTATTGGCGAGTTCATCTTGGGCTTTTTTGGAAATCTTCCGGATGAATTTACCGAATACGATGGCCGAAATCACCAGAACGGGGAAGGTCGCTAGCATAAATAAGGTGAGCTTCCACGAGATGTAGGTGATCAAGGCGACACCACCCACGAGCGTAAATACTTGACGGAAAAATTCGGCTAAAGTGATCGATAAAACATCCTGTAATTGCGTAATATCCGAGGTAATGCGGCTCATTAGTTCCCCTACGCGTCTTTTTTCGAAATGGAAAATGGGAAGGGTAATGATTTTAGCATAAAGTGTTTGACGAACATCTCGCATCGCTTTTTCCGAAACTTGAGCGAAAGTATAGATGCGGAAAAAAGATAAAATGGACTGAACGATCAAAATAGCAAAGAAGAAAATGGTTACTTCGTTGATTTTGTAGTTAGATTTTCCTTCGATTACCTTGGTCATTTCACCGATTAAAAGGGGAAAACTTAGGGTCGTTAAATTCGAAAGCAACAAGAACATCATCCCTACGATGAAAGTCCATTTATAGGGAATAACGAATTGAAAAATTTTGAAGGCCTTGGATAAGCCTTGTTTACTCACTTTAACGGCATCTTTGGGATCTATTCCTCCGCCTATATCACCATGTTGCTTTTTTGCCATCTTATTTTTTATCTGCTTCGCCGCGGTAGCCTGAATCTAAAAAGATTCGATTTGCTTCTGGGTCAGTCAATATCTTTGCTAATGTAGTTTTAGGCTTTTGTTTCCAATAGGAATCCACAATTCTCCAGCCTAACCAACGACCGATTCCACCGGGACAAGCTGGCCCTATTTCAGATGTTTTCGGACGCTCATCTAAGTATTTTGCCTTGAGAATTTTATCGCCGCTGAATAATAATTTTTTATCGATAAAATGTTCCCAAACCTCACTTTGGAAGGCATTCGTTTCGGCTAATTCTTGTTGCGTATAGCCGAATAGTAGACTATCGGGAACAGAAGGCAGTATCGTCTTTGTGAATACGTAGCCCTTTCCATACCAAATCATATCACTTAATAAACTGACATCGTTGTCTGTTTGTTTGATAAGATAAGCGGAATATTGAAGGATAATTTGAGCCACTAATGCTTTCGGTTCTAGTTTACGCAGCTGGTATTCATATACATTGGGTGCCTTATAAAGTCCGCGAGAACCCATAAAAAAGTCAAGTCCTACAATTATGAGGGAGTCAGACACCACTAAGTTTTGTGCCGTAAATTCACCTCCACCTATTCCGCCAAAACCAGAAAAAACGGTTCTTATCTTGGGCGTTTTCACCCCTGGAAATTCTTGTTGAATCTTTGTAAAGGCCTCTTTTAGCTCTTTTTCTAGCGCATCACCACCGAAAAAAGCAGCCTCCTGGCTTTGATCATAGAATTTTCGCAGTGACGGGTTCGCATACAATCGAAATAAATCTTGCGCTAATAAAGGGCTATTTCCTGGTGTAGCACTAAAATACCCCACGCTAATTTCAGGATGTTTACTCAGTAAGGCACTCATTTCTGCATCGGATTTTACCGCTGCCATGGAGCGTTCCACCCGAACAAAATCCCATTGAATGGCCGGCGCTTCTTTTTCTGAAGAACAAGACCAAACCAGCAAACTGAAAGTAAGTGCGTAAAGAATTTTCATTATCCTAGACGAGCTAATAATTCTTGTAGGGATTGAATCTTGGTTTCCGCATCTGCTAATTTCTGTCTTTCACGTTCGACTAATTCCGCTTGGGCATTCGCTACGAATTTCTCGTTCGCTAATTTTGCTTCTACTGACTTTTTAAAACCTAACAGATAAACCAATTCTTTCTCAGATTCTGCTTTCACGACAGCCGGATCCTGCTCATTCGCTAATGGAACGAAGAATTGATCTGCTTTCACCACGAAGGTTTGGGCATCTGCGATAGCGTCTGAAACAAAAGTGATGGATTCTAAATTCGCTAGCTTCATCATAATCGCCTCCACAGGCGCATATGCCGCCGAATTATCTGCCTTTATGCACAAAGCCAAAGCCAATTTAGGTGACAATTGCTTCGAATTACGGATCTCACGAATCTTCGTCACCACTTCGAAAACGACATCGAATTGAGCGACTAAAGCAGCGTTCACGACACCAGCCCTAGGGAATTCCGCCTTGCAGATAGACTCCCCCGCTTCGCGTTCGTCGATTGTTTGCCAGATTTCCTCTGTAATAAATGGCATGTAGGGATGCATCAAGCGCATCAAAGAATCGAATAATCCGAGCGCCGCGTTAAGCGTTGCAGAGTGAATCGGACTTTGGTAGGTGGGCTTAATGATCTCGAGGTATTTGCCACAGAAATCATCCCATACTAATTCATAAATGCTTAATAAGGCATCTGAAATGCGGAATTTGCTGAAGTGATCTTGAACATCGATAATGGTTTGGTTTAACTTAGACTCAAACCAGGCGGTAGCTAAAACGTGTTCGGGTAAAGATTCACCCGTAACCACCTCTAGACCGCGTAACAAACGGAAGGCATTCCAAATCTTATTCGAGAAATTACGTCCTTGCTCACATAATTTGTCATCGAATAATAAATCATTACCTGCAGGTGCCGAGAATAATAATCCCGAACGAACCCCATCGGCACCGAAACGCTCGATTAATTCCAAAGGATCAGGCGAATTGCCTAACGATTTGGACATCTTACGACCTTGTTTATCCCGCACAATTCCCGTTAAGTATACATTTTTAAACGGCAATTCATCTCTCCACTCGTATCCCGCCATGATCATACGTGCTACCCAGAAGAATAAAATATCTGGGCCAGTCACTAAGTCATTGGTTGGATAATAATACTTAATTTCCTCATTATCTGGATTTTCAATACCATCAAAAACCGAAATGGGCCATAGCCATGACGAAAACCAGGTATCCAAAACATCCGGATCTTGTGTCAAATCATCTTCTACCAAAGCATATAACTGGTATTTATCTCGAGCGATGCGCAAGGCCTCTTTTTTGTCTTTTGCTACGATCAGTGTTCCGTCTTCAAGATAGAAAGCAGGAATTTGTTGACCCCACCACAATTGACGAGAAATACACCAATCGCGCACATTTTCCATCCAGGAACGGTAGGTATTTTTGAATTTCGCCGGATGCAATTGGATGTTGTCGTTCATCACGTTGTCTAAAGCTGGCTTTGCCATCTCCTCCATCTTCATAAACCACTGCAAAGAAAGCTTTGGCTCGATAACCGCACCCGTTCTCTCTGAAGTCCCCACAGTCGACTTGTATTCGTCCGTTTTGGTCAAATAACCTTCTTCCGTTAATTGCTTCACGATGCGTTTGCGCGCTTCGAAACGATCCACCCCTACAAATAAAATGGCTTTCTCATTCAAGGTTCCGTCATCATTCAAGATGTCGATAACCGGTAATTTATGCTTCAGACCTAATTCGTAGTCATTCAAATCGTGGGCAGGTGTCACCTTTAAGCAACCCGTTCCAAAATCCAAGGTCACATATTCGTCCGCAATAATGCTGATTTCACGATCTATTAAGGGAATACGTACTTTCTTGCCATGTAAATGAACATAGCGTTCATCCGCAGGATTCACACAGATCGCCGCATCCGCCATAATAGTTTCAGGACGTGTGGTAGCAATCGTAACCGACCCACTGCCATCCACCAGGGGATATTGGATGTGGTATAATTTAGCCTGAACATTTTTATGAATTACTTCTTCGTCTGATACAGCCGTTTTTCCTTGCGGATCCCAGTTCACCATACGCACCCCGCGGTAGATTAAACCTTTGTTATATAAACGAACAAAAGTATCGATTACGGCTTGATATAGAGAGGGTTCCATCGTGAAACGGGTACGATCCCAATCACACGAGGCGCCTATTTTTTTTAATTGATCTAGAATAATTCCGCCGTATTTGTCTTTCCACTCGAAGGCATATTTCAAGAATTCTTCTCGAGTTATATCGGCTTTAGAGATACCTTTTTCTTTCAGCATCGCCACTACTTTTGCTTCAGTTGCAATAGACGCATGATCCGTTCCGGGAACCCAACAGGCCTCTTTACCTTCCATCCGCGCTTTACGAATCAACACATCTTGAATCGTATTATTCAGCATATGGCCCATATGTAGTACCCCAGTGACGTTAGGAGGAGGAATAACAATGGTATAAGCCTCTTTTTCTGGGTTCGGTTTCGAAGCGAAAAGCTTGTTTTCTAACCAGTAGGCATACCATTTTTGCTCAATTTCCTGCGGGGCGTAATTCTTATCTATCATATGTGTATTCTAAGCCTACAAAGATAAATGATTTAGGCCAAAGGTAGGGATGGATTTTTAAAACAATTCGCCGTAATTTTGGTTCAAAGAACAAACAGTAAACATGGGAATTTTACTTTGGTTAGGAACATTTTTGGGAATGGAAGGAGTGGCTTGGTTCACGCATAAATACATTATGCATGGGATTATGTGGAATTGGCACGAATCTCACCACGTTCACCACAAGGATGTCTTGGAAAAAAATGATTTATTCTCGGTTGTTTTTGGAATTTCTTCCACACTGACTATTATCGTGGGAGCTGAAATCCCAGAATATTGGCCCTTGTTTTACATCGGATTAGGGATTGCGACGTACGGTATATTCTACTTTATTTTCCACGATATCATCGTACACCGCAGAATCAAGATTAAATACAAGGCAGGGTCGGCCTATATGAAGCGCATCATGAAAGCGCATTATGTTCACCATGAGGTGCACACAAAAAAAGGCGCAGAGGCTTTTGGCTTCCTCTACGCTCCTAAAAAATACCAATAAATTTAGTTGACGAAACCTACGCCTACCGTTGAATTAGAAAATTCGTCGATCAGGATAAAGGCGCCATTTGCTGGATTAGCGGCATATCGATCTGCGCTAATTGGCTGCGCTGTGCGCAAGGCAATCGTTCCGATTTCATTCAGTTGCAAAGTCGATACCCCTTCAGTTGCGCTTTGTGTCGCGACGTCTAGGCGGGCTGTGATTTGCGAGATTTTGGCCTTCGTCGTATGAATACCATGTTGCAATAAATAAGTTTTACCGGGGCTTAAGGCCGTATGATCTAACCAGCAAACTTGAGCAGAAAAATCTTTTAGCTGCGGCGGCTGATCTTCCGAAGCCAGCACTACCGTATTTCCACGAGAAATATCAATGTCTGTCGTCAAGGTAATCGTTACGGAATCCCCAGCGATGGCATGCGACAATTTAGTTTCAAATTTTTCAATCGTCGCTATCGTACTTTCTTGACCCGTCGGCAAGACGCGAATTACATCGCCTACTTTGAAAGTACCCGAACTGATTTTACCCGCATAGCCACGGTAGTCGTGGTAGGCTTCGCTCATCGGTCGAACAACGAATTGAACAGGGAAACGCGCCGCTGCATGCGCTAGAGTAGAGGCATATTCAAAGGCTTCTAATTCGCCTAATAGCGTATTACCGCTAAACCAAGGCATTTCGCTTGCTTTTTGCGTGATATTTTGGCCATATAAAGACGAAATAGGCAGGAAGCTAATCTCTTGACCGGCGAAAGTCGTTTGGGAAACTAATTCCGCCAAACTGTCTTTAATGGCATTAAAAGTAGACTCCTGGTATTGAACCAAGTCCATCTTATTCACACAAATAATCACTTTAGGAATGCGCAGCATCGCCGCGATTGATAAGTGTCTCGCTGTTTGTTCTACTACCCCCTGACGGGCATCCACTAAGATCAAGGAAACCTTCGCATTCGAGGCGCCTGTCACCATGTTACGCGTGTATTCCACGTGACCAGGTGTATCCGCAATAATATACTTGCGGGTAGGTGTGGAAAAATAGATGTGCGCCACGTCGATAGTGATGCCTTGCTCGCGCTCTGCAATCAATCCATCGGTTAATAAAGAGAGATCTAAAAAATCTAATCCTTTGCGTTTCGAGGCAGTTTCTAAAGCCTCAATTTTATCTTTTGTAATCGAATTAGTCTCATATAACAGGCGGCCGATCAAGGTACTTTTTCCATCATCAACGGAACCTGCGGTAGCTATGCGTAAAATATCCATGTGTTCTTGTCTGTGATTGAATTAAAAATACCCTTGTTGTTTTCTCTTTTCCATTGCGGCCTCCGAGCGTTTGTCGTCGATGCGCGCGCCTCGTTCTGAAATTTCTGCCGAAAGAATTTCTTCAATAATCACATCGATATCAGTCGCATCCGATGCCACAGCCGCGGTGCAGGTCATATCTCCCACCGTTCTGAAACGTACGGTAGCCTTGAAAGGAATCTCGTCCGCCTCTTTATTTAAATAGTCTGAATCTGCCCAAAGCATTCCATCCCGCTCAATTACTTGGCGTTGATGGGAGTAATAGATACTCGGGATTTCCATTTTTTCTTCTTTAATGTAGTTCCAAACATCCAATTCCGTCCAGTTCGAGATAGGGAACACGCGCACGTTTTCGCCCACCGCGATGCGGCCGTTTAACATATCGAATAATTCGGGTCTTTGGCGTTTCGCATCCCACTGACCAAAATCATCCCGTACAGAAAAAATCCGCTCCTTCGCTCTCGCCTTTTCCTCATCGCGTCTTGCTCCACCGATACAAGCGTCGAATTTAAATTCTTCTATCGTATCTAATAAAGTGACGGTTTGTAACACATTTCGCGAGGCATATTTCCCCGACTCCTCTGTTGCTTTCCCTTGGTTGATGGAATCCTGCACATACCGAACGATTAATTCTGCTCCCGTTTCTTTGGCTAACCAATCTCTAAATTCAATCGTCTCTGGAAAATTATGTCCGGTATCGATATGAACCAAAGGGAAAGGAATTTTACCTGGGAAAAAAGCTTTTTGGGCTAAACGAACTAAAGTGATGGAATCTTTTCCTCCAGAGAAAAGTAAAGCTGGACGCTCAAATTGCGCCGCCACTTCTCTTAAAATGTAAATAGATTCGTCCTCCAGTTGTCTCGGGAAATGACCGATTTTGTCTTGTATTGTCTGCATAACTTAGGCGTGTAAACCACATTCTTTTTGTGAATTCTCCCACCACCAACGACCAGCACGCGGATGTTCACCTTCAGCGATGGCACGGGTACAAGGTGCGCATCCAATCGAAACGAATCCTTTTTTGTGTAGGGGATTTTGGGGAATTTTATGTTCTACTAGGTATTTTTCTAAAGCTTCAAATGACCAATCAATCAGCGGATTGATCTTGAATAATTGGCGACTTTCATCCCATTCTAAAATGGGCATATCCGCTCTGTTTTCTGATTGTTCGGCTCTTAATCCGGTAATCCAGACCTTCGCTCCACTGATTGCGCGAGACAAAGGCTCCATTTTTCGAACAAAACAGCATTCTTTTCGGTTCTCCACAGAGGTATAGAATGAATTAAATCCTTTCTCCTCAACCATTTTCTCGACTGCTGGAGTGGAGGGAAAGTAGGTTTTTAGAGAAAGCGAATATTTTTTTACGGTTAAATCCATTAACTCATAGGACTCCTGGAATTGACGACCTGTATCGAGCGTAAAGATTTCAATAGGTGAGTTTGTGCTGGCGATTGCGTGGGTAATTGCCTGATCTTCTTGGCCAAATGACGTAGAAAATACCATTTTTTCGCCCGCAAAATAGTGTGCGATGAACTGGATTCGCTCCAATAAGTTTCTAGAAAGGAGTTCTTTTTCGAGGTTTTCGGGAACCATATTTGTTACTATTTTGACAAAGGTACACAATGTCTATTGAATAACTATACTAGTAAATAAAAAAGTAACACACATTTGTTTTAAAAATTCTTTAAATTGACCTGAGTTTATAAGCAATGCGAGCGGAAGACAAAATTTTGTTAGAACAATCTGCCGAAGATGAAGCAGAAATGTTTTTAGATTTACGAAATCTAAAGCATTTGGTGCGTCATGGGGAAGGCCAACGTCTGGAGTTTAAGATGAAGGTCAAGTTTCCTGAAAAAATAATTAAGGAGTTGGTTGCATTTGCTAACTCGGACGGCGGCCACCTGTTTATAGGTGTTTCGGATGATGGAAAAGTGGAGGGCTCTAAGTTTGTGGATGAAGATCAATTCTTGTTAGAAAAGGCTATTTCTTCCTATTGCTTTCCCTCATTCACCTACCATGTGTATCAGATACCTTTAGAAAATGGGCGTTCGGTATTAGTTTATCATGTTTTTGAGAGTGTAGATAAGCCACATTTTGTTCAATTAGATACGGATCCTAATCCCGTTTGTTATGTGCGTGTTAAAGATCGGACGATTCAAGCAAGTAAGGAAATGAAACAAATTCTTCGGAGAGAAAATGAAGAGGGATTGTCTTTTGCCTATGGGGATACAGAACGCTGGTTGATGGAATATTTGCGCGTAACAGAACAAATTTCCCTTTCCGAATTTGCGCTTCAATGTAATTTGCCCATTTGGTTAGCATCCCGTAAATTAGTTTTGCTCGTTTTAAGTAGGGTACTTAAAATTGAACCTGGAGAAAATCAAGATCACTATTCGTTGCGATGAAAAAATGGATATTATTTTTGGCTGTTTTGGCATTTGCCTGTTCTAAAGAGGCAAACGATCAAAGTATTACGCCTGCACCACAAATCACGATGACATCGTCATTTGATCTATTACAAGATAAACTATTGACACCGAGTTGCGCTAGTTCTGGATGTCATTTATCAAATAAGGATGCCAGTTTTCCACAGCATGGTTTAGTACTTACGAAAGGGACTTCTTATGCTAATTTAGTGGGAGTAGCCTCCGTTAATTCGGTTGCACTTAAGAATTCAGTCTTACGTGTTCGAAAATTTGCCTCTGGCGAAAGCTTATTTTATCATAAACTAAATTGGGATTTGAGTCATCACGGCCTATTGAATTATGGTGCGCCGATGCCTCTAGGGGGTAAGCCGCTCAGTAAGGGGGTTTTAACCTTTGTTCAAAAGTGGATTGACGCAGGGGCACCTTTGACAGGATCCGTTGCTGACGCAAGTTTGCTCGATGATACGACGCCGAGTTATGTAGAGGATGCGAATTTTGCTCCTTTGGCATCGCCAGTAGAGGAAGGGAAAACAGGCATCCAGCTAAAGGTAGATCGTTTTGTAATTCCGCCTAATTTTGAGCGAGAATTATTTATTCGTCGGCCACTTAATAATTCCGCGCCCATTTATGTATCGCGCATAAAGTTGAAATCCAGAGCTAACAGCCACCACATGGTTCTGTATGACTTTAGGTCTAAATCCACACTGCCTGCGCTCGATGATGTTCGCGATTTACGAAATTTAGACAACTCTCTGAATATCGCAACAGTAATTCAAATGTCAAATCATATTTTTTTAGGTGGCGGGACAGACCCTAATTCGGATTATACTTTTCCTGCAGGGATAGCATTACAGCTTCCTACAAATGCATCCATTGATTTGAATCCACATTATTTTAATAAGACTACAGGTAATTTATATGGGGAAAACTATGTGAATCTTTATACGGTACCCGCTGATCAGGTAAAGAAGGTCGTTCAAATGATCGATTTTAATGTCACCAGTTTTAATTTACCCGCGAATCAAACAACAACGATTACACGGGATTTTAAATTTGATAAGCCGGTGGCTATTGTCTCCCTGACGTCTCATTACCATGCTAGAGGTAAATTATTCCAAATTAAAATTAAAGGTGGCGCGCGTGATGGAGAAGTTATTTATGAAAATACGGACTGGGCACACCCGAAAGTAATCAATTACGATACGCCCATTCTGTTACAAGCGGGGGAGGGTTTAACATCAGTTGCGACCTATGTAAATGATACCGCTAAAAATATTGGATTTGGTTTGACCTCTGAAGATGAAATGGATATCATTTTTGGGTATTATTATGAGCGTTAATTCGCAAGCATTTAGCGTTTTCTTGAAAAGTTTTATAAAGCTATTTGATATCTAAAACATTGAACTATATTTGCGTCCGTTTCTTGGAATATTTCAAGAAAACAGATAGAAATAGTACAATTTTTAGCATTAATTGCATTTAATATTTATAAAAACAAAGCCGCTTGATAAGACTTTTACTCCCTAGAGATTAAAAATGGAACACAAACACAGAAGTAAAGCCACCGCAGCCGGTTTATTAGTGGCGATGGGGATCATTTACGGGGATATTGGAACCTCTCCCTTGTATGTAATGCAATCAGTTATTGGAGATAATCCTATTAATTCATTAACCGTTTTAGGCGCCTTATCTTGTATTTTTTGGACATTGACATTACAGACTACGTTAAAGTATGTGATTTTAATTTTACAGGCGGATAATAAGGGTGAAGGCGGGATCTTTGCCCTTTTTGCTTTAGTTAGACGTCATGCGAAATGGTTAACCTTTCCAGCGATTATCGGTGGGGCTACCTTATTAGCGGATGGAATTATTACACCTCCTATTTCAGTGTCCTCCGCGATTGAAGGATTAAAAATGTTGCATCATCCAGATGGAACCCCTTATGTAACGGATACGGTTCCTATTGTTATCGTCATCTTAACGGCACTATTTGTCTTCCAAATCTTCGGAACTAAGGTCGTAGGTAAGCTTTTTGGTCCTATAATGCTGGTATGGTTTTCTATGTTAGCCCTGACAGGTATTATATGGATAGGTCAAGATTGGACCATTTTTAGAGCCTTGTCTCCCGTGTATGCGTGGGAATTATTGACCACACATCAATCGGGAACAGCAGGATTCTGGACCTTGGGAGCTGTGTTTTTATGTACTACGGGTGCAGAAGCCTTGTATTCTGATTTGGGTCACTGTGGAAGAGAGAATATTCGGGTGAGCTGGATTTTCGTGAAGATAGCTTTGGTTTTACAATATTTCGGACAAGGGGCTTGGTTATTAGCCCATCAAGGAGATTTGTTAGGTGTTCGCAAACCGATTTTTGAATTATTGCCTCGGGAGTTTCTTTTCAGCGGTATTATGATTGCAACTGCTGCGGCAGTTATTGCTTCGCAGGCCTTAATTTCAGGTTCATTTACTTTGATTTCCGAGGCGATTCGATTGAACTTTTGGCCTCGTGTACGTTTAGTTTATCCATCAGACCAAAAAGGACAATTATACGTTCCTTCTATCAATATTTTATTGTGGATGGGATGTGTGGGCGTTGTATTATGGTTTAAAGAATCAGCGAACATGGAGGCGGCTTATGGACTTGCCATCACCATGACCATGTTAATGACCACTTCCTTGATGGCCTATTATTTACACATGCGAAAAATAGACATGTGGTGGATTGTTTTATTCCTTGTCGTTTACGTATCCATAGAAGGGTCCTTCTTAGTCGCTAACTTGCAGAAATTCTGGCATGGAGGTTATGTTTCCTTGTTTATCGCAGGCGTAATTATCTTCATCATGTGGGTTTGGCATAGAGCTACCCGCATTAAGAAGAAATTAACCGAGTATGAGAAATTATCGGATTATATCGAGCCTTTGAAAGAATTAAGTCAAGATGAAACGATTCCGAAATACGCGACGCACTTAGTCTTTATGTCGAATGCGGGTCGTGTGACAGATATTGAATCGAAGATTATTTATTCTATTTTCCAAAGACGCCCTAAGCGTGCGGACATCTATTGGTTCGTCCATGTGGATACCTTGGATGAACCATATACTATGGATTATAAGGTGACGGTTATCGAACGGGATGATATTATTAAAGTCAATTTCAAATTAGGTTTCCGCGTCGAGCAGCGCATTAACTTGTACTTCCGCAAGGTGGTAGAAGAGATGGTTTCTCGCGGGGAAGTGGATATCACCTCTCGCTATAAGTCGTTGAATGAGCAGAATGTAATCGGGGATTTCCGTTTCGTTGTTTTGGAGAAATTCTTATCATTTGATAATGAATTGCCATTATTAGACAGAATGGTCATGAAGGCTTATTTCTTCGTGAAGCAGTTTACGCACTCGGAGGATAAGTATTTTGGCTTAGATTCTGATGCGGTGAAGCTAGAGAAGGTGCCGTTGATTATTAAGCCGATTACGAAATGTAACTTGAAGCGAATAGATTAAGATGAGCACGCTATTTACCAAAATTGTCAACAAAGAAATTCCTTGTCATTTGATCAAGGAAGACGATCGCTTCTTAGCCTTCTTGGATGTAATGCCTTTAGTGGAAGGTCACGTCTTGGTAATTCCGAAAGAGGACGTAGATTACATCTTCGATTTAGAGCCAGAATTGCTAGGGGACTTAATGAAGTTTGCTCAGACGATTGCGCCGGCTATTAAGAAGGCCATTCCTTGCAAAAAGGTAGGAGTGGCGGTCATTGGCTTAGAGGTGCCACATGCTCATGTGCATTTAGTACCGATGAATCGAATGTTGGACATTAATTTCTCGCAGGAGAAGATGAAGCCGTCTGCGGAATCTTTGGCAAAAACAGCTGAATTAATTCGCTCCTACTTACTTTAAGAAGCCTTTCAATTTATTCATCTCGACCATCGGATTCGCCTTTTCGTACACGATGTTATATACCGCCTCAATAATAGGCAATTTGATGTTGTGCTGACGCGAGATGCTGTAAATACTGCGCACGGCGTAATAACCCTCAGCGATCATATTCATCTCAATCTGAGCAGATTTCACCGAATATCCACGGCCGATCATATTGCCAAAAGTTCTATTTCTAGAAAACTGCGAATACGCCGTCACCAATAAATCCCCTAAATAGCCTGAACTATTTAAATCGCGATTTTTCTCCGGATAGACCACATCTAAAAATATTTTGATCTCCTGCATGGCATTACTCACGAGTACGGCTTGGAAGTTATCCCCAAAACCCAACCCACGCGTAATACCACAGGCCATCGCCACAATATTCTTGATAACCGCACAATATTCCACTCCGTACAGATCCTGAATGGCATGTGCCTGTAAAAATCGGCCATTCAACAGATTAGCAAAAGATTGCGCTAAACCTAAATCAGGCGACGCAATCGTTAAATACGATTGCTTTTCTAATGCCACTTCTTCCGCATGGCAAGGGCCGGCGATGACACAGGTTTGGCCTAAAGGTAAATTAAAGGCACGCTCCATCCAATCTGTCACTAGGAGGTTTTCCTCAGGAATCATGCCCTTGATAGCAGAAACCACTTTTTTGCCTTCGAAATGTTTCTTATTTAGGTCTTTTAAGGTACTGGGGATGAAAGCCGCAGGAACCGCTAAAATGATATATTCGACACCAGCTAAGGCATCTACCATTTTGCTATAGGTTTTAACTCTTCGAGGATTAATGGCCACATCCGTTAAATAACTCGGATTGTGATTGTATTTGCGAATGAATTCGACGTCTGATTTACGGCGGATCCACCACTTGATTTTCACATTATTTTCAGAAAGGATTTTCACTAAAGCCGTGGCCCAACTTCCTCCTCCTAACACAGCTACCTGGGTGGGGATTTTTTTCTTTAATTCCTCTAATTGACTCATCCTGTAAAATTACGCTTATTTGATAAATATCCCGGTTTTTTTGCCAAATTTGTAGCTGCGCCAGCCTGGTGCAAAAATCTAAACCTATGAAAAAAATCTATATCATCCTGTTAGCAGGCCTGTGTTTCTATGCGCAAGCTCAAAATAAACAACCTCTTCCAGAGCACCCTCGGCCAGACCTTGAAAGGACTCAATGGTTGAATTTGAATGGCTATTGGGATTTCACCTTTGATTCATCTTTGACGGTACCCGCTCAATATGCGAAAAAAATTCTAGTTCCCTTCCCCTGGGGATCTCCATTGTCAGAAGTGAAAGATGAGGCGGATGTGGCTTGGTACCATAAGGCCATTACCATTCCGGCTACTTGGACTGGCAAACGGATATTTCTGAATATTGGTGCCTCGGATTGGGAAACTTCAATCTATTTAGATGGGGTTAAAATAGGAAGCCACCAAGGGGGTTATACCCCATTCGATGCGGAATTAGCTGGGGTGAAGCAAGGTTCTACGCATCAGCTAGCGATTCGAGTAGATGATAAACGCCGGATGTTTACTTTATATGGTAAGCAAGGGTACGGAAATGCCCGAGGGATTTGGCAGACGGTTTATCTGGAGGCTAGGGGCTCTAATTTCGTCGATCACTATGCCGTTAATCCGGATATTGATGCGAAAAAGGCACAGGTTAAGGTGTATCTAGGAGCGCCTGTCTCGAAGGAACAATCGGTTCAAGTGGCGCTTTCGAATGGCCAAACAGCCACGCTGAAGATTGCTGCTGGAAAGCAGGAGGGAAGCGTGGAAATTCCGATAAAAATGATGCATTTATGGTCTTTAGAAGATCCCTATCTATACGGATTAACAATTACCACGGGGAATGATGTGGTTAAGGGGTATTTTGGGATGCGCAAGATCTCCGTGGTGAATTTGCCAGGCTCTAAGATTCCGTATATCGGTTTGAATAATAAACCCGTCTATGTGCAGTTGGCTTTGGATCAAAGCTACCATCCGACTGGTTTTTACACCTTCCCCTCCGATCAATTTATGAAGGACGAGATCGTGCGCAGTAAACGAATTGGTTTGAATGGAATTCGGACGCACATTAAAGTGGATGTACCTCGTAAGCTTTACTGGGCAGATAAATTGGGCCTTTTGGTGATGTCAGACCTGCCTAATTCGTGGGGTGATCCGGAGGCGGAAATGCAAAAGGAATCGGAATATACCTTGCACGAGATGATCAAACGCGATTATAATCACCCGGCGATTTTCTCGTGGATCACGTTTAATGAGACGTGGGGCTTATTTACACACAAGGATAAAAAGGCTATTTATACCCCAGAAACTCAGAAATGGGTGGCATCGGTCTATCATTTGGCCAAAAAACTAGACCCCACTCGCCTCGTCGAGGACAATTCCGTTTGCTGCGGTAGAGGTCACACAGAGACCGATATCAATTCTTGGCACGCTTATCAGGCGGGCTATGAATGGGATAAAATGCTAGACGAATATTCTGCTAAGACCTACCTAGGAAGTACGTGGAATTTCGAGAAAGGCTACCAGCAGGGCACTCAGCCCATGATTAATTCCGAGTTTGGGAATGTCTGGGGCTACCAAGGAAGTACGGGGGATGTCGATTATACCTACGATTACCACAAGGCGATGAATTCCTTCCGTAATCATCCGAAGATGGCGGGCTGGCTGTATACCGAACACCACGATGTGATTAACGAGTGGAACGGGTATTATAAATTTGATCGAACAGAGAAGGAAACAGGCTTAAATGCGATCGTTCCCGGGATGTCTCTACTCGATTTGCATAGTCCATTCTATCTTTCCACAGGTCAGGAAATTACTTGGGCAGGTAAAGCCGGCCAAAAAATCAAGATTCCACTGCATCTTTCTTCGCTTACAGATAAGGCGGGATCATTAACAATGAAAATGACTTTGTCAGGAACGAATGCGGCAGGGGAGAAATTGAACCATTGGGTGAAAACGCAGGCTTTAACTTTTGCCCCTTGGGATGTGAGGGCGCTCGATTCATTGGCGATTACTTTACCTGCGGATAAATCCATTAATACGCTGGCATTTGAGTTATTGAACACAACTGGAAAAGTAGTTCACCGCAACTTTGTTCACCTCATCGTGGAAGAAGGGAACACGCAACCTACCAAAGGTCAATTAATTTCGGTACCCGTGGAGCTTTACAGTTCATCTAGCTGGCCGAAGAAACAATGGGCAGGCGTATTAGGACATAAATTAAATGGGGCAGGTGCGGGTTATTTTGAATATGAAATTCCTTTCCCCACTGCTGGCACGGAAGGTGTCAAACAAGTTCGTTTCTTAGTGGAGGCTTCTTCAAAACCGATTCTAGGCAAAGACCGCGATGACGCCGGGAAAATGGATGGCGACTACATGTTAGGTAAAGGAACCTTTGATCCAGGAGTAAACCCCAATGCCTATCCACAAACGGATCGCTATACTTCGACCGCGAAATTGAAAGTGAGCGCAAATGGTATCGTGGCTAATGAAACCATTTTAGCAGATGATCCGGCGGACCACCAAGGTGTTTTGTCTTGGCATTACCAAGCGCGCAATAACAAGTTAGATGAGGCGGGAACCTATGGCTATTTAGTCCAAGGTGTTGTCCCAGCTTCGGCTTGGCAGCAAGCAGCAAAAACAGGAAAATTGATCTTGCGATTCGAGGCCACAGAAGGCGGTTTATCGCTATATGGAGATCAATCCGGCCGTTATGTGATTGATCCGAGTATCATTATTGAGCGATAAGTTTCCAGCGTTTCACATTAATTAACTCCGGTTTCTTATCTCCGGTTTGAATAAAATTAGCGTTTGTTAATTGAATATCCGTGGCTTCGATCACGCGGTAGGTTTGTTTCGCCTCGATATCTAGATTAGAAAGAAAGATGTGGTGGATCGGCATTTCAGGTAATCCACGCACGAGTAATCCGGTTTCCGCACCTTTGGCTACGACATGGTCTACGTAGATATTCTTAAACTGTGGCGTGCCGGCATCGACGGGTTTGCTTTCGATTTTAGGTGTTTCGCTTCCGTTTCCAAAAGTAGCCACGGGATCTTTTCCTTGGTAATACATGTCGAACAAGATGGCCTCGCCGGCAATGTTCTTCATGCTGATATCTTGGATATAGACATTCTCTACTACACCACCGCGACCGCGGGCTGTTTTGAAACGCAGACCCACATCGGTTCCTAAGAACTGGCAGTTGGATACGAAAAGATCATGCACTCCACCAGACATTTCGCTACCTACTACGACGCCACCGTGGCCATGGAATACCACACAATTATCGATGGTGATGTGTGCGCTTGGTCGGCCTCTTTTACGGCCTTCCGCATCTTTACCTGATTTTAAACAGATTCCGTCATCGCCTACGTCGAAGCGGGAGTTGCGAACGGACACATATTCACATGACTCGATGTCGATACCGTCGCCGTTTTGCGCGAACCAAGCGTTTTTAACCGTGATGTTTTCTACTGTTAGGTGTTTAGAAAGTAGCGGGTGGATGTTCCAGGCTGGAGAGTTTTGGAAGGTAACTCCTTCTAATAGTATCTGCTCACATTCGCGAATTGAGATCATATTGGGGCGAAGGAATTCTTTGATTTCTTCGGCTTTGGCCTCATTGAAACCAGCAGCGATGACGCCCGGCTGATCCATCTTAGAACCTTTTAATGCGCGTTCAGTCGGATACCAGGTATCTTTTTTTTCGTCTAAAACGCCACCGGAGCGAACTAATTTATCCCACTCTCCCGGCGTTAACTTTCCTTTCTTCACCGGTCTCCACGCCTCACCAGCGCCATCGATGATACCGGCACCCGTGATTGCGATGTTACGTTCGCCTATCGCCGTGATCGGTGATTGTGCTCTAATCGCTGCAACCCCTTCCCAGTTGGTTCTGACTAATGGATATTGCGCAGCATCCGAGCTGAATTGTAAAATGGCACCCGCATCTAAATGGAAGTTGATATTGGAGCGTAAAGTGATGGCTCCTGTTAGCCAAAATCCAGCCGGCACGCGCACCACGCCACCTCCTTGCTTGGCGGCGATGTCAATGGCTTGTTGAATGGATGAGGTGTTTAACTTGCTTGCGGACGACGACGCTCCATAGGCAACAATATTAAAGGTATCCTTTTTAAATGCCGTCGTCGCAACGTTCGGTAATTCAAAAACGTATTTCTGCGAGAATGATGACTTCTTAAGGAAGCTACGCAAGTGTTCGTTCGAAGCTAAAATGCCTTCAGCGACAAAGGACGCTATTTTTATAGCGCCAAATGGAGAGAAGTGCGTATCATCCGCCACCCCTTTACTGAATTTCTTGAAGATACCCGCTGGGTAATGAAGGAACATCTTCTTAGCGCCTTCTGGTCCTTCGGCTGAAATGTATTTCTTGCTTTCCTTTTCTATGTCGATTAAAAGCACCTTTTCAGCCGCAGCCACCTCGCGAACTACAAAAGGGTAATCGGCATGTTGGTCCACGAAAACGCCAGTGGAATCGAATTTTCTACGTTGGGTTGGAGTTAATAGAATCGGGATACCTCCTTTTGAACGAGTCTCGCGTACATAGCGCACTAGGTTTTCGCGGAAATCGGTTTGCGCTGGGGCATAGCGGCTAGTGTCGGATACTTTGGCATCATTGTGGCCAAACTGAATCAACACATAATCTCCCTTTTTGATTTGATTGAAAACCTTCGCCCAACGGCCTTCGCGACGGAAGCTTTTCGTACTTCTGCCATTATAGGCGTGGTTTTGCACCTCAACTGCTTCGTTAAAAAAGGTAGCAAAAGGCATCCCCCAACCTGTCTCTGGAAAATCGGCTGACACTTTATCCGCCATCGTTGAATCCCCGATGAGGAAAACGCGCATCGGTTCAGAGGCTGTAAAACTAAATAGGAATGCGCAAAGGATAAGCAGGTATTTCATAAGATCTAATTTGCTATTAAAGCAGAAAAGAGCCCATTTTTACCCAAAAATTAGCGATTAATTGCCACGCTACTTAAGATTGACTGAATGATTTGAAGCGTGGTAATGTTGTCCGCTTCGGCAACGTAATTCAAGATAATTCGGTGATTTAACACATCTGGAGCCATTTCTTTAATGTCTTCCGGAAGTACATAATCACGTCCTTCTAAATAAGCCATCACTTTAGCGGCTAAATTCAGTTGAATGCTAGCACGCGGCGATGCCCCGAATTGAATATATCCAGCCTCTTGTGTTAAACCATATTCGGCTGGATTTCTCGTAGCAAATACGAGTTCAATGATATATTTTTCCAACGTCTCAGAAATCGTAATCTCGTTGATTTCTTTGCTAATTTTAGCAATATCCTCAGCAGTCAAAACGGTTTTAGGCTCGTAATTAAAGTTCATATTCGACTTTTGGCGCATCACGGCTAATTCTTGATCCTTGTCTAAATAGTTCAAGAAAACTTTGAGCATGAAACGATCCACTTGAGCTTCTGGAAGCGGGAAAGTTCCCTCTTGCTCCACCGGGTTTTGGGTCGCTAAAACAAGGAAAGGTTTATCTAAAGGATAAGTCGTGTCACCGATTGTTACTTGCTTTTCTGCCATCGCTTCTAAAAGCGCAGATTGCACCTTAGCTGGGGCACGGTTTATTTCATCTGCTAGAATGATTTGGGCAAAAATCGGCCCTTTCTTTACCTCAAATTCAGACTTTTTAGGATTATAAATCATCGTCCCCACTAAGTCCGCAGGTAATAAATCCGGCGTAAACTGAATGCGGTGGAAATGCAAGTCAAGAATTTTTGCTAAGGTATTTATGGTCAAAGTCTTAGCTAATCCAGGAACCCCTTCTAACAAGACGTGACCGCCAGTAAAAAGACCCACTAATAATCGGTTGATCAGGCGTTCTTGGCCTATCACCACCTTGCCCATTTCGTCAATGACTGCCTGAATTTTCTCTCTTGATGTCATATTACTGTAATTTCTTGTAACGAATACGCTTCGGAGTAGTATCTCCTAAACGTTTCTTACGTGATTCTTCGTATTCTGAATAATTACCTTCAAACCAAACCACTTGCGAATCTCCTTCAAAAGCCAAAATATGTGTCGCAATACGGTCTAGGAACCAACGGTCGTGGGAGATGACTACCGCACAACCCGCAAAATTCTCTAATCCTTCCTCTAAAGCACGCAGCGTATTAACGTCCAAATCATTCGTAGGCTCATCGAGTAAAAGTACATTCGCCCCTTCCTTCAACATCATCGCTAAATGAACGCGGTTACGTTCTCCACCCGACAATATGCCGATTTTTTTCTCTTGATCCGCCCCATTAAAGTTGAACTTACTAACATAAGCACGCGCATTGGCTTGTTTTCCACCTAGCATCACCCAATCATTGCCATCTGAAATTGTTTCGAAGACGGATTTCTCTGCTTGTAATTGATTGTGCTCTTGGTCGACATAGGCTAATTTCACGGTTTCACCCACCTCAAAAGTTCCCGAATCAGGTTGTAATTTATCCGTAATCAGATTAAATAAGGTCGTTTTACCCGCACCATTTGGCCCGATAATTCCTACGATTCCAGCCGGTGGAAGAGAGAAACTTAGGTTTTCATACAGTAATTTATCTCCAAAAGATTTCGATACCCCCTGAACTTCAATCACTTTATTTCCTAAACGAGGACCCGCTGGAATGAATAATTCTAACTTGTCTTCCTTCTGTCTATTTTCTTCAGACAGGAGTTTTTCGTAAGCACCAATACGGGCTTTAGACTTCGCTTGGCGGGCTTTTGGGGCCATGCGAACCCACTCTAATTCACGTTGCAAGGTCTTCTGACGACGAGACTCTGTCTTCTCTTCCTTTGCTAATCGATCGTGTTTTTGCTCTAACCACGACGAATAATTACCTTTCCATGGAATACCCTCGCCACGGTCTAATTCTAGAATCCAACCGGCTACGTTATCAAGGAAGTACCTATCGTGGGTTACAGCGATCACGGTCCCCTTGTATTGACGTAAATGTTGCTCTAACCAGTCCACTGATTCTGCGTCCAAGTGGTTAGTCGGCTCATCTAATAATAAGACATCGGGTTCCTGTAATAATAAGCGGCAAAGTGCCACACGACGTTTTTCACCCCCAGAAAGTGTGCTCACTAAAGCATCTGACGGAGGACAACGCAGCGCATCCATCGCCTTTTCTAAACGGGTGTCTAATTCCCAAGCGTTGAAGTGATCCAATTTCTCTTGCACTTCTCCTTGACGGGATAATAATTTATCGAAATCAGCATCTGGATCTCCAAACGCCTCATTGATCTCATCGAATTCCTTTAACAGGTTCTTGATTTCTACAACCGCCTCTTCCACGACTTCGATCACCGTTTTGTTCTGATCTAATTGTGGTTCTTGCTCTAATAATCCGACGGTATAGCCGGGAGAAAATACGACATCACCAGTATAAGATTTGTCGATTCCAGCGATAATACGCAATAAAGTGGATTTTCCAGATCCGTTTAGACCCAAGACCCCGATTTTAGCACCGTAGAAAAAGGATAAGTAAATGTTTTTTATAATGGTCTTTTGAGGAGGAATGACTTTCGACACACGCTCCATCGAAAAGATGATAGTTTCGTTACTCATGAATTTTATTTTTGTCTAACCCACAAATATCGCAATTTTTTAAATAAATTAGAGGTGAAATAAGAATTACGATTAACATTTGAGCCAAAGTACATACTTGAAGCTCTTTCTTTAAAACATATGAGCCAGCCTACATCAAACGAATTTGGATTTTGCCGCGACGGCAAAGTTTTCATCAACACCTATTTAACCTACCCTGAGCGCGAAATTGGTTTCGTGCGAGGTTCAGAGGAAGAAGCCCTAGCCTATTTTGTGAAACGATTTGACCTAGCTTTAAGCAAGGTGAAAGGATTATCTGCAGAAATTGAGGCGGCACAGAATAAGGGATCTTTTCTGACCAAAGTCTTGCAAATGAAAACCTACCTCATCGAATTCGATGGTTTAGGGGATTTCAAACCATTGCTGGTAGAATTAGAGGTACACGAGGCTTATTTAAAGGAATTAATTCAGGCAAATCAAGTTAAGAATTTAGAAATAAAGCGCGCCTTGATCCAAGATGCGAAGGAAATCAGTATTGAGGAGGATGTAGTCGAGTCGACTGATAAGCTGATGGAAGTGAAGATGAAATGGGTGAAGACGGGGCCCGTCGATAAGCAATTTCAAGATCAATTATCTGTCGAATTTCAGGAAGTGATGGATGAATTCTTCTTGAAGCGTCGTTTTTACTTTGAGGAGAAGAATCGCCAGATAGACGAGAAAATTTTAATCCTTCAAGGATACATTGATGATGTTCACCAATTGCGTAAAGCCGAAGATATTGATGATTCGGTGATTAAGGTGAAGGAGATTCAGAAGGAGTGGAAGAATGTAGTGGGATTACCTCCTAAGAAGCAATCGATGCTTTGGAAAAACTTCAAGAAGGCAAATGATATGTTCTTCGAGAAGTACAACCGGATTAAAGGAATTGATTATAAGCCACGCGTGGACCCGCGTATTTTAGAATTGACGACGATGACCGGGGATTTAGAATTACGTTTAAAAGACCAAGAGAATATCGTCGCAACAGCTGATCTCGCAAAAGCGAACTTAGTGAAGTGGAAGGAAATTTCAGTGCAGGTAAAAAATATGGACCGCTCACTAGCGGAACGATTCCGGACAATTTGCGATAAGATCTTTGAGATGAATTATTTATTGCGAGTGATCTCTTATCGCCATGCAAACTTGAATGAAAAGCCACGCATCGAGCAGTTGAAGATCATGATTAATCAAATGGATTACATGACTAAGAAGGAGCGAGGCGAATTAGAATCCTTTGTTGCGGAGTCTGAATCAGCTAAAATGATGGAGGATAAAATTACGCTAAGTAAAATCAATACCCAGAAACGTAAAATCTCGATGAAGGAGATTTTATTAACAGGGTTTAAAGAAGAATTAGATCTATTATTGAATTCGTAAACCGAGTTCGGATGCTAATCCAGGAAAATCAAGACCATCGAAGGTGCCAGACGACATCATCAACAGGTTTTGGTTTTCCTGATTTTGTTTCAGGAGGATTTGAATTAATTCCGCTTGATCTCTGACCACCACTAGGTTTGGATGTTTGAAATAAGTCTGAACCGTTTCCTCCTCTATCTTATCCATCTGTTTAATAGCACGCGCATGCTCGCTTAAATAAATGATGGCTACATCTGCTTCTGCTAAGGTTGCTTTGTATTCTGGAAGGAAAGCTGGATTCAAGCTACTGAACGTATGTAATTCTAAAGCCGCGATCAATTTACGCTTTGGGAACTGAGCCTTCAGCGCCTGAGTCGTTGCTTTTACCTTAGACGGCGCGTGTGCAAAATCCTTATAAAGTAATTGGGAATCTGATTCGCCTACCCATTCAAGGCGTTTAGCTGCACCCTTAAAAGATTGAATAGCGGTATAGAAATCACGGTCTTTTACCCCTAATTGCTGACAAATATGCATCGCACCTTGTAAGTTCTTTAGGGTATGATCTCCAAAAACCTGTAAGCCATATTCCGTCCCATCATTTCCCTTTATAAAAGTTTGGCCGTTGCGAATCACTGATTCATGCGCTTTATATCCTTCCGAACGACAATGTTCTGGGCATCCTTCCGCGATAGCTTCTAAGGTTTTATCTGTTTTATCGAAAAAGAGGTGACCTGCTTTTGGCATTTCTTTGACTAAATTTTCAAAGGCCAATGTATAGGATTCGAAGGTTGGATATACATTAATGTGATCCCAAGCGATCCCAGAAATCAAGGTTATATGTGGCTGGTATAATAGGAATTTTGCCCTTCTGTCGATGGGGGAGGCTAAGTATTCATCCCCTTCGATGATCATAATAGGGGCATCAGAAAGAGAGGCCATTAGATCAAATCCTTCGATTCGAGCTCCTACTAAATAATCAAATTTGCGGTCAAGCTTCTTCAATACATGGAGAATCATGGAGGTAATACTTGTTTTTCCATGGCTTCCGGCGATTACAATACGTTGCTTGTTTTTGCTTTGTTCGTAAATGAAGGACGGATAGGATTCGATTTTTAATCCTAATTCCTGTGCTTTTTTTAGCTCTGGATTGTCCGCACGAGCATGCATCCCTAAAACAATCGTATCTATGTCTTGGTTAATTTTATCTGGAAACCAACCAAATTCAGCAGGTAAAAGACCATTTGTTTCTAAGAGACTTTTGGAAGGTTCATATATTTCATCATCTGAGCCCGTTATTTGATGACCTTGAGCTAAAAGGGCAAGGGCTAGGTTGTGCATAGCGGCACCTCCGATGGCGATGAAATGTATTTTGGACATAATAACTTAATATGTAATTGTCTTGCAAAGTACATACTTTTATTGCAGTTTTGCACGTTTTTCAACAAACTCGAGGTGAACTCGGGTGCATTTAAATATAGAAATGAAAAATTACATCGATCTAATTGATCAAACCATCGAGTTCCCTACTCGCGAGTTCAACATCAATGAGAACAATGAATTATTATTTAATAATGTGCCTATTATGGAGATTATTAAGCAGTATGGTACTCCACTAAAGGTATCCTACTTGCCTAAGATTTCTGAACATATCGAGAATGCGAAGCTATTGTTTCGTAATGCGATTAAGAAATACAATTACAAAGGAAACTATACCTATTGTTATTGCACGAAATCGTCTCACTTCTCTTTTATTTTAGAAGAAGTATTAAAACAAAATGTCCATTTAGAGACTTCTAGCGCCTTTGATATATCCATCATTCGCGATATGTACAACCAAGGTAAAATCTCTAAAGCAACCTATATTTTGTGTAATGGGTACAAGCAACCTTTATACACACAATATATTTCTGAGCTGATTAATGATGGGTTTAATTGCATTCCCGTTTTAGATAATTTAAAGGAAATTGATTTTTACGAGAAATCGGTGACGGCTGAAAAAGTGAATCTGGCTATTCGCATTGCCACAGATGAGGAGCCTGATTTCGCGTTCTATACCTCCCGTTTAGGTCTGCGTTATTCAGACGTAAATACGCTTTATACGGAGAAAATTAAGCCTAATCCGCGTTTTAATTTGAAGATGTTACATTTCTTCATTAATACAGGAATCAAGGATTCAGCTTATTATTGGTCTGAATTAAGTCGTTTCATTTACAAATATTGTGAAATGAAGAAGATTTGTCCAGAATTGGATTCGATCGATTTAGGAGGAGGCTTACCTATCCAAACTTCATTGCAATTTAATTATGATTACCAGGCGATGGTCGACGAAATCGTGGAATCAATCTCTTGGATCTGTAATAAAAATAATGTGCCGGTTCCCAATATTTTCACGGAGTTTGGTTCGTATACGGTAGGAGAAAGTGGAGCCGTTTTGTATGAGATTATTGACCAAAAACTGCAGAATGATAAGGAGCTTTGGTATATGATTGATGGTTCATTCATTACTCAATTGCCTGATTCATGGGGGATGAATCAGAAATACATCATGTTGCCTGTGAATAACTGGGGTTTACCTTACCAAAAGGTCAACCTAGGAGGTTTAACTTGCGATTCGATGGATTTCTATAATACAGAAGCCCATAGTTCCGATTTATACTTACCTATTTTTGAAGAAGAATCAGAGCGTCAATATGTCGGTTTCTTCCACACGGGAGCCTATCAAGAATCCTTAGGAGGTTATGGTGGAATTCAACATTGTTTAATTCCTGCGCCTAAGCATGTGATCGTAGATCGTCTAGAAGATGGTACAATAACTACTCGTTTGTTCTCTGAGGAACAAACAAGCGCTCCCATGTTAACTATTTTGGGATACCAACAAACAGCGGAACCGATGGCAAAAAAGGAAACGATTAAGAAAGCGAAGTTAGCTTCGGTATAATATGAAAATAGGAATTTTAATCCTGGTTTTAGCTTGCGCGCTTGTCTCTTGTTCGAGACAAGCCGCTTGTCCAGCTTATGGAATGACTCGCGCGAATACTAACCTTCCCAGTCAAAGGTTTTAGTCACCGCTTTTTTCCATTGCTTGCGATAATGCGCCCGCTTTTCCGATTCCATCGCTGGTTTCCAGGTATGCGCAATTCCCCAATTTTTTCTAAGATCATCTAAGTTCTCCCAATAACCTACGGCTAGTCCAGCCGCGTAGGCTGCGCCTAGGGCGGTCGTTTCGATTATCTTAGGGCAAATCACCTCTTCGCCTATGATATCTGACTGGAACTGCATTAATAATTGATTTACGACCATTCCTCCGTCTACTCGAAGAGATGCAATCGGGATTCCGGCATCTTTTTCCATGGCTTCTAGCACTTCCCACGTTTGGAAAGCAGTGGCTTCCAATGCAGCACGCGCAATGTGCGATTTATTAATATAGCGCGTTAGGCCCACTAAGGCGCCACGAGCATCTTGCTTCCAATAAGGAGCGTATAAACCGGAGAAGGCGGGAACGAAATAGCAACCGCCATTGTCGTCTACTAATTTCGCCAGTTTTTCGATATCTGGGCTGTTCTTGATGATGCCTAAATTATCACGTAACCATTGAACTAGTGCTCCTGTGATGGCCACAGATCCCTCTAGGGCGTAATGCACAGGGTCGTTGCCTAATTGATAGGCGACGGTTGTTAAAAGGCCATATTGTGATGGAATCGCTTTCGTTCCCGTATTCATTAACAAGAAACAACCGGTCCCGTACGTATTCTTTCCTTGGCCAGGATCGAAGCAGGTTTGGCCTACCAAAGCCGCTTGCTGATCCCCTAAAATTCCGGCTAGTGGAACACCACCTAAAACTCCTTTTGCTTTCGCATAAACCAGGGAGCTAGATTTGATTTCTGGAAGCATCACTTTCGGAATGCTTAACACCTGAAGAATTTCATCATCCCAAGCGCAGGTCTGTAAGTCCATTAATTGAGTACGGCTTGCATTAGTCACATCGGTGATGTGAATTCCACCGTCTACGCCGCCCGTCAAATGCCAAGAAATAAAGGAATCCATCGTTCCAAAAAGGGCATCGCCTTTCTCCGCATCCGCACGTAATCCGTCAATATTATTTAATAACCAGCGAAGCTTTAATCCACTGAAATAAGTCGCTAGGGGCAAACCCGTTTTCGCTCTGAATCGATCCATTCCGCCATCTTTGGCTAATTCTGCCAGCTCCGAACCTACCCGCGTATCTTGCCAAACAATCGCGTTATAATAGGCTTTGCCCGTTTTCTTGTTCCAAACTACGGTGGTCTCCCGTTGATTCGTGATTCCCACCGCCACTAAATCCTTCGCAGACAAGTTCGCTTTGCCTAGCGCTAAACCGATCACTTCTTGGGTATTTTTCCAAATCTCATGCGAGTCATGCTCCACCCAGCCCGCTTGGGGATAGATTTGTTTGTGCTCTTTTTGGCCTACAGAAATAATCTCTCCTGCCTTATTAAAGATGATAAAACGGGAACTCGTCGTCCCCTGATCGATAGAACCTACGTACATAGTGAATTAGTTTAGGGTCAAAATAAAGGCACCCAATACCGCTCCCGCCGCAGGGCCCAATACCGGAATCCAAGCGTATTCCCAGCCCGAATCCCCTTTATTAGGAATAGGCAAAATGGCATGCATAATCCGAGGGCCTAAATCACGCGCCGGATTGATGGCATAACCAGTCGTTCCACCGAGTCCAAGACCAACGGCCCACACTAAAATACCCACCATGAAGGGTCCTAAACCCGTTTCAATAGTAGAAAAAGTGCCTAAAGCCACTACCGCCATAGCGGAAGCGAAGGCTTCTGAAATAAAATTAAAGGGAGTATTTTTAATCGCCGGATCCGTGCAGAAAGACGCGCGAATGGCTCCTTTATCCTCTGTAACATCGTAATGTGGCTTATAATGTAGCCAAACTAATAATTGCCCTAACATAGCTCCTAAAAGCTGAGCACCAATAAAGGTGGGGAATAAACTCCAATCGCCTGATTTTACACAACCTGCAATAGTGACAATCGGATTAAGGTGTGCGCCAGAGCTTCCGAAATAAGTAGAAACAAAGATGGCAATGGTTACCGCGAAAGCCCAAGCTGCCGCAATAGCTAATAATCCTGTGCCATTTCCTTTCGTGTCTTTTAATAACATATTGGCTACAACGCCATTTCCGAGGTATAATAGGGTTGCAGTTCCAGCGAGTTCGCCGATGAAAATTGATGACATAGGTTGAGGTTGTTATTTTGGTTTTCCAAAACTATAAAATCTTCTCAATAAAAAAATTATCTTTGATTTCAATTTGACAATTCGACGATGCGTGAAGATTATTTAACTGGGGATGCCGAATCGCTGAACCCGCAAGAGAAGGAGTTTGATAAGGCTTTAAGGCCATTGAGCTTTTTGGACTTTTCGGGCCAAGGAAAAATTGTAGATAACCTACAAATTTTCGTCGATGCGGCTAAAGCGCGTGAAGAAGCACTGGATCACGTCTTATTGCATGGGCCTCCAGGCTTAGGTAAAACGACTTTGTCACACATTATTGCGAACGAATTAGGCTCTACTCTGAAAATTACCTCGGGACCCGTTTTAGACAAACCATCCGATTTAGCTGGTTTGCTGACGAATTTGCAGCCCTTCGATGTGCTATTTATTGATGAAATTCACCGTTTGAATCCTATAGTGGAAGAATATTTATATTCCGCGATGGAGGATTACAAGATTGATATTATGTTGGATTCGGGTCCTAATGCACGTAGCATTCAGATTGGATTGAATCCTTTTACCTTGATTGGCGCTACGACAAGAGCGGGATTATTGACCTCTCCTTTGCGGGCTCGTTTTGGCATAAATGCGCGTCTGGAATATTATGATGCTGCTTTATTGACGAAAATCATAAAGCGCTCTGCCTCTATATTAGACATGCCCATCGATGAATCGGGGGCGTATGAAATAGCTAGACGTAGCCGAGGAACGCCACGTATTGCGAACAATTTATTGCGTCGTACCCGTGATTTTGCCCAAATGAAGGGTGACGGTACCATCGATGTGAAGATTGCCGAAATTGCTTTGAATGCCTTGGATGTAGACCAAAATGGGCTAGATGAAATGGATAATCGCATACTTTTAACCATCATTGAGAAATTCAAAGGAGGCCCGGTCGGCTTAACGACCATTGCCACTGCCTGTGGCGAGGAGGCCGAAACCATCGAAGAAGTTTATGAACCTTTTTTAATACAAGAGGGATTTTTAAAGCGTACCTCTCGGGGACGCGAGGCTACGGAAAAAGCATATCGCCATGTGGGGATTGCTCCCAGAGCCGAGACCGGATCTCTTTTTTAATTACACCTATGTCAACATCTAACAACCTAATCGCAGCGATGATGCTTATTTCTGCGTCTGCTTTGGCCCAAATGAAATACCCAGTTACGAAGAAAATCGATCATGTCGATAATTACCATGGAACGCAAGTCGCGGACCCTTATCGCTGGCTGGAAGATGATAATAGCGAGGAGACAAAGGCCTGGGTAAAGGCACAAAATGAGGTGAGCTTTGGTTATTTAAAGCAAATTCCTTTACGCGAGGAATTTAAAAATCGCATCGAGGCGCTCAGTAACTACGAAAAAATTTCAGCCCCTTCTCGTAAAGGAGAATGGTATTATTTCTACAAGAATTCCGGTTTACAGAATCAATCGGTTTTGTATCGTGTAAAAGGTCTGCAAGGAAAATCGGAACAAGTTATCGACCCAAACACCTTATCAAAAGACGGAACAACCCGACTAACGGTATTCTCTTTAAATAAAACAGGAAAATATGCCTGCGTCGGATTGAGTTTAAGCGGTAGCGATTGGCAAACCTATTATGTGCGTGATATGGAAACCGGCAAAAATCTAGCCGACGAATTGAGCTGGGTGAAAGTAAGTGGCGTGGCTTGGAAAGGGAATGGGTTTTACTATTCTCGTTATCCAGAACCAGGGAAAGGCAAGGAGTTAAGCACGAAGAATGAGAATCATCAAGTTTGGTTTCATACCGTAGGAACGTCGCAATCACAGGATCAATTGATTTATGAGGACTCGAAAAACCCGCAACGTTTCCACACGGTTAGCACATCGGATGATGAGCGATTTGCCTTTTTGACGATTTCGGATCGAGGCAAAGGTTTAGATGGAAATGCGCTGTGGATTTTAGATGCGTTGAAAAAAGAAACCAAGTTTAAGGCTATCGTTGCAGAACCGGGAAAATATGAATTTAGTGTCATTGACAACGATGGAGAGGTGTTGGTTATCGAGACAAACGAGGGTGCGCCGAACAAAAAAATTGTTCGTGTAGACCCTGTGCATCCTGAGAAGTCGAGTTGGAAAACTATTATAGCGGAAAAGCCGGAGCCTTTGCAAGGAGTGAATACGGTGGGCAATAGGTTGTTCTTGAATTATCTGAAAGATGTAACCTCGCGTGTTATTAGCTATGATTACCAAGGCAAAGAGCTCGGGGTGATAAGCTTACCGGGCTTAGGAAATGCGGGAGGTTTTGGCGGTGAAAAAGAAGATAAATTTACCTTTTACACCTATTCATCGTTTAATTTTCCACCTACTGTTTACCGCTATGACTTAGCGACGAAACAATCATCAGTCTTCCAAAAACCAAGCTTAGCTTTCGATCCAACAGATTATAGCGTGGTTCAAAAATTCTATCCATCTAAAGATGGCACCCAGGTTCCGATGTTCATCGTTTCCAAGAAGGGAATTGAATTAAACGGTAAAAACCCAACCATCTTGTATGGATATGGTGGATTTAATATTAGTTCGACACCTTCCTTTTCGGCAAGTTTAATTCCCTGGTTAGAAAAGGGTGGAATCTATGTGGTAGCGAATTTACGCGGCGGTAGCGAGTATGGAGAAAAATGGCACGAAGCGGGAATGAAGTTGAAAAAGCAAAATGTATTTGACGATTTCATCGCCGGTGCGGAATTCTTAATTCGTGAGAAATATACTTCCCCCGCCTATTTAGCGGCTTCGGGTCGTTCAAACGGCGGTTTATTAGTCGGTGCGGCGATAAACCAGCGTCCAGATTTATTCGCGGCGGCTCTTCCAGGTGTAGGCGTAATGGACATGTTACGTTTCCAAAAATTCACCATCGGCTGGAACTGGGTAGCCGATTACGGTAGCAGCGATAATGTAGACGAGTTTAAGGCACTTTATGCCTTTTCGCCCTTACACAACATTAAGGGAATGAATTACCCAGCTACCATGGTATTTACCTCCGATCATGATGACCGTGTTGTACCAGCACACTCATTTAAATATGCTGCGACCTTGCAAGAGAAGAATACGGCTTCCAAACCGATGATCATTCGAATCGATACCAACAGCGGACACGGATCATCGAATACCGCTAAACTAATTGAACTAACGGCTGATTCTTATGCCTTTGTTCTTTACAATATGGGGAAATAACCACCTTATCGAAAACAAAAAAAAGCCTGGAAAATACTTTCCAGGCTTTTTCATTCTCAAACCTTAAGCGGACTATTTAACTTCTACTCTTCTAACAGCGCCATCATTTCCTTGCGTAACACGTAAGAAATACACGCCTGCTCCAGCTTTCTTTAAGTCGATTTGACCTAAATAATCACCTTGGAAATCTTTTACGGATTCTGTTGCAATTTCTTTTCCGTTCACATCTGAAACGGCGATGGTTACATTGCCTTTTTCTACGGCTTTAAATCGAACATTTAATTTGCCATTGAAGGGTTGATTTTGTTTTCCTGAAAGACCTTGGATTGTTTTAGAACCCTTCTCTTCAGCCCATTTTTTTAGTTTTTTCAAACCTTTACCAGGTCTACCCATTGGGCCGTTAAACTTATCGTGTAGGTCTCTTAATTCTTTACCTAATCCTTCTGGTCCACCTTCTCCACGGAAGATCATCACATTAGGCTCTTGCCCGTGTGCTCCTGGCGCCATCCCTGGTCCGCCACGGCGAATAATTACACGCTTATCTGGTCCACCTTCCGCACCACCTTCGATTCTTTCGATGATGACATTGCCTGGTTGGTCTGACATACGGGAGTGACTCTTGTTCACATCCATGCGAATGATTTTTCTCTTACCACCCGAGGCATTTACGTTGATTTCTAAGGAGTCACTAAATTTTTTAACTTCCGCATCTGCCTTATCTAAGTCGGAAAATTTCTTCTCTATGATGCGTTCTTTGCCGTTCTCTATGACGACGATTTTAACGGTAGCTTCTTGTTTCTCTTGAGCAAAAGCAGCTGTGGATATACAAATGGCTAAAGCGGTGGTGAATAGGTATTTCATGATTTTTGGTTTTTGATCCGGTGCAAACTTACGAAAAGCATCGTAATCGTAAATGTTAAAGAGTGTTAATGTGATGAGCGGCTGTTATTTATCCCTTACATTTGCAGAGAATTATTTACCCTATGTCGAAACGTAAAATACGCTTATTGATTGCCTTGATGTCTTTTGCCCTCTTAGGATTAATTGGGTTTCAGGCTTATTGGTTGCGTTTTATGCTAGAGACGAAGCAGGAGAATTTTGCCAAAGACGTCCGCAATAGCCTCGAGCAGGTAGTCAGAAAATTAGAGAAGCAAGAATTGGTTGTTTTATCAGAACGACAAAAAAAATTCGAAACTATTGCCTCTGCGCCTAAACCAAAAGTTAAACCCGTTCCTGTTTATATCGAACCTGCTGTACTAGAGGAACATCCGGTTTTGGCACCCCCTCGCCAAGATGTGATTTTTGTGCGTAAATCATTCATGCTCCCTAATGGACAATTAGCGGAAGTAACAGAGGAATATACCGTAGATGAAGATCCAGAGGAGTTCAGGCAACGAATGCGTGTCGAAAAAGAGATGAATCGCATGCTGAAGAGAGAGCAGCAAAAGTTCATCAATAAAATGCGTCGTCGCCCTAATCACCTTAATCAAAATCTAGGGGATCGCAATGCACAATCTCAAGCTCAATTAGCGAAGGAAAAATCCGAGCGACAAGATTTGGAAAAAGTACTACAGAAAACGCAATTAGCAAAAGAAGTATTTTCTGACTTTTTATTCAAAGAAAGACCCATTCTGCAACGTATTCAACCGGCCTATTTAGACAGTTTGATTCGAAAAGAATTAGGCGATAAAGGGGTGAATTTGGGCTATTCTTTTGGGATTCAAAGTGCTCCTAAGGCATGGTCATATACCTCCTCCCCTGAAATTAAGCAACAAAAGGCCTTGTTTGAAGCTGCCTTATTTCCGAATGATTTACATCCGTCTAAGCACAAACTAAAGATTTATTTTCCTGATAGTGGAGCCTTTATCTGGCAAACGATGGGTTTAAGTTTAGCCGGTTCGGGCTTATTATTGCTCGTCATGATAGGCTGTTTTTACTTCGCGGTGCTGACCATTTTGAGACAAAAGAAATTAGCGATAGTGAAGAATGACTTCATTAATAATATGACGCACGAGTTTAAAACACCGATTACGTCTATATCCTTGGCAACTCAACTACTGCAAGAGGAACTGAAACCGGGAAAGAATGAGTCAATCTTGCGCTATTTGGGCATTATTAAAGACGAAAATGCCCGCTTAGGTCAGCAAGTGGAACGCGTATTACAAACCGCTCAAATGGAACGCGAAGAGATCACTTTAAGGCGGAAGAAGGTGGATGTGGCAGCACTAATTCAACAAGTAGCTGAGATTAATGGGCCATTGATTGAATCGGTGAATGGAACTTTGCAGCTCTCTTTAGGGGAGTATCCCGCTATTGTGGAAATAGATGAAGTGCACATATCCAATGTGTTGAATAATTTAATTGATAATGCGGTAAAATACAGCCCCTCTAATCCGCGCATTGAAATCGACGTGCGGACCCAAGATCAAGGGATTTTCATCCAAGTGAAAGACCAAGGGATGGGTATGCCTAAAGAGGCATTAAGCAATATTTTTGATGCATTCTATCGCGTCCCTACGGGTAATGTGCACAATGTGAAGGGCTTTGGCCTAGGCTTAAGTTATGTGAGAAAAATTGTGGAGGCCCATGGTGGGAAAGTACACGTGAAAAGTACTTTAGGAGAAGGAAGTACATTTGAAATCTATTTGCCCTATGTCAAAAACGCCTGAAATTTTAGTCGCAGAGGATGATCCTAACTTGGGATTGTTATTAACGGAATTCTTGAAAAAGAAGGGATATAAAGTGTCTTGGGCTCAAAACGGGGACGAAGCATTAGATCTTTTTGTGAAAGGCTCTTTCGATTTATGTTTATTGGATGTGATGATGCCTAAGAAGGATGGGTTTTCTTTAGCCAAAGACATTCGGGCAAATCACCAACAAGTGCCCATCATTTTCCTAACGGCGAAGTCGATGGAGGAAGATACGCTTCACGGTTTTAAGGTAGGAGCCGATGATTATTTGACCAAACCTTTTTCCATGGAGGTGCTCGTAGCAAGAATGGAAGCCATTCTTCGCAGGAGCCATTCGGATAAATCCGTTCCCAGTTTAGCTGACGTAATAGCCTTAGGGAATTATACCTACATTCCAGGAAAAATGCGCTTGAGCATCGGAGACACGGAGCTGAAGTTTACGCCTAAAGAGAACGAACTAATGAAGCTCTTGTGCGAAAATTTAGGTCGCCCTGTGAGCCGCAGCTACGCTTTAAAATTGATTTGGGGGGACGATACGTATTTCAATGCGCGCAGTATGGACGTGTATATGACGAAGTTGCGCAAGATGCTAAAAGAAGACCCTCGCGTCCAGCTTTTGAATCTGCACGGCGAGGGTTTCCGATTGAGTGTAGAAGGGCTCTAGTTAATGTGCGTAAAGCCTGTATAAGGTACTAGAGCTTCTGGAATTTTGATTCCGTCTGGACCTTGGTTATTTTCTAAAATAGACGCCACGATACGTGGTAAGGCTAAAGCGGATCCGTTCAATGTGTGACAAAGGATTGATTTTCCATCCACTTTCGTTCTCAACTTCAAGCGGTTCGCTTGGAAAGTCTCAAAATTACTTACAGAACTAACTTCTAACCAGCGGTTTTGGGCTCCAGACCAAGCTTCCATATCGTAAGTCAGCGCAGACGCAAAACCCATATCTCCACCACACAGGCGAAGCACACGGTAATGTAATCCTAATTTCTGCAACAGACCCTGAACGTGTAATGACATTTCCTCTAAAGCGGCATAAGATGATTCGGGCTTGTGAATCTGAACGATTTCTATTTTATCAAATTGATGTAAGCGATTCAAACCCCGCACGTGCGCACCCCAAGATCCTGCCTCGCGACGAAAACAGGGAGTGTGGCCCACGTTTTTGATTGGTAATTCTTTCTCATTCACGATCACATCGCGGTATAAGTTCGTAATAGGCACCTCTGCTGTAGGAATTAAGAATAAACCCTCTTCTTTCGTTACATACATTTGGCCTTCTTTATCCGGCAGTTGTCCTGTCCCGAAACCAGAGTCCTCATTAACTAAAATAGGTGGCTGAATCTCGTAATAACCCACTTTGATCGCTTCGTCTAAGAAGAAATTAATCAAGGCGCGTTGCAAGCGAGCCCCTTTCCCTTTGTAAACGGGGAAGCCTGCACCCGTAATTTTATTTCCTAAATCGAAATCGATGATGTCGTATTTCTTGATCAAATCCCAGTGAGGTTGCGCGTCAGCCGCTAATACGGGTACAGTTCCCCAGGTTAAAACGACCTCATTGTCTTCCGCTGTTTTGCCCGCTGGAACCGAGCTATGTGGAAGGTTAGGTAAGGTCACTAGAAGATCTGTTAATTCTTTTTCGGCCGCTTTTGCCGCCTCTTCCATTTCTTTAATCGAAGCTTTTAAGGCAGCTGTTTCTGCGCGCTTACCCTCGGCTAGTTCTTTTTGGCCCGATTGCATCAATGCCCCAATTTCTTTCGCTGCCGCATTTGATTTCTCTAAGGCGGACTCAGCTTGTTGTAAGAGGGTTTTGCGTTGATCGTCTTGTGCGATCAACGTAGCCACGATTTCAGCGGCATTCGCAACATGCTTCTTTTGTAAACCTGCGATCGTGGTTTCTTGATTCGCGCGAATGAATGGTATAGTTAACATAGCGTGGTTTTAGAAAAGTCCTTCGTTTAAAGCATTTAATGCATCATTTTTATGAGAGGCATCCACTAATAAAGAAATATTATGTTCTGAAGCACCATACGAAATCATTCGAATTGGGATGCTTTTGATGGCATCTAACACTTTGATAGCAATGCCTTCTTTATCGGCCCAGAAATTACCCACAATACAGATAATTACTTGGTTCATATCTGGATCTTCCAATTCGGCAAATTCACGTAATTCGCTCATAATCGCATCTAAATGCGTCGTTTGGTCGATGGTCACACTCACAGAAACCTCGGATGTGGTAATCATATCTACTGGAGTCTTGTATTTTTCAAACACCTCAAACACGCGCTTCAAGAAGCCATACGCATTCAACATACGTGTTGAATGGATATAAATTGCGGTGATATTATCTTTTGCAGCGATCGCCTTAATTTCGATATCGGTTGATTTTTCAGAGATTAAGGTGCCAAAAGCACTAGGCTCCATCGTATTTTTCAATCGAACCGGTACTCCTT
Organism: Aquirufa sp. A-Brett2-15D; assembly: GCF_054558735.1. Taxonomy (NCBI): domain Bacteria; kingdom Pseudomonadati; phylum Bacteroidota; class Cytophagia; order Cytophagales; family Flectobacillaceae; genus Aquirufa; species Aquirufa sp. A-Brett2-15D. The sequence continues at coordinate 1,117,657 of NZ_JBSKFT010000001.1, read as the reverse complement.
TTAATTTTGCTGGCGTAATGGTACTTGGATGCAGGATTTTGGCCCCAAAATAAGCCAATTCTGCTGCCTCAGCGAAAGAAAGCTCCCGAATAGGGAAGGTGTTCTTCACGATGCGTGGATCATTATTGTGCATTCCATCGATATCCGTCCAAATCTGAATTTCCTCCGCCTGAATGGCTCCGCCGATCAAGGACGCCGTATAATCTGATCCTCCACGCTTTAAATTATCTACTTCACCTGCCGGATTGCGGCAGATAAATCCTTGTGTCACTAAAATTTGTCTATCCTTTACGGGAGCTACAACCGCAGCTAATTTTTGCTCGATAAGGGCTAAAACAGGTTCATTATCCTCATCGATTACCATAAAATCTAAGGCAGGCAATAAGGCAGAGCTAACTCCTTCTTCTTCTAAAAAAGCCTCGAAAATCTGCGTGGAAAGCAATTCGCCCAAAGCCACCATTTCCTTTTCTTGCTTTAAACCATAAGGTCTTGTGGCGATTAATCCATCGATAAAGGCAAATTCCTTTGCTATAATGGCTTGGCCTTTACCTAATCCAGCTGGCGTGTTGTATAATTCAGTCAAAAATTGATCGTAATGCGCGCGTAATTCATTCGCCTTCGCATTTGCCTCTGCCGTATTTCCATCATTCAAAGATGCTGAAATCGAAAGCAGGGTATTCGTGCTGCCTGAAAGGGCAGAAAGTACAACAATTTTCGGTTGACCATCCTCCGTAATTAGCTGACGGATTGATTTCATTCGCTCTGGTTTTCCGACGGAGGTACCTCCAAATTTCCAAACTTGCATGTCTTCTTGTATTATAGTCCTAACATTTTGATCGCAGTTATGGCTGCCTCATCACCCTTATTTCCATGTTTGCCTCCCGCGCGATTCATCGCTTGTTCTTGCGTATTAGTGGTTAAAACCCCAAAAATCACCGGTTTATCAAACTTCAAACTCACATTCGTAATCCCATCCGCCACCGCTTGGCAGATAAAATCGAAGTGCCTTGTTTCCCCCTGAATGACACAGCCTAAACAAATTACCGCATCAATGTTGGGTTTTTGAGCCATTTTCTGAGCCCCTAAACTTAATTCGAAGCTACCAGGAACTAAGACACTAAGTATATTTTCTTCTTTTACCCCATATTTCAACAGCGTATCAAAAGCACCCGTATACAAGGCATGCGTTACCTCCGTGTTCCATTCAGACACCACGATAGCAAATGTTTTGTTCGAAACATCTGGCAAATGTACTGTCGTAAAATCGCTTAAGTTTTTAAGTGCTGATGCCATGGGGATGGGGTTAAAAAAACAAGGGATAAAAGCTCAAGCTCTTATCCCTCCTTACATAATCTGTTCTATAAATTATTCAGAGATAGAGCTTTCTAAAATCGCTTTGTATTTCTTCGCTGGAATCGATTCAGCTGATTGTCCGTATTTCTCCACCAGGATGGAATACGTATCTATTGCCTCTTTTGATTGTTTATTTGCTTCATATGCGTTCGCTAATTTCAACAAATACATAGGAGTGAAGAACTTATTGGGCTTTTGTTCCGCTGCTTTCTTGTAGTAATCGATCGCATCAGATAAAGATTTCTTTTCTGAATAGGCATCCCCGATTAAAGAATAAGCACGTGCTTGAACTAATAAATCAGAGCTTGAAAAGTTTTTCAATTTCTCAATTGACTGATCGAATTTACCTTGTTTTAACAAGGTGATTCCTAAATATAAGTCAGCTAGGTTTTGGGTATTTCCACCAAACTCATCCGAAACTTTCGTTAATTCTTTCACCGCAGCTGCTGATGAATCTGATTCAAAAGCATAAACTGCTTTGAATAATTTCTTCTCGCCTTCTGCATCTTGTGTCGCAGTATACCATTGGTAACCGAAATAAGCTGCAATCACTAAGACTAATCCGCCTAAGATAGTTGCAATGCTAGATTTATTCTTGTCTACTAGTTCAGTAACTTTAGAAACTTCCTGTTGAAGAGCTTCTGGGCTCTCAATAATTTCAATCGATTCTACTTTTTCTTTCTTTGCCATAAGGTCATTAATTCGTTTGGCAGATTATTAATAGGTGCCAAAGGACTGCAAAATTATAAAATCTCTTTCATTTTTATCCACATTAATGGAATCTTTTGCATTTTATTTTTCAAATTTGAGGTAAATAAACCTATATGTCCTTTAATCGCCTAGATCAAATCCACAAACTCAATGAAACATTCGATATTTGTATTATCGGTGGTGGTGCGACAGGGGCAGGCGTAGCACTCGATGCAACCTTACGAGGATATAAAGTTTTATTGATTGAAAAAGGGGATTTCGCCAGTCAAACCTCCTCTAAGTCGACTAAATTAGTGCATGGCGGTGTTCGTTACCTCGAACAGGCCGTCCGAAATCTCGACTGGCATCAATTCAGAATGGTATATAAGGCTTTGCACGAACGCAAAACGCTGTTACAAAATGCTCCCCACCTGGCTCATCCTTTGGGATTATTAACTCCCTGTTACACCCACTGGCAACGCTGGTACTACCGGATAGGGATGTGGCTTTACGATAAAATTTCTGGTAGCACGAACTTGAAATCAAGTCGCGGTTTAAGTAAAAAAGAAATTCAAGCCGAGTTCCCTTCCATCGAATCACACCACTTGAGAGGTGGTGTTTTGTATTATGATGGACAGATGAATGACGCACGCTATGCCTTGGCTATTTTGAAGGAGGCGGAACGTTTAGGGGCTTGCATATTGAATTATGCCTGTTTACAGTCGTTTGAATTAGGCCAAAAGAGTTTAAAAATCAAGAAAGTCGTATTCAGTGATTCACTTTCACAGGAGTCCTTTACGATTCCCGTTAAGGCGGTGATAAATGCCACCGGGCCGTTTACGGACTCGGTTCGAGTGCTTGCAAATCCACGTTTGAAATCTCGAATGAAGGTGAGTCGCGGAGCTCATATCGTGTTGCCGGCTGAGTTTTGGCAAGGAGAAACTGCCCTATTAATTCCCAAAACGGATGATGGCCGGGTGATATTTGTAATTCCTTGGAGAGAATATGTGCTGGTGGGAACGACGGATGATCCGGATACCTTGTCGGAAACGCCTCACATTTTAGATGTGGAAAAAGAGTATCTCATTTCGTATTTTAATCGTTATTCATCTAAGAAAGCCACTTTAGAGGATATCAGCGCTACGTTTGTAGGCCAAAGACCTCTGCTCCAAGTGCAGCTCGATTCTGCCATGAATTCCGATACGAAATCCTTAGTTCGGGATCATGAGGTGGAAGTGGATGGACGATCGAAATTAGTTAGCATCTTGGGTGGAAAATGGACAACTTATCGCGTGATGGCATCGGATACGTTGGATGTGTTAGAAAGGGAGGTTTTACGCGTTGCGGTGAAGCCTTGTTTAACTAAGAATCATGCCCTAGTGCCAGTATCTTCAGTCGAATTGCCTGTAGATCTTGCCCCAGATATTCGTGAGCATTTAACACAATTGTATGGACCCAAAGCCGGCGAAGTCTATGCATATGGTTCAGAACGTTTATTAGCGGACGAACCATATCTAGTAGGGGAACTCAACTATGTAAAGGAGGAAGAAATGGCAGTGACTTGGGAAGATGTTTTAGCCCGCCGTTGGGGGATTTCCATGCGGGATGAAGCAATGGCAGAGCGATTAAAGGCCATAAAAAAAGAGGCTTTCGCCTCTTAATTTGTACTAATTGATTTTAATATTCGTCCTCGTTAAAGAAGAAATCATCTTTAGTCGGATAATCCGGCCAAATCTCTTCGATACTTTCGAATGGCTGACCATCGTCCTCTAATTCTTGTAGGTTTTCTACCACTTCTAATGGAGAACCCGTACGGATTGCGAAGTCAATTAATTCATCTTTAGACGCTGGCCAAGGCGCGTCTTCTAAATAGGAAGCAAGTTCTAGTGTCCAATACATAATTTATAGCTAATAATATTTTGCGTAATTCAAGAGGGGTTTTCGTTTTTCTAAACCCTTCCTAAGTGCAAAAGTAAAATAAAAATGTATTTATGAAAGATTTATTTTTTAAATTTTCATTAATTATCAAAACCTTGATTTAATCTACCTTCTATGGCTAATTCAACCCCTGTTTCTGTTGAAGTTTGTGCTTATTCTTTATTTTCCTGTTTAGCAGCAGATCGAGCAGGTGCGCAGCGAGTGGAACTTTGTGCATCCCCTTGGGAAGGAGGAACAACTCCGAGTGCGGGATTAGTAGAACAAGCCTTATTATCGACTTCTTTAGAGATTCATGCGATGGTTCGTCCGAGAGGAGGGGATTTTGTGTACGATTCCGCGGAGAAGCAAACGATGTTAGCTGAGGCTCGTTCCTTAGTGGCACAAGGAGTTCACGGAATCGTGGTAGGTGCTTTATTGCCATCGGGGGATTTAGATGTGGAATTCATGAAGGCGTTTAGAAAAATTGCCGGTGATCGGGAATTGACTTGTCATCGCGCCATTGATGTATCGCGGGATCCTTTAGGCGTGATGGAGGAATTAATTTCGATCGGATTTGATCGGATTTTAACTTCGGGAGGCAAAAATAAAGCCTTAGATGGAATTGAAAATCTAGCCGAAATGGTAGCGGCCTCTACAGGTCGTATTCAAATCATGGCAGGAAGTGGGGTAAATCCAATGAATTGCTTGGACTTTGTTCAAATCGGGGTAAGTGCTATTCACTTAAGCGCTAGAACGGTCCGAAATTCTGAAATGCAATACCGACGTCCGGGAATATCCATGGGAGGGGTAGCGGAGATTTCAGAATTTGAGGTAGCCTACTCGAGCGAAGAAATCATCCGAGCGGCTATCTCTAAAATTCAAGAATTATTCAGCGAATAAATCCGTTGTTTGCCATGCTTTCTCTGGCATGGTAGAAATATCGTATAAACCTACTTCTGTACGCTTGTAGGTAGGTATTTTGAATTCAGCATCCGACATAGAGCCGTGTTTGAACTTCTCTATCATTTGAGCAAAACGAGCTTCCTCAGAATCTACAGAAACAGACGCGCCGCTTTCTAATTCGCCATCTAATTCTACACTATCCCCAGGATTCAAGAATACAGGAGCCATTCGCTTCACCATTTTGCGCATTCCGCCATCCATTCCGCTCGAATCTTGTTCGAATCCAGCTGCAATCACAGTTAAATAAAGGTCATCCCCTAACTCTTCATCCGTAGAGAATCCAAATTTCACCATATCCGCTTGCGCATCAATTCGTTCGTTTAGGTATTCGATGATCGCATCTTTTTCCCAAATCAATAAATCCTTTTCGCTACTAGTCGAAACCGTCACGAGAATACGCTTAGCACCTTTGATTTCTTGGGAGTTCAATAAGGGGGAGTTCAAAGCCTCTACAATGGCCGCTTTCGCTCTTTCCTCACCCGTTCCTAAAGCAGAACTCATCATCGCTTGACCGGCGTTTGTTAACACCTTTTTCACGTCCATAAAGTCCGTGTTGATATCGCCTGGTTTTGCAATTACATCTACCACTGATTTAACTGCCTTTGCTAATACATCATCCGCTTTCGCAAATGCGTGTTTTACCGCTAAATCCTTGTAGTGTTCTGATATTTTATCGTTCATGATCACTAAAACTGTATCGCAATACTCCTTTAGTTCTTCAATCCCGTCTCTTGCATATTGAATTTTCTCTTTCCCTTCCCAATTGTAGGGGAATGAAACCACCGCTACGGTTAATAAATCGCGGTCTCTGGCGATCTCGGCAACAACCGGTGCAGCACCCGTTCCTGTTCCACCACCCATACCAGCCGTAATGAAAACCATTTTAGTCTCATTAGAAAGAACAGCCTTGATTTTTTCTTGACTTTCCATAGCCGCTTGCTTTCCCACTTCTGGGTCAGTCCCTGCGCCTAAACCTTGTTCTCCTAATTTAATTTTAGTTTTAACTGAACTAGATGCCAAAGCTTGAGAATCTGTATTGCAGATAATCAAATCAGCACCCTTAATCTTCAGGTTATCCATGTGCTTCACCGCATTGGATCCGCCGCCCCCGATTCCGATCACTTTGATGATAGACTTAAAGGATGTTTCTGGCACTACTTCGATTTGATGGTCAAAAAAGGATGGATTTTCGCTACTCATTGTATCAGGTCAAATGTTCTTAAATGTAAAAATAATAGAAATATGCAATAATTTAATCATTTCCCCAGCGCCATTCATTTCCTAATTCTAGTTCATGGCGTAGGTTATGTTTGATGAAGAATTCTTTAGTCGAATAGAAGTCTAATTTTTTAGCTGGAATTTGTTCCGCATTGGCTAAACCATATAGCAGCATCGTGGTATATTTCACGGTATTTTCCATCTCTTTTTTATTGACTAAACTAAAATCATCGCAATTTGCGTGGTAGCAATCTAATACATTGCGCGCCAGTTTTCCCATCGGATCTGCCGCAGGAATACCTTCCATTAAGAACGTCTGATTATCAGAATGTAGTCCAGGAGAATTCGTTAAATGATTGCCAAAATCCCCATCAATAGCCTTTATCTGATCCCCAATTGATTTCAAAATAGACATCATCTCATCGCGTCCACCCGCATTAAAACCATGGACATCATTCGTCATATCTAAATTAATCATGTAAACTACTTCATCCAACTCCCCTAATTTCTTCGCACGCTCCACATAGGCTTTCGAACCTAATAAACCTTCTTCTTCTCCCATGAAGGCGACAAATTCAATCGTACGCTTACTGCTTAAACCTAAAGCTTTAAAGGTTCTGGCTACATCGAGTACTGAAAAAGATCCAATACCATTATCGATGGCACCTGTCGCTAAATCCCACGAATCCAAATGGCCTCCAATCACGATTTTTTCTTTTCTTAATTTCGTGCTTGTCCCTTTTAATGTCGCCACCACGTTACGGGCCTTAATCGGTTTGCTCACATTATGCATTTCAATCAAACTTAACAAGCCTGGTTGATCTTTCATCCATTTTCTAATTTCTGTGCCATTTTCTAATGAAATACATACGGCAGGGATACTGATTAAATTTCCTGTTACAGAGGCAGTTCCTGTTAATAAGACTTGGCCTTTTACTGTATTAACGAAAATGACTCCCATCGCACCATGCTGAATGGCTAAAGCCGTTTTTTCGGATCGATGTAGATTTTTTGTTCCGGCTGCTGCCTCTAATAATCCAATGTTCGCTAAAACAACTTTTCCTTTGACATCTTTGCCTGTATAATCGGCATCTAAACCGTTCCCTAAATCTACAATGGTTCCTTGAATGTTAGCATCCACAGGAGTCATGGCTAAAGAAACGACAGGAACTTCCCTAAAATCATCTGATTTAGGCGGAGCGATGGACAAAGTAACCGTATCACGCGCCCATGCTTCTACTTGAAATCCTTGGAATTTAGTATCCTTAAACCCATATTCTTTCAGCAAACGAAAAGCATATTCTTCTGCCTTTTTTCCTTTCTCGCTACCCGTTAATCGATGCCCTATGGTCTTGCAAGCGTCTTCAAGTGAACTATATGCTTTTGAATGCAAATCAACTTCTACTTTAATCTTTTTGAAAACATCTTTCAAATCATCCTCTCCTTCAATAGACACGAAAGAAGATGTAAAAAGTGATAAAGAAAGCGCTAAAATTCCAAGGGTTAATTTTCTCATGTGGGATTTTTAAATAACTCTTTAAATTTAGCTTTTTTCGCGTAAAATCACAATCAGCCAGACCAATTTTCCCGATCTAAATTTCGGTAGGTAATTGCTTCCGCTAGATGTTTGCTTTGAATCTCGGATGATTGGGCTAAATCAGCAATCGTTCTAGCCATTTTTAAAATTCGATCATGGGCGCGGGCCGACAATTGCAGCCTCTCAATGGCATTTTGCAGTAAGGACGATGAAACGAGATCTAGTTTACAAACCACCTTTACTTGCTCCGAATTCATCTCTGCGTTAGTTCGGATAGTATGATGCTGATGAAATCGTTCTTTTTGTCTTTCTCTCGCCATAATCACGCGTTCTCGAATGCATGAACTTGATTCACTAGCTTGGTCATTAAACATGTCTGGGTATTTTAGGGGGAATACCTCTAAATGCATATCGATTCGATCCAGCAAGGGGCCAGAAATTCGGTGTAGGTATCTGTCCACTTGGTAAGGTTTGCAGGTGCAAGGTTTATCAGGGTGATGAAAATAACCACAAGGGCAAGGGTTCATGGCAGAAATGAGGAGAAAATTAGCGGGGAATTCCACCGTTCCGTGTGCACGAGAAATGGGTACTTTCCTTTCCTCTAGCGGTTGCCTTAATAGTTCTAAGACGTTACGTTGAAACTCAGGTAGTTCATCTAGGAATAGCACACCTTGGTGGGCAAGGGAAATTTCTCCTGGCTGCGGGTTTGTGCGGCCTCCGATTAATGCGGTGGCCGAAATACTGTGGTGAAGTGCTCGAAAGGGCCTCTCTGTTATGAGGGGATTATCAGAACTTAACCTCCCTACGATGGAATGGATTTGGGTGGTTTCGATAATTTCGCTGAGACTCATGGGAGGCATGATGGAGGGGATTCGTTGCGCCATCATCGTTTTACCCGCTCCCGGCGGCCCTATCAGGAGTAGATTATGTGCGCCAGCAACCGCGATTTCAATCGCTCGCTTGGCTTTTTCTTGACCTTTGATTTGGGAGAAATCGTCCTCATAATGCACTATTTCTGGCTGAGCGGGAGGTGCTTTTACGGCAGCTTGTGTCCGTCCGTGCAGGAAACGAATCGCATCCCGCAAATTATCCATAGCATATATGTTTAGACCTTCTATCAAGGCGGCTTCGATCGCATTTTCCCGCGGAAGCATGAGGGATTTGATGCCTTGTTTTTTAGCTTCGATAGCCATGGATAAAGCACCTTTAATAGGTCTAATTTCACCCGTTAAGGACAGTTCTCCCATGATTAAATAGTCGGAAAGGCTAGACATCTTCGTCTGTTCAGAGGCTTGAAGCAGCCCGAGTGCAATGGGGAGGTCGTAGCCTGATCCTTCTTTTCTGACGTCAGCTGGAGCCAGATTGATGACGACTTTTCTTCGGGGGAAGAAATAACCAATTTGTTTGATGGCAGATTCCACGCGTTGAATGGATTCCTTTATGGTGGAATCAGGCAAGCCCACTAAGTAACATTTAGAGCCTTGTCCTACATGGGTTTCGATGGTAATAATGGAGGCATGAATGCCCACGAGGGCACTGCCAAAAGTTTTCGCTAACATAGTGGTCGTTTAGGACACAATGTTAATCGAACGATCCCGAATTAAATATCAGTTAATTGGATACCGTCAAAATTTACCAAGAACTTGGTTTTTACCCCAAAAATCAAGGGCTGGTTATTCGGAATATGTCCAGCTGGAAAATTGAAGGCAATGGGAAATGAAGTCCCTGCAGTATGTTCTGCCACTAATTCGTAGGCCGTTTTTCCGATGGTCAAACTCGCCTCGTTACAATCGGTAAAGCCGCCAAGGATCAATCCAGCTAGGTTTTGGAAATATCCCGCTCTTTTTAATTGTACTAACATGCGGTCAACATGGTATAAACGTTCACCTACTTCTTCGATGAATAGAATCTTGCCATCTGTAGATGCGAAAGTCGAAGTACCCACTAGGTGGCATAAAAGGGATAAATTTCCACCGATGATTTCCGCGGAGGCTTCACCAAATCGGTTCAAGGGATGCGCCTCAGCGGATAAAGAAAGCGCCCCATCGAATAATAAGGAATGCAAGTTTTGCAATGCGGATTCTCCGCCTTTTTGGCAAAAATTATGCGGCATAGGCCCATGTATGCTTGCAAAACCTAAGTGATCTACTTCACATAAAAGTGCCGTAATGTCTGAAAAACCCACGATCCATTTGGGAGACGAAATAAACCCTGAAAAATCCAGCGAATCCAGCAAACGAGAAGATCCATATCCCCCACGAATAGGAAAAATGGCCTTAATCGAGGGGTCATCTAACATCTGTTGAAGATCAGCTAATCGCTCCTCATCCGTTCCACCAAGGCCAAAATGGCGAGCTAAATAATTAGGCGCTTTGCGCACACGAAGTCCCCAGCTTTCTAACACCTCTACACCCAGCTTCCAGTTTTCGGACGCAGGAAAAGAGGCAGGGGACAAAATAGCCACTTCGTCACCAGGCTGTAAATACGGGGGAATTATCCGAGTCATGCTGTAAATATCTGCTTTTTTTTAGGATCCTCAAGGGCTAAATTTCGTAATATTGTAAAAAAGCTATTCTTATCGCCCCTGCAGATTTAAATCTTGTTCATCCTATTTACAATCCGCATCCAGGATGGGCGGAAGAATTGCTCCATTATTACACCCTGTTTAAGGAGGCCATTCCTACCGAAACTTCGATAGAACTTTATTTAGTAAATGATGGGAGCAAATCAGGTATTCGCCCGGAAGACATAGCGCTTTTAGAGCGGGGAATAAACCGTTTTACCTATATTGATTCTCTTGTGAATCAGGGTAAAGGAGGCGCTTTACGAGATGCAGTTCGACAAACTACGGGTAAATGGGTCATCTATACCGATGCCGATTACCCTTATTTAATCGAGAATGCCGTGGATATGTTCCACTTATTATCCACAGATGCGGCTGATGTCGTGGTAGGGGTTCGCGATGAGCAATATTATGATCAATTGCCTTTAGGGCGTAAGATATTTTCCCTTTCCTTGAAGGTGATGAATTATTTATTTTTCCCTCAATTGAAAGTAAAGGACACACAATCGGGTTTGAAAGGGTTTAATCAAAAAGGGAAAGAGATCTTCTTACAGACGCGGATTCCCGCCTTTCTTTTTGATATGGAATTTTTAGTTTTGGCTTCCAAAAACCCAGATATTCGCATTCACTGGATTTACGTACAAGCGAGAGAAGGTATCGTTTTTTCGACAATGCGCGCGAAGACGATTATGACGGAATTGTATAATTTCACCACCATTCTATTTCGCCGCAAAGAATGAACCCAATTCTGATTACCATTGATGTAGAAGAATGCGATATTCCATTGGAATACGGAATGACGATTCCCTTGGTAGAGCAATTAGCGATATCTCGTGAGGGCTTAGCGCATTTTATGCAGATAGTGGAGGAGGCGGGTATTCCGGTGACCGTTTTTTGTACGGGGGTATATGCGGAAAACAACGTAGAATGGATAAAAGAGTTGAATCCGATGCACGAGTTAGCGTCTCATGGCTATTATCATGGTCATTTTGATGCGTCTAAAGACCTTTTAAGTTCTAAAAAGCTATTGGAAAAATTGAGCGAAAAACCCGTCACTGGCTTTCGAATGGCTCGAATGCAATATGTGGAAGAGAGTGAGATTTTACAGGCGGGTTATGCCTACCATTCTTCCTTGAATCCCACTTGGATTCCGGGACGCTATGATCACCGCGATAAACCAACCCAACCCTTTTTCGAAAAAGGATTGTGGAATGTGCCTGCATCGGTTAGCCCTTGGTTGCGGATTCCCCTATTTTGGCTCGCATTTAAAAATTTCCCCCTCTGGATATATACGTTGTTAGCGAAGCGAACATTGCGCAAGCAAGGCTTTTTGAATATCTACTTTCATCCATGGGAATTTGCAGATTTAAGTAAATATCCATTGCCAGGACACGTTAAGCGAGGGCATAATGGACCTTTGCGAGATAAATTGCGTTCTTTTTTAGGCCAAATGAAAGGGGAGGGAGATTTTACGACGATGGCCCAAATGCTGGAAAACCATGAATAAGAAATCCACTTTATTGATTATTTGGGCATTAGCAGGTTTAGTAACGGGCTGGAAACAGTTTTCGCTGAGCGCTGTTCATTCTCACATCAATAATTTTCAGATTTTCAAAGCAAGTTTCGGTCATTTCGTGCGCCGTATGCCGCTCTATTTAGAATACCCCAAAGAATATTTTGACCTCTATTTATACGGCCCCATTTTCTCTCTATTAATGGCCCCATTTTCTATGCTCAGTGATGGCCCCAGCGTGATTTTGTGGAATATATTGAATTCGGTGGTCTTATTTGTGACGCTTTGGCATCTGCCTATCCTGGAGAATAAGCGGGTGGCGATCGCCTGGATTGTGCTGAATTCATCGATTACGGCCCTTTTAAATACGCAATTTCATGCGATTTGTTTGGCCTTAATTCTCTGGTCCTACATCTGTGTAGAGAATAAAAACTATTTCTGGGCGACGCTCTGGATCGTTTTAGGCATCTATATTAAGTTGTATGGGGTAGTTGGATTAGCCTTTTTCTTCTTTGCCAAAGATCGTCTCCGTTTCGCCGCCTACTTCGTTTTCTGGATGCTGGTGATTGGTTTTATTCCTTTGGCCTTAGGCGGATTCGATTACGGAATGCAAACCTACCGAGATTGGATGGGAATTTTAGCTCATAAAAACGAGTTGAATGAAAATATCAAAAACATTCGCACGGACGTTTGCGTGATGGGGATGATTCGCCGCTGGACAGGCGATCCGAACATCTCGAATCTTTGGTTCCTAATTCCTTCTATGATCCTGAATGTCTATTTGTTCTTCCAAACTAAAAAATGGTCTGATCCCGATTTTAGATTACGCATTTTAGCTTTCGTTCTTCTATATATTATGTTAGCGAGTACAGGCACAGAATCCCCTACCTTAGTGATGGCATTTCCAGCCGTTGGAATCTGGTTTGTTTTAGGGGAAAAAACAAAAGCGCGTTGGGCGATGTTGATTTTCACCTTATTGATTTCCAGTTTTTCTCCTACGGATTTATTCCCAGCCTATATAAGGAATGAATTTATTAATCCTCTGGCTTTGATGATTCTGCCCTTATTCGGTGTATGGATCTGGTTAGCCTGGGATCTGTTTAGAGAAAAACAACCTCAGATATAATGTCCTGCTGAGCTGTTTTATTCAATAGCTCGATCATTTTTTGTTTGGCCATCAAAAGCTCTTTCTTTAATGGGGCGGAATCTAGGCCTAAAAAGAGTTTTTTATCCTTAATAAAGATTTTAGTCGTGCGTGCTGCAATGGGTTTGCCCATAATTTCTTCCCAATGAGCGACAATATAAGTTTCGTCGTATTTGTTTTGCAGCTTGTATACGCGTAATAGAGATTCGATTGCTTCTTTCAGGCTCATATTATCCTTACTTCTGGTGGAAGCTCTGGGACCTGTAGGATTGAAGGGGGAATCGATCATTATGCTATTTTTGACTTCCAAAATTAAGCCATTAATTACGTTTAATCAGGAAATTCTAAACAAAATTTAATTTTTTTTTAATTTTTTTATAATTCAATAATCCCCAAATAGTACCCTAAAAATATCTGTTATTTGAAGAAAATATCGGATTAGTACAATAGTCCCTTATCTGTGACCTGCTCATAACCCTATAATGATTATTTAAAGGATGAAAATTATATTAGAATTCTATTACTTTTGCCTTTACTGAAAAAGAAAGCGAAAGTGTAACTATGAAAACTACGATCGCCTCATTTTCTACAAGTGTTATTAAAAAAAATAATTCTTTAACCCCAAATTACCAAACTAATGAGTACACAACAACCAAAGCCAGCTGCTAAGCCAGCTGCAACCGAAAAAAAATCTGGAGGTATGTCTGCAGGTTTAATTCTAATTATTCTATTCGTAATTGCAATTGCAATCTACACATTTGTGATGGGTGATGGCTCTCACTTTGAAGGTGGAACTAACGAAGGACACCCACTTCCAGGAGACTACTTTGGTGTAGTTTACAAAGGTGGTGTTATTGTACCAGTTTTAATGACTTGTTTTTTAACAGCATTAACATTCTCCATCGAGCGTTTATTAACTATCGGTAAAGCAAAAGGAAAAGGTGATGTGAATGCATTCGTACGTTTAGTACAAGCATCTTTAGATAAAGATGATGTAGAAGCTGCTTTGAAAGCTTGTAAAGTACAAGAAGGATCTGTAGGTAATGTAACTTTAGCTGCAATCAATAAGTACAAGGCTTTAACTACGGAGAAAGCTTTAGATAAAGAGCAAAAATTAGCTGCATTGAGTAAAGAAGTGGAAGAAGCTACTTCATTAGAATTGCCAATGTTAGAGAAAAACTTAACAATCATCGCAACTTTAGCATCGGTATCAACTTTGATCGGTCTTTTAGGAACGGTAATTGGTATGATTAAGGCCTTTGCGTCATTAGGTAACTCAGGTGGATCAACTGATTCATCCGCTTTAGCAAATGGTATCTCTGAGGCTCTTATCAATACGGCATTAGGTATCGGTACATCTGCTATCTGTATCATCGCATACAACGTATTCACAGCGAAAATTGATGAGTTAACTTACAGCATCGACGAAATCGGCTTAAGTGTTAACCAAAACTACGCTACGCATCACAATTAATATTTGAACTGATTTAGGGGCTTTAGCCCTTTCATTCAATTTTATTCACCGTTCAAAAAATAATTGTTATGCCAAAAGTTAAAGCTAAACGACATAGTGTCTCACTCGACATGACAGCGATGTGTGATGTGGCTTTCCTTCTTTTGACGTTCTTCATGTTAACCGCGAAGTTCCGTCCAGAAGAGGCAGTTACGATCACTCCTCCGTCTTCTATCTCAGAGAAACCTCTGAACATAAAAGATGGTATGCTGATGGTTAGTGTTTCACCCGAAGGTGGCGTTTATTTAGCAACTGATGATCAGCAGGCGAGAGAATTTATGTTAGAGCGTATGGCTAATCGCTATGGAATCGCTGTAACGGCTGAAATGAAGAAGAATTTTATGTCTTCGGAAATTGTAGGCTATCCTCTAGGTGCAATGCGTCAGGTGTTAAATATGAAACCTTCAGAAGCGAAAGCGCTAAGCAAGGGGATTCCACTTGATTCATCTAATAACGAGCTTTCGTATTGGGTGGGTTATGCGAAATTGTCTAATCCAGAGTTGAAAGTTGCTATCAAAGGAGATAAGGAATCTAACTACAAAGTGTTTGCCGATATCATCGGGACTTTGCAGGCTCAGAATATCAATATCTTCCAACTAGTAACTGGACCGGAAAATAAACCGAAATAAGTTTTCATTTTTAATTACAAAAAGAAATGGCAGAAATAGATAGCTCCGGTGGCGGGAAGAAAGGCGGAAAGAAGCGCAGTAAGAAAATGTCGACTAAAATCGACATGACACCTATGGTGGACTTAGGCTTCCTTTTGATTACTTTCTTTATGTTAACAACGACGTTAGCAAAGCCCGTTACCATGCAATTAAACATGCCTGATAAAACGGATACGAAGGAAACATCACCTGTTAAATTATCGGAAACACTTACCGTGTGTCCAGATGCAAATAAGGTGTATTATTACCAAGGTATCCCTACTGAAGCAGGTACAGTAATGCAAGTTACTAACTATTCGGAGACAGGAATTCGCAAGGTTATCGCGGATCTGAAAGCGAAAGTGGGTAATAATTTTACTATCGTGATCAAGCCAACCAAAGGTGCAAAGTATCGCAACATGATTGACATGCTTGATGAATGTGCGATTACTAATAATAAGCGTTATGCTTTGTTAGAAATCGATCCGGATACGGAGGCATTGATTAAACGATCAGGAAAATAAGGGTATAAATTAATTTTAAATTAAACGAATATTATGTCACAAGTAATAAGCCAAGATGCTACTTTAGACGATATTATCTTCAGAAACAAGAACCGTGAATACGGTGCCTTCGATCTTAGAACGAGATATCCTAAGGTAATGAAGCGGTCCGTGTTACTAGGCTCTGCACTCTTTGTCGGTGCTCTTTTGTTAGCAGCTTTCTGGAAACAGTTAACTGCCGCTGCAGAAAATAAGACTGAGGTGACTGCTGAAGTAATGAAATTGGACAAGCCTGCTCCACCTAAAAAGGTTGAGTTGCCTCCACCGCCACCACCGCCACCACCCAAGGAAATTCCTAAGGTGACTACGACGAAATTCTTACCTCCTGAAATTAAGCATGATGAAGAGGTAACGAAGCCGGAGCCTCCACCTGAAGAGGTGAAAGGAAATACCGCATCGGAAACGGTGAAAGGTGAGACGGAATCGTATGAACCACCAGTAGATCCAGATGCGGGTAAAGCAGCACCTGTTGAGCCACCTAGACCAGCTGAAGATGAAATCTTTACAGCTGTGGAGCAGCAAGCTGAATTCCCTGGAGGATCGGGTGCTTGGGCACGTTTCTTAGGTAAAACTTTGAAATACCCATCTGCTGCTCAGCGTGCAAACGTAGGCGGTAGAGTATTCGTCTCTTTCGTTGTAAACACGGACGGTTCTGTTCAAGACGTACAAGTTTTGAAGGGAGTTGGTTTCGGTTGTGATGAGGAAGCTGTTCGCGTAATCAAGTCTATGCCAAGATGGAATCCTGGTAAACAGTCTGGACGTGCAGTTAGATCTCGTTTTACTCAACCAATTACGTTCGTTTTATCGGAGTAAGATAGAAATGCTTAATCATAGACAGACCTGCTGAATGTATTTTTAGCAGGTCTGTTTTTTTAAAGAATATGAAAAGACCAGTTGCTGTTTGGATTAATGTTACTTTTCGAATAATTGTGGCATTTGCTTATTTTTTTGTAGGCACGTATGTTGCTTTCTATTCGGAATTTGACTTAGGTATGAACTTTGGCATACCTACTGTTGTTTTATTTGGAATACTTTTTATGGCCTACGGAGGTTTTCGAATTTGGAGAGCCTATGCCTATTTTAACTCTACAGATGATGAGGATGAAGAATATCAAAAATAGTTTTTTAGTTCTTTTAGGACTTTGCCTGTTTCAATGTTCCTCAGATAAAAAGGAGGGACCTACAGATTCTGCTACGATTGGAGAAATTACGCTAGGTGTAGATGAATCTTTTGAGCCTTTGATGAAAGCAGAAAAAACAGCTTTTGAAGAGCAGTATCACTACGCTAAAATCAAGTATAAATTTAGTCCTGAAAATGAAGTCATTGCAGATATGCTAAATGACAAAATTCGAGGGGTAGTGGTGTCACGGGACTTAACGCCTTCAGAAAAAGAAATTTTTACTAGGGAAGCGATTACCTACCGCAGTTTTAATATTGCTGCTGATGGCATCGCCTTATTAGCTAATAAGGCTAATTCAGATACACTCATTACTTTAGTTGATTTAAGGGAATTGATCGTGGGAACTTCAACGAAATATACCTTATTTGTAGATAAAGCTAACTCCAGCAATTTGAAATTTTTACTAGATAAATTAAAGATTTCGAGTGCGGAGAAATTACGAGTAGTGGCCGCAGGTTCTAACCCAGAAGTGATCAATCAGGTGAAAAATAATCCTAATTCGATTGGAATTATTGGTTCGAATTGGATTAGTGATGGAGATAATCCCACTTCACTAGGTTTCATTCGTTCCATTCACGTTATGTCAGTAGCAGAAGGGAAGGGGATGCCCTATACGCAGCCTTTTGGCTATAATTTAGCGTTGAAAAAATATCCTTTGCGCAGGGAAATCAAATATATTATCAAGGAAGCACATCAAGGTTTAGGAACGGGCTTCTTAAATTACGTGTCTGGGGACTTAGGTCAATTGATTGTTTTGAAGGCAGGATTAATCCCTTTGACCCGACCTATCACGATTCGAACCTATCAAATCAGTCAATAGTCTTTTTTTATCTAGCTTAGGTTAGGGAAAATTGAAGAATAGTTTTATTTTTGTTGTTCGTATGATTTTAATTTAAGTGTATAAAATTGGACATTTCGGTGTTCGAGGCCTAGTAAAAGTATCATTAGCTATTAATTATAAAAACAAAATGAAGAAAATGAAATCGTTAATATTGGTAATTAGTTTATTGATTACCAATATGGCAATGGGACAAACTATCGCAGAAGGATTACACTTAATTGATCGCGATCAACCTAGCAGAGCAAAGCAAGTTTTTGAAGGCTTAGTAACTGCTTCTCCTACCGGTGAAAACTACTATTTTTTAGGCTACTACTTTTTATCTCGCAGAGATTGGGCTGGAGCTGAAGATGCTTTCAAAAAAGGCCTAGCAGCAGATCCTAAAAACTATTTAAATCAAGTAGGTTTAGCTACGATTAAAGTAGGTCAAAACAAGGTAAATGAGGCGAAAGTGGATTTTGACCGTATTTTACAAGAAACGAAATACAAAAATGGCGATGTCCTTCACCGCATAGCGGAGGCGTATGAGATGTTCCATAAATTAGGACGTGATACTGAATTCAATGCCAACAATAATGACCCTGCGGAAGCGATTCGTTTGATCGACTTAATGTTAGAGAAAACAAAGAAAGGTCCTAACGCGGAGCAAATGATTGTTCGCGGTGATGCATTTTTAATCAAGAATGATGGAGGTAATGCGGTTTCATCTTATGAGCAGGCCTTAATGCAAGATCCTAGAAATGTGAAAGCAAAAGTGAAGATCGGAACGGTTTTCTTACGTGGTAAAAATTACCGCGAGACGCAATCACGTTATAAAGAGGCGATCGATTTAGATTCGAATTATGCTCCTGCACACAAGCGTTATGGCGAGTATTTGATCGTAGGTGCGCAATATAAAAATGCATCACGTTATTTCAGAAAGTACTTAGAGAAAGCGGAGGCTACACCTGAGGTGACTTTAGAAACGGCTAAATTATTATTCTTATCTCAAGATTATGAAGGTGCGATGAAGTACACAGATGAGGCAGATAAGAAGGGTGTGAAAGATAATGATATCTTCCGTATGCGGGGTTATTCGCATGTCGAAATGAAAAATTACCAACAAGGTATTGATAACTTGGAAGGTATGGTTCGTTCTGGTGTGAAGCCATATTATATGGATGATTTGTATTTTGGAAAAGGGTATCAAGGTTTAGGTAAAGATTCGGTTGCTTTAAATTATTTAGAGCGTGCCGCTCCCTTAGATACGAACAATAATGTGTACAACATTATTCACGATATTCGCTACAAGCAAAAGCGTTATAATGACGCAGCAAATGCTGCATTGAAAAGTATCGATTGGAAGCAAAAGAAAAATCAAGCTGTAGGTTCTGGAGATTATTTCAAGGCTGCGATGGATTATTATTTTGTTTCTGCCTTTATTCCAAGAGCAGATACATTGAATCGCCCTTTAATTGCCATGAAATCAGATACCTTATTTGCTAAGGCGATTTCAGTAAATGACAAATGGCCTCCATTCTACATTAACCGAGCTAGAGCTAATAACTTAATTGATTATACAGGCACTAAGTGGTTAGGAGTTTCTCACTATGAGAAATTTTTAGAAACGGTGATAAAGTTAAGAGAAGAAAAATCTACGGCTTTAAAAGAAGATAAGAATCAATTATTTGAGGCTTATAAATATTTAGGAGGTTATCACTTAACAGTGACGAAGGATGACACAAAAGTGAGAGATTATTTTACCAAAGCTCAGGAAATAAAAACGGATGATAAAGATGTCAATGACTATTTAAATCCTGCTCCGGCCGCGGCAGCTCCTAAAAAGTAAGAGGAAATTAAACATCGAAAAAAGCTGCTCAACGGGCGGCTTTTTTCATTTTCATTATAGCTATGTCATACGCACTAATTACAGGAGGAAGTAAAGGGATAGGCAAAGAGATTGCCATCCAGTTAGCAGAAAGAGGATATAATCTTTTACTGGTTGCTCGTAATTCTTATGAGTTGCAAATGGTGAAAGAAGAGATTCAGAAAAAGTATTCCTTAGAGGTGGATTATTTAGTGTCGGATTTAGCGGACTCGTCAGCTATTTCGACTCTATATGAATGGGTTTTAGACAAGCAGATCGATCTTCGGATTTTGGTCAATAATGCGGGTTATGGTTTAGTGGGGGAATTTGAAAGTTATTCTTTCGAAGAAACTCAAAAAATGATGCAAGTAAACATGAACGCCTTAGTGGAAGCCTGTCACCGCTTCTACCCAATGTTAAGCGGTAAGGGGCAGGCTTATGTGTTGAATATTGCTAGTTCGACAGCTTATCAGGCGATTCCTCTAATGAGTGTTTATGCAGCTTCTAAAGTGTTTGTTTTAAATTTTTCTCGTGGCTTATTTCATGAATGGAAGGCCAAAGGAATTACGGTGACAGCCGTGAGCCCAGGTGCTACCACAACGAACTTCAATGACCGTGCTAACTTGCCAGAAAAAGCAAGTAAAGCGGCAGAGAAGATAACAATGACCCCAGAACAAGTGGCTAAAATTGCCGTAGATGGCATGTTTGCTAAGAAACAAGAGGTTATCACTGGCTTTATAAACAAACTAGGTGCCTTTTTAGCTTGGGTTGCCCCTAAAGCAATTTCCGAAAAAATCGCTAAAGGGATTTACGAATAGTTTTTTCTTGACTGATCCCATCAGAGATCAGCTTCAGTACATAGGTTCCAGCAGGGAAACGGGAAATATCCCAGTTCATCATCCTGCTGGAATTTTTTATTTCTGTTGAATCTAGCAATTTGCCTTTTAAATCAAATAAGTAGAGTATTGCTTTTTCTGTTTCATAGGCGATCTCGATAGATAAGATTCCTTTATTTGGATTGGGGTAGGCAACGAACTCATAGGTGGGAGGCTGATCCACATAAATGACATTGGAATAGCCCGAAAAACATTCGCGTGTAGGATAGCGGTATTTTGCCCTCGCATAGAATTCGCGGCCTTCGGTGATTTTTCGAAATGAAGCTGTATCGCTGGAGCGTTTTTGGTCGATGAGCCATTCGGGGATGCCCACAGCACGAACTTTCATAAAATAGGCTCCCATTTTTTCTAGAAAGGGTGCTGAGGGATTAGGCCTCTTTTCCAGAACGATTTTTTCCGAACGATAAAAACAACCATTCTCCTCCATGACGGATTGATAATCACCTGCAGGCAGAATTCCATTCATTGCTTTTTCCACTGAAAATAGGTGGCCATCTCTCTCCCATCCTACAAAACGAATCGGAGGGTCTATTACTAGACTAATCTGAGCACTATCTACATCACAAATAATTCCGGTAAAGGATTTACGAACCAGGGAGATAGGCTGCTTCAGAAGGGGTAAATTCAATAGCAATGTATCTGTTTCTCCATCATTACAGAGAAAGCTATAATTGCCTCCTGTTAATGTAAAATCAGCAATAGGGGATTCGTAGCGTTTACTCGAACTAAGTGCGGAGGTTTTCAAAGGACATCCACTAATTCTTATTCGATAAGTAGCACTCAGACAATTGGTTTCAGTGGTAGCCATTAAATGATGAATGATGGGTCCATTCCGCACATAGGAAACAATTATTGTGTCTTTTGCGCTGCAGCCGAGGGAATCGATGACGCTACGGTAGAGAAATCCACTGGAGCTAAAGGGGCCGAAAGGGCTTTTTGCCGTGGAGGTATAGGAGATTCGGTAGGGAGGACTTCCTTTGTGGATTTGCATCAGTGGCGGCGTAAGTGTTTTTTCGCCTGTCAAAGTAAGCGTAGTTATGGGAGTGATTTCCAGCTGTGGTTTAATGCGAATGGGCACAGGGGTTCGCGCGCTCTCACAATCGTTTATTTTGACAGATGCATATCGGACGAATAGGGAATCTTCAGAACCAATATTTCGAATGGCCTTCATTGATAATGCAGTTGCTGTACTGAGGCTCGATTTCGATGATTCCGTTTCATGCCAGATGTTATTCAATCCTCCACTCGCTTGTAAAGAGAAAGAAACGTCAGAGCAAAAATAAGTAGAAGAGGTGTTCAATGGCGGAGCGGGAATGGGATAGATCGCTGTTTTTACACCTGCAGACAAGGGACCTTCGCATCCCGATTTAACGCAAGAGGCTCGAAAAATGGAACTGTCGGAACTTACGTATGAAAGTCGACTGCCTTCGCCTACTTTAGTGCCGGCAGCAGTATACCAAAAAGTCAAAGAAGGAGAACAGCCGGTTGCATTCAAGGAGAAGGGAAGGTCTACGCAGGATTTGACGAGTTTGACTGCGTGGCTAGGGGCAGCTGGTAGCGAGGTGACCGTGAGGGAAACTTCGTTAGACGCCAGAACGCAGGTTCCGGCAGGTAGCCTAGCGAAACTAGCAAAGGCTTTCAGTTTAGCCCCATTAAATAAGGGTGCAGCTATAACTGAATCTACTGCAAGACCATTGACCGTCCAGAA
Organism: Aquirufa sp. A-Brett2-15D; assembly: GCF_054558735.1. Classification (NCBI taxonomy): domain Bacteria; kingdom Pseudomonadati; phylum Bacteroidota; class Cytophagia; order Cytophagales; family Flectobacillaceae; genus Aquirufa; species Aquirufa sp. A-Brett2-15D. Next base: position 1,095,567 of record NZ_JBSKFT010000001.1, on the reverse strand, counting down.
ATAGGAAGATGAAAGTGGAACGCGCGCCTTTTCGCAAACGGTTAAGCCAGCTATGACTGGAGCTTTTCGAAGAACTACTAGGACAGAATCAGAATAGTTAATGCACTTACCTAAGGTAATCTTTAATCGGTAATAGGATCCCGTCGGATGGGTGGTTCCGCCAGCGAGAAAGGAATATCGGGTCGCCCGCGCGTTCGTAATACTGGTGAATTTAGAGTCCGTGGGTCGGCGTTTTTCCCATTGGTAGGTGCCTCCTGAATTTAGGCAGAGAAGACGAATGGAATCGCCTTCGCAGGTGATTTGGGCGAGGGGTTGTATGCTAATGCTAGCACATTGTGCAAAGGTGGTGAAACTAAGGAAAAGGAAAAAGAGCGTTTTCATGCCCCGAAATAGGGGAGAAAAGCATAGGCTCGCAACTCGAATAAATTGATTACCAATTACCTGATAAATAAAAAACGCAAACCACTCACCCGGAGCAATTTGCGTTTTTATCAATGACTAGATAATTTTAGATATCGCAGATTTTTACCGCTTGCTCTAAAGATGCCATCTTGTCTTTGCGGGCTGGAACGAATTCTTGCCCAATATAACCTTTGTATCCTGTGTCGTAGATTGCTCGAACGATAGCGGCGTACTGAAGTTCTTGTGTTTCATCTATCTCGTTACGACCGGGAACACCGCCCGTGTGGTAGTGAGAGATATATTGATGATTTTTCTTGATGGTAGCGATTACGTCCCCTTCCATGATTTGCATGTGATAGATGTCGTATAGTAATTTGAATTTATTGGAACCCACCATTTCACAAAGCACAGCACCCCATTCCGTATGATCAGCTTGGTAATCTTTGTGGTTTACTTTGGAATTCAATAACTCCATCGAGATCGTGACGTCGTGGCGCTCTGCCGTCTTCATGATGCGCTGAAGTCCTTTTTTACAGTTCATTAAACCCTGCTCGTCGCTCATGCCATTGCGATTTCCGGAGAAGGTAATCAGATTTTTAACGCCTGCTTTCGCTGCACGTGGAATGAGATCTTCGTAGAAAGAAACGAGTGCATCGTGGTTAGAAACCTTGTTGAAAAAGTTCGGTAGACCCATGCCTTCCGGGTATTTTCCCCAGCCGATCGCAGCCGTCATGTCATGTTTTTTAAGAATTTCCCACTCTTCTGGACCCGTTAATTCGATCGAGCTTAAGCCGATTTTTTTAGCATTCACTACTAATTCCTCAAAAGGAATATCATTATAGCACCAGCGGCAAGCGGAGTGTTGAACTTTCCCTTTTAGGTCAAGGCCCACTTGTTTGTCGGCTTCCGTGAATCGATTGCCCATCATGCCTAGACCAGCGAAACCTGCTGAGCTTTTTAGGATGTCTCTGCGGCTGAATTTGTTTTCCATAGGTTTATATTTTAATAGGTTTATTTTAGAAATCCGGTAACGAATTTTTCACTGAGTTCAAATAATAAGCCCGGGTAAACGCCTAGCAATATACTGATTATTCCTAGACCAAAAAGACTACATAATTCTAATTTATTCAAATCGGGCAAAGACCACTCGTTGTTTTTTAGGTAGAGTTTTCCCAAATAGATTTTTTGGAATGCCCATAATAAATAACCCGCACCTAATAATAAGCCCAAGGCTCCGATTATAGCGAAAGCGGGGTGTAAAAATGGACTTGTGAACGCGCCCATCAAACTAAAGAATTCCCCGATGAATCCGGAGAACCCAGGAAGGCCTAAAGAGGCAAAAATGGCGATGCCTGAGATGAGAGTGAATCGCGGCATAAGCGTCACCAGGCCGGAATAAGAGTCAATTTCCCGATCGCCTGTGCGTGAATACAGAACGCCCACGAGTAGGAATAACAAAGCGGATAAAATACCGTGGGAGATGGTTTGGAAAATAGCCCCTTGCCATCCCTCTGCTGTAAAAGCTGCGATTCCTAGGAGCACAAATCCCATGTGGGATACGGACGAGTAGGCCACTAATTTCTTTAAGTCCTTCATCGCAAGGGCATTATAAGCACCATAGATGATAGAAAGTGCTCCTAGTCCTGCTAAAATGGGGGCTACCAGTAGGGCTTCTATTTGAAAAAAGGGAATGGTGATTCTCAACCAACCATAGGCTCCTATTTTTAGTAGAACACCAGCTAATAAAACCGAGATAGGTGTAGGTGCTTCGACGTGGGCATCGGGTAACCAGGTGTGCAAGGGAACCATCGGTAATTTGATGGCGAATCCGATGAATAAGAGCCAAAATCCCCATTCCCGCGCGCTCATTCCAGCTAGTTGCCAGCCTGAGCTAATGTGTAGGATGCTGGTTATTTGGCAATTATTATAATCCGTTAATGCCTGTATATCAAAACTGTGAACCAGCGATGAAGTCGCTAATTCCTGTGAATGAACCATCAGCTGAACGGCTTTCAAAGCATCGATATTAAAGCTTTGTTCTGGCCTAATTAGCCCATTTAATAAGGCCGTTTCGTAGGGATCCACATAGGCTAGGCCCATGCCTAACATCACCACCAGAATGAAAAGTGAACCTACTAGGGTGTAAATAAAGAACTTTAAAGACGCGTAATTGCGACGTGGTCCTCCCCAAATTCCGATTAAGAAATACATCGGTAAAAGCATAAACTCGAAGAAAACATAAAATAAGAAGAGGTCTTTAGCTAAAAAACACCCCAGTAAAGAGGCATTTAAAAGTAAGACTAAGGCATAATAGCCTCCTATTTTTTCTTTAATTTCAGTGGAGTTCCAAAGTGCTACCCAGGTAATTAATCCGGTCAAAAGAATTAATGAAATGCTTAATCCATCGATTCCGAGGGTGTATTTGGTCATAAATTGTCCCATTGATCCTAGGGAGATCGAGAACCAATTATGAGATTCATTGAATTGAAATAAGCCAGAGGATTTATCGAATGCTGAATAAATATAGCCTAGAAGCCCTAATTGAATGGTGGATAGCCCAATCGCCAGGGCTCTCGCTTGCTCTTTTAATTGCCCCATTCCAAGGACGAAAGCGCCCAATAGAGGCAATCCAATTAATAGCGATAAGAGGGGTAAATTCGTCATTTAGATAAAAGAGCGTAAAGTAAAAATAAGGCAAATGTCACAATAATCATAGTCCAGTAATTCTGGACTTTGGCTGATTGCCAGCGACTTAAAATTTTTCCAGTTCCGGCACTCAGGCTTGTACTTCCACCCACTAAAATACCGTCCACGATATGTCGATCGAACCAGGCGGCTAGGTGGGCTATAATTACTTGTATGGCGGCAATTCCATTCACGAAGCGATCGATGAATTGTGTTTCAAATACTTGCGCTGATCTGCTTTTCCAGCGAATAAGGCTGAATAAGGAAGGCCAAAAACGAGGCAAAAACTGATAATTTCCGGAAGGAATCCAATGTCGTGTGAAATAGGTGGCGGTAATTCCCAAAATCCAAGTCCCCGCCGTGATATACAACCAAAAGGAGGGAATGCGGTATATGGTTAGGAATGCGTAGCTACGCATTTCAAATGGATGTAGCGAGAACCAAATGGATAAACTAGCTATAATTAATAGCCTAATGGGGAGGTTTAAAGCTATGTTTTTCTCTGGAGAACCCTCTTTCAACGGCCCCATAAAGATCAAATAAAACTGTCGGCTAATGTAGAAACTCGTTAGCACCATACCAACTCCTAAAACGCCCAACAGTTCGAATTGTTCGTTAGCATACAAGTAGCCAGCTAGACTTTCCTTGCTATAAAATCCGCCGGTAAGGGGTAATCCCATTAATCCGGCACCGAAAATGAGGTAGGCAAAAGCCGCCACCGGAGCTTTTTTTCGCAAGCCACCCATGTCGTTTAGGCTTTGGGAATGCACGGTGTGAATGACGGCTCCGGCCGCTAAAAATAGGCCGGCTTTGAAAATACCGTGGGTCAATAGATGGAATAAAGAGGCATCAGAACCCATTCCCATCCACATTAAACCTAGTTGGGAGATGGTGGAATAGGCGAGGGTCTTTTTGATGTCGTTCTGGAACAGGGCAAAAATGGCACCTGATATAAAGGAGATGGCACCGATGACAGCCATAAATAGATGGGTTTCTGGACTCGTGATACCGAAAACGCGCACCCCCACAAAAACTCCTGCCGCCACCATGGTGGCTGCGTGGATCAAGGCAGATGCTGGAGTAGGCCCTTCCATCGCATCCGGTAACCATGACATGAAGGGGAATTGCGCCGATTTTGCGATACCTCCGGTGATAATGGCGATTCCGATGAGGGTAGGCGCGATGCCGTGCATCTCGGAAAATTGCCAAGTATTGAAATGAAGACCGAGTCCGATTAAACCGAATAAAAGGGCGATATCTCCGAAGCGGTTGATCAAGAATGCTTTTTTAGCAGCTTGAGTCGCGGCTGGTTTTTCATGCCAAAAACTAATCAGCAAATACGATCCCGCTCCCACTAATTCCCAAGCCCCATAGAAAATAAGAATAGAATCCGTTACGACTAAAAGCGTCATCGCACCCACAAATAGGTGTAAATACAGGTAGTAGCGGCCGATGGATGGGTCTTTAGCTAGATAGGATTTGGAAAACAACTGAACACAGAAGGAAACGATAGCCACTAATCCGAGTACGAACAGCGCAGAGGAATTGACCCAAAAACTTGCGTTAATCTCCTGACTACCCAGGTTAAACCAGGTGTAGGCGATTTTGAAATTGTTTCCGGTGTTAATGACGAAAAAGAGAGCTGCCGCACTAAATAAAGCAGACAGGGAAATCGATACGATGGGTTTTGGGAAAATCGCCACTAACAGAGCAGACGCCCAAGGCAGTAATAGCACTCCAAGAAACAGGAGATTTAATCCCATAGACTTTGTAAAGATTTAATAACAAATATACGGATTATCCGCCACTCACGGGTGGAATTAAGGCAATTTCCATACTTTCTGAGAGGATAAAATCCGGTTCTGGAAAGCGGTGTTCGGCGGCAAGTCGTAAGGAGGGTAGTTTTTCCAAAGCAGGATGCATCGATCGCACGATTTGTAAAAGATCCCCTACGGTGCATGCTCCCTCTTTTTCGATCGAAATCGTGGACGACTTTAACAAATCGCGGCAAATACCGAAGAGAAGTATGTGGTAGGTTGACATCGTTTTTTGTACCTTTGGAAAGAATTAAGCAAATATATTGGATAATCCTCAGCTTTTTGATAATCACGGCCGCGAATTGAGTTATTTACGACTCGCGGTGACGGATCGTTGCAATCTGCGCTGCACCTATTGTATGCCGGCAGAGGGGATTAACTATCTACCGGAACGCGAGTTATTGAGCTGGGAGGAGATGTTTCGTTTGACTCGGATTATGCACGAAATGGGGATTAAAAAGGTTCGCATTACCGGCGGAGAGCCTTTTGTTCGCAATGGATTAGTAGATTTTCTGACCGATTTAGCGGGCTTGAAAGATCTCGAAATTTGTCTTACCACGAATGGCGTATTCATCGGCGACTATATTGAGACTTTGCAAAAGCTGGGTGTTCGTCACATCAATTTGAGTTTGGATTCACTTAACCGCGATCGCTTTAAGGAGATTACGCGGCGGGATGATTTTGCCAAAGTATATGATAATTTGATTCGCTTGATTCAAGCCGGTTTCCAAGTAAAGATAAATGCTGTCGTGATGCACGGCAAAAATGAGGAGGATATTATTGAATTAACGGAGTTTGCTAGAACACACCCAGTCTCAGTGAGATTTATCGAAGAGATGCCATTTAATGGTTCGGGCTTAGTGGAGGAGAAATTATTTTGGGACCATGTGCGTATTTTAGAACGTATTCGCTCGCAATTTCCGGATTTGAAGGCGAGGCCATTTTTGTTTGGTGAAACAGCGAAAACCTACGAAATTCCTGGATTTCAAGGAAATGTGGGCATTATTGCGGCCTTCAGTAGGACATTTTGTGGGACTTGTAATCGGATTCGATTAACTGCCAAAGGTCAAGTCAAGACTTGTCTTTACGATGATGGCGTTTTTGATTTGAAGGCGTATCTTCGTGGGGGAGTAAGCGATGAGGAGATTAAAATACAATTAATGACTTTGTTTAAGGCGCGTTCTTTGGACGGATTTGAAGCAGAAAAAAATAGAAAAGGAGTCATCACTGAATCGATGACCAGCATAGGAGGATAAAATAGGAGGTTACATATGAGCGCATTATCAACCCTGATTGAGAAATTTTCCAGCCTTCGCGTTCTCGTGATAGGCGATTTAATGGTGGATGCCTATACCTGGGGAAAGGTGAATCGCATTTCGCCGGAAGCTCCTGTGCCCGTGGTCAATGTCGTAAAACGGGAATCTCGTTTAGGTGGGGCCGGAAACGTGGTCTTGAATATTTCGAGCTTAGGGGCTAAGCCTATGGTTTGCTCTGTTATAGGGGATGATGCTACGGGAGAAACCTTGCAAGGTATTCTACAAGAAGCTGGTTTATCTACAGCCGGTATTATTGTGGAGAAAGGTCGTCCTACCACGATTAAGGAACGCGTTATTGCTGGATCTCAGCAATTAATCAGAGTAGATTCAGAAACAGAGGCACCCATTTCAGCTGCTTCATCGCAAGCTCTTTTGGCGCAAGTAAAGGCTTGGTTGCCCGAAGTCGATGTGGTGCTTTTTGAGGATTATGACAAAGGGGTTTTAAGCGGCGGACTGATTCAAGAAATCATTGCATTAGCGTCTGATCAAAATATTCCCACAGTCGTCGATCCGAAGAAAAAGAACTTCTTTGCCTGTACGGGTGCGACCTTGTTCAAACCAAATTTACACGAATTACAGGAAGGCTTGGGCTTAGATGCATCAGCAACAAACCCAGAGAATATCGCGAAAACTGTCGCTGATTTTAAAGCGGCGCAATCCTTCACGGGATTATTCGTGACGATGTCAGAGCGCGGCGTTTATATGGATTTCAATACAGACCAAATTCAAATTCCAGCGCACATTCGACAAATCGCCGATGTTTCAGGCGCAGGAGATACGGTGATTTCTATCGCCGCTTGCGCACTTGCAGCAGGTGGAACGGCAAAGCAAATCGCAGAGCTCGCTAATTTAGGCGGAGGCTTAGTCTGTGAATCGCTGGGCGTAGTTCCGATCGATGTGGAGTTGCTGAAGCGGGAGGCTGGGAAGATTTAGTCTATCCCACCCAAGCTGTAAACTCAATCTCCACTTTATACTGCGGAGCGATCAAGGCTGAAATTCCATAAATCCCAGTAGTAGGTTTGATGTCGCCAAAGAAATGCGCGTGTGCTCGTGCTATGTCTAAATTCTTGGAAATATCCGTCGTGAAAATACGCGTGCGAACCACGTCTTTTAGAGATGAACCTGCTTCTTCTAAAACGACCGCAATGCGCTCGATGATGTTGTAGGTTTGAGCGTATAAATCGTCCGCCGTCACTTTTTCGCCGTCTATTAAGGCAACAGTTCCTGAAATTTCTATCAGATTTCCTGTTTTTACGGCGCGGCAGTAGCCGAAGGTATCTTCGAAAGGGGAACCGCTGGAGATGTTAATTCTATTGCTCATTTTCTTTACTAATTTTCGAAATTTGTTTCCATAATTCTGGCTTCGCGTGGCGTACGACCTCGCCTATGACGATGATGGCTGGATTGCTTAAGCCTTCTTTCGAAGCCATAGAAGCTAAATCAGCGGCGGCAGAAATACCAATTCGTTGATTTTTCATCGTTCCGTTTTGGATGATCGCGGCGGAGATGTCGCCTTTGCCCATGCTTTGGCATACATCTGAAATCTCTTTCAATTTATTCATTCCCATCAAGATCACTAAGGTAGCAGAGGATTGTAAACCTAGGGCTAGGTCAGCAGTCAATGATCCATCCGATTTCGTCCCCGTCATCACCCAAAAACTTTCGTTCACTCCCCTGATCGTCAACGGAATATCTGCTGAACCAGGAGCGGCATAAGAAGATGAAATACCGGGAACATAATCCGTCAGCAAACCGAAGCCGCGCGCGAATTCGATTTCTTCTTGACCACGTCCAAACACAAACGGATCCCCACCTTTCAAACGAACCACATGACCTAAAGCGTAGGCTTTTTCTACGATTAAGGTGTTTATCGCCTCTTGCGAATGACTTTCTCCCGCACGCTTGCCCACATAAATCTGCTCGCAGGCAGGAGCGCAGTGTTCTAATAAGGTTTTGTCGACCAAAGCATCGTATAAAACCGCTTGCGCAGACGCGATAGCCTTGATGGCCTTTAAGGTAATCAACTCCGGATCACCCGGACCAGCGCCCACCACCGTTAATTTCGGGTGGGGTTCTAATTTTCTGAAATGGCTTAAATTATTCATAGGATTAAGAACGTAAAGCTTTGGCGGATTTTAAAAAGGCGTGTGCTTGAGCCGTGTAGGTAGCAGCAAATTCTGCTGACGGTTCGTTTAGGTTAATCTGTAACACTAATTCAGAGAAGCTAGGAGCATCGATGGCAAATTCGCCCGTCGCTACAAAGTTTTCATCGAATTTGTTGATTACCGAAGTTTGGGTAGGAACCGAAATCGATTTATCTAATAAGAGTGCTTTTGCTGCTGAAATAAATACGCTGTACGCGTGGTAGATGGCATCTGCATAACGTTTGTCCTCTAAGGCAGCGGCTGTCCATTCGTATTTTTCGTCAGACTCAAAAAGAAGCGTAGCTACTAAGTCGATCACAACCCCCGCGCATTCTCCCACACCGATTTCAGTCGCGAAGTTTTCCGTAGCGCCCCAGTCGATGAAATCATCGTTTACTAAAGTGCTCAAATCTGCGATCGGCTTTAATAAATCGTAGAAATATTTCTCTCCTTGGCGATCGTAATAGCTGTGGAAATATTCGTCTGCCTGAGCGTTCTCTTCGAAATTATTCAATAGAATGCGCAATACTTTAGGACCTCTTTTAGAAGGAACCTTGATTACTTTATCAGCGATTTTCCCTTCGCCATTTCCTAACGTTGCGCCGCCTAATAAGACTTGTAAAGCCGGTAAAACGCGTTTATCTGCCGCCTTTAAGGAAGAACCGTGGAAGCCGATGGATGCCATGCTGTGTTGTCCACAAGCATTCATACAACCAGAAATTTTGATTTTCATCGCGCTGTCGTGGATCAAGGACGGGAATTCTTCCGTGATGACCGCCTCTAATTTTGAGGTGATATTCGTCGAATCCGAGATCGCTAAATTACACGTGTCCGTTCCCGGGCAGGCCGTGATGTTCGCGATGGAATTCGCTCCCGGAGCCGCTAAGCCGTGTGCGTCTAATACGGAGTATACGTAGGCCAAATTCGCAGATGGCACATATTTCAACATCAAACCTTGGTTAATCGTGATGCGAACATCGTCTCCGATATAACCTGTTAAAGCCTCGATCAACGAACGAGATGTCACACTCGATATATTACCATTTAGGATACGCACATACACCGCGTGGAATCCTTTTTGTTTTTGTTCAAAGGTATTCGTTGCTAACCAAGTCGCATAAGCTTCAGTGGTAGGGGTAGCCACAGAGGCAACTAATGTAGGTGGCGAAACTTCCCAAGCCGAAGCGGAAGGAATCCCGATAGCATGATTTTTTAAGGCTTTGGTCTCCGCCTTCACTAAATCCATAAAGGCCTCAAAACCGATTTTTTGAATCAAGAATTTCATGCGCGCCTTGTGGCGGGAATTGCGTTCGCCGTGGCGATCGAAAACACGTAAAATAGCTTCGATGAAGGGGATTACTTTGTCTTCGGCTAGGAATTCATGTGAAACGTGGGCTAGCATCGGCTGTGCGCCTAGGCCACCACCCACGACTACTTTGAACCCGCGTTCGCCGTTGACGATTTTGGGAATAAAACCCAGGTCGTGTAAATACGCTAAAGACGTATCTTCATCCGTATTTGAAAAAGAAATCTTGATCTTGCGCCCCATTTCTTGGCAGATTGGGTTGCGCAAAAAGTAGCGGAAAGCCGCGTCTGCGTGTGGGCTAACGTCAAATAATTCCTTTGGGTCAATACCTGAAGTAGGGGAGGCTGTAATGTTACGCACCGTGTTTCCACAAGCTTCGCGTAAGGTGATATCGTCCTGCTCTAATTTAGCCCAAAGTTCCGGCGTACGATCCAGCGACACATAGTGAATCTGTATATCTTGACGCGTCGTTAAATGTAAATTTCCGGTCGAATATTCGTCTGAAATGTCCGAAATACGCTTCCATTGGCGGAATTGAATCTTGCCATAGGGCAATTTAATACGGATCATCTGCACCCCTTGTTGGCGTTGTCCGTAGACACCGCGCGCGAGACGAAGACTTCTGAACTTCTCCTCGTGAATCTCGCCAGCCTTGAATTGAGCGATTTTTTTCGCTAAATCCAGGATGTCTTTTTCAACAACGGGGTTTTCTATCTCAGAACGGAAACTTTGCATAATTTATTTCTTAGGAGGTACATAAAGTCTATATAATATATAGAGTAGGTGCAAATCTACGAAATAACCTTTTATTGCCAAAGAATTTTTATATTCGTTTTCAAAATCTTTAAACTATGAAAAAATTATTGACCATTCTTTTTTGTGCACTAGCACTTAGCCTAAACGCGCAGATCGGGAAAGACCCGGCTGGCGTGCAGGTAGTTAAGACGAAACATGCCATTACGATCGCTGGAAAGGTGATTAATTACACGGCGACCACCGGATATATGCATATGAAGGCGGATACGGGTAAGGTTTTGGCCAAAATCTTCTTCACCTACTATTCCAAAGATGACGAAGACGGAGCCAAGCGCCCAGTCACGTTCACCTTCAACGGTGGCCCAGGTTCTGCCTCCTTATGGTTACACATGGGCGGCGTAGGCCCCAAGCGCGTCGTATTAAAGGACGACGGCACCGCAACCGCAGCCCCTTATTCCTACATTCCTAACGAATTCTCCTGGTTAGACAAAACGGACTTAGTCTTCATCGACCCCGTTTCTACCGGCTATTCCCGCGCCGTGGGCGAACCCGCGAGCAAATACCATGGCTACGTAGAAGATATCAAATCCGTAGGCGATTTCGTACGCAACTTCTTAGGTCGCTACGATCGCTGGGCCTCGCCTAAATTCCTAGCGGGCGAAAGCTACGGAACAACCCGTGCCGCAGGATTATCCAAATTCCTACAAGACGAGCACCGCATCTATATTAACGGAGTGATTTTGATCTCTGCTGTCTTGAATTTTGGGACAAATGATTATAACGTCGGAAACGACTTACCTCGCGCTTTATATATTCCATCGTATACCGCAGCGGCCTGGTACCACAAAAAATTAGCTCCCGCTTTACTAGCGAGACCCATCGCGGACGTATTAAAGGAATCCGAGCAATGGGCGATAGGACCTTATGCCACCGCCTTAATCAAAGGCGGCTGGATGTCAGACGCTGAGAAATCTGCCATCGCTGAAAAAATGGCTTATTATACGGGTCTTTCTAAAGAGCTTTGCCTTCAAGCCAACTTACGCGTAGAGGAGAACCGTTTCTACAAAGCCTTACGCCGTTCTGATGGTCTTTCAGTAGGTCGTTTAGACGCTCGTTTCACGGGTCGTAACCTAGATGACGCCGGCGAATACGTCGATTTCGATCCATCTTTCGCGAACATTGACGGACCATTTACCGCCACCATCAACGACTATTTATCGAGAGAATTGAAGTTCACAGAGGAGAAAGGCTACAATGTCTTCGGCGAAGTTTACCCTTGGTCGTACAAAAACGTCCAAAACAAATACCTAAACGTGGCAGAGAGTCTTCGTGATGCGATGGCCAAAAACCCGAACCTTAAAGTCTACCTCGGTTGCGGCTACTACGATTTCGCAACTCCGTACTTCACGGCGGTTTACGATATTGAGCACATGTTCTTACGCCCTGAGCAACGCTCCCGCGTAGACATTAAATACTACGAATCAGGCCACATGTACTACATCCATAAACCATCATTGATCCAATTCAAGAAGGATATTGATTCCTTTTTCGATTCGTCGAAATAAATTGATAACTTTGCCATCCCAATCAGAGGGGTGTCCGAGTGGTTTAAGGAGCACGCTTGGAAAGCGTGTGTAGGTCTCAAGCTTACCGAGGGTTCGAATCCCTTCCCCTCTACAAAGCCTCCCAGCGTTAGCTGGGAGGCTTTTTTGTTTTCAATTGCGAGCCAAGCTTGCTTGGGCGAGCAAGGGAAAATGAAAAAGCATAATCCTAAGCGGAGCGCAGGATGTTAGGCTTTGTGCTAGATGCCCTGCGGGCTGACAGCGGAACGGAGTGGAGCTGTCACTCCCGTTTTTCAAATAGCGAATACTCTAGGCTTTGTGCTAGATGCCCTGCGGGCTGACAGCGAAACGGAGTGGAGCTGTCACTCCCTGAGTTTTAACACTCCCGAAGTCAAAAACGAGATCCTTTTTTATTTGTTAAGTTTAAAGAATTTTGAGACACTTGAATAGCTGTATATTAACCGTTTAAAAAATAGTTTGTTGGAATGAATTGTTATAGTAATATTTATCGCTAATTTGATAAATATAGTTATATAAAAACTTTGAATATTTAAAATAATTACAATTAATTATCTAGTAATAAAAAATTGATTGAGGACTAACTGGTAGCTTGAAACCAGTAAAAAACAGGGCGGTATCGAAAAGCCTTATGAGTAGAATAACATAACCAATATGTAATCAAATGGATTCACAAAAAGTAGACATGTACATCATGTCAAATGCGAAATTTTTCGAAAGTCATCAAATTAACGCGATCAGAGAAAGATTATTAGCTCTTGATGATTCGAAATGGGCAATGATTTCAACTATTCAGTTGAAAGAACCTTCAACAAGTTTAATAGTTTCAATTTTAGCAGGGTCACTCGGAATTGACCGATTTATTATTGGAGATACGGGTCTTGGAATTGGAAAATTATTAACCTGTGGGGGTTTAGGGATTTGGACAATCATTGACTGGTTTATGATTCAGGCGGCAACAAGAGAAAAAAATATGCTAAAAATCCAACAATTTTTGTATTAATGATCAACAGCAGGAACAAGCTGTATTCTTTATTATTTACGGCTTGCGTAGCAGGGTATATTTGGCTTTATTATAGTTTAAACACTATAAATAATGGTTTTTTTGAGGGTTGCTTTATAAAGCAACTGACAAATATACCCTGCCCTTCTTGTGGTTCAACTCGTTCAATTATTTCAATGATGAATGGCGATTTTTTCGGAGCTCTGGAAATTAATCCTTTGGGCTATATTGTTGCCTTCATAATGTTATCGTCCCCCATTTGGATAATAGTAGACATTTTAACAAAAAGGAAAACTTTATTTATATTTTATCTAAAAATAGAGTCCTTTTTTAGAAAACCGCAAGTTGCTATACCATTACTAGTACTTATACTTTTTAATTGGATTTGGAACATAACAAAGGGACTATGATAAACGTGATAAAATTCGCCTATCAACCAGGGGAACATGAGGCAGAAAAAGCATCAAACAGTTATTTAATGTCATTGATTGCCATTATTGCAGGACTTCCTTTACCCATCATCAACCTTATCGCTACTATTATTTTCTATTTGGGAAATCGAAAAGGGACATTTTTTGTTCGCTGGCATTGCACACAAGCATTATTATCTCAGCTCTCTATATTTTTCATCAATAGTTTTGGATTTTGGTGGACTGTGTCTATTATTTTTTCAGATGAAATTATTACCAGTAAATACATTGCCTACCTAATAACTGCCTTGATTTTTAATTTAATAGAATTTATAACAACAATTTATACCGCCATCCAAATAAGAAAAGGGATTCATGTTTCCTGGTGGTTTTATGGTCATCTGACTAACCTAATTTGTAAATCTGGATCATGAAAAAGATACTAATTCAAGGGGTAATTACCATTGCACTTTTTTTTGCTACCTGGTTTTTGTTAATTCAGATAGACTGGGTTGCAATTTTTAAGATTCAGAAAGTAACTGATGAAACGGAAGAAAAAATAGGAGAACTTTTTTGGGAAATGACCCAAAGTACTGAAAACGAAAATAATAGTCCTTTAGTAAAAAATACAATGGATAGTCTGGTGACTAAAATTTGTTTGGAGAATAAAATAGAACGGAAATTAATAAAAATTCATGTACTAGATAAGGATGAGATCAATGCTTTTGCCTTGCCCAATGGACACTTAATTATTTATAGTGGATTGATTTCAAATTCAGATAATCAAGAAGAATTGTGTGGTGTCATTAGTCATGAAATTGCACACATTAGACTTAACCACGTAATCAAAAAGCTAGTGAGTGAAATAGGCCTTTCTGTATTAATTTCTATCACAACAGGTAATGGTAATTCAGAAGCAATTAAAGCAGCTTTAAAAATGCTTTCTTCCACAGCGTTTGATAGAAGTTTAGAAAAGGAGGCGGATATTAAAGCTGTGGACTACCTTATTAAAGCAAAAATAAATCCAGAACCATTTGCCAATTTCCTATTCAAACTTTCTGATAAAGAAAACGAAGAGGCAAAATATTTAACCTGGATAAGTACCCATCCAGATTCGAAAGAAAGAGCTAATTATATTATTGAATACAGTAGAAATAAGAAAGTAAAGTTCGAAGCAATCATAGCAAATAGCACTTGGAGTAAAATAAAAGAAAAGCTCAAAGAATAATTTACATCAAGTTAATTGTGCAGTTGAGTATGTTTTATGTCCATCACCCACGACGTGGACCTAAATGTCTTTCGCGGATCCTGCGAAGAATGGGAGAGGTACCTGAAGGAGCATAAGCCGTATGTGGTATCAAGTAATTTACCGTTAGATAAATAATCACCTATAGTTGTATTAATAATGATACATTTAATAAAATAAAATAATCATAAATAAAATTTGATTATTTATATTTTTTCTCATCAGTACGTGGAGCTCTGAAACCACTTAAATAAACGAGGCGGAACCGAAAAGCCAAAAGAGTAGGGAAAACTTAAACCAAAAAAACTATGAACTATTATCTTCATGTATTAAAAAACTATGCTACGTTCAGCGGGAGAGCAAGAAGAAGCGAGTATTGGTACTTCGTATTATTTAATGCAATTCTTTCATTTGGAATAGGCTTTGTCGGTGGACTAGTGGATTTTGCTTGGTTGTCTACAATTTATCAGGTTGCAATAATAATACCTTCCATTGCCGTAGGAGTTAGAAGAATGCATGATGTAGGAAAAAGTGGTTGGTTTTTATTAATCCCTATCTACAATTTAGTTTTGGCTTGCACTGATGGAGTTAAAGGCGATAATGAATATGGCGCTGACCCGAAGGCTGGTATGTAAACCTAGATCTTATGAAAACAATGTCTATAATTGGTATCGTCTGGTTCACTTTATCACTTTTTTGTTTAATTGGATTTTATGAAACTGACTTAGAGGCTTCTTCGGGTTGGGGCATGTTAGGAATGTTATATGCGATCCCTTTTGCTATAGTAGTATTGGTAAAATCTAATAGTCCAAACTCAACAAGCCACCATGTTTCTCAAGAACTTATTCAGTTAGCAGAACTAAAAGATAAAGGCATTTTGACGGAGGATGAATTTAAAATCAGAAAGTTTAACCTTTTGAATTCTTAATCTAGAAATTATTACATTTACGAAAGTTGGCTTATCTAAAATCTACTATGGTAGAAATTTAAGCCAACTTTCTTTTTGATTTCAACTTTATAAATTTGAGTCTATGAAAAATCTCATCCTCTTACTACTCCTATTCAACTTCTCCGCGAACGCCCAATGGGTCGAATTATTAAACGGACGCGACTTAAGCGGCTGGAAAACCAGCGAAAATCCGAACTCCTTTCAAATAAAAGACGGCGAACTACTTGTCGCTGGCCCCCGCGGACACCTTTTCTATGATGGACCAGTAGGTAATCATAATTTCCAAAACTTTGAAGTTAAAGCCCTCGTGAAAACATATCCTGGAGCAAACTCTGGACTTTATGTTTGTACAGCATTCTTAGAAAATAATTGGCCTTCTCAAGGCTATGAAATTCAAGTGAACAATTCGCACACGGATTGGCGTAGAACCGCCAGCCTCTACGGTATTGTGGACACAGCTGAAAAATTAGTGCAAGATGAAGAGTGGTTTGAATTGTATGTGAAAGTGGAAGGGAATCACATAACCACGAAAATCAACGGAAGAACGGTAGTCGATTTTGTAGAGCCAGCTGGTAAAACGGAAGGCAGACGAATTCAACCAGGAACCATCGCCATTCAGGCCCATGATCCGAAGAGTAGGATCGCCTATAAAAGTGTTCAGGTAAAATTGAACTAAAAAAAAGAGGAGCCTTTTGAGCTCCTCTTTTTTTATCTAAAATACAGATTACAAATCCACTGCTTCTCCATAAGCCGCTTCCGTCGCGCCTTTGAAGGCCTCGGACATCGTCGGGTGAGGATGAACTGATTTCATAATCTCGTAAGCAGTACTTTCTAATTTGCGAACCACAACCGCTTCAGCAATCAGTTCCGTTACATTGTAACCGATCATGTGCGCGCCTAATAATTCACCGTATTTGGCATCATAAATAACTTTTACAAAACCTTCGCGAGCACCCGCAGCTGTCGCTTTTCCTGACGCTACGAACGGGAATTTACCCACTTTAATATCGTAACCAGCCTCTTTTGCCTTCTTCTCCGTCATACCTACAGACGCGATTTCTGGCGTACAATACGTACAGCCTGGAATATTTGAATAATCTAAGGCCTCCGTTTTGTGACCCGCGATTTTCTCTACACAGATAATTCCCTCTGCAGTGGCTACGTGTGCCAAAGCCGGACCAGGAGTCACATCTCCAATCGCGAAATAACCTGGCATGTTCGTTTCGTACCAAGCATTCACGGGGATACGACCTTTGTCCACGATGATACCCACTTCTTCTAAACCGATGTTTTCTAAATTACAGATCACACCCGCGGCCGAAAGAACGATATCACATTGAATTTCTTGATTTCCGGTCGGAGTTTTGATGCTCACTTTGCAACCTTTTCCTTTCGTATCCACTGACTCCACGCTCGAAGACGTCAAGATGTCGATACCCATTTTCTTGTATTGCTTCGCTAATTCTTTAGAAACATCTTCATCCTCTACTGGAACGACGTTTGGAAGGAATTCCACGATCGTTACTTTCGTTCCCATCGCCGCATACACATAGGCAAATTCAACTCCGATCGCACCAGAACCAATGATTACTAAGGAATCGGGACGTTTTTCCAAACTCATCGCCATTCGGTATTCGATCACTTTTTCGCCGTCGATCGGGATATTAGGAAGTGCCCGTGCACGAGCCCCCGTGGCAATCATAATATTTTTTCCGTCGTAAACGGTTTTCTTGCCGTCCGCGTCGGTTACTTCGACTTTCTTACCAGGTTGGATTTTTCCAAAACCCATAATAACGTCGATCTTATTTTTTTTCATCAAAAACTGAACGCCTTTGCTCATGCTATCTGCCACCCCACGAGAACGTGCGATCACTGCTGAGAAGTCCGCTTCAGCACCTTTTACGGTAATTCCGTAATCAGCTGCGTGCTTAATATATTCGAAAACTTGGGCAGATTTCAAAAGGGCTTTGGTAGGAATACATCCCCAGTTCAGGCAAATGCCGCCAAGGGATTCTTTTTCCACGACTGCACATTTTAAACCTAATTGAGAAGCTCGGATAGCTGCTACATAACCTCCTGGGCCTGAGCCTACCACGATCAAATCGTATTGTTGCGCCATTTTATTACTTGATTTAAATGAATGAGGCCGCAATTTAGCACAAAATCGGGTATATTTGCACTTTATTAAGTAGAAAAACACATGACTAGAGACAGGTTCAATGACCTGAAAGCCAGAATAGAGGCTTTAAGGAGGTATCTTTGACTACGATCACAAGAAATATTTAATCTCTGAACTAGAGACGGTGACCTTGGATCCCGAGTTTTGGAATAATCCAGACAAGGCGGAAAGCACGATGCGGGATATGCGCGCGCTGAAGTTTTGGACGGATGGATTCGATAAACTGGCGAACGCACAAGGTGATTTAGAAACTATCTGGGAATTTTACGAAATGGACGAAGCGACCGAAGCGGAAGTGGATGCTGAAGGCGAAAAGCTGGAAGCAAACTTGGAGGCTTTAGAATTTCGCAAAATGATGTCTGACGAAGGCGATAATATGAGCGCTGTGTTAGAGATCAATGCCGGAGCCGGTGGCACGGAATCCCAAGACTGGGCCGCAATGCTCTTGCGCATGTACCTGATGTGGGCAGAAAAAAATGGATTTAAGGTGCGTTTAGTGGACGAAAATCCGGGGGACGTAGCAGGTATAAAATCGGTAACCATCGAAGTGGATGGTGAATTTGCCTACGGAAATTTAAAATCGGAAAATGGGGTGCATCGTTTGGTGCGTATTTCCCCTTTTGATTCGAATGCCCGTCGCCATACGTCCTTTGCTTCAGTCTACATTTGCCCTTTAGTCGATGATACGATTGAAATCGAAATTAATCCGGCAGATATCGACTGGGATACCTTCCGTTCCGGCGGAGCAGGAGGCCAAAACGTCAACAAAGTCGAAACTGCCGTTCGCTTAACTCATAGACCCTCCGGAATCATCATCGCATGCCAGCAAGAACGCTCGCAATTGATGAACAAAGAAGTGGCCTTACGATTGTTAAAATCCAAATTATACCAAATCGAAATCGATAAGCGCAACGCAGCGCGTGCCGAAGTGGAAGCAGGGAAGAAGAAAATCGAATGGGGTTCTCAGATCAGATCCTATGTATTAGACGATCGCCGGGTGAAAGATCACCGCACGAATTACCAAACATCGAATACGGATGCAGTGCTAGATGGGGAGATTAATGAGTTTATTAAGGCTTATTTGATGGAGAACTGAGGCAGTGGTCAGTGGGCAGTGATCAGTGGGCAGTCGTCAGTGGGCAGTGATCAGGGCTTGACTGTGGATTCTTCCACTACTACTGCGGCTTCGGTTTCTTGCTCTAGCGAGGCTAAATAATCGAGTAATAAATCTTTTGCATACGAAAGGGCTAATGCCAGGGCATAGGATTTAATGGCATCGCCCATAAAAGAGCCTTTCTTCTTAGATCCTGAGAATACAGAATATAGCAAATAGCCTCCTGCCAAAATTCCTCCGGCGATCAGCATCTGGTTGCCCACCTTTTTGTATTCGGTGACTGTTTCTGAGATGTCCTCTTGAATAGCAGCTGCTTGGCTTTCTAATTCGTCTCTTTTCGCTTTATTCTGACTCATTTTCGTGCGGTTTTAGGGATAAGAATAGAAATATGCTGGCCAAACCAATGATAGCAGCCACAATGAAATAACCTACGAAACGGCTCTCTAAAACCTGGTTGATCCACTCAGATCCACCCAAAAGGAGGAAAAATAGAGTAATTGCGAAACCCGCGCCTATTAAAACCAATTTGAAAACCCGAACAAGGATCTCCTCCAGTTTTTCTTGAATATCTAACTTGATGATCTCAAATTGTGTCTTGAGATATCCAGTAATCAATTCAACTAGGCGGTTATTTTCGAAAAAACCCATGCTTTATTTTTGCTTTAACTTCGCTTCAATCGAGTGTTGTGTATGCGGAACTAAACGTAAACGTTCTTTGGAAATCAATTTACCAGAATCAATGCAAACGCCATAAGTACCGTTTTTAATGCGCATTAAGGCATTTTCTAAGTTCTGGGCGAACTTCATTTGACGTACAGCTAATTGATTTAAATTCTCCTTCTCAGCTGTTTCCGCTCCATCTTCCATCACTTTCGAGTTACCGGACGTTGCATCTGTACCTGTGTCGTTTTTTCTATTTAGCGCCTCTCTTAAATACTTTAATTCGGCGTTTGTATCTTCTAATTTACTTTTGATAATTACCTCAAACTCTTTTAAATCTTCAGCTGAGTATTTTTGTTTTTCTTCAGTAGCCATAAATCATTTTAATATGTATTCCGTATAATAGAGCGCAAATATAATTAGCTCGATTGGAATAAGGTAATGAAACGGATAAAATCTCTGACAAATTTTTTAGTCCCTGTTTTTCAGGGGTTTAAGCCAGTCTTTATAGCCTTTTATGGCCAAAAGTGTGAATATAAAATAAAGCCCAGCCGTAGTCCACAAACCTTTCTGAACATACATAACCACATAGATAAGATCCGCGCCAATCCAAACTAGCCAGTTCTCGATTTTTCGTTGTGTGGCTAACCAGGTACCGTAGATACTTAAACCTGTTAGGGTAGCATCTAAAAATGGAAAGCTAACCGAGGGAAAATAATTTAGATGTAAAAATCCAGACCCAAAACCGAAAAGCAAAGCGATGGCTAATCCAGCGGAAAGTTGTGTAATAGTTGATTTCTCCGGCTTCCAATCCTGTTCAGAGCGTGACCAATTCCACCAACCATACACCGCCATTAGGATAAAAAAGCCTTGTAATTCCATGTCGGAATAAAGGCTATTCTGCCAAAATACATATCCATAAAGTCCGGAGGCAATAATATTGAGTGCCCAGGCGAGGCTATTTTTTACCATACTGAGTAATACACCTATTAAAGATGCGAGCGCCGCGAAAATCTCGATTACACTCATTCCTTTTGATTCTTTTGATAAAAAGCACAAAGATGCGTGATTTCGCATTTTGCACATTGTGGCGTTCTCGCTAAACAAATGTAACGCCCATGCAAGATCAACCAATGGTGGGCAGTGGCAATGACTTCGTCAGGTAAGTTTTTGATCAAGGCCATCTCCACTTTCAGCGGAGTGCTTGCCGTTTTAGGAACTAATCCTAATCGCCTAGAAACTCTAAAAACGTGGGTATCTACCGCCATAGCTGGTTGGTTATAAATCACAGAGGCAATAACATTTGCCGTTTTGCGACCTACTCCCGGTAAACTCTGCAAATCGTCCATGGTCTCTGGAACTTCGCCGGCGAAGAGGTCGGTGATTTTTTGGCCTAAACCTAAAAGATGTTTCGCCTTATTATTCGGATAAGAAACCGAGCGGATGTAGGAGAAAATCTCCTCCACGCTGGAATCCGCTAGGGATTTTGCATCCGGAAATCGCTCAAATAGGGCAGGGGTGACCTGATTAATGCGCTTATCCGTGCACTGCGCAGATAAAACCACGGCGACTAATAATTCGAAGGGATTCGTATACTGTAATTCTGTCTCCGCCTCAGGAAACCGAGTCGAAAAATGCTCCACAAACGCCTGAAATCGCTCCTTTTTTAACATATTTTTACTAAAATTACCCAGATTTTCTGAATAAAAAAGCCCCTAATGTGCTAGGGGCTTTTTACTCTTACGCGCATGTTCGAGAATTTTCTCGATACTCCTTTCGGAGGGCTCTGTATAAGCCGAATTCAGCCAATTTTGGACCTGTTTTAAACGAGCAAATTCTTGTTTCTCGTCTTCATTTAAAGTTTGCTGGAACCCTATTTCAGGTTCATAAAGGTTTTTAATCAGGTCATTTGGGGTAGAGCTTTTTGTCATAGGCAAGGTCTTGTTTCTCTAACATTTTTCGCAGGTTAATGAGCGCATAACGCATGCGTCCTAGTGCGGTATTAATACTTACTTGGGTTAAATCAGCGATTTCTTGGAAGCTTAATTCTTCGTAGTGACGCATCACGAGTACTTCGCGTTGCTCATCAGGAAGCTTTTTTATCAAGTCCTTGATATTAACGATCATATCTTCTTTTAATTGTTTATCCTCCGAACTTTCTTCAGAAAATTGAAAACTATTCCAAAGTGGGGAGCCATCATCCAATACAATTTTAGGATAACGCTTCTCTTTGCGGAAGTGATCGATGGCCATATTGTGGGCTATGCGCACGATCCATGGCAGGAGTTTACCTTCTTCGTTGTATTTGCCTTGGTTGATAACGTCCAAAGCTTTAATATAAGTCTCTTGTACAAGATCTTCTGCTATGTAGCGATCTTTTACAATCAGGTATATAGTTGTATAAACTTTTGATTTACTACGATTTAGAAGCGTTTCGAACGCTTTAGAATCACCTTGGATGTATGCGGAAATTAACGCTGCATCGTTAACGAGTATTTTGCTCATAAAAAAGTAAAATGGTTAACGTAGAGGTTTATCTCATGCAATAGGGTCTATTTGGGCGAATTGAATTGTTTTTCTTTCGCAAATTAGAAAATTCTTTTTAAAAACAAAATCATATTAATTTTTGAATAAAAAATTGTCACAAAATTTGGAAGCTCATATAAATTCTTAATTTTGGATTCCTAAACTAAAATAAAAAATGAAAAATTTACGTTCTATTGTGTCAGCATTGGCCCTGACTTGTTTGGCCTTTATTTCTAACGCTCAAAAAGCCGCTGACTATGTGGGCGAATATACGATGAGCGAAAACCCCTATGTGAAAGTTTTAAAGCTATCAGATAAGGACGGTAAATTAATTATGACTGCGGAAGGATTTCCTGATACAGAATTAACCGCTGGCACGAAGCCAGATGCTTTTGTTCTAGGTGGCATGGGTGGTGAAATTTCATTCACACGTGTGGCTGGTGCTGTGACTAAATTAAAAATTGAAGCACAAGGTCAAACTTTAGAAGGCGTGAAGGCGGGTGCAGCAGTAGCAGCAGGCGTGTCAGAATATGCGGCATCGTTTAAAATGGCAGATAATGAGTATGTAAAAAAGATGATCGTTAAAGCGAAAGATGGTAAACTATTAATCTCCTCTGATGCAAGCCCTGATGAAGAAGCAGTTTTAACTGCGGCATCTACACCAGATACCTTTGCAACTAGTATAAAAGATTATGAGGCTGAAATTACATTCGGCCGTGCAGCAGGGAAAGTGCAGACGATTAAAATATCAGTAGCTGGTGGCGCGGTAGTGCTTACGGGTACGGTAGAGTAATTGATCCCAAATTCAGACCAACAAACATAAAAAAGGGCTTCGTATTTACGAAGCCCTTTTTTTATTTCAATTGTCTTCGGTAGAGTTGAATGGTATTCTCTAAGCCGTAATAGAGGGCATCGCAAATGAGGGCGTGGCCGATAGAAACTTCGTCTAGCGGATTTACATTCGCTGCGAAGTACGCTAAATTCTCCAGGCTTAAATCATGGCCAGCGTTAATGCCTAGACCGATTTGCTGTGCTCTGAAAGCAGCTTTTCGGTAAGGAGCTACGGCTTGTGTCGGGTTCGTCGGGAATTCCGTTGCATAAGGTTCTGTATATAATTCGATGCGATCCGTGCCGGTGCTGGCAGCCGCTTCGACCATTTCTAGGACAGGGTCCACGAAGATGGACGTACGAATTCCAGCTTCCTTAAAGGTCGCAATCAGACGCTTTAATAATTCTTGGTGTTGAATGGTATCCCAGCCGTGGTTGGAGGTGATTTGGCCCAAAACATCCGGAACTAAAGTCACTTGATCCGGCTTTACGGCTAAAACCAATTCCACAAAGGAGGCCTCTAGCGGATTTCCTTCTATATTAAACTCAGTGCTAATTTTATCTTTTAAAACATATACATCTGCGTAGCGAATGTGACGTTCGTCTGGGCGTGGGTGAACTGTAATTCCTTGTGCACCAAAACGTTCGCAATCCAAAGCCACCTGGATCAGATCCGGGTTATTACCACCCCGCGCGTTACGCAAAGTGGCAATTTTATTGATATTGACGCTGAGTCTGGTCATTAGATCAGTTGATGAGCTGCTAAGTATTCGACTATTTGAACGGCATTCGTTGCAGCTCCCTTACGCAAGTTATCGGCAACGATCCAAAGATTTAAGGTATTCTTTTGGGATTCATCGCGACGAATACGACCTACAAAAACCTCATCTTTTCCGTGCGCGGTAATCGGCATCGGATACAAGCAATTTTTCGGATCATCTTGAACGATAATTCCCTCTTCTTTTTCTAAGATCGCACGTACCTCCGATAGATCAAAATCATTCTCGAACTCGATATTGACTGCCTCCGAGTGACCACCAATTGTAGGAATACGAACGGTCGTGGCAGTCACCTTGATCGAGTCGTCCATCATAATTTTGTTCGTCTCTAAAATCATCTTCATCTCCTCTTTCGTGTAGCCATTATCCAGGAATACGTCGATGTGAGGCAAAACGTTTAAGTCGATTTTGTGTGGATATACTTTCGCATAATCCGTTTTTCCTGCGCGCTCATCAAATAATTGATCGACCGCCGCCTTGCCCGTTCCAGTTACGGATTGGTAAGTGGAAACCACCACACGCTTGATTTTGTATTTTTTGTGCAAAGGATTTAACACGACTACCATTTGGATGGTCGAGCAATTCGGGTTGGCAATGATTTTATCTTCTGCGGTTAAAGTGCTCGCATTGATTTCTGGTACGACTAATTTTTTCGTGGGATCCATGCGCCAAGCAGACGAGTTGTCTACGACTGTGATGCCCGCTGCGGCAAATTTAGGAGCCATTTCTAGTGAGCTGCTTCCGCCTGCTGAGAAAATTGCCACGTTAGGTGTCATCGAAATCGCCGTTTCGTAACCTACCACCGTGAAGTCTTTGCCTTTAAAATTCACCTTTTTACCGATCGAACGCTCGGACGCAACCGGGATTAACTCGGTGACAGGAAAATTTCTTTCCGCTAATACTTTTAAAATTTCTCCGCCTACTAGTCCTGTAGCGCCTACAACTGCAACTTTCATTCTATTTATTTAATTATAATGGATATGTAATTCCAATTCCCACAGACCCTGTGGAACCTAATTTAATGCCCATTTGGGCTTTACTTAATTCGTTATATCGTTTTAAAGCTTTGTTAAAGTGCCTATTGCTTACGGTTCCTATGTAGACATTTGCTATGGCAATTCCTCCCACCGCTGACCAGTAAAAGCCATCCGATATGCTTCCTTTACTCAAATAGGTAGATAAAGCGAATACCGTAGACATGCCGGCTAACCAGTTAGAAAGATTACGTTGTCGTTTGAATTTCAAGAATTCGACACTGATTTCCGGGTCTTTGGCTTCCATTAATGGTATTTGTAGGGCCAAAGGATGATCAATAATCTGCCTATCATAAATAAATTTCCTACTCCAAACTCCTTGCACTTCCTCAATCGGAATGAGTTTTTTTTCTTGAGCTGAAGCGCAATAGCTGAATGCAAACAAAAAGAAAAGTAAGATCCTGATTTTCAAAATAAAGCTAGAATTTTGACTTGCAAAATTAGGGCTTAAATCGGGGAATCGAAAGAAAAATCAACGAAAATCATATACCTGAGAGGGACAAACGGCTAAATCTAGCGGAATATCGTGGCTTTCGATATCCTCGATCAATTCAACAGGTTCGAACAGGCTAATGCCTATTTTCAGGCAATCGGGTCTACATAAAGCCAAATAGCGATCGTAAAAACCCTTTCCATAGCCTACGCGATGACCTTTTTTATCGAACGCAAGTAGAGGGATTAAAATGATATCGAATTTCGTAGGCTCCACTGCGACACCACCCAGCGGTTCAGGAATGCCCCATTCGGACGGGGTAAATTCGGATGCAATAACCATTTCCATCGTAGCATCGGAAGCTGACGACACGCGAGGAAAAGCAAATAAGCCTTCAAGCTGATCTAAACTAATTTCTTTGCGGTAGGGAATGGCCTTAAAGCTGGCGATGGTTTTTTTGTCTTCAAGAAGCGGAGGCAAGAAGGAAAGAATAGTTTTTGAGCGAACAGCAATTTCGTCTTTGCTTAATTGCGCCCGTTGCGCCGCCACTATATTTCGAATCTCAGCCTTCTTCATATTCAAACCTAGGTAATTGCTTTCAGAATACAAATCATCACGTGAGATGTTCGGTATAATTTTGTATTTTTGCCTCAATTTTGCCGATTATTTTAATTTAACCCCGCACGTCTGTGAGCTTTAAGGAATACAAAAATTTAGATTACGCCGCTTTGGCAGATGAAATTCTAGATTTCTGGAACGCGAATAACATCTTTGAAAAATCCATCTCCACACGGGAAGGACAACCGACGTTTACGTTTTTCGAAGGACCTCCTTCTGCGAACGGAACACCTGGTATTCACCACGTGATGGCGCGGGCGATTAAGGATATTTTTTGTCGTTACCAAACACTTAAAGGCAAACAAGTAAAGCGAAAAGGGGGCTGGGATACACACGGTTTGCCGGTGGAATTGCAGGTAGAGAAGGAATTAGGCATTACGAAAGAAGATATTGGTAAGAGTATTTCAGTCGAAGAATACAATAAAAAATGCCGCGAGACGGTGATGAAATTCACGAATCAGTGGAATGATTTGACGGAGAAAATGGGTTATTGGGTGGATCTTGAAAACCCCTATGTAACCTACCAGGCGAATTACATTGAGAGTGTTTGGAATATATTAAAGCGTTTATACGATAAAGGTTTATTATACAAGGGATACACGATTCAGCCTTATTCGCCGGCAGCGGGAACGGGTCTATCGTCCCACGAATTGAATCAGCCAGGTTGCTACCGTGATGTGAAGGATACGTCCTTAACGGCACAGTTTAGGGCGATAAAGACTGCAAAATCGGAGTTTTTGTTCAAAGCTTCAGGCGATGCTCCAGTCTATTTATTAGCTTGGACGACGACGCCATGGACTTTGCCTTCTAATACGGCATTAACGGCAGGAAAGAATATTTCTTATGTTCTAGTTAAGACCTTTAATCCGTATACGTTTGTTCCGGTTCATGTGGTTTTGGCCAAAGACTTAGTCAAAAACTACTTCCAAGCAGCCGCCGAAAACAGCGATTTTGCAGCTTATGAAGCGGCAGAGAAAAAGCCTCAGGCAATTCCCTATGAAATCGTAGCCACTTGTAAAGGTTCAGATATAGAAGGAGTTGAATACGAGCAATTGATGCCGTATGTGCAACCTTTAGCTCCCGCTTTCCGCGTGATTTTAGGGGACTTTGTGACGACGGAAGATGGAACGGGGATGGTGCATACCGCACCGACTTTTGGAGCAGATGACTTTAGAGTAGCAGCCCAAAATGGCATTCCAGCCCTATTAATCCAAGACGAAAACGGGAAAGAGGTTCCTTTAGTGAATCGCCAAGGCCGTTTTGTGGCGCAGGTGACGGACTACGCTTTGGAACCCGTAAAAGAAGCCTATTTAAGTGATGAGGAGAAAGAAGCGGAGCGTGTGAAGCAAGGTCGCGATAAGTATTTGTCGGTGGATGAGCGTATTGCGATTCAATTAAAGACGGAAAATAAGGCCTTTAACGTACAGAAATTTGATCACTCCTATCCACATTGCTGGAGAACGGATAAGCCGGTTTTGTATTATCCATTGGACTCTTGGTTCATCAAGACAACGGCGGTAAAAGATAAATTGATTGCCTTAAATAAGACGATTCAGTGGAAGCCAGAGTCGACCGGAACGGGTCGTTTTGGTAATTGGCTGGAGAATCTAGTGGACTGGAATTTATCCCGTTCGCGCTATTGGGGAACGCCTTTGCCTATTTGGCGGACGGAAGATGGTTCAGAGGAAATTTGCATCGGTTCCTTAGAGCAATTGAAATTAGAAATCGAAAAGGCGCTGGCTTCTGGGGCTTTAACGGTCGTTCAGACGAAAGGTAATACCGCCTTTCTACAGGCTTTAGCCGCAGGAGAAGCGGATTTACACCGCCCGTTTGTGGATGAGGTTTTCTTGCTTTCTGCCACTGGTAATGTGTTAACGCGGGAATTGGATTTGATTGACGTTTGGTTTGATTCGGGTGCGATGCCGTTTGCACAATGGCATTATCCATTTGAAAATCAAGACATTTTTAAGCAGAGTTATCCGGCGGATTTCATCTCGGAAGGGGTGGATCAAACACGTGGCTGGTTCTTTACTTTGCATGCGATTTCGAGTATGCTGGAAGACTCGGTCGCGTTTAAAAACGTAGTATCGACGGGATTGGTTTTGGACAAAAACGGAAACAAAATGTCCAAACGCCTAGGCAACGCCATCGATCCATTCTCCACACTCGCCACCTACGGCGCTGATCCAACGCGCTGGTACATGATTACCAATGCGCAGCCATGGGATAATTTGAAATTTGATTTAGCTGGAATTACGGAGGTGCGCAACAAGTTCTTTGGCACACTGACGAATACCTATAATTTCTTTGCCTTGTATGCGAATCTAGATGGATTCGCTCCGGCTGGCATAAAAGAGGAGGATTTAACGGAATTAGATCGTTGGATTCTATCTAAATTAATGAATTTGATCGCGGAAGTGGAGGAGGCTTTCGAAAGCTATGAGCCCACAAAGGCAGGTCGCGCGATCCAAGATTTCGTGTGTGATCATTTATCAAATTGGTATGTTCGTTTGTCACGCCGACGCTTCTGGAATCCGGAAACGGCAAATCAGGCAATCAACGCGGATAAACAAGCAGCTTACGAGACTTTATATCACTGCTTAGAGACGGTGGCGCAATTAATGTCGCCTATCGCGCCTTTCTATGGCGAGTGGCTATTTAAGAATTTATCGGATAAAGAATCGGTTCACTTAACGCATTTTGCGCAAGTAAATCCGAGTCTGCAAAATCCAGCACTAGAAACCTCGATGGAATTAGCGCAAGGTATTTGCTCCCTGGTTCACTCGATTCGCAAGGTGCACCGCATAAAAGTGCGTCAGCCTTTAGCGCAAGTATTAGTGCCGGTGTTGCAAGAGTCGGTTAGAGACCAAATCCGTCGCGTAGAAGATCTGATTAAATCAGAGGTAAACGTGAAGGAAGTCAATTATTTAAACGATGCATCTGGCGTATTGAATAAGAAAGTGAAGCCTAATTTCAAGGCTTTAGGGCCAAAGTTTGGGAAAGATATGAAGGTGGTAGCGGAGGCGATTACGGGCATGTCTGCTTCAGATTTAGCTACCATTGAGTCTACAGGGTCTTCAAAAATTCAAGGTTTTGAAATTGCCTTAGCAGACATAGAAATCTTGACGGAAGATATGCCGGGTTATTTGACGGCAAGTGAGGGAGGTTTGACAATTGCGTTAGATAATACCTTAACGCCGGAATTAGTTCGTGAAGGGAATGCAAGAGAATTTGTGAATCGCGTTCAAAACCTGCGTAAAGATTCTGGTTTCGATGTAACGGATAAAATAAATATCCAAGTGCAGCATTCGAACGACGAATGGAAAGCTAGCTTGGATGAATTTAAAGCATATATTTCACAGGAAGTACAAGCTTTGAGTTTGGAATGGGTGGATTCGGCCTCGACCGAAATTACGTTTGAGGAGTCTAACTTGTTCGTTAATGTCACGGTAGCGTAAATCATATGATTCGGAAGCTCACTTATTTGATTATACTTTTAGGTGGGTTTTTTCCTGTGGCTGCTCAGGTTTCTGCGCAAACGGAGATGCAAACACAGGCGCAATCCGAATCACTGATGGCGGACGGGATGCGCCACTACATGAAGGAGGATTTTGGTGAGGCGATTCTGGTTTTCGAGAAGCTGGCGAAAGTGCAAACTCAGGAGCCGGCGGTCTTTTATTATTTGGCTAAAAGCTACCTCGCTGACAAACAACTCACCTCAGCCCGAGCTAATGCGGAGAAAGCCAATCTATTATCTCCCTACTCCTTCGATTATGGGCTGCTATACGGAGATTTATTGCTGGCGAACAAGGAATATAGGAAGGCTTTGGACTGCTTCGAAAAGCTCTTAGCCTACGACGATCATCGCTTTGATTCTGAACCTGATATGATTCGGGTGAAGCAATTTGTCTATTTATCTAAAGGTGACGATAGCAAAGACCTCACTCAAAAAAATAAGTATTACCTGCAAGCCGCTGATTTAGGTCCCGTTCAAGAAGAACTCTGGGTGCGTATCATTCAATTAGACTGGGAATTAAATCAGAAAGAAAAGGTAGTCGAACATGCTTTAGAAGCCCTTGATAATTATCCTCGAATGGCTCCCTGGGTTTATCCCATTTTAGGGGATGCCTACCAAGCCTTGGGGAATAATGCTGCGTCTGATGCGGCCTTTAATAAAGCCTTAGCGGCAAACCCGAAGGATGATCACGTCCTAAATAATTACAGTTATTTCTTATCCATTCGAAAGGAAAAATTAGCCTTAGCAGATTCGCTATCTGCGCGTCTAGTCCAAGACCATCCGAAAAACGGCACTTATTTAGATACCCGTGCATGGGTATTATTTGAACTAAAACGCTACGTGGAGGCTCGAGTAGCCATGGAAGCGGCCTTGAAGGATCGCGAGAATGTTTCGGCTACTTTGTGGGAACATTATGGTGATGTACTATTTCGTTTAAGGCTGGTAGATAAAGCAGTGGAGGCGTGGAAGGAAGCCCTTCGATTAGAACCGAAGCGAGAATCAGTAGATAAAAAGATTCAAATGCGTCAAATTCCCGAAAATTGAGCTATTTTTGAAATTAAAATTCTTCCTCATGCGGATTCTTTTTAGTCTTGTCTTTTTGTTTTTGCTATGTGCCTGTGCTCCTAAGGCGACAGTGACGATGACTCAAGAGGTGAAAGTAGATACGATCCGAGTTGATTCTACCCCTGTAGTCGCGGTGGTCCCTGTAGAAGAGGTGGATCAACAACCTGCTTCGGATGATTTGAATTTCACTTATTTGAAAGCTAAATCGAAGGTGGTTTGGAAAGCCGGAAATAATACGGATAATTACGTGGTGGATATCCGAATGAAGAAGGATAGCATTATTTGGGCGAACATTTCGGTCTCTATGATATCTGGTGCGGCCGTTTTATTCACAAAAGACCGAGTGCAATTTTACCATAAGATCAATAACGAATATACGAATTTGACCTACGATAGTTTGAGCACGAGTTTAGGATTTAAAGTGTCCTATGATTTGATCCAAAACATGATCGTAGGCAATCAGCCCTTTAAGAAAAATAGTACGAGACGGGTAGTCCGGGAGAATGAGAATTTTATAGTAAAACAGCAAGAGGGGCATGTGGAAGTAAATAATTGGGTAGGTCCTAACCGCAAATTGAAAAAAATATCAGTGAATGATTTGCCTACATCGAGCAAATTAACATTAGACTATGAGGATTTCGCGACCTTAAATTCGGCGATTTTTCCTTTTTCTAGTTCGATAACTTTGGACTTAAAAAATAAAGAAAATCAATTTAATCAGACATTGATAACCATTAAGTATTCTAAAGTTGAGCTATTAGACACTCCTCTAGAATTCCCATTTAAAGTGCCTGCTAAACTTTTAAAGAATTAAAATATTGAAATATTTCGTTTTTATCCTAGGTCTATTATTTACGTTTCATTCATTCGCTCAGACGGATAAGAAAGCGGCTTTAGAGCAGCAGAAAAAGGATAATTTATCTAAAATCAAAGAGCTTAATTCGATTATTTCCCGTACTTCGAAGAAGAAAAAAGCTTCCATAGGGAAGCTAAATGTCATAAAAGAGCAAATCGGAGTGCAGAAAAAGCAGATTACTGTACTGGAGCAAAATCAACAAATCTTAGCAGAAGAAGCCCAAAAATTACGCGAAGAGGGCGATGTATTAAAAGCGAAATTAGAGCGCTTGAAGAAGGAATATGCCTTGATGATTTATGAGGCTCAGAAGTCATCTACGGTTTATAATAAAATGAGTTTCTTGTTATTATCGAATGATTTAGGCGAGTTTGTCCGTCGTTTTGATTACCTCCGTCATTATTCTGCAAACCGAAAAAAGCAGGCAGATTTAATCTTTAAGACGCGTCAAGATTTAATGACTCAGGAGCAAAAAGTCGTTTACAAGAAGAAGGAGGAGAAGAAAGTATTAGTGGAAAAAGAAGGGGAGAAGAAGAAGTTAGAGGTATTAAAAACGAAGGAGGATAAGGTGGTTACGGTTTTGACCCAACAAGAAAAAAAGCTGAAGACGGAATTAGAACGCAAAAAATTAGCGGTTCGCAAATTAGATAATTTGATTGCAGGTATAGTCCAGAGAGAAATTCAGAAGAGTATTGATCGGGAACGTAAATTACGCCTAGCGCGGCAGGTGAAGAAGGTAGATGTGGTGAAACCAGCTTTGCCGGAATTGAAGAAAGGGGAAACGACGAAGATTTTAGCGGAAAAAGAAACGCCTAAAGAAGATAAGAAAACAGTCGTAGCCGAGACGAAGAAGGCAAAAGCAGAGCCGGCACCTGCTCCAGCTCCAGCCGAAGAAAAGAAGATCGAAAACAATACCTATTATATGAATGCAGATGAGGCGAAATTAGCGAGTTCGTTTGCAGCCTTGCGTGGACGCATGCCGTTCCCGGTGCCTTCCGGATTTATTTCGGATCATTTTGGAGTACATAAACATCCTTTATTGAAAGGTGTGATGATTAATAATAACGGAATTGATATTCAAACTTCGCCAGGTTCACCGGTTCATTCGGTATATGATGGGGTGGTTCAATCAGTCGTGAATATTCCGGGTATCAATATGGTGGTGGCCATTCAGCACGGTGATTATTTCACGGTTTACAGTAAACTTGCTAATGTTTCAGTGAGTGTAGGGACGCGTGTAAGAACTGGTCAAAGAATTGGTTCAGTGGCTTCAGATGACGATGGAACGGCAGAGATTAATTTTCAGGTTTGGAAAAATACGGTACGCCAAAACCCCGAGTCTTGGCTTCGTCGCTAAAAATTATACGCCACCTTGAAGCTGATGTTGCGACCTTGATCATCCGCATAATAACGGAATCGATTTAAATAGTCGCGATAGGCCGTGTTCAAAGCATTAGAAACGCGTAAGCTTAGGTCGAAAGCCCGAACACTCATTCCCCAGTTTAAATTCACTAAAAAATACCCTTCCGGGGGAGCCGAATAATCGGATCCGTCTTCCACCCTAGTTTGTCTAGCAACGGAGGTAATTCCTCCACTCACATAGTGCTTATTTTTTTTAAATGCATAGCGTAATAGGTATTCAAAACGGTCCGCTGGTATGCCCACTAGGTATTGATCGTTTTCAGTGTCAAATGCCCTAACTAGGCTCATTTTCTGTTGAATAGACAATCGCTCACTAAGCAGATAGCTTGCTTGAAAATCTATTCCTTGGAATCTAGCATTTACTTGTTGGTAACTAAAGATGGGAAATACCCCTCTGACCGTAGTCGCGTAAACGGCATTTCCATTCAGTACATCAGGTCTTAAATAGATAAAGTTGTGGATTTGGTTTGAATATAAACCTAATTCAATGTCCCATCGCTCTCGCTTGTACGTAGTGCTGAAGCTTAGGTTCATAGCAGATTCCCCCTTTAAATTAGGGTCCCCTATTTCGAATGCGCCAGCCCCGTGGTGGACCCCATTTGAGAATAATTCATTTGCTCCAGGCGCTCTAAAGGCACGAGATGCGGTAAATTGAGATTCAGTGAACAGATTCCAACGGTAGGTAAATCCGATACTTCCTGACAATCCGTTGAAAGTTTGTTGATTTCGGAGAATGTTAGGGGAAAAATTGACTTTCGGACGATGGGTTTCAATGTCTTTTACATCATATCGTAGACCTAATTCGAGTTCCCACTTTTCTGTTGCTCTGCGTTCGATGGCAAAAACCCCTGTATTCTGTAGGGAATAATTAGGTAATAAACTGGTCGTCAAAGTGGGGTTTTGAACTCTTTTGCCGGAGGTGATATTTCCTTGGCTTAGGAAGGTCATTCCAAATTGACCTTTCCACTTTTTATTTGTACTAGACTCGTCATATAGCCATTCGCCGCTGTAGGTTTCTAAATTAAATCGAAGTGTATTGATATTTTTTCCAGCTCTAAGAACATCTAATTCCCAGCGCTCATCTGATTGCATGGCTATTGTCGCTCGAAGGGTGGCATTAGTGGGTAGATGATAGAAGCCTTTTATTTTTGCCAAATCATGCCAAACATCCTGGTTAGGTCGATTCAATTCACGACTGAATTCATCTGGAGTAAATGCGGCTAATGGCCTATTTCTAGCAATTGATCGCTCTAAATCCGCTATATTTCCAATGTGAGAACCTTCATAAATTCCAATTAATGAATGGAAGCGGCTGTAGAAAAAATCTGCGCCTAAGCGATCTGATTTATAACCAATTGCCCCAGAGAAATTTTCCTCTTTAACCCCGGTATTACTCAGGTAATAGTCAGCACTCTGGATATTTCCCCCGTCTTTTAAAGTCCCTTGAATGCGCCATCCCCAGCCTTTTGAACGGGGAATACCCCCTTCTAAAAGTCCAGACAAAACCCCTTGGCGACCATTGCTGAAGTAAATGCTTTGAATAGAACCGTGTAGGGAAGCGGTATCGGGTAAGGGATTCGGCTCGAGCATCACGATGCCACCGATGGCATCACCGCCATAGCGAAGTCCACCTGGCCCCTTGATGACTTGAATGTTTTTGGATACAAATGGATCGACTTCGGGAGCGTGCTCGCTACCCCAGTTTTGGCCTTCTTGTCTGACGCCTTGATTCAAAATAATCACACGATTAGAGTGTAAGCCATGAATGACTGGCTTAGAAACGGAGCTACCGGTTTGAAGGCTTTGGACACCGGTGAGGCCTTTTAGCATCTCCCCTAATGACAAACCATCCTTCTGAGATCTTTCTTCTTCACTCAATTGAGACTTCAACTGGGAGGTAATTTCTTGTTTTCTTCCCTGCACAAAAACTTCTTGCAAATGTTCATCATGCGAACTCAAAACAAAGTCTTCTTCGTGTTCATCTGTTAAATTAATGGTCGTTTCGATGGGATCAAAACTAGCCATTTGGCAGACTAGGATATACTTTCCAGGGCAAAGATCCTTTATGAGGAACAATCCATTTGCATCGGTAATGGTCGCTTTATTCGTGCCTTTTATGAAAACATATGCACCCGGTACTTTCTCCTTATTCTCCTTAGAAGCTACAAAGCCTTTTAAAGAACAATGGCAATTCGTCTGTCCGATGGCACCGAAAGAGAGAAAAGCGAGAAGAATGAACAGGTAACTTTTGAGCATAATAGGGTATAAAGATAGGTCTAATAGCCCTTTTTATCCAATTATTCGAGAGGTAAAAGATTAACCCTTTTGCTTTGGCGATGAATGAGGCAAATGGGGCTACCAAATTTTGTTTAATTATTTTAAAAAAAAGTTAAACAATTAATTTGTTTTGTTTAATCTTTTTATAAATTTGTTGAACAAAATAGTTTATCAACATGACAGCTTTAGAGTTTACCTATCAAATAGGCACGTTTTCTAAGTTTTTGCGCCCTTTCGCTTTGCGTTTGACCAAAGATGGAGATGATGCGAACGATTTAGTTCAGGACACTTTAGTCAAAGCATTTACGAATCGCGAAAAATACCAAGACGGGACAAACCTGAAAGCTTGGTTATTTACGATCATGAAGAATACGTTTATTACACAGTACCAACGAATGGTTCGTCGTAATACGTTTATCGATACAACAGATAATTTGCATTACATTAATTCGATGGAGTCATTGCAACAAAATGATGCAATCAACTCTTTCGTCAATCAAGATATTCAATCTGCACTTGCAAAAATAGATCATGCATACCGAGTTCCATTTATGATGTATTTTGAAGGTTTTAAATACCATGAAATTGCAGAAGAATTAGACCTTCCTATCGGGACGGTAAAAAATAGGATATTTATGGCAAGACGTGATTTGAAAACACACTTACACATGTATGCCTAAGATTTTCAATAGGTTTTGATTAGTTTTTTGGTTAACAGAACAGTAAAAAGCCGGATTTTATCTGGCTTTTTCTTTTTAGTCTTTTGACCTAAAGAAAGATCGGTATATTTGTTAAATTATAGTTTAATATGAAGAAAGTAATTGTCATTGGCGCGGGTTTTTCAGGTCTTTCAGCGGCGACAGAATTAGCCTCTAAAGGCTATGAAGTTCAGATTTTAGAAAAAAATGACCATGCGGGTGGTAGAGCTCGTGTTTTTCAATCCGACGGTTTTACCTTCGATATGGGGCCATCTTGGTATTGGATGCCTGATATTTTTGAGAACTATTTTGGACGTTTTGGAAAGAAGCCATCCGATTATTATAATTTAGTTCGTTTAGATCCTTCCTATGCGGTTATTTTGTCCGAAACAGAGACCATTAATTTACCCGCGAATTATCAGGATTTAAAGACATTGTTCGAGTCCTATGAGACGGGAGCGGGGGCCTCTTTAGACGCCTTTATGGAGCAAGCGGCCTATAAGTACAAAGTGGGGATTCAAGAATTTGTTTGGAAACCATCTCGTAAAATAACGGAATTCTTAAGTTTAAAATTACTGGTCGATGCGATTCGTATAGACGTATTCTCCTCTTTCTATAAACACATTCGCAAGTTCTTTAAATCGTCCACTTTATTGAAATTAATGGAATTCCCCATTCTATTTTTAGGGGCGATTTCACAAAATACCCCCGCGATGTATTCTTTGATGAATTATGCTGAAATCAAGCTAGGCACCTGGTATCCGATGGGAGGGATGCACCATATTGTCAAAGGAATGGTGGCACTTGCTGAGGAAAAAGGGGTTAAAATTCAGTACAATGCAGAGGTTGAAGGTTTTGAAATAAAAAACGGTCAAGTTATCGGGGTTAAAACTTCGCAAGGATTAATCGAGGCCGACGCTTTTGTGGCTGGCGCAGATTACCACCATGTGGAAGAACTACTGGGCGACGGATTGCGTAATTATGATGAAGCCTATTGGGATAAACGTGTGATGGCTCCATCCTCTCTTTTATTTTACCTAGGTATCTCGAAGCGCCTACCTAATTTAAAGCACCATAACTTGTTCTTTGACCGAGATTTCACGGTTCATTCGCATGAAATTTATACCGATCCGGCTTGGCCATCAGATCCTTTGTTTTATGCCTCCGCTCCTTCAGTGACTGATCCTTCCGTAGCGCCAGAAGGTAGTGAGAATATCTTTTTATTGATTCCGGTAGCCCCAGATTTAGATGATACAGAGGAAGTTCGGGAAAAGTATTTCGAGCAATTAATGGATCGATTAGAAGCACATTGTGGAGTTTCAATTCGTGATGCTATTGTGTACAAACGTTCGTTTGCACATAATGATTTCAAATCTGACTATCACGCCTACAAGGGAAATGCGTATGGATTAGCCAATACGTTAATGCAGACAGCTATTTTAAAACCTACCTTGAAAAATAAACACCTGGATAATCTCTATTATACCGGGCAATTAACGGTTCCTGGACCCGGAGTTCCTCCTTCTTTGATTTCAGGAATTGTAGTGGCAACCGAAGTGGATAAAGAATTAAAAGGATAATATGGATTTATACTTACGAGTTTCCCTGGCATCTAGCAAGCTCTTAACGAAGGCTTATTCGACTTCTTTTTCCTTAGGTATTCGTACCTTGGATGAAAAAGTACATGACGCGATTTATGCGATTTATGGCTTTGTGCGGTTAGCAGATGAAATCGTAGATACTTTTCATGACCAAGATAAAGCGGCTTTGTTGCAGCGTTTTCGGGAGGATACGTATCGGGCAATCGAAGAGAAAATTAGTCTAAATCCCATCTTGCATTCCTTTCAGTGGGCTGTGAATAAGTTCGGGATGGAGCGCGAACTAATTGACGCTTTCTTATACTCCATGGAATTGGATTTAACGAAGCGGGATTATAACCCGGCAGAATACAAAGAATACATTTACGGTTCTGCCGAAGTGGTAGGATTGATGTGTTTGCGTGTTTTTTGTGAAGGTAATCCAGTCGAATACGATTCCTTAAAAGAAGATGCCTGCGCCTTAGGTTCCGCCTTCCAAAAAATCAATTTCCTCCGCGATATTCGTTCCGATTACGACGAACGTGGTCGAGTGTATTTCCCAGGCATTGATTTTAATACCTTTACGGATGCCGAAAAAAGAGAAATTGAAGCGGACATCCAATTGGATTTTGATGCCGGTTTGCGCGGGATTCACCGTCTGCCTCGGGTAGCGAGCAAGGGTTGTTTACTAGCCTATGAGTATTATATTCGACTTTTTGAAAAGATAAAATCCTTGCCTGCTTCCAGAATTAAGGAAGAACGCATTCGGGTAGCGGACTGGGAAAAGATGTTCATTTATTTCCAATTAGCCTTACGTAAATAGTGTGGAACTAATTCTACTACTAGCCCTAATGGCCTTCTTGTATGCCTCCGTGGGTCACGGTGGTGCAAGTGGATACCTAGCTGTGATGGCTTTGTTTTTGATCGCGCCGCCCGTGATGAAACAGACAGCTTTGTTGTTAAATCTAGGGGTTTCGTTGATGTCTTTTATTGCCTTTTATCGACAAGGCTATTTTAAATGGAATTTATTTTGGCCCTTTGCCCTTGGCTCTATTCCGGCGGCATTTATAGGTGCCCGTATTCCATTAACTGATTCGACGTACAAACAAATTTTAGGGGCGTGCTTATTATTAGCGGTGATTCGAATGGTGGTCACGTTGAAAGAGTCGGAACCGTGTAAGTTAAACTTAGGGCTTGGAGTTTTAGCTGGGTCCTTGATTGGATTATTATCCGGAATGATCGGTATAGGAGGGGGAATTATTTTGAGCCCTTTAGTGCTCTTATTTCGGTGGGCTTCTTTGAAAGAGGCGGCGGCCGTTTCCGCCTTGTTTATCTTCGTGAATTCTGTTTCCGGATTAGCCGGTTTAAAAACCTGGATTCCATTGGATCAATCCCAAATCATGTATTGGTTAGCGGCCTCATTAGTAGGCGGTTTCTTAGGTGCCCGCTGGGGTGCGGCAATTGCTTCGAATGCGAAGGTGAAATGGATCTTGGCTTTGGTGCTTCTCATTGCCTCCATTAAATTATTTTTCGTATAAAAAAAGCCCCTATTTCTAGGGGCCTTCTTCATAAAATTAATTGTTTTTCGATCCGGTTACTGCGCCGGATTTCTCTTTTGCATTCTTCGCCTCTTGCATCGGGTTAGGCCCTCCGCTATACGTACGCCCTTGCATCTTGAATAACTGAACCTTCGTAGGCTGAGCTGGTTCGCGAGGGAAGGCATTGTCTTCCGTATCGATGTCCGCAATCTCAAAGAAAGGATCTAATGTCCATTTCACTACTTTCTTAGAAGTAGGAATGATCTTCTTCGCCGTCACATCGTTCAAACGCCAAACTTCCGCAGGAAAGCGCAATACCTCTTCTGTACCATCTTCGTAATTCAAGCGAATAATGACTGGCATCGGTAAACCACCTTTGTTCTTGAAGTTCACCACGTAGAAGTTTTTACCTTCCGTAACTAATTTCTTTTCATCCTCATTCAAGGAAGACATATAGTCTTGGTATTTCTTCTTATCTGCTTCGGTAGGAGCGAAACGATCGTACGTATTATAGAAATCCGTCAAATCTGGATTCTCCTCTACTACGGTGCTTTTGATGTCTGTTTTGTTGCGAATGGATGACATGGTCTTTGCTTTCGCTTCTGCCACCGCTTTATCCCCTGCCTTTTTAATAGCGGGATCTTGTGTATCGATTCCAAACCATTCTACCGTCTCGATCGATTGATTTACCGGCTCCGTTCCATAGAACCAACCTCTCCAGAACCAATCCAAATCCACCCCTGACGCATCCTCTAAAGTACGGAATAAGTCGGC
This sequence comes from Aquirufa sp. A-Brett2-15D, assembly GCF_054558735.1. Classification (NCBI taxonomy): domain Bacteria; kingdom Pseudomonadati; phylum Bacteroidota; class Cytophagia; order Cytophagales; family Flectobacillaceae; genus Aquirufa; species Aquirufa sp. A-Brett2-15D. The sequence goes on along the minus strand of NZ_JBSKFT010000001.1, from coordinate 1,056,061 downwards.
TGGATAGGGTTGCTTGAAGGCCCAACGACGTGCGTATTCTTTGAACGCATAATCGAATAATTCACGACCCATCACCGTTTCACGCAGGATATTTAGGGCCGTAGCTGGTTTAGCATACGCATTATTCCCAAAATCCATAATATTCTCCGAGTTCGCCATAATAGGCACCTGATTCTTAGAATCTAAGCGCATATAAGGAACAATCGACTGTGGCTCGCCACGACGTGCTGGGAAATTACGATCCCACTCTTGCTCTGCTAAATACTGGCAGAAAGTATTCAAGCCCTCATCCATCCAAGACCACTGACGCTCATCCGAGTTAATGATCATAGGGAAGAAATTATGTCCCACTTCGTGGATAATAACACCAATCATTCCGTTTTTCACATTCTCCGTATACGTTCCATCCGGTTCTGGACGGCCACCATTAAAGGAGATCATCGGATATTCCATTCCGCCACCTGCGGTAGAATGACAAGAAATAGCTACTGGATAGGGATAAGCAACGGTTCTCTTTGAATACGAACGTAGCGTATGCGCTACCACCATGGTGGAATATTTACCCCAAAGTGGATTTCCCTCTTTCGAATAATAGGACATAGCCCACACTTTTTTACCCTCTACATCCACCTGCATAGCATCCCAAATAAACTTACGGGAAGCCGTGAAGGCAAAGTCACGCACATTGTCTGCTTTGAATACCCATGTTTTCTTTCCGGTAGGTACACTTTTTTCTGCTTTGATGGCTTCGTCTTGTGTCACAATTTCGACCGGACGAGTCGCCGTTTTTGCTTGCTCCCAACGCTTTAATTGCGTTGCTGAAAGAACCTGATTTGGGTTTAATAATTCACCACCCGCACCTACTAAGATGTCATTAGGCGCTGTGATGGCTACTTTATAGTTTCCGAAATTCAGTGTGAATTCGCCCTGTCCTAAAAATTGCTTATGCTGCCAGCCATATACATCATTATAAACCGCTAAGCGTGGAAACCAGTGTGCGATGAAATAGTTCGCAATGTTCTCTTTACCTAAAACCTCATAGCCAGAACGGCCATAATAGGCAGTAATTAGATAATTCCAATCAATGCCAAAGCTAACCGAAGCACCCGATTTCAACGGAGTCGGAAGGTCGATGCGCATCATTGTTTGATTGATCGTGTGACGCAAAGGGTTTCCCTTGCTATCTTTTACGGCCGTGATTTTGTATCCATAATCTTTCGGATCCGTTAGTTCTTGGAAGGCACCCGCGCTGATGCCATTTCTGATTTCTCCCGTTTTGGTGGTTTTGCCTGGGGCATTTTTTTCAAATAGGTTTTGGTCTAATTGAATCCATAAATAAGGCAATTCGTCTGGGGAATTATTGTAATAAGTGATCGTTTCTGACCCAATAATCTTGCGATTAATGTCATCCAGTTCTACTTTGATGTCATAATCAGCGCGTTGCTGCCAATAATCTTTACCGGGGGATCCACTCGCGGTACGATACGAATTAGGCGTGGGCAAAGTCGATTCTAATTGCTCGAATCGGTTGTTTGCGTTAAAGGTAGTCTGTGCTTTCGCGGGTAACAAAACGATGGTTAGCGCGACAAGTTTTAGTAGATTTTTAAGCATGTTGAAAAAGGTTAATTTATGCAAAATAGGAAAATTTATTTAAATCTGTAGCTGTGCTAATCTGTGCTAAAATATATTTGTATATAATAGGTATAATATGTAGTTTTATAGCTTTAAGAAGTATAAATCATTTAGCAGTATATCTCATGAGTGTAATCATTGGTCAAAAGGAGTATTTCAAAGGCATCGATCAAATTAAATTTGAAGGTGTTGAATCAGACAATCCATTAGCGTTTCGTTATTACGACGAGAACCGCATCGTTGCTGGTAAAAGCATGAAGGAGCATCTTCGTTTTGCGATTGCTTATTGGCATTCTTTCTGCGGTGATGGTTCGGATCCTTTTGGACCTGGTACACAACATTATCCTTGGAATGTCGCTAGCGATGCTCGTCAACGTGCGGCTGATAAAGCAGATGCGGCATTTGAATTCATCACGAAGATGGGGGCACCCTATTATTGCTTCCACGATGTCGATGCGATTGATGGTCATAATGATCCGAAGGAATTTGGAGATCGGGTGAAATTTATCACGGATATTTTTGCCAAAAAACAAGCCGAAAGTGGTGTAAAACTTTTGTGGGGAACGGCAAATTTATTCTCGAACGAACGCTACATGAATGGGGCGTCTACGAATCCAAATTTTGAAGTCGTGGCTCACGCAGGTGCTCAATTAAAAGGTGCTATCGACGCTACGATTACTTTAGGAGGAGGCGGTTATGTGTTCTGGGGAGGTCGTGAAGGGTATATGAGCCTTTTGAATACGAATATGAAATTAGAGCGTGAAAACTTCGCTCGTATGTTACATACTTGTGTAGAATATGCACGCCGCAATGGTTTCAAAGGTAAATTCTTTATCGAGCCTAAGCCTTGTGAACCGACTAAACACCAGTATGACTACGATGCCGCTACGGTTATTGGGTTCTTACGCGAGTTTGATTTATTATCAGAATTTGGCCTAAACCTAGAAGTCAATCACGCAACTTTAGCTGGACATACCTTTGCACACGAATGCCAAGTGGCTTCAGATGCAGGCATGCTAGCTTCAATTGATGCGAATCGTGGGGATACGCAAAATGGCTGGGATACGGATCAATTCCCGACGGACATTTACGAATGGGCGGAGGCAATGGCCATCATCCTAAAGCAAGGTGGATTAGCAGGTGGTGGTATTAACTTTGATGCGAAGCGTCGTCGTAATTCGACAGATATGGCAGATTTATTCTATTCACACATCGGCGGAATGGATACCATCGCTCGTTCTTTATTGATCGCAGAGAAAATGTCGAAGCATGGTGAAATGGATCGATTGAAAGCGGAGCGTTATGCTACTTTTAACTCAGGTAAAGGGGCAGATTATACCGCAGGAAAATTAAAATTAGAAGATTTATACAAAATTGCGGTCGAAGTAGGGGAACCTGCGCAGATCTCCGGTAAGCAAGAATACTTAGAGAATTTGTTAGGCCGTTTTGTTTAAAAATACGTAATTCGGGGTATGAAAAGATTCTTTTTATTCCTTCTGTTATTTACCTCTAGATTGATAGCGACAGCAGGGTCATCCGATGATCCTGCTGTTTTTTCTACCGCTAAACCCTGGGCCTATTGGTGGTGGCCGGGGAGTGCGGTAACAGAAAAGGGGATAACGTATAATTTGGAGAATTTTAAAACAGCAGGTTTTGGCGGCCTACATATCGTTCCCATCTACGGGGCAAAGGGTGCTGAATCGTTATTTCAAAATTATTTAAGTCCCGGCTGGCAAGCTAAATTCTTTTATACTTTAAAAGAGGCAAAGCGTTTAGGCCTGGGCATCGACATGACCATGGGGACTGGATGGCCACAAGGTGGTCCTTCCATTACAGAAAAAGAAGCAGCTAAAAGATATCGGTTTATTGAGGGTGTTTTTACGACGGATTTAACCGGCCAAAAAGTCAAACGCGCCGCACCTGGCGGAGAAGGGCTCGTGCTCGATCATTTCGACATGAAGGCTTTTGCAAAATACAGCCATAATTTTGTGCCTCTTTTAAAGAAAGCACATTCCCCGCTCCGGGCCATTTACAATGATTCTTATGAGGCCTATGGCTCGAATTATACGCCTGATTTATTCCCCGCTTTTCAGCGATTGAATGGCTATGATCTGCGCAAGCATTTTGATGTACTTTCGAAGAAAAAAGCGGAATCAGTAGAAGAAAACCAGATTTTTGCCGATTACCACCGTACCATGTCCACCTTATTGCAGCGTAATTTTGCGTTGCCATTTGACCATTGGGTTAATTCGATGGGCTTTGCCTCGCGCAACCAAGCTCATGGTTCACCGGGGAATTTGTTAGATCTCTATGCATCGGCGGATATTCCAGAGGCGGAGTTTTTTGGTTCTAAGCCCTTCGACATTCCGGGATATCGCGTGGATCCAGACTATGATTCTACGACTTTTGGTATTCCCGATATTCGGGCGTTGAAATTAGCGAGTTCTGCAGCTAATCTGACCGGAAAGAAATTAGTTGCTGCTGAAACGGCCACTTGGTTAGGGAATCACTTTAAGGTGTCGATTGCGCAAGTAAAACCGGTTGTAGATCAGGTTTTTGTGGGAGGGGTGAATCACGTATTCTTTCATGGAGTCACCTATTCTCCACCAGAAATCGCTTGGCCGGGCTGGTTGTTTTATGCGAGCACGAACTTTAATCCCCAAAGTCATTTTTGGGAGGCAATGCCCGCGTTGAATAAATACATCGAAAATGTGCAGACGATGTTACAAGCGAATCCGACGGACAGCGATGCGCTTTTATATTTTCCGATGGAAGATATTTGGCATGATAACAATGGAACGGGAAAATTGCACACGTTGGAATTGCACGCGAATAGTCGGGAATGGCTGATAAATACGTCTTTCGGAAAATGGGCCGGATTATTGCAGAGTAAAGGTTTTTCCGTGGATTATATTTCAGATGATTTGTTGACGGATATCGTTATTCAGCCAGGCAAAACGTTTAAAACTCGCACGGGTGGTAATTACAAAGTCTTGCTAATTCCCGCGGCGCATTATATGTCGGTGGAGACATTGGAACTCTTAGCGAAATGGGTGAAACAAGGTTATCCAGTCTATTTTTTAGAGCATTTGCCGCTTCATATCAATACGTTCGGGGCTACGAAGGAGGCCAAAGAACGATGGGAAAATGCCCGCGCCGCCTTATTAATGCGCGTGCTTTCAGATCCGGCGGATCAACTTACTCGCCTAGGCGTTTCGACGGAGTCGATGGCTAGTAAAGGACTTTCTTTTATCCGCAAAAGGACGCCATCAGGAGCAGCCTATTTCATCGCTAACTTAAATTCTCAATTCTCAGAGGGAAAGATTTCCTTAAAAAAGATTTTGGGTAATTATGAGATTTGGGATCCATTGACGGACACAAAAAGCTACGGCAAAAAGGGTTCAGAACTAGGGCTTTCTTTAGCGCCTGGCCAAAGCGTGATCATTAAGCCAATTGCAAAAATTCCCACAATAAGCGCCATATCTACCATTAAAAAGACGACCGATATACTGCCACAAAATTTGCAGGTATCCATCGGAACTTCTAAAATCCCCTTGAATTCATTGACTTACTACACTGCTTTAGACTCATCAAAAGCTGATGCGCCATCTGCTCGTTATACCTTTGATCTCACTCTGGATGCTGAACAAATAGCAGATTCGAAAATCTTGCATTTGACTGATTTACGAGACATGGCGAAGGTTCGAATCAATGGGAAAGACATAGGGATGATTTGGTCACTACCTTTTCAGCTAGCCATTTCGGCAGGTATTTTGCAAGAGCAAAATCAAGTGGAGATCGAGGTGGTTTCGAATTCCGCGAATCGAATTCGCAAGATGGATCAGAAAGGGGTGGTTTGGAAGAATTTCTATGAGATCAATTTTGTGGATATTCGTTATAAGCCATTTGATGCATCAAAATGGCCAATTGAAAACGGAGGCTTACAAGGTAAAATCTATTTCACGAATCGATGAGTCTTTTTATAATTACCTTTTCTTCTTAATAATTGCTAATTCGTGCGCCGTATCGTAATAGGAACGCAGGTTCGACCAGTCGAATGTGTCTGCGATACTCTCCACCCGGTTACGTTGCGTGATGCGATCACGCTGTGTTTGCTGCACGAATTTGAACAATAGATTCGCTAATTGCTCCGCCGATTCTTGGTAGGTCTGCGTCTTGCGATTCACCACGCTTACGCCCCATTGTTCGTAATCGCGCATAATCTGCATCATATAATCGCCAAAACCAGACAAATCCGACGTCACCGTAGGCACCCCGCGCGCCATACATTCTAAAGGCGTATAGCCCCAAGGCTCGTAATAACTAGGGAAGACACCTAAGTGGCAACCCCGCACAAATTGGCCATAATCTAGTCCAAAAAGTGGATTCGTCGAAACGATAAAGTCCGGATGGTAGACCACTTTGACCTTATCCTCTGGGTTATTTAACAGATTCGTCCGGTGTAAATTCCGAATGATATCATCTTCTTGTTTTAATAAATGCGTTACGACTTTAGGTCGTGCTTTTGTTTTCCAGGTCTGCACCGTTCTACGCAAACGCATTCGCCAGTATTCATCCACAAAAGCATTTAAATCAGGCATCTGCAAATCACTTGATGAAGCGGAGGCGTTGAATAAAAGTTCCCCCACTTTTTTCTCAATCGCATAGCAGTTTTCGCGAATCTCATCTAAAACTGCCCGCGAGTGCAAAACCTCTGGATCGATTGAATGGTAGGGCTGCTTCGTCACAAAGAACATGACAACCGTTTTTTTCGATCCCGCCTCCTTCATCTTGCGATTTAAAATCGCTAACGCGTCTAAGGTGATATCGTAACCTTTGTTCGAATATTCGAAACGACCTGATGTAAATAAATAGAGTGTTTGCTCTAGGTCAAAAGGTTGGCTTTGAAAAAAATGCCCCATCACGAAATTCGAAATGCTTTCTTTATACTTCGAGTGCAGGTTCTGATGCTCGTGTAGAGCGGCAAAACGCTGAATATTTAAACCATTTGGCAGGATTAATTCGGGAATGCGGCCTAAGAAATACTGGCATTCTTTGGCCGTAATGTCGCTGACCGTGGTTAATACGTCCGCTTTTTGAGCGGCAGCTCGCTCGAAACAAGCCTGAGCCTCGATGCCATAATGTTTGGCCTCTTTAAGCCAGTCAAAATTCTCAATGACCTCATAGAAATTAGGCACATTTCCCGCTAAATAGCGGCCGAGCATGGTCGCGTGTGTGGTGAAAACCGTGGCTATCTTAACCTTGTCTTTCTTTAAATCCGGTAGACCGGTGGACGCCATCCACTCGTGGAAATGGGCTACGATATGTGATTTATTCTTATTTTCTTCTGCGACTTCTGTTAACAGAAGACGGATCATTTCGCCAAAAACAATTGTTTGATTCACTAAATCTTCTACCCCTAAGGTAGAAATCTTGTGGTTATCCCAAATCTTGCCTTTAATCGCATCCACCTCCGGCATCAATGTTTCCAGCTCGAAAAGTACGATTTTAGGCTTGCCCGTGATTAGCCAATAGCCATAATGCACGCCTAAGCCTTTCTGCCGAAGTTTCAAGATCGCCCTCTCCAAGGGTGTTTCCTCTGTCACCGGCACCGGCTCGAATTCTGCCGCCGCAGTCTGCGTAAAATAGGGTCCTAAAAGTGCATAATCGTCTCCCCATTTTTCAACCATGGAAGGCACTTTCGTTCGAATTACGGTGTAGATTCCCCCTACTTGATTACAGGTTTCCCAGGCAATCTCGAACAAATATTTTTTCTTTTCTGTCGACATAAACAACTTACATATAGGATGCGCTTTCGATTACCTGCGTTTTTCCGTTCTTAGTGATGGTATAATTGAACCCTTTTTGGATGGCATAAGCGCCGTATTCTCCTTTTTTATTAAGGGCCAAATAACCTATTTGAAATTCCTTGTATTTATAGCGTTTCACAATCCGCATCACGGCTTCTTCACAGGATTTTTGAGGTGACATGCCTTGTCTCATTAATTCGACAATTAAGAAGGATCCCAAAGTCTTCATCACAAATTCCCCTAATCCTGTCGCACAAGCACCGCCCACTTCATCATCGCAAAAAACAGCTCCACCGATAATAGGGGAGTCGCCTACACGTCCATGCATTTTGAAAGCTAAACCACTCGTCGTGCAAGCACCCGCAATTTCTCCTGACTTTCCAATACCCAATAAACCAATGGTATCGTGTCTTTCTATATTAATGACTGGTTCGTATTTCGATTCCTTTTTCCACTCTTCCCACGCCTTTTTAGAGCTTTCAGTTAATAGGTTTTCTACTTTGAAACCTTGGGATAAAGCGAATTTTAAGGCTCCTGCCCCCGAAAGCATCACGTGAGGGGTTTTTTCCATCACCGCTCGAGCTACAGAAATAGGGTGCATGATGCCCTCCAAGAAAGTCACTGATCCTGCATTGCCTAAATGATCCATGATGCAGGCATCTAAGGTGACATGGCCATCCCGATCTGGGTATCCGCCATATCCTACGGATGTATCGTTCGGATCGGCTTCTGGAATTCGAGCACCAGCCTCGACGCCATCAAGCGCCTTGCCTGTTTCCATTAATTTATTCCATCCCGCGATGGTCGCCTTTTCATTTTTCCAAGTGGCAATAATGAGGGGTTCGGATGCCGCGGTTTTTGCAGTAGCACTCAGGCCTGCGCCTATTAGGGTGGATGTTTGAAGGAAAGTGCGTCTTTTCATATAGCTTTAAAGATAATTTATTTGGGCGTGAAGGAACAATTTTGTAAAATTGTCTTTCTAAAATAGAAAAAAATCTTCGGATATTTCATTATCTACATCAAATTCATCAATGAAAATTATCAAATCTGCTTTTCCTTTGGCCATCGCCCTCTTTTTAACCTATGCGATGAACCAAAATTGGGGAACTATTCCACCTATAGGAAAAATATTTAGTCCCTTCCACGGCTTTTGGATGAATGCCGAGAGCCCTGATTCAGGTGAACCCACAGAAGAAACTTTGCAAATCGCCGGATTGCATCAACCCGTTCAGGTAGTGTACGATGAAATGGGGGTTCCTCACGTTTTCGCTCAAGATGACCATGATCTTTATTTAGCGCAGGGTTATTTGACGGCTAAAGACCGTTTATGGCAAATGGAATTCCAAACGCATTTTGCCGGTGGTCGTATCTCTGAAATCGTAGGAGAGAAAGGATTAGCTTCAGATCAATTCCAACGTAGAATGGGTTCGGTGTATGGTGCTGAGAAGTCGTTCGAAGGAATGAAAGAAGATCCAGCAGCTCAAACCGCACTTCAAGCCTATTCAGATGGAGTTAATGCCTACATTGGTTCCTTATCCGATCGCCAACTTCCTTTAGAATACAAATTATTAAACTACCGTCCGGAGCCATGGACGCCGATTAAGAGCGCCTTGTTCTTAAAGAATATGTCCTTTGTTTTAGCCTCAGGAACAGATGATTTAAAGATGACTAACGTCTTACGTAAATATGGCCGCGAGGTGGCGGAGGATTTATTTCCTAATTATCCTTTCCAAGAAAGTCCGATCATTCCAGTCGGATCTCCAGTGGACTTTAAACCAGTTCCCATTCCGGCAGCAGCTGCGGACTTCACGGGTTTAGGTAGTTCGATGACAACGCCTGAAAAGGATCCTAACATTGGATCTAATAACTGGGCAGTATCAGGCAATAAGACGGTTTCTGGCTTACCTATTTTAGCTAATGACCCGCACTTGACTTTGTCCTTACCATCGATTTGGTACCAAATGCAATTAGTGGCGCCAGGCGTTAACGTCTACGGTTCGACAATGCCCGGAACACCGAACGTCATCATTGGTTTCAATAAAAATGTCGCTTGGGGAGTAACGAACGTAGGTTCGGATGTTTTGGACTGGTACCAGGTGAAATTCAAAGATGCGTCTAAACAGGAGTATTGGCACGATGGAAAATGGAAGAAAACGACGATGCGCATCGAAAAGTTTCAAATCAAAGGCAAAAAAGAAATGGTGGATACCATCTTCTTTACGCACCACGGACCGGTCGTTTATTTATCACATGAAAAGGCGTTTCGTTCGAACATTCCGGTGGGACATGCTTTGCGCTGGATTGCCCACGAAAAATCTCAGGAGTTAACGACTTTCTATCAATTAAATCGCGCGAAAAATTACGAGGACTATAAGAAGGCTTTGTCGTTCTATTCCGCACCAGCCCAAAACTTTGTCTTTGCAAGTAATGAAGGCGATATCGCTTTATGGGTAAATGGCAAGTTTCCGTTGAAGTCGAAATTGCAAGGAAAGTATTTATTAGATGGAACGGATGCGGCGGCTGATTGGCAAGGATTCATTCCGCAAGCGCATAATCCTCACGTAAAGAATCCAGAGCGTGGCTTCGTAAGTTCGGCGAATCAATTCTCGGTGGATCCCTCTTATCCGTATTATTTAGGTTGGGAATATGCCCCATCTGAACGTGGACGTCGAATCAATGAGCGATTAGCCGTGATGGAGAAAATTACGATGGATTCTTTACGAGGTCTCCAAAACGATAATTACAACATTCGTGCCCGGGAATTATTGCCTATGCTTTTTGCGCAATTAAAATCGCCTAATGCAGCTCAATCAAAAGCTATAGCCGCTTTGAAATCATGGAATTTAGTTAATAGCCCAGAGTCAGTAGGGGCGACTATATTTGAAAACTGGGTTATAAGTTTGCAGGCCTGTCTTTGGGATGATGAATTCTCAGCGGATGAAAAGGTGCCAATGAATCACCCTTCGATGGATCGTACGATTCAATTGATGAAATCCGATCCAGCTTCTCGTTGGTGGGATGATGTGAAAACACCTGCTAAGGAATCTATGTCTGACATTGTCATGAAATCGTTGCAAGCGAATGTAGATTCTTTGGCCAAAAAACATGGTCCACAAGGACCAGAGTGGGCATGGTATAAGCACAAACAAACGGGTGTTCGACACTTGATTCCAGGAATGGATGCCTTGTCTCGTTTAAATATTCCAATGGGTGGTGGCGGAACGATTGTGAACGCAACCACGACGAAAACGGGACCGTCATGGCGCTTAATCGTCGAACTTTCGAAAGAAGGGAAACCGAAAGCCTATGGTGTTTATCCAGGCGGACAATCGGGGAACCCGGGGAGTAGTCATTACGATGATTTGATTGATACTTGGGCCAAAGGGGAGCTAAAGCCACTCTTGTATTTAGCCAGTCCAGACGAGAAATCGAATCGCTTACGTAAGAAAATCACTTTATCTAAATAAGATCATGAACAAATTTATCTATAGTTTGATATTAATAGTTGTAGGTGCCCTGGTGGGAATTTACTTGCCTTGGTATGCGATGGGGGTGGCCTTTGGTTTAATCGCCTTTGCTTTGAATATGCCATTGAAATCGAGTTTTTTAACGGGATTCATAGCAGGATTCCTGTTATGGGTGATTTCAGCAATTTGGCTTGATTTACAACATCCGAGCACGCTTCCTAGTCGAATGGCACAAGTTTTTCCTCTAAAGGGAAATGTATTCGCTTTATTTATCCTGACTGGAATGTTAGGAGGCTTGTTTAGTGGTATTTGGACTTGGGCTGGTGCCAGATTAAGACAGAAATCATAATTTTTTAGGACAAACGATACAGACCTTGTATATTTGCCGTCAATCCAATTAATAAAATTAATGCACGTGAAAAATTTACCTTATGTTTGGTTAGGCGTTTTAACCATCGCAATTGCCTTTTTATTTTACCAAAATTCATCTACTGGATCAACTGGCTTAGGTGCTTCGACAGCAGATGGAAAACGTATCGTATTTGTAAATTCAGATTCGTTATTAACGAATTACCAGTTTTACAAAGACGCACAAAAAGAGTTTGAAAATAAGGGATACCGTTTGCAGGTTGATTTAGGCCAAAAAGAGCAATCTCTTCAAGCTGAATTACAAGCGATTCAACAACGTGCATCTGCCATGACTCAGGCTGAATTACAAGCAGCTGATATGACTTTGAAGAAAAAGGGGGCTGAATTGCAACAATATTCTCAACAAAAGCAAGCAGAGTTAGGTCAAGAGCAATCGAAGAAGAACGAAGAGTTATACAATAACATTCGTGACTATATCTCGAAGACAAACAAGGCAAACAAATATGAATTTGTTTTAGGTTATTCTAAAGTGGGTGGCGGTATTTTATTTGCCGATGCTTCGGTGGACGTAACTCAAAAAATTATTGATGGCTTAAATAAAGAGTACGCTGCAACAAAAGGCGATCAAAAGGAAAATAAATAATAGCGAATAGCTAAATTTAGCCACGCAGTCTTTAGCTGTGTGGCTTTTTTTATTGTCATGGCAAAAGAGAAAATCCTAAAAACTGTTGAAATTAAGAACCGCAGGGCGTCGTTTGAATATGCATTCATCGATACCTTTACTGCGGGCTTAGTATTAATGGGTACGGAAATCAAATCAATTCGCCAAGGAAAAGCCAATCTAACAGATGGGTATTGTGTCTTTTTTCAGGACGAACTCTTTGTCCGCAATATGCACATATCTGCCTATGAGGAGGGGACTCACTATAACCACGAACCTCTACGAGATCGTAAATTACTTCTTTCAAAAAGAGAATTAGGGAAATTGCAGAAGGAACTGAAGAACGTGGGTTTGACCATCATACCTACCCGTTTATTTATTTCTGACAAAGGCTATGCGAAATTGAATATCGCTCTGGCTAAAGGAAAGAAGACCTTTGACAAACGGGATGGTATTAAAGAGAAAGATGTAAAGCGCGATATGGACAGATCTTTGTCCTAATTTATATCCTCAGTTACTTCGTGCGGATTTTCTTCACGATCGTCACAGCCGCCATAATAACAATGGCAAAAATAACAAACCCTCCCAATCCATACATCCAGTCTAGGGTATTTTTAGCCACGACTAAAAAGACCACCGCGACTAATAAGATGGTCGCAATTTCATTGAACAAGCGTAATTGAGAGCCTGAAAAAATAAAATTGCCTTTTCTAAATTGCAGAATCAGGTGCCTGCAAACGAAATGGTAAATCGTGATGCCTACCACAAAAGCTAATTTTAAGTGCAACCATCCTTGTGATCCGAAGCTGCTTAACCAGGCGACATATATTAGGCACAAACCCGTGATCCAAGTCAAGAACATGGCAGGAATCATGATGGCATTGAAAAGCAATTTTTGCATCTTTTCAAATTGCCTCGCCAAAATGCTTTTTTCTGGTTCTGCTTTTTCCTGTGCTTCTACATGATAAACCAGTAAGCGGGGCAGGTAAAACAAGCCAGCAAACCAGCTAACAACGAATATGACATGAAGGGCTTTTAGGACCGTATAGCTCATCTTTAGGCTTGGTAACGCTTGAACAAACTATTGATTTTCATTTGGATGACACCAAAAATCGCTTCCTTAAAAATATTCGCAGACATTTTACTCGTTCCTTTCGTACGGTCCGTGAAGATAATAGGGACTTCAATCAGCTTAAAGCCATATTTCCAGGTAGTGAATTTCATCTCCACTTGGAAGGCATAACCGATGAACTTTATTTGGTCTAATGGCAAAATTTCCAAGGTATTTCTTCGGTAACAAACAAATCCTGCTGTAGCATCTTGCACTTTAAGTCCTGTGATAAAGCGCACATAAAATCCGGCAAAATAGGACATCAATACACGACTCATAGGCCAATTGACTACGTTTACGCCATTGATATAACGAGATCCGATGGACATGTCGCCGTTTCCAGCATCTTCAGCCGGCAAGTTTTCCGATTTTAATTCGGACTGTGTTGCACAAGCTTTATAAAGTCGAACTAAATCATCTGGATTATGAGAAAAGTCAGCATCCATCTCAAAGATGAAATCGTAGCCTTTATTTAACGCAATGTGAAATCCTTCGATATAGGCGGTTCCTAGTCCTAATTTGCCTTTTCGCTCTAGCAAATGAACGCGGCCTTCGTTTTGTTTTTGGATTTGCTTTACTTTTTGAGCTGTCCCATCCGGAGAACCATCATCGACGATCAAGACATCGAAAATTGGATCCAAGCTCAATACCTTTTGCAGGATGGCTTCGATATTTTCAATCTCATTGAAAGTGGGGATAATGACTATCCTTTTGTTCATTTAGCTATTGTTAGGATGGCGAAAGCATTCGGTTGTGTGATCGTTTACTAATCCAGCCGCCTGCATCAAGGCATAACAAATGGTAGGCCCGACAAATCGGAAACCATTCTTCTTAAGAGACTTGCTCAATAATTCAGAAATTTCTGTACTAGCGGGTAATTCTCCGTGATGGGCAAACAGGTTTAGGATAGGCGTATGGCCCACAAACTCCCAAATATATTGGTTAAAGCTACCAAATTTTTCCTGAATTTTAATAAATGCTTGCGCATTCGTTCGAACTGCGTTTATTTTCAACCTGTTTCGGATGATTCGTTCATTTTGTACTTGGGCTTCAAGCTGCCCATCTGACCAATTCGAAAGTGCGTGGTAGTCGAATTGCGCGAAGGCTTCTCTGAAGGCTTCGCGTCGCTTCAAGATGGTGATCCACGAAAGTCCGGCTTGGAAACCTTCTAAAATGAGGAGCTCAAAAAGCGCTTCGTCGCTGTGCTCTGGAATTCCCCATTCGAGGTCGTGGTAAGTTTGGTATAATTCATCTGAACCACACCAGCGGCAGCGTATTTTTGTGTCCATTATTTCGGGTTTCTTTTTACAAAATAGGAGAATAAATTTCGATTGTTTGGCCCAACAACTTGATAAAATAGAAATTGAACTATCTTTGCATCAGCGAAAGGTTCTGCGCCGTTTCGAACGGAGTTGATTAATAGGGAATTTGGTGTAAATCCAAAGCTGTCCCCGCAACTGTAAATTTTCAAAAAGCTTTTCATTCTAGGGTCACTGGCGTTGCTGGGAAGGCCGAAAAGCAACGGAAATGAGTCAGGAGACCTGCCTTTTACTATTCTTGACCTTGTTTTACGGAGGATGATCCGAGGTCGAGCGTTCGATTACCTTTTTATTTCACAGGCCTGAAAGGGCAAAAAAAATGTTAAACATGTTAGTTTTGGCTGGGGCTTTGGCTTCAGCAGGAGTCGCTAGTAGCCGCTCCGCGGCAGTCGATAGTCGTCAGTCGCTAGTCGACAGTCGTCAGTCGACAGTGGTCAGTGGTCAGTCGCTAGTCGATAGTCCGGAGGGAATGAGTCCGGAGGTTGCATTTACCATTTACCATTCACCATTTAACAGTGGTCAGTCGTCAGTGGGCAGTGGGCAGGAGGGATCGTCCACTATTTACCATTTACCATTTACCATTCAGGAGTCATCCACCATTCAAAAGGATTCCACGCTCGCCGAGGTCACCATCTCCGCACCTAAGTACCCAGAGAAATTAGCGCGCTCGGGAAAAGTGGTTTCGGTCATTTCGGCCGAAATGATCCAGGCCAACCTGGGGAAAAGTCTCGGTGAATTACTCCAGCAGAGTGTAGGTGTCGCGGTAGTAGGCGCGCGCAGCGCGCCGGGTACGAATCAGGAAATCTATGTTCGTGGTGCGAACACGGGTCAGGTACTTTTATTAGTGGATGGATTTCCGGTGAATGACCCGTCTAACATCACGTCGGTCATGGATTGGAACCTGATTAATTTAGCTACTATTGAACGAATTGAGATCTTAAAAGGGGGTCAATCGACCTTGTATGGTTCTGATGCGATGGTGGCTGTGATTAATTTAGTGACACGAAAAAATACGAAAGGAGTCCATGTGCTGTTGCAAGGCGGAGGCTTAGGTACACATCAAGAGCAAATTTCTTGGTCGACGATGCAAGGCAATAATAGACTTCAGTTTCATGTCCAAAACTCAGCTACGGATGGCTTTTCTTCTGCTAAAGTTGCGCAAGGAAAGAGTGAAGCCGATGGATTTAAGCAGCAAAATTGGGGGGTAAAATGGGGTCGTGATTTTGGGAAAAAAGGTTATATGGATTTTTCGTATGCCACGCAATTATATCAAGGAAATTTAGATAATGGGCCTTTCGTGGATGATCGTGATTATACTTCTAAGGCCTCAAGTCATTCTTTTAGAGCGCAATACCAGGTGAAAAATTGGACGGTTCGCGCCTTTCAGGATTTGATTCACCGCGAATTTCGGAATGATTCCACCAATATCGCGGCGAATGCGTACTCGAAATACAGTCTCTCGACTTATGCCGGATTGAATCAGGGAATCGAGGTATTTGTGAAGATTCCGGTAAATGAGAATGGGACGCTTTTAGTGGGTTCTGAATATAGACGCCAAAAAACGGAGCAATATGACCTTTCCATCGGTGATTATGGACCCTATTCGTCCCCTGATTTAACGGAAAAACAAAAGTCCCAGCAGATAATAGGGACCTATGCGACTTTTCAGCAAAGCTGGGGGAAATTGGGATATGAGCTGGGATCAAGATGGAATGTACAATCGACTTTTGGGAATTACTTTACGTATAATTTAAATCCTTACTGGGCTATTTCGCAGACGGCGAAGCTATTTGGGAATTATTACACGAGTTTTAAAACCCCGTCTATCTACCAGTTAGCCTCTCCTTATGGTAATCTCGATTTGCAGCCGGAGCAAGGAAAAACATTGGAATTTGGATTTGAAAAGCAGATTAAAGCATGGAAAATGCGTGTAGTTTCTTTTCAAAATGAGGTCAATCAGGGAATCGTATTTCAATCGATGGATGTCGAACCATATGGTAAATACCAAAATGTGACAAAGCAAAAAACGCAGGGAATTGAATTTGAGGTTGGTTTTCAGTCGAAAAAATTTCAGGCTGATTTCAATTATACCTATTTAAAAGGGGAGATGATCGATCGCGATTCCACTTATTCCTCTTTGATTCGCCGTCCTGCGAATGGCTGGAACTTAAGTTTACGCGCGAATTTGTCGAAAAAATGGTCAGTTGGATTAACGACTCAATATGTGGGCCAAAGAACGGATTACTTCTACGATGAGTCCAGTTATTCTGTCAAGGCAAATCCGATGGAGGCTTATCTTATGACAGATATATCCCTAAAATACCAAATCAATCAAAAATGGACGATTTCTGCCCTGTTGAAAAATGCGCTGAATCAAGAAATTACGGAGATTACGGGGTATAGCGGACAGCCTAGGAATTTACAGATTTCCCTTTCTGGAAATCTGTAAATTTCAAATTTCAAAGACCCAATGTCAAAGTTCAAAGACCAAAGAGCAAAGTTCAGAGAAAGCCTATTTAAACTTTGCTCTTTGGTCTTTGCTCTTTGGTCTTTGCTCTTTGCTCTTTGAACTTTGCGCTTTGCTCCGCAAAGCTTATGGCTTGAATTTTTCATACACATCCTTCCCCGTCACCGGATCTTTGCCAAAAAGCTCAATGAAGTTTACTGTTGTCAGGAATTTGGTTTCATCTACTTTGACATAGACTCTTTTCAAAATCTGCATTTTGCCATTGATTAAAAAAAGTGCGATCGGGTTTCCGGACGCATCTTGCTTTACGATGAATTTGCGTTTTCTATAGGCCAGAAAATGTCCCTCATAAGCATTCAGAATACCTTGAATGGCGGAGGTATATAATCCATAGGCTAATGTCCGTTGCACCATAGTTAACTCCTCAATGGGTGGCTTTTCATTGAATTTATACCAATAGGTTCTTACTGGGTCCTTCGGATTGAGTCTGCCCCCTTTCAAATTAGCATCATACACGGCCACATTGATGTTCGTACTTCGTTGTATGAAAAAGAGCCGAATAGGAGAATCAGGAGGAACAGGGAATCGGTCACCTCCTAGGCAATAGATTGAAATCAAAAGAAGGAGGGACGCTAATTTCATTTCAGGTAATTTTGACTCGCAATTAACGAAAAAAAACGCAATCTGATTTAGCTCAGTCATTCTATAATGCGCCCTAATCTTGTTTTTTTTAAATTTATGCGTATCTTTGTGGAGAATTTAAGGAAAAGAAGAGGGGTTTTGATCCCTCTTTTTGTTTTAATAGCCCTAAAGGACCCTAATTAAAATGGATTTATCGAGTAAACTGAAAGATTGGACAGTAGAATACATAGGCGAAGGCCCTTTGTTATTAGTCGATTTTTCATTTACACCGGGAGCTAAAAGAACCTTAATTACGATCCTAGTGGATACCCTAGAGGGGGTAACCATTGATCAATGTGCCTTAATGAGTCGCAAATTAGCTCATTTCATTGAGGAGAATGTATTGATAGAGGAGGCGTATAATTTAGAAGTGTCTTCGCCAGGTTTAGACTTTCCTTTAAGTCAGGGCTGGCAATTTCAGAAGAATACAGGCCGGAAGGTCAAGATTTGGATGAAAAATAAAGACCCCGAAAACGTAGAAGGAACTTTAGTTTCTCATACAGACGATGCGGTGGAAATCCTGACGGAAAAAACCGTAAAACATAGAAAAATCGTAGCGAAAGAGGCCACTTGGTTCCCTTTGGCCGATATAGATAAAATAAAAGTACAAGTGTCATTTCAATAAACAAAGAAGAGATAGCAATGAACAGTGTTGAATTAATTTCGTCATTTTCAGACTTTGCTCGGGAGAAAAACATTGACAAACCGACGATGATCGCGGTTTTAGAAGAGGTTTTTCGCACCATGATTCGTAAGAAATTCGGTGCCGACGAGAATTTTAATGTAATTATCAATGCCGAAAGCGGCGACTTAGAGATGTGGCGTAGCCGCGAGATCGTAGACGATAATTCCGAAGATATTTGGGATTTTGACAAGATACCTTTGAGTGAAGCAAAGTTAATCGAGCCCGATTTTGAAATCGGTGAAGAGGTGGCTGAGTTAATCAAATTAGAGGATTTTGGTCGTCGTGTTGTTCAAACCGCTCGTCAAACATTGATTCAAAAGATCAAGGATATTGAAAAAGAGGGTTTGTACGAAAAATACAAAGACTTAGTAGGAGAATTAGTTACGTCTGAGGTGTATCAAATCTTAGGTCGCGAATTAATCCTATTAGATAATGATGATAACGAATTAGTGTTGCCTAAGACGGAGATGATTTCGAAAGATCGCTTCAAGAAAGGCGAGACTATCAAAGCAATTATCCACAAAGTGGAAATGGCAAATGGTACCCCTCGTATCATTTTATCTCGTATTTCTCCGGTATTCTTAGAGCGTTTGTTCGAACAAGAAATTCCAGAGATTTATGACGGAACCATTACGATTCGCAAGATTGTTCGTGAACCAGGTGAGCGTGCTAAAGTAGCGGTAGAGTCATTTGATGACCGTATCGATCCGGTAGGTGCTTGTGTGGGAATGAAAGGTTCTCGTATACACGGTATTGTACGTGAATTGCAAAACGAAAATATTGACGTGATTAACTTCACGGATAATTTAGAGTTATTGGTAGCGCGTACGTTAAGCCCTGCGAAATTGAATTCGATGGCGATTGATAAAGAGCGTCGCCGTATCTCGGTATATTTAAATTCAGATCAGGTTTCTATGGCGATTGGTCGTGGAGGTCAAAACATTAAATTAGCTGGTAAGTTAGTAGGTTACGAGATCGATGTATTCCGTGATGTACCTAAAGATGAGCTAGATGATGAGGATGTAGAATTGACAGAATTCTCTAACGAGATTGAAGCTTGGATTTTAGCGGAGCTTCATAAAATCGGTTTAGATACGGCTAAGCAAGTTTTGGCCTTATCTAAAGAAGAGTTAGAGCGCAGAACAGAATTAGAAGAGGGTACAATTGATGAGATTTTAGCAGTTTTACGTTCTGAGTTTGAGTAATTTATATTAAGAAATAGAATTTAGTTTTTGGTAAATTTTTATGGCAGAAGAAAAAACAATGCGGTTGAGCCTTGTAGCAAAGCAGATTAACGTGGGAACGTCAACGATCCTACAGTTTCTCTCTGCGCAAGGTCACAAAATTGACAATAACCCCAACGCCAAACTAAACTTTGAGCAGTTGACTTTATTGGCGAAAGAATATGGTGCGAACCATATTTTACAAGCCTCTGTGGAAGCTCCTAAGCCAGCACCTGCTCCTGAGCCGATTGCTGCAGCTCCTGCACCAGCTCCTGAGCCTAAGCCAGAGCCAGTGGTTGAAAAACCAGCTCCAGTAGCTGAAAAGCCTGCACCTGTGAAGGTGGAAGAGGCTCCAGTGGAAGAAGCTCCGGTGGAAGAGAAGTCGACGGGATTGAAAGTTTTGGGAAAAATCGAATTGGATAAAAAAGGAAATCCAGTAGCTCCTAAGGCAGAGAAGGCTCCAGAGCCAGCGCCAGTTGCTGCTGCACCTGAACCTAAGCCAGAGCCAGTGGCTGAAAAGCCTGCTCCTGTAAACGAAGAGCCTAAGCCAGTCGTGGTAGTGGAAACTCCTGCGGTAGTAGAGGAAATAGATATTCAGTTAATCGAAGCGCGAGGAGAAACATTAAAAGGTTTAACCGTTTTAGGTAAGATTGATTTGCCAGCTGCGGGTGATCGCGGTGGTAATAATGCCAAACACAAGCGTAAGCGTATCATCAAGGAAGAGAAAAAGCCTGCCCCTACCGTTCAAACGGGAGGACAAGCTAGACCGGGTGATAAAAAAGATTTCAATAAAAAACCAGTTCCTGGTGCTAAACCAGCGCCTAAAGGGGAATTGTCAGAAAAAGATATTCAAGAGCAAATCAAGGCGACCATGGCTCGCTTGCAAGGTGCGACTAATAAGCAAAGTTTCGGAGCTGATAAGCGTCGGGAAAAGCGAAAAGGTCGTGCGGAAGCTGAGGAGGCTCGATTAATAGCTGAAGACGGTGAGGCAAAGGTATTGAAGGTGACGGAATTTATTCCTGCATCGGACTTAGCTTCATTGATGGATGTTTCGGTTAACGAGGTAATCTCAGCTTGTATGAGTTTAGGTATGTTCGTTTCCATTAACCAACGTTTAGATGCGGAAGCCATTACGGTAATCGCGGATGAATTTGGTTTCGAGGTGAACTTTGTGTCTGCTGAGGAAGAGATCGATGTAGTCGAAGTAGAAGTAGCCGATACTCCAGAAAATTTATTGCCTCGTGCTCCTATCGTTACGATCATGGGTCACGTCGATCATGGTAAAACCTCTTTACTAGATTATATTCGTAGAGCTAAAGTAGCTGCAGGTGAAGCGGGTGGTATCACCCAACACATCGGTGCTTATTCGGTAGATACGAAATCAGGCAAAAAAGTAACCTTCCTAGATACACCGGGTCACGAAGCCTTTACGGCGATGCGTGCGCGTGGTGCGAAAGTGACGGATATAGTTATCATCGTAATTGCAGCAGACGATTCTGTCATGCCTCAAACGAAGGAAGCGATTAATCACTCGATGGTGGCTGGTGTTCCTATTGTCTTTGCCTTCTCTAAGGTAGATAAAGATGGTGCGAATGCGGACAAAGTTCGAGAGGAATTAGCTGCCATGAACATGTTAGTAGAGGATTGGGGTGGTAAATACCAATGCCAAGAAATCTCGTCTAAATCAGGTTTAGGTATCGATGATTTATTAGAAAAAGTATTATTAGAGGCAGAAATGCTTGAATTAATGGCTAATCCGAATAAGAAAGCCGTAGGTTCAGTCATTGAAGCCGAATTAGATAAAGGACGTGGTTATGTGACTACCTTGTTAGTACAAGCAGGAACATTAAACGTGGGTGATATGATGTTAGCGGGTGATAATTATGGTCGTGTGAAAGCGATGTTTGACCACCATGGTAACAAAATCAAAAAAGCGGGTCCATCTACACCAGTTCAGGTGTTAGGTTTAAATGGAGCCCCTCAAGCTGGAGATAAATTACTTTGCTTAGAAAATGAGCGTGAGGCGCGTGAGATTGCGAACAAAAGAGAGCAAATCCTTCGTGAGCAAACCTTACGTACGCGTAAGCACATTACTTTAGAAGAGATTGGTCGTCGTAAGGCTATCGGAACATTCCGTGAATTGAATGTAATCGTAAAGGGTGACGTGGATGGCTCGGTAGAGGCACTTTCGGATTCCTTGATGAAGTTATCTACGGAGGAGGTTCAAGTACGTATTATTCACAGAGGAGTAGGACAGGTTTCTGAGTCCGATGTCGCTTTAGCGTCTACATCTGATGCCGTTATCATCGCTTTCCAGGTTCGTCCTTCACAAAACGCACGTCGTTTAGCGGAGACAGAGCAAATCGAAATTCGTAATTATTCGATCATCTACCAAGCGATCGATGAAATTAAGGCGGCGATGGAAGGTCTATTAGCTCCTTCATTCGAAGAGGTGATTACATCGAACATTGAAATACGGGATGTGTTTAAGATTACCAAAATCGGTACTGTAGCTGGTTGCTACGTATTAGATGGTACGGTTAAACGTGCGAATAAAATTCGGGTTATCCGCGATTTCGTGGTTGTACATGAAGGTGAAATTTCAGCTCTAAAACGTTTCAAAGACGATGTGGCGGAAGTGAAATTTGGCTACGAATGTGGTCTTTCAGTGAAGAACTTCAACGACTTAGAAGTGGGCGATATGCTGGAGTGTTACGAAATGAAAGAAGTAAAAAGAACGCTGAAATAAGCTTTCAAATCAGAAAATACAAAAAAGGGAGCATTTGCTCCCTTTTTTGTATTTATAAGAATAGTAAAAAACATTTCTGAATGTATCCCCGTAGGGGATTCCAACTTTATGCTTTATGCTTTATGCTTTGTGCTCTATACTCTCCTCTCTCTAATCTAAACTCGTTTTCCCTTCGGACTAGCGACTGACGACTGTCCACTGACTACTAGTTTTAGTTACAAAAATGGGGAGCATTTGCTCCCATTTTTGTAACTAAAACTTCGGACAGGCGAAGTTTTGGCGGTAGCGTTGGAATGATTTTCTTTGGCCAAAATCCCAATTTAAGATATAGGAAAAGCTTAATTCATGTGCGCCACCAGATCCTATACCTAGCCCAGAAACCGTAAAATCATAGGAATATCCGAAAGAAAAGCGGTCGTTTTGAATTCCGACTAAACCGATGAGGGATTCGCGACTCGATGCTGACTCTGCTGAAATTTTATTCAATGATAATCCACGGTACCCCAAACCCAGCACCAGGGGATCTAATTGTAAGGAGGCTCCTAGGTCTAATTGACTAAACGTCCCTTGATTTTTTACATAAAAGGTGGGTTTTAGACTTTTATTTTCTCCTAAAGGCAAACTTAATCCGCCTTGCAAAGCATAGCGGGGAGCCACAAGGTCATCGCTGGTTTTGATCAGTGATTGGTTAGGCCGATTCAAGTGATGAACAGAGGCTCCTATCCAGTAATTGGAATGGTTTAAAAGCAATCCGGCAGAAATATCCACATAGCTGGTGCGGCTCAAAAATTGAGTTGCGAGTGGATCAAACGTATTTCCCAGCGAACCATTCACTAAATAAGAGCTCAATTGATCCCCATAGGTTAAACGGCTGTAATCTAGGCTGCGAAAAACGCCTGAACCTTGAATACCCATGGAAAGTACAGTTTTTTCGTTCAAATTTGCATGGTAGGCATACTGAAGACTTAAAGCCGTCGTTTGTAGGCTGGAAAATTGATTATCCGACGAAATAATGATACCCATTCCGCTATTGATCTTCCCTAAACTGATTTCAAGGCCGGTGGCTGAATATTGGTAATTAGCGGATTGGTTCGGCCATTGATTTCGATGGCTTAGGTAGACTTTGTTTATGTCTTGTAGTCCTGCAAAGGCGGGGGAATTGAGGAGGGGATTAGCGAAGTTTTGGGATAATTGAGGATCCTGTGCTGAGAGCGAGTGAGCGCTCAGGATTATCAATAAATAAGATAAAAGGCGAAATTGTACCCTCATAGCTAGGCAATTTACATTCATACGCCTCAATAACCAATTTATTGTCTTATTTTGTGGTTTCAATTCAAGGTTATGTTGCGTACGCTGATTTTACTTTTTTGGTCCATTACTGCCTTAGCTCAAGTTCCTGGAACGATTGAGGTGCGAAATAATTGCATCAATCAATGCAATAACTGCGGCGATGCTCCAGCGGGTACCGTATTCGAGATTCGGGATAATTATCCGGCTTCTGCGACTTATTTATGGGATTTTGGTGAGGCAGGGGCCACTTCTACGGCGAGAACTGGGGTGTATCAATATTGTAATCCGGGTGTTAAGAAAGTAACTTTGAAAGTGACTGAAGGCGGAGTAAGCACTGTTTATGGCCCTCAAGATGTGAAAATAGGGGCATTACCAGATTTTATATTAGGCACAAATAAAAATGATACGACCTTGATGATCTGTAAAGGTGATCCGGTGGTGTTGAATGCTTTTGGATCAGTTTCGAAGCCTGGCTTCCCGGTAGGGGTTTCTTGGTTTCCCCGAGGTCAGACTTCGGATACGATTCGCGTTTCGGAGTCTGGATGTTATTCCGTGATGGTAACTGATTTAGGATCAGGTTGTACAGCAGAGGCAAAAATGGAGGTGAAGATTTGCGGGGAACAACCGAAGGCGGGGGGAGTGGATGGCTGGAATTTTGGGACAAATGTTTCTCTCAAATTCTCTGGAGGTTCATCTACGCCTACAGCGGGTTCAGGACCCATGCGAACTCCCGAGGGTGTCGCTAAAATGACAGACGAGAATAATGATTTGATCTTTTATACGAATGGCTCCAGGGTGTACGCAAAAGATAATTCACTTGTAGCGCAGGGTTTAAATGGGGATACAACCCAAATCCAAGGGGTGGCTATCTTACCCAAAACAACCTGTAAAGGTTGTCAAGCAGAATATTATATTTTTACTTTTCACCGAAATGCGGCAGGGGAGAATCAAATCTATTACAGTATTTATGATCGAAAATTAAACGGAGGAAAGGGAGGCATCTCGGTCAAGAATGCGTTCTTAAGTCCGGCGTCTTCAGCGGAACGATTTGGAATAGCGGTGGGTACTGGGGATTATTATTGGTTACAAACACAGAATGCGAATTCGGATATAGTGAAAACATTTAAAGTGTCGAAAGCGGGTATTTCGGCACCTATCGAGTCGAATGCTAAATCTCCGGCAAGCGGGATTACTGCATCATCACGTTTTTCCCGAGATGGAAAAGTATTAGCGATTGGCTATGGGGGGCCACCAGCTAAAGTGGATGTGTATGATTTTGATGTAGCAACTGGTAAGTCAACCTTCCGCTATCAAATTCCTCTAGCGGACAGACTTTACGGTATCGAATTTTCGGCGGATGGTAAAATCATCTATGCGTCAGTGCAGGGTGCGGGTACTTCACAGATTTGGCAATTTTCGATCTCCTCAAAAGATTCCGTTCAAATGCTGAATTCAAAAAGTCTGTTGTGGGCAGGCCCGGGTAAAATAGGCGCATTACAAGGTGATCCGTCGAGCGGTTCGATTATTTATGCGACTTTTGAAGGAAGTAACAGTTTGGGAAAAATTGTGAATCCGGACATATCTTTAAAAGATTCGACTCGTACCATCAGGGCCACATTTGTTAGAAGCGGATTGAATTTAGCGGCGGGAACTACCAGTGGTTTGGGTCTTCCCTTGTCCATTGTATTAACGCCCAAACCTTCTTCCACCCCGAGCATTCAGCAAAGTTGCGATGGTACAACCTATCGTTTTAAGGTGAGTCAAGATTTATGCGATCCGATAAAGAATTCCCGTTTGGACTGGAAAATTTACCAAAGCACCTTGGACCCGAACCGCAATGCCGATGGATTATTAGTGCCTTTGAATCCTTCAGGAACCTTACTTTATTCCTACACAGGAACAGAAATGACTTATGACTTCACGAAAGCAGGGGATTATGTGGTTTCGGTGGCCATTAGCAATTCTTGTTTGACAAATTATTTATTAGACGCCTCGGCCTACCGAGTGGAATTATTAGATCCTTTTGTTTTGCCTCCTATGTATACCTTTATCTGTAAAGAGGATGGACGAATAGGGCCTACTTCGGTTCCTCCAGTAGCTTCTTTTACCTATAATTGGAGTTCAGGGGAGTCGTCTCGATTTATTACCGTTCCTAAACCGAGCGGGAAATATTCGTTGGAAATTAAAGAAGAGGCCTCTGGTTGTTCTATTAAGAGGGAAACGCAGGTGAATTTTATAACGAATCCGTTAGCGGTGAAAAAAAATGATGGAATCATTTGCAACGATAAACCACTGCAAACACAAGTGATTCCGCTGCAACTTTCACCTACTAATTTGAAAGTGAACTGGCAAGCAAATCCAGGCATTGTAGGCGGTTTGAATTCGAAAGATTTGCAAATCAATCGCAGCGGTATTTTCTATTTTACCTTGTCGGATGCCGATGGTTGTGAATTAAAAGATAGTGTGAAGATCGAAGATAAATGTGAAGCCATTCTGATTGCTCCTACGGTATTTACGCCGAATGGGGATGGGAATAATGATGTTTTTGAGCCATCCTATAATTGGAATGAACCGAGTGCGGCTTACCCTAAGTCACGAACGCAGGTCATCTCTTTAGAAATTTATAACCGATGGGGGGAGCAGATTTACAGCACTAGTGGTCCTAGATTTGTGTGGGATGGGAATTTTAATGGGGCCAAAGTGCCTCAGGAGACCTACGCCTACATCATTCGATACCAAGCAATTGATTATCCCGAAAAAGGAATTCAGGAAAAACGAGGGGCAGTCGTAGTGGTATATTAGTAAGCTCTTACGGTAACCCCTTTCATGAAGTTAACGAAGGCCTTGTTCACCACTTGATTTCCGCCAGGCGTAGGGAAATTTCCCGTGAAATACCAATCCCCTAGATGATCTGGGCAAGCGACATTTAAATTCGCTACGGTTTGGTAAACGATGGAAAGTTCTGCCTTTAAATCTTTCGGACGAACGATTTCTGCAATTTTATTAGAAATTTCTTCGTCAGTGAAGGGGGCATAAATCGCTTTAACGAAATTTTCTTCCATTGCCGTGCCATTTTCTAAGGCAGCTAAACAACGTAAATTAACTTCGTCTAAGATATTTTCTAATCCACGCTCATTCAAAAGTGCTAAAGCTGCACGGAAAGCAACGAATTCCTTCATCTTCGACATATCGATACCGTAGCAATCTGGGTAGCGTATTTGAGGAGCTGATGAAACGATGACAATTTTCTTAGGGGATAATTTATCTAATAATTTCAGGATACTTTTCTCCAGTGTCGTGCCACGAACGATCGAATCATCAATGATAACGACGGAATCGACTTCCTTATTAATCACCTCGTAAGTCGTGTCATATACGTGTGCGACCATGTCATCGCGTTGATCATCAGAGGCGATGAACGTACGAACTTTCACGTCTTTCGAGATGAGTTTCTCCACCCGAGGACGGAAGGTCAATAATTCTTCTAGTTCTTCTTCGAATAGAATACCATCCATGATGGCTTTCTTTCGTTCTTTGGCCAAATGATCTTCTAAACCATCAATCATCCCTAAGAAAGCTGTTTCTGCCGTGTTCGGAATATAGGAGAATACGGTATTTTTAAGGTCATGACTTACTTCTGCTAAAATCTGCGGAATCAATAATTGCCCTAGTTTTTTACGCTCATGGTAGATATCTGGATCGGATCCACGCGAGAAATAGATGCGCTCAAAAGAACAAGATTTCTGCTCTAAGCGATCGATAAATGGAACCTCCTTTACGTTACCTTGTATATCAATAATCAGGGCGTGGCCCGGAGTAACCTCTTTAATTTGGTCGTAGGCGCAGTTAAACGAAGTCTTGATCGCCTGTTTTTCAGAGGCCACTACAGCCACTTCTTCATCTACATAATAATAGGCTGGTCGTATTCCGGCTGGGTCGCGTGCCACGAAAGAAGTTCCGTAACCTGTCATTCCCACCATCGCGTAACCACCGTCAAAATCCTTGCAAGAACGCTCTAAAACGCGATTAAGGTCAATTTCTTGGGCTATAATATCCGATAATTCGGGATTCTCGTATTTGTCTTTATACTTGTCAAATTGGCGCTGATTCTCTTCATCTAAAAAGTGACCGATCTTTTCCATCACGGTAACCGTATCCACCTTTTCTTTCGGGTGTTGACCTAGGGAAACTAATTTGTCGAACAAATCGTCCACATTCGTCATATTGAAGTTACCCGCCATAACTAGGTTACGGCTTCTCCAATTGTTTTGACGCAACATCGGATGGCAGTTTTCTATCTCATTTTGACCGTGGGTTCCGTAGCGCAAGTGGCCTAATAATACTTCGCCTGTGAAAGCTACATTTTCTTGCCACCAATCTGCGTCTTGAGCCGCATCGATTCCTGTTTCGCGCTTAACTGATTTAGCGAGTTTTTGTGCTTTACTGAATTTCTTATTGATTTTTCCAAAAATATCTGCCACCGCTTGTGGCTCTACCGAACGGTATCTGGAAATGTAACGGTGCCCTGGTTTTACGTTGATTTTAATGTTTGCCACTCCGGCTCCATCTTGCCCTCTGTTGACTTGTTTCTCCATCATGAGATAAAGTTTGTTAAGTCCGTAGGAAGGCGTATTATACGTGTCTAAGTAGTACTGAAAAGGCTTGCGTAAACGGATAAGGGCAATTCCGCATTCGTGCTTAATAGAATCAGACATGGAAACGTGGGCTATTTTTTAAATCAAGCTCAAAATTAGCCAAAATAAAGACCAATTAACTGATTTTTTTTATTTTTTTAATCGCTTATTTCCAAAGGTTTGTTAACACCGTTGGGAACAAGATAGATAGTAGCAAAATGGCTGTCAAAAATCCATAAGAATAGATTTCTAGGGAGTTCATTTCTGACCAAAGACTCGATTTTACGAGCGATTTCTTGAAATATAATTGGAAGGGAATCTTTAAATAATAGAAGAGGGAGATTGCCGTAGTAAAAATGGCAACGATCAATAAAATCAATAGGCCCATAGCCTGATTTAATTCGTAGTTTGACCATAATAAACTGAAATAAGTCAGTTTCGCAAGAAAGGTGCCGGCTGGAGGTAAGCCTACTAAAGCCACTAGACCAGTTAGTAAGAAAAAGGCTGGCAAAGGTTTCGAAGATCCAAGACCCGCAAAAGCAGAAACATCCTCCGCGCCTGATTCATCTATTAGATAGAATACGAGTAAACTTGCAATGCTATACAAGAAGCCATAAAATAAAATAGCATCTACTGCCTGCGCTGGTTGAAAGAACCAGGCCATCGCTAAAAAACCACCATGCGCGATGCTAGAATAGGCGAGGAGGCGTTTGGTTTTGTTTTGGCCTAATGCGCCTAAATGTCCTACTAAAAGTGTCATTATGGCTAAAACGGCTAATTCATTTGCAAACGAAACTGGTAACAGAGGAATGATACGCAAACCCACGAAGGCAATGGCAATTTTAGGTGCTGTAGAAATCCAGGTCATCCAAGAGGCCGGTAAATTTTCTATCACATCCGGATTCCAAGGATGGAAAGGCGCCCATGACATTTTAAACAGTAATCCCACGGCAAATAGTCCTAAAGCAAAACCGCGTAAATAAGGATCTGCCACCGAGATTCCACGAGAGAAATCGACGCTGGTAAAATCGAGCGTCCCCGTTAAGCCATACAGTACTGAAATACCATATAAGAAGAGAGCAGATGACCCCAGTCCAAACAAAACATAGGGCAAACTAGCACGGGCAGCCTCTTTTCGAAGACTTACGAGTACGTAAGTTCCCATCGACATAAATTCGATGGATAAAAATAAGCTCAAAGCATGAGTGCTCATGCTGCTCAATAAGGCGCCTAATAAAATCGATAAAAAACCAATCAATTCTTCGAAGGTGAAGGATTTTCGGTGGATTTGATTCATCAAAATGAGCAAAAACCCAATGCTTAAAATCAAGGTATTGATGGCATTCGATCCTAAATTCGCATCGAATAAACCCGCCGCAAATACCCCGCTTAATCCTAATTCGGATCGTTGAAAACTGAGGGAAAGGGCCAGTAAAAGAGCGATTTGGCAAGTAAAATAGCGCCAAGAGGTGCTGAATTTTTCTGTCTTTGCATGTAAAAATAACTCGATGAAAAGACTTAGCAGAATCGATCCGGCTACAATTAATTCCGGAATCACATAGTTGAGTCCGGTCGTGATCGACTGGATTCTTTCGGTGAGTTGGGAAATGGAGGCGAATGAGGACATGTGCGAAATTAGAGTTTTTGGCTTAAATAAAAGGCTGTCGGATTGTTTTTTAACCCTTTCATCTCTTCCGGCGTACCGGTGAAACTAATATAACCACCATTTTCGCCTCCTTCTGGACCTAAATCGATGATATGATCAGCACATTTAATGACTTCCATATTGTGCTCGATAATCACTACCGAATCGCCTTGTTCGACTAAATCGTTCATGGCTTTCAATAGTTTTTTGATGTCATGAAAGTGTAAGCCCGTCGTAGGTTCGTCAAAAATAAACAAGGTCTTTCCTTTGTTCGGATTTCCCTTGCCTAAGAAACTGGCCAGCTTCACACGTTGCGCCTCTCCACCCGAAAGTGAACTAGACGATTGACCTAATTTGATGTAACCTAGACCCACCTGAAATAGGGGATCGATTTTATCAGCGATGCGTGGTTGTTTCTCTCGGAAAAACTCCACTGCTTCTTCTACTGTCAAATCTAAAATCTCGGAGATATTTTTCTCCTGTAATTTAACATCTAGTATTTCTTGCTTGAACCGGGTGCCACCGCATGATTCACAGGGCAATTTGATGTCCGCCATGAACTGCATTTCAATCGTGATTTCTCCTTCTCCCTGACACGCTTCGCAACGCCCACCTTCTACATTAAAGGAGAAGTGAGCTGGTTTATAGCCGCGAGCCTTTGCCACTGGTAATTCTGAGTAAAGAGCTCTGATCGCATCGTAGGCCTTAATATAGGTAACCGGATTGGAACGTGATGATTTTCCGATGGGTTGTTGGTCCACCATTTCGACACTTGCAATTTGATTTGTGCTCCCTTTGATTTCACGAAATTTTCCCGTTTCCTCTGTTCCTTGCTGTAGCAGTCGAAGCATCGCCGGGTATAGAATTTTGCGAATTAAAGTCGATTTTCCGGACCCGCTGACACCCGTCACCACGGTCATAATTCCCAGTGGAATCGCGACATCGACATTCTTTAAATTATTCTCTTGTGCCCCTGTAATTTCGATTTGGGCCAGAGCTTTTCGTCTGAAATAAGGAACCTCGATGCGATCTTGACCCGTTAGAAAACGTAGGGTATGACTGTCGGTACTTTTATCTACCAAAGCCTCCGTTAAATTTCCCTGGAAGATTAAATTGCCTCCATGTCGTCCCGCTTCGGGTCCGATGTCGATGATTTGATCCGCTGCGCGCATCACCTCTTCTTCATGTTCCACCACGATCACCGTGTTGCCCATGTCTTTCAACATTTCTAATACAGAGATCAAACGTTCCGTATCCCGCGGGTGCAAACCGATACTCGGTTCATCCAAAATATACATAGAACCTACCAAGGCGCTGCCTAGCGAGGTCGCTAATTTAATTCGCTGAAATTCGCCGTCAGATAGCGTGGAGCTCAAACGATTTAGGGTTAAATACCCTAGACCCACGCGATCCATATATTCTAAACGATTATTGATTTCGATCAAAATCCGTCTCGAAACCTGTTGGTCGTGCGCATTGAGCTTCAGATTTTCGAAAAAAGCTTTGGTTTTAGACAAGGGCCAAAGCACCAAATCCACCAAGGAGGTATCCGCAATTTTCACATAACTAGCGTCCATGCGCAAGCGAGATCCTAAGCACTCTGGGCAATTCGTTTTGCCCCGGTAACGCGATAAAAGAACACGGTATTGAATTTTATAAGTCTCTTTTTCAAGAAAGTCAAAGAAGTGCTGCAGACCTGAAAAGTATTTATTACCTGTCCACAGAACCTTTTTCTCTGCCGCAGTCAAATCTTTGTAGGGACGGTGAATAGGAAAATCAAATTGAATGCCATTGCGCAATAAAGGACTTAACCATTCACTCATTCGTTCGCTCCTCCAAGGCGCAATCGCCCCCTCGTAGATTGATAAATCATGATCAGGGAAAACTAAGTCAGGATCTAAGCCTAGGACTTTGCCGTAACCTTCGCAATTTCGGCAGGCTCCGTAGGGATTATTGAAGGAGAAAAGATTTAAACTAGGCTCTTCAAAAACCATCCCATCCAATTCGAATTTATTCGAAAATACATCGCGTTTTCTACCCTCGATTTCGATCCAACAAACGCCCTCACCTTCGAAATAAGCGGTTTGGACAGAATCCCCTACGCGAAATTGTGTTTCCTCGTCGTCTTTTTTAGAGACTAAACGGTCGATTAAAATCGCGATCTCGGAGGGTTTTTTAGCTAGCTTTTGAAGATGTGTAGGATCCTCCACCAGTTCCTCTAAGGCAATAATTTCGTCCTGAAATTTCAGTCGGGAATAGCCTTTTTGAATGAGTAATTGACACTCATTTTCGAGGCTTCGTTCTTCGTGGTGAACTAATGGCGCCAGAATTAGGACTTTTTTGCCCTCTTCTTTGGCAATAAAATCGACTATATGGGAAACCGAATCTTTGCGAACTTCCTGACCAGATACGGGCGAAATGGTGCGGCCGATACGGGCAAATAATAATTTTAAATAATCATAAATCTCTGTCGTCGTTCCCACAGTCGAACGCGGATTCTTCGTGTTGACCTTTTGCTCGATAGCAATGGCCGGAGAGACTCCCTTGATATAATCTACGGCAGGTTTTTCCATGCGACCTAGAAATTGTCGGGCGTAGCTATTTAGGCTTTCCACGTACATTCTTTGGCCCTCTGCAAATAAGGTATCAAAGGCTAAAGAAGATTTTCCTGAACCTGATAAACCCGTAATAACCACCAGCTGATTGCGCGGAATCGCCACATCTACATTTTTCAGATTGTGTACGCGCGCACCTTTGATGATGATGTGCGTTTTCGGATCACAATTTTCGATGTTATGCTTTGACTGAGGGGTATTCATTTTACAAAAATATCCTTTAATTTTGGTAATCAATTTAAGCCAAATGAAAAAACTACTTTTATTCTTTTCACTCCTCACTTTTGCAGGAGCTTCTGAGGTTTTTGCACAAGAACCGGTCGTCATTAAAGAGGAGGGCGCTGTAGAGGAATCGGACGTGGAAACAGACGTGCGAGATCTGCCCTTTCGCCAACGATTGAATTTTGGGGGTGGAATCAGTGGTCTTAGTTTTGGAAATCCGACCAGTATTGGATTTTCTCCCATGGTGGGTTATTCGCTGACGAATACCTCCATTCTGGGTGTGGGTTTAACCTATCAATATTATTCGGCGACTTACGGATCTTTAGGAACGTATTCGAGTAATCTTTTAGGCCAAAGAATCTTTATCCGCCAACAAGTCCCCGCATTAAATCAGATTATCGGTCAGGCCTACTTAACGGGTCAAATAGAAAACTATGCAAATCTTTCAGATAATACAGGGATTAATTATTCTATTCCTGTTTTAGTAGGGGTGGGTTTAGGCTCTAAACTGGGTATCAATTTTTCGGTGATGTATGACTTAAACTATAGCTCAGGGCGCTCCCCTTATGG
Organism: Aquirufa sp. A-Brett2-15D; assembly: GCF_054558735.1. Classification (NCBI taxonomy): domain Bacteria; kingdom Pseudomonadati; phylum Bacteroidota; class Cytophagia; order Cytophagales; family Flectobacillaceae; genus Aquirufa; species Aquirufa sp. A-Brett2-15D. The sequence goes on along the minus strand of NZ_JBSKFT010000001.1, from coordinate 1,022,911 downwards.
CTCAGCGCTTGTTGTCCAAATCGGTGGATTTTTCTTTTAAAATTTAAAACAATTTAGCCCCTTTATTAGTCTTGTATATCAATTAGAATTTCTTAATTTCGAATTCAATTAAAATTCATATGTCTGCAAAAGTTTTAGAACCCCTATTGGTTGAAGATCCCAACCGTTTTGTGCTTTTTCCCATCAAGCACGATGATATTTGGCAATATTATAAAAAGGCTGAAGCGTCCTTTTGGACGGCGGAAGAGATCGATTTATCGCAAGATTTAGCTGACTGGAAAAAGATGAATGATGGGGAACGTCATTTCGTTTCTCACGTCCTTGCTTTTTTTGCGGCTTCGGATGGCATTGTGAATGAAAATTTAGCAAACAACTTCTTGAAAGAGGTACAATATGCGGAGGCAAAATGTTTTTATGGTTTCCAAATCATGATGGAAAACATTCACTCTGAAACCTATTCTCTTTTGATTGATACGTACATCAACGATCCTAAAGAAAAAGACCATTTATTACGCGCTATTGAGACAATTGATTGCGTGAAGAAAAAGGCGGATTGGGCTTTGAAATGGATTGAGTCAGATAATTTCGTAGAGCGTTTAATTTCTTTCGCTGCGGTGGAAGGTATTTTCTTCTCGGGTTCTTTCTGTTCTATTTTCTGGTTAAAGAAGCGTGGTTTAATGCCTGGTCTTTCGTTCTCGAACGAGTTGATCTCACGTGATGAAGGATTGCACTGTGATTTTGCTTGTCAATTATATACAGACCATATTAAGAATCAATTGCCAGAGGAGCGTATTTACGAGATTATCCTAGATGCAGTCGAGATTGAAAAAGAATTCGTAACAGTGGCTTTACCTGTATCCTTGATTGGCATGAATGCCGATATGATGTGTCAATATATTGATTTCGTAGCGGATCGTTTATTAGTTTCCTTGGGATGTAAGAAGCACTATAATGCAACGAATCCATTTGACTTTATGGAAATGATCTCACTTCAAGGTAAGACTAATTTCTTCGAGAAGCGGGTGGCTGAATACCAGAAATCAGGTGTGATGTCGGATAAAGAATCCATGTCATTCTCCTTAAGTGAAGACTTCTAGAAATTATAATTTTAGAAAAGGCCTCGATGAAAATCGGGGCTTTTTTTATGGCCAGCGCTCAATAATCATCGGCAAAACAAGACCGATGGTGATGCCCGATACTACCTTAATATAGGGTTTTTGTTTCCAATGGAATACGTGTAATGAAACAACGGAGGAGACTAGAATTAGTGAAACGACCGCGATTTGGCCTACTTCTAAACCGATGTTGAACGCTAAAAGTGGGGTAAAAAGGGAGCTTTCGGCACCTAATAAACTTTGTAAGTAATTCGAAAAACCTAGCCCATGAATCAATCCAAATACTGCCACCACGACATATTTGTACTTTTTCTTCATTTTAGTCAAATTCGAAATAGCGGATAAAAGAATCGTGCATGGAATTAAAAATTCAACCCAAGCTACATTCACTTGAATCACCTTTAAGGTCGCCAGTGCCAGCGTAATCGAATGACCCAGCGTAAAAGCGGTGATCAGCCAAAGGATTTTTTTATAATCCGAATAAACATAAACGCAGGTCAGCGAAAGAATGAATAACAAGTGATCCAAGGCAGCCCAGTTTAGAATATGCTCTAAGCCTAAAATAAAGTAGACAGAAAAATTGCTCACGTTTTGTTATTTATTCACTAAAATTAGGGATATTCAAATAGATAATTGTTACCAGACTATGAAATTTGATTACATCATCGTGGGTGCCGGCACGGCGGGCTGTGTTTTAGCACATCGTTTATCAGAAAATCCGCTGAATCAAGTGCTTTTGATCGAAGCTGGTGGAGATTTTAGGGATCCGCGCATCAGCATGCCGTCGGCTTATGCTTTATTGAATCATACCTACCTAAACTGGAATTTTTTCACCGAGCCGCAACCGCATTTAGGCGGTCGTCGGCTTTACCAGCCACGCGGTAAAACGGTGGGCGGTAGTTCGGCGATAAATTGCATGGCGTACATTAGGGGGAATAAAGCGGATTATGATCAATGGGCAGCCTGGGGTTGTAAAGGCTGGTCCTATCAGGATGTATTACCCTATTTTAAGAAGTCGGAGGATAATGAAGATTTTCAAAACGAATACCACGGCACTGGTGGTTTACATCGAGTGGCTAAAAATAGGCATTTGACAATTTTTGGGGATGCGTTTATTAAAGGATGCGGAGCGGTGGGAATTCGGGCGAATCCAGATTTTAATGGAGCGAAGCAAGTGGGAGCCGGGTTATTTCAATTCAATATTCAGGATGGCGAACGCGCTTCGGGTGCGAAAGCATTTATTCAGCCCGCTCTTTCGCGTAAAAATTTACATATACAAACCTCTTTTCAAGTAGCTTCATTAGTGATTCAGGGAGAAAAGGTGACGGGTTTGAAAGGTTATAAACTAGGATCGAAAAAAGCGATTGAATTCGAAGCTTCGGAGGTGATTTTATCAGCCGGAGCTTTCCAAAGCCCTCAAATTCTTCAGCTATCCGGTATCGGTGATTCCTCTGAATTGCGCGCGCATGGAATCGATTCGCGACTCGACTTAACTGGAGTGGGGAAGAATTTATCAGATCATGTATTTGTGAATATGAATGCCCAGGCGATTACGAAAGGTCAATCGTATAATGTGGCTTTGGGGGTGAAAAATTACCTTGATTATACGTTTAAGAAGCAGGGGCCATTAACTTCGAGTCCTTTAGAAGCGGCTGCTTTCTATGATTCGGTGAATCAATCAGAAGTGCCAGATCTGCAGTTTCACTTCTCCTCAGCTTGGTCACACGACATGTATGACTATGGTAAGATGCCTTTAAGTGATGGTTTCACCATTTTACCTACCTTATTGAAGCCTAAAAGTAGGGGGACGGTTAGCCTGCGATCAGCTGACTTTAACGAAGCTCCGGTGATCGATCCACGGTACCTGTCAGAAAAGGAAGACCTAGAGACCTTAAAACGTGGAGTTCGTATTGCTCGAGATATCGTCTTGTCGTCTGCATTTGATGGTCTTAGAAAAGGAACGGAATTGAATTATCCGGCAGGACTTTGGAATGAAGAATTAATACAAAAACATATCGAGCAAGCCACAGAATGTGTATATCATCCAGTGGGAACCTGTAAGATGGGAACGGATAAAGAGGCCGTTTGTGATCCTGCGACGCTACGTGTGAAAGGTCTACAAGGTTTAAGAGTGGCAGACGCGTCTATTATGCCGGATGTGATTTCTGGTAACACGAATTCGGCGGTGGTGATGATTGCGGAGAAGGCGGCAGATTTAATTTTGAGTAAATAAACCGCGCGAAAGCGTTTTAAAGAAAAAGAAACTATGAAAAAGATATTGATTTTACTTTGTGTTTTAGCACCGATGTTGGGATTTGCTCAAAATGAAGAATCCCTTAAAGAAGCCGAATTAAACCGATTTAAGTTGATGGTAGCGAAAGATACTCCCGGATTGCAGGCCGTACTTCATAAAGATTTAGTGTATTTCCACTCTACTGGCGTGCAGGATTCGAAGGATTCCTATATTGCCTCGATTGCGTCTGGAAAGTCGAATTATTTATCTATAACGCCCGAGGAATTTCAACAAAGGGTATACGGGAAAACGGGAATTAATACGGGAATTGTGAGCATTCTTCAGCAGGCTGCTGATGGAACACAAACTACAGTACGCCTACGTTTTACAGATGTGTTTGTTTACGCTGACAAGCGTTGGCAAATGGTTTCTTGGCAGTCGACTAAATTAGTCCCTGCGCAAAAGCCTTAATTTTTTCGTAGATATACGCTAGATCCTCGTCTTCAATACAATAGGGGGCGAGGATGTAGATGGTATTTCCCAAAGGTCGCATCAAAATACCTTCCTTAAGGAAATAGGTATATATATCGTCTCTGATCGAGTGCATATATCCGTCGGTTTCACCGGTGCTTATTTCCATGGCTAAAATAGTCCCGTAGATACGCACATTCTTTAGTATGGGATTTCCGGCGAGCGTCTCCGCAAAAGCTCGGTGCTTTTGTTCAATTCGCGCGATCGAAGTCCAGGTTTCGGCCTTTTCCATCAAATCCATACTCGCATTTGCCGCCGCACAGGCTAAGGGATTTGCCGTAAAGGAATGGGAGTGGAACATCATTTTTTTACGATCAGTAGAAAGGAAAGACTTAAATAGTTCCTCACTGCACAAGGTTAAACCCATCGCCATCATTCCACCTGTTAAGCCTTTAGAGAAACAGGCGATATCTGGTTTTTCTTCCAAATAATCCATGGCGAACCATTTTCCCGTTCGCCCAAATCCCGTCATAATCTCATCCGCGATACAGAGAATCCCTTTTTTATGTGCTTCACGAATCAAAGCATCTAAGGTAGAAGCCTCGTACATCTTCATTCCGCCAGCACCTTGAATCAAGGGTTCGAAGATGAAGGCAGCGTATTCGTCCTCGTTTACCGCAGACATAGCGGCGAGGCAAGCTTGTTCATCCTGTGGATTCGGTAAGAATTCCACCTCGAAAAGCATATCCTGAAATGGGGCATTAAACGAGCTCGGTGCCCCTAAACTCATCGCTCCAAAAGTATCGCCGTGGTAAGCATCTGCAAAGGCTAAAATTTTTCGGCGCTTGGTATTTCCTTGATTGTGGAAGAATTGCAAGGCCATTTTAATAGCCACTTCCACGGCGGTAGATCCATTATCGGAGAAGAATACCCGCTCGAAATTAGCCGGTAAATGAGCTAATAATCGCTCGGAAAGTCGAACTGCGGGTTCATGGGTAAAGCCTGCGAAGATGACTTGTTCGAGCTGGAGGGCTTGTTCGTAGATTTTTTGGGCTAAATAAGGATGCCCATGTCCATGCGTATTCACCCACCAAGATGAAATCGCATCAATGTATTTTTTACCATCCGTGTCAAAAAGATGCGCGCCTTTCCCACTGGCAATCGGGATCGAAATGGGTTCGATCTGATGTTGCGTGAAGGGGTGCCAAATGACCGCCGCATCCCGGGAAGACAAGTTTAGATTAGACATGGATTTTATCAGCATAGGAAGCAATCACCGCTTCATTTAATTCTTCTTCTGTATGGACTCGCAAAATAAGGGGCAAACCCGTATGATTCAAAATAAACTTTTCGCCTGACGGATTTTCTGGTCCATTGAATACGATTCCAGCCATCGGAATGCCGTGTTGCTGTAACAGCTCAAAACTTAATAGGGTATGATTTAAACTGCCTAAATAGTTTTTGCTCACTAAAATGACGGGTAAATTTAGGTGTTTAATCAGGTCCAAATTCGTCTGTGAATCATTTAGTGGAACCATAATTCCGCCCGCTAATTCGATGATCAATGTCTGATCGGTCGGTATTTTAAATGCCTCGAGGTTAATGGTGATTCCATCCATCTCCGCGGCACTATGAGGCGACATCGGCTGCGTTAAGGCATAAGTCGATGGATGAACGGTAGCCGATGGCACCCAACGGCGAATCCAATAAGCATCCCCTTGATCTAAATCCCCTGCTTGGACCGGCTTCCAATAATCTGCCTTCAAGCCAGATGTCAAAATCGCTGAGACAACGGTTTTTCCAATTTCAGTACCTATGCCGGCGACGATAAATTGTTTCATTCGAGTGCTTTAATGAGTGCTAGTAGTTGTTCTTTCGTGTGCAATGCACTTAAAGTAATGCGAATTCTTTCTTTTCCTTTCGCCACCGTCGGGTAGACGATAGGCTTGACGGCGAATTCGCTCGCTGCTGCGGCCTTCGCGCGCACCGCTTCGTTTCCAGTGACGAAGAAAGTTTGTATGGCCGAATCACTGTCTCCCCAAGCATCTGAATGGATGTTTTCACGAAAGAAAGTGATATTTTCTTGCAGTTTTTGCCGGGCTTCGTTTTTAGAAGGCAAATAATGTAAAGTGCTTAAAAGGGCAGAAACATGTGCTGGCGAAGGCGCTGTGGAGTAAATAAAAGGTCGGGCAAAATTCACCAGGTATTCTTTTAAGGCCAAAGACCCTATAACCACCGCTCCCGCATTTCCCCACCCTTTTCCGAAGGTGATAACCCGAGCAAAAACCTCCTCACACAATCCTAATTCATGCACCAAACCTTGACCTTCTGTCCCGTAAATTCCTCCAGCATGGGCCTCATCGACGATAAGCTCTGCTTGATACTTATTTTTCAAGTCCACTAATTCTTGCAGCGGAGCCACATCTCCATCCATGGAATAAATCGACTCTACGACGATCCATTTCCGCGTTTCCGCCGGATATTGATCCAATAAATGAATCAAATCCGCTAGATTATTATGTTTAAATATGCGTCGTTCTGCTTTAGAAAGGCGCAATCCATCTATCAAACTCGCATGTAAAAGTTTATCGCAAAAAATTACATCGCCTTCCTGTGGAAGTGAGGAAATTAATCCCACATTAGCCTCATAGCCTGAGCTAAATAGCAAAGCTGCTTCAGACCCGTGAAAAGTCGCACATTCTTTTTCGAATTGTTCGATGAGTGCTGAATGTCCAGAAATTAAGCGGGAACCAGTGGATCCATTTTTTCGAAAAGCAAGCGGTAATGCCTGGTAATCTGCCTCGATTTTTTCAGCTAGAATAGAATCTGAAGCTAAACCTAAATAATCATTCGAACAGAAATCCACGCGTCCTTCGAGCAAAGCCAATTGCCTGAATAGACCCTCTTTACGCCGGGTTTCTAGTAAGTCAATAAGCTGTTGCTGAATGTTTTTCATGGATATTTCTCTTGCAAAACTACGAAATAATCGCTGTGGACGGTTATTTTATCATTTAATTGATATTTAATGCCAAAATTTGGCAAAAACACTTGACAATTCCCTACTATTTTGTAGTATTGCAAGTCGATTCTGACAATTCAACGAGTCAACATCCCCGGAACCATTCCATTTTGAAATCCAATCCGACAACCCATGTCTGTTGTCATACTTAATTAATCATTTCCCTTTTATGGAAGATAAGCCTATCAAGAGAGTAAAAAAAGTACAAGAAGAATCATCATCAAACGAACGCCCTAAGCGTCAGCGAATTCAAAAAAGTAACGAGGACGCTCCTTTGTTACCGATGGAATCTGCTGCTCCGGCAGAAGCTCAAACTGAGGCTCCGGCTGAAGCACCGATTGAATATAATGAGGTGGCAGCACCAGAAGAGTTCATCGTAGATACTTCTTTCATTACCAGCACAGAAAATACAAGAGACGAGGTGTCACCTACAGATGCACCAGTCGATTTAGATAAATTACCTAAAGAGGATGCGCCAGCACCGGTGCATCACCACAAACCTCGTTCGAATTATAACCAAGTCATCAAAGAACTAGATGGCTTGATTGAGAATGAAGGGGTTTTGGAGATTATGCAAGAAGGCGGTTATGGCTTCATGCGTTCATCCGATTATAATTATTTAGCCTCTCCAGATGATATTTATGTATCGCCTTCGCAAATCAAAATGTTTGGTTTGAAGACAGGGGATACCATTTTAGGTAAGATTCGTCCACCTAAAGAAGGAGAAAAGTATTTCGCTTTATTGAAAATCGAATCGGTGAACGGAAAGACGACCGATGAGATTCGTGACCGGATTAATTTCGAATATTTAACGCCTTTGTTTCCAGAGGAGAAGCTGAACCTATCGTCCACGGCGGATAATTATTCGACGCGTATCTTAGATTTGTTTGCGCCTATCGGTAAGGGCCAAAGGGGTATGATCGTCGCTCAACCTAAAACGGGTAAGACGGTTTTATTAAAAGACATCGCAAATGCCATTTCTCGCAACCACCCAGAGGTTTATTTGATCATTTTATTGATCGATGAGCGTCCAGAGGAGGTAACGGATATGCAGCGTTCTGTACGCGCAGAGGTAATTTCATCTACTTTTGATGAGCAAGCGGAGCGTCACGTAAAAGTGGCTAACCTTGTTTTAGAGAAGGCCAAAAGAATGGTGGAATGCGGCCACGATGTGGTTATCCTATTAGATTCAATTACACGTCTTGCACGTGCTTATAATACAGTGGTTCCATCATCCGGTAAGATTTTATCAGGTGGTGTGGATGCGAATGCTCTTCACAAGCCGAAGCGTTTCTTCGGAGCGGCTCGTAACGTCGAAAATGGCGGATCTTTAACCATCATCGCGACAGCCTTGATCGAAACGGGATCTAAAATGGACGAAGTAATCTTTGAGGAATTCAAAGGAACGGGTAACATGGAATTACAATTAGATCGCAAGCTGGCGAATCGCCGAATCTATCCATCTATTGATGTGACAGCTTCTGGTACTCGTCGTGAGGATCTATTGATGGATCCAGCCGTATTACAACGTGTTTGGATCTTGCGCAAGCACATGTCCGACATGAACTCTGTGGAGGCAATGGAATTCTTGCAACAGCAGATGAAAGGGACTAGGAACAACGAAGAGTTCTTAGTGTCGATGAACCGCTAGTGCGAATCGCTTAATAGCCCAGAAAAACTTTGTCTATAATGCTACAAGCCTGATCCATTTCCGCACCGGTAATGGTGAGGGGAGGAGCTAGGCGGATTTTGTTTCCATGTGTAGGCTTTGCGAGCAATCCCTTTTTCATCAGGTCTAAACAAATTTCCCAAGCCACTGGGCTATCTTCCGGCGTATCGATTTCGATCGCGCACAAAAGCCCTTTTCCTCTAACGGACTTAATTAAGGCCGTTTTATCTCGCAAGCTTTCTAAGAAATTCAGTAATTGCTGACCTCGAACTATGGCATTCTCCACTAAATCTTCATCCTCGATGATGTCGATCGCCACATTTGTCACCGCACAGGCCAAAGGATTTCCACCATAGGTGGAACCATGTTCGCCCGGTTTGATGGTTAGCATGATTTCATCATTGCATAGAACGGCAGAAACAGGCATAAAACCACCTGAAAGTGCTTTGCCTAGTAATAATATATCAGGTTGAACTAATTCGTGGTGGCAAGCTAACCAGGCACCGGTGCGTCCAAGACCTGTTTGGATCTCGTCGGCGATGAAAAGTACGCGGTGTTTTTTACACAGTTTGGCTGCCTTTTTTAAATAGCCAGGTGATGGAATAACTACACCAGCTTCTCCTTGAATGGGCTCGACCATAAAGGCTGCCACGTTCGGATTCTGTAATTTTTCTTCTAATGCTTTTAGATTATTATACGGAATGCGACTGAAGCCAGGTACAAAAGGCCCAAAATTATGATAGGATGACGGGTCACTCGAGGACGAGACCGCCGCAATCGTTCTACCCCAAAAATTACCTTCCGCAAAAATGATTTCGGCCTGATCAGCTGGCACCCCTTTCACCTCATAGGCCCATTTTCGGGCTAATTTGATGGCAGATTCTCCCGCTTCCACGCCCGTATTCATTAAAAGAACCTTCTCATAGCCAAATTTCTCCGCTAGTTTCTTCTCCGTCGAACCTAATAGATTCGTGTGAAAAGCACGTGAACTTAACGTTAAAAGGGATGCTTGATCGGAAATGGCTTTAACTAAACGCGGATGGCAATGTCCTTGATTCACCGCACTATAGGCAGATAAAAAATCGAGGTACTTTTTCCCAGACACATCATAGACATGTACACCCTCCCCGCGTTCTAAAACGACGGGTAATGGATGGTAATTATGGGCACCAAAATCTGATTCTAAGGCAATGTACTCGGCTGGGGTCATAGTAATTCGTAAATTCCTGCTACTCCTTGACCACCACCTACACAAGCCGTTACCATGCCGTATTTTTGATTGCGAAGACGCATTTCATTAAATAATTGAATGGATAATTTAGCGCCTGAACAGCCCAGTGGGTGTCCTAATGCAATCGCTCCGCCATTTACGTTCACGATGTTGGGATCGATATCGAGGGTTTTCATGACTGCCAAAGACTGCGCCGCAAAAGCCTCGTTCAACTCAATTTGTTGTATATCCTTCAGCGTCAATCCTGCTTTTTTCAAGGCAATTGGAATCGCTTCCACAGGTCCTATTCCCATCAAACTCGGTTCTACCCCCGCCGTAGCGTAGGAAACCATGCGAGCGATAGGCTCTAAGTGTAATTCTTTCACTAATTTCTCTGAAACCACTAAAACGAAAGCGGCTCCATCGGAAGTTTGGGACGCATTACCCGCGGTAACGGTTCCGCCCATCGCGAATACGGGTCTTAATTTACCCAAAGCTTCAATCGTCGTATCTGCGCGCGGACCTTCGTCCTGAGAGACGGTCCAGCTGCGGGATTGTTTCTTACCTGATTTGGCATCAAAATAATTTTCCGTTACTTCGACTGGAACAATTTGCGAGGTAAATTTACCCTCTTTCTGTGCCGCCAAAGCCTTCTGGTGTGAGGCGAAAGAAAACGCATCTTGCTCCTCGCGCGTCACGTTATATTTCTTACTCACTTCCTCTGCCGTCAGACCCATGCCGATGTAATAATCGGGGTGCTCGCTCGCGATGCCGTAATTCAAGACCGTTTTATGGCCCATCATTGGTAACATCGACATCGATTCGGTACCACCTGCGATAACGCATTCCGCCATGCCGGAGGCAATTTTAGCAGAAGCTAAAGCAATGGCCTCTAAACCAGAACCGCAATAGCGGTTAATGATGAAACCTGGAACACTTTTTGGTAAGGATAATAGCGAAATATAACGCGCCATTTGCATGCCTTGTTCTGCTTCCGGAATCGCATTGCCTACGATTAAATCTTCCACGCGTGCCGGGTCTAAACTAGGCACCTGCTTCATCAAATGTTTAATGACTTCCGCCGCTAAATCATCTGGACGCATCGTTCTGAATCCTCCTTTATTGGCTTTCGCAACTGCTGTGCGGTAACCTGCTATGATATATGCATTCATCTTTGTAAAATTTAATTTCTGAGTGGTTTACCGCCACCTAATAAACTTTGGATTCGGTCCATGGTCTTTTTCTCGCCGCACAAAGAAAGGAAAGCCTCTCTTTCTAGGTCGAGTAAATAGGTTTCGCTCACGACTTGTGGAGCGTCTAAATCGCCGCCGCAGATCGCGTAGGCTAATTTATTTGCAATTAAGGCGTCATGCTCGGAGATATAGCGTCCCATTAGCATGCCTTGAATGCCTGCTTTGAATAAGGCCAAACCTTGTTTTCCCTCCACCCAGACATCGTTGCGTCTCGCTTTTTGGATATATCCTGCGTCTGCTAAGGCCAAAGCCTCTCTTTTCGCCTCCGTGATCACCTGGTTGCGATTCAACACGATGCGATCTTGTGGACGTAAATAATTCATCTCTCTCGCCTCCTGCGCTGACGTACTCACGCGCGCCGTGGCAATATTCATAAAGGCCTCCTGTAAACGGTTCAACTCCACATCGCCTGAGCGACGCGCATCCCCCATTCTCAAAGCCATCTCTTTAGTTCCACCACCGGCAGGTATTAAACCCACACCCACTTCCACTAAACCCATATATAATTCCGCATGTGCGACAATCTTGTCCGCGTGCAAGTTAATCTCGCAACCGCCACCTAAGGCTAAGGTATGCGGCGCTACCACTACCGGAATGCCGGAATAGCGCACGCGCATCATCGTTTCTTGGAACGTCGCGATCATCGTGTTGATGTCGTCGAATTTCTGCTCCATCGCAAACATAAACAGCATACCTAAATTCGCTCCAGCGGAGAAGGCTTCGTTCGACTCGTTTCCGATCACTAAACCTTGGAAATCTTTTTCCGCCGTTGCTATAGCCTCTTGAATGCCTTCTAGCACTCCCTGGCCCATCGTATTCATTTTCGAGTGGAACTCTAAGCCTAAAATGCCATCGCCTAAATCCAAAATATGCATGTCGTCATTAGACGAAACGGTTTTCGTAGGCTTTAAGATTTGCAAATTGATTTGCTTCTCTGCACCAGGAATGGCTTGGTATTTTTTGGTCGCAATGTCATAGAACATCCGCTTACCACCTTCTACTTTGTAGAATGACGTATTTCCTGCGGCAAGCATCTCCGTTACCCAAGCAGCCGGCGCTAAACCTTCGGCTTTCATTAGTTCGATACCCTGTACGACACCGATAGCGTCCCAGGTTTCAAAAACTCCCATCTCCCAGCCAAAACCAGCACAAATAGCTTGGTCGATTTTAACAAGATCATCCGCGATTTCTGGAATGCGATTCGACGCATAACGGAAACCATCTAAGATGGTTTTGCGGTAGAATTCACCGGCTAAATCTTTTCCCGCTAATAAAAGCGCGAAGCGATCTGCCAGGTTGTCTATTGCCTTCGAGCGATCTAATGTTTCAAAGTTTACTCGTTCCGCTGCGCGGTATTCGAAGGTATTCAGATCTAGGCTTAGGATGACCGTTTTGCCTTTTTCGTCTTTGGTCTTCTTATAAAACCCCTGACCCGTTTTATCGCCCAGCCATTTGTTTTCCATCAAACGCTGTAACATCACCGGCAGGTTAAAAATATCTTTGCTTTCGTCGTTAACAAGCGTGGCTTTCAAATTATTCGCCACGTGAACCGTGGTGTCTAAACCTACGACATCCGAAAGGCGGAAGGTACCTGATTTAGGGCGACCCACGACTTTGGAAGTCAATTTATCTACTTGCTCCACCGTTAAGCCTAATTCCTCGACCACTTTCATCGTCTGCATCATCGAATAAACGCCGATGCGGTTTGCGATGAAGGCTGGCGTGTCTTTGCAAAGTACGGCCGTTTTACCTAATTGAGTTTCTCCGTAGCTTAATAGGAATTCGATGATGGCTGAATCCGTTTTAGGTCCAGGAATCACTTCGAATAAACGTAGGTAGCGGGGAGGGTTGAAGAAGTGCGTTCCACAGAAATGTTGTTGGAAATCTGCGCTTCTGCCTTCTGACATCAAATGAATCGGGATACCCGAGGTATTCGAGGTAACTAAGGTACCCGGTGTGCGGAATTTCTCTACTTTTTCGTAGAGCGATTGTTTGATGGCTAGGTTTTCTACGACTACCTCCATGATCCAGTCCGCTGAACTGATTTCCGACAGGTTGTCATCGAAGTTGCCTAGCTTGATGTTATTCGCAAAGCCCGACGCATAGAGCGATGCGGGCTTTGCTTTTATAGTTTGTTGAAATGCGGCGTTAACGATTCGGTTACGAACCGAAGGGTGTTCTAATCGAAGACCTTTGGCCTCTTCCTCTGGGCTCAAAGTCTGTGGTGCAATGTCCAATAAGAGGACCTGAACCCCAATGTTTGCGAAATGACAGGCTATTCTAGAGCCCATAATTCCTGAGCCTAAAATGGCTACTTTTTTAATGGCACGATTCATATCTACGTTTTTAAATCTCGATGTGTAAATATAAATAAAAGGAATTATGTTATGCAAGCATACTAAATTTTATTTACGTAAAAAAAGGCGGTCCCACTAGGAATTCCCAATACCTCTTTAATTATTTTCCCAGGAAAATGCGAGGGATTCATGCCTGCCTGAACCAAAATAAGTATTGGATTAGACAAGTGTTTCTTTTTTAATGTTTGAGGGTAATTTTCTTTTTTCCTAACATAAAATACCCAAATGATTACTATAAAATTTAGCGACCATTATGATAAGAATAGGGGGATAAAAGTCATTTAATTGATTATATAACAAATGGGTTAATATTTTCTCAAAATAAGAAAATGATTTGTTAATTTAGGTTGGTAAGAACTAAACCACATGCCTAAATTAGCCAAAAAAATGCTGGAAATATTATTCCTCCAGCATCTCTGTAAGGCTAAACTTTAACCTCTACCCTTTTTAAAATCTCGTTAGCCAAGTTAATGTAACTTTTAGATCCGATACTTAAAGGGTCATGCAACATGACTGGAATTCCAAAACTAGGAGATTCGCTTATTCGAATATTGCGTGGAATGATGGTGTCAAAAACCAAATTTTTAAAATGTTTAGAGATCTCAGAAACAACTTGGTTAGATAAGTTTAACCGAGTGTCAAACATGGTAAGCAAAATCCCTTCAATATTTAAATTTGTGTTCAACCTAGTTTGAATAATTTTAATGGTATTCATTAATTTCCCCACTCCCTCAAGGGCAAAATATTCACATTGAACAGGAATGATTACGGTGTCTGAAGCCGTTAGGCTGTTGATCGTCAACAAGCCTAGGGAAGGAGAGCAATCCAAAAAAATATAATCATATTGACCACGAGTACTTTGTAGTTGCTCTTTCAGAATGGTTTCCCGACTAATGGAATTAATGAGTTCTATTTCAGCGCCTACTAAATTAATATCTGCCGGAATTAGATCAAGATTTTCAAACAATGAAGAGACAATGGCACTTTTGATTTGAATTCTATTTAGTAAAACATCATAAATTGTGTTCTCGCAAGTGCTTGGATCAAAACCCAAACCAGAAGTGCTGTTGGCCTGGGGATCGATGTCGATAATTAATACTTTTTGGCCTAAAGCGGCTAAGCTATATGCCAAATTTATTGCGGTGGTGGTTTTGCCCACGCCGCCTTTTTGGTTTGCAATCGATATTATTTTTGTCATCATAAGATTCGGTTATTTTCTACTAAAATCGGCTAAATCAAAAAAATAATCCTCGTTCAATAAAAACCGGTTCCAATTTTTCATAAACGATTTATATTCATGGTTAATCAATTTATTTTCAAGCGTAACCTCTTTGGCATCCTGCAAATTAAATTTGATCATGAGCAAGTCATTTTCTTTGAGATATTCAAATGAAACATTTTCGCACATCGCATATTTTATAAACTCAAACCCATCTTGATAATTTCTAAATCCTTCTTTTCTAATTCTGACAAATTTCATAGGGAATGGAATCTCGCATCATGATTGAGCTTCAAGATAAATCCCTTTAGTTAAATGATTTATGTTATTATATGTTAATACATTGTATATTAATCGTAATTTAATTTGGTGGATAAATACTAGCCATTTAGTGCCAAATGCATAATAAATTATTCACTTTAATTTTACAATTCTGTATTAAAAGCTTTTGAAAGGACCCTAATAAGAAAATAAAAGACTATTGGGAATACGATGAAAAAAAATAACACTTCAGTATCCGAGATTTACATATTAATGAAACCCCTCTCTCGCTACCCGCTCTGCTAATCCAGCCATAAAATAAAAAAACCACCTCGTTTGAGGTGGTTTCTGTGGTACCACGAGGTGCCACTTTAGTAAGAATCAAATAACTACATATAACTCTCCATCGGCTCACAAGCGCAAACTAAGTTGCGGTCTCCATAAGCGGAGTCGATGCGAGATACCATAGGCCAAAACTTATTCGCCTTCACGTATGCTAGCGGGAATACCGCTTTCTCGCGTGAATAAGGACGATCCCATTCGCCTAATAAAACGACAGATTGGGTATGTGGCGCGTGCTTTAATACGTTATTAGCTTTGTCTGCTTTGCCTTCTTCGATTTCGCGAATTTCGGCGCGAATGCTCAAAAGCGCATCACAGAAACGATCTAATTCGTCTTTGTTCTCGGATTCCGTAGGCTCGATCATTAAGGTTCCAGCTACCGGGAAAGAAAGGGTAGGTGCGTGGAAACCATAATCCATTAGACGTTTGGCGATATCTTCTGATTCTACGCCTGCTGATAATTTGAACGGACGGCAATCTAGAATCATCTCGTGTGCAGAACGTCCTTGAGAACCCGTATATAGGATAGGGAATTCTTTCTCTAGACGCGCCTTGATATAGTTAGCGTTTAAGATGGCAATTTCAGTAGCTTTCGTTAATCCTTTTCCTCCCATCATCGCGATGTAGGCATAAGAGATAGCTAAAATACTCGCAGATCCCACAGGTGCCGCAGAAACCGCACCCGACGTTCCGTCATGTACGTGTCCAGGCAAGAAAGGAACTAACTGAGGAGCTACGCCGATAGGTCCCATGCCTGGGCCACCACCACCGTGAGGAATGCAGAAAGTCTTGTGTAAATTTAAGTGACAAACGTCCGCTCCGATGATAGCTGGGGAAGTTAATCCCACTTGCGCGTTCATGTTTGCTCCGTCCATATATACTTGACCTCCATATTCGTGGATGATCGCGCAAATTTCTTGAATCGTTTCTTCGAATACCCCGTGTGTACTTGGGTAAGTGACCATCAAGCAAGAGAGGTTGTCTTTGTGTTCGATAGCTTTGGCTTTTAAGTCAGCTACATCAATATTTCCATTTGCGTCGCAAGGGGAAACAATCACTTTCATTCCGGCCATCACCGCTGAAGCAGGATTTGTTCCGTGTGCGGAAGAAGGAATGATCGCGATATCTCGGTGGTGATCTCCGCGAGATGCATGGTAGGCACGAATGGTCATTAGACCAGCGTATTCACCTTGAGCTCCAGAGTTCGGTTGCATCGACATTTTAGCGAAGCCCGTAATCTCACATAACCACTCGTTCAAATCAGACAGTAATTGTTGGTAACCTTTCGTCTGTGAAGCAGGAGCGAAGGGGTGCATTTTGCCTAATTCTGGCCACGTCACCGGAATCATTTCCGTCGTCGCATTCAATTTCATCGTGCATGAGCCCAAAGAAATCATCGAATGAACCATTGATAAATCTTTTGATTCCAATGATTTCAAATAACGTAACATCCCGTGCTCAGAATGGTACTTATTAAACACGCTGTGTGTTAAGAAAGTAGAGCTGCGAGTTAAGGCCGCTGGGATGGTCCAAGTAACTGTTTTCTCAGCCGATTTCGAGCCGCTTAATGTTTCGAAGAACGAGATGATCTCGATAACGTCTGCTTCTTGCGTTGTCTCATCTAACGATATGCTCGTCGTAGTCGACGTATAACGTAGGTTACGTGTTGCTTTTTCTGCTAACACTCGTAAGTCCGCTGTTTGCGCTCCCGTTTGAATCGTTAACGTATCGAAGTGGTGTGTGTTTTCTAACGTATAACCTAGTTTGCGAAGATTTACGGCTAATAATTCAGTTAAACCATAGACTTTTTCGGCGATTTGCTTTAAGCCTTTTGGCCCATGGTAAATCGCGTAAGCAGCGGCCATGATCGATAATAAAACTTGCGCTGTACAAATATTAGAGGTGGCTTTCTCGCGGCGAATGTGTTGCTCGCGGGTTTGAAGCGCCATACGTAAAGCGCGGTTTCCTTCAGCATCCACGGAAACCCCGATGATACGACCTGGAATATTACGCTTGTATTTTTCTTTTGTTGCGAAGAATCCAGCGTGTGGACCTCCGAAACCCATCGGTACTCCGAAGCGCTGTGAAACACCCACGACTGCATCCGCTCCCATTTCTCCTGGAGGAGTTAATAAAGTCAAGGATAATAAATCAGCAGCGACTACGACTTGTAAACCGTTTTCTTTAGCCGCGGCAATCAAAGCGGAATAATCAAATACCTCACCATTCGAAGCGGGGTATTGCAACATCATTCCGTAGTAACGTGCGTCCGTTACATCGAAAGAGCGGTGGTCACCCACAACGATTTCAATGCCGATAGGTTCAGCGCGCGTTTTTAATAGGTCGATTGTTTGTGGAAGGCATAATTCAGACACAAAATAGGCTTCAGCGCTGTTGCGTTCTGCCGGTTTTTGGCCATATAACATCGTCATGGCTTCAGCCGCTGCGGTTCCTTCGTCTAGAAGGGACGCGTTCGCTAATTCCATGCCGGTTAAATCGATGATCATCGTTTGGTAGTTTAATAACATTTCCAAACGTCCCTGTGCAATTTCTGCTTGATATGGCGTGTAGGCCGTATACCAAGATGGATTTTCTAAAATATTTCTCAAAATGACCGTAGGCACAATCGTATCCGAATAGCCTAAACCGATATGTGATTTGAAAATCTGGTTTTGACCCATCATCGTTTTAAAATCACGCAAGAAGGCGAATTCAGATTTCGGTTCCGGCAAGCGAAGCCCTTGAGCTAAGCGAATTTTGTCCGGTACCGTTTGTTGAATAAGTGTGTCTAAACTAGCTGCGCCTATTACTTTTAACATGGAAGCTATATCAGCTGCCTCTGAATTGTTATGACGTAAAGAGAAGTCTTCTTGATAAGTGTAATTTAGGGTCATGAATGTTGAGAATTTGTAGTAGAAAATCGCCACAAATTTAATCTTTTTTTAGCGATTTATATTTAGATTCTTAACTTCGCTTTCCTAAATTTTGTTTCAACAAATGAAAAAAACTAACAACTATCTTTTAGCGCTATTATTAGCCGCTAATTTTATCCCGATGAGCGCGATCGCTCAGGGAGATCCAGTTCCTTACGCGCTGTCCATCAGAGCGGATGATCTGAAAAAACACTTGACTTTTATTGCTTCTGATAGCTTGAAAGGTCGTAATACAGGTTCGGCTGAACAAAAAGTGGCCGCGAACTATATTGCAGACTCCTTTAAGAAGTCAGGTATTGCGCCGGTAAATGGGTCTTATTTTCAAAAAGTGGACCTAGTAAATCGTGCCTGGTCGAATGTTTTTATTTCTGCCAAAGGAAAAAAATACGAATACCTGCGCGAAATGATGGCGAGTGCTTTAGCGCCAGTCGCAGCTAATTCTAAGTTCCCAGTCGTATTTGCCGGATTCGGAGTGCAACAAGGAGCTTATACGGATTTTGACAAATTAAATGCAAAAGGCAAATACGTTTTAGCTTTCGAAGGCGAAGCGAAAGATGCAGCGGGTCTTTATGTACTTTCTGGATCAAAAAACCCATCTGTTTTTGGTAAAGGCGATGGCTGGAAAGAAAAATTAAAGCGTTCACAAGCTGCTGGAGCAAAAGGTTTAATCTTGATCGCGGATCGGGATACGAAATCTTTTGGCAATCAAGTTCGTCAACGTCAAGTGATGATGCAACGTTTCGGGAACGAGCGTATGGCCTTCGCTGACGCAGAATCAGCCGCAAATGAAGCACCCGTTTTACTGATTTCATCTGAAGCTGCTGCTGAACTGTTGGGGACAACGGAAGCGGAATTGCTGGCTTACAAAGCATCTTTAGCAATAGAAAAAAAATCTATTGCCTCTAAATTCAAAGTAGCGGCTATCGAAGTAACGATCGAAAGAACAGAGAAGCCAGTCGATACGTATAACGTCGTAGGTTACCTAGAAGGAACGGACAAGAAAGAGGAATTGCTTGTTTTAACAGCGCACTACGATCACATCGGGGTTTCTGCTGACGGCCAAATCAATAATGGCGCAAACGACGATGGTTCTGGAACCGTGACGGTGATGGAATTAGCGGAGGCTTTTGGTAAAGCAGCAGCAGAAGGAAAACGTCCACGTCGTAGTATCTTATTTATGACGGTAACGGGTGAAGAGAAAGGACTTTTAGGTTCTGAGTGGTACGCAAATCACCCTTTATTCCCTTTGAAAAATACTGTTGTGGATTTAAACACGGATATGACGGGTCGTTATGATGACGAGCACAAAGGCAAGCCGGATTATATTTATGAGATCGGTTCAGATAAATTATCGTCTCAATTACGCGAGATATTAATCGATCAAAACAAGAAGCACGTAGGTCTAGAACTAGATTTCCGTTTTAATGATCCGAACGATCCGAACCGTTTCTACTACCGTTCAGATCATTATAACTTCGCGAAATTCGGCATTCCAGTAGCTTTCTTCTTTAACGGAGTGCACGACGATTACCACATGCCAGGTGATGAGGTAGATAAGATTGAGTTTGACCAAATCCAAAAAGTAGGCCGTCTCGTGTTTTATATGGCGTGGGAGATTGCTAATAGAGAGCAAAGATTGGTGGTGGATTCGAACAAGCCATAAATTTGCGAAGCGATTTTTAAAGCACAAAGCATAAAGCACAAAGCATAAAGTTTGAATAAAAAATGGGACCGAGGTCCCATTTTTTATGTATTCAGAAATGTTTCATAAATGTATCCCCGAAGGGGATTCCAACTTTATTCTTTATGCTTTATGCTCTATTCTTTAATCCTATCGTTTATTCTTTGTGCTTTATGCTCTATTCTTTAACCCCTCCAGTTTTTCTCTAAACGCAACCGCGCGCATTTTCGCTTCCTGAATAAACTCATTATCCTTCACGTCGCCGATCACCGCATCCATTTCCTCTGCATTGCCAAACATGGCTAATCGATAAGGATCTTGGTAGTCTTTTGAGCGAGATTTTTCGATGCCAGCCGTTAAGAATTCCGAAGTGCTTATAGCGTGATCGATCCAGGCTGGGATATTTTCGAAAGCGTTTGGATTAATTTGTAAAAGGCCATTCAAAGCATTTTCGAATTTTTGGTCTGGGTAAAGTGCAGCCTGTTTTTCGTAGAAATTATGTACTTGTTTCCAGCGCGTGATTTTGCCTGTTTTGACATCATTCTTCATTTCTTGAATGACGCCAGATGGGATCAATTGTCCGCCTAAATTTTCCCATAGCTGAATCGCCGTGGCATTCTTCAAGGTGGCTTGTAAAAGTGCTGAAGGGGTTTGCGATGGATGGCGCTCGGAGGTGGCTAACCATTCTTTGGCCGCATGATAATACAATAGATCATGGAAAATTTGATAGGCCTTATGTGCTTTTGCGATGCGCGATCTGCGTTTCGTATTCTCGATGCCGGTTGCGTAAATCGCTAATGGATTAGAAGCGTTCGCTGGGTCAGATAACCAGGCTTTGCCGTCTGCGCCGCCTAAGGATTCAGAAACCCATTTTTCTAAGAGTTTAATGGCTTGCAAGATTTCGGAAACGGTATCAGGCGCTAAGAAATCAAATTCGAGCAACATGTCTTTGTCGGTTCTTTGGTCCCTTGCGGCGAATTTCCAGGCGTTGCGTGCCAGGGCATACATGTTATACTGGAACCAGTAGCCTGCGATGATTAATAATCCGCCTTCGGTGTCGTCGTTTCCGATGAGGGAGAAGGGGAGGGGATTTTGGATTTCGCCGGGGTAATTTCCTTTCGAAATCAGGTTGAAGGAGGCGAATTTCGAATTGTGTTTTAGGGCGACGGATAAGCCGGGCCAAAATCCACGTCCCGCCTGCAATTCCCCATCCGCTCCACGCGAATTGTGATTAGATCCGAGGGTGGCTCCGGCGGCCATATTGCTTTGGCCTTTCACGATCGCCGCGCACAAGAAGGAGTTATTGTGGTGTTGTTCGTGAGCCGGGAAAATCAACGCATTTAATACCTCACAGCAGGAAATAGTCGAATTACTACCTAAGAAGGAGTTGATCAAGCGCGCGCCATATTTCAACTGAGAATGGGCTGCCAAAATAAAACGAACGGCCTTCACGCCGTAGAAAATGCGGCAACCTTCGTGTATGATTCCGTTCACAATTTCGCAGCCTTCGCCTATTTGGGTGGAGGCTTCGGCGTTCGAGATGATCGTTAAGTTCTTTAATTTGTTTGCGCCCTTGATATAGGTGTCGGTGCCCATATTGACGTCTTTGATGATGCCTGTGTTTTTGATGACGGTGCGATCGCCGATTTGGCCGTAGAATCCTCTTTTAGAGGAGAATTCCTGAATGGTCATCTCTTTGTATTTTGCTTGCAATAAAAGATCATCGCGGTCCTGGGTCCACAAGAAAGCATCGGCTGGCTTCATTCCCACGAAAGGAATTACCTTCCGGCCGCCGTTTTCGTTGCCTAATTCCAGCCAAATTCGGATACGCTCTTCCTCGCCTTTCTTCACGATTCCATTTCCAAATTTCGCCGTCGAAGTCGTCGCTAATTCGTTCACTTGGAGGATCATTACTTCGTTCCCGATTTGGTAATGAGATAATAAATTCACGCGATCGATCGCCACATTATCGCCAAAATCGCAGGAAATCAAAGTGCTATTATACAGACCCACCGGCATACGCAGGTTTTTGAATTCTAAATAACAACTCTCTAAAACACCGATTCGATTAATGCCAAAAAAGCGGCAATTCTTCACTAAGTAGGGATTGAAGCCCTCTTTTACCCACACATCTTTCCAATTCTCCGCCTCGTTCAGGTTTGCCTCGAGGATACTTATTTCTCGTGGAGCCAGTGCGCGGAATGCAGCTAGGTCGATGGTGGAGTTGCGGTGGTCGAATTCGCTTTGGCCTTCTTCTAAGAATGCAGGCGTTACGAAGTCGAAACCGAGTTTCGAAAGGGGTTTTTTATCAATTCTATTCATAATTCAAAAAATCAGATCATATTTCATAAAATTCTAGCGGCAAATCATCCGGGTCCGCAATAAACGTAAATCGCTTCCCTGTGAACTCATCGATGCGAATGTGCTCCGACTCGATGCCCTTTTTTTTCAATTCCTGCACTGTAAAATCCAGGTTATTTACTTGAAATGCCAAATGCCGTAATCCACTACTTTCAGGTCGAGATAGACGCGCAGGCGGCTTAGGGAAGGAGAATAATTCAATTACGTAGTGGTCGTTTAAAGCTAAATCCAATTTGTACGAATCGCGCTCCGCTCGGTACACTTCGCGGATGATTTCAAGCCCTAAATCCTGTGTATAAAAGGCTTTAGAACGCGCATAATCCGAGCAGATAATGGCGATATGGTGGACGGAATGTAGGCCTAAAATGTTCATTTATTTAATGGATACGGCGATTTTAGAGTCCGCGGTTCCGTAATATAGGAACCACTTTCCTTTAAAAGGGACTAGGCCCTCCACGAAACAAACCTCGTTTACTTCGCCGATTTTTTCATAAGGTTTATCTGGCCAAATAAAGGGCGTCGACGTTCGCGCTAACACTTTGTAGGGTAGACGTGCATCAAATAAAACCTGACCCGCGGCGTAGGTGAATTTGGGGAAGCGTGCCTCGTTAAAATTCGCTGCGTTCGAGCTATTATAAATTAATAAAATTCCTTCTTTTCTAAGTAGGGCATAGGGACCAGGTTCTACTAAACGGCTATCGAAATAACCGGCTCGCGGCTTTAAAACGGATAAACGAACACTTGTTTCTGCATTCTCCAATATATCCCAGTGGCGCAAATCTTTCGACGTAGCTAGGAACAAATCGGTATCGCCGAAATACATATAATAAAGGCCATCAATTTTCGTAGCCACCATTTTAGAGCCGTTTTGAACAGAAACGAGTGCGCCAGATTTTGACCAGGTATTTAGGTATTTTTCAGAGGTAAATAAGGGTCCTATTTTCTCCCAAGTCTGTAAGTCTTTCGAGAAGGCACCACAAAGACGAGCGACTTTGCCATCATAGGAAGTGTACGTTAGGAAATAGCCATCATCTGATGTTTCGACGATGCGAGGATCTTCGATTCCGCCGGGCCATTCGAATCCGCGGAACGGATCATTTGCAGGGAATAAGATGGGTGCTGCTTGTTTTTTGAAATGAATACCATCCGCGCTAGTGGCTAATCCGATGCGGGAAGTGCCTACAGAATCTTGTGCGCGGTACAATAGATGAACGAGGCCGTTAAGAACGAGTGCCGTCGGATTTAAGACATTTTTATTTTCCCAGCCCACAATTTTACCCGTAACAGGATCTAAAAATCGCGCCTCTAGGGAGGGTTTTAGGATGGGATTGAAAGAGTCGGCCTTTTTGAATCCGGACATCTGCCAGTTTTGGGCAGAAGTTGAAAAAGCAAGACATAGTAGTAAGCAGACGAAAAGGCGATTCATTTCTCAAAAATTTAGAAATCTAAATTACGAAAAAAGAACGAAAGCCATCGGTAATATAGTACAAGAAAAAGAATCTATTCCTTGAAAATGCGATCCTCTATTCCTTGGTTAATGACGTAGTTCGTCAGAAATAGATGAATTTGGCCTGTTTTGCGTGTATTCACCGGAGCGATAGCGGTGCGATTAATGTCGATGACGACGCCTTTAGGGATCTTGAATTTTTTCACATCCACGGTGATATTCA
Organism: Aquirufa sp. A-Brett2-15D; assembly: GCF_054558735.1. NCBI lineage: Bacteria > Pseudomonadati > Bacteroidota > Cytophagia > Cytophagales > Flectobacillaceae > Aquirufa > Aquirufa sp. A-Brett2-15D. The sequence goes on along the minus strand of NZ_JBSKFT010000001.1, from coordinate 999,117 downwards.
TTTCTGACGGTAGGCCAAAGGCTTTTTCAGAGCCATACACATACGTGGAAACGACGGTGCCATTACTGCGGGACGTAATTTGTGACTTGAGGATTAAATCGAGCGTGGGGTCTACCCAGATTTTGGCCAAAACAATCTCCCCCGAATCATCCGTGGGAAGGAGAGTAATGGATTCCGTTTTTTTGCCATCTATTATCTCGTTACCTGTAAGCAAGGCATTATAAGCAGATTTATTGCGCAGAAGGGCGGTTAAGTCGGTGAAACCTTTTTTAGGTAAAATAGCAATCCCCTTCGTAATCATGCGGAATTTCTCCGGTTGCTTAAAATAGATCGTCGCCTTCGCCGGCATAATTTTAATCAGCGGAATATCGGATTTTATCTGCGCCTCGACCCGGTAATCGCGCACCTTATTCATGCGCGCTAAAACCTGCGCCACCGTCTTATTCGCATCTTGTGCAAACACCGAAAAAGAAAGGAATAGTAAAATTACGCGAATCATGATTGGATATCTTTGTGGTGGAATGTATACAGCGAAACGGAAATTAAGACTACATTATGTGCCACTAAAACCGCAATCGATCGCCAAATCATAGCAAGAGGCAAGGGATCTTCGAAGAAAGAACGCCAGGCAGCCATGTGTGTTGTAAATAAATAGGGTTTAATCGGGTCGAAAACACGCACATCCAAGGTTCCTATGATGGTGAACAATAAGATGATTGACATCGTCGCCACGATAGGGCCGATGGAATTATCGGTGAAACAAGACAAGCAAATCGACAAAGAACTCACGGTGAAAAGCGCTAAAAAAGCCACCGCAAATCCACCCAAATACCGCCAATTCACATCTGCTTCCTGCAAAATCACTAATCCATCTGAATTTAGGACCATCATGTCCCCTGTCCCGAAAAGCAATTTGCCCACGACCACAGACATCACGCCCATCCACAAAATAACGACCAGGGTATAAATGCCCCCTGCAATGAATTTCGATAATAATAATTGAATCCGAGAAATGGGCTTAGTGGCTAGCATGCGAATCGTTCCCATGGCAGCTTCACCTGAAACCAAATCGCCGGTAACGAGGGCGACGAGCAAAGGAATTTGGATTAATAACATCTGCAAAATGATGAAAGCGACCAGATTGCCATTTAGAACATTGCCCTCAAAGCTCAAAGTCTGTTCGAACGAGGAGGTCACAAAGGAGATAATGGACATGCCATCTGCCTTTAATGCGAATTGAATCACGCCCACTAAAACGGTGATCGCGGCGAGACCTAAATAGGACCGCGGTTTCAGCGCAATCTTGATAATTTCGTTATATAAGCTGTTTAATAGGATCATTGGTTGATGATTTTAATGAAATAATCCTCTAGCGTACGTTTCGCTTCTAGGGAAAAAATCTCGATATTATTTTCCACTAATACTTTAGTCAGCAAAGGAATTTCGGATTTTTCGATGGGAAATTGCAAGGCAGAATCCCCCACATTTTCCCATGAAAGATCGGGTTTCCAGGCTAGCAACACATTTTTTACAGCCGGAATGGGACTCGCTTCCAGGCGCAGAATCAGGTTTTCCCCATTCATCAATTCACTCACCTTTCCTTCCACCATCGACCGCCCCTTATTGATGATCACCATTCGATTACAGATCAGTTCGATTTCTGCTAAATTATGAGATGACAACAGTACCGTTTTGTTTTGTTCGTTCTTCAATCGCAAGATCAAGTTCCGAATATCAATTATTCCTTGTGGATCTAAACCCGTTGTGGGTTCATCCAAGATAATCAGGTCGGGGTTGTGTAAAAGTGTTTGGGCGATGCCTAAACGCTGCTTCATCCCGTGAGAAAAACCTGCAAATTTATCTTTCTCGCGTCCGCCTAAGCCGACGAAGTCTAACATTTTATAGATTTCTTGCTTAGAAGAGGGCTTCCCGGAGATGCGGGAGAAGATTTCTAAATTTCGGTAGGCCGATAAATATTTATAGAAGTCAGGTTTTTCGATGATGCTCCCTATGCGGCCTAAAATAGATTCGCGGTGTGTAGTTATGGATTCGCCAAAAATCTCAATCGTACCACTATCCGGTTTTATTAAGGAATTTAAGCAGCGAATGCTGGTACTTTTCCCTGCACCATTAGGCCCTAAAAAGCCAAAAACATCCCCTTTGTAAACAGAAAAACTGACATCATGAATGGCTTGGAAAGATCCAAATTTCTTGGATAAGTGACGAACAGATATAATTTTCTCAGGCATACTTTTTAAACACACAAAGCGTAAAAATAGTTTATTTTTTAATTAAACTGTGTGAGGCTTATAGCGAATTCGCGTAATTCTAAAATGTCCATTAGGTTATCATTAAATAATTTTATAATTAAATAAAGAAAAAATTATAAAAACTTATAATTGTGAATTAATTTCTTTCTTATATTGGCATCGTTAATTTTTGTTAAATACGTATTCATTTACAAAGAATCAACAATCACTTAAAACCTTTTATTTTTATGAAAAACAATTTCTACGTAAGCAGAGTGGTCTTTCTACTCGCCATGATGCTCACCCTATCGTGGGTGGCATTAGGCCAAGACCAAAAAGTTACTGGAACAGTCTCAGACGCCAAAGGCGGTGGAATTCCAGGAGTTTCTGTAGTGATTAAAGGTACCACTTCTGGTACTACTACAGATGGAAATGGAGCTTTCTCCATTAGTGTAAAAAGTGGCAATGCCGAATTAGTCGTTACTTCGGTAGGGTATGTTTCTAAAACCGTCGCGGTCGGAAATCGCTCATCTATCGCCATTTCACTTGATGAAGATGTAAGTCAATTGAACGAAGTAATTGTAACTGGTTACGCGTCTCAACGTAAAAAAGACATTACGGGAGCGGTAGCGGTAGTAAGTGCGAAAGAACTTACTGCAGTGCCAGCTGCATCCTTAACACAAATGTTACAAGGACGTGCATCAGGTGTAACGGTAGGTAATGATAACTCACCAGGTGGTGGAACGATGGTTCGTGTCCGTGGTTTTGGATCTACGAATAATAACTCACCCTTATACGTTATTGATGGAGTGCCTACACAAGGTACACTAAACCAAATCAACCCAAATGATATAGAGTCTATGCAGGTATTGAAAGATGCGTCTGCGGCTTCTATCTATGGTGCGCGTGCTGCGAATGGTGTTGTGATCATTACTACGAAGCGTGGTGGTGAAGGCGAACCTAAGATCAGTTTTGACATGTATACAGGAACTCAACAATTAGGTAAAACGTTGGATTTATTGAATACGAAAGAATTAGGTCAATATTACTATGAGTCTCAAATAGGTGCTGGAAGACCTGCGGGAACTTCTCCTTCAGCTCAATACCGTTTTTCACCAGATGGAACTCAGACCATTGCAGATTATATTTATCCTAACGTATACGGTGCTTTACCAGCTAACTTTACCTATACAAATGATATAGCAGATCCTAAATTAGGTGTTACAGCTTTTAACATTACTAAGGCTAACAAAGCAGGTACAGATTGGCAGCGGGAGATTTTTGGTCCAGCTAAAATATCCAACTATCAAATAGGGGCTACAGGTGGATCGAAAAATGGTAAATATGCCATTTCTGGTAGTTACTTTGACCAAGAAGGTATTTTAAGATATACAGGTTATAAGCGTTATTCTGTACGTGCAAATACAGAATTTAAAAAGGGTGCTATCACATTTGGTGAGAACTTTACGGTATCATATGATGAGCGTCAAGGTGTTCCATCAGGTAATAACAGTGAATCAAATCCTATCATGTTTGCGATTCGTATTCAACCTATCATCCCTGTATTTGATATAACTGGGGGTCCAGCAGAATTAGGTGGAACGAATACTTCATTCTTAAATGGTTTTGCAGGTTCACGTGGTTCGAACTTAGGTAATGCACCTAACCCGTTAGCACGTCAGTACAGAGAGCGCGATAACCCAGTGAAAGCAACGCACATCTTCGGTAACGTATTCGGAGAGGTTGAAATCATCAAAGATTTAAAGGCGCGTACTAGCCTTGGTTTTGAATACAATAACTTCAACCAATCTTCTTTTTTCAATCGTGATATCGAAGCTGCAGAAGCACGAAACACGAACAGTTTAACGGTTAGCAATAGTTATGATCGTGCCATCACTTGGTACAATACATTAAATTATACGAAAACGTTAGGAGATCATAATTTCAATTTGTTAGTAGGTACGGAATCTGTATCGACTTATGGGTTTAGTTTTGGAGCGCAGCGAAGTAGTTTCGCTTTTGATGATTTGTCGTATCGTTATTTAAATAATGGTTCTGCGGCAGGTCTTACGAACGCAGGTTCAGGAGCAACTATTACTGCTTTATTTTCTCAATTTGGGAAATTTAATTATTCCTACAAAGAATTCTTATTAGCAGACTTTACCTTGCGTAGAGATGGATCGTCTCGTTTCTCTCCAGCCTATCGCTATGGAGTTTTCCCTGCATTCTCAGTAGGTGCTCGTCTTTCGGAATTGGCTTTCATGAAGGATTTGACTTTCGTGAACGATTTAAAAGTCCGTGGAGGCTGGGGTAAAACAGGTAATCAATTAATACCAAACGTTTACAATGCCTATACCTTGTTCACTCCAGATCCGAATAACAACGCCTATGACATAGGTGGAGCGGGTAATGCGATTTCATCTGGTTTTGATATTGCGCAATTTGGTAATTCTAATGGTCGTTGGGAAACTAATACGTCTACTAACATCGGTTTAGATGCCACTTTGATGAATAGCAAATTAGATATTGCTTTCGATTGGTATACACGTACGACTTCCGACATGTTAACACAAGTGCCTATTCCAAGATCATCTGGAACAGCAGGTATTCCTTATGTGAACATTGGTGAAGTAAATAATACGGGTATTGACTTAAATGTAACCTACAGAGATCAAATAGGTGATTTTAGATACACAATTTCAGGACAAATTTCCCAGTATAAAAACAATGTGGTGAAGTTGAATGATGATCCATTGGCGCAGATCTTTGGATTCTCAACGCGTCTACCTGCTATTTCGCTTACTAAAGCGGGATTACCGATTGCTAGTTTCTTCGGTTATGTAGTGGAAGGAGTTCTTAAAGATGATGCAGCAGCTGCAGCAGCGGTACAAATTCCAGGTTATACCCGTGCAGGTGTGTTCAAATTCAAGGATGTGAATGGAGACGGTAAAATTAATGCTTCCGACAGAACCATTATTGGTAATCCTCACCCAGACTTTACTTACGGTTTGAATGTTAATTTAGGATACAAGAATTGGGATTTAACGGTTTTTGCTCAAGGTGTTCAAGGAAACGAATTGTTTAACTACTTGAAATACTGGACTGACTTCAATACGTTCCAAGGTAACCGTTCTAAAGACATGTTGTATAACTCTTGGAAAGCACAAGGGGATGTGGCAATGTTGCCTCGCTTGAATGCAAATGATACGTTTAGCCAGCAAATTTCAACCTATTTTGTGGAAGACGGTTCATACATGCGTTTGAAGAATATTCAATTAACCTATACGGTACCTACAACGGTGTTAAAGAAAATCAGATTAAGTTCGATGCAGATTTATGTTCAAGGGCAAAACTTATTGACTTTAACTGGGTACAAAGGTTTAGATCCTGATATCAATATCAGAAACTCAGGAGCTGATAATCAAGATATCCACATGGGTATTGATGAAGGTGCATTCCCTGTTTCTAAATCGTATAACGTAGGTTTAAGAGTAGGATTTTAATTTAATTTAATTTGAAATAAATCAGAAAAAAAATGAAAAAGTTAATCATATTCGCATTATTTGCGACAGTAGGAATAAACTTTTCCTGTTCAGAGTCTTTTCTTCAGGTAGAACCTCAAGGAGCAGCCTCCCTATCATCTCTAGCTAACAAAAACGGAGTAAATGCCTTATTAATAGGTGCATATTCTTTAATGGATGGAGTAGGTGCAGGAAATACAGGACGTCAATCAACCATTTCAAACTATGTGTTTGGTGGTATTACATCCGGTGATGCAGTGAAAGGTACAGATGCTGGTGATCAACCAGAGCAAAGTTTTATTGAGCAATTCACGTGGTTTGCAGAGAACACGTATTTCAATGGAAAATGGCAACATACGTATGATGGCGTAGCTCGTGCGAACGAGGCTATCTTACTTGCTAAAAGCCCTGATGTGAAGGACATGACAGACGCGGAGAAAACGCAAGTAGTGGCAGAAGCGCGCTTCTTACGTGGTCACTACCATTTCGAAGGGAAGAAAATGTGGAATATGATTCCATATGTTGATGAAAATACCTACAAGCGTGATGATCCGAATTCAACGAAAATAGCCAATGATAAAGACATTTGGCCTAACATTGAAGAAGATTTCAAGTTTGCAGCTGCAAACCTGCCAGCTACTCAATCTCAAAAAGGAAGAGCTACTAAATGGGCTGCTATGGCCTATCTTGCTAAAGCATATATGTTTCAAAAGAAGTATAGCTTAGCTAAGCCATTATTGTTAGATATCTTGCAAAATTCTGGAAAGAAATTAGTGGCAGAATATCATGATAACTACAGAAATACGACTAACAACAATAGTGAGTCTATTTTTGAAGTTCAATTTTCTGTGAACGATGGTTCTACAGGAGGTAATGGTAATGCAGGGGATAACTTAAACTGGCCATATAGTGCAACAGCACCAGGTCGTGGATGTTGTGGATTTTACCAACCATCACAAAATTTAGTGAATGCATTTAAAACTACAGTCGATGGTCTACCACTGATTGGTAAAAATAAAGCGGGTCTTGAGGATACCTATAATGAGGTAGATTTACCGAATGATCAGGGTTTTGCAGCTAATGCAGCTTTTACCTTAAACGTTTCTGCGCCAGTGGATCCAAGATTAGACTGGACGGTAGGACGTCGTGGTGTAAACTTTTTAGATTGGGGAAAAATGCCAGGTTTTTCTTGGATTCGTGACCAAAATTATGCGGGTCCGTATACAGGAAAAAAATGGATGTATTATTTAGCTGACGAAGGAAGTTCGACACACTCCACTAGCCGTCGTTCGGTAAATAACAATTACCGTCTATTAAAGTTATCAATGGTCATTTTATGGTTAGCAGAGATCGAAGCAGAAGCTAATGACTTAGCGAAAGCAGAGATGTATGTAAATATGATTCGCGATCGTGCTAAAGCTAGTAAAGTGCAAGATGCATCTATAAACAATGTCGTTAATCCTTACCCTGCTGGAACCTTTGCAGCAATGGGAAAAGACTATGCATTAAATGCCGTTTACATGGAGAATCGCTTAGAATTTGCGATGGAAGGTCACCGTTTCTTCGACTTAGTACGTTGGGGAATTGCATCTGACTTCTTAAACAAAATGTACATTCCTAAAGAAGGAGCTCCAGGTAAGGATTTAGCAGGAAATACCTATAACAAAAGAAGTTACATGGTAGGTAAATCATTTACCGATAAAAACAGGTACTTCCCTCTTCCGATCGATGAGATTTTAAATTCTCAAAAAGGTGGAGTGGCTACTTTGAAACAAAATGATGGATATTAATATCTAGCATAATTCTTAAAAAGTCAGGGCTGAAAGGTCCTGACTTTTTTGTTAGACCTTTAAATAAGTAATAATTTTAGCTTTAAGGGATATTTATTAACTTGTTGAGCATTAAAATCTTATATCTATTATGAAAACATCAAAATTTTGCTTTTTAGCATTGTCTATTGTCATTTCAGGTTTTATTTTTTCTTCTTGTTCAAGCTCTGTTCCTTTAGCTAAGGTTCAAGATTCTAGAGAAATTAAGTTTCCTTTTTCTGAAAAGGAATTCAAATCAAATAATGAATTTATGCGTATAGTGGCGCATGGGGAGAGTGCTAGTTCGACTATGGCTGAGAAAATTGCGATGCAAAATGCTCAAACAAGTATGGCAAATCGAATTAAAACTGTTGTTCAAGTTGTAACTCGAGAATTCAGTAAGCAATATTCTAAATCAGATGTGAATGAAAGTTACGAATCAATGGACATATCTGTTTCTAATGAGACATTGAGTATGATAAATGTATTAGATAAAAAAATTCTCCTTCAGCCAGGTAATATCTATGATATCTGGGTAGTAGTTGAAATTTCTAAAAAGAGTATTCTTGAGAGTGCAAATAAAGCAATTTCAAGTGGGAAAAAAGCTCAAATAGATGCTGATAGAGATAAATTCCGTGAAATTTTTGAAAGTGAAATGAATAAAATAGATCGATAGAATGAAGCTACTTTTTACAGGTATTTTATTGCTTTCCATGTGTTTTACTGGCTATAGTCAAGATGTTGACTTGCGTGATGAAACGGCAGTAGAAAGAACTATGGCAGACGACAATTATTACGTTCGCTTAATGCTTCCCTTCAGGGAGGCAAAGTCAACTATTGAGGAACTAAAGAGTAAATTAGAAATTGAATTGAAATCCTCTTTGGCAAAAAAAATCATTTCAAAAGTTAAAGTTGAAAATAGGTCAAAGTCTGTTCAACTAAATATTAATGACATGAATGATGCCAAGAATAATAGTTCAAAAGAGGAAATTAATTTTGAATTCAACAGCAACATAGAATCTGATTTGACATTTACAGAAGCGAAAATAATCTATCAACTCGATAATAGAAATAATGTCTTGTTTGGATTGATTTACGTGGATAAAGGAAAGTTTTTAGAACAAAACTTTGGTAAAATCAAGTATGATATCAATAAATTAGTCAGCGAAGTCAGTTCGATAGCCCTAAAAGAGGGTCGATTTTTGCAATTGAAATACAATGAGTTTTATAATACGAGGAATAACATTTATTCTTTAATTGAGGTTCAAAATACCTTAGAGCCAGGTAGAGTTAGTGATGATGTAGAGTTAATCAATAAAGTATTGACATTGGATAATAAATTGACTGATATGCTAGCTATTTTAGAGTCAGGTCAATTTCAAAAAGATTTAATTGAAGCAAAAGATAAGCTGAATAGTAAGAATTTTAAGGGGGCTTTAGCTGATTTTGAAATATTAACCATAAAATATCCAGGAAATGCCACGTTAGTTGTCGAAAGAGAGGCAGCATTAAATGCTATTGCGGATGATTATAAAGATAAGGTAGCTTCGAACGATTACTTATATGCGTTGGAGTCCATTAAGGCCTTGGAGGCTTTGGACAAAAGTTTTGTAGCTAAGTATTTTGAAATAAAGAACGTATTAATAAAAAATGCATTTGAATCTTATTTGACTAAATCAGAGGCTAGTGCATATAGTAAGGATTATAAAGAGGCAAAATATTTAATTAGCAAAATTCGTGATTTCAGGTATTTCGATAGCAATCGATTTGATTTAATCGAAAGACGAATTGATGATAATATCTTTAAAGATAAAGTCCTTGAAATCGATTACAAAATTGCTAATGAGAGTTTTGTTGATGCGTATCAATTGATCTTAACAGTTAAAAAAGAATACCCACTTCGCAATATGAGTGAGGTAAATAGAAAAGAGGAGTTTGTTGTGGATGCGTTGACTGACCTTAAGGTGAGTGAGATTAAATCTCAGCGTCCCATGACCTGGCAATTGCAAATTGGTGGTGGATTAATTTCAAATTTTTACAGTTTGCCCGCCACTGATATTAATAACTATAAAATTGCAACCGCTTCTAGTGTGGGAGAAATAGGTTTATACAGAAAAACGGGAATTAAAAAGGAGGAGGGCCTTGAAGGTAAGCCTACTTACACGGCTAATGCAGTAGGAATTAGATTAGCAGTTTGGTATCCTAATCAAGTTTTTGTTTCAGCTGTCCCTGGTGCTACGCAATATGATGCCGGTTTATACTTTAAGTCGAATGTATATGAGCCTCAAATTTCCTTTTATACACTAAGAATGTTCAATTTGAATTTTGGAAAGATCATAGGTAATATCGTTGATGTTAAATCAAATCAACCTGTAAATGCCCTGAATGACTATTATTCATTCACCTTAGGTATTCGTCCTCGCATAGGTAATGTTATGTTAAATGTGAATGCTAAATTAATTTCTGATATGGCGACTAAAAATTATGTTACGGTACAAGCCACGTTAAATTTAGCGCTTAACTTTAGTAGGAAGTTTAAAGAATCAGAAAGAGCTGAAATAAGGAACACCGTTCAGCAAGTGAAAAATTTATATTAAGTGAATAAGTCAGGGCTAAAAGGTCCTGACTTTTTATATATTTGGCTTATTATTCTCTCCCATATGTTGCGTCCCTTACGCTATATTGCTCCTTATTTCTTGTATGTATTGGCATATCTAGCCTTTACGAAAACCGGGTTCTATTGTTGGATGCCCTTAGGGTATTTATTTTTCTTGATTCCCCTTGTCGAATTATTGATTAAACCCGACGACAAAAACCTTTCGGAAGCGGAGGAAGCTGAGGCTAAGTCGAATCCGATTTTTGATTATGTTTTGTGGTTAACGGTGCCACTTCAATTAGGCGCGCTGTATTTATTTTTAATCAGTACAGATTTTTCTGCGCCTTTTATGGATACAGTCGGGCGCGTGGTGGCGATGGGTTTGATATGTGGGACTTTTGGGATTAATGCGGCGCATGAATTAGGACATCGCGTTAATAAGTTTGAGCAGTTTCTTGCCAAAGTTTTATTACTTACCAGCCTCTACCTGCATTTCTTCATCGAGCATAATAAAGGGCATCACAAGCATGTGGCGACGCCAGAAGATCCGAGTTCAGCCTTCTATAAGCAGAACCTGTATGCTTTCTGGATTCAGACCTTTGTAGGGACCCAAAAGAAGGCTTGGCAGATTGCAATCGCAGAATCGAAACACAGGATATTTAACGAAATGGCCTTATTTCAGCTGATTCAATTCTCACTCATAGGAGCGGTGTATTATTTCTTCGGGGGCTTTGTTCTAGGGTGCTTTTTAGTCGCTGCTTTTATAGGCGCGGCCTTATTAGAAACCGTGAATTATATCGAGCATTATGGGCTGCAGCGAGATTTCGCGAAAACGGCCTCTAAGGCGATGTACGAACGAGTGAAGCCAGCACACAGCTGGAATAGTAATCACGCCATAGGGCGATTAATGCTTTTTGAATTAAGCAGGCACAGTGATCACCATTATTTAGCCTCGCGTAAATACCAAATCCTCCGTCACATGGAGGAGGCACCTCAGATGCCTACGGGTTATCCTGGGATGATTTTGTTAGCCTTGTTTCCACCTGTTTGGTTTAAGGTGATGCATAGGCAGATGGAGAGGTTTGGGATTATTCCACGGTAAGAATTATTATCAATTTACTGGTTTCTAAATTTGGAAACTTTGCATAGCTTTGCTAAGTTTGTAAATGAAAAATAGATGAGGTATTTTGAGACGAGATTTTTAGAGGAGGCGAATCAGTTTTTAGCTAAATTGGATGCCAAATCTGCGAATAAGATAATTTACAATATCGATTTGGCTGAGTTAACGAATGATCCTAAGCTTTTCAAGAAACTTACAGTGGAAATATGGGAACTTCGTACGGTGTTTGCTGGATTGCAATTCAGATTATTTGCGTTTTGGGATAAATCAAACAATAAAGAAACCTTAGTCATTGCAACCCACGGATTTATTAAGAAAACAGATAAAGTCCCTAGGAGCGAAATCAAGCGTGCTGAGAAATTGAGAGAAAAATACTTTCTAGATAAATCCTTCAAATAAAATGGAAACCCAAAAAACAAAAACCTATTCGCTTAGCGAAATGAAGGACAAACATATTGGACCCGTGGGTACATCGGAGCGGGATGAATATGAATATGAGTTGCGTATGGAGGTTTTGGGAAAAATGATCAAAACAACCAGGCGCGAACGAAATTTAACCCAAGAAGAACTAGGTAAATTAGTAGGCGTTCAAAAAGCGCAAATTTCTAAATTAGAAAGTAGCACTAATAGTGCAACGATAGATACCATCTTGAAAGTTTTCACGGCTATGAAAGCAGAGATTAATTTCAATGTGAGGCTGGAAGATAATTTTGTGAAGCTGTAAAAAGCCGTTTTCTACTCAACTGTCACACTTTTAGCGAGGTTACGGGGCTTATCCACATCTAAACCTCTCATCACTCCGATGTAGTAAGAAAGAATCTGCGTAGGGATCACGGAAATAAGTGGAGCTAACAATTCATCCACTTCCGGAACTACCATAACGTGATCAGCCATCTCGCGGATCTGCGTATCGCCTTCGGAGATGACCGCGATCACCATGCCTTTACGGGCTTTGATCTCTTGGATGTTAGAGACTATTTTCTCGTAATAAGCATCCTTAGTGGCGATGAATAAAACGGGTAGGTTTTCATCCACTAACGCGATAGGACCGTGCTTCATTTCTGCCGCTGGGTAACCTTCCGCATGTATGTAGGAAATCTCTTTTAATTTCAAGGCGCCTTCCAGGGCCACTGGGAAGTTGTATCCACGTCCTAAGAACAAGAAGTCACGTGCGTCTGCATAATGCTTTGCTACCTCTTTGATGGATTCGTGTGTTTCTAAAACGGCTTTGACCTTTTCTGGGATTAAAGCTAGTTCGGCTAAATAGCGGTTGTATTCTGATTCGGTCACGGTCTTTTTCTCGCGGCCGATTTTGATGGCCATCATGGCTAAAACCGTTAATTGTGCGGTGAAGGCTTTCGTACTTGCAACACCGATTTCGGGTCCAGCATGCGTATAAGCACCGGAGTGAGATAAACGAGCGATGGACGAACCTACTGCGTTCACTACCCCAAAAATAAAGGCACCCGCTTCTTTCGCCTTTTCGATCGCGACGAGGGTGTCGGCTGTTTCGCCACTTTGGGAAATAGCAATCAACACATCGCCTTCGCCCACGACTGGATTTCTATAACGGAATTCAGACGCGTATTCCACCTCCACCGGAATGCGGCAAAGCGTTTCGATCATGTATTCCGCGACTAAACCCGCGTGCCAGCTCGTTCCGCAAGCCACGATAATAATACGTTTTGCTTGAGAGAAAACGGACATGTGTTCTTCCACGCCCGCTAGCGTTAAAGTCAGATTTTCCATGTCCAAACGGCCACGCAAACAATCCGTTAAACTGCCGGGTTGGTCAAAAATTTCTTTCAACATGAAATGGTCGAAGCCGCCCTTTTCGATTTGGGCTAATTCCATGTCTAATTGTTGTATATAGGGTGTAATGTTTTCGTTACCTAAATTCTTCAAGATGATCTCATCCGGAGAAATGATGGCTAACTCGTAGTCGTTCACGTAGATCACTTTCTTCGTGTATTCGATAATGGGGGACGCATCTGACGCTAAGAAATGCTCGCCATCGCCTACTCCGATCACTAAAGGAGAACCTTTACGCGCAGCAATCAAACGGTCCGGGAAACCTTCTTCCATCACGATGATGACGTAAGCACCCACGACGCGTTTTAACGCGATGCGCATCGCCTCTTCCAGGGAAGAATTATTGTTGATTTGGATGTCCTCGATGAAATTAACAAGTACTTCGGTGTCGGTTTGGCTTTGGAACGTATAGCCTTTCTGAATTAATTCCTGCTTTAAGGAACCATAGTTTTCGATGATTCCATTATGGACCAAAGTCAAACGGCCACTATTCGAGCTATGTGGATGCGCATTCGCATCTGATGGCTCACCGTGGGTTGCCCAACGGGTATGACCGATGCCGACCGTCGCGGTAGAAATGATTTCCTCATCCCAAGCCTCCAGCTCGACCACGCGGCCTTTTTTCTTAAATGTGTTCACCATATCACCGAATAAGGCAATACCCGAACTATCATATCCGCGGTATTCCAATCGCTTTAGGCCCTTTAAAATAATGGGATAAGCTGCCTGATTTCCGATGTACGCTACGATTCCACACATAAAAGAGGTAATTTATATTTGTATTATTTGAATAATTAGTCGCTTGGGCCATTGAGGCTCATTTTCCTAGCAAATATCTCCAATTTGATGAATAATACCAAATTTATCGGAAATATTTTACTTATAGGTACATCAATAATATAGGATTCTTCCGTGAATGCTCCGTCATTTCGCTATTTTTACCTATTTTCGTATAAGCTATTATACAGCCCTTCAATCATTCACTATTAATTTATTTTATGAAAAAAGTCCTTTTTCTAGGCCTCTTATTTGGTGCCTCATTCTCCCTTATCTCTCAAGATCTACGCGTGGAACCACTGAACTGGTGGGTGGGAATGAAGAACCCGAATTTACAATTATTGATCAAAGGCAAAGACCTTCAAGGTGGGCTGGTAACATCCACGAAGAAAGGTTTGACAGTGAAAAAAGTGACGAATGGCGATAGCCCTAATTATTTATTTCTAGACTTAATCGTGGAGGCTGGCGCGCAAGCAGGAACGTATCCTTTGGTGATTAAAAAGAATGACACCGTGATTCATACGGTGAATTATTCTTTAGAGGCGCGCGCTAAAAACTCAGCCAATCGCTCATCTTATACAACGAAAGATGTGATTTATTTAATCACGCCCGATCGTTTTGCCAATGGAAATCCAGCTAACGATAAATTCGCCGGCATGCGTGATATGTCCTTGAATCGCGGAGCGCTGTATGATCGCCATGGCGGAGATTTACGTGGAATCATTGATCATTTGGACTATATAAAAAATATGGGTTTCACTGCTATCTGGAATATGCCGGTGGTGGAGAATGACCAAACGCTAGAAAGCTACCATGGATACGGAATTACGGATCATTATAAGATTGACCGACGTTTTGGGACCAATGAAGATTACCGCGAATTAGGGATTAAGATGGAGTCTAATGGCATGTATTTGATCAAAGACATTATCCTAAATCATGGCGGAAATGGCCACTGGTGGATGGAAGATATGCCGTTCAAGGATTGGATTAATTTTGGTGGAAAATTTGTTTCTACGACGCATCGCCGCGAGACGGTTCAAGATCCACATGTATCGAAATACGATGCGAAATTGCAAACGGAAGGCTGGTTCGTTCCAGCGATGCCGGATTTGAATCAGAAGAATCCGTTTATGCAGCAATACATTATCCAAAACACCATCTGGTGGATCGAATATGCTCATCTAGGAGGTTTACGCATCGATACTTATCCGTATTCGACGAAGGAATTCGCGACTATGTGGTCGGATGCAGTTCTACAGGAATACCCAAATCTAAACTTAGTAGGGGAGGAATGGTCGTCTAATCCGATCATCACCTCGTATTGGCAGCGCGGCAAGGTAAATCGCGATGGCTATAAATCCTCTTTACCCGCCTTGATGGATTTCCCTTTACAAAACGCCATCTCGGAGGCGATGAACGAAAACGATAAGGATTGGGGCAAAGGTTTGAACAAAATCTACAGCGTTATTTCGAACGATTTAGTGTACGCGAATCCGGATAATTTAGTGGTATTTATGGATAACCATGATATGTCGCGCGTCTACACTCAGATGAAGCATGATCAAGCCTTATTGAAAATGGCGATGACCTACATTTTAACGACGCGCGGAATTCCACAGATATTCTATGGCACGGAAGTTTTAATGGCTAATCCGAAGTCTTCCGAGCATGGCGAGATTCGCGGTGACTTCCCAGGTGGCTGGGCAGGCGATGCAAAGAACGCGTTTACAGGTGCGAATATGACGGCGGATGAGAAGGCGACACAAGATTTCTTTAAGAAGATGTTGAACTGGAGAAAGGGTTCTGAAGCGATTCATCAGGGCAAATTGCTACATTTTGGTCCAGAGAATGCTGGCGAAGGTAATGGCATTTACGTCTATTTCCGTTATACGGATAAGGCCAAAGTCATGGTCGTTCTCAACAAAAATGCAGACGCTCGTAACATCGACTTAAGCCATTATGAGGAGATTTTACCAGCTGGCGCGAAGGCGCACAACGTGATGGAATCAACGGATGTGGTTTTCGGTAAAACGCTCAGCGTTCCAGCTAAATCGGCACAAATTTTCGAAATCCGATGAGGTATATATTCTTCTTATTACTTTCCTTCTCTGCTTTTTCTCAAGTTACAACGGAGGAGATTTTTCCCACGGGAGATAAAGAGATTACCTTGATTTTTGATTTGAAACTCGCGAAGGATTCGCGGGCATCCGGTCTTTTAGGCAAAACATCAGATGTGTTTTTATGGTCAGGTGCCGGCGATGCAGATCCAGGAGATGCCTTTAAATACCAGCCCGCTGGCCAAACCAATTTCAGCGTTCCTTTCGAAAAAGGAAAGATGACTTCTTTAGGCAACGACAAGAGGTCAATCAAATTAACCCCCCGAACGTACTTTAATGTTCCGGCTGCAAATCCCATCGTAAAGCTGGGATTGCTTTTAAAAAGTGGGGACGGGAAAGCGCAGACGGAGGATTTTATTATAAAACTCTATGCCAGTTCCTATGCGCTGAGATGGCTATCTCCTGCAGAGCCCTTTACCTTAGCAGAGGCGGGAACATCTATTAATGTGCGCGCTAAATTTTCCGCGACTTCGTCGATCAGCTTAAAATCAGCCGGAACGGTGCTTGCTTCTGCGGCGTCTTCCGATTCGATCAATTATACCTATGCATTAGGTGCTGAAAAAGGCAAACTACACACGCTGGTTTTAGAGGGAACAGCTGGATCGTCTAGTTTAAAAGATTCGGTGCGTATTTTAACTAAGCCTACCGTGGTGACGGAAGCACTTCCTTCTGGAATTAAGGATGGGGTGAATTACGTAGCCGATCGCGTGGTCCTTTGTTTCTATGCTCCGTCTACTTCATTCGTTTATGCGATCGGGGAGTTTTCTGCTTGGGCGGCATTGCCAGCTTATTTAATGAAAAGAACAGCGGATGGCTTGCGCTATTGGGTGGATTTAGGCGTGCAGGCTCCAGGTAAAGAAGTGGCTTACCAGTTTTGGGTAGACGGAAAATTAGCGGTGGCGGATCCATTAGCGGAGAAGATTTTAGACCCTTCGAATGATAAGTATATTACAAGCACCACTTATCCAGGATTGAAATCGTTTCCAACTGACGCAAAAGGAATCGTGTCCGTTTTTGAATCGGGGGCGACGCCGTATGTATGGAAAACACCCACTTTTACGCGTCCGGCTTCATCGAATTTACACGTCTATGAATTATTAATTCGTGATTTTGTCGCTGATCGCCGCTATAAAACGGTAGCGGATTCGCTTGGTTATTTGAAGAAATTAGGGATTAATGCCTTGGAATTAATGCCGGTGGCGGAGTTTTCTGGGAATGATTCTTGGGGCTATAATCCTATCTTTTATACCGCGCCGGACAAGGCGTATGGGACGAAGAATGACTTGAAATATTTGATCGACAAATGCCACGAGAACGGGATTGCGGTCATAATGGATATCGTGTTGAACCAGGCGGATTACGAGAATCCCTACGTGAAGATGTATTGGGATGGCGCTAAACCTACAGCGACGAGTCCGTTTTTTAATCCAACTGCGACGCACCCGTACAGTGTCTTTTTTGATTTTAATCACGAGAGTGTGCACACGCAATGGCTGGTGGATGCGGTGACGAAGTTTTGGTTAGAGGAATATAAAATTGATGGGTATCGTTTTGATTTGTCCAAAGGTTTTACCCAAACCCCCTCCGGTTCCAATGTCAGTCAGTGGGGGCAATACGACGCGTCTCGCGTGAAGATTTGGAAAAGAATCTATGATAAAATTCGCTCGTATGATGCGTCCGCCTATGTCATTTTAGAACATTTTGCGGCGAATAATGAGGAGAATGAATTAGGGAATTATGGGATGCTTTTGTGGGGAAATAGCAAATTTGATATGACCAAAATCGCGCAGGGTTATACCCAAGATTTCAGTCAGGCTTCCTATAAGATGCGTGGGTTTACAAATCCAAGTGTCGTGAATTACATCGAATCTCACGATGAAGAACGCCTGATGGTGGAGGTCGCAAATGGAGGCAAAAAGACGTTTACCGCACAGGAAAAGCTAGAAAGAATGAAGCTGGCTGCGGCCACTTTTTTCACGATTCCAGGGCCTAAGATGATCTGGCAATTTGGGGAATTAGGCTACGACGTGACGATAAATGAAAATGGTCGTACGGGTGCTAAACCACTAAAATGGACTTATGCGCAAGATTCAGAGCGCGCGAAACTCTTGAAAGTGTATCAGCAACTAGGGGCTTTAAAGTCTTCTAAACCCATCTTTACTTCGACGGATTTTTCGGTGGGAGCGATTGGAGCGGTGAAACGAAATTTACTCACGAAGGGATCTGATCATTTATTGGTGCTCGCAAATCCAGAAATTAGCTCTCAAGTGGTATCGGCTAGCTTCCCTAAAACCGGTCTTTGGTATGATTATTTCAGCGGTAAATCGTTCGAGGTGAATAATGCGGAGGCGAAGGTGAATTTACTCCCAGGGGAATTTCACTTACTCACAAACGTGGCTTGGAATACAACTAATTTAGCGTTAGTTCCTTGGTCGGTTCCTGATTTTAACATCTTGGGAGTGGAGTCGGAATCTGTTTCGTTGCAAGTGTACCCAAATCCTGCCCAAGAATATGTGAAGGTGGAATGGGAAGCGTCCTCATTAGGAGAAGCTACCTTGAAAATCGTCGATGCCATGGGGCGTGAAGCGCTGCAGAAAACGCTAGCTCAAACTAAGGGTGCAAATTCTACGACTATATCTACTCAAAACTTAACTAAAGGACTCTATTTTATTCAGATAAACAACCAACGCTCTAAACTTTTGCTTCAATAAAGATGAAAAAAATCGCCTTTCTTTTCTTACTCACTTTTCCGGTTTTAGCTCAAACGAAGACAGACCTTTCCGGTGCCGCTTCGCTTTTTGATTTGACGTTCACCACGCAGGAATTAGATACCCTGTACTCAGATGTGGTGGATAATCTAGCGAATTACAAGGCGATGCATGCTTTATCATTAAACAACAATGTGCCTTTGAGTCTTTGGCAAAATCCTAAACTCCCGGGCATGAAATTTGATCAAATCCAGCGCGCGGTGGTTTGGCCTGCCGTTCGCGCTACGCTACCGAAAAACCGGAATGAATTAGCCTTTTACTCCATCGATCAGCTCGCTCATCTAATCAAGACGAAGCAAATCACATCGGTTGAATTAACGCAGTTTTTCATCGAACGAATTAAAAAGCACGGCGAAACTTTGCAATGCGTTATCAGTATTCAAGAGGACTTGGCATTAGCTCAAGCGCGGCAGGCAGACAAGGAAATGGCGGCCGGTAAATACCGCGGTTTATTGCACGGAATTCCCTACGGTTTGAAGGATTTATTTGCAGTAAAAGGCACGAAAACAACCTGGGGCGCGGCTCCATACAAGGATCAGGTGATCGATGAAGATGCCTACGTCTATTCAAAATTAAAAGAATCAGGCGCTGTTTTAATCGCCAAATTCACCTTAGGCGCCTTAGCCATGGGCGATTATTGGTACGGAGGACGAACTAAAAATCCTTGGAATTTAACCTTCGGATCTTCGGGTTCTTCAGCGGGTTCAGCCTCTGCAACTGTAGCTGGATTAGTTCCCTTCGCGATTGGAACGGAGACTTGGGGTAGTATCGTTTCACCAGCTACCACCTGTGGTGCGACGGGTTTGCGACCTACTTTCGGGAGTATTTCTCGCTCAGGAGCGATGGCTTTGAGTTATTCATTGGATAAAGTAGGACCCATCTGTCGCTCGGCGAATGATGCAGCGATTGTTTTTCATTACCTACACGGGACAGACGGAAAGGATTTGGCAGCCGTAAACATGCCCTTTAATTATGTTTCAAACCGCCCGATGAAAGGAATGAAGATCGGGTATGCGAAGAATTATTTTGACAAAATTAAAGATACCTCCCGCAGCGAATGGAAGGTCTTAGCTGAATTAAAAAAGCAAGGAGTGGAACTAATTCCAATCGATTTTCCAGATGAAAACGTCTACAAAGTCAACATCATGGACGTGGTGATCGGTGCAGAATGCGCGGCGCAATTCGATGAGATGACGCGTAAAAACAGCGACGATCAGCTCACCCGTCAAACCAAATACGACTGGCCTAATCAATTCAGAACCGCTCGTTTCGTTCCGGCGGTGGAATATATTAATGCCCAGCGTCACCGCTACCTTTTGATGCAAAAAGTAAACGAAGTCGTGTCTCAATTTGATGCCATTATCTGCCCATCCCGCGGCGGAGGAAATCAATCTGCAATCACGAATTTAACGGGGCATCCGGTCGTTTGCGTTCCTACGGGGTTCGATGCAAAAAACAGTTTACCTACCGGAATTTCCTTTGTAGGGAAATTATATGATGAAGGCACTTTATTGCGTATCGCGCAATTTTACCAAGATCATACGAAGCACGAGGAAGTCCATCCAGAGAAATTTCTGAATTGATTGATTTATAGTAGTTTATAATTTTATTTATTTCTAATTTAGAAACATAAACCTATAAAACGATTGAATCATGAGCATCTCCAGACGCGGCTTTTTAGAAAAAAGCGCCTTAGCATCTAGTTTTTTTATTGTTCCTCGCCACGTATTGGGCGGAAAAGGATTTTTAGCCCCTAGCGACAAATTAGTAGTGGCGGGTATAGGAGTAGGAGGAAAGGGTAAGTCAGATTTGAAAAAATTCTATGAAAGTGGGAAGGCAGAAATTGCTTTTCTATGCGACGTAGATGATCGTCAGGCAAAGGATTCCGTAGCCGCTTATCCAAAAGCGAAATACTACAAAGATTGGCGTAAGATGATGGATGTCGAATCGAAAAATTTCGATGCGGTGTCTGTTTCTACACCCGATCATAACCACGCTGTTCAGGCGATGGCAGCCATGCAATTAGGCAAGCACGTATATGTTCAAAAACCGATGACTCACGATATTTATGAGGCGCGCATGTTAACGGCGGCGGCTGATAAATACAAAGTGGTGACTCAGATGGGAAACCAGGGTTCTTCCGGTGATGGAGTGAGACAGCTGGTAGAATGGTACGATGCGGGAATTATAGGGGATGTTCATACGGTCCAAATTTGGACGAACAGACCCATCTGGCCACAAGGGATTCCTTGGTCTTCAGCGAAACCTCCGGTTCCAGCTGGTTTAGACTGGGATTTATGGTTAGGAACCGCTCCTGCTAAGGATTATGTAGACAATTTGATTCCAGGCTCGTGGAGAGGCTGGTGGGATTATGGCACGGGCGCTTTAGGTGATTTAGGTTGCCATTTAATGGAAGCTCCCTTCCGCGTTTTGGGATTAAAATATGCCTCAGATGTACAAGCGAGTGTGGGAAGTGTATTTACCGCATTTGGCCAAAGAGGCGTATTCCCAGACAGTTGCCCTCCATCAAGTCACGCGACTTTAACATTCCCTAAAACAGCTAAAACAAAAGGTGCTGTCACCATGCATTGGATGGACGGCGGTATCAAACCAGAACGCCCAGAAGAATTAGGACCAGACGAAATGTTTGGCGATGGAAACTCAGGTATCTTGTTCATCGGAACGAAAGGTAAAATGATGGCCAGCGAATACGCAGCTAATCCGCGTTTATTACCTCTTTCTAGAAATCAAGAAGTGAAGGTGAAGCAAAAATTAGAGCGCGTACCAGGCAGTGCAGACGGACACTATGCGCAGTGGGTGGAAGGTGCGATTGCTGGTTACGGAAACAAACAAATGAGCTCTTCATTTGAAATGGCTGGGCCATTAACGGAAGCCATTTTAATGGCAAATTTAGCCATTCGCGTTGCCGATATGCCTTTCCCTCGCACTACTGGAAAAGGAAATCACTATCCAGGTTCGAACACAAAATTATTGTGGGATAATGAAAATATGCGCGTAACAAACTTCGATGCGGCTAACCAATTCGTAAAGCGTTCATACCGCGAAGGCTGGAGTTTAGGCGTTTAGAAAGAATATAAGTGAGGTCTCATAGAATTTGATTAATTTCATCTTCTATGAGACTTCTTTTTTTATTGCTGATCAGTGGCAGTCTATTTGCCCAAAGAAAGGTGTCCGATTTAATCGGCTCCTCTGAATCCATCCAAGGGCGCGCTGCCTATTTATCCACACCATACGTTACTGCCGGGGATAAACTGTATATGGTAGGTGATCAAGACGGCACATTTCCTCCTTTAGGCTGGCATGTGAAGGATGAGATGGGTGGGATTTGGGCGCATCCCATTAAATTACTCGATGGTTTTGAGGCCTCTTACACGGATGGTGGCAAGGTTGTTCAGCTGGATAAAGCATCTTCCTTTATCAATTATCCCTTTGCAAATCAACACGTATATGCAGGATCTGAAATCCAAGTGCAGCGATTTCAATTCGTTCCCGATGGCAAGAAGGCAGTCTATGTGGAATATGTTTTTACGAATAAAACCTCAGTCAAAAAATCCATAACGTTTTCTTTAGTGACGCGTTCGAATTTGCGGCCGGTTTGGATAGGAGAAAGGACCGGTATGGTGGATTCAAAGGATTTACAGCAATTTAAGGAGGGTAAAACGGTGCTAAAAGATTCAGCAAACACCTGGTTTGCGGTGGTAGGGAGTATTTTTTCTGCCAAAACCTTCACCTTACCTCGCCTCCCCGAAAAGCCAAATGTAGCCGTTTCTCAATCCACTTATTCGCTAGAAATTCCAGCTAACGGAAGTATTTCGTTTCCTTTTGTCATAGCAGGTTCAATTGTTTCTGAGGCAGAAGCCTTAGCCACTTTTACTACCGTGTTAGAAAATGGTTCCACTTTAGCCCTTACTAAAAAGCGTCGTTTTCAAAAATTAGCCGCCCAATCTGACATTCAAATTTCGGATGCCAATTTAACGCAAGCCATGCGCTGGTTAAAATATAATGCAGATTGGCTTATTAACGATGTGGATGGAATCGGTCGCGGAATCACGGCAGGGATGCCGGATTATCCCTGGTTTTTTGGCGGAGATATGACCTATTCCTTACAAGGTTTGATCTCATCAGGACGCAAAGATGTGGCTTATAGTACGATTGATTTAATCGCTCAAATTTCGGAAAAGACAAATGGAAATGGCCGAATCGTTCACGAAGTCAGTACGAACGGAGCGGTATATAATCCAGGGAATATTGGGGAAACGCCTCAGTTTGCCTCTTTGATTTATAAAGTATATTGTTGGACTGGGGACCGCGCTTTTTTAGCCCAGTATTTTCCTCTGGTAGAAAAAGGATTAGATTGGTTAATGCTGCAGGACAAGGATCATAATCTGATTCCGGACGGGAACGGTATGATGGAAATTCATGGTTTGGATTCCGAGATGATCGACGTCGCCGCCTATACCGGTAAAGCTTTTTTAGATGCGTCTAAGATGGCGGAGCAAATAGGACGTGCAGATTTAGCGCGCCAGTACGCGGCGAATTACGAGGCCATTCGGTTAAAAATTAACAGCGATTTTTGGGTTCCATCCTCGAATTCGTATGCGGATTTTTTAGGGACAAAATCCCAAGCCCTTGTGTTAACTAAAGATGCCATTGAACGCGCACAAGGTTTGAAAAATGACTGGGCGGTAGTCGAATTGCAGGCATTGCAAAAACAAATTAGTGCGAATCCGGATACCACAAAACGCGGTTTTGTGCTACACCATAATTGGGTGGTGAATACACCAATGGAGACCGGTTTAGCGGAGGCTGATAAGGCCGAAAAGGCCCTGAAAACTGCGGAAAAATTTCGAAATAAATTTGGGATGTATGTGACAGGAATCGATCGTTCCGCTAATTCAGATAAAGCAGAATCCTATGCGGCCAAAGTTGGAAAATCCGAATTCACCTACACCGGAACTGTGATGACATTACCCACCGGCGTTCAAGCAATTTCCTCTAGCAATTACGGCCTACCTAATGAAGCTTATGATTTAGTCCAACGTATGTTGCGCACTTTCTCCTTTGCTTTACCCGGATCCATTTATGAAGTTTCACCCGATTATGGGATGATGACGCAGGCCTGGAATAGCTATGCATTCGAAGTGCCGGTGATTCAACAATTCTTTGGGATTCAACCTTTGGCCTATAAAAATGAAATTCATCTACAGCCATCCTGGCCAGATGCCTTAAACTCTGGATCCATTGAAAACGTCGAAATTGGGGATAACTCCTTGTCGATTTCTTATGAGCGTGCTTCGAAAAAAAGCACCTATATTTTGCAGCAGAAAAAGCCCTGGACGATGTATTTTAGTCCCCAAACCGCAACCATCAAACGCTGGGTTTTAGATGGTGAAATCGTAAAACCATTGATTCGAAACGGACGCCCAACCTTAAAACTAAAAGGCTGGCGCCATCATCTGGTTTTAATTGACTAGATGGACAATTTTTGACCGTTAAATCATTCATGTCAAAAGTTTTTGCTTTTTGCTCTTATTGCAAGTAAATTCACTCACTTAATCGATTGATTAAGGCTATTTTACCTATTTAAATGAGTGGATTTAAAACGGTTGTTCTGTTGTTTATATCATTTTGTGCTTTTCCACAAAAAATTTACACTCCTGCATTTCGATATAAAAGCTTTGCCCCTTTAGTTGATTCTACAGCATCTATGAGCAGTGAGGTTATAGAGATTAAGCGAAAGCTGGCAGAGGAAAAAGATCCCTGGAAGAAAAGGCAATTGACGATTGCTGCGAATAATTACCAGTGGTTAGAGGGCTTAAAAAAGAAGTACAAGATTATCTTAGTTAATATTCCATCTGCTACCTTACAAGTTTTCGATCATGGCAAAAAGCAAATAGGAATGAAAGTAGTGGTTGGGAAAAAAAGAACTCCTACATCTACCCTTCTTAGTACATTGAACCAAATGACAATTAATCCTTTTTGGTATGTGACTAGAAATATTGCCACTAAAGAAATGTTGCCTAAAATTCAAAAAAATGCCACTTATTTAAGTCGTAATCACATTAGAGTTTTAGATTCTACGCATCGTGTTGTAGATCCGTCTTTGGTCAATTGGACTTCTTTAGGTAAGGGTAATTTTCCTTATACCTTACGCCAAAATAGTGGTAACGTAAATTCCTTAGGATCGATAAAGTTTCAGTTTAATAATCCGTATTTTTTGTATCTACATGATACAGATTCGAAGCACCTATTCGCTAAAGAATTTCGTTTTTTTAGCCATGGTTGTATTCGTGTAGAAAAACCACTAGATCTTGCTTCTCTTGTGCTGAACATGAATCAAGAATTAATTAAATCAGATATTGCTAAAAAGCGGACAAAAAACATACCGCTGATTTCTAAAGATCCCTACCTAATTGTAATCTGGTATACGGTTGTTGATTTTGACTCCACAGGAGAATTAAAATATTTTCCAGATGTGTATCAAAAGTATTAACTTTCGAGTAGTATAATTTCCTGTTTAAAGGGGTACAACTATGTTGGTCTATTATTGTAAAATAGTAATTGTCCGCCGCGAATGAATACTAAACCTATGAAAAAACTACTTCTACTTATTTGCTTGTTAGCCTTTGTCAGCGCGCAAATTTTTGCTCAAAAAAAACCAAACATCATCATCATCTTAATGGATGATTTAGGTTACGGAGATTTAAGTAGCTATGGAGCAAGTCAATACCAAACACCTAATTTGGACCAAATGGCAAATAATGGAATTAGACTTACTAATTTCCTTTCCGCACAGGCCGTTTGTAGTGCGTCACGGGCTGGCCTTCTGACAGGATGCTATCCTAATCGAATAGGTATTTCAGGAGCCCTTTTCCCCAATTCCCCCATTGGAATTAGTAAAGAGGAAGAGACTATTGCGGAGATTTTAAAAGCCAATGGGTATGCGACTGGTATTTTTGGCAAATGGCATTTAGGGGATTCTGAAAGATTTTTGCCTACTCAACATGGATTTGATGAGTATGTAGGCATACCTTATTCGAATGATATGTGGCCTGTTCATTTTGATGGAACTAGGAATGTCACTAATCAAAGAAAAGATTTTCCCGAACTCCCACTTATTCGTGGTTCTAAACCCGAAAGATTTATCAAAACCTTAGATGATCAAGCACAATTGATCAATATTCTGACCCAAGAATCCATAAAATTCATTGAAAAAAACAAGGAAAAACCCTTCTTCGTTTACATGCCTCATCCCATGCCGCATGTGCCCATTAATGCCTCAGCTGCATTTAAAGGAAAGAGTAAGCAAGGGCTTTATGGTGATGTAATGATGGAAATGGATTGGTCTGTGGGCGAAATTTTGAATACACTCAAACGATTGAAAATTGACAATAATACACTGGTAATTTTCACCTCAGATAATGGACCATGGCAAAATTTTGGCAACCATGCAGGTTCTACAGGAGGTTTAAGAGAAGCAAAAGGTAGTTCATTCGAAGGAGGCCAAAGAGTTCCCTTTATCGCCCAATGGAAAGGTCACATTCAAGGCGGGAAAGTCAACAATGGCCTAGCCTCTAACATCGATCTTTTGCCCACCATTTGTGCTATCACTAATTCCAAATTACCCATTAAAAAAATTGATGGTGTCAATGTAATCCCTCTTTTACATGGCGATGATAAAGCTGAACCTCGAAAAGAATTTTTATACTATTACCGAAAAAACAATTTGGAAGCTGTCAGAAAGGGCCAGTGGAAATTAGTTCTAGCGCATCCAGGAAGAACTCATGAAGGGTTTATGCCAGGCCAAGATGGATTTCCAGGAAAACTCATGGAGGACTTTCCATTCCCCGAGGCATTATATGATTTGCGAAGAGATCCAGGCGAGCGATATGATGTTCAATCCTTATACCCCAAAGTCGTAGCTGAATTAAAGCTATTAGCAGAAAAAGCACGGGAAGAATTAGGCGATGATTTGACCCAAAGAAAAGGAAAAGAAAATAGGGCAGTCGGTCAATAGATCAAGTTTAGCATCAAAAAAGGCTTTCTGAAAGAAAGCCTTTTTTGATTAACGGTGTGGCCCCGGATGGAATCGAGTCGGACGCGACCCCGGCTTCATCTTAGGTACCGGAAACCTATATTATACAAAATGTGTTTTAAACTGATTTAAAGGCCAATTACGGGTCTTTTTATGAAGCAAAATGGTAGTTTTTGGGTGGTTTGCTTCACAAATACTGCACAAATTTCTAAGGCTTAAACTTCTTAATAAATTTATTTAATTGGTTGGAGTTTTTGCATTGGTTTAATAACCGCTAAATAAATTTTTCTTGACTAAATTGTATATAAAATTTAAGTTTAAATCTTTGGCAGTTAAATCTTTAAAAACACTTTAATAGTTTACAATGAAAAACCTATTTTCTATTTTCTCGGCTCTATGTATAATAGTCATTAGTTCACTTGATGCAAAAGCTCAAACAAGCGATTTTCTCAACACTTATTTCGAGAATCAAACACCTTTGAATAACAACACTTTTAGCTTTTCATTATCTAAGGTTGTTTTGGGCCAAAAAGTATTTAGTAAGGAATCTTCTCCCGTTTCTAGAGGAGAGGTTTTCAATTTGACAGAGTTTTTAGATGTCTCAAGTTTATCCTATTATGGAATTTCTCCCAACATTAAATTTAATGCCTCAATTAAATTTGAACAAATTCTAAAAAAGAAAAATTTAGATTGGTTTATAGCCAAAATGCCTAAGTTAGAAATACTGAAAAATAAATTAGTGACTTTAACTTATTCCGATGGCGAAAGTGAATCCTTTCTGTATAATGTTACAAAGTTGGGCTCTTCAGAAGCCAAGAATAATTTTAGAAGTGCGCTTAAAATTGAATTAGCAACAGAGGAAGTTGATAATAATCGAGAAAGCACAAAAAAAGGGGACATTATTTGGCGAGTTGTTGTTATAGAAAATGAGGCTTATTTAGCGTTAAGTGGTATTCAATTAAATAGACTTCATCTGGATTTATTTGATGCCGGTGGTATTGCTGAGAATTCATATTACACGCCAGGTTCAATGAAAGGCATTCAAGCTGAACAAATATATGAGAAAAAAATCTCAACAATTTCTTTAAATGACATGAAGTATGCTACGAACTATATATCAACTGGCGTTGGTACATACTTAGCAAGAAATCAAGATAAATTTATGGATGGAAATTATTTTTTAAATCCATCTGAAATGGTATTCTTATTTAAGCTAAACCAATAAAATATTTCAGTAGTCTAATAAAAAAGGACATCTCGTTATGAAATGTCCTTTTTTATTGTCCGATACATTTTGTGGCCCCGGAAGGAATCGAACCTTCATCTTAGGTACCGGAAACCTACATTCTATCCATTGAACTACGGAGCCAGGGCTGTAAAATTACGAATACTTCTCCAAAGTCTTCACCAGCACATTGAAATCTTTTGGATACGGCGCCTCTACCGTGATCGGGTCGCCATTCATTAGTTTGAATGATAAACTATGGGCATGCAAGGCAACGCGCCGCATAACGGGAAGTTCTTCGGTCTGTTTTTTGAGATGAAAATTGCGTTTTAAATCGGACAAAAAGACCTCTTTGCCACCATACATCGCATCACAAACGATGGGTGCTTTTAAGCAGGTGAGGTGAATACGGATTTGGTGCATACGTCCGGTGATGGGCATGCATTCGACCAAAGTATAGCCACGGAATACTTTCAACGTGCGAAACCAAGTTTCGGCATGCTTTCCTTTGGCCCGATCAATCACCACTTTTCCATCTTTCAAGGGAAGAATCGGCAAGTTCACTAGAAATCCATCCCAGTCTTGCATCCCCTCCACCACCGCATGGTAGCGTTTCGCCGTCTCCCGGTGTTCGAATTGCATCGAAATGTGGCGATAGGCCTCCGGATTTTTAGCGATGACTAAAGCACCTGATGTTTCTTTGTCCAAACGGTGTCCCACCTGCGCATCCGACGAATATTCCTTCGCTAAACGCAAGATGGCCGGCGCTAAATCATCCTTCCGCTCATCGAGCGTCGAAATGCCAGAAGGCTTATTAATCACAATAAAATCCGCATCTTCGAAAAGGATGGAATCGGTAAATTTGTATTTCATGTTTTGCGCTGCTTTGCAGCTTAAAAGTCGTTGCTTCGCAACTTAGTCAATGAGTCGCCGCTGAGCGGCGTAGTCAATAGTCGCTAGTCACTAGTCGATAGTCCGGAGGAATTAACACTATACTCATCGCCACAGGCGATTCCAACTTTATTCTTTGTGCTCTATGCTTTACTCTTTTCTTTGAACTTTGAACTTAGCTCTTTGCCGGTAAGATTTCACTGTAAAAATCGGAGATTTTTACAGTGAAATCTTACCTAAACTTTCCCAAGGCGAATCCCCCAACCTCTCCGAACTAGGCGAATCAGCCAAGGTCTCATTCGCTAACAAAGCAAATAAAACCGCTTCTTTAGCTGCCGATGGCATTCCTAACTCATCACTTTCGCAAACGCGGAAGGGAAGAAGCTCGGCTAGGCGCGCCATGATGACAGGATTTTTGCTGCCACCACCACTGACGTAAACCGTGCCTTCGATGTCGGAAGGAATATAGGTTTTCATGGCGAGGGCGATGCTCTGGGCAGTAAATTCGGTTAAAGTGGAGACTAAATCATCCGGGCTAATGGAGGCGTTTATAAGGTCTAAATTAAAATATTCGGGGCCAGTGCTTTTAGGGAATGTATCCTTAAAAAAGCTCAGGCTCATCAGTTCTGCTAAAATGCCCGTGTCGATTTTTCCTGAAAGGGCGATGGTGCCGTCCTGATCGTAAGCTTGGTTAAAATAGCGGCGGACCGCTGCGTCGATCAAAGTATTTCCGGGACCGGTGTCTGTCACTAAAATACCTGCTGGGTCACCCGAAGCCGGTAAATAAGTAAAATTTCCGATGCCACCGATGTTCAATAAGATGCGGTGCTCGCCTTTTTTAGAGAAGAGAAAATAATCCCCAAACATCGCCAAAGGCGCACCTTCACCACCCGCTGCCACGTGTTTTTGGCGGAAGTCCGAAATCGTAATGATGCCCGTTAATTGAGCGATGTGGTCGCCGTCGCCTATTTGCAAAGTAGAATGCGGTAATAGCCCAGTTCTGTCGGGGCGGTGCATGACGGTTTGGCCGTGTGATGCGATCGCGTCTACTTCTGAGGGAGCAATACCCCAGGAGGCTAATACCTCTAAAATTAAGGAGGCGTGTAAACGTCCAATTTGGGCGTTTAGTGTAGACAGGGTGGGAAAATGAATGTTTTCTTTGGCAAAAACCGAACGAATCGACTCCTTAAATTCCGATGGATAGGGGCGGGTATCGTAATGCAAAATCTCATACGAGGTGTCCAGTCCGAAACCCGTGAATCGAACCAAAGCCAAGTCCAAACCATCCAAAGATGTACCCGACATCAAACCAAGAATGGTGCGTGTAGGGGCTTTGGCAATCTGATAAAGACGTTCGATCTTGGGATTCATCCTTCAAAGCTACGAATAATTCTTTTTACCATCGTTTCGCCGTATATTTGTTATTCAATTTTCAATTTATGGCATTAGACGTAATCATCGTAGGCGGAGGCATTGTAGGCCTCGCAACGGCGCATCGCTTATTAGAGGCGAGACCCGACCTTCACATCGCTTTGTTTGAGAAAGAAAACATGGTTTCCATGCACCAAACAGGGAATAACTCCGGCGTAATCCACTCGGGATTATACTACAAACCGGGTTCTTTAAAGGCGAAAAACTGCATCGAAGGCTACCATCAATTGATTGATTATTGCACGAAAGAAAATATTCCTTTTGAACTGACAGGGAAAATTGTAGTGGCTTCGTCGAATGATCAGCGGGTTCAACTAAATGATTTATACCTAAGAGGTCAACAAAATGGCCTCGAAGGATTGAAAAAGCTGAGCTTATCAGAAATGCGGGAATATGAACCGCACGTGACCGGAGTAGAGGGGATGTTTGTTCCTCAAACAGGAATCGTTGATTACCGCGCCATGGCGGAAAAATTAGCCGTAGGAACCCAAATCAAGGGTTGCGAAATGCACCTAGGCGAACAAGTCATTGACATTAAGAAAGGTTTGACATTCTCGATCGTGGAAACGACTAAGTCAATATATGAAGCAAAATTAGTGATTAACTGTGCGGGACTTTATTCCGATAAGGTAGCGCAGATGACCCAAAAAGAACCCTTAGACGTACGCATCGTGCCGTTCCGCGGGGAATACTTTAAATTAAGAAAAGAGAAAGAATACTTGGTAAAGAACCTGATTTATCCGGTGCCAGATCCGAATTTTCCCTTCCTAGGCGTTCACTTTACACGGATGATGAAAGGTGGCGTGGAGGCAGGACCGAATGCGGTTTTGGCCTTTAAAAAAGAGGGTTACAAGAAATTAGGGATTGATGTGAAGGAGCTTTGGGAAACCTTAACCTGGCCTGGATTCCAAAAAGTAGCCCTGAAATACTGGGAAACCGGTTTAGGCGAAATGTACCGCAGCTTCTCGAAAGAAGCCTTTACGAAAGCCTTGCAAGTATTGATTCCTGAGATCCAAATCACCGATTTAGTCGAAGGAGGCGCAGGCGTTAGAGCCCAAGCCTGCGACAGAAATGGCGGATTATTAGACGATTTCTCGATCGTGGAAGACGCGAAAGTAATCAACGTATTGAATGCGCCCAGCCCGGCGGCGACCTCCTCTTTAGCGATTGGAAAAACCATCGCAGAAATGGCCCTGACTCGCTTTTAAAAAATTACATGAAATTATTACTGAATTATTTACAGGTTTACCGCTGGCGGGTGCTGGGGGCTTTGGCTCTAGCAGCAACGAATCAGATCTTCTCCTTGATGGATCCCTATATTTTTCGGAAGATCATCGATGATGTCGCGGCGGTCTACCGTTCGGATACCCACACCATGGACCAGTTCGTGGCGGCGATTTGGCCTTTAGCCTTAGCGTCCGTGGGCGTGGCGTTCGTGAGCCGGGTGGCGAAAAACTTTCAGGATTATTTTATTAATACGGTGACCCAAAAAGTAGGAGCAAACCTCTATTCAGACGGAATCCGCCACTCGTTGGAATTGCCTTACGAGACTTTTGAGGACCAAAGATCCGGCGAAACCCTGGGCAAACTCCAAAAAGTCCGCACTGACGTTGAAAAACTGATCACTTTAGGGATCAACATTTTATTCCAATCGGTCATCGCCTTAATCTTCATTTCGGTCTATGCCTTTTCGGTGCATTGGATGGTGATGCCCCTTTTCTTAATCACGGGTCCATTAATCGGATACGTTTCGTCCGTTTTAAGCAAGAAGATCAAAGTCATTCAGATCGAAATCGTGAAAGAATCGACTGGCCTTGCAGGTTCGACTACGGAATCTTTGCGCAATATCGAGTTAGTGAAATCACTCGGTTTGGCGGAGCAAGAAATCGCTCACTTAAATGCGACGACGGACAAGATTCTAAAATTAGAATTGAAGAAAGTACGTTATGTACGTTCGATGGCCTTCGTCCAAGGAACCTGCGTGAACTTATTGCGTATGCTGATGGTGGTCGTTTTGATTTACTTGATTTACGAAGGCAAGATTACGATCGGTCAATTCTATTCGTTGAACATTTATTCGTTCTTCCTTTTCAATCCCTTACAAGAGATTGGTAATGTGGTGAATACCTACCGCGAAGCGGAGGTTTCCTTGCAAAACTTTGAACAGGTGATGAGTATTCCGGTGGAGAAGAAGCCAAAAAATCCTAAGTCGATCTCAGCTATTCATGAATTGAAGTTCGATCACGTTTCCTTTAAACATCAGTCGGCTACCACAGAGGCTTTGGACGGAATTACGTTCTCCGTAAAAGGTGGCGAGACGATTGCTTTCGTAGGACCATCGGGTGCCGGCAAGTCAACCTTAGTAAAATTGCTGGTAGGTCTTTATAGACCTAAAAAAGGCCAAGTCTATTATAATGGCGAACCAAGTGATGCCATCGATTTCGATGAATTGCGCAAGAAAATAGGTTTCGTGACGCAAGACACGCAATTGTTCTCCGGCTCGATTCGCGAGAATTTATTGTTCGTGAACCCAAATGCGACAGACGCACAATGTTTAGCGGTGTTAGAAAAGGCCGCTTGCCAAAGTCTTTTAGCCAGAGCCGATAAAGGTCTAGATTCCTTAATCGGAGAAGGAGGCGTAAAAGTGTCCGGTGGTGAGAAGCAGCGTTTGAGTATCGCTCGCGCCTTGTTGCGGGATCCGAACTTATTGGTTTTCGACGAGGCGACCTCGGCTTTGGACTCCTTAACTGAAGAGGAAATATCGGAGACTATCCGTTCTCTATCGGTTGATACGGAGCACCTTACCATCTTGATTGCGCACCGTTTATCGACGGTGATGCACGCGACTCGAATCTATGTTTTAGAGAAAGGAAAGATTGTGGAACAGGGCTCGCATGACGATTTAGTGGCGAGCAAAGGATTGTATTTTGCGATGTGGAGACAGCAGGTAGGAGAAAACAAATAATTAATTTTGTTTTTTCTATAAATGCCAAATATTCTTTGGCTTAAACTACCCTCCTGCAAATCGAATTGCGTATATTTATGGTTTGAAAAAATTTCTTACACCTTATGTCATTAAATAAATATTCACGGACATTAACTCAGGAAGTCTCTAATCCCGCTGCGAAAGCGATGCTCTATGGCATCGGCTTAACCACCGAGGATATGAGTAAAGCCCAAATCGGTATCGCCAGCACTGGCTACGAAGGGAACACCTGTAATATGCACTTAAATGGACTTTCAGTCCACGTGAAAAAAGGTATCCAAGAGAATGGAATGGTCGGTTTGATCTTTCACACGATCGGGGTTTCAGATGGAATGACGAATGGAAATGACGGGATGAGCTATTCGTTGCCCTCCCGTGATATCATCGCAGATTCGATTGAAAATGTAGTAGGGGCACAATGGTATGATGGCGTTATCGCTGTGGTAGGTTGTGATAAGAATATGCCAGGTGCTATGATGGCGATGGCTCGTTTGAATCGTCCGGGGATGTTAGTCTACGGTGGAACGATTCGCAGTGGATTATACAAAGGAGAAAAATTAGACATCGTTTCGGCTTTCGAAGCTTTGGGAAAAAAATATGCAGGAACCATCTCTGATGAGGATTACGAAGGCGTGATACGCAATTCAATCCCGGGTGCTGGTGCTTGTGGCGGTATGTACACAGCAAATACAATGGCATCCTCTATGGAAGCGATGGGCTTAGTATTACCGAATTCATCGACCTATCCAGCGACGCACGAAGGGAAGAAAGAGGAGTGTTTAGCGATCGGTGCAGCGATGAAAATCTTATTAGAAAAAAACATCTGTGTCCGTGACATTATGACCCGCAAAGCTTTCGAAAATGCAATGACGGTAGTGATGGCGCTGGGTGGAAGTACGAATGCAGTCCTACACTATTTAGCGATTGGACATGCGGCAGGTATTTCATTTACTTTGAAAGATGTACAAGATATCTCTGATCGCACCCCTTTAATCGCAGACCTAAAACCAAGTGGTAAATACTACATGGAAGATGTGTTAGCGATAGGTGGCATGCCAGCGATATTGAAATATTTACATAGTGTAGGCTTATTGCACGGGGATTGCATGACGGTCACTGGAAAGACGATGGCGGAGAATCTAGCGGAGGCTCCGGACTTAAATTTTGAGACACAAAAAATCATTTTCCCTATCACGCAACCCTTAAAACCATCCGGTCACTTGCAGATTTTGTACGGTAATTTAGCTCCAGGCGGTGCCGTGGCGAAGATTACAGGTAAGGAAGGCGAGCGTTTTGAGGGTATTGCCAAAGTCTGTGAGCGAGAAGAAGAAGTCATCGAATATATCTCTAAAGGCGAAATCAAAGCGGGACACGTCATCGTGATTCGCAACGAAGGACCTAAGGGTGGACCAGGAATGCCAGAAATGTTAAAGCCTACTTCGGCCGTTATCGGCGCAGGATTAGGTAATTCAGTAGCGATGATTACAGATGGTCGTTTCTCTGGAGGAACGCACGGTTTCGTGGTAGGACACGTGACGCCAGAAGCGCAAGAAGGTGGTCCAATCGGCTTAGTGAAAGATGGCGATAAGATTACGATCGACGCCGTGAATAATACCTTAATCTTACATGTATCTGATGAGGAATTAGCTGAACGCAAGAAAAATTGGAAGCCTATTGAGTCTCCATTCAAGCAAGGCGTTCTTCGTAAATATATTAAAAACGTATCCTCAGCGAGCGAGGGATGCGTGACGGATTTATAAGAAAAATATTTTTTTATCTATCCAGAAGGCTTAATTTAGACCTTCTAAAACAATTGAAACAAAATTTTGACTAGTTTTTAACACCATGGGACAAACCCAAACTCAGACCGAAGCAGCGAATCAACCCGACCAAAAGAAATTTTTGTCAGGGGCACAAGCTATTATGCAATCACTGGTAGAGCAGGGGGTGGATACTATTTTTGGCTATCCAGGTGGCGCAATTATGCCTACCTATGATGCCTTATACGATTACCAAGATCGCTTAAAACATATTTTAGTACGCCACGAACAAGGTGCAGGCCATGCAGCGCAAGGATATGCACGTATGCTAAATAAGGCGGGTGTTTGCCTAGTGACCTCCGGTCCTGGCGCCACGAACTTGATTACACCTATCGCTGATGCGATGTTGGATTCAACTCCTATGGTATGTATCGTAGGTCAGGTTAAAGCGAATTTATTAGGAACAGATGCCTTTCAAGAATGCGATCTAATCGGTATTTCCATGCCGGTAACGAAGTGGAATTACCAAGTGGTGGACGCTGATGAGATCCCAGAGATCATGGCGAAAGCCTTCTATATCGCGGAAACAGGTCGTCCTGGCCCTGTTTTAATAGATGTTACACGTACGGCTCAAACGGATTTAATGACCAAGCCATTCGAATACATTCCTTGCCAATCGATTATTTCCTACAAACCCCGTGTAGAGCCTAAGGCAGAACACGTGGAGGCTGCAGCAAAGTTAATTAATGGCGCAAAGCGTCCTTATATCTTAGCAGGTCACGGAATTTTAATCGCTGGGGCGGAAAAAGAATTAAACGATTTCGTAGACAAAACGGGCATTCCAGTAGCGACGACCTTGTTAGGGATGTCAGCCATGGATGCGGATCACCCTTTATTTGTGGGTTGGCCAGGTATGCACGGTAATTATGGAGCAAACGTTCTAACGAATTCGTGCGATGTGTTAATCGCCATCGGAATGCGTTTCGATGACCGGATTACCGGTGATTTAAATACCTATGCGAAGCAGGCCAAAGTGATTCACATCGAAATCGACCCAAGTGAAGTAGATAAAAATGTGAAAGCAGATGCGCCGGTTGTAGGTGATGCGAAAGCAGCGCTTCGGGCTCTTTTGCCTTTAGTTAACAAGGCGGATCACAGCGAATGGAGAGCAGAATTTAAGAAATACGACGACGAAGAGTACGAGAAAATCACGAAGAAAGACTTGTTCCACGAAGGGGATAAGATCAAAATGGGTGAGGCCGTTAATCTTTTGTCTGTTAAAACCAAAGGCGAAGCGGTAGTCGTAACTGACGTCGGTCAGCACCAAATGATTACTAATCGCTATTACCGTTTCAAACAACGCAACTCTATTGTCACTTCCGGTGGCGCTGGAACGATGGGCTTCGCTTTACCTGCCGCTTTTGGGGCTAAGGTAGCTAAGCCAGAACGCGAAGTAGTGGCGGTCATCGGTGACGGTGGTTTCCAAATGACCTTACAAGAACTAGGCACCATCGCACAAAGCGGTTTGCCAGTGAAAATAATCATCTTGAATAATAACTTCCTGGGAATGGTTCGCCAATGGCAACAGCTCTTCTTCGCGAATCGTTATTCCTTTGTTGAACTTCAGAATCCAGATTTTATTACGATTGCAAAAGGTTTTGGAATTGCTGGCCATACGGTATCCGATCGGGCAGAATTAAGTGATTCACTCGATACTTTATTGAACTCAGATAAGCCTTATCTGTTAGAAATCATTTGCGAAAAAGAGGAAAATGTATTTCCCATGGTACCTGCGGGTGGCTGTGTAACAAGTATTAGGCTGGAATAAATTTATGTTAACGAATTACACTATATCCGTTTTTACGACGAATACGATCGGTTTATTGAATCGTATCACGATTATTTTCACGCGACGCCGGGTAAATATCGAGAGCTTGACGGTTTCGGAGACGGAGCGTAAGGGCGTATCTCGTTTTACGATTGTGATTAAACACGAAAACCGGGAATTTGTAGAAAAATTAGTTCGCCAAATCCGTAAAGTAACCGACGTCCTCGCGGTCTTTGGTTACCTAGATGACGAAATCGTGTTTAACGAAATCGCCCTATTTAAAATAGCGACTCCTTTAGGAGGAGTGCCGGTAGATGTGAAGACGATTAATTTAGACTGGAATGCGAAGATTGTGCATTTTGGCCTAGATTATGTAGTGGTTGAAAAAAATGGATCGGAAGAGGAAATTCAAGAGTTTTACACCTTTTTGAAGAAGTGGGAGATTTTAGAGTATGTTAAATCTGGCCGTGTTGCCGTGGGTAAAACGGAGAAAGGTCTAGTGGAGTTCTTGCCGGAAGAAGGCAATTGGGAAATCGTATAATCGAAAAAAGAATATAAATTAAAATAAAACAAAATGGCAAAGATTAATTTCGGTGGAGTTGTTGAAGACATCGTAACAAGAGAAGAGTTTCCATTAGAGAAAGCTAGACAAGTATTAGCAGATCAAACGATCGCAGTGATCGGATATGGCGTACAAGGTCCAGGACAAGCGTTAAACATGAAAGACAATGGTCTGAATGTCATCGTAGGACAACGTAAAGGTAAAACTTATGACAAAGCTGTCGCTGACGGTTGGGTTCCAGGTGTGACTTTATTTGAAATCGAGGAAGCTTTGGAAAAAGGAACGATCATCTGTTACTTACTTTCGGATGCCGCTCAAATCGAGTTATGGCCTACAGTGAAGAAATATTTAACAGCTGGAAAGTCACTTTATTTCTCTCATGGATTCGGTATTACCTACAAAGAGAAGACAGGAATTGTTCCTCCAGCAGATGTAGACGTATTCTTAGCTGCACCTAAAGGTTCAGGCACTTCATTGCGTCGTTTATTCGTAGCAGGTAAAGGTTTGAACTCTTCATTCGCTATTTACCAAGATGCAACAGGAAAAGCACGTGAGAAATGTATCGCTATGGCAATCGGTGTAGGATCAGGCTATTTATTTGAAACAGATTTCTATAAAGAAGTAACATCTGACTTAACAGGTGAGCGTGGAACATTAATGGGAGCTATCCAAGGTATTTTCGCTGCACAATACGATGTTTTGCGTGCGAACGGTCACTCTCCATCAGAAGCATTCAACGAAACAGTAGAGGAATTAACGCAATCGTTAATGCCATTAGTTGCTGAAAACGGAATGGACTGGATGTATGCAAACTGCTCTACTACAGCGCAACGTGGTGCATTGGATTGGTGGAAGCCATTCCGCGATGCGACGAAGCCCGTATTCGAGAAATTATATAATTCAGTAAAAACGCAAGCGGAAGCAGAGCGTTCGATTACATTGAATTCTCAACCGGATTACCGCGTGAAATTAGATGCCGAATTGAAAGAAATGGCAGATATGGAAATGTGGAGAGCAGGTGCTGCGGTACGTAGCTTACGTCCAGAGAATAACTAAATTTCCTTTTAGGATTGAAAAAGGGTAGATACGTGATGTGTCTACCCTTTTTTTGTTAATTTTGGGATGCATGGAATTCAACAAACTAAAACACGTTCCTAGCGTCACAGAAATAAAACAAGTAGCGGAGCAGCTAAAAGGAGTGATTTCAGTTACCCCTTTAGAGTACTCCGCCTCACTTTCTGCGCGCTATGGGGCTAAAATCTATCTTAAGCGTGAAGATTTGCAGGTCGTTCGCTCCTATAAAATTAGGGGTGCCTACCACAAAATTTCGAACATCCCCTCGGAACTTAGATCGAAAGGGGTGGTGGCCGCATCTGCTGGAAACCATGCCCAAGGAGTAGCTTTAGCCTGTGCTTTGCTCGGAATTCAAGCCCATATTTTCATGCCTAAGTCGACGCCTTTACAAAAGGTGGAGGCAGTTCGGTTTTTTGGTAAAGAAAAGGTGCGCATCTATCTTTTGGGCGAGAATTATGATGAGGCCTTCACGGCTTCGCGTAAATTCTGCGAGACGAATGGGGCAATCTATATTCCGCCATTTGACGATTATGATATTATTGCTGGCCAAGCCACGGTGACTTTAGAGATTTTGCAGGCATTACCTACCGCTCCTGATTATCTGTTTTTAGCGATAGGTGGAGGCGGTTTAGCGGCTGGTGCTGCTTTAGTTTTACCTTCCACTACCGCTTTGATAGGGGTGGAGCCGGCAGGAGCGCCATCGATGCAGCAAAGTTTAGCGGCTTCGGAGGTTGTGATTTTGCCTGAGATTGATCGCTTTGTGGACGGCGCTTCTGTGAAACAGGTGGGCTTAAAGACATTTGCTATTTGTCAGAATGGATTGTCTCGTATGTTAACGGTTTCGAAGAAGGATTTATGCCAAATGATGTTAGATCTCTATGATCTCAAGAGTATGATCGTCGAACCCGCCGGCGCTTTAAGTGTAGCCGGACTCGCTGAAATGGCGGATGAAATCAAAGGCAAAACAGTGGTTTGTGTCATTTCTGGGGGAAATTTCGACCCTAAACGCTTCCCCGAGATTAAATTACTCGCGTCTTCGTAAAAAAAATCAAAATTTTATTTTCTGGTGTGCTTTTCTGTTTTAGATTTTTAATCTTTATATATCCAATTATTTAGATTATTTATAGTAATTTAATCTAATATTCAATAAAAATCAGATTAATAGTCTGAACTTTGAACTTTGGTCTTTGAACTTTGCTTGTTCGCAAGGCTAATTCGCCGTAATTTCACATCGAAATAAAACACCAAAAAACAGATGAGTAACCGAATTCAAATTTTTGATACCACCTTACGCGACGGCGAGCAAGTACCTGGCTGTCAATTAAACCGAGAAGAAAAAGTAGAAGTTGCTTTACAACTCGAGTTGCTGGGGGTGGACATTATTGAAGCAGGTTTTCCCATTTCATCGCCAGGGGATTTTGCCTCGGTTCAAGCCATTTGTGATGCAGTTAAAGAGCCCACTATTTGTGCTTTGACTCGTGCAAAAAAGGAAGATATTGATGCGGCAGTTGCCGCCTTAAAAACGGCTCGTAAACCACGTATTCATACAGGAATCGGTTCTTCGGACGTACACATCAAGCATAAATTTAATTCGACTCGGGAAGAAATCATAGAGCGAGGAGTTTGGGCAGTGAAGTATGCCAAATCCTTTGTCGAAGACGTCGAGTTCTTCGCCGAAGATGCAGGTCGGGCTGACTTAGCCTTCTTAGCACAATTAACACGTGAAGTTATCAAGGCAGGAGCCACGGTGGTGAACCTTCCAGACACAACAGGTTATTTATTGCCTCATGTCATGCATGAGCGCATCAAGTATTTATATGAAAATGTCGATAATATCCATCAGGCTACTATTTCGATGCACAATCACAATGATTTGGGTTTAGCTACGGCTAACACGATTGCTGGTATTCAAGCTGGTGCGCGTCAAGTCGAAGTGACCATTAATGGTATAGGGGAGCGGGCTGGAAATACGTCTTTGGAAGAAATAGCTATGATCTTAAATGTCCATAAGGATTTAGGATTTACGACAGGAATTAAGCCAAAATACTTGTATCCTACCAGCACACTTGTTTCGAATTTAATGGGAATGAATGTTCAACCGAACAAAGCCGTAGTAGGGGCAAACGCATTCGCTCACTCCTCAGGAATTCACCAAGATGGTTTCTTAAAGCATGCCCAAAACTATGAAATCATGAATCCCGAAGATGTAGGAGTTTCCTCTTCAGCGATTTTATTAACCTCTCGTTCTGGCCGTGCCGCTTTGCGCCACCGCTTAACTATCTTAGGATTTGACTTCGAAAAACCCGAATTAGATAAGATCTACACGCGCTTCTTGTTGATGGCAGATGAGAGGAAGATGATTCATGATGCGGATCTTAAGGAACTTGTGGGTTAATTCTATTGTAAAGCATAAAGCATAAAGCACAGAGAATAAAGTTGGAATCCCCTGCGGGGATGAACTTTAGAAATGTTTTCTTCAGACTCAATCACATTTCATGCGATAATAAAAAAAGGGAACCGTGGTTCCCTTTTTTTATGCCAACTTTATGCTTTATGCTCTATTCTTTGTGCTTTAATCTTTAATCTATACTCTCCTGACTACTGTCCACTGTCCACTGACTACTGTCCTAGCTTCGCTAGGACCTCGCCATCACCACCTTCTCCTTCTCCAGCACCTTCAGTATCCCCAGATTAATGGATTGCTTGGTAGCCTGGAACTTGGCAAAGTCCTTTGTTTGGACGAAATAGGTAACGGATATATCGATTGAATACGCCCCAAAGCCCTCAAAAATAACCTTCGGTGCCTTTTTCTTGCATAAAGGATCCTCTTGAATGAATGTTTCAATCGCAGCGATGGCAGCTTCGATTTGAGCTGGTTTTGTGTTTAGTTCGCATTGAATTATGTACTTAGCTCGTCTGTAGTCACGCTCGCTCATATTTTCGAGCGATTGAGATGTTAGGAGGCGATTTGGCACTACTATTAAATTCCCATCTGCACCTCTGATTCGAGTGCTTCTGAATCCGATTTTTTCAATATCTCCACTGATAGCACCTATTTGAATAGTATCGCCCACCACAAATGGAAGGTCTAAGAAGATGGTAAAGGAGGCAAAAAGATTTTCTAAGGTTTCACGCGCGGCTAAAGCTAAGGCTAAACCTCCGATTCCTAATCCTGTGATTAGTGCAACGACATCCACTTCAAATACGCGACCTAGAAAAACAAATCCTGCCGCCGTGATAATAAAGACCATGGAGAGGTCGTTCAGGAAGGGAATAAATTGTTGTTTGGATTTTTGATTAGCCCCATTCCATTTTTCTTGAGCGACTAATATGACTACTTTCATTAATCGAACAATAACCCAAGTGATGGTAAAAATGAGAGCGGATTCAAATGCTTTTTTGATAAAATAGAGTAAACCGGATTTTTCAATCGGCTCGATATTCCAGGCTGATGGTACCTGTAGGTTTTTAATTGCAAAAAATAAGAAAATCCAGAAAATTAATAATTCAAATGGCTTTCGGATGAGCTGAACACAATCTTGAATGGAGATGGATTCATTTGGGATAAAGCGATAAACAATTTTAGAAAATGAATTAGAGAAAAACCGTCTCAAGATAAATCCGATTAAAATAATTCCGCCGAAAAGGATCAAATCCCAGGCTGAATTATCTAAGTAGATCACATTTTTTAAATCTTCAATCATTTTGTCATTCATTTTGAACCCAAATATAGCTAATAACTTAGTCGAATGTGAAATAAAATTACGACCTTTGCACTCTTATACTCCCAAATGGGAAGATTTAAAATTTATGAATTTCATTTCTTTGAATAAGCCTACATCCCTTTCGAAAACGCTTCGATATCTATTAATCGTATTATTGTTATCGATGACCCCAGCCGTGTGGGCTCAAACTATCATGAATTCACCTTACTCTTATCTAGGGATGGGAGAGATTCAAGGTAGCGAAAATGCAACCCAAATGATGATGGGAGGAATAGGCGTTTCTAATTCCAATGGTATTTATACTAATATGGTGAATCCAGCTTTATTGGCCCGTAATCGTTGGACTAATCTGGAAGTAGGGGTGAATACAGAATACAAAACCTTGCAGGATTACCGTCAACAACAGAAAGTATTCGGGGGTAATTACCAGTCTTTAAACCTAACCTTGCCCGTAACCAGTCGTTGGACAATGGCAATAGGAATTCGCCCTCATTCTGCGGTGGAATATGAAACCAGATCTTATCGTCGATTGAATTTATTAGGTGTTGATAGCTTAATTTATAGTTATAAAGGAAATGGAGGCGTTAGTAAGGTTTCAATTTCGAATGGAGTTCGAATTTACAAAGAGTTATATGTGGGCTTGCAAATGGATTACCTGTTCGGTCAAGTGAATCGGAATGTAGCTACTCAAAATATGTCTGATGGGCAGTATTACAAAGTACAATTAGAAGATTTAACGTCGTATTCTGATTTTCAATTTAAGGCTGGATTTGCTTACAGAGCAAATTTGAAACCTGATTTGTTTTTGAATTTAGGAGCTACTCTTGATTTAAGCTCTAGTTTACATGCAAATCAAGTGAAGCGTTTTGCGACTATGGATTTATCGGGTCTTACCGTCATTAATGCAGATACCTTGGAAAAATCGGCGGCCTTTGTTCAGCAAATTCCAGTAGCTAATCGTTTTGGAATTAGTCTTGAAAAAGCGGCTAAATGGATGGTAGGGGTTGATTATACTTATACTGATTGGAGTAAAGTAACTAATAATTTAGGACGATCTACGAAACTACCTGCTTCACATAAGGTTTCAATTGGAGGAGAATTCACTCCTGATGTAGAGTCAATTTCGAAATACTTTAAAAGAACTACGTATCGCTTAGGAGCGTCTTACGAAAAGACTCCCTATGATTTCTTAGGAAATGGAAATTATGCGGTAGACAAGAATTTGAGTTTGGGGGTTGCATTTCCTCTTCGCAACCTTTCCCTCTTGAATGTTGCCTATCAGGTAGGACGCCGTGGTTCAATCACCGAAAATGGTTTGGAGGAGCAATACCACCGTTTGACTTTGGGTTTGACCTTTAGTGATCTTTGGTTCCAAAAACAGAAAATCAACTAATTTTCTCGCATGCGCAATTCGAGCTTACTCTTTTTGCTCTTGATTATCAGCACATTCTTTTCTTGTCGTGAAAAAGAAGTAGATTCTAAGGCAACCTTCGTAGGGCCTAAATCAGAACTTTTTGGAATAGATATGATATATTCTGATTCGGCCAAAAAAGTTGTTAGAATGGTCACGGAGCAGCAGTTGACTTTGGCCTCTGAAGATCGGGTTTATCCGAAAGAAATGAAACTTTGGTTTTATAATAAATCTGGTAAGATCACCTCTGAGATTCGGGGTGATTCAGCTCATTTTTATCGCCAAAAAAATACCTATAAACTCATGGGCCATGTGGTCATTCACAACATCGAAAAGGAGGAAACTTTGAAAACCGATGAATTCAATTGGCTCCCAGTAGAGAAACGCATTTTCACGGACAAGGCCGTTCAACTTCGGACTCGAACTGAATTAGTGAATGGCGTGGGCCTCGATGCTGCCCAAGATTTCTCCAGTTATTCCTTGCGTCAAGTTCGCAATTCGGTAGTAGTTGTGGATGGTTTACCTACGAATTAATTACAATTCTTTAGGGCTATTTGAACACTATCTATCGGATAGATTTGTTTATTGCCTCCCCATTCATTCCGCATATAGGTAACTAATTCTGCCAAGTCTAATGCTTGTAGTTTAGCATTAGCAGGCATATATCCCTTTCCTTTTTTGCCATTTCGCATCAAGCAGGTCATCGCCTCCGGACTTAACTTACTTTTTTGAATCGAGGGGTACAAATCCCGTAATCCCGAACCATCCGCTTGATGGCAATTTTCACAATTTGTTTTATACAAAGCCATCCCTTCTACGGCATATTGTTGTTGAAGGATTTCTTCCTTGCTCTGGCAAGAGAAAAAGAAAAATGCGATGATTGCGATAGGGATGTAATTTTTCATATTCTGTTTTATATGGTA
The DNA here is from genome assembly GCF_054558735.1 of Aquirufa sp. A-Brett2-15D. Taxonomy (NCBI): domain Bacteria; kingdom Pseudomonadati; phylum Bacteroidota; class Cytophagia; order Cytophagales; family Flectobacillaceae; genus Aquirufa; species Aquirufa sp. A-Brett2-15D. The sequence continues at coordinate 954,474 of NZ_JBSKFT010000001.1, read as the reverse complement.
AATGATAAATGGTGAATAGATGCTGAAAAAAACATTCACCATTTACCACTTATCATTCACCATTTTACTGTTCTTTTAAAAGTAACTCCATATCCTCTAGCAAATGATTCACCTCGGCTTCTACCGTGCCATCATATATGCCGCGAACATGGCGATTTTTATCTACTAATATAAAGGCGCCGCTGTGAACAAATCCGCCGGCTTCGGCAGGATCTTCTTGGGCGGAGACTAGATAACTTTTTTGGCCTAATTGATAAATCTTCGCTTTATCCCCAGTTAATAAATTCCATTTAGGGGAAGATACGTGAAGCCGAGAAGCATAATCCTTTAAAACTGACGGCGTATCGAAATCGGGATCGATGCTATGCGAAAGGAGGCGCACATCGTCACGTTCCTTGTATCTCTCGTAGATACGGAGCATTTGCGTTTTCATTTTAGGGCAAATGGTAGGGCAGGTGGTAAAAAAGAAATCAGCTACATATACTTTTCCAGCCACGTCCTTTTCGCTTACAGAAACAGAATCCTGGTTTAAAAATTGAAAGGCTGGGATCTGATGATAGACAGTGTCCCCAGATGCACTAACAGTCTTAGGGCCTAGAAAGGGTAGTTTTTTGTCTTGCGAACAAGACATGGCAAAAACAGCAAGAAAAAGACTAAGGCTTATAAGTTTGTGCCGCATGTAAGGTAGAATCTGTCAGTTTCTGAAGACCAGTTAATTGTTCGTATTGTTTTTGCAGATAAATCATCTTTGCGCCTACTTCCATTTTATCCAGGCTGTCGATTGAAAATTGATGCATCCAATCCATCATTGAATTATCTGCTTTGTTTAGTGCACCGAGGAGTTGCTTAACTTGAACAGAATCAACTCCGGAAGACAAGCTATCTAATTTCGTTTTAAGGGATACAATTTGTTCCGTTTTCCCCATTAAATCATCGTGCAATCCTAAGACATTGTCTTTTAATTCCTGACTCAATTTTTCCTGTGCCTGTGTGCAACCTATCAATAACAGCGTTAAAGCGATATACTTTTTCATTCGTTGGATTGGATTAAATTTCGAACATTCGTTAAGAGATCTTTATAGCCTTGCGTGCCACCGATCATTTTCGCGATTTCTTCCACCCGTTCCTCTTCTTGTAACTCCCGAAGATTAGAAACTGTTTTCGTTCCTGCGTGATCTTTATAAACATACCAATGTTTCGATCCGGCCGCCGCGATTTGTGGAAGGTGGGTGATGGCAATAATTTGATGCCCTTGGCTCATTTGACTCAACATTTGCCCCATTTTGATGGCAATCTCACCTGAAACTCCGGTGTCTATTTCATCTAAAATCAGGGTAGGTAGTACCCGTTTTTTTGCCAAAAGATGTTTTATCGAAAGCATCAATCTACTCATTTCGCCACCAGATGCGATCTGTTTAAAAGGTTTAGGTGCTAAACCTTTGTTGGCAGAAAACAATAATTGGATTTTATCTGCACCATTAGAAGCTAGCTCTTTCGGCTGTTGCTCCCAGGACAGATTTGCATTCGGAATCCCTAAGGACTGCAAGGAAATCACTAGGGCAGAAGATATCGATTCTACTACGGATGAACGAGACGAAGACAAAGCTAAAGCAGCCTCTGAGGCTAGTTTTAAATCTTCGTTTACACGAATCTTTGCTTCGGCTAAAATGGTGTCCATGGATGAATATTGAGAAAGGCGCATATCGAGCGATGCAACTAGTTCGATCAATTCCGTGACCGTGGATGCTTGGTATTTTTGTAATAAGCGATTAAGACTGTCTAATCGCTTCTGTTTTTGTTCTAATTCAAGAGGGTCATAAATGAAATCGTCGGCTTCGCCTTCGACTTCTGCCCCTAGGTCTTTTAATTCAATCCAAATGGATTCGATCCGAGTTTTCCAATCCGCAAAATTCTCTCCCCATTTACTTAAAGAAGTTGCTTGCTGTAAGGCGATGCGACTTTGCTGTAAGGCAGAAACTTCAGAAACACTTAATGCTTGAGCTAAAATCGCTAATTTCTCCTGAATCTGTTCGGCATTTTGGAGCTTTTGCACGGCTGTATCTAGTGACTCAAATTCTCCCTCTTTTAATTGAGCTTTGCTCAATTCGTCGAATTGAAATTGGATGAAATCCATTTCTTGGGATCCTTTCGAAGAAGTGGACTCTAAGTCACGTAAAGACGAAACTGAAACTTGCCAATTGCTGAAAGCGGAGAAATACCTTTTTTTCAATCCATCATTCTGTGCATAGGCATCAATCATATCCAGCGTGAAATCAGGGTGTGACATCCACCAGGTGTCCTGTTGGGAATGTATGTCCACTAGTTCGTTTCCGATTCGTTTCAGCGATTCAAGAGTAACGGGGGTGTCATTGACGAAACTGCGCGATTTACCTTGAGGATTTATTTCTCTTCGGATGAGGCAGGGCTCATCGAAATCGATTTCCTCCTCTGCGAAAACGGCTTGCAAATGCGGGTAAGGCGCGAGGGAAAACTGGCCTTCAATGATGCATTTTTTGGAGGCATCGAAGAGACTTTTGCTGTCCGCTCTTTGGCCTAATAATAAAGAAATAGCGCCTAATAAAATGGATTTACCTGCACCCGTTTCCCCCGTAATAACCGTCAGTCCACCTGTTAAATGCAGGTCGAGCTGTTCGATTAAAGAGTAGTTCTGGATTTGTAGGTGCTTCAACATAAGAAAGGCATCAAAGTTCGAATTTACGCAAAAAAAATTGTTCACATTTTTATTTCGTGTAACAATCAGCTTTTTGATAAATTTTATCAATATTTTGTACCTTTGGAAAAATTTTTCGCCTACGTTTTTATAACCCCTACAAAATGAGTGTTTTAGTAAATAAGAATTCAAAAATTATCGTTCAAGGTTTCACAGGTACTGAGGGATCATTTCACGCTGAACAAATGATTGCTTACGGAACCCAAGTGGTAGGGGGAGTTACACCAGGAAAAGGCGGCGCTACGCATTTAGATCGTCCTATTTTTAATACAGTTGCAGAAGCAGTGGCTTCTACAGGAGCTGACACTTCGATCATTTTCGTTCCACCAGCATTTGCTGCTGATGCGATTATGGAGGCAGCTGATGCAGGAATTAAAGTCATTATTTGTATCACGGAGGGAATTCCGACGAAAGATATGATCGTGGCGAAAGAATATATTTCGAACTTCGAAACACGTTTAATCGGGCCAAACTGTCCAGGAGTAATGACTGCTGAGGAGTGTAAAGTAGGTATTATGCCAGGCTTTATCTTTCAAAAAGGTCGTGTAGGTATCGTTTCTAAATCAGGGACCTTAACATACGAAGCGGTAGATCAATTAACGAAAGCAGGTTTAGGCCAAACAACAGCCATCGGTATCGGTGGTGATCCGATTATCGGAACGACCACGAAAGAGGCGGTTGAATTATTAATGAATGACCCTGAAACAGAAGGTATCGTGATGATCGGTGAGATCGGTGGCGGTATGGAAGCAGAAGCGGCTCGTTGGATTAAAGCGGATGGAAATCGCAAGCCAGTTGTTGGTTTCATTGCAGGCCAAACAGCTCCGAAAGGACGCCGCATGGGTCACGCAGGTGCGATCATCGGTGGTGCAGACGATACGGCAGAAGCAAAAATGAAAATTATGCAAGAGTGTGGTATCCACGTAGTATACTCTCCAGCTGACATAGGCGAGACGATGGTAAAAGCTTTGGCATCTAACTAATTCGAATTAAAATCAAGGAATGATTCCTTTCCCTATAAAATCTGCTAATCTTGACCCTTTCCGGAAAACGATTAGCAGATTTTTTTTATGGGCGCTACTACTGCTTTCTTTTAATAGCCAGGCTGCCTGGAAAAAGGTCTATTCCTTTGATCGAGATTGGTTAGTATACCAGGAAGATTGGAAAAGTTTCTTGCCTTATGTCTCATCTAATCACTATTCCTATCAGTCGAAGTCGCTAGAAATTCATCCAGATGATTTTCCCAAAGCCTCTCTAGCCATTTACCCAAAAGAGAATTACCACTTATTCCTTCAAGGAACCTTGTTTAAAGCATTGAAGAAAGGGGAGGTATATAGAATCGCCTTAGATAGTCTTAATCGGGACGAAAAATTCATTTTAACGGTTTATTTAGAAGGCTTACAAGGATTACCCGGCGATTTTTACCTGGAACGAAAGCAGGAGCTAGTTGTGAAAGAAAAGGCTGACTTCTTCTTACTAGACATTCGATCAAGTGCTCCCTTTTCTAATTTCTTTCTATTGAGTATACTCTCTATAATGGCCTGCCTGGGCCTACTTTTTGCAGCCTATCCACGCGTATTTACGTCATTTTATCGCTACTCCGATTGGATGCGCTGGGAGGTAAAAGATGAGGTTTGGATGAGGCGGCCTTTTGCGCTGCCTAATGTACTTGTCTTGTTTACGCTTAGTTTGATCACCTCCTGCTTAGCTTATTTAATTGGTTTTAAAACATCTCAGAAAGACGAGTTCTTTAGTAATGCAGATAATTTTGTCACCATTTGGCCCAGCATTTTGTTTATTTTCTCCAAACTTGGGCTTTCCTTTTTGCTCTTTATTTCCCGCTTTTTTGTCTATTACTTATTTACGGATTTGTTTAAGCTGAAGGGTTTAGCGAATGTGCATTATTTCAAATCTTTGCAGACGAATTTGCAGTTTTTTACGGTTCTATTCTCTGTTCTTTGTTTTTATGCCGTTTTTGTAGGACTCTCTACGCCGATTGATTTCAGCTCCGTTGTTTATGTGGTAGACTTTTATTTTATTTTCCGTTTTTTCTATTTTTTTCAATCCTTTCAAAGGAGTTTTTCTTTTCCACGCCTATTTCTTTTTATCTATTTACTCATCATCGAAGGGCAGATTATCTTGTTTGGTATTAAGGAATTAATTTTTACCGCTTACATCTAGGGTAGAATAATTTCTGTAAAAAATTGTCGTATATTTGCACTCTGAATAAAAAAGCAGGCATTATTTTGGCCCTAATTAACTGATTATGAGTAAAACAGCTTCTGAAGAAAACAATCGATTAAAGAAGGTTAAGAGTATTTTAGTGACTCAATCTGCTCCCGCAGACGCTAAATCACCTTACTTTGATATTGAAAAAAAGTACAATGTGAAGGTCGATTTTAGACCTTTTATCGAGGTACAAGGAATTGCTTTTAAGGAATTTAGAAAGCAAAAAATAGAGATTCTTCAACATACTGCCATCATCTTTACTAGCCGTCATGCGATCGACCATTTCTTCCGTATTTGTAAAGAAGCGAAGATCGAGGTGCCTACCGACATGAAATATTTCTGTATCACGGAGCAAACGGCTAATTATTTGCAAAAATATATTGTCATCCGTAAGCGTAAGGTATTTACGGGAACAAAAACAGCTTTAGACCTTTTGGAGATTATTAAGAAACACAAGACGGAGAAATTTTTATTCCCTTGTTCTAATAAGCGTCAAAAAGACCTTCCCGATTTCATGGGAACGAACGACTTTCAATTAACAGAAGCTGTCATGTATGAAACGGTTTCAGCAGATTTGTCTGATTTAGAAGAGGTTTTCTATGATGTGATTGCTTTCTTTAGCCCATCTGGAATCACCTCCTTGTTTCAGAATTTCCCTGACTTTCAGCAAAATAACACGCGTTTAGCTGCATTTGGACCTACGACAGCACAAGCAGTAGTCGATGCAGGATTAATTGTAGACATTCAGGCACCTATGCCTAATGCTCCTTCTATGACGGGAGCGCTCGAATATTACATCAAGCAAGTAAATAAATAATAAAAAAGCCTCATCGATTGAGGCTTTTTTATTATTTTAGCCTACCTATTTTTCATCCAACGAATGACGTTTAAAATGAGTCGCCTAATCAAGCTGTACTTTTCCCTTAGTTTAGGGATTTTTCTGCTGTTATACATTACGCGAACGTCAGCTCAGCAAAGTCCTCAGTTTAGCATTTTTTCGGCTAATTCGAATATTGTAAATCCGGCCTTTTCTGGTTGGAAATCAAATAATTATGTAGCACTTCAGGTGAGGGATCAATGGTCTGGTTATACTACTTCGAATGATGGCTCAGGAAGATTAGGGACTACTTGGATAGCTGGCTCATTTAGCATAACCCCTCAAGCAGGTATAGGCATTCAGTTTTATTCAGATAAAACGCCGTCTGGAGTTTCGCAGCAATCGTTTCAGCTTCAAGGAGCTTATCATCTAAGTAAAGGAAATGGTTTGTGGTCTTTTGGTTTATCCGCAGGATTGCAAACAAAATCGTTCGACGGTCGCGTTTTTCGTGTAAGAGATCCGAATGATCCGCTAGCTAATTTACTCTCGGGATCTCCCGTTAGTCAAACCTTACCAGATTTTGGTTTAGGGGCGGTGTATTCAACAGATAATTGGCAAGTAGGAATCACGGCAGATCACCTTAGCTCCCCTAACTTTGAATTTAATGGAGGAACAGCCTCCATGCCATTAGAGCGAGTTTTTGCTTTACATGGAAGCGGAGAAATACCTTTGAGTGATTACTTTGATGTCTTGCCTTATGCGCTTGTTCGGTATTATTCAGGGCAATTGGTTCCAGAAGGAGGAGTAAGAGTATATTATAATAAACTAATTTATGCAGGTGGAGCTTACCGAAATGGGGATGCAGCTATAGGTTTATTGGGGGTTTCCATTCTTCAAAATAAGTTAGATATCGGTTATTCAATGGATATCACGACTTCTAATGCATTGAATAAGAAGCCATTGTCTCATGAGATATTCTTAAGGTTCCGAATTCCGGAAAGAAGTATAAAGCAAAAGGCGGCTCCCATTCGAACACCTAGGTTTAGAATTTTATAATTGGTAGGTACAAAATTATGTTAAAACATTATTCGATTGTTAGAATATTCCTTTAAATTTGAGGAATTTGTTGATTCTGTGAGGAGTTTATTTTTGATTAGAGGCAATATTATTTACTGCCTAAACGTTTGAAAAACAGAAATTTAAAAAGGTATATGAATTTTCATAATCTGAATAAGAAGTTAGTTTGGTTGTTTTCATTTGTTGTTTTAACGATAGCCGTCACAAGTTGTGGCTCTAAAAGCAATACAGGAGGTAAAACACTTAGCTCAGCTAAATCAACCAAGTCGACTAAATCTAAAGGACTGAAGGGTTTATTCTTTAAACCAGCGTCAGCGGATCCAGGTGTATTTAATGGTGAGATCGTGGCAGTGAACCGGAAAGGTTGGTCGCAGCCTACACCATTCGGTATGGTTTTAGTCCCATCTGGTAGCTACCTCATGGGGCAAGGAGATGAAGATCCATCTCGTTCTGCTATTAACTTTCCCCGTAGAGTAACTGTTTCTGCCTTCTTTATGGATGATACAGAAATAACAAATTACGAATACCGTCAGTTTGTGGAAACCATTTTACGTGATTCGTTATCTGTTTTAGGGGAGACAAAAATCATGTCTGATTATTATCCAGATACAACACGTTGGTCAGAAGATCTTAAAATGCCTGGCTATCAAACGCGCGACTTTACCTATGGAGATCCGATGACGGAAAATTATTATTCTAGTCCAGCATTTGATATGTATCCGGTAGTCGGCATAAATTGGTCAGCGGCAAAGTATTTCTGCGATTGGCGTTCTAAATTAATGAACAGCTACCGCAAGTCTCAAGGCTTAGCGTCATTGCCACGTTTTACTTTACCTACGGAATCTGAATGGGAATGGGCTGCTCGAGGTGGTCGTGCTTCAGCGAAATACCCTTGGGGAAATCCTTATTTATCTAATGCTAAAGGTTGTTTATTAGCGAACTTCAAGCCTCATCGGGGTAATTATGATGCTGACGGATACGAATATACGGCTCCAGCGAATGCCTACAGCGCGAATGATTATGGTCTGTATAATATGGCTGGAAATGTGGCCGAGTGGTGTGAAGATGCTTTTGAAGAAAATGCCTCAGCAGTTACTTGGGATCTGAACTCAATCAACAGAGATGCTACTAATCCACGTAAGGTGGTTCGTGGGGGATCTTGGAAAGATATTGGATACTATTTAGAGACGGGTACACGTACCTTTGAATATGAGAAAAATAAAAGATCCTATGTTGGATTTAGATGTGTGATGCGCTATTTAGGCCGTCCTGCATCGAGGTAAATAAATAAATCTATTATTAAGAATTAACAAAATGGAAAAGTCGATTAATGTAGTTGCTAGTTTTGGTGCAGCCGTCGTAATTGTAGGAGCACTTTTTAAAATTTTACACTGGACTGGTGCAAATGAAATGTTGATGGTGGGTATGTTTACAGAAGCCGCGATTTTTATTTTATTTGGTGTACTTTATTTAAAGTCAGTGCCGGATAAGCAATATGATTGGGAAAAGGTATACCCTGAATTAGCAGGTGAAGCTCCTCGTGCAGCAGCAGCTCGTCACACAGGTGATGTTCCAGGTTTAGATGCAGACGCAGTGGCTCATTTGACTAAGAGTTTAAAATCATTAACGGAAACCGCTAATAGTTTATCTGAGATTTCTAAAGCAACTGGAGCGACTCAGGATTTTGTAAAATCGTTGAATTCATCAGCAGAATCACTAGGTGGCCTAAATAAATCTGTTTCAGAGGCGTCTCAATCATTAGCTACTATTACTGCATCTTCATCTGAAGCAGCTAAGTATACTGAAAACTATGCTAAGGCAGGCGCTTCTTTAGAGAAATTGAATTCTGTTTATGAAGCTGAAATTCAAGAGGCCAGCAAGCACATGAAAGCAATCAATGGCTTCTACAGTAATGTTAATAAAAGTGTAGAACATATAGCAGGTACTCAAAAGGATGCGGAATTATTCAAAGCAGAATTAGCGAAGTTGAATGCTAATATTCAGTCCTTGAACCAAGTTTATGGTAGTATGTTGACAGCTATGAAAGGCTAATTATGGCAAATTTAAAAGAGACCCCCCGGCAGAAAATGATCGGGATGATGTATTTGGTGTTAACGGCCTTGCTCGCTTTGCAGGTTAGTGATGCCTTGTTACAAAAATTTGCCCTTTTAAATAGTAGTTTAGAGCAGGCAAATCAATCATCTCTGAATAAAAGTAAAGGGATGGTGCAAGGTATTGAGGAGCGGATTAAAGACCTTCCGAATCCTGCGGCCTATGCTGATGTATTGAAAAAGGCAGTGGAAGTTAGAAGAACTACGGACGCTTTAGTGGCTCATATCGAGAATATTAAGGGTAAATTATTAGAAGCGGGCGGTGGTATTGATCCAGAAACGGGAAATATCAAAAATCCGAAAGAAGAAGAAAAAATCTACGAAATAATGGTGGGTGGCGCTAAACAAGGGGAGGCCTATAAGTTGATACCACTTTTTGATAAGTATATAAAAGACATATTAGTAGCTGCAGATCCAGGCACTAAATTCTCCTCTTTAGCTCTTGCAGGTAAGGATGATCCATTAACAAGTAAAGACGCGAATCAATCGAAAAAGGATTTTGCTGAATTGAATTTTGAAACTACTCCCGTAGCTGCTGCTTTAGCGACCTTATCGCAAAAGCAATCAGAAGTTCGACGCTACGAAGCTGAAGTATTGAATCAATTAGCTGGAAAAGTAGGTGCGAAGGAGATTAAATTTGATAAAGTTTTTGCTCAAGTTTCTGCTAATGCTAATACGGTAGTAGCGGGTATGGATTATCAGGCTGAAGTATTTATCGCTGCGACTTCTAGTGGTTTTACGCCTAGAATGAGCTTAAATGGAGCTTCACTACAAGTGTTAGATGGTCGCGGACAAATTAAATTCAAAACCTCTGGTGGAGCATATGATGCGAATGGTTTATCTAAGAAAACTTACGTAGCGTCTGTTTCGTATATGAGCCCATTAGGGCCTAAGACAGAGTCAATTACGAAAGAATATTTTGTATTAAAACCTACTTATAACATTGAGACAGGAACTTTGCCAGCGCTTTATTTAGGCTGTGCGAACCGTCTTAGCGTGGCGAGTGCCGGATTAGGAGCGCTTTGGAACCCTAGCTTTACGGCAGAAGGGGGTGAAGCAATTGCGGGTTCGAATAAAGGTAAGGTGACAGTAGTGCCATCGTCTTCAACGCTTACATTAAATGTAAACAATGCGGGAACTCTTCTAGGTAAGGAGACCTTCCGGGTACGTCGTGTACCTAGACCTGAAATTAAAATTGTGGGAAGTAGCGGAGCAGAATTGAATGATAAGAGCGGGGAGAGTTCTACAGGATTGCGATTTGTGAATGCGAAGGCGATTGCAGATGAGTCATTTGCTGCTACTAATCCCGAAGATGCTAATTACCGTGTCTCTGAAATAGAAGTGGCGCTTGCTCGTGGTACGAAGCGAGTGGCATCGATAATTTTGCAAGGAGGAGGATCTATTTCCTCACTAGCTAGTCAAGCCCAACCGGGTGACCGTTACCGAATTGAAGTTAAAGGGGTACAACGTAAGAATTTCAAAGGAACTGTAGAGACGATTCCATTTTCATTTGTCAAAGTAATTCCATTGAATTAATCGTATTTATATGAATTTGAAGCATATTTTATTGGCAGGCTTTTGTTTGATTTCTGTGGGTGTTTTAGCTCAGGAATCATCGCTTAATCCTAATCCTAATTCGGCGCATCCGATTGATGAGGCAGATATTCAATACCGAGCTCAAATTTGGCGTAAAATGGATTTGAATGAGAAAATGAATCAACCATTTTTTGCAGAGAATAACCAAATTTCCAAATTCTTAATTGATGGCGTAAAGGCGGGATTATTGGTTCCTTACACTAATGATTCGTTGAATACGAAGTTAAGTTTAGAGCAGTTCTTAGATCGTTTGAAGATAAAAGGTAAATTGGAAAATGGTGGATTAACAGCTGAGGAAATTGCGGCCGGTTTTGGTGGAGATGCGAAGCCTACGACGGAAACAACTGGCGGCGGTGCTGATGATGGGTGGGGCGGTAGTAAGAAAACGGATGCTTCTAAAGCGGAGAAGCCAGTAGTAGATGATTTCGATAAAGGTCCGATTGTTGCTGGGGTTGAATATTATATTCCGAAGCAATTGTCTATTTTAGAAATAAAAGAAGATGCCATTATTGATCGCAAGCGTTCTCGTTTGTATTTTGATATTCAAGCAATTACCTTGAAGATCCCCGCATCTCAGTCAGATGCTGGTTTAGAAGATATCGTAGCGTCATTCCGCTTTAAAGACCTTTATAAATTTTTTAAGAGCAATCCGAATTGTATTTGGTTTAATTCAACTAATGAAATGCAACACCGAAATATGGCGGATGCTTTTGATTTACGCTTTTTTAGTGCACGCATTATTAAGAAGGGAAATGCAGGTAATAAAGACATTTTCGATCAATTTGGTGACGGAAAAGAAGCTTTGAAAAAATCGCAAAAACTCGAACAACAGCTCCAAGATAAAGAAGCAGAAATGTGGGAGAATTAATTTCATAATCTTATTTTAATACAATTTAAACCACCTTTGGGTGGTTTTTTTTATGTAATAGATGTAACTTGCAGTGTCATTAGAACCTTATCCAACATATGTCGTATCAACGCAAGACAAAAATTGTAGCCACAGTAGGTCCCACATCAGAATCAAGAGAAGCATTAATTCAATTAGCTAAGGCAGGTGTTAACGTTTTCCGCTTAAACTTTTCCCATGGTACACATGAGGATCATTTAGAGCGCTTACAAACGATTCGTTCAATCTCAGAAGAGATGGGTTTGAATTTAACTATTCTTCAAGATTTGCAAGGACCTAAAATTCGTACCCAATTAGTGGAGAATAATGGCGTGACAATCGAGGCTGGTAAGCAATTGATTTTTGCAATGGATGAAAATTTACTAGGTACGTCGGAAAAAGTAGGTACGACCTATACGTCCATGTATTTAGATGTGAATCCTGGTGAGCGCATTTTGATGGATGATGGTAATTTAGAGGTGAAAGTGATTTCAATAGACAAAGAGAAGAAAGAAGTATTGACTGAGGTCATTTACGGTGGTATTTTGAAGTCTAAGAAAGGAATTAATTTACCAGGAACGAAAGTTTCATTGCCTTGCCTTACTCCTAAAGACGAGGCGGATTTGTACTTTGGTTTAGACCATGGTGTGGACTGGATCGCGCTTTCTTTCGTTCGTAAAGCAAGTGATATTTGGGATATTAAAGAGAAAATTAAAGCTTACGGCAAGAATACGCGTGTCATCGCGAAAATTGAAAAGCCTGAGGCGATTGATAATTTAGATGAGATTATTGCGGCGACAGATGCCATCATGGTAGCTCGTGGTGATCTAGGGGTGGAAATGGATGGAGCGGTGGTGCCATACTTACAAAAAGTAATGGTAGAGAAGTGTACAGCTGCTGGTAAGCCAGTCATTGTGGCTACTCAAATGTTAGAATCAATGATTACGAATCCAGTTCCTACGCGTGCTGAAACTTCTGACGTAGCCAATGCCGTATTGCAAGGGGCATCAGCGACGATGTTAAGTGGAGAAACAGCCTCTGGTGCTTATCCTATAAAAGCAGTGGAGACTATGGCTCACATTCACGAAGTGGTAGAGCAACAACAAAATGAGATTGAAATTATACAAGGAAATGAGGCAGCGATTTACTTTAAGAATCACTCATTAGGTACCTCAATGTCTGAAAATGTACCTATGCAGAATCGCTTAATTGCAGGAGCTTGCCGTTTAGCACGTGATTCAAAAGCAAAGGCGATTTTATGTATTACAAACTCTGGTTATACTGCCTTCCGTTTATCAGCACACCGTCCTAAGGCTGATTTATTCGTCTTTACTTCGAATAAAGAATTGATGTCGACGATGGGTTTATTATGGGGAGCACGTGTATTCTTCTACGATCCGGGAATGGGTAATGCAGAGAAAACCGTAGCAGCGATGGTGGATAAATTAAAGCAAGATAATTTATTGGCTAAAGGCGATATCTTCGTAACGACTTTATCGATTCCTGCGAATCAAAACTTGAAATCCAATACAGTTCAATTAGGAATAGTAGACTAAATCGTAGATTTAGAGGCCTTGATTAAATTATGAAAAACAAAAATTCTTTGCTTTCATCTAGTTTAAAAGGGCTATACACTTTCTGGGCAGTATCCTGCTTTGTGATTGTATTCTTAGTTTTGTATCCTGTCATTTTTGTGTTTTTACAGAGACGATCTTGGAAAAGAGTTGCTCATCGGCTTGTTAGGCTGTGGGGTCAACTCTTTTTTCTTTTTTCGGGGATACGCGTGAAGATCACACATCATGTGAAGCTAGATCCTAATCAGACCTACGTTTTCTGTTCAAATCATTTTTCCTATATGGATATCGCGGTAGTTGTGGTAGTCATTCGGAACTATTTCTCCTTTGTAGGAAAGAATGCGATGAAGAAGATACCCTTGTTTGGCTACCTCTATGCGCGTTTGAATATCTTAGTGGATAGAAATGATAAGAATAGCCGTGCTAGTTCCTTAAGCCGATCGATACGAGCCTTACAATCAGGACGGAGTATAGTTATTTTTCCCGAGGGAGGAATTGTGTTTAAGCAATTGCCTTATATGGGTAATCCTTTGAAGGATGGGGCTTTCATCATGGCGATTCAACAACAAGTGCCTATCGTACCTATGAGTTTTCATAATAATCACTACATAATGGATGAAAAGTCGTTGCTGATGCGTCCAGGCGTATTACATGTGGAGATTCATCCTCCTTTTGAGACGAAGGGTTTAACGATGGAAGATTTGCCTGTTTTGCGGGAAAAAGTGTTTGAATCCATACAAAATCCTATCTTAGCGTATTACGGTTTAAAATAAGCGAATATGCGTCTTGTCCTCCTAGGTTTTTTGCTGACCTTACTTTCCTGTGGAACAGCCCCAGAGGAGGAAAATACCGCTATGCCAAGGCCTAAGGGCTTTCCAATGATGGAAATTCCGTCACATACCTATCAAGATTTAGAAAAAGGGCATCCCTTTACTTTTGAATTATCACGTTTTGCAGTGGTGAAAAAGGACACGTTTGCACGTGCAGAACCTCATTGGATGTATATCTATTATCCTCGCTGGGATGCCTTCATTCAGCTAACGTATAAGCCAGTTCAGGGAGATCGTAAAAGACTTGATAAGATGATTAGGGACTCCTATGTTTTGGCCTCTAAACACCAAATGAAAGCGAATCGCATAGAAGACGCCATACTAACTAGGCGAGATGGATCAAAAGCCACTATCATTGAATTAGAAGGCGATGTGGCCACCCCATTTCAGTTTTTTACAACCGATAGTACGACCCATTTCTTGCGGGGTGCCGTTTATTTAAACACAGCGATGAAGAATGATTCTTTAGCGCCTGTGATTCGCTATTTAAAGCAGGATGCCATTCACTTGATTCAAACCTTGCAATGGAAATAGGGGAGGAGAAAACGGTTTTTGTGGATGCCTTGCTTCCGCTTCCCATCCCTCGGTATTTTACGTATCGAGTGCCTCGGGAATGGGCTGAATTTGTGCAAGCGGGATTGCGGGTGGTGGTACCTTTTGGAACTAAAAAAGTGCTTACGGGTGTCATCGTTACGGTGCACCACCAGCCCCCTAAGCAATATCAAGCGAAATACCTTTTAGAGATTTTGGATGATTCGCCTTTAGTGACGGCGTCCCAAATCGCCCTTTTTCAATGGGCGGCAGATTATTATATGTGCTATCCGGGCGAGGTTTTTCAGGTGGCTTTGCCTGCAGGTTTGAAGATTTCCAGTCAGTCTAAAGTACAAGTTAATCCAGAATTTACGAGTCCTGAGACGCTGACGGAAAGGGAATTAGCGATTTACGTAGAGATTCGGGATAAAGGAGCGGTAAGCTATGATGAGTTAGCGAAATTTGCCGAAGTCAAAAGTCCGTATCATTTAATTAAGGCTTTAGTAGGCAAGGATGCGGTCATTATTTTTGATGAATTAAAGGATCGCTACACGCCTAAGGTGCAGCGCAAGGTTCGTTTAGCGGCCTCCTTTGAAGATAAATCAACTTTAACGGATCTCATTCAATCCTTGGAGGAGAAGCCGAAGCAGATGGCCATTTTATTGCATTATCTGCAATTTATTCCTGTTTTACGAAGTCCGGAAGCGAATCAGAAAGGCTTAGCTAAAAATAGTTTCAGCCAGGCGGGTCTGTCTGAAAGCTCTTTGCAAACTTTGGTGAAGAATCAGGTTTTTGAGATTTTCGATATCGTCGTTTCGCGTTTTGATGAAGCGGATGAAAATTTTGTACCCTCTAGTTTTACGCTAAATGCCCCGCAGGAAAAGGCTTATCAATCGATACTGAATCAATTTCAAGAGAAAGATGTTGTCTTATTGCATGGAATCACGGGTTCAGGAAAGACGGAGATTTATATCAAGCTGATACAAGAAGCTCTAGCAAATGGCGATCAAGTATTGTATTTATTGCCAGAGATTGCGTTGACGACGCAGATTGTGGTGCGTTTGAAGCGAATTTTTGGGGAGCAGGTGGGGATCTACCATTCTAAATTTTCGGATAACGAACGGGTAGAAGTGTGGAAGTCGATTGTGGAGGGGAAATATCCTTTTGTGGTGGGCGTGCGCTCGTCGGTATTTTTGCCTTTTAAGAATTTGGGACTGATTATTATCGATGAGGAACACGAAACCTCTTTTAAGCAAGTTGATCCTGCGCCTCGGTATCACGCACGTGATGTGGCGATTATGTTAGCGCACCAGCAAAAGGCGAAGGTTTTATTAGGTTCAGCGACGCCTTCGATGGAAACGTATTATCAGGCCAAACAAGACAAATATGGCCTTGTGGTCTTGAAAGAGCGTTTTGGTGCAGCGCAATTACCTGCGATGCATTTTATTGATACGAAATATGCGAATCGGATGAAGCTGATGAAGGGCGGATTTTCGGTTGATTTAATTGAGGTATTAGCGGAAAATTTGAAGCAAGGCAAGCAAAGTTTGTTGTTTCAAAATCGACGCGGCTATTCTCCCTACCTTCAATGCCAAGACTGTGACTGGATCGCGACTTGTCATCAATGTGATGTCTCGTTGACTTATCATGCCCGGGAACAGGAATTACGCTGCCATTATTGCGGACACCACGAGTCATTGATTCACCGTTGTGGAGCCTGCGGCTCCGCGCAAATAAAGACCATGGGTTATGGCACAGAAAAGCTAGAAGAAGAACTACAATTACATCTTCCTGATGCGCGCGTTGCGCGTATGGACTTAGATACGACCCGCTCTAAGACGGCATTTACCAGTTTAATTACGGAGATTCAAAAAGGCCAGGTGGATATTTTAGTCGGAACTCAAATGGTGGCAAAAGGCCTTGATTTTGAGGGTTTATCCCTTGTTGCGATTTTTGACGCAGACAAAATTATTAATTTCCCTGATTTTCGGGCGCATGAACGAGGATTTCAATTAATTACTCAGGTAGCTGGTCGCGCGGGCAGACGTGATGTCCAGGGGCAAGTATATATTCAAACCAACCAGCCGAATCACCGCTTATTCGGCTACATTCAAGACGGGAATTACGAGCAGTTATATGCGGATGAAATGATCGAGCGGGAGGGATATCATTATCCACCTTTTACCCGATTGATCAAGATCGTGATGCGCCATTTTGAGGCTCGCAATGTAGAGACGGCTGCGAAAGATTTGGGAATTTTATTGAAGGCCAAATTTGGTAATGGACGTGTCCTAGGACCAGAAAAACCCTTGATCGAACGTATTCGTAATCAATACGCCATGGAAATCCTCATCAAATTAGAGAAAGGTGTGGCTTTAGCCACCTTTAAAAAGCAGCTTAGGGAAGAATTAGATACCCTCAGCATAAAGCCAGCTTTCAAAGGCGTTCAAATTATTGTAGACGTTGACTGCAATTAGCGTACGTGAACTACGTCTTCGTAAGGCACTCTGAATCGAGGTCCCCAAACCCCTTCTTCTGTCCCTTTTCCCACGGAGACAATCATATTGATTTCAGCACCAGCTGGTAAATTCAAGTGTTTTTTCACCCGCACCGCATCAAAACCTTCCATTGGACATGATTGAAACCCTTCTGCTGAAATCGAAAGCATAAAAGTTTGAGCAGCTAAGGCGCATGATTTATGTACCATCACGCGTTGATCAGCTTTTCCACCAAAACGCATCATTGGTTTACGCAATCCCATCCAAAAACAAATATTCCATCGGATGAAAGTAGAAATTCCGAAGATGTCGTTTCGGTATAATAGCGGGATTAGCTTGCCGTAGTATTGAAGACCTCTTTTCTGCATTTTAGTCGGTTCCCCTTCGATGGAATCCTTTACCTGTTTTAAATTCCAGGCTGCTCTTTTCTTCCAAAGGTCTTGGCGCGTGACAAAAACGACGATGTGTCCGGTGTCTTTTGCTGCCGACTGACCTAGGCAAAGTGGTAGAAATGCTTTCTTCTCTGTTTCGCTTTTGATCCAATAAAACTCCCATAATTGCATATTGCTGCTGTTAGGGGATAAAATGGATCTTTGTAGGCTGCGTTCGATGATGGCATCATCGACTTTTACCGCTGGGTCATATCGTCTATTAGAACGTCTCTTTTGAATTATTTCTTCAAATTGTGTTGAAAGCATCTCGTTTTTTGTTTCAAATATAGTAGAAAATACCCGCTTTTGCCCTCGATTTGATTACCTTTGTGGTTCGAATGGATTTTTCAAAAAGCAACCCACAATTTTATGCTTAATCTAGTTTTATTTGGGCCTCCAGGGGCAGGCAAAGGTACTCAGTCCGCAAAGTTAATTGCGAAATATGGATTAATTCACTTGTCGACAGGCGATTTATTACGGGCAGAAATTTCTGCAGGTACTACTTTAGGCTTAGAGGCAAAGAAATTAATGGATCAAGGAATTTTAGTTCCTGATGCAGTTGTGATTGGTATGATTGAAAATAAATTGAACGAGAATAAGGAGGCAGCGGGCTTTATTTTTGATGGATTTCCCAGAACAGAAGCACAGGCGCAGGCTTTGGACGACTTATTATCAGGACATCAATTAGCGATCAATCACATGATTGCATTAGAGGTGAGCGAAGAAGAATTAACCCAGCGATTATTAGAGCGTGGTAAAACTTCAGGCCGTCCTGATGATCAAAACGAAGAATTAATACGCAAACGCGTACAAGAATACGGCGAAAAAACAGCGCCAGTGGCGGGTTATTATGCCGCACAACATAAATTCTCAGGAATTAATGGTATCGGTGAAATTGAGGAAATTTTCTCTCAAATTCTCTCGATTATCGAAGAATAAATGAAGCAATAATGACAACGAATTTCATTGACTACGTTAAAATCAATCTGCGTTCCGGCCGAGGAGGAAGCGGTTCATCCCACTTTCGGAGGGAAAAACACGTGCCTAAAGGTGGTCCAGATGGTGGCGATGGAGGTCGAGGTGGTCACGTCTATTTAGTGGGTTCTACACAGCTTTGGACCTTAATTCACTTGAAATACCGGAAGCACGTTATCGCTGATAGTGGAAATGGTGGTGAGGGTGGACGTCGTTCTGGTGCAGAAGGGGAAGATGTTTACATTCAAGTGCCTTTAGGTACGATTGTGAAAGATGCGGAGACGGAAGATTTTCTGGCAGAAGTAACAGAAGAAGGCCAAAAGATTTTATTGCTACCCGGCGGTCGTGGTGGTTTAGGAAATCATAATTTCAAGTCTTCGACGAATCAATCCCCTCGCCATGCGCAGCCGGGTGAAGAGGGTCAAGATGTCTGGGTAGTGATGGAATTGAAAATATTAGCTGATGTAGGTTTAGTGGGTTTCCCGAATGCAGGAAAGTCGACTCTTTTATCGGTACTTTCTGCGGCTACACCTGAAATTGCTGATTATCCATTTACTACCTTAGTGCCTCAATTAGGGGTGGTCGAATACCGGGATGATAAGTCCTTTGTAGTAGCCGACATTCCTGGTATTATCGAAGGAGCATCTGAAGGTAAAGGTTTGGGATTGAGATTTTTACGTCATATTGAACGGAATTCGATTCTTTGTTTTTTGATTCCTTCGGAAGCAGAAAATTGGGGGGAGGAATACCGTATTTTGACCGGAGAATTAGAAAAATATAACCCGGAATTATTAGGTAAGCGCCGCGTTATCGTCGTGTCTAAAATGGACTTGTCGATTCCAGAAATGGAAGCGGAAATGCGGGAAAGTTTACCACAGGACATCCCTGTTTTATTGATTTCATCCATTACTCAAGAAGGAATTCAGGAATTGAAAGATTTGCTTTGGAATACCTTATTAGATGACAATAAAGACTTCGATAAGCTAAAACAAACTCCTGTTTTGCTAGATCTTCCGGTGGTTAATCCGATGGAAGATACCATGATGGAAGATCCAGAAGCATTAGCTTAAATCTGCTACTTGCTGCGCCATGATGGCGATACCCTCTTGAAAAGTTCTAGGTGAATAACCTAGGACTTTTTTTGCTTTATCTAGAATGAAACCAGTTCTAGCGGGTCTCTTTGCTGTTTGTGTGAAGGTGGATGAATCCGCTTTTTGTAATAGCGATTTATCTAAACCGTAATAATCTGCGGTCATCACCGCCATTTCGTAAGGAGTTAAGAAATCGGATCCGGAGATGTTAAAAATGTCTTCTACTTCGTCTTTTGCTAATAACCAGCAGCCCATCGCTAAATCTTCGGCTAAAGTAGGCGTGCGGAATTGGTCCGTCACTACTTGTATCGTTTTGCCATCCTCTAAGGATTTTTTCACCCAAAGCACGATGTTAGATCGGCTCATATCGGGAACAATTCCATATACTAAAACAGTGCGCGCAATGCTCCAGCGGATGTTAGAGGCGAGCAGCAATTGTTCCGCCTTTAATTTACTTTCGCCATAATATGAAATCGGATTCGCTATTCCTTCCTCTGTATAAGGGCCATCCGCGCCATCGAAGATGAAGTCGGTCGATAAATGACATAAATAAGTTCCGTGTTTTTCGCAGGCTTCGATTAAATAAGCCACAGAGTTAACATTTAGTACATCACATCCTTCGCGATCCGTTTCACAGGTATCCACATTCGTCATAGCAGCTGTATGAATCACAACATGAGGCTTGAATTGATCGAATATGGCTAGGACTTCTTCCTGAACGGTGATATCTAAAGACGCATAGGTATATCCTTCCGTTTCAGGCAAACGATTATTCCCACGGGCGGTCGCGATTAGCTCGACACTCGATTGTTTGCTTAAAAGGTCGACTAATTTTTGACCTAATAAGCCGTTTGAACCCGTGATTAATATGCGTTTTTTCATGAACCTAATTGCTGTCTGATTTTTCGTAATAATTGATGCGCACCTAAGTGAATGAGTTCCATAGCTACCTCTTTTCCTAAGATAGCTGGATCTGATCCCTGCGCAGAATGGTAGATATTTTCTACACCATCCAGGCTGAGAACACCGGCATGCAAAGCTATTTTATCACCTTTAAGTACCGCATGGCCATATACTGGCACGCTACAACCTCCTTCTAAATGCGCTAATAAATGGCGTTCCGTAAGTAGTCTCGCCTCTGTCTCAGGGTGATTGCAAGCTTTGCGCACTAGAGATTTCACATCCTCATTTAAAGATACAGTGCATTGAATTGCCACCGAGCCTTGACCCACCGCTGGTACAAATTGATTAATATCCAGGTGCTGGGTGATATAAGATTCCATCTCCATTCGGTGAACTCCGGCATAGGCCAGTAACATGGCATCGCAATCGCCATTTTTTAATTTTTCCAAACGAGTCTGCAAGTTGCCTCGCATTTCCACAGCCGTATGCTGAGGATAAAAATGGCTTAGAAAAGCACGTCTTCGCGTAGAAGAGGTACCTATCCGCAAAGATTCGCTAGAAGCTAAGGTCTTCGAAGGATCTAAACTTAAAACGACGTCTTCCGCCGATTCTCGTTCTGTAAACGCGATTAATTCGAGTTCTTCAGGCAAATGGGAGGGAAGATCTTTCGCGGAATGTTGCGCGATGTCGATTTCTCCCGAGCGTAGCATCGTTTCTAATTCTTCGGTGAACACTCCTTTAGATCCAATTTTAGATAAGGAGCGATCGAGTATTTGATCCCCTTTCGTGGAGATCGCAACGATCTCATAAGCTAAGCCTTCTTTTGCGAGCATAGCTCCCACATAGTGAGCTTGCCACAAAGCCAAAGCCGAATTTCGAGTACCGATGCGAACCGTTTTCATATTAGGAATTTTTCGCGTGAAAAACGCGTAATAAGTAGAGTGATAGGTCTAAATGTACCATTTTAGCGCGTGCATTTCGCTCTAAATGGTAGTGCACTTCGGAGATTTTTTCGGTCATTGTCGCGATCTTTTCGGTACTTAACGTCTTCGAGAAATTATCCACGAAGGCTTTTTCTTTTTCTAAAGATTTGATCAAAGCCCCGGCATCCGAAATCTGGTATAGGCATTGCCTGAAAATATGTAGGCTATAGCTTAAGATATTTTTTTGATTCTCTTTTGCTAATCCGTCGAATTGATCAGCTAATTGGACTAATTTTGACAAATTACGGGCATAAATAGCACGCATCCATTCGGCAAACCAGGTCGTGGTGCTAAGGTTATCGGAGGAGGAATTTTCCAAAGCGTCGGAAATATTTCCCTCGCAATTCACGGCAATTTGGTGTGCTTTTTCGACATCAATATCAGTTTTTTTGACCAAGTATTCAGCCAAATCCTCCACATCAACAGCCCCCACACTAATGCGCTGGGTTCTCGAGATGATGGTTGTTAAAAGTTTATCCGGTTCCGCACAAACTAAGATAAATAAGGTCGAGCTAGGTGGTTCTTCCAAAGTCTTTAATAGGGCATTTCCAGCTGACGCATTTAAGGTTTCTGGATTCCATAAAAGGACGACCTTGAAGGGTGCTTCAAATGGTTTTAGACTTATTTTTTGGACTAATTTTCGCGTTTCCTCTACCGGAATATTTCCCTGACGATTTCCTTCTGCGCCCATGTATCCGAGCCACTCAGGCAAGGTTCTGAAATAGGATTCTTGGATAAATTTTCTCCAATCAGGTAAGAAAGCATCAGACTCAGCATCCTTAATTTTCTTAGTGATCACCGTAGGATAAACGTAGACTAAATCTGGATGAACGCCACGCTGCAATTTCTGGCAACCGGGACAAACGCCACAGGAATCAGTTTCTGTTCTATTCGTGCAAAATAAATAGGTAATAAAAGCATGCGCCATCGCGAGCTGAGCTCCCCCGGGAGGTCCTACGAATAATTGAGCATGTGCGATGTGTTGATTTTTCACCGCCATTGACAAGGTGTTCTTGATTTTATTCAGACCTGGAATGTCTTGAAATCGCATGCAAATGGCTTTTGATAGAGAAAGAGCTAATTTCGGAAAGATGTGCCCTCTTTCCAAATTTCTTCCATGCTTTGGCGCAGATTTTCGGGGATTTTTTGGTTTTTCAATTCAATCCAACTGCAGGCAGAGCTAAAGGCTTTCTCAAAGTCAAATGATCGCATGTCGGGGTATTCCCCAAAACTAAAAGAGGGGATGTAGCGAGGCGGAAAACCAATGCTCGAAACGTTGCAATGACTCCCAATTACCGTCCCCGTATTCAGATTCGTCCCCACACCGGTGGTGACAAAATCGCCAATGATTTGGCCTACAGACTTTAACCCCGTGTTCCGGGGTGCTTGCGAAACAAAATCATAGAGGGAAACCGGTTGAATATCGTTTCTCAAATTCGATCCGTTCGTCAAAGCGCCTAAATTTGAAAACGAACCCACAATTGAATTACCTATATAACCCTCATGTGCTTTATTGCTGAAAGGAAAGAATATAGAATGGTTAATTTCGCCACCCACCTTGCAACCTGGACCTATCGTCGTATAGGGGCGAATTTTAGCTCCTAAGTTCGTTGAAGAGCCTTGTAGGAACGCCGCTGGGCCTTGAATGAGGGTTCCTATAGCTAATATAACCCCTTCGCCTATATAGATGGGACCTTTGCTGGCATCCAAAATACAGCCTTGCACCTGAGCAGAGGAATGAATATAGATGTCTTCCGCGCAGATAAAGGTGTTATTTCCGGCCGTCGGCTTATTGCCCTTGATTTCTTCTCGTAAAAACTCAGCCTGGAAGGATAGTAAATCTTCGGGGTGTTGTAGGTAAGGAAGTTTGATTTCTTGAGTTTGGGAGCCTTGTCCTCTTTTGGCTAAAATCTGACCCTGATTTACGTAGGTAGTATCCTCCGGAATTTGATCTAACAGGGCGAAAGTCGAAGTTAGCGGAATGACGCCGCTGTTCACTTGAATATCCGCCTCATCAGCGCTAGAAACTCGTTGAGGCCATTTGCTTTCTAGTGTACTTATTCCTACCCACAATTCAGCCACTTTCCGGTGCTGGGTGAGTGGTTTTAGGGAGGCTTTTAGGGCCAAATCCTCGAATAAATATACCTTGAGCTGCATAGGACAAATCTAGGATAAAAAAAGCCTTCCCCCAAAAATGGAAGAAGGCTTTTTACTATAGGCGTCAGAAAAATTACTTCGCGTAACGCTTGTTGAATTTGTCCACACGTCCTGTTGTATCTAACAATACGTTCTTACCTGTATAGAATGGGTGAGATTGAGATGAAACCTCTAGTTTGTATACCGGGTAAGTGGCTCCTTCGAATTCAGTTGTTTCTGTAGTAGGAGCACATGAACGAGTTAAAAACTTGTAATCAGCTGATAGATCGTGAAATACAATTTCCTTGTATTCTGGGTGGATATCTTTTTTCATAATATGTTATAACAGACGATTCCCTGCCGTCCTGATTAAATTTATTTTCCAAACGGGATATTTGGACCCTTCAATAGGGGATGCAAAATTACAAAATGTATTCTAATATCCAACTATTTTTTACTAACAAAATTTTGGAGAATTCTATGCGGACTAGCGGCTTTAAAATTTATCAAAATATTTTTATAGTACTTTTCTAAGAAGCAATACGGCTAATTAATTGAGTGGCGGGGGTTTGCATGTGGTATTTCAAATACGCTCGTTTATTTCTTTTTTTTTGGCCAATAAATAGTTTGCACAGAGCGCACTTTTTTTCTAATTTTACCAATAGCACAATCAGCCAAAGATGATTCAGTTTTTGGTTTAGGAAAGCACAAAAACAAAACCGCCACACACTCAATTTGTTAACTCAAAAAGGGTCAAAAAGCTAAGATAAAAATTCTCTTAACGCAGGGAAATTATGTTCTTCTTTTTCGTTGGTCGGTTTTTGCATTTATATAGATTAAAGGTTTTTAAATTATAATAGATAGATACACATGTACGTAGTAAAAAGAGACGGTCGTCGCGAATCAGTTAAGTTTGACAAAATCACCGCCAGGATAGAAAAGCTGAGTTATAGCTTGGATCCATTTTTTGTACAACCCTTAGAGGTTGCCAGAAAAGTGATCACTGGTTTATTTGATGGCGTTAAAACGACTGAATTAGATAATTTAGCGGCTGAAACAGCTGCCTCTTTGACGACAAAACATCCTGATTATGCTGTCCTAGCAGCTCGCATCGCCGTTTCTAACTTGCACAAGAACACCTTGAAGTCGTTCTCTGCGACGATGAAACGTTTGTTTACGTACATTGATCCTAAGACAGGACAAAATGCAGCTCTTCTTTCGAAAGAAGTGTATGACATCATTAAAAATAACGCAGTTGAATTAGATGAAGCGATCATTTATGACCGCGACTTTGGTTATGATTATTTTGGATTTAAGACACTAGAAAAATCGTATCTACTAAAGTTAGATGGCCAAATCGCTGAACGTCCTCAACACATGCTGATGCGTGTGGCGGTAGGTATTCACCATACGGATATTGCAGCAGCCATTGAGACCTATAATTTATTGTCTGAGCGTTGGTTTACTCACGCGACTCCGACCCTATTTAATGCAGGTACTCCTAAGCCTCAATTATCGTCTTGTTTCTTGCTTACAGTGCAGGATGATTCGATTGAAGGAATCTATGATACTTTGAAGCAAACGGCGAAGATTTCACAGTCTGCTGGAGGTATCGGATTAAGCATCCATAACATCCGCGCTACAGGTTCATATATCAAGGGAACAAATGGTACTTCGAATGGTATTATCCCCATGTTACGCGTATTCAATGATACGGCACGTTACGTAGATCAAGGTGGTGGAAAACGTAAAGGAAGCTTTGCTATCTACTTAGAGCCTTGGCATGCCGATGTGTTCGAATTCTTAGAATTGAAGAAGAACCACGGAAAAGAAGAAATGCGTGCTCGTGACTTGTTTTACGCTCTTTGGATTCCAGATTTATTCATGAAGCGTGTAGAGAGCAACGAAGAGTGGTCATTATTCTGCCCTCATGAGTGCCCAGGTTTATCTGATACACACGGTGCAGAGTTCGAAGCTTTGTATGAAAAATACGAATTAGCAGGTAAAGCGCGTACGGTTGTTAAAGCACAAGACTTATGGTTTAAAGTGCTTGAATCGCAAACGGAGACTGGAACACCTTATATGTTGTTTAAAGACCATGCGAATAATAAGTCTAATCAAAAGAACCTAGGTACCATCAAGTCTTCGAACTTATGCACCGAGATCATTGAGTATACAGCAAAAGACGAAGTGGCCGTTTGTAATTTAGCGTCATTAGCCTTACCTAAATATGTGAACGCAGACGAGAACGGTGTTTTACGTTTCGATCATAAGAAATTATACGATGTGACTAAGATTGCTACGCGCAACTTGAATAAGATCATCGATGTAAACTATTACCCAGTTAAAGAAGCAGAGAATTCAAACATGCGCCACCGTCCGATTGGATTAGGGGTTCAAGGTTTAGCCGATGTGTTCATTTTATTGCGTATGCCATTTGAGTCAGAGGAAGCGCAGCAATTGAACAAAGACATCTTCGAAACGATCTATTTTGCATCGATGGAAACATCGATGGAATTAGCGAAAGTAGAAGGTCCCTACTCTACTTGGGAAGGTTCACCTATCTCGAAAGGAATATTCCAATTCGATATGTGGAATGTAACTCCATCTTCAGGAAACTGGGATTGGGAAGATTTACGTACGAAAGTGGTAGAAAATGGTGTGCGTAACTCTTTATTAGTTGCTCCTATGCCTACGGCTTCTACCAGCCAAATCTTAGGTAATAACGAGTGTTTCGAGCCATATACTTCTAATATCTACGCTCGTCGTGTATTATCTGGAGAGTTCGCGATCGTTAACAAGCACTTATTAAAAGACTTGATCAAATTAAACTTGTGGAATGATTCCATGAAGAATAAATTGATCATCGCAAATGGTTCAGTTCAAAGCATTCCGGAAATTCCTCAAAACTTGAAGGATTTATACAAAACGGTTTGGGAGATTAAGCAAAAGACCATCTTAGAAATGGCAGCTGATCGTGGAGCGTATATTTGCCAATCTCAAAGTTTAAATATCCACAT
Source organism: Aquirufa sp. A-Brett2-15D (assembly GCF_054558735.1). Classification (NCBI taxonomy): domain Bacteria; kingdom Pseudomonadati; phylum Bacteroidota; class Cytophagia; order Cytophagales; family Flectobacillaceae; genus Aquirufa; species Aquirufa sp. A-Brett2-15D. The sequence continues at coordinate 928,055 of NZ_JBSKFT010000001.1, read as the reverse complement.
CCAAGATGTGAACTTTGGTAAGTTAACATCGATGCACTTCCATGCTTGGAAGCTAGGCTTGAAAACAGGTATGTATTACCTACGTACGAAAGCGGCAACAGATGCGATTAAATTCACAGTGGAGAAACAAGCAGAGCCAGCTATCGAGCAAACGAATTTAGTGAACGAAACTGAATTGCAGTACTCTGATGCAGCAGCGAAAGCAGCATCGGCAAGTTTTGATGTGAGTGACGATCAAAATAAATCAGATATGACCTGTTCTTTGGATAATCCAGAGGATTGTGAAGCTTGCGGATCTTGATCCCAACCTAATCTTAGCTAAAGAAAGAATCACTTAACCTTTTGCGTTGAGTGATTTTTTTTTGCGTTCTAAAATTGATAAATATGAGGTATATATTCTTAAAACTCTTCTTGTTCGATGCCCTCGTCGAATTAGTGTTGCCGTTTTTGATGCCCACTTTTCCAGAAGCTAGATTAGTTACTAAGCCGCTTTTGATGATTTTATTGATGGGTCATGTTGCTGTCGAAAATCCTAAGCCGTCCTTATTTTTTACGGCCATTTTTGCTTTGCTAGGGGATGTTTTTTTGATGATCCCAGGCGATAATCCCCTGTATTTTCAGCTGGGTTTAGGTTCATTTTTGGTCATGCAGCTGAGTTATATTCGTCTTTTTGCGCGACAAACTGAAGATAAGGCTTGGATGCCGGCTCATGCGCGCCAACCACTAGTCGGAATCCTGATTTATGTTTTCAGTTTTCTAGCCTTTTTGAATCCGCATCTAGCAGATGCGATGAAGATTCCGGTTACATTATATGCTTTTGCGCTAGGGGCCATGTTGTATTTTGCGATACGATTGAAAAACCAAATGATTGTTTGGGGAGCATTTTTCTTTGTGGTTTCAGATAGTGTTTTGGCTTATGGAAAGTTTTATTATTCCTTTCCGGGGATTTCTTCTGTGGTGATGGCAACTTATATACTTGCTCAGTTGCTACTAATGAGTGCTTTGTGTAAATTAGAACTTAAGAAATAAACCATGTCGACGCAAACATCCGATTCGCTTCTTTCTACTTTAGGCCTGACTTTGCAGGGGTCACTTCACACGGATACCGTGATGAAGACCTTGTATGCAACAGATGCGTCTGCCTACCGAGAGATGCCTTTAGGAGTTGCGATTCCGGAGACGAAAGAGGATCTGGAGAAAATTATTTTGTTTGTAGATCAACATTCTATTCCGTTGATTCCGCGCACAGCAGGTACTTCGCTAGCCGGTCAAGTGGTCGGGAAGGCGCTTGTCGTGGATGTGTCTAAGTTTTTCAATCGAATTCTAGAAATTAATAAGGAGGAATCCTATGTTTGGGTGGAGCCTGGTGTGGTTCGTGATGTGTTGAATGTGGAGTTGAAGAAGCAGGGTTTGTTTTTTGGTCCAGAAACATCGACTGCTAACCGAGCGATGATTGGTGGCATGATGGGCAATAATGCTTGTGGATCTAATTCGATTATCTATGGTTCTACCAGAGATCATGTTTTAGAAGTAGATGGTTTTTTATCTGATGGTTCCCCGGTTCATTTTAAGGCAGAGGACCCATTTGAGACAATAAAATCGCTTAAAAAGGGGACTCGATTGCATGGTATCTATGAGAATACGCTAGCGGCCTTGTCGGACCCGACTAATCAGAAAAATATTACAGAGGAATTTCCGAAACCAAGTATTCGTCGCCGAAACACAGGTTATGCGGTAGATATGTTATTGCACACGAAGGCTTTTGAGTCAATAGATACCCCATTTAATTTTTGTTCTTTACTTTCTGGATCGGAAGGAACGCTTTGCTTCGCAACCCGGATTAAATTACATGTGGATCTATTGCCTCCTGCTCATTTAGGTCTAGTTTGCGGCCATTTTAATACGATCGATGAGGCGCTTAGAGCGAATTTAATTGCCTTGCAATTTAATCCATCCGCATCAGAGCTGATGGATCATTATATTTTAGAGTGCACGAAAGCGAATCCGGCACAAAGCTTGAATCGCTTCTTTGTAGAAGGTGATCCGGGTGCGATTTTAGTAGTGGAATTACGTTCGGATTCAGCGGAGGATTTAGCTTTGCAGGCGAAGGCATGTGAAGGGGCGATGCGAGCAGCAGGTTTAGGCTACCATTTTCCGTTTGTGACGGGAGGGGATGTAAAGAAGGTTTGGGACTTGCGTAAAGCGGGTTTGGGATTATTATCTAACCTTCCTGGCGATGAAAAAGCGGTAGCTGTAATCGAAGATACAGCGGTAGATGTCAATGATTTGCCCGCCTTTATCGCTGAATTCAATGAGATTTTACAAGCGAATAATTTGTATTGCGTTCACTATGCCCATGCGGGTTCAGGTGAATTGCACCTGCGTCCTATCATTAATTTAAAGACTAAAGAAGGCCATCAACAATTCCGCCACATCGCGGAAGAGATTGCTCGATTGGTGAAAAAATACAAGGGTTCTCTTTCGGGCGAGCACGGTGATGGACGATTGAGAGGGGAATTTATCCCTTGGATGGTGGGAGAGGAGAATTACCAATTAATGCGGGATTTAAAGTCTTGGTGGGATCCTAAAGGGATATTTAACCCAAACAAGATCGTGGATACACCACCCATGGATACGTTCTTGCGCTATGAGGCGGGACAGCAGACACCGGAATTCAAAACGGCATTTCGGTATCAGGGTCAAGATATATTACAGCATGCAGAGCAATGCAATGGTTCGGGTGATTGCCGCAAGACCCCTATTTCTGGTGGGACAATGTGTCCATCCTTTATGGCCACGCGCAACGAAAAAGAAACGACGAGAGCTCGTGCGAATATTTTACGCGAGTTTTTAACTCATTCGGAGCAGCCTAATCGTTTTGCTCATGAGGAGATAAAGGAAGTAATGGATCTTTGTCTGGCGTGCAAAGGCTGTAAGTCAGAGTGTCCATCGAATGTGGATGTGGCGAAATTAAAGATGGAGTTCTTGTATCAATACCAAAAAGAAAAGGGGCTTCCTTTGCGTTCTTGGTTAGTAGGAAACTTCGCAAAAATTTCGAATCTAGCTTCTTATGTGCCCTTCTTATATAATGTAGTAATGGGAACGCCGGCAATTCGCCGTATCTCGAATGTAGTAGTGGGATTCCACCCGGATCGTACGATGCCTTTGATGGCGAAGCAGACTTTGTGGTCCTGGTTAAAGTCGCACAGGAGCCCTGTGCAAGAGAAGTCAGTTTACTTGTTCGTGGATGAGTTTACGAACTTTAACGATGCCGAAATTGGCCGTACAACGGTTTTATTGCTAGAGGGTTTAGGTTATGAAGTGAAAACCATTCCTCATCCGATTTCCGGTAGAGCTTATTTGTCTAAAGGGATGCTAGATGAGGCACGTGTTCTTGCCATGCAAAATGTGCGTTTGTGGTCGTCTTTGATTTCAGAAAATACGCCATTGGTAGGTATAGAACCGTCTGCCATTTTAACCTTCCGCGACGAATATCCGGATTTAGTGTCGGATGAATGGGTGGAAAAGGCGCATGAATTAGCGAAGCATACGCTTTTATTAGAGGAGTTTATTGCGCGCGAGGCGGATGCGAAGCGTATCACTTCAGCAGCGTTTAGTTCAGAGAAAAAGTTAATGAAATTACATGGTCACTGCCAGCAAAAAGCGATTTCTTCGCTGGTGGCAGCGAAGAAGGCGCTATCCTTGCCAGAAAACTTTGAAGTACAGTTAATTCCATCCGGTTGTTGTGGTATGGCCGGATCATTTGGTTATGAGAAAGAGCACTACGATTTATCGATGCAAATCGGTGAATTAGTTTTGTTCCCTACCGTGCGCTCCCAGCCGGAGGAGGTCGAAATTGTTGCGTCGGGAACTAGTTGCCGTCATCAAATTCATGACGGCACGAAGCGGCATGCGAAGCATGCCGCGGAGATCTTGTACGCTGCTTTAAAAGATTAGAATTTCCAGCGGACAAATGCTTCCATAGCCTCGTATTCTGCCAAGCCTAGCGCGTTGTATATAGAAGCCGTTGCGCGGTTTCTTTCTTCTGCACGTTGCCAAAACTCCCTCGAATCGTCACCCTGAAACACCACGCCATCTTTTTGGGATTGGTGTTTGAAGATACCCATTCTCTTTTTGAAAACTTGATCTGGGGACATAGGGACAGCCATTTCGATTTGATCGATATCCCATTCTGCCCAGGCTCCTTTATAAAGCCAAACCCAGCAATTCTTCATGTATTCTCGGTGTTTTAGACGAGTCACAGCTTCTAAAATGGCATCTAGGCATACTTTATGTGTGCCATGCGGATCAGCAAGGTCTCCTGCAGCATAGATTTGGTGTGGCTGAATCTCTTCGATTAAATCCATCACGATTTGAATATCTTTTTCCCCAATTGGTTTCTTGCGGATGGTTCCGGTTTCATAGAAAGGCAATTCAAGAAAATGTGCATTTTCTTTTTTGATCCCCACAAAGCGACATGTATTTTTCGCTTCTCCTTTCCGGATGAGGCCTTTGATTTCTCTTACGGAAGAAATATCGATTTCTGAATCTGGCTTATTTTTTAAAAACTTAATGGCTTCCTTGTAGATTCTATTTGCTTTTGGGTTCGGACTTTCAAATTTTTCATTGAAATCGACGACAAATTCGGCAAATCGAAGGGCTTCATCGTCTGCCACGGCAATATTGCCTGTCGTTTGGTAGGCTACGTGTACATCATGTCCTTGATCATGTAAACGCTGGAATGTTCCCCCCATAGAGATGATGTCATCATCTGGGTGAGGGCTAAAGATTAATACCTTTTTCCTGGAAGGGAAGGCACGTTCAGGACGATGAGTGTCATCGGCATTGGGTTTTCCACCTGGCCAACCTGTGATGGTATGCTGTAAATAATTGAAAACTTCGATATTAATCTCATAAGCTTGGCCATATAAGGAAAGAAGATCGGATAAACCATTTTCATTATAATCTTTCGATGTCAGCTTCAAAACGGGTTTCTGCAAGCTTAACGAAAGGTGCGTAACTGCCTTTTTTATCATACTTCGGTCCCAAATAACTGAATCGACTACCCAAGGGGTTTTAATGCGTGTTAACATGGAAGCAGCGGTTTCATCTAGAATGAAAGAGGCATTGGGATGTAATTGCAAATAGGATGCGGGAATGTCGGAATTAACAGATCCCTCCACTGCCAGCGCAACACTGTCTGCTTTATGTTCACCCCAGGCGATTAAAACGATTTTTTTAGACTTCATAATACTATCGATGCCTAGCGTTATCGCTTTTTTAGGCACCTTTTGAAGTCCACCAAAATCAGCAGAGGCATCGATTTTAGTCGCAATATCTAGGGTCATTAAACGCGTTTTCGAATTAATCGTCGAACCGGGTTCATTAAAACCGATGTGTCCGTTACGCCCAATACCTAATAGGTAATAATCGAAGCCGCCTAGTCGCTCAATCTTCGCTTCGTAGTCTCTACAAAATTCCGGAATTTTCTCAAGCGTTAATGTCCCATCTGGTAAATGGTAATTACTTACCGGTATATCAATATGATCAAAGAGTTGTTCCTTCATAAAACGGACATAACTTTGGATGGAATCGGGTTCCATCGGGTGGTATTCATCCAGATTAAAGGTGATCACCTCTTTAAAACTTAAGCCTTCCTCCCGGTGAATTCGGATTAATTCCTGGTACACTTTTTTAGGAGAAGATCCAGTAGCTAGGCCTAAAATAGTCGGCTTGCTAATTTGATTATTTTTGCGAATAAGATCCGCTATTTCTTTCGCGACGGATTGGGAAGCTAAATCAGAATCCAAATAAATATGGGTCGGAATGCGTTCAAAGCTAATTTCTTGTTCCATGAGCTTATTTTTTTGCGTTTTTAGAAGCAACAATTAATAGTTCGAGAGATAGGGTGTCAAAGAGGCGAATAATGGTCTTCATAGCCGGATTCCCTTTGCCTAATTCAATACTATGAATGGTCTTAATGGCCACACCGCTTCGCTGGCTCAATTCATCTTGTTTTAATCCGATGGCATTTCTTTTTTCTCTTACAATTTGCCCGAAAACTTTTAAATCCATTATTGCTCCTTTTTTGTCAAATGTACAGAATAATATAATATAAATTACAAATCGGAATTATATTACCATTTAAGTAAATATTTTACCAATAACCGTTTATCAATTTTTAACACACGGAAAAAACAATTCCCTTATCTTTGTGTTTTTACAACAATGCACAATCGCCTTCTTTTTATTTTATTGTTATTCCCCAGCCTTATATGGGCTCAGAAATCGTCTTTAAGTGGCTATGTGAAAGATGCTACTAATGGTGAAGGGCTGATAGGTTCCTCCGTTTACGTGAAGGAGTTAAAAACGGGGAATGTGACTAACACGTATGGATTTTACAGTCTAACTCTTCCTTTAGGTCAATATACGCTCGTTTTCTCCTCCTCTGGTTTTTCGAAACAAGAGCGAATAGTTCAAATCAAGGAACAATCTGCATCGCTATCTATTGAATTAGTTCCGGCATCTCAGGAATTAGCTGAAGTCATCGTGAAAGCTCGTGCAAATGATGAGAATGTGAAAGGTATTGAGATGTCTGTTAATAAAGTGGATATAAAAACCATTCGAAAAATTCCAGCACTTCTTGGTGAGGTGGATTTAGTTCGCGCTATTCAATTATTACCCGGAGTTTCCACGGTAGGTGAAGGCGCGTCTGGATTTAATGTTCGTGGAGGTGGGGTGGATCAAAATTTAGTATTGCTTGATGATGCGCCGGTATATAATTCATCTCACCTGTTCGGATTTTTCTCTGTCTTTAATCCGGATGCGGTAAAGGATGTGAAATTATTTAAGGGGGGTATTCCAGCTATGTATGGTGGTCGCACCTCTTCTATTTTGGATGTTAAAATGAAAGAAGGGAATGCGAAAAAATTAGAAGTGAATGGGGGTATAGGGGTTATTTTTTCTCGACTGTCGATTGAGGCTCCAATAGTAAAGGATAAGGCTTCATTTATTGTCGCCGCACGTCGTTCCTATATTGATGTTTTGGCTAAACCGTTTCTGACAGGAAATAATGCGAATTCTAAATTTAGTTTTTATGATTTGACGGCCAAAGTCAACTACAAAATCAACGATAAAAACACTGTTTTCATGTCGGGTTATTTTGGTCGGGATGTATTTGGAACTGGATTTGGGTTTGATTGGGGAAATACTACCTTAACCACCCGATGGAATCATGTATTCTCTAATAAGTTATTCTTGAATGCGACGGCCTTCTATAGTAATTATGATTATATGCTTGATTCTGATATTGAAAATAAGCGTCCTTCAGATGCCTTTAAATGGAACTCCAATATCGAAAATCTAAGTATAAAGCCTGATTTTACCTATTACATTCGGCCAGATAATACCATTAGTTTTGGAGGACAATTACTTTCGTATGACTTCACGCCCGGAAAAGCGAATGCGACATCGAATGGGGAGAAAAGAGAATTTGGGCAAGCAAATAAGCGAGGTGTCGAAGCGTCTATGTATGTAGGACACGATTTGAAAATAAACTCCAGAATTACGATTCAATATGGAGTTCGGTATTCCCACTACGATTATAAGAGTTTAAATGGAGAGTATTATGATCGAATTCCGGTTGCAATAACGACGGAAAATCCATCCGGATATGTGTTGAAAATAAATCAAACAGATCCGAGTACGACGGTAGCGTCTTATGGTAATTGGGAGCCTCGTTTTGCCTTAAATATTACAGGCAATGAATCCTCTTCTTTGAAATTAAGTTATAATCGCCTAGCACAGTACATTCACTTGATGTCTAACACGGCCGCATCCACTCCTTTAGATGTGTGGACATCCTCTACTAATAATATAAAGCCACAAATTGTCGATCAGGTAGCTATGGGTCTTTTTAAGAATTTAGGCCCGGATGGGAATAATTACGAATCATCGATCGAGGTGTATTATAAGGATATGCAAAATCAGATTGATTACGCTGATCGGGCTAATCTATTTTTAAACCCTTATTTTGAAAAGGATTTGCTTTTTGGAAATGGCAGAGCCTATGGTATTGAGTTTTTCTTAAAGAAAAATGTAGGCAAGCTGACTGGTTGGGTTAGTTATACCCTAGCGAGAACTGAACGTAAAATAGAGGGCTTAAATAATAATGAATGGTATGCAAATCGCTACGATCGTACACATACCTTAAATCTTGTTGGTCAATATACACTTTCTGACAAATGGTCTTTTGGGGCAAATTTTGCCTATATAACGGGTGTTCCTTATACCGTACCAGCTCAGAAATATGTATTTGATGGAATAGCCTATCCGCAAACAAATCCAGGAACTAGGGGTAACATTCGCGTACCAGATTACCATCGATTAGATATTTCAGCCACGAAGAAAAATAAAAAAGCGCTGTTTGGTAAAGGAAGTTCAGAATGGGTATTCTCTGTCTATAATGCCTATAATCGGAAAAATCCTTTTTCCATTTATACACGACCTAATGAAGATAATTCAGTACAAACGGAGGCTGTTCAATTGTCCATCATCGGTTCGTTTGTTCCAGCTGTCACCTATAATTTCTCATTTTAGATGAAGCCAATCTACTTATTCTTACTGATTTTTACATTAAGCTCTTGCGAGGAGATTGTGAATTTGCCTAGTCCAGTTTCCGATCATTACTTGGTGGTAGAAGCTAATCTGACTAATCAGAATACACCTCAACAGATTATTTTGTCACGTTCACAAGATTACTTTGATCAGTCAAATGCGCCTAAGATTTCTGGTGCTGAAGTGATTGTTTCAGATACACTAGGTAATAAATTTACTTTTACAGAGAAAGTGGCGTTGAGCGGTATATACCAGTGGGAACCTAGTGCCCAGAAGCCTAAACTTGGAAATTCAGGAACCAACTTTACCTTACAAGTGAAATGGCAAAGCGAAACGTTGACTGCGACGGCTAAGATGAATCGAGTTCCTCCGATTGATTCAATTTTGTATCAATTTGATGAGGCTACTGGCCGTCAAACGAGTGATGATAATCCGAAAAATGGTTATGATGCACAATTTTATGCTCGAGATTTAAGAGGCTTAGGCGATTGTTATCGCGTGAAGACTTTCCGGAATGGAAAATTATTTAATGACCCATCTAATTTAATTTTAGCTTATGATGCGGGATTTCAGAAAGGCTCGATGACTGACGGATTTATGTTTATTTTGCCCATTCGTCGTTCCATTTCTCCCCAATTATATCTTGAAAAAGACACTATTCGGGTGGAGCTTTGGTCTATATCTGAAGATCAGTTTAATTTCTTTTCTCAAGCTCGACTTGAATTGAATAATGCGGGCTTGTTCTCCCGTCCAGCGGCGAATATTCCAACTAACTTTAAGAATGCGAATCCAGCATCTAAATTACAAGGAGCAGGGTGGTTTGGCATTTCCGCAGTAAGCGTTTTTGAAACGACGGTAGATCCTAAAAAGGCTAAAAAAGGATTGAAATAATTATTCGAAATTGAAAATCAAGCTGATAGTATGCGAATTTATCTGGCTTAGTTTTGAATAGCTATTTGCTGTTCCTGGTGGCACAAAAAGATTATTTAAACCATGTGAAATTCGAATCTCCGGAGAAAATTTAAAGAATCGATAGAATCGCTCAAATCCAATTCCGTATTCTAAAGATAATTCAGAGGTATTGGCTGTAATGGCCGTGTTCTTTTTCTTCACATTGGCCTCCAAGCCTAATTTAACACCTGAGATGAGGTACATTCGGTGATTTTGACGTCTTACAGATCGGAATTTTAAAAGCATAGGAATCTCTAACCAAGTGGACTCACGAGAGATTAAATCTTCATTCGCAAATTGAATTTGGCGATCATACAAGGCAATATTTAAACCTGATTTTACTTCTACGTGTTTGCTTAGCGCATAATTAACGATTCCACCGATTTGGAAACCAAATGTTCTGGGCGAAATTAATGTCAAAGGCTCTCCCGTTACATCGTTCACTAATACCTTTGGAAAGCCATTTGCATAATAATTACTAGATGTTAATCCGAACATAAAGCCAAAATGCATGGGTTTTTCATCATAAAACTCATCATGTACTTGAATGTAACTCTTTCCTTGTCCTAAGGCACTAAAGCCCAAAAGAAAGGCGATGGCAAATCCAATCAATGTAGATTTTTTCATGCGTTTTTAGCTTTTTTATGTCCTAAATAGATAGAACAAATTCCACCTGTCATAGGGATCCATTTGTTATCAATAAATCCACATTCGGTATATATTTTCAGAAAATCCTGGCCATCAGGAAATGCTTGGACAGATTCAGGAAGGTAGGTGTAGGCGGCTGGATCTTTGGAAATTAACTTTCCTAAAATCGGCAAACAAAATTTCGAATAGAAAGCATACAGTTGCTTCATCGGGAATTTTTTCGGGTTTGAAAACTCTAAAATTAGGCAATGTCCACCCGGTTTTAAAACTCGGTACATCTCTTTCAATCCTTTTTCTAAAGTTTCATAATTTCTAACCCCAAAACTAACGGTAATTGCATCAAAACTATTATCCGAAAAGGGTATTTTTTCAGAATCCCCTTTTTGAAGTGTGATGATTTTATCATAACCTAGTTTTTTGATCTTTTCTACACCAAAGGCTAACATTCCCTCTGAGATATCAATGCCTACAATTTTTTCAGGTTTGATTTTTAGCGCTTCAATAGCGAAATCCCCTGTGCCTGTAGCGATATCTAATACTGATTTGATCCCCTTATTTTGCAATAATTTGATCGCCTTTTTACGCCAAATAATATCAATCCCCCCGCTTAACAGGTGATTTAGAAAATCATATTTAGGTGAGATGGAATTGAACATGTCTGCGACTTGCTCTTTTTTTCCTTTGGACTGATTCTTATAAGGTACTACCATAATTTTAGCGAATTGGATACGAACTTAACTAGTTCAATTAGCCAATGTTTTATAAAATTACCAAAAAAATCGTTTAAATCGCGCTCATGTGGAAAACAGTCACCATGATCCACATGATGGCAAAACTAATCATGAGTGAAATATTTACAAGAGAAGCCGCTAGGGGAGTATTTAAATTCAATTCATCGGAATAGGTAATGACGGTCATTCCCACCGGCAAGATGAGGCAAAGCAGGAGTAAGTTTCTGAATCCAAGTTCAAATGGCAACAAGTAAAAACAAAGTCCTCCCACTAAAAAACCCATTATATAACGTAGACTTAATACTTGGAAGACCCGCAGATAGGATTTTTTAGATAATCGCACACTGAAATAGATACCCATCAATAAAAGTACGATAGGTTTATTCCCAGATGCGATGGTAGATATGAGGTCTAACGCAAAGGTGGGAAATTTAAGACCTAACACATTGACTACAACCCCTAAAATCATGGCTTGCAATGGAGGTAATGAAATGATTCTTTTGAAAATATGCGCGGCAATATTTTTATTTTTTGGCCCTCTACTAAAATAATTACTCATCCCATAATTCACGAAGAAATTCACCACGGAATTTCCTAGGTCAAACATAATCGCATAAGTCAAACCTTGTATGCCAAAAACCCCTTCAATCAAAGGATAGGCGAAGATTCCTAAATTAAATCCCGCACTCCCTACCGTCATCACACCCCGGTTTTCAGGCTCAACTTGTTTAAATAAATGAAAGGCCGTAAAGGATAAAAACATCCCAAAAAGCATGGCAATCAAAGGAAGGTAGATTAGGTCCCAGGTGATATTCACCCGAATCATAGTCGAAAAAACTAAGGCGGGAAATGTGGAATGCATCAGAAATTTCGAGATCGATTTCCCGTCATGATCTTGAATAAATCCCGCACTTTTTAGTGCATACCCTATCGCGATGATGCATAAAGCCGAACCAAAAACGATATTAGGATCAGTCATTTATTCGGGTTTAGGGAGGGAAATGCGGAAAGTGGATCCCTTATTAATTTCAGTTGATTTCAATGTCAATTTACCTTGGTGGTAATTTTCGATAATTCTTTTGGCCAAAGTAAGCCCTAATCCCCATCCTCGTTTTTTCGTAGAAAAACCAGGGGAGAAAATTTTAGACGTTATACTCGGCAAAATTCCTTTACCCGTGTCCGTAATATCAATGTTAATTCTCTTATTTTTCCCCTCCTTTAATTCGATAGATAAATGCCCTATTCCCCCCATGGCATCGACTCCATTCTTGCAAATATTTTCGATGACCCATTCAAACAAGTATTTGTTAATATTGGCATTTTGGTTAGCGGCCAAAGAGGAATGTATTTCGATTGTGACTTTGGACGAAATACGGATCTTTAAATAACTGATAAATCCTTGAATCACGGCTTCTACATCTTCCAGTTTTAAAACCGGAGTTGATCCAATATTAGAGAAACGTGTCGTTATGGTTTCTAATCGTTGAATATCTTTTGATAATTCAACCACAATATCGGGATTAATGTGGGGTTCATTTTTCAAGAGTTCCACCCAAGCCGTTAACGACGAAAGGGGAGTACCTAATTGATGTGCCGTTTCTTTAGCTAAACCTACCCAAACTCTATTCTGCTCCGCCCTACGTGAATAGGATAGAAAAATATAGCCCAAGAATCCGATAATCAGCACCACTAATAATTGCGATAAAGGGTAATAGCGCAGTAATTTTAAAAGCTTCGAATTACCATAATAGATGTACTCTTTTTGGAAACCCATATCCATTTCAATGGGCTTGTTATTCTCTGCGATAATTTCTACCAGTTTTAGTTGCAAGATTTCTTGCTTCTTCTCGGTAGTTAGCGTTTCTAAAATGGGGATATTGATGGAATTCAGATGACCTGAACCATCTTTCCAAATAACCGGAATCGTATTATTCTCGTTGATTTTCTTTATTCTTTCAAAAAAGAAATTAATATCTGCATTATTATCACTGGTCAATACATAGCGAATTGTTTCGGCGTATAATTCAATTTGCTGTTTTTCTCGTTCCTCTAATTTTGAAACTAAGCCATCCGTAAAGTACAGAGAGAATCCTGCCATCACAATACTGACCGTGAAAAAGGCGACTTTCAACCAGGTATCTCGGTTGTAAAGGGCTAATGGCAGAGAGAAATCTTTAAATATCATATTATTCTTACCCTTAAAAGAGTACGTTCATCACAAATTACCTACCGTTTATCCAAATTCGCAAATATATTTTCTAAGGTACTATGCAATACAAAGTACCTTAGCTATCTTTGCAATATCAAATTAAATAAATAACCCATGGATATTGAAAATGCCAAGGTGCAAATGAGAAAAGGAATACTCGAATTTTGTATTCTTAAAATTATCTCAAAAGAGGAGGTTTATGCCTCTACCTTATTATCGGAACTCACTTCCGCAAAAATTATTGTCGTGGAAGGAACTTTATATCCCTTATTAACTCGATTGAAAAATGCAGGGTTTTTAGATTACCGCTGGGTGGAGTCTGTTTCAGGTCCGCCCCGAAAATATTATCTATTAACAGACAAAGGCCAGGAATTTTTAGCTGAAATGTCTACGACCTGGGAAGAATTACAAACATCCGTTAACCAAATCTCAAACGCTTCACCGAAGGCTTAAAAAATAGACATATGAAAAAGACTTTATCAATCAACATCGCAGGATTTGTCTTCCACATCGAAGAAGATGCCTATGCTATATTAGACGCCTACTTAAAATCCATTCATGCCTATTTTGAGTCCTTTGAAGGATCGAAAGAGATTATTGCGGATATCGAATCGAGTATTGCAGAGAAGTTTTGGAACATCCGAGAAACAGAAAAGGTAGAAGCTATTTCGCAAGTACATGTGGAGACGCTTATTGCCTCTTTAGGAACTGTGGCTGATTTCAAGCAAGTGGAAGAGGAGGAGGATAAAAAAGAAGGCTATACAGCTCCTAAATCAGTTGATGGGCCTAAGGTTTTTCGTCGTGATATCACCCGTAAGAAATTAGGGGGTGTGGCAGCTGGGATTGCTCGCTATTTTCAGGTGGATCCGATCTGGGTGCGCCTCGTTTTATTGGCTTTATTGAGCGCTAGTTTCCCCCTGTTTCATTTAGGAAATGTGGTATTCTGGGCTTACATCATTATTTGGGCAGCTATTCCGGGTGAAATGAATCCGGATGATGATAAATCGTACCGCAAGTTCTACCGTGATCCGGAGAAAAAGGTGATCGGTGGTGTGATGGCAGGAATATCCGCGTACACAGGTTGGGATGTAGGTTTATTGCGTGTATTGGCTGTTCTATCTGTGGGATTGTTTGGATCAGGAGTTATCGCCTACTTAGTCATTATGGTCATCACGCCAGAGGCAAAGAGCATGAAGGACAAGATGGAGATGACGGGCGAGCCGATCACGCTGGAAAATATCGAGAACAATATTAAGAAAAGTGTGCAACCGAATGAAACAGAAGAAAATGGATTGACAAAAGTCTTGTTGTTTCCGTTCCGCATTGCAGCGACAGTTTTCTCTGCCTTGAAAGGGCCATTGAATGTGCTTCGATGGATTATTCAAATCTTTTTAGGAATCATTTTATTGATTTTGGGTATTGCGTTTATCATCGTGTTAGGGGCTTTGTGTACGGTTGGATTTACGGGTATTGACCAAGGGCAGCTTGTCCACATGGGTCCATTGCCGCTGTATTTGATTGCAAAAGATTTTCCGTTCTGGGCTGTTCCTGCTTTAGTGATGGCCTTCTTACCTATTTTTGTTTCAATCGTCATCGCGGGAGTTTCCTTATTAGCGAATCGCAAATTCTACAACAAGACGTATAAGATTGCTTCCACTACTATGATTATCGTGGGTTGGGTAGGCTTGTTTGCTGCGGCAGCTTTTTATGGCCGGAACTTTCAGCGTTCTGCCTCTTATAATCAAGTTAAAGAAATAGCCGTTTCAGATTCGACGACCTATGTGTTAGATATTGATAAGAAGGATAACGAGACGATTTGGCAAATGATGTTAGGGGAAAAAGTAGAGGAATTTGCTTTTGATTTTGATGACGACGACGATAATAACCATGATTATAACGAAGAGCGCTTTAATCGGGCTAATATCGAAATCGAGGGTTATGATGGGAAAACTATTCAGGTAATTTCTTATGCGAAATCACAGGGATTAACCCGTAAGGAAGCGGAGATGAATGCCAAAAAGATTCAATACAATTACTTGCAAAAAGGTAATGACATTCGTTTTGACACGCACTTTAGTTTGTTAGATCCCAGCTTTAGAGCACAACGCATGAAGGTGAAGATCATGATTCCTTATGGAAAATCTTTCAGCATGACACGTGCCTTTGCCTATTACATGGACAATGTGTTAGAATCAGGTTATTTCCACGAAGAAGGACAAGATTTGTTTATCGGATCGCTTTGGACATTCTCAGCGGATAAGGGCTTAGTTTGTTTAAATAGAACGCCGCATTCGGAGGAAGAGTCGAAAGAGGAAACTGATAAGATAGATTTTACGATTACAAAAGACCTAGAAAATTTTAGTTCTATCAAAGGATTGAATACGGAATCATCCCAGATCAAGATCAAAAAAGGGGACCTTCCTAAAATCACCTATAAAGGAAATCAAGCCTTAGAAAGTTCGGTTCACGTAGAGAATAACGTGCTAATTTTCGATAAGATTCAGCCGGGGATTCAAGTAGAGATTGAAGTTCCTGATTTGAAGCAGGTAGATTTAGGTGGTAATGCGAGCACAGAAATAGAAGGATTTACACTGGGAACTTTGGACGTGATACTACGTGGCTTTCATAGCTTGACTTTAAAAGGGACGGCAAAACAATTGAATGTGAGTGCATTTGATTCTGCAGAATTAGTGGCCGCTGATTTCTCCGTCGAGAAAGCCTTTGTTTCCATTGATAAATACGCTAAAATGGAACTTAACGCGTCTAATCTAGTGCAAGGGAAAAAATTTGAAAGTTCTAAATTTTCGAATAAATCGAGCAACGGTGTTAATTATAAATGGAGTATTGTAAAATAACATGCAACCCTTTTTGAAACAGAAGCATCTTGCAACAAATTAAAATTTTATGAAAAAATTCTTGTCTTTATTCACCGCCTTATTAGTCGTTTTCAGTTCATTCGCAGACCCTGCGATCGTTACCAAAAAATTCAAAGTAGCTAATTTCAAATCCATCGAATTAGGAAGTGCCTTCGATGTACACATCCACAAAGGAAATGTGTACTCCGTTTCGGTTACGGGACGTGAAAAAGACATCGATGAATTAGATGTGACTACCTCTTCGGGTAAATTAGAAATTTCTTATGAGTCAAGCTGGAACTGGGGTTGGAATAATAACCGTTCTAAAATCGTTATCAATATTACCCTTCCTCGTCTAGAAACTGGAGAATTTGGAGGGGCCTGTAAAGTGGATTTGACAGGTTTTTCAAACGAAGAGGAGATGCGCTTGTACTTTTCTGGAGCAGCAAAAGGCTCGGCCGAAGGGCTCCGAACGGATAAGTTAAAAATTGAACTTAGTGGGGCATCGGATTTCAAAATCGCAGGACAATCGGATTATTTGAAAGTGGAGGCGTCTGGTGCCAGTCACTTGAAAGCGCTGGATTTCTTAGCGCGAAATATCGATGTAGAGGCATCGGGAGCTAGTAGTGTTCAAGTTCACGTTCAAAAGACCTTGCAAGTAGATGCGTCTGGAGCATCCCATGTGAAATACAAGGGAAGTCCGGTCATTAAAAAAGATCTTTCGGGTGCAGCTTCGCTAAACCAGGTTAATTAAAATTTTTCTCACCAGCCTCGATGCGAATCGGTAAGGTGTTTTCTGCGGGAGGAATGGGACAGGCGAATTCTTCATTATAAGCACAATAGGGATTGTATGCCAGATTAAAATCCACTCGCAATCGATTGTTTTTTACATTAGTTAGGGGTAAATCTAGAAAACGTCCGCCTCCATAGGTTTCTGTGGGGGCGGTCTTGTCTTTAAACGGTAGGAAGAAATCCCCGTCTTCATGTTGATAAAGCCGCAAAGAAACAGTGAAACTGCCGATTTCGCCCTTTATAACCCCGAATAAAATTAACTTTTCCGTAGTCCCATCCGTCATCTTCAACTCCACCGTTTCTGCCTTCTCTGCTTTTTCTAAGACGAAGTCGACGATATATGCTTTGTTAAAAGTATAGTATTTTAGGCCCTTAAATGATGCTTTATCCTTAATAGGGGATTCTTCGCCTTCAGAAAATGCGGCGTCTTTATCGCTACGAATTTTCATCACATCTGCTCCCGTTTCTTCCACCGGTTTTGGGGTCGGAATACTAAAATAGGCGAGAATTGCGATGATGGGAACTAGAAAGAGAAGCCATTTATTGAATTTCATAGGAATGCGTGTAATTTTGGGTACGTAAAAATAACAATTAATTCAGATGTTTACAGGTATTGTGGAGGCGATGGGCTCGCTAATTAAGAAGGATGCAAAGGGAACAAATGTAGAATTTTGGTTCACATGTCCCTTTACGCAAGAATTAAAGGTGGATCAATCGCTCGCGCACAACGGTGTTTGTTTGACTGTGGTGGAAATCCTGGGTGATCAATACCGGGTAACAGCGATAGATGAGACTTTACAGAAGACGAATATGGGTGATGTAGCGATAGGCCAAAAAGTCAACCTAGAGCGCTGCATGGCTGCGAATGCACGTTTCGATGGGCATATTGTTCAGGGGCACGTCGATTTAACGGGCATTTGTACGGAAATAAAAGATCAACAAGGAAGCTGGGAATACCGTTTTAGCTATCCGAAAAGCAGTGGGCACGTTACCGTTGAAAAAGGTTCGATTTGTGTGAATGGCACCAGCCTAACCGTAGTGGATTCTCAGGATGACTCATTTACGGTTTGTATCATTCCTTACACTTACGAGCACACCATATTTCACCAACTCCGAATAGGGGATCGCGTGAACTTAGAATTCGATATTCTAGGAAAGTATATTAAGAAATTAATGCAGCGATAGCTTTGTTTACTTTTTCAAAGCCAAAACGCTTCCAAGCGATTTCCTTTTGGTCTTGAATTTCAGCCAAACCTAAATTTCCGATGCTACCTAGGTGTGTGTGATTGATCTCTCGTGTACTTCCGTCGAAAGCACCGTCTTCGATCTTTTTACCGACGATTTGGTAAGCCTCCCGGAACGGAACTCCTTGTACCACTAATTTATTCACTTCCTCCACGGAGAATAATAGGTCATATTTCGAATCAGCTAACAGGTTTTGCTTCACCTTCATATGGCTGACCATATAATGTGTGATTTCTAAACCGTCTAAAATTTCTTCGATAGCCGGCATTAATAATTCCTTCGTTAACTGGAATTCGCGGTGATAGCCAGACGGTAAATTGCTTGTTAATAGCTGCAATTGATTGGGAAGGGCTTTTAATTTGTTGGCTTTTCCGCGCAATAATTCGGCTACGTCCGGATTCTTCTTGTGTGGCATGATGGAACTCCCTGTCGTTAAAGAGCTGGGTAGCTCGATGAAACCGAAGTTTTGGGAATTATATAAACACACATCCATCGCTAATTTGCTTAGCGTCGTGGCGATCTGTGCGATGGCCGTTAAAAGGAATAATTCGGTCTTTCCACGTGATAATTGCGCATTGATTACATTCACGTGAGGTGATTCGAAGCCTAATAATTCGGTCGTGTATTTTCTGTCCAAAGGAAAGGACGATCCATATCCCGCGCCAGAACCTAAGGGATTCTTGTTCGCTAGACGGAAGGCCGCCTCTAATAACTCGATATCTTCTACCAAGCTCTCCGCATAAGCGCCGAACCAAAGTCCAAAAGACGAAGGCATCGCAATCTGCAAGTGCGTATAACCGGGTAATAAATCGTTTTTATGTGTTTCGCTTTTGGCGATGAGTAAATCAAACAAACGCTCTACCGCATCCGCGATATGCTGGATCTCAGCTCGCATAAACAATTTCAAATCCACTAAAACTTGATCGTTTCTAGAGCGGCCCGCGTGAATTTTCTTACCTTGATCGCCTAATTTCTGGGTTAATAAGTATTCGATTTGCGAGTGGACATCTTCCATTCCGTCTTCGATAGTGAAATCGCCCGCTTCGATTTGGGCATAAATAGACTTCAATTCAGCACAAAGAGGACTTAATTCATCCGCAGCCAAAAGACCTACCTTTTCTAACATCGTGATGTGAGCCAGCGAACCCAGCACATCATAGCGCGCTAATTGCAAGTCATACACGGGGTCATTACCGATCGTGAATTTCTCGATTTTAGCGTCTGTCGTCTGATTTTCTTTTTGCCAAAGTTTTGCCACAATCTTATTTGTTTACTTGAAGTAGTAGTTTTTGGTAGGTTTGGATGCCTTGTTTCAATTCATCCAACAATATAAATTCATCTGCCGTATGCGATCTGCCGGAATGTCCGGGACCTATTTTAACGGAAGGTACGGATAATAATGCTTGATCGGAAAGGGTAGGCGATCCGAATAAGGGTAATCCTAAATCCATTGCTGCCTTCACAATGGGATGAGAATCCTCCATTTTACTGGAATTTAATCGAATCGACCGAGGTGTTAATTCTGCTTGAACGATGGATTTTAGTTCAGCTAAAACCTCTTCTAAGGTATAATATTCATTCACCCGGCAATCAATGACGTAATCGCACACATCAGGAACGACATTATGTTGTTTGCCTGCATTTATGACCGTAACGGTCGTTTTCACAGGTCCTAAAAGATCAGAAACGCGCGCGAACGAATGATTTTGAATGTTTTGGATATCTTTCAAAGCCAAATAAATCGCATTCACTCCCTCATTTCTAGCCGCATGTCCGGCGATTCCTTTGACCTGTGCATCCACCACTAGTAAACCTTTTTCTGCAATGGCCATGGCGCAATCCGTCGGTTCCCCCACGATTGCAAATTTGATAGAAGGTAAATCTCCTGAATTTAATAAGGCTTCGATACCACCAGTGCCAGAAATTTCCTCTTCTGCGGTAGCCGCTAAAACCAGGTTGAATTCGAGATTTTCCAAAGCGTAGAAGGAGACGAATGTCGAGATCAAACAAACCAAACTAGCCCCTGCATCATTAGAACCGAGCCCGATTAATTTTCCCTCCTGCTCTGTGGCTGTTAAGGGATCGAAGGTCCAAGAGGCATTTGCCTTCACCGTATCGTGGTGTGAATTCAAAAGTATAGTAGGCTTCGATGCATCGAAATGCAAATTCGTAGCCCAGATATTATTGCCTAAACGATTGGAAGGAATATCCTGCTCTGTGAAAAAGTCCACCAAAATCTGTGCCGTCCCTTGCTCCTCCTTACTCAAAGAAGGACAGGCTATTAGCTGGGATAATAGATTTTTGGCGGCTAGAAATTGACTTTCTTGGTACATATTAGGCACTAATTTTTGTTCCAATGTTGTTTTTTTGCAAGTTTTCCGCGTGGCATAAACGCACCACCGAAACCCCGGCTGAGATCGCCTTCAAGGCATTCTCTAATTTAGGAATCATCCCCGCAGAGACCACACCCTTATCTTTTAATTCTTGGAAAGAAGCTGGGTTGATAGACGAAATAACAGATTCATCATCTGCAGGATCTAACAAAACCCCCTTCTTCTCGAAGCAATACGTTAAAGTCACCTGATAGCTCGCACTAAGCGCTATCGCCAAAGCCTGCGCCATTGTATCCGCATTCGTATTCAATAATTGACCTGATAAATCAGCTGTAATAGGAGCAAAAACAGGCGAAAAATCGGCTGAGATTAAACCAGATAGCGCCGCCGCATTCACGGAAACAATATCACCCACAAAGCCATAATCAATCGGTTCTGCGGCCCTTTTCTTCGAAAGCACGATTCCTCCATCGGGTCCAGTTAAGCCCAAGGCATTACAAGATAAAGCTTGTAATTCAGCTACGATCGATTTATTAATCCATCCCGCATAGACCATCGTCACGATGCGAAGGCTTTCCTCGTCTGTGACGCGTCTTCCTTCAATCATTTGACTCTCAATACCCATCGAAGTGGCCATTTGCGTAGCAATTGTGCCACCTCCGTGAACAAGTAATTTAGGCCCTTCTAATGAAGAAAAATCCTGCAAAAAGCTAGCTAGTGCGGATGGATTGTCGATCACATTTCCGCCTATTTTAACTACTTGAAGGGTGGGCATTTTAGTCATTAGAATAAATAAGGACTTTCCGTTCTCATTAAGGTTAAAATCATCTCCTTTAGAACAGCCTGCGCTGCCCAAACCCGGTTACCCGCCTGCTGAATCACAATCGAATTAGGGGAATCGATTACCTCGTCTGCTACAACTAAATTCCGTCTGACGGGAAGGCAGTGCATGAATTTAGCATTATTTGTTAAACTCATTTTAGCCGCATCCACCATCCAAGCAGGATCAGAGGAAAGTATTTTTCCATAGTCCTGATAAGAGGACCAGTTCTTTGCATAAATAAAGTCTGCACCTGCATAGGCCTCCTTCGGGTCATAGCATATTTTCGCGTTGCCAGCGAATTCTGGTGCTAATTCATATCCTTTAGGATGTGCAATGGTAAAATCCACGTCAGCGTGATTCATCCATTCAGAAAAAGAATTAGGCACGCATTGTGGCAAGGCTTTTACGTGAGGTGCCCAGGTTAAAACCACTTTAGGTCGCTCCACCGTCTTATATTCGTTAATCGTAATTAAGTCTGTTAAGGATTGCAATGGATGGCGTGTGGATGATTCCAAACTGATTAATGGCCGTCCTGTATATTTCAAAAATTGATTTAGAACCTGCTCGCTATAATCTAGCTCCCGGTCTACCAGGCCAGGAAAACTCCGAACCCCTACAATATCGCAATAAGAGCCTACTACGGCAGCTGCTTCCGATATATGTTCTGCTTTGTCGCCATTCATGATGACGCCCTCATTCATTTCTAGTTGCCAAGAATCCGCCCCCACATTCATGATCATTACCTCCATTCCGAGGTTTTGAGCAGCTTTTTGGGTAGATAAACGCGTTCTAAGGCTCGAATTGAAGAATAGTAAACCGAGTGTTCGGTTTTTCCCAATATGCTTGTCAGCAAACGGAGTCTTCTTCATTAACAAAGCCTCATTAACTAAGTTTTGAATATTATAAGCGTCTTTAACGGAAGTAAAATTTTGCATGCTTTTAGCTGTCTAACATTGGCAATTCAGTAAAATTACTGAAAAAGATCAGTAACGAAGGCGTTCCCAGGTGAAAACTTGCAGGGGGATTTCGAGTGGGAGATTTTTCTCCCCGGTTTTTTGGAACCTATTTTTCTCTAAAACCCGTTGCGACCCCTCATTATCTACCGGTGTTTCGGCACGCAGCAACTGTAGGCCGGAATCTAAGAATGCCCAGTCAGCTAAAGCCTTCACCGCCTCAGTCGCGATTCCTTGTCCCCGAAATTTTTGATCTATAGCGTATCCGATTTCAGTAGACCCTTCATTATCCGGTAACCCTGCTAAACCGATTCCCCCCACAGAGCAGGACGACGCCTTCCAGATTATTTCCCAACTTGTATACCAATAATAATCCAAGGGAAATTTAGCTGTCTGAGGAATCCAAAAATCGTCTAAAGCTTGCTTGGTTTCTTGTTCAAAAAACAATTCTAAATTCCAAGGGTTAGGTTGAAGATCTAGCATTTTTTCTAGATCTTTGCGGCCTGATTGCTGCCAAACTAGCAAGTGCTCATGGTTCAATGGGATTAAAGTAAGACGAGGTGTTTGAAGTTTGATCATGATATTGGACTACAAATTACCCATTTTGGTCGCAAAAAAGAAGGCCTTTAAATAGAATGTACAAATTTTGCATTCGTTAAATACGATTTTAAACAACACATAATGAAACAAATTATCACGTTATTCGCACTGATGAGCTTATCATTCTCCGCTATTTCACAGATTCCGGGAGGATTTGGTGGTTTCGGTGCAGCGCCTAAGAAAGAAACAGTGATTCCAGGTACTGCGCAATCAGGGACTAAGGGAAGTGCAAAAATCATCGGATTCCTTTTAGATTCGACTGATTCTAAGCCAGTTGAATTCGCAACTTTGGCCTTAATCAACACAAAAACAAATAAACCCGTAGATGGTACCGTGGCTGATGGTGTAGGTAAATTTACGCTAAATAAGGTGGCGGTAGGATCTTACAAGATCGTCGTTTCCTTCATCGGATACGATACTAAAACCTTATTTGTGGAGGTGTCAGAAAAAAATGATGACCGCGATTTAGGAGTTATCAAATTGCAGTCAAGTTCTAAAATGCTTTCTGAGGTAACAGTGGAAGGTCAGCGCGCACTAATCGAAGAGCGTGTGGATCGTACCATATATAATGCAGAAAAAGATGCTTCGAATCGGGGTGGCGATGCAACAGATGTGTTGAAAAAAGTGCCTATGCTTTCTGTCGATTTAGATGGTAACCCTTCTTTACGTGGTTCCACTAGCGTGAAGGTGTTAATTAATAACAAGCCTTCGACTATTATGGCATCTAATATTGCAGATGCTTTGAGACAAATTCCAGCTGATATGATTAAAACGGTCGAGGTAATTACTTCACCTTCGGCTAGATATGATGCGGAGGGTAGTGCTGGTATTATTAATATCGTTACTAAAAAGAATACTTTACAAGGTTTAACCCTATCATTTGATACCTCTGCTGGTGTGCGTGGCTCGAATTTATCCTTAAATGGAAATTTTAGAAACAAGACTTGGGGAATGTCATTGGGTGGTTTTGGCCGTTCTGAATACAACGTGAATGGTAAATTCGAGAGTACTCAGATTACGACTAATAATGGTTTACAGACGACTAACGTTCAGACGGCGGAATCTAGACGCGAAGGAATATTTGGAAATTACCAATTAGGTTTCGATTGGGATTTGAACAAATTTAATTCAATTACGGCTAGTACGCGTTTTGGATTGCGTAATGGTAATAACTGGCAAGATGGTTTACAGCAAATTAGAAATGGAGTAGTTTCCTCCCTTCGGAATACGAATTCATTAGAAGAATCAGCAAACGTAGATATCAACGTGGATTATACACATACGTTCGCAAAAGCGCAGAAAGAATTTTCTATTCTATCTATGTATAGCCGCAACAACCGTGCAAACGACTTTTTCAACTTGATTATGAATCCGAAAGCTACCATGTCGGAGATTATGAGTTCGATCAAGAACGAGAATTCATCTTATAATGAGGAGGCTACTTTCCAACTAGATTACCAAACTCCTATTTCTAAAAATCAAATGTTAGAGTTTGGCTCTAAAGGTATCTTACGTAATGTGACCTCGGATTATAAGTCCTTTACAGCAGGTAGTAACGGGTTATATGCACAAGTCAATTCCGCGATTTTGCCTTCTAACGTCTTTGATTATAACCAATATATTTATAGTTCTTATGGTTCGTATACGTTAACAACAAAAAATAAGTGGAGTATTAAATCAGGTGCGCGTTATGAATACACAGATATCTCGGCTAGCTTCCTAAAGAAAGAAGGTCAGAATACCGTGATTCCTGCTTATGGTGTTTTAGTTCCTAGTTTTAATATGTCCAAAACCTTTAAGTCAGGCACCTGGAGATTTAGCTATAATCGCCGTATTCAACGTCCAGGTATTCAAAACTTGAATCCCAACGTGAATGCTACCAATCCATTAAATATTTCTACGGGTAACCCTAATTTAGCACCGGAATACACCAATAATTATGAAGTTTCGTTTAGCAAGTTTGTGAAGCAAACCTATGTTTCTACGTCCTTCTTTATTAGAAATACGACGGGAGCTATCAATCAAATTAGAGAGGTATTCGGTGATACGGTAAAAACTACTTCTAGAAATATTGGTAACGAAGATGCCTATGGAATGAACATTAACTTAAACGTGAACCTTTCAAATAAGTTAATGATCGGTGGTGGGGGAGATCTTTCTTACATGGTTTTAGCGAACAATGTGGCTGATCCTTTATTGAATGCGAAAAATCAAGGCTTGCAATCTAACTTCCGGGTGTTCGGTAATTACAACATGGGTAATGGCTGGGGAGCGCAAATCTTCTCGTTCTACCGCGTAAATCAAGTTCAATTACAAGGTTCTCAGGGAGGTTTTGGAATTTATAGCTTAAGCTTTAAGAAGGACTTCAAGAATAAAAAAGGAAGTATCGGATTCGGTGCGGAAAATTTCTTGACTCCTAATGGATTTGTTATTCGTAATGAAACCCAAACTCCTGTTATCAACTCAGTTAGTGAGAACACATTAAGAAATATGAACTTTAAAATCAATTTCTCTTATCGTATAGGTAAGATGTCATTCGGTCCTACGAAGAAGAAGAAATCAGTTAATAACGATGATACGAAAGGCGATAGCGATGCACCAGCAGCGCCAGCTCAACCGATGGGTATGCCGGGCATGCGTATGGGCGGCGGCGGAGGTGGAGGCGGCTACAGTGGCGGTGGCGGACCTCGTTAAATATCTGTCTAAGTAAGGAAAGGGAAAGGGAATCAGCAATGGTTCCCTTTTTTATGACCTATTTATTGCGCTCGCTTATTTGTTGCGCTCTATGGTATAGCTGAGTAGATCACCCAGCGAGTTTCGGTATTCTGAGGCAGGGAACGTTGCTAAGACAGCTCTGGCTTCTTCGGCGACTTCATTCATCTTTTTGTTAGCATAAGCCAAGCCTCCCGTTGATTTCACGAAGTTGATAACTTCGCGTACTTTATTCGAATCGTCCGATTCTTTTTTGATCAATTGAATGATGTGCTTTCTAGTGGATGAATCGGTCTTTTGAAGGGCATAGATCAGCGGTAGCGTCATCTTTTTCTCTTTTATGTCGATTCCCAAAGGTTTCCCTATCTCCGCATCCCCGTAGTCAAACAAATCGTCCTTGATTTGAAAGGCAATACCCACTTTCTCTCCAAATAAACGAGCTTTCTCCACCATTTCAGCAGATGCACCGACCGACTGAAATCCGACGGCACAACAAGCAGAAATTAAGGTGGCCGTCTTTTTAGTAATAATATCGAAATAGACCTCCTCTGTAATGTCTAATTTTCTGGCTTTTTCAATCTGTAGTAATTCCCCCTCTGACATTTCACGAACTGCGGTGGATACCGATTTTAATAAATCGAAATCCTCATTTTCCACCGAAAGCAACAGGCCTTTAGAGAGCAAATAATCCCCCACTAAAACAGCAATTTTATTCTTCCAAATGGCATTGATGGAAAAGAATCCTCTTCTATAATTAGAATCATCGACGACATCGTCGTGAACAAGGGTAGCTGTATGCAGTAATTCGATTAATGCGGCGCCTCTGAATGTTTTTTCTGTGATTTCTCCCATGCATCCAGCCGTCAAAAAGACGAACATCGGTCGCATTTGTTTTCCCTTCCTTTGGACAATATAATTCATGATGGTGTCGAGCAACATCACTTTTGTCTTCATGAAAGCCTTGAACTTCCCTTCGAATGCCTTCATCGAATCATCGATGGGCGCTTGAATGGAAGAGATAGAGTAGGACATGAGGGATTGTTTGGAATAGTTAATTGCGTAAATTTAATCAGAATTGTGGATAAAAAGGTATTATGAGTAAGATTTTAGTCTTAGCAGGAGGTTCAGTGAAAGGGGCATTTCAAGCGGGTGTCATCAGGGCACTTTTTGAAAAAGGCTATCAACCAGATGCCATATATGGCGTCTCAGCCGGCAGTTTAAATGCGGCTTATTTAGTCAATCAATTCGGTCAACAAGTAAATGCTGGAACACCTCTTTCTTATACTCAAGCAGCACAAGATTTATGGGATTTTTGGGAACTTCGCATAACGCGCCCAGATTGTTTATCGAAACCATTTAACATTTTTCAATTAGGCTGGACGGCCTTGACCAAAAGCTTCAAAGGACTGGTGGATACGAGTCCACTGCGCGACCTATTATCGGATGTTTTGCAAGAGCGAAATCTAAATGCGAGTCCAGTGGGATTGAAAATAGGTGCGGTGAATATCATGGAGGGGACCATGCATTATGTAGATCCTAGTTTTAGCAATTTTCAAGACTATTTAATGGCTTCTTCAGCCGTCCCCATTTTGATGCCTGTCGTGAAGATCGAAGGTCTAAAACAGAAATCCTATTTAGATGGTGGTTTGAGGGATGTGGCGCCTCTGCAAAAAGCGATTAACGATGGTGCAACCGAAGTTGTGGTGATTGCTTGTCATACCGAGATGATAGAGGGTGGCGATTTCGATTCAGGCGATCTTTTAGCCCTGGTGGATAGGGTGATGGATATTGCTGTGAATGAGATCTTGAATGCGGATTTATTAGTTTCTCGTTCCAAAGTGAAGCTAGAAATTATTCGACCCTTACAACCCTTGAGTATCGACATTCAGCATTTCACGAAGATGGACATTCGCCGTATGTTAGAAACGGGTTATGCACAAGGGATGAGTACATAAAAAAAGCCTCGAATTCGAGGCTTTTCAATTACACTGACATGATGTCTTTTTCTTTTTCGTTGAAAACCTGATCGATTCTCGTGATGTAGGCATCCGTTTTCTTTTGGATCTTATCTTCTGCCTCTTTAATGGCATCATCAGAAACGCCATCCCCTTTTAATTTTTTGATGTTATTGTTTCCGTCTTGACGTGCATTACGGATATTGATTTTAGCTACTTCGATTTCTTGTTTTACGCGTTTTACTAAATCGCGGCGACGCTCTTCCGTCATCGGAGGAATAGATAAGCGAATTAATTCCCCATCATTCATCGGATTTAATCCCAAATTAGAGTTGCGAATTGCCTTCTCGATTTCGGCAAAAATCCCTTTTTCAAAAGGCTTGATTGCAATCGTACGTGCATCCGGAGTGGTGATAGAAGCAGCGCCAGAGATAGCGGTTTGCATACCATAATAATCAATGGTCAAACCATCTAACATTGACGTGCTCGCTTTACCAGCTCTAATCTTAGATAATTCAATGTTTAAGTGCTTGATCGCGCCGTCCATGGTCTCGACAGCTGCTTCAATATAGAATTCAATTTCTTCCATTTTTCAATTAGCTAATTAATGTTCCTACGTCCTCACCCGAAACTAAGGCCGCTAAATTCCCATCTTTATTCATGTCAAACACAATGATGGGAACGTTATTTTCCTGGCATAAGGTAAATGCCGTCGTATCCATAATTTTTAATCCTTTCGAAATAGCTTCCGAGAAGCTCAAATTTGTGTAGCGCGTCGCTGTTGGATCTTTTTCTGGGTCAGCCGAATAGACACCGTCTACGCGCGTTCCTTTTAAAACAACATCCGCTTCGATCTCGATCGCCCGAAGGGAAGCCGTTGAATCTGTCGTGAAATAGGGATTACCCGTTCCTGCACCAAAAATCACAATGCGGCCTTTTTCTAAGTGTCGCATCGCACGGCGGCGAATGAAGGGCTCGCAAACTGCTTCTACCTTGATAGCTGTCATCATGCGCGTATACAATCCTTGTTTTTCCAAAGAAGCCTGTACCGCCATCCCGTTAATCACGGTGGCTAACATGCCCATGTAATCGCCTTGAACACGGTCGATACCCGCTTTCGCTGCACTCGCTCCGCGAAAGATATTTCCTCCACCAATAACGATAGCTACCTCAACACCTAAATCATGCACCTTTTTAATTTCAGCTGCATATTGTCCTAAAATAGTCGGATCAATTACTTCTCCGTCTGTCGAAAGAGATTCACCTGATAATTTCAATAAAATGCGTTTGTATTTAGGTTCTTTCATGAGGTGATTATTTATGTCGATTTTGTGCGTTGCAAATTTAGAAAAAATCTAGGTCTAGACAAGGCTTTCGTCCTTTGCTTTAGCTAATTTATACCAAGGCAAATAGGGTTGTGCATGGTGCTCATAATGATAGCCAAAAAAGTAGCAGGAAATAAAGGCCCACACATGGTTTTTCCCCTGACTTCTCGATTGCTGTTTGTTATCCGTTGCGTGTTCTCCGCGATGTGGAAGGTAAGTTCCAAAAATAAATAATTGTAGCGTACTTAAGATCGCCGGTAATTCCCAAAACAAAATCAAATTCCACATCGGAAACCAAATCTTTAAAATATTATAGGTAATCGCCATAGCCAGCACCTGCTTCCAAGTAACGTATTGCCAAATAAACTTAAACCACCAGAGTAAAAAAGGCCCTTGGTGCACATCTGGATCAGTATCCGTGTTTACATGGGCGTGGTGTTGGTGGTGTTTTGACCGCAAGGTACTGTAATCATTAAAGGCAAAAAGGAGCGTACAAAAACGACCAATCGCATGATTTATACTTGGATTTTCCGCATAAACCACCCCGTGAATCGCATCGTGTGAGGTGATAAATAAGCCGGTATATAAATGGGTTTGAACTAGAATAGCGACATAAATCCAAGGGTCTGACCAGCTAAAATCAGTCTGAATCCAATAGGCTAAATTTGCGCTCCACAAGGAGATCAATAAAACCGCCCAAAATACTCCTTGAAATTTACTTAATTTGCTCATGGATATGGCCAGATGTGAAAGCAACTATATTACTCCAAAACTAGGGAAATTGTTCTAGTATTTTTGCTTTTTATTTTGTCTTTTAGGTTTTCTGCAAATGCGCAAACCTTTTCTTTTTATTTACAATGGATCTTTTATCGCATCAAAATCAAGCCTTTGATCGGTTGATTTCATAAACACCAATCAACAGTATGATCATCGCAATAATTTGCGATATATACACCTGTTCGCCATCGAAAACTCCCCAGCCTACAGCTACGATGGGGATGATATAGGTGACAGAACTAGCGACAATGGCATTCGTCCATTTAATCAATTGATTGAATAATACCATCGCGATGGCTGAACCGAAAACGCCCAAAGAACAAGCCGCTAAAAAGGGCCACCATTCGATAGGTTGAGCAAAAAATCCAGTGGAGGCTAACAAAATAAACGAAAGTGGCCCAATGGCCATAAAGATTCCTGCTGTAGCCGTAAAAGGATTTAAGCCTGATAATTTCGTTTTAACAATGTGCAAATTGAAACCGTAAAGAAAAGTGGCTAATACCACCCAAAGCGCGTGAAAATTAAAATCTAGATTGAATCCTTCGCCTCCCGCAATTAATCCGATACAGCCGGCGATGCCTAGAATGATGCCAATCATTTGGCGCCATTGAAAACCTTGTCTGAAGATTAGAATTCCTACGATCAGGGTAAAAAGTGGCGTAAAGGCATTCAGCATTCCTGAAAGCGCCGAAGTTAGGTGCTTTCCTGCGATCGAAAACAAGATGGCTGGAATTAAATTTCCAGTCAAACCCGCTAATAGAAAACTCTTCCAATGTTCCTTTTTGACTTCATGTCGCTGTTTTAAAAACACCGGGATAAAGAAAATGAAGGCAGCAAAAATACGCAAAGCACCTACCTGTGGAGAACTATAATAGACTAAACTTTTTTTGACCAAAATAAAGGAACTACCCCAAATCAAGGAAAGTGCAATAAAGGCTAAAATGATGAATAGAACTGGGGATTTTTGTTTGTTGTCCATTAGGCGTTAAAAGGAACCATTTCATAATGTTCCGAAATTTCAGTTAAAATGCTTTTGATTTCTTCAAAGTCATAAGTAGTTACTAAACGGGTTCTAAATGGTTTAAAATGATCCATTCCGCGGAAATAATTTGAATAATGCCGTCTCATTTCAACGATTCCTCCGTGATTTCCTTTCCAACGAATCGAGAAATCCAAGTGATCTAAGCATACTTGCAAGCGTTGTTGTAGGGTAGGAGGAGCGAGGTGCTCCCCTGTGGCAAGATAATGTTTGATTTCATTAAATATCCAAGGGTATCCGATGGACGCACGTCCTATCATGATCCCATCTACTTCGTATCGATCGCGGTATTCTTTCGCTTTTTCAGGAGAATCGACGTCTCCATTACCAAAAATGGGGATCTTAATACGGGGATTATTTTTCACTTTTGAGATTAATTCCCAGTCTGCTGCACCCTTATACATCTGAACGCGCGTTCTTCCATGGATAGTCAATGCCTGAATTCCAATGTCTTGAAGGCGTTCCGCCACATCCACAATATTTTTCGTGGAATCATCCCAGCCAAGACGTGTTTTCACGGTGACCGGAAGATGCGTTGCATTTACCACGGCCTTCGTCATCGCCACCATCTTCGGAATATCTTGCAATAAAGCGGCACCAGCGCCTCTACAAGCCACTTGTTTCACGGGACAACCGTAATTTATATCAATTAAATCTGGGCCAGCTTTCGTGGCGATCTCTGTACAAGACGCCATCGTTTCGATGGAACTACCAAAAAGTTGAATGCCAATCGGACGTTCGTATTCAAAAATATCTAATTTTTGCACACTTTTTGCGGCATCTCGAATCAATCCTTCCGACGAAATAAACTCTGTATACATTAAATCAGCGCCGTTCGCTTTGCACACCGCGCGGAAAGGCGGGTCAGAAACGTCCTCCATGGGCGCTAAAAGCAATGGGAATGAGCCTAGCTCTATGTTACCTATCTTTACCATTCTGATTAAAAATTCTGTAAATTTACGAGCATTATGGTAGATAACAATTTTCAAGGCCCCGAACGTTACCTCGGTTTGCTGTCTAAGATCTTAATATTATTTGGATTCTTTCTATTAGGAGGATTTATAGGCCAATTTATTGGTCTATTATCAGTCGTATTAATTGTAGGATTCCCCACACAGGATGTGAATCAATTTCAAAAATCCGTTTTGGATTTTATGGCACATCCCCAAAACTACGAGGGAGCCTTTCGTGCCATGATGGCCATGCAGTGGTTTTCGGCTCTTTTCACTTTTGTGGCAAGTTCTTGGGCCTATTTGCGATGGTCTGAAAAACGCGATTTTAATTCTCTATCGGAAAATACAAAACCAGATTACCGGGTATTTCTTTGGTCTATCATCACTATTTTAGTGGGAATGCCGATGCTTGAATACCTGATTCAGTGGAATGAGTCCATTATCTTGCCGGCTGGATTCGAAGAGACCGAAAAATGGATGCGTGCGTCAGAAACACAATTAGCCGAATTAACTAAGTTTTTAATCAACTTTCAGAGTCCTACGGACTTTGCCATAGGTTTAGCCGTAATTGCTGGGTTGGCCGCTTTAGGGGAGGAGCTATTCTTTAGAGGAGTGCTACAAACTTTATTTGAACGCTATGTAGGGAATCACCACGTGGCGATTTGGGTCTCTGCGGGTATTTTTAGCTTTATTCATTTTCAATTTTTCGGATTCTTTCCGCGTTTGTTTTTAGGGGCCTTTTTCGGGTATTTATATGTGTGGAATCGCAATATTTGGATTCCGATAGTAGCGCATTTATTTAATAATGGCTGGACCTTAACCATGCATTATATGTACCAGCAGAAGCAAATCGCAGTTGATCCAGAGAAATTAGGAGAAATTACGCCTTGGTGGTCTGTGTTGATATCTGTAGCATTAGTGGTATTTTACATTCGTCGTCTGCATAGTATGCGATTAGAAAAATAGATTTATGGGTTTAAGAGAAATGTCTAATTTGCAACAACGCGTGATCGCAGCTATAGTGGCGGTGCCATTTTTGCTTTTCTGTGTACTTTTTAGTGATTATACTTTTTTGGCTTTTTTCTTATTGATTGGTGCAGCGGCACAACTCGAATTTTATAAGTTAGTCGGCAGTATTAGTGACAATTTACCCTTGACATTTTACGGTACTTTCTGCGGAGTTGTGCTGCATTTATTGACCTTTTTTATTGAAAAAGGGGAGATTGCTTATTCTAATTACTATATCCTTTCACCCTTATTAGCTTTAATCTTCTTTATTAAGTTGTATAATGCTAAAGATGAAAAGCCATTTAAAAATATCGCGTATACGTTCTTAGGGATCATATATGTGGCTTTACCTTTCGCTTTGTTTACCGTTTTAGCCTTTATAAAAAATGACACGTATGATCCCCAAATCGTTTTAGGATGTCTTTTTCTATTGTGGGCTAGTGACTCGGGTGCCTATTTTGCTGGAACGAAATTTGGTAAGACAAAACTATTCGAACGTGTGTCTCCTAAGAAATCTTGGGAGGGAAGTATCGGCGGTTTAATCGCCGCGATGATCGTGTCTTATGTTTTATCGATCTATTTTACGAATTACGAGGGCTGGCAGTGGTTTGGAATCGGAGTTATTATTGTGGTGGCTGGAACGTATGGTGATTTAGTGGAATCTTTATTTAAACGAAGTATAAATATCAAAGACTCTGCAGATACGATACCGGGTCATGGCGGATTTTTAGATCGATTTGATGGTTTACTCTTATCGGTTCCGTTTATCATCACTTTCTTGAAATTATTTCCCAAAATCTAAGTTTAACAGGTTTTAACCATTTTGGATTCATTTTTTGCTTAATTTCGGCTTTAAGATGAAACAGTACTTTACTCGATTTCTGGGAATCCTCGCTTTAAGCTTGTTTTCAATGACAGCCTTCTCTCAAGGTCAGAATAAAACGGTCTTATTCCAAGGGCGGGTGGTGGCATCGAGTAATGCGGAGTTCCTTCCTTTGGCTTACATATTTAATCCCCAGGCTGGTCGCGGTGCCTTAAGTGATAATTTCGGACAGGTAGATATGTATGTGTTTCCGGGAGATAGCCTAGTGATTTCGTATATCGGTTACAAGAAAAAATACTATATCGTCCCGCGTGATACCGAATTAGTACATCAAGTTATTATTCCGATGGATGAATTGACGACGATGCTTCGGGAAGTGAAAGTTTTCCCTCATTCTAGTGAGGAAGAGTTTAAACAGGCTTTCTTAGCTATGGAATTGAGGAATGCGAGAGAACGAGATAATGCGCGTGAAAATTTAGAGCAATCGAAATTGAATGTCTTTGCTTTGCAAGCGGGGATGGGAGCCTCATCGAATTTTCGAAATTTCTCTGACATGATGGTCTCATCACAGGCAAATAAAAACTTCTTTAGTAGTCCTATGTTAGCTTTGACGAATCCATTTGCTTGGATTAGCTTCATCAAGTCTGTGAAGAATGGAGATTTGAAGCGAAAAGATTATAAAAAGGCTTACGAATTGATGCCTAAAGAGAATCTTAATCGCCAAATGTTCCTACGTAATTTGAAATCCAATTAAGGCGATCATTCGGCCAGTAAATCCCTTTTCTTTTCGGTGCGAAAAATAGTCTCCATTGTTTTCTACCGTGCAGGCAGGATCGATTTCTATCTGTGTAATTCCTAGCTTTTCAAGTTGAGCAGCATTTGCCGCTTTTAAATCCACATGCCATTTATTGTTTACTCGTGTTTTATATTCGGCAGCAAATTGTGCGGCGACTTCGTCGCCGACCTCAAAATTAGCTAATCCAATGCAAGGTCCGATATAGGCCAAAATGTTAGCAGGATTCGAGCCTCGGTTTTCAATCATCCGTTTTGCTGTTTTTTCGACGATTCCAGCGACCGTTCCTTTCCAACCAGCATGAATGGCTGCACAAATACCTGCAACTGGATCAGCAAGTAAAATGGGAGTGCAATCAGCGATACTTACACCGGCAAAAACTCCGGCTTGAACGCTGACCATGGCATCGAAACCGGTTTGATATCCGGGACGACCAGTCACCCAAATTTTGTCCCCATGTACTTGATAAGAACGGGCTAGATCTGATGGAGAAATACCTACATCCTCGCAAAATAAGGCAAGGTTTTTTTCGATGATTTCAGGAGAATCATCTGTATGGATACCTAGATTTAAAGAAGTATAGGGAGTTTCACTTAAGCCGCCGTGGCGAGTGCTAACACCCGCCACGAGGCCTGGAATGGACTGAAAAATGGCTGGTCTAGTGACACGCTTAGGCGTCATAACTCAAACCATATTGTTTTAAAACTTCATCTGGTACGCCATCCCACTGGTTAGGCGTATTTCCTTTATAATCTAAATCGGCAATTCCGATTTTGGACGTATAAAATCCCGTTGCGGTTAAATTTCGCATCAAAGTGAAAAATGATTCCCCTTGAGATAAATGCTTAGGTGTTTTACCAGGGTAAGCAATTTCATCTACGATGTTTAGTCGCTGAGCAGGAGTTAATTCAGTGAAATTTTTCGAAAAACGCTTGTTCGATTCTACATCTAACCAACGCAATCCACCGCGCATCGGTGTTTTTAATTCTGGCTTATCTTTCACGATAAACTCAATGAATGCGGTAACTCCTGATTGGGACGCGCTTCCCGATTTTTTATCAGCTGGAATAATGATGTCAGACAAAACGGTGATGGTAGCTAATTCATGCGCGTTCAAGAACACCTCCGCCAGTAGGCGAGCTTCCATTTCTGCTTCTTCTTGCGTACGCCCGTTCGGTCTTTTGACCGGAACTTTTCCTAATTCTAAATTCTCAATCGCTTTTTCATCGGGATTGAAAACGGCTAAGCCCAGTGAACTTAAGCCCATATTTTTTAAATAGTCTCTTCTTTTCATCTTACAGGTTGCCTTTTTTGCGTTGATCAATAATAAATTCTGATGTTCTTAGGGATAGCGCAAGGATAGTCCAAGTCGCATTTTTATCCCCTTGAGAAACGAATGGCGCGGCATCCGCAACGAATAAGTTTTTCACATCGTGTGCCTGGCAATTAGAGTTCAGTACGGAGGTCTTTTTATCATTACCCATACGTGCTGTTCCCACTTCGTGGATGATACGACCTGGATCAGCTAAACCATAATTATTTTCAGCACCAGGTTTTTTACCCATGGCTTCACCACCCATCGAGTGAATAATTTCTTCGAAGGTGTCTTGCATGTGTTTCGCTTGCTTCACCTCGTAATCACTCCATTTATAATTAAAACGTAAAACAGGGATTCCGAATTTGTCCACTACGCTTGGATCGATTTCACAGTAATTGTCTTCGCGAGGAACCGGTTCTCCACGTCCTGCAAAGCTAACATAAGCGCCATAGAATCGGCGGTAATCTTCTTTCAAAGTAGCACCGTATCCACCAGCGGCCTTTTTAATACCATCTCTAGTGAAATTTTCGCGACCATTTAGGCCTTCGATACCCCAGCCAAAACCATAGTTTGGCATTCCCATACCTCCACCATATTCGATGTGGTATCCACGAGGGAAGTCTAATTTTGCGTTATCTAACCACCACGGAGTATAAACGTGCATACCGCCCACACCATCTTCATTATAGCGCTTGCGATCAAATAAGGATGGAATTATAGCGGAACGAGAGGCTCCGGTAGAGTCATTAATGTATTTTCCTACGACTCCGCTAGAATTAGCGATACCGTTCGGGAATCGAGAACTTTTTGAATTCAATAATAGACGTGCAGTTTCACCAGCAGAGGCAGCTAAAACGACGATTTTTCCTTTGACAGAATATTCCATCATCGTACCCGTATGTACATAAGAAACGCCAGTCGCTAAACCTGTGATGGGATCCGTCATTACTTCGCGCGCCATCGCAAATGGTAAAACAGTCGTATTTCCTGTGTTTACAGCCGGTTTAATTAAAACGGATGAGGACGAGAAATCCGCATAAGCAGAACAACCGCGGTTACATTGGCCGCAATAGAAACATTGCCCACGTTCATTGTTAATGGGCTTTGTTAACATCGACATACGCGATGGATACGTCGGGATGCCTAGGGCTTTGTTCGCCTTTTTGATCATTAATTCGTGTAGACGAGGCTTAGGAGGAGGTAAGAAATAGCCATCTGGGTTATTTCTAAGGCCTTCGTTTGTTCCAAAAACCCCAATCATTTTATCCACCTTATCATAGAAAGGCTTCATATCATCATATCCGATCGGCCAGTCATCGCCTAGGCCGTCGATACTTTTTCTTTTAAAATCATCTGGACCAAAACGAAGGGAAATACGTCCCCAGTGGTTCGTGCGTCCACCCACCATGCGGGAGCGAAACCAATCGAACTTTGTTCCTTCTTTACGTGTATAGGGTTCGCCTTCGATATCCCAGCCACCATAGGCAGCATCAAAATCACCAAAATTACGTAGCGAACTACTTGACCCTCTACGTAATGACTCATAGGGCCATTTCATTTGGGTCATATCTTTCGGATCTGCTGGGTCAAAAGGCTGTCCTGCCTCCAGAACGCACACCTTTGCTCCGGCTTTTGCTAACGTGTGAGCAGCCATACCGCCACCCGCACCGGAACCCACAATCACGACATCGAATACTTCTTGTTGGGATTTAATGTAAATAGAATTGTTAATCATTTTCTTAATCTGGTTTAGAGAAATCAAAAATAGAAAATTTGGTTTATTTTTGTCATTAATAGAACAGAAATATTTGGCACGGAAAGCAGAAAACGGAGAGGAGCCATTGAAAAAAGGGGAAACCCCTCTATCAAGGCAGTTTAATCAAATCAAGGCGAAATACCCTGGAGCAATTTTGTTGTTTCGGGTAGGGGATTTTTACGAGACTTTTGGCCAAGACGCGATAAAAGCCTCGAAAATTCTGGGCATTGTTTTGACACGTCGAAATAATGGGAATGCCGATGCCGAATTAGCTGGTTTCCCACACCATTCTTTAGATACCTATTTGCCTAAATTAGTCCGCGCAGGTGAACGCGTTGCGATTTGTGATCAATTAGAGGACCCTGCGACGGTAAAGGGAATTGTGAAGCGCGGGGTGACGGAATTAGTGACTCCTGGCGTGTCCTTTAATGACCAAGTTTTAGATAATAAGCGCAATAATTATGTGGCGGCGATCTCAATAGAGGAAAAATCGGCGACCTATGGAATTGCCCTGTTGGATATTTCCACGGGGGAATTTATGTGCTCTCAGGGACCTTTGGCCTATATTCAGAAATTAGTCCAAAGCTTTCTGCCAGCCGAAATTCTGTATCCTAAAAAACACAGAAATGCGTTTATCGACGCGTTCGGGGAGCAATTCCATAGCTTTACTATGGAAGAGTGGATTTTTACCCACGAATTCACTTATCCGCTGTTAACGCAACATTTTAAGACTCAAAACCTGAAGGGTTTCGGGATTGAAAATAGTCCTCTCGGCATCATTTCTGCCGGTGTCATTTTACATTATTTAGCCGAAACGGAGCACCGCGCCATCGGTCATATTTCTTCTATTCAACGGATTGAAGAAGATAAATATGTTTGGTTAGATCGATTTACGATTCGGAATCTCGAGTTGATTCATCCCACACAAGACGGTGGCGTTCCATTGATTGCATTGATTGATCAAACTTTAACAGCGATGGGTGGGCGCTTACTTCGTAAATGGCTTGTACTGCCTTTAAAGGATTTGCAAACCATCGTTCAACGCCAGGAAGGGGTGGCAGGCTTACTCGATTCTGATGCCTTATTGGATCAGGTTTCTAACTTATTGAAACCTATAGGCGATGTGGAGCGGATGATTTCCAAAGTCGCCGCCGGTCGCATTAATCCACGTGAATTAAATGCGTTGAAGAATGCCCTGCAGCAAATTCCGGAGATCAAATCTCTTCTAGCTTCCTCGAAATACGCTAGTCTTTCTGGTCTTGCTAGCAGTCTTGATTCCTGCGATGAATTAGTACATAAAATTGATACGGCCTTGCGTGAAGATTCACCTGTGTTAATGCACCAAGGAGGTATGATTAAATCCGGATTTTTAGCCGAATTAGATGAATTGCATGGACTTTCGAGTTCAGGCAAAGGCTATTTATCGGATCTCCAAAAACGCGAAATTGAGCGTACTGGAATCACTTCATTGAAGGTATCTTATAATCGAGTTTTTGGCTATTATTTAGAGGTGACTAATTCGCATAAAGATCGGGTTCCGCCGGAATGGATACGTAAGCAAACCCTAGTCAATGCGGAACGTTATATTACCGAAGAGTTAAAGGTTTACGAAGAAAAAATTCTGAGTGCGGAGGATAAAATCTCGGTTATTGAGTTTGGTATTTTCCAGGATTTGGTTCAAACGGCTTTAGTCTATTTAACCCAAATTCAACGAAATGCCCTCGGAATTGCAACGCTAGACGTGCTTCTTTCTTTCGCCACTGTGGCAAAGAAAAACAAGTATGTTCGACCTGCTTTAAATGAAACGGAGGTAATTGATATCAAAGGTGGACGCCATCCGGTGATCGAAAAACAATTGCCAGCAGGTGAAAATTATGTGCCTAATGATGTTTATTTAGATGATCAAACGCAGCAAATCATGATGATTACGGGTCCGAATATGGCTGGTAAATCAGCTTTGTTACGCCAAACCGCTCTGATTGTTTTGCTCGCTCAGATGGGCTCATACGTGCCTGCTGATTCCGCAAATTTAGGTTTAGTGGACAAAGTTTTCACGCGGGTAGGTGCCTCGGATAACCTCTCTAAGGGGGAGTCAACCTTTATGGTGGAAATGACCGAAACGGCGGCGATTTTGAATAATTTATCGTCTCGATCTTTGGTTTTACTGGACGAAATCGGTCGCGGAACCTCGACTTACGATGGCGTTTCTATGGCTTGGGCGATTGCAGAACACCTGCATAATCATCCTTCGTATAAGGCCAAAACCTTATTTGCCACCCACTACCACGAATTAAATGAATTAACTCAGGACTTTCCACGCATCCAAAACTTCCACGTCTCCGTTAAAGAAGTGGGAAATAAAATCATCTTCCTACGTAAATTATTACCTGGCGGAAGTGCCCATAGTTTTGGTATTCACGTTGCACAATTAGCCGGAATGCCTACCTCCTTAGTATTGCGCGCTCATGAGATTCTTCAAAACCTCGAGAAAGATCACGTGTTGGAAGAGAATATTGATAAGCTTAAAGACATGCCTAAGGCAAATTACCAAATGAGTCTTTTTGGCGCTGAAATCCCAGAAGGATTAAAGAAAATTGAGGAGC
The DNA here is from genome assembly GCF_054558735.1 of Aquirufa sp. A-Brett2-15D. Taxonomy (NCBI): domain Bacteria; kingdom Pseudomonadati; phylum Bacteroidota; class Cytophagia; order Cytophagales; family Flectobacillaceae; genus Aquirufa; species Aquirufa sp. A-Brett2-15D. Next base: position 888,237 of record NZ_JBSKFT010000001.1, on the reverse strand, counting down.
AATTAGGCGAATTAGATGTGAATTCTTTGTCGCCGATTGAGGCGTTGTTGAAGCTGAATGAGCTAAAAAGACTTCTTTAAAGCATAGAGCACAAAGCATAAAGAATAAAGTTGGTTGCCCCTGCGGGGCAGGCTTTGTGAAATGTTTTTTCTACAATATATCTATTCTTTATGCTCTATGCTTTATTCTTTAGATGTTAGAAATTAAAAAAGAGCCTAAGCTCTTTTTTAATTTCTAACATCAAGCCCCCAATTCAACTTACTCCTCAGCGTCTGAAGAAAATCATCCCCCGGAATCTTAATAAGTTTTGCCGAAAATGGCGCTTTTTGAACGGTGATTTTATGGTGACTGTCGACCACTTTTGAGCGCGAATCCAGCGAAATAAGGAAGTTTTTACTTCTTGAACTTACTTCAAACGTTAATATAGCTGAGCTGGAAACTAGGAGTGGGCGCACATTTAAATTATGTGGGCTCATGGGAGCAATAATAAATATATCTGAACTTGGAATAACTAATGGGCCGCCTACTGAAAGGGAATAACCAGTAGATCCAGTGGCTGTCGAAACGATTAAGCCATCTGCCCAGTAGGAGTTTAAATAATTCCCATCCACGTAAGCCTTAATGGTAATCATGGATGACGTGTCGGTCTTCATTAATCCGACTTCATTTAAGCCAAAGCCTTTTCCATCGAAAAAATCAATCGTTGATTCGACTGAGACGAGACTTCTATTTTCTATGCGGTAATTCCCTTGCAAAACGGTGTCTAAAGCGGTACTGATTTCTGGGGGTGATAAAGTCGCTAAAAAGCCCAATCGCCCGGTATTAATACCTAGAATGGGAATTTCTTTAGGCCCTATTTGTGTTAATGTTTCTAAGAGTGTACCGTCGCCACCAATACTCCAGGCCATATCCACTTTTTCGAGTCCTTTTTCGGCCGAATAGCTCGGGACATCAGCTACAGAGAACCCGTGTTCCAGTAGGTGGTTTTTGAAAAAATCGGAGAGGATGGGTTGGCAATTTTTGGCACAAATATCAGCCCACATTTTCTCCATTAAGGGCTTAGTTTCTGCCGTAAATGATTTCCCGTGAATAGCTAATTGTACACTCATTATAGGTCGATAAAGCGCATTAAATGATCAAAACGATCTTGATCTACTTCTAATTGTTCGCCAAAAACAAAGGCTTTCTCAATGAAAATACCATGCCTTTCTAAATTAGCGATGATCTTGCCAAAGGTTTCCGTTTGGACCTGAATAAGCACATTAGGTTCTTGGAAAAAGGTGCGAACAACGAAGCCATTTTCTTCTTCAATGATTCGAATGATCGTACTTAAATTATCGCGTGACGCTTGAAAAGGTATGCGGATTATTCCGCCATTTTTATTTTCTAATCCAGAATTCAATAGGAGATTTCCTACGGCGGATTTGGTCAAATAACCTCTAAAAACCTGGTCTGAATTTGTAATGGCGATGATATCTACTGCTATATCATCAAACCAAGGCAAGCTAGCTAAGACATCTTCCTCTTCTTCCATTCGGAAATCAGAAAAGTGCTCTTTTAAATCCGATATGGTTTGTTCTGGGGATATGGCTTGGCTTAAAACCTCCTCTGAAACAAGGCCGATAAAGTGCTTATTCTCCACCACCGCTAATGCAAAAACCTCCTGGTTGCGAAGTGTTTTCAGGGCTTTTGCCACTGAATCATGCATTCGCAACACCGGTAAATCATAGTTTAGGTGTGATAGAATTAACATATTAAATCGGGTTATGGTTTAACCACTCTGTTACTATTTCGTTGAATTCAACGGGCCTTTCCATCATAGGAGCATGGCAGCATTTATCAATGAATCGCAGGGTTGAACCAGAGATTAATTGATTGAATTCGTGTCCCACTTCTGGCGGGGTAATGGTATCATTCAAGCCCCAAATCAATAGGGTAGGAGCCTTGATGTTTATTATATCTTTGGCCATATTATTACGCTGAGCCGATTTTGCAATTGCAATAATACGCATGACCTTCGGGATACTATTCGTGATTTCGAATACTTCATCCACTAATTCTTTACTCGCCGTTTTCGGGTCATAAAACGTGTATTCTACCCTTTCTTTAATGTATTCGTAATTTCCTCGTTTCGGATAGGAGCCGCCCATCGAATTTTCAAACAAGCCCGAAGAACCCGTTAAAATCAATCGTTGAATCTTTTCTGGATGACGCAAGGTATAAATCAAGGCAACGTGACCGCCTAAAGAATTTCCAATGACAGTGAAATTATCTAATGCCTTATAATCTACGAAGCCTTCGATAAACTCTGTTAAACCTTCGCATCCTGCCTCTTTAATAGGCATTTCGTGAATAGGCATCAAAGGTATAATGACTCTATAATGCTGCTTAAAGTGATTAATCACTCCCTCCCAGTTGTTCAATGCGCCAAATAAACCGTGAAGTAATAAAAGGGTTTCCCCTTGACCTTCATCGATGTATTGGTAATCTCCTTCTGCCTTAATTAGGTACTCCATTCAGCAATTTTGTATTTATAAACTGCAATTTAATAAAAAGAATGTTAAACAATTTTAATTTTGCAGTGTTTATAAAAATATAATTTATCTATGAAACCTATCCTGATAGTTGGCGGTGGAATTGCCGGTTTACAAGCGGCTAATATTTTACACCAAAGCGGTAGGGACTTCATTTTGTTCGAAAAAGGGGGAACTCTAGGCGGCCGTGTTTCATCTATACTAAAAGATGGATTTATTTTAGACCGGGGCTTTCAAGTCTTGCAGACATCTTACTCGGAGGTTCAGCGTTCTTTAGACCTAAGCGCACTTGAACTGCAATTTTTTGAATCAGGGGCGATGCTAAAGAATCAGGTTTTCTATAATCCCTTACGTCGTCCTTTTGACTTATTCTCTTCGGATATTCTGAGTTTTAAGGATATTATTTCCCTCGCCAAAATTTGGTTTAAGCTTCAAGGAAATGTTCCAGCCTTAGATGGCAAAAAACAAAGTACGGAAGAGTTGATCAAATCTTATTCATTCTCTCATCGCTTCGCAACCGAATTTTTAATCCCTTTTTTCCAAGGCGTTTTCTTGCAAGAAAAATTAACGCAACCTGCGTCCCTTTTCTTCTATTATTTGCGCCAGTTTCTGTACGGAAATACCGCTATTCCAGCGAAAGGAATGCAAGCAATTCCGGATCAATTAGCTTCGAATTTGCCTTCTGAAAAGCTACGAATAAATGAAGAAATTGCGGAAGTAGATGCCTGTAGTATTACGTTGAATTCAGGGAAGAAAATCGAGGGAGAGGCGGTGATTTTAGCTGTGGATTTACCGGTGGCAGCGAAACTTTTAGGGCTGGAGTCCCCAGCCACTTTAGCCTCTAAGACTTTTTATTTTTCGGCAGATAAAACGGCTTCCCAGCCCCCTTTGCTACGCCTAATCAGTGATGAAAATCTACTCCATTTCACTTGCTTGACCGATGTTAATCCGGGACTAGCTCCTAAAGGTAAAGCCTTGTATTCTGCTACGAGTTTGCGAAATAGTAACAAACAAGAGGTAATGGTAGCACTCGAAAAGCAGCTATCTGGCATAAAATTACACTTTCTAGAAGAATTTGATTTACCCCATTCTTTGCAAGCGGTGGATGCATATGATTCTATTAAAAAGGCAGCCCAAGGCATCATTTTAGCCGGGGATTATGTCCAGTTTCCATCCTTACAGGGAGCTCTGGCTTCGGGAAGGGAAGCGGCTGAAGAAATTTTGGCGAGAACCTGATTTTCATCAGTGAAATGTAGGTGCGTTTTCGTACCTTTACAAGGTTAATCAAATTCCACATGAGAAAAATTGTTTTCATTATCACCGTATTACTCATAGCTGCTTGTTCTAGCTCGAATAAAGAGTATCAGAAAGCTGCGGCTAGCCCTGAATTTTTAATTCGTGCTGAGGTTATGCTTACGGAAAGTATCATTCATGATATTTTCGCTCCACCTGTGTCCGCTCGAATTTATATGTACGCAAGTATTGCAGGCTATGAAGCAGCGATTCACGGGGAAAAGGGATATAAATCATTAGTAGGCCAAATCAATGGTTTTCAAAATGTAGCTCAGCCGGAGAAAGGGCAAGAATATTGCTTTCCTTTAGCTTCGACGCGTGCCTTCTTAACGGTGGGAAAGAAATTAACTTTTGCGCAAGAATTGTATGATGAATTTGATAAAAAATTAGAAGAGGATTATCGTGCAACTGGTATTCCTTCTGATGTATATGATCGCTCGATTGCCTTAGGTGATTCAATTGCAGAATCGGTGATGAGGTATGCAGCTAAAGATAATTACAAACAAACGCGTGGTTTCCGTTTCACGGTTACGAATGATCCGGGAACTTGGACGCCTACTCCACCGGCCTATATGGATGCGGTGGAGCCTTATTGGACTAAAATTCGCCCGGTTGGACTTGATTCCTCTGCGCAATTTCAGGCTCCTATTCCGGCTAAATTTGATTTGACGCCTGGAACTCCCTATTACAAAGAAGTGATGGAATCCTATAATACGGTAAAGAATTTGACGGAGGAGCAACGTGATATTGCCAATTTCTGGGATTGTAATCCTTTCAAAATGAACATTACGGGACATGCCATGTTTGCGACGAAGAAAATGTCGCCAGGTGGTCACTGGTTAGGTATTGTGGGTCAAGTTTCACGTCAATTAAAGAAGTCTCATGTGCAGGTAGCGGAAGCTTTTGCGATGACATCGATGTCTATTTTTGATGGATTTATTTCGTGTTGGGATGAGAAATACCGTTCGGTGAGAATTCGTCCAGAGACAGTGATTAACAATAGTATCGATAAGAAATGGATACCGATTTTACAGACGCCTCCATTCCCAGAATATACCTCTGGACATAGTACTATTTCTAGTGCGGCTGCTACGGTTTTGACTAAATTATACGGTGACAATGTGTCTTTCAGTGACTCAACAGAAATTCCGTATGGCTTACCACCGCGTAAATTTACTTCCTTTAAACAAGCTGCTGATGAAGCCTCTGTTAGTCGTTTATATGGCGGAATTCACTTCCGTCCAGCTTTAGATCAGGGGTTAATTCAGGGGGCGAAAGTTTCGAACTTATTGCTCGCGAAAATCAAAACGCATTAATGAAAAACGACATTACTTCGAAGGCCGACATTAAAACATTTGTGGATGCGTTTTATGCTAAAATGCCCTCGGATGATTTAGTGGGAAAGGTTTTCATGGAAGTAATGCAGGTGGATTTCTCGAAGCACCTTCCTAAAATGTATGATTTTTGGGAGATGTTATTGTTTCAGGGAACAGCCTATCAAGGCGCTCCCATGCGTCCTCATATTCAGATTAATCAAATGCATCCAATAACGCCGGCCCACTTCGAACGCTGGCTCTCCATGTTCAGAGAAACGCTACGAGATTTATTCGAGGGACCTAAGACGGAAGAGGCGATCGTGAAGGCGGAGAATATTGCAGCCACCTGGGCGTATAAATTAGATTATTTAACGAATCACCCCGCTTAACATGATTGTATCAACCCCGGGACGTATTTGTCTTTTTGGTGAGCACCAAGATTATTTAGGTTTGCCTGTTATTGCGGCGGCCATTTCGAAGCGAATCCAAATCAAGGGTGATTTCAGACCTGATAAAACTGTGCATTTTTCCTTGCCTGATGTGGGTACTGAGGAGTCATTTGAATTAGTTTATCCTTTGGTCTATACAAAAGAACGCGACTATTTTAAAAGTGTCTTAAATGTCTTGTATCGCAAAGGACATCGTTTGGATAAGGGATTAGATTTAACCGTAACAGGAAACATTCCCATTAATTCAGGCACGTCCAGTTCCTCTGCTTTACTCGTTTCTTGGGTAAGCTTATTGAATGAATTATATGAATTAGGCTATTCCCCTAAACAAATTGGCGAAATCACTTATGAAGCCGAGGTGCTCGAGTTTTCAGAGCCCGGTGGAATGATGGACCAATATTCGACGGCAGTGGGAAATGTAATTTATTTAGCGAGTGAGCCTGAAATACATATTGAAACGTATGCAAGAGAATTAGGAACCTTTGTTCTAGGGGATTCTGGCGAGCCTAAAGATACCTTAGGCATTTTGAGTCACGTGAAGTTTGGGATGTTAGGAGGGATGAAGAAAATACAGGCAAAATACCCCAATTTTAATTTAGCCACCGAAAATGATTCGGCTAAATACCGAGAATTATTAACTGAAGACGAATGGGTGCTTTTGCAGGCGAATATTAGTGATCGCGATTTGCTTTTAGAGGCGAAGGCGATGTTCGAGGGAAAAATACCTTGGTCAGATGAGAAATTAGGTTCTTTATTAAACGAACATCAAGTAAATTTGCGGGAACACAAGCGAATCTCCACGCCTAAAATCAACAGAATGATTCAGGCAGCATTGGATGCAGGAGCTTTAGGAGGTAAAATAAATGGTTCAGGTGGCGGCGGATGTATGTTCGCGTATGCCCCGAATGATCCAGAAAAAGTGGTCAAAGCCATCGAGAGCGAGGGTGGAAAAGCCTACATCATAACAGTAGATAAAGGAACAACGAAAATTGTATGAAGAAGAGATTATTGATTTTAGCGGGTGGTATGGCCTCTCGCATGAAGAAAGCCTTAGCAGAAGAGAACAGTGATTTAGACCCTAAATTAGTAGCGCAAGCAAATGCGGTGACTAAAGGGATGATCCAAGTGGGTAAAAACGGAAAGACTTTAATTGACTATCAATTATATAATGCCCATTTAGCCGGAATTGAAGAGGTGATGTTGCTTTTGCATCCGACGGATAACGTTTCACAAGAGTATTGTGAGTCTTTATTGGCAAAAGATGCTACTTGGGGGATGGAAATTGTTTTTGCCCGTCAACAAATACCAGCAGATCGCGAGAAGCCAGCCGGAACGGCAGATGCGGTGTACCAAGCTTTATCACAACATACAGCCTGGCAAACAGGTCGCGTGATCGTGTGTAATTCGGATAATTTATATTCGGTGAACGCGCTTAAGACACTGTTAGCATCTGAAGTTCCACAAGCATTAATTTCCTATCACAGAGACAGTTTATTGTATCCAGAAGAGCGTATTTCGGCTTTTGCCTTGATTCGCACGGATGCAGAAGGGTATTTATTAGAGATTATTGAAAAGCCTACGAAGGAGCAAGCCGATGAATTAATGGCGAAGCAAGGTCGTTTAGGGGTGAGTATGAACGTTTTTGTGTTTGAAGCAAGTACCTTTTTGCCTTATTTAGCAAAAACACCTTTCCATGTAGTTCGTAACGAAAAGGAATTGCCTACGTCGGTGGTGATGTTTGGTGAAGGGGAGGGTAAAGGATTTTTTGCGATTCCTTTAGCGGAGAATGTGCCTGATTTAACCTCTAAAGAGGATATTCTAGTGATGCAGAAATATTTAGAAGAAACGTATGGCGATTTTTAACAGCTAAATGGTAAATTGTGAATATTAACCTATTCATACTATGACCTTATTAATCGTAATTGCAAGCCTTGGCCTTTTAGTACTCTTAATCACGTACTGGAAGGTCAATTCTTTTATATCCTTTTTGCTTGTGAGCCTTTTTGCGGGTGTTTGTCTGGGTTTACCCTTGCCTGATATCGCGAAATCTATCCAAAAAGGATTAGGCGACACCCTCGGTTCTCTAGTCGTCATTCTCGTTTTAGGGGCAATGCTCGGTAAGCTAGTGGCCAGTTCTGGGGCTGCTAAACAGATTTCGGGAACTTTGATTGATCTTTTTGGGCTAAAAAACATTACTTGGGGGTTGATGTTGACGGGTTTTGTGATTGGAATTCCCCTATTTTATAATGTGGGATTTGTGTTGATGATTCCGTTGATTTTCTCCTTAGTTCAGCAATATAAAATTCCTCCATTGATGGCAGGGGTTCCTATGATGGCCTCTTTGTCTGTGGCGCACGGATTTTTACCTCCTCATCCATCTCCAGCAGCTTTAGTGGCGCAGTTTCATGCGAATATGGGTGAAACGCTGATGCTGGGTATACTAGTAGCCATTCCGGCGATTATTGTGGCAGGTCCTATTTTTGCCAAAACTTTGGCCCATCTACCCGTCAAACCATTAAAAGCCTTCGCTTCAGCCGAAATAGATGAATCGAATCTGCCTAGTAAAACAGCCAGCTTCATCGCGGCGCTATTTCCTGTATTCCTATTAGTAGGAACGACCATCGCCGAAGTCCAAATGCCTAATTCGCCCTTAGTAAAATTAATCGCGGATCCCGCCATGGTGATGTTAGTAGCTATTATCGTGGCCACTTTTGTTTTAGGTATCAGAATGGGCAAGAAAATAGAGGATGTGATGAACGTTTATGGGGAAGCGGTGAAAGATGTGGCGATGATTTTATTGATTATAGCAGGGGCCGGAACTTTAAAGGAGATACTGTTAGTTTCAGGAGTTAGCAACGAGATTGCTACTTATTTAGGAGGATTACCTATTCATCCACTTGTTTTAGGCTGGATGATGGCGGCGATTATTCGCGTTTGCCTAGGTTCTGCTACGATTGCAGGTTTGACAGCGGCGGGAATGATTTATCCACTGGTTGCATCGGGATCAGTTAACGCGAACTTAATGGTATTGAGCATCGGAGCCGGTAGTTTAATGTTCTCTCATGTGAATGATACGGGTTTTTGGCTATTTAAAGAATATTTCAATTTGACCGTAAAAGAAACGCTGAGATCTTGGTCACTCATGGAAACAATTGTGTCTATCACCGGATTAATCGGTGTAATGATTTTGAATCAAATCTTGTAATTGTGCTAGTGTATTAAAAAAGTACAAAAATTATTTAAAATTTTGATTAGGTAATATATTTTTAAAGAGGTGCTGTCATGAGATATCACCTCTTTTTTTATGCTAATTAATTAGGTGTTATATTAGAAAATTCCTAATTTGTCCTCATTATTATATTATTTTTTCATTAATTAAACTCAAACACATGAAAAAACTATTACTCCTTGGGGTATTGGTGTTTGCTGTATTCAGCACATCAATGGCTCAAACAAGGCAAGTAACCGGTAAGGTTACTGCTTCTGAGGATGGTACTGCTCTTCCGGGAGTTAGTGTCAGCCTAAAAGGTTCATCTCGAGGTACAACCTCGGCAGCAGATGGTACTTACACTATTTCGGTAGGTGATGGCGCTGCAATCACTTTCAGTTTTGTGGGTTACAAGCCACAAACGGTTTCAGTAGGAAGCCAAAGTTCAATCAACGTTGTTTTAGCTTCAGATGCATCTGAATTGAATGAAGTTGTTGTAACGGCTTTGGGTCTTACTCGTACAAAGAACTCATTACCTTATGCTGCACAGCAAGTTAAAGGAGAAGAGTTAACACGCGTACGTACTGGTAACGCAATTCAAGCATTATCTGGTAAAGTAGCGGGTTTACAAATCATCCAAGGTAATGCGATCGGTGGCTCTACTAACGTAGTTATTCGTGGTAACAAATCATTGACTGGTAACAACCAAGCTCTTTTCGTAGTGGATGGTGTGCCAATTGATAACACGAACAAAAACTCTGGTAACCAAACAACTGGTCGTGGTGGTTATGATTACGGTAATGCAGCTGCGGATATTAACCCAGATGATATCGAAAACATGACTGTCTTGAAAGGTGCTGCGGCAACTGCTCTTTACGGTTCTCGTGCTTCGAATGGTGTGATCATGATCACAACTAAGAAAGCAAAGCGTGGTTTAGGTTTAACTATCAACGCTGGTTTAACCGTAGGAACAATTGATAAGTCAACTTTCCCTACTTACCAAAACCAATATGGTGCAGGTTATTCTGATCCATATCAAAAAGATGGTTTCTTGTATTTTGATGCAAATGGTGATGGTACAGATGATTTAGTTGTACCTACAGCAGAAGATGCGTCTTACGGGGTGAAATTTAATCCTAGCTTAATGGTTTACCACTGGGATGCTTTTGATCCAGCGGGTCCTAACTACAAGAAAATGAAGCCATGGGTTGCTGCTACTAATACGCCAGACACATTCTATGAGACAGCTATTTCTAACAACACGAATATTTTGTTAGATGGCGCGAATGATAAAGGAACGTATAAATTAGGCTTTACGCGTAATGAAGAGCGTGGTACTTTACCTAACTCTAATGTGACTAAGAACATTGTAAACTTAGGAGGTTCATATAAAATCAATGAGAAATTAAGCGCTCAAGCAGTGGCTAACTTCTCTATCGTAGATGGTAAAGGTCGTTACGGTTCAGGTTATTCTGGACAAAACGTTAACCAAAACTTCCGTCAATGGTACCAAACTAACGTAGATTTAGTAGAGCAAAAAGAAGCTTATTTCCGTAACAATCAAAACGTTACTTGGAACTGGGGTGATCCTTCTTCTGCAGCTGGTTTAAAGCCAATCTATACAGATAACTACTATTGGACTCGTTACCAAAACTATGAGACTGATTCACGTACTCGTATCTTCGGTAATGCTCAATTAGATTATAAAGCAACTTCATACTTAGCTTTTTTAGGACGTATTACACTTGATACTTACAGTGAATTGCAAGAAGAGCGTAATGCGGTAGGTTCTCAAGCAGTACCTAGTTATTATCATTTAGAGCGTTCGTTTAATGAAACGAACTATGATTTGATGGCTAACTTCGATAAGAATGTGATTAAAGATGTAAATGTGAAAGCCTTAGCTGGTTTGAACTTACGTAAATCATTTGTTCGCGCGATGTCAGGTAGTACTAACGGAGGTTTGATCGTTCCAGGTTTATATTCTGTTGCGAATTCAAAGGGAACAGTTGCGGCTACGGCGGAAGGATATTCACCACGTGAGGTATTCGGTCTGTTTGGTGGTTTAACGGTAACATATAAAGATTTCTTAACATTAGATGGTACTATCCGTCGTGATAAGTCGTCTACCTTACCTGTTGAAAATAACCAATACAACTACTATTCAGGTTCTATGTCTTGGTTATTCTCTCACCACATCCAAGATCTTCCTTGGTTGACTTCTGGTAAGTTACGTGCTAACTGGGCGACTGTAGGTAATGATGCTCCTTGGGGTGCTATCAAAAACGTATATGATCAACCATCTCCATTCGGTTCGACCATCTTGTTCTCTGTACCTAGTACACAAAACAATCCGGTATTGAAGCCAGAGCAAACTCAATCTCGTGAGATTGGTTTAGAGATGTCATTCTTACAGAACCGTTTAGGTTTTGATGCGACGTATTATCAATCAAATACATTAGATCAAATTTTACCAGCAGCGGTTTCTTCTGCAACTGGTTTTAGTTCATCTTATGTGAATGCAGGTAATATTGAGAACAAAGGTTTTGAATTAAGCGTTTACGCTACACCCATCAAAACAGCTGATTTCTCTTGGAATGTAAATGCAAACTGGACTAAGAATCAATCATTAGTATTGAGCTTATACGGTGTATCTCAAAACCTTCAATTAGGTTCATTCCAAGGTGGCGTTTCTTTGAACGCAACGGTAGGACAACCTTATGGTGTGTTACAAGGAAAGACGTGGGTATTAGTAAATGGAGAAAAGTCTGTTAAGTCTAACGGACGTTATGCTATTTCTACTACGACTACGAACAATATCGGTAATGTTAACCCAGATTGGATCGGTGGTTTGAATAACACATTCAAATACAAAAATGTATCCTTCTCTTTCTTAATTGATATGAAGAAAGGTGGTAACGTATTCTCACTTGATCAGTACTATGGTGCTGCGACAGGTGTTTATGCTGAATCAGCTGAACTTAATGATAAAGGAAACCCATCTCGTAATTCAATTGCTGATGGTGGTGGAATTATCATGCCAGGTGTGAAAGCAGACGGAACTCCGAATGATATCCGCGTTGAAAATGAGTACGGTACGTATGGTTATGCTTATAACCCAGCTGCTGCATTCGTTTATGATGCGACTTTCGTGAAATTACGTGAGGCTAACTTGACGTATTCTTTACCTAAATCAGTCGTTGCTAAATTAGGTGGCGTGAAAGGTGTAGACGTGTCTATTTTTGGACGTAACTTATGGATCATTAAAAAATATGTTCCTTATTCAGATCCTGAAGAAAACTTGTCTTCTGGTAATATCCAAGGAAATCAATCAGGTGCTTATCCCACTACTAGATCGATCGGATTTAACGTTAAATTGTTATTTTAATCATCCTAAATTTAGATAAAGATGAAAAATATGTTAAAAGTTTTTGTACCGCTGTTGCTATTGTTCTCGGCTTGTACAGAAGATATCTCTCAATTAAATACCGAGACTAAAAGGCCAGCAGCTGTTCCAGCTCCTACCTTGTTCTCGAATGCTACGAGAACCCTTGCTGGTTCTTTAGCGTCTGCAAGTGTGAACACGAACGTGTTCCGTTTTACAGTTAGCCACTGGGCTATGGCTGTATACCAAGATGAAGCGCAATATGATTTCAATACGCGTGCTATCCCTCAAGGATGGTGGACAACCATGTACCGTGATGTATTAGCAGATTATACTGAATCAGCTAAGTTAATCACGGCGGATGCAACGTTAACTGCAGGTGAGAAAGCGAATAAATTAGCGATCATTGACATCATGCAAGTTTATACGTATTCTATCTTAGTGAATACTTTCGGAAATGTTCCTTACACAGAAGCATTACAACCGACTAATTTATTCCCTAAGTACGATGATGCGAAAACGGTTCACGCTGATTTAATGGCTCGTTTGAATTCAGATATCACTAAATTAAATACATCAGCTGCAGGTTTTGCTTCAGGTGAAGATTTAGTTTATAAAGGATCTATTTCTAACTGGTTGAAATTTGCTAACACATTGCGTATGAAGTTAGGTATGATCGTGGCGGACGAAAATGCTGCTGCTGCTAAAACGGCGGTAGAAGCGTCTGATGCTGGTGCAATCTCAGCTTCTGCTAACAATGGTTATTTCACTTACCAGTCAGCATCCCCTAATCAAAATCCATTATTTGCTGATATCGTAACCGGTGGTCGTCAAGATTACATTGGTGCGAAAGACTTAATGGATAAGTTATTAGGATGGAATGACCCTCGTACAGCCTTTTATTTCTCTAAAAATAACGCTGGTGTTTATGCTGGTGGTATTGTAGGAAAATCAAATACGTTCGTAGATTTCTCTCGTGCTGGTGCAAAAGTGATCGCAGCTGCTGATCCTTATGTATTTGCTGACGTGGTAGAAACAGAATTCTTACGTGCTGAAGCTGCTGAGCGTGGTTATACAGTAGCTGGTTCTGCAGAATCTCACTACAATAAAGCGATTACGGCTTCTATTTTGTATTGGGGTGGAACACAAGCAAACGCTGATGATTATTTAGCTCAAGCTGCTGTTGCTTATACAACTGCTGCTGGAACTTGGAAAGAAAAGATTGCAACTCAGAAATGGATTGCGCTTTATAACCGTCCTTACGAAGGTTGGACTGAGTTACGTCGTTTAGACTTTCCTAAAATTGCTACACCAGTAAATGCTAAGTCTGGATTCCCTACTCGTTTGTCTTACCCGGCTAATGAGCAAACTTTAAATGGAACTAACTATACAGCGGCTGCTTCGGCAATCGGTGGTGATGTGGTTACAACGAAGTTATTCTGGGATAAAAACTAATTTTAGTTTTTAGATCGAATTTAAAGAGGCGACCCGCAAGGGTCGCCTCTTTTTTTTATGACCTTTTTTTAATAAAATGACTTGATAGTTTGAATGATTATGCTGGGTAATTTAGAGGTTAATAAAATTAATCATAAATAATTTTTATTTATATCATATAAATGTTTAATTGTTTTTCTTTAAACCTAAACAATACATTTGAGGTTCTAAATTGCGTAACAATACCATAACATGGTGTTTACATTATGCTTCATTTTAAATAATTCTATTATGAAAAAAACAGTACTAGTAAGTATCTTCTTATGTTTGTTAGCGATAATTCCGCTTCAAGCACAAGACAGATCGATTTCTGGAAAGGTTACCGGAGATGATGGAACATCTTTACCAGGTGTTAACGTTTCCATCAAGGGAACGAGCAGAGGTACAAATACCGATGCAGGTGGTTCGTTCAAATTAACAGTTTCTTCGAATGCTGTTATAGTCATTAGTTCTGTCGGTTATACGGCTCAGGAAATTCGAGTGGGAAACCGTAGCGTATTCAATGTTACTTTGGTATCTAGTTCATCTACGTTAGATGAGGTTGTTATCACCACATTTGGAACAGCTAAAAAATCATCCTTTACTGGATCTTCTGCTAAAGTAACTGCAGAGAAATTAGGGGTAAGACCTATTACGAATATTGGCCAAGCTTTAGAAGGTATTGCACCGGGTGTGACTACCACGTCTACTTCAGGTCAACCTGGATCGGCTCCTGCCGTTCGTATTCGTGGTTTTGGTTCGATTTCATCTTCCAATGACCCATTATACGTAGTGGATGGTATTCCTTATTCTGCCAGTATTGCGAATTTGAACAATGACGATATTGAGTCGATCACTGTTTTAAAGGATGCAGCTTCTACAGCGCTTTATGGTGCTCGTGCAGCCAATGGTGTGGTGATGGTTACTACCAAAAAGGGTACAAAAGGAAAGAATACGATTAATATCAAGTATACAAAAGGTTTTAATACGCGTGCCATGCCAGAATATGATCGCGTGGGTGCTGCGGATTATTATCCTTTGATGTGGGAGTCTAATCGTAATAATTTAGCTTACAGAGCAACTAGTCCAGTAGCTATTGGTACAGCAAACACGACAGCTTCAGCTGGTTTAGGTGCGATTGTGGGAACAGGTTATAATGTATACAATGTTCCTTTCGCTCAATTAGTAGGAACAGACGGTAAATTAAATTCATCTGCGCAATTGATTTACAATGCGGATGATTTAAACTGGGAGAAGGCAGTGATGCGTGAGGGTATTCGTGATGAGGTAGCAGCTAATTTCTCTGGATCAACTGGTAAATCGGATTATTTCTTATCCGTATCTTATTTGAATGACAAGGGATACCAAATCAAGTCTGACTACGATCGTTTTACAGCTCGTTTAAATGTGAATAGCCAAATGAATGATTGGTTCAAAGTAGGAGCTAACATGAATACGACGTTGACGACTTCGAATCAGTCGACAGCAGATGGTGGAACTTCTTTTGTGAATCCATTCTTCTTTACACGTGCTATGGCACCTATTTATCCTGTTTATGCATACAATCCAGCAAGTCCAGGTTCATTCTTACAATTAGAGAATGGAAAGAATCGCTATGATTATGGTAATTTAAGTGGTTTAGGTTTATCTAACCGTCCTCAATATGGTGGTCGTCACGTAGTAGCTGAAACGGAATTGAACGAAAACTTCTTCCGTAGAAACTTAATAGGTGGTCGTGCTTATGGTGAAATTTCTTTCTTGAAAGATTTTAAATTAACGAATAACGTAGGTGTGGATATTACGAATGCGAATTCTATCGTTTTTGGTAATCCAGAAATCGGTGATGGTGCTCCTGCAGGTCGTGCTTCGAATACATTTGAGAATGTTACTTCTTATAACTTATCTCAATTATTAACCTATAACCATTCATTTGGGAAGCATAATGTGGATGCCCTTTTAGGTCATGAGAACTATAACTTAGTAAGTAATAGTTTAGATGGTTCTCGTTCACAACAAATCTTAGATGGTAATTATGAATTAATTAACTTCACTACTACAACGAACTTGACATCTCAGTATGATGTTCGTCGTGTAGAAGGTTTCTTCTCTCGTTTGAATTATGATTATGATTCGAAGTATTTCGTTTCATTCTCCGCTCGTCGCGATGGTTCTTCTAAATTCTTCCAAGATAAGCGTTGGGGTACATTCTACTCTGCTTCAGCTGCTTGGCGTTTAGATCAAGAGGACTTCATCAAAGAATTAACGTTCATTGATAACCTGAAACTAAGAGGTTCATGGGGCCAAACAGGTAACGATGGTGGTATCAGTAACTATGCTTGGCAGCCATTATATGCTTTGGGTTGGAATAACGCAACAGAGCCAGGTATTTTACAATCTTCTCTAGGTAGTAAATCATTAGAGTGGGAGACAAATACGGCTTTTGATGTCGCCTTAGAATTTGGTTTATTCAAAAACAGAGTTTCAGGTACGATTGAATACTTTGATCGTCAATCGACTAACTTAATCTTTGCCGTGCCATTACCACTTTCAGTGGGTATTGGTTCTGAGACGCGTAACATTGGATCTATGTACAACAGAGGTATCGAACTTCAATTAAGTGCAGACTTAGTTAGAACGAAAGACTTTACTTGGAATGTAGATTTAAATGCGACGAAATTAGAGAATAAGATTACGAAGATGCCTGCTGAAAGTAAGGAGATCATTGATGGTACAAAGAAATTAAAGGAGGGAAGTTCTCTTTATGATTATTGGTTACGCGAATACAAAGGAGTTAATCCGGAGACAGGTGTGGCTGAGTACCGTGCTACCTCTTTTGTAGCGTCTAACTCGAGAATTACAGCGAACGGAGATACCTTAACTAATAACATTGCAAACGCAAGGTATTGGTATAATGGAACATCTATTGCTGATTTAACAGGATCGGTTAATACATCCCTTCGCTACAAAGGTTTCTCTTTAACTGCTTTGATGGTTTATCAAGTAGGAGGTAAAATTTATGATGGAGCTTATGCTAGTTTAATGGGCGCTGGTTATCATAGTGCGAAGCATGTGGATATCTTAAAGCGTTGGATTAATCCAGGAGATGTTACGGAAGTGCCACGTATGGATAATGGCCGTACCGCTGATTTTGATGCGGCTTCGGATCGTTGGTTAATTGATGGTAGTTTCTTAAACATCCGTACAGTGACTTTATCTTACCGTTTACCTAAGTCCTTGTTGTCTCGATTAAAAATTGATAACGCTCAGGTATATGTGAGTGGGGAGAACTTCCTTATGTTATCTCGCCGCAGCGGTATGAATGTGCAACAGAATTTTGGAGGAACGACTAGTAACGTCTATAGTCCTGCGAAATCATTGGTTTTAGGTCTTTCATTCTCTTTATAATATTTGAATCATGAAAAATAAATATTTAGTTTACTTTTCGCTTGTATTCGCATTGTTATTTACTTCATGCGAGGAAGCTTATTTAGATACTTCCCCTACGGCTAGTATTGATGCAGGATCAGCCTATGCTACTACAAAGAATGCAGCATCTGCCATTAACGGTATTTACCGTTCGTTTATCGTACGTTATTTAAGTTCTCAAGGCCACTCGGGTCATCCGGCTATGATGATTATTTTAGATCACCTAGGAGAGGATATGGTTATTAGTGCTACTTCGGCGTCTTGGCACGTAGGTGAAACACGTTGGACAGCTCACCGTTCAGACGTGAATACCTTGGTGCAATTTCCCTACGAGATGTATTACCGAATTATTGGTAATGCGAATATTGGGATAGCTAACTTGGATAAGGCTGTTGGCCCAGCTGCTGAACGCAATGCGTTGAAAGGGGAGGCTTTAGCTTTACGTGCATTTGGTTATTTCAATCTAGTGCAATTGTATGGTAAGCGTTATGATGCGACAGCGAAACCTAATTCTCAATTAGGTGTACCTTTAGTTTTAGAGCCTACTACAGAAGGTAAACCTCGTAGTACAGTGGAAGAGGTTTACTCCCAAATCAATAAGGATTTAACGGATGCTGCAGCTTTATTAACAACGTCTCGCTTAAACAAATCACACATTAATTTAAGTGTGGTAAAAGGTTTGCAAGCACGCGTTGCCTTAGTTCAACAAGATTGGACAAATGCGGCTAAGTTTGCTGCTGAGGCACGCGCAGGATATGTACCTATGACATCAACTATGTACACGGATGGTTTTCAAGACATCGCTAACTCGGAGTGGATGTGGGGATTCGATCACTTAGAAGACCAAACGGAATATTTCGGTGGTTATCACTCGTATATTTCATGTAACTACAATTCTACTGTAATTAGAACCTATCCAAAGGTGATTAATAATTTGTTGTATGCGCAAATTCCAACGACTGATATTAGATCTAAAATGTGGGTGGAAACTCCAACTGCTACAAATTCGGTTGTTCCTCCGGGCGGTATACGTCCTAAATTCTTAAATCAGAAATTTAAGCTTCCTGGCGTTCCGTCTACTTCAGCGATGGGAGATGTTCCTTACATGCGGGCGGGTGAGATGTACTTAATCGAGGCGGAAGCTAAAGCTCGTTTAAATGATGCAGCTGGAGCTTCTCAGATTTTATTCGATTTAGTGAAGACTAGAGATGCTAGTTATGTTAAATCAACTAAAACAGGTGTTTCATTGATTAATGAAGTCTTACTTCAACGCCGTATTGAACTTTGGGGAGAAGGACACCGTTTCTTAGACTTGAAGCGTACAAATGCAGCATTGAACAGAAATGGTACGAATGCCATTGCTTCGGTTGCCTTGTTATATGATGTGGCTCCGGGTGATGTGCGTTGGGAATTCTTAATTCCACGTCGCGAGATTAATGCAAATCCTGCGATTGTTCAAAATCCATTATAATTATTTTGTAAATTAAAGGTGGCTAATTTATTAGCCACCTTTTTTTGTTTAAATCTATCCTATGAAAAAATCAACCATTTTAGTGACACTGAGTGTGTTGCTCTTTACTCCATTGTTTAGTAAAGCTCAAGATATCGATTCCTATCAATTGCCACCTAAGGCCATTTCGGATTTGCTTTTGGCAAAACCTATTCCTTTAGTTCGCATTGATTCGAAGGCGGATTACTTATTGTTATTAGGTCGTAACTCGTATCCTACCGTAGAGGAACTAGGTCAGCCGGAGATGAAAATTGCGGGTCTTCGCTTGAATCCCTTGAATTTTTCTCCTTCACGCCAAAGTCCCATCAGCAGCATTACCTTGCAAACCATTCGTAATGGGGCGAAAATCGAAATTGCTGGTTTGCCTAAAAACCTAGCTGTGGGAACTGTTGCTTGGAATCCATCCGAGACGAAAATTGCTTTTGCTCAAATAGAGGTGAATGGTGTCGATTTGTATGTGATTGATATCGCTACAAAGAAGGCATCGCGTGTGAATAGCGCTCCTTTGAATCAAGTGTTGGGAAATGCGTTTACCTGGGTAGATGATCAAAGCATTTTATACAAGGTCACTACACATGATGCGGCCGGTGCGCCTAAACGCCCTATCACGCCTAAAGGGCCCACCATTCAGCAGAATGTAGGTAAAGCTGCACCTAGACCTACTTTTCAAGATTTGATTAAATCCCCTTATGACGAGAGCTTATTTGCCTATTATGCGGAGGCTCAATTAGTCGTTTATAGAAATGGAGTGAATAAGAAAATAGGGGAGCCAGCTCTGTTCAATTCTTTCCAATTGTCTCCGGACCGTCGCTACATTTTGACGCGTAGCGTTGCGAAGCCTTTTTCGTATGCTGTACCTGCGTATGGATTTCCTTCGACATTGAGAGTACTTGATTTGGAAGGTAAAATGATCAAAGAGATTGCTAAATTACCCTCTGCGGAAAGTGCTCCAGGTGGGAATGATAATGTACAAAATGTACCTCGTGGATTCGAGTGGCGCGATGATGAGCCTGCGTCCCTTGTGTATGCGATGCCACTTGACAGTGGTTTGATTAAAAAGCAGGTGGATTTCCATGATGCGGTTTATTCGTTATCAGCTCCTTTTACTCAAGAGCCTAAAGAGTTATTTAAGACGAAGACCCGTTTTGCCGGGGTTACCTGGGGAAATGCTAAACTGGCTTTAGTTAGTGAGGTCTTGCGTGGTAAGCAGACTTCTAAGGTGAGTCGTTATTCATCAGTCGATGGATCGTTAGAATTATTATATGAGCGGAATTTAACTGACGCTTACCGAAATCCAGGAAGTCCCGTCATGACGAAAAATGCCTTAGGACGAGATGTGATCCAGTTAACGGATAATGGAACTAAAATTTTAATGAATAATCCAGTCGGTTCTTCTGATCAGGGGGATCTACCTTTTATCTCGAAGTTCGATTTAGCTACTAAGAAGAACGAGATTATTTGGCGTGCTAAACCGGGTAATTTTGAACAAGTAGAAGAAGTAATTGATGCGGATAAATTAATCGTATTAAGTAGAAAGGAATCCCAAACAGAGGTGCCCAACTACTTCATTAAGAACTTGCTAAATTCTGCTCAAGACAAGGCATTGACACAATTTGAGAATCCTTACCCTAATTTAGTGGGAATTACTAAGGAGAAAATCAAGTACAAGCGTGCAGATGGCGTAGATCTAACGGGCGATTTATATTTGCCAAAAGGCTATAACAAAGAAAAAGATGGTCCACTTCCAGTTTTGATTTGGGCTTATCCACGCGAATTTAATTCCGCTGCAGATGCCGCTCAGATTCGTGGAAGCAAGGATCGATTCACCATGTTAAGCTGGGCATCGCCTATCTATTATGCTACGCAGGGTTATGCGATTTTAGATAATGCTGAAATGCCAATCGTGTCAACAGATGCTTCGAAAAAACCCAATGATAACTTTGTCGATCAATTAAAGCTAAATGCTTCCGCGGCGATTGATTACTTAGCTTCTTTAGGTGTGGGCGATCGCAAGCGTATGGCCGTGGGTGGTCACAGCTATGGTGCGTTTATGACTGCTAATTTATTAGCACATACCGATTTATTTAAAGCAGGTATTGCCCGTAGTGGAGCTTATAATCGTACGTTGACTCCTTTTGGTTTCCAAAACGAAGACCGTACTTACTGGCAAGCACCACAATTGTACTATGAGATGAGTCCCTTCAGCTATGCCGACAAAATCAAAGAGCCAATCTTATTAGTGCACGGTGAGCAAGACGACAACACAGGAACTTTCCCCATCAACTCCGAGCGCCTTTATGCTGCTTTAAAAGGAAATGGAGCAACAACTCGTTTCGTTTATCTACCTTATGAGGCGCATAGCTACCGTGGTAAAGAAAACGTTTTACACTTGCTATGGGAGCAATTCCAGTGGTTAGAGAAATACGTGAAGTAAGAGAAAGTTAAGCAAAAAAAAAGGCGACCCGCAGGGTCGCCTTTTTTTACCAGTCCGAAGGGAAAAAGTCCGAAGGGAAAATCTGGACTAAATTCCTCCGGACTCATTTCCTTTAGACTCCGGACTTATTTTACCAAATCTTAATCCGATCTTCCGGCTTCTTATACAGCTTATCACCTGCTTTCACTCCGAAAGCCGTGTACCAAGCATCCATATTCACTGGAGCACCGATCGTACGGTATTGTGCTGGTGAGTGAGAGTCAGTTTGTACTAATTGTACTTCTGTTTCCGGAAGAGATGAACCTCTCCACACTTGAGCCCAAGCCAAGAAGAAACGTTGATCTGGTGAGAATCCATCAATTTTCTTAGCTGCCTTTCCTTGCTTAGTCATTTTGAATGCCTCATAAGCCATATTCAAGCCACCTAAGTCTCCGATGTTTTCGCCCATCGTTAATTTACCATTTACGTGGATCGTATCTTGAACCGTATATGCGTCAAATTGCTTGCCTAAAAGTTCTGTTCTAGCCTTGAATTTCGCTAAATCGTCTTTTGTCCACCAGTTGCGCAAGGTGCCATCTTTGTCGTATTGGCTACCACTGTCATCGAATCCGTGTGACATTTCGTGTCCAATTACCGCACCGATTCCGCCGTAGTTGATCGCATCATCTGCTTCAGCTGCGAAGAAAGGGAATTGTAAAATTCCGGCAGGGAAAACGATTTCGTTCATTACTGGGCTATAGTAAGCGTTCACTGTCGGTGGCGTCATACCCCAACGGCTTCTGTCTACCGGCTTGCCTAATTGTGCTAAATTCTCTTGGAAGCCCCATGCACCTGCACGGCGAATGTTTCCATAGTATTCAGTGGCTGATACCTCTAAACCATCGTAGTTTTTCCATTTGTCAGGATAACCGATTTTAGGAGTGAAAGCGTTTAATTTTGCCAAAGCCTTTTCCTTCGTCTCTGCGCTCATCCAATCTAACTTGTTTAAGCGTACAGCGAAAGCTTTACGTAGGTTAGCCACTAATTCTACCATTCTCGCTTTAGCTTCTGGCTTGAAGTATTTAGCCACATATAATTGACCTAATAATTCACCTAACGTTCCGTCCGTCATAGAAGACATACGTTGCCATCTTGGTGCTTGGACTTTTTGGCCTGATAATACTTGTGAATAAGCAAAGCTAGCTTTTACGAAAGGAGAACTTAAATACCCTGCACTGCTACGTAACAAATTCCAAGTTAAATAGGTCTTCCAGGTATCTACTGGAGTCTCAATTAACATTTTATTAACGGCCTCGAAGAATTTAGGAGCACCCACTAAGATGGAATCAGGAGCAGATGTGCCAAAATCTTGGAAAGTCAATGCCCAGTTAAATGCGGGTGTCTTTTGATTGAAATCCGCGAACGCAAATTTATTATACGTTTTGTATGGATCACGCATCTCGACACGCGCCATTTGAGCCTCTGCTAATTTCTTCTCTAATTGGTAAACTGTTTCCGCATTTGCTTTCGCTTGCGCCTCTGGTGTACCTGTCAAAGCAAATAGTGTCGCCACGTATTTTTTAAATGCCTCTTGAATCTTCACACTACGCGCATCATTCTTTAAATAATAATCGCGATCTGGTAGCGAGGTTCCGCCTTGGCCTAATTGTGGAACCATTTTCTCTACGTTCTTGCGGTCTTGACCTATATAAAAGCCAAATAAGGGAGAGCCAGCTCCTGTTGAGCGCATACGCGCAATTTCTGTTACGATTTGTGATTTGAATTGCAATCCAGCAATGTGTTGCAAATCAGCTTGAATAGGAGTGAATCCTAGTCTTTCGATCGCTAAGCTGTCCATAGCGGCAGCATAGAAATCAGCCACTCTTTTTTCGACTGAACCAGCGGCAGCTTTCGTGTCTTTGGTCTCATCTAAAATCGTTTTAATCGCATTGATATTAAAATCACGCAATTGATTAAAGGCACCCCAGCGTGTTTCTTTTGCTGGAATTGGATTTTTCTTTACCCAAGGTCCGTTCGAATATTCCACGAAGTCATCTCCCGCTTTTACGCTAAGATTCATATTATCGCGATCAATAAATTTTCCCGGTTTTTCTTGCGCATAAAGGCTGCTGCTGATTAAAACAGTGCCTGCAAGGAGGAGTTGTAAGTAATTATTTTTCATTTGAAAAAGGTTGATGTGACATTAAATTAATTAATTTAATGTATCTAAACTATCAATATGAAGAAATTGTTACTAATACTGTCCTGCTTTTTAGCATTTACCCTCTCTGTAAACGGCCAAAAGCCTATGTCACATGAGATCATGATTAAATGGAAAAAGATAGGAGCCCCCAAAATTTCCCCCGATGGGCGCTATGTGATTTATTCTCGCATCGAAACCTCCTACAATCTGGAGGAACAAACGTCCGATCTTTGGATTGCCTCAGCGGACGGTTCGTCAGAGCCACGAAAATTAACAAATTCAAAAGGCGGCGAAGACAATTACCAATGGTCAGCGGCTTCAGATAAAATCTATTTTGTTGCCAAACGTGATGGAGACGAGGCAGCTCAATTATATGTATTGCCTTTAGCCGGTGGTGAAGCCCAGCGCCTAACCTCACTTTCTACAGGCGTGAGTGATGTTAAATTTTCCGCAGATGGTTCACGAATCATATTCTCGAGCCGTGTTTTCCCAAAAGCTTTCAACGATTCAGCTAGCAAAAAGATGGCTGATGAAAAGAAGAAAATTAAGACCAAAGCCCGTGTCTATCAATCTTTCCCCGTGCGCTATTGGGACTCTTGGTTAGACGAGAAACAAGGGCATATCTTCGTAATGGATTTAAAATCTGGTGCTCAACCTTTGAATCTAATGGCGAATGTTTCCCTAGTTAATTCACTAGGATTCCGTTTAGGCTCCTATAATTTTGGCCCTGATGGCAAATCAGTCGTGTTTACGGCAACCACCGAATACAATACGACTGCTTATCAATCCGCTAAGTCGAACATTTATTCTGTTAGCGTATCGGGTGGTAAGGAGACGACCCTAGTGAATGACGAGACAGATTATTCAACTGCTGAATACACAGAGGATGGTAAATATTTGGTCGCAACCGGTTCTGCGATAGGGAATAAATTATACTATTTGAATCGCATGTATCGTTTCGATGCATCGTCTACGTCTGCCAAAAAAGAACTAGCCGCCACCCTGGATCGTCCCATCAATGATATGGAAATGGCTGGCTCATCTGTTTTTGCTAGCATCGAAGATCAAGGGATAGATCGAATAGTTGAAATTTCGGTGGCTGATGGTTCGATTAAACCCGTTTTAGGGGCTGAAACAGGATCATATACAGGACTAAGTCTTTCGGCTAAACCATCCATTTTCGCTTATTATTACCAATCTATTTTCTCTCCACCCGAGGTTTGGGTGTCTTCTGGCGGAATTGTGAAAGCAATTTCAAAGGCAAACGATGCTGTTTTAGCAGGTTTGGATTTACAGAAGCCGGAGGTGATTTGGACTAAAACATCCCGAGGCAAAAATATTCGATCCGTCGTTTTGAAACCAACTGGATTTGATGCTTCGAAGAAATATCCCTTGTTTGTACTAATGCACGGTGGGCCCGCCATATCTTTTAAGGATGTGTTCGGTTACCGTTGGAATCCGTACGTGCTAGGTTCCACTAACTATGTACTAGTGATGACAGATTATACAGGTTCTGTGGGTTATGGTGAGAAATTTACGCAGGATATTCAATTTGACCCGTTCAAAGGTCCAGGACAGGAAATCCAAGAAGCCGCAGCCGATGCTATCAAACGCTTCTCGTATATTGATGGCAGCAAACAAGCCGCTGGTGGTGCTTCTTACGGCGGTCACCTTGCGAACTGGATGCAGGCATCAACCTCACATTATAAATGTTTAATTGCACATGCGGGTTTAGTAAACTCTGAGGCACAATGGGGAACATCTGATGTGATTTGGGGTAGAGAATTAATGAATGGAGGTGCTCCTTGGGTACCTACCAAAACCTGGAAAGAACAAAACCCCATGCGCTTCGCGGCTAACTTCAAAACGCCTATGTTATTAACCGTGGGAGAAAATGATTTCCGTGTTCCTATTAACAATACCCTAGAAAACTGGAGTATTCATCAACGTCTTCAGATTCCAAGTAAGTTAATTGTCTTCCCTGGCGAGAACCATTGGATCCTAAATCCAGACAATTCGAAATTTCATTATTCGGAAATTCAGGGTTGGTTAGCTAAGTATTTAAACTAAATAAAAAAGGTCTCGATTTGAGACCTTTTTTATTTAGTTTAAATAGTCCGGAGTCTATAGTCCGGAGGTAAAAAGTATAAACTAGCGACTGAATCCCTCCGGACTAATTCCCTTCGGACTAACTTAGCCTAACCATCCCCCCCGTCTTCACCGACTCATCACAAGCAAAGGCAATTCGTAAACTATTCACCGCATCTTCCACGTGATCC
The DNA here is from genome assembly GCF_054558735.1 of Aquirufa sp. A-Brett2-15D. Lineage (NCBI taxonomy): Bacteria > Pseudomonadati > Bacteroidota > Cytophagia > Cytophagales > Flectobacillaceae > Aquirufa > Aquirufa sp. A-Brett2-15D. Next base: position 862,748 of record NZ_JBSKFT010000001.1, on the reverse strand, counting down.
GTTAGATCTACGTCGTCTTGAATGGCACGTAAGAAATAGGCCTGCTCGCGATCGCAAAGTCCTTGGTGATCAGGCTCATCGGTTAAGTTAACCCATTCGTCTTCTTTTGTAAATTCGTTTTTGGAATCAATATCTGCATGGTGTACACGGAGTGATTCAGTTTTGGTATGGGATTCCACGTCGTCTGATTTTCCTTCGCCACCGGCATTTTTAGCGACGATGGAAACGGATCCTTTTGGCCCAAAAACATCTTTTACAAAATACGCATTCTGCGAGATCATCGGTCCCCAGCCAGCTTCATACCAGCCTACGGAACCATCTTCGAAATGGATTTGAAGTTGACCGTAATTATAATTTCCTGCCGGAATATCTTCCGTCATTCTAGCACCGATGGCAGAAACGCGAAGAGGTTTAGAACGAGTCATTTGGCACATCACATCGATATAATGCACTCCACAGTCCACGATGGGGCTTAAGGATTTCATTAAATTCCGATGCACGTCCCACATATATCCGTGTGATTGTTGATTGAGGTTCATCCGCATCACGAGGGGTTTCCCCATCGTCTTCGCTATCTCAATGAATTTTATCCACGAGGGATGGTGGCGTAAAATATAACCTACCACTAGTTTTTTGCCACTTTTGCGAACGGCATTTGCCACATTAATGGCGCCTGCTAAAGAATCGGCAATCGGTTTTTCCAAGAATACATGGCATCCCGCTTCTAGGGCAGCAATGGAATATGCTTCGTGGGTATCCGGGTAGGTGGAGATGCAAACTGCATCGGGTTTTGAATCGGCAAGGGCGGTATAGTATTCGCTGTAGAGCTTTTGGCCACCACCTAATGCTTCATTCAACGTTTCTTTACTATTTCCAGGAGAAACGAGACCGCAAATTTCAAATCCAGCTAGGTTCTGGTAGGCTTTCGCATGGGAGGCTCCCATGTTTCCGCAACCCACTACGAGTACGCGTATATTTTTCATGTTAATCGATTTAGACCCTTAAATTAGGAAGAATGATTAGAATAATCGAATCTTCGCCTTTACAAATTATGCACAAACTCCTTATTTTCATCTTACTTAGTTCGTGGAGCCTTCAAGCCCAAAACAAAACGGGCATCACCGGGAAACCAGACACTTCTTTTGCCAATTATTCTGCCTGGCGGAGTCTGTTGAAAGAGGATTCTACGGTTCGGCTAGCCAAATATCAAAGTTCAAAGTGCAAAGTTCAAAGTTCAGTGTATAAGGTGATAGGAACGAGAAAATTAGTCGTGGATGAATATTCGATTTCCACCTCCCGCGTACAGCCTACGTTGCTTTTCTTCCACGGAGGCGGATGGCGCACGGGGCATCGTTCACAACACATTCCATTGGCGAAAGCCTTAGCTGACCGAGGTTATCGGGTCTTTTTAGTGGAATATCGCTTGTCCACCGAAGCCTTGTACCCGGCAGCTATGCAGGATGCTCAAGCGGCATTACAATGGGTTTCGAAGCGGAAGAATGTAGGAGAAATATATGTGGCGGGTTATTCAGCAGGTGGCCAAATGGCCGCACTTCTGGGATCTGTTCAAGATGAAAATACCTATGGTAAAGGAGTCAAAGTCGCAGCAGTAATTGATATAGATGGGATTTTGGCATTTATTCATCAGGAGTCGGGGGAGGGGGATGATAGTAAAAAGACATCGGCGGCGACCTATTATTTCGGATATAACAAAGTAGATGGTGAAGCTATTTGGAAAGAAGGTTCGGCGCTCAGTCATGTAACTAAAAGTGATCCCCCTGTGCTATTTTTGAATTCCGGTGTGGAAAGAATGCATGCAGGACGAACAGACTTTATGCATAAAATGGCAGCGTTAGGGATACATTCGGAGTATTATACCTTCGAAAAATCACCACACACCTTTGTTTTAATGAATCATTGGTTCGATCAGGTTGTAGATCGAATGGAACGTTTTATGAAGAATTTTCATAAAAATTAGTTATTGTATCAATAAAATACATTAACTTAGTGCCACTACTTCTAAACCTATTTTTATGAATTCCAGAAGAAAATTTCTTCAACAATCTAGCGCTTTCTTAGCGGCTAGTATTCTTGCCCCTCGTTTTTTGTCAGCTCAATCTTATACGAATCGCCCAGTAGGTATACAATTATTTACGTTTTTTGGCAAATTTGACCAAGATGTAAAGGGCAATTTGCAGAAAATTGCAGAATTGGGTTATACCGAAATTGAATCTGCATTCAGTATGTTACCAGGTTTCTACGGGATGAAGGGCAAAGAATTCATGACTTTGAATAAAGATTTAGGCCTAAACTGGGTATCACACCATGTGGTGGGAGCTCCTTTGAAGCCTCGTCCAGGCATGGATATGTCGCGTTTTCCTAAGATGTTGAATTTGCGAGATGATGCACAGCAAGCGGTAGACAATGCGGCGGAAGCGGGCGTGAAGTATTTAGTTTGCGCGAATATTCCGATTGAGACGAAAGACGAAGTCTCAGCTGCAGTAGTTACCTTGAATAAGACAGGGGAATTAGCGAAGAAAGCAGGTTTGACTTTTTGTTACCATAACCACGATGCAGAGTTTAAAGCAGTTGATGGCCAAAAAGCCTTCGACGTTTTTACCTCTCAAGTCCCTGCTGATCTATTGAAATTCGAATTAGACTTAGGTTGGGCTTCCAAGGCTGGAGTTGATATTATTGAATTATTTAAACAACATCCTGGCCGTTTCCCCTTATGCCATATTAAGGACTTTGACTCAGAATTTAAAAATATTCTCCCTGTGGGAGAGGGGGTGGTGAACTACAAGCGCATTTTTGATGCAGCTAAAACAGGGGGACTAGAACACTTCTTTGTAGAACATGATTTCCCGAAAGACGCTTTCGAAAGCCTTCGCATTAGCAAGAAGGCTTTGGACATAATTTTATAATCCGCCTACGTTTTTTAGTATTTAATGATTGAATTTAGAATCTGGAAAGACATCCCCTTATGGAGGATGTTTTTTTTATTTTAGGACATAAAATTGATAGGGAGCGAAGGCTAAATGCTCGTGATCCATGCCGATTGAAATAGTTTTACCGGACCAAAGATCCTTCATCTGATTCGCGCGTTCTCCGGACGCACCTAGTACATAATACGTAACGTCCTGTGCTTGCAAGCTAAAGTTGAATAGAAAATAGACTTTCTCTCCATTCAAATAGCGCTCAAAACCAATAATCGAGTTATTGTGAATCTCTAACCAATGGATATTTTTTAAGTCTGCTAGCACCTTCAAGGATTTACGCAGCTTAATCAATTTCTGTAGGTTAGTAAATACCTTATTTTCCACCGTATCCTTTTTATCGACTGCCGCATTTTTCTTCCAGTCAATTATAGGACGGTGCATCCAACGGTTATCATAGGATTTACCAGGATCTTCTAAATAAGCATAATCGTTTGTATAGGCTGCCTCATCCCCGTAGAACAACATGGGAACTCCCCCCACAAAAATGCTTTGGGCTTGCATCAGCGTTATTTTATCAATGGACGTCTGAATATCAGCCGCATTTTTAGAATGGATGGCCTTTTCTAGTCCGCAAAGAGACGCTAGTGATCCTGATAGTCGTGCATCCTGCGTTTTGGGATTAATAGCAAAAAGTGCTCCAGTTGCCGGAGACTCTATTCCACCACTGTAATAGTTTTTAACGTAAGACCGGTGATCGTAGGGGCTGTAACCTGACTGTTCTATCATCCAGTCATCATAACCTAAACCAATGTCATCATGACAGCGGGTGTAGGTTAACCAAGTCGCGCCTTTCGGTTTACGCACTAATTCATTTTGTGCATGACGCATCACTCGGATATCGCCTGTTGCGAGAGCATCCCATTGAACTGCCATTTGCGTTGCATTATAGGCAAAATCACATTCGTGTGTGGCGAAACGACCTGTCCCAAAATACTCCATAATCTGAGCCGGAGCCACAATCGCCTCGCCCAAAATGGCCATTCCAGGTGTCGCCACTTCCACACACATTTTAATGAGTTGTAATAATTGATGAGCTTCCGGTAAGTTTTGACAAGTCGTGCCCATTTGCTTCCAAATGAAGGCTGGCGCATCGATACGAACTACGTCTACCCCTAAATTCGCGTAGAAAAAAACGTTGGCTAGCATTTCTATGAAGACTTTGGGATTCGTATAATTCAAATCCCACTGGTACTGGTGAAACACACTCATCACCCATTTGTCTAATTTTTCGTCGTAGGTAAAACTTCCCGGCGAACTTTCTGGGAAAATTTCCGGCATCGATTCTTCCATCGCATCTGGGATTCGACGGTCATCGTACATATAGAAATAGTCTTGGTATTCTTTGATTCCCGCTTTTGCAAGTTTTGCCCATTCGTGGTGATGCGAGGTGTGATTTAGCACAATATCGATCATCAAATACATATCTTTTTGCTGCAATTCCTGCTGAAAAGCGCGCAAATCTTCAATGGTCCCTAGTTTTTCCTCTACTAGTCGAAAGTCTTCCACCGCATAACCCCCATCACTTTCGCCTTCTGGACTTTTGAATAAGGGCATCAGATGAAGAAAATTAACTCCTAACTTTTCCAAATAAGAAAGTTTCGCTGGCATGTCGTTGATTTTTCCGGCAAAGCGATCCACGTACAAACTCATTCCCACTAGATCTTGGCTCAAAAACCAATTCTCCTCTAATTTTGCCTTCGCTTCATCGCGCTTTTTTAAGGCAGGACTACGGTCTATATAGGCTTGAAAAATAGAATTAAGTAATTCTGCGAACAAAGGGCTATCTCCATAAATCGCTTTAAAATGCGCATGGATATCATCTAGATTAGCTGTCAAACGCTCTTGGAAGCCTAAGTCTTTAATCTTATGGTTTTTAATTAGCGAATTCGCCTGTTTTTGTAATGCGGAATTGTACACGGTATATTAATTAAAAATACTATTATTTAAGTTTTTAAAGGCCTCCATTGCCCCTAGGTATTCGCAGGTTCTGGCTCCGGCTTTGTTTGCGTTTTCAATCATCTTTTTCCAAGCAGAAAAATCAAGATCTTGGATTTTTAATCCATCTAATTGATAAAGTACAGCACCCACGAAGGCATCTCCAGCCCCCGTCGTGTCGACAGGATTTACTGGGATACTTGGTATAATGTATGTTTTATCTGCAAGACCTAACAAAGTACCTTCTTTACCTAGGGTAATCGCAAATACGCCGGTACATAAATTAACTAAAGAAGCCGTAGCCTCTTCTAAGGTCTCCGTCTCCGTGATAAGCATGGCTTCTTCATCTGAAAGCTTTGTGAAATCTGCCTCTTTTAGAAAGAGTAGACTCTGTTTGATAAACGAAGGAATTTTATCCCCAAACAATAAATGCCGATAATTGGGGTCAAAACTGATGATTTTGCCCTCTTTTTTAGCTCTTTCCTTCAAAGAATAATAGGCGGCATTTAAGGGGCCATCTAAAAAAGCTGTCGCAGATCCAAAGTGAACAATATTCGCCCCAGCTAGATCAATAGCCGCCACTTCTGATTCCGTTAATTCTGCATCAGCGCCGCGGTTAAACACAAAATCGCGCTCTCCATCTAACATGAGAGAAACGAAGGCAAACGTCGTGAAAGATTGCGAGTCTAAGTGAACGTGTTTCGTATCCACATGGAAATCTTGCATGACGGTGATCAGTTGGCGACCAAACGGATCGTCCCCTACTTTTGCACTTAATAAAACATCTCCACCTAAAGCACCTATCGCGGCTGCCACATTCGTGGGAGCACCTCCCGGTTTCTTTAAAAAATGTTGACCGTCTGACAAGCTTGAACCTTTATCAGTACAAATCATATCAATTAAGGCTTCGCCTATACAAATGACACTCATGCGGATTTTTTAGAAGGGGATGGTTGAATAAAAGCAGTGGCTAGGGCCGCTACGGCTAATAAAGCTCCTGCAAAGGTAATCGCATTTCTGGGATCGTTATCTAAAAAATGCTTTAAAATAAAGCCAAATGACAGATTCTGTAAGATCATCGGAATAACAATCATCATATTGATGATGCCCATATAAACCCCATAACGTTCCTTGGGAATATCGCTAACTACCAGTAAATAAGGGATTCCCATCATACTTGCCCAGCCGATTCCGAATCCAGAAATGGCAAAAAACAATAGATTCTTATTTTCGATATGAGGAAAGGCAAAAAATCCAGCTGCTGCTAAAATCAGGCAAATCATATGCACCGACTTTGCCCCATATTTCTTGGCAAAACCGGCTAGGGCTAGAGCAGACAAGAAGGTGACAATATTATACCAACCATTCACTAAGCCGGTCCAGGAAACCGCTTTTTCGTATAATTCTGGATTGCCTTTAGGTGTCGCATTCCAAACAGAAAGTGCAATACTTTTAGACGAGTTTTGCCAATAACAGAATAAGGCATACCATTGGAATAAATAAACCAAGGCTAATTGCCACATGACTTTAGGCATTTCGCCTATCGCATGAAAGATTTCAAAGATGGATTCAAGAACGCTTGATTTACGCGATCGAATCTCTGCTAATTCTTCTGCTGTAGGTTCGATTTCAGAAGTGGTATGCATGCTCCACCAGATCGATCCGATGGAACAAACCGCTCCTAAAAAGAAGGAGGCGTATACCCAGGTGGGTAGTGAACCGGTTTTTCCGATGAAGATCATAGGGAAAATGAAGAGGGAAAGGTTAGCTAGGGTTTGGCCAAAACCCGTAAAAAAACTCTGCATCTGAAAGCCCATCGGCTGCTGATCTTCATTTAATTTATCTGCCACAAACGCGCGATAGGGTTCCATCGCTGTATTATTTCCCGCATCAAGGATCCATAACAAACTGGCTGCCATCCACAAGGAGGAGCTAAATGGATATATAAGAAGGCAAATGCTGCAAATTAAGGCACCTATTAGGAAGAAGGGCTTGCGACGTCCCCATTTGGGATGCCAGGTGCTGTCGCTTAAGGCACCGATAAATGGTTGAATTAATAAACCTGTCACTGGGCCCGCTAGATTTAATAAGGGGATCTCGTCCGGACTCGCTCCTAGAAAGTCATAGATGGGATTTACAGCGCTCTGCTGCAGTCCAAAACTATATTGAATGCCAAAAAATCCAACATTCATGTTGATGATTTGGCTAAAACTTAGGGAGGGTTTCCAATTGGACATGTCTAGGATAGGGTTATTAGTAGATTAAATTTAAAAATTCTAACCTAGACCTGCAAGCTGTCCTACACTGTTAGCGAATTAATATTCTTGATTAAGCGGATGTATCATCAATTCGTCAATGACCACATGCGCCGGCTGATTCATCACATAATAGATACTGTTTGCCATATCTTCGGGACTGAGCCAGCCCTGGTGCGATGGATCCCCAGCAGGATCTGCATGAAAATGCGAATCTACTAATCCGGAATAGACCGTACTTACTTTTATACCGTCTTTTCTAACTTCTTTGCGCAATGCCTCTGTAAAGGCATGCTGGGCATATTTTGAAGCGCAATAAAGTGATCCACCATCAAAAACACGTTTCGCCACATCAGAGGCGATGGTAATGAAATGGCCTTTTTTTGCGGCTTTCATATGTGTCATTACTTTCTGAGAGAAAAGAAAAGTTCCTTTTACATTCGTATCGAATACTTGATCCCATTGCGTAGCAGAATAGGATTCCGTAGGGCCAAAAGCTCCAATCCCCGCATTATTGATCACAAAATCAATATGACCAAAGGTGTGTATCGTCTTTTCCACCGCGTCCGTCACAAAATTTTCATCCGAAACGTCTCCGTCAAAATACAAAGGACGATGTCCGATTTCCGTAATTTCAGCTGCTAAATCTTTTAATTCTCCTTTATTACGTGCTACTAGGCTTAATTGAAAATTGTTTGTAGCAAGTAAAAGAGCAAGTGCACGACCGATGCCACGAGAGGCTCCGGTGATGATGGCGGTAGGGAGGTTAGAGTTCATAATTTAAAATTACGTAATATTTCACTAATCTAGGAGTGAGCTTAAAATTTAATCAGTGTCGTTAAAATCTGTTGCTTATTGAATTATTTTTGTATTAATTTATATAATTCTAATCTACAAGACAATGAAAAAGGTAAATGACATTTTAACAAAAAAGGGAGCGGTAGTCATCTCTATTTCTTCTGATGCAAAGATTATTGAGGCTTTGCAATTAATGCAAGACAGTAATGTAGGTTCCGTGGTGGTTATGGATCAGGGAAAATACCGAGGAATTTTGACTGAGCGTGATTATGCTCGAAAGGTCATATTACTAGATAAAAATTCATCAGATACGCTCGTTTCTGAAATTATGTCGGTGGATTTACCAGGTGTGCAATTAGGAAGTTCGATCGAGGTCTGCATGATACTTATGTCAGAAAACAATATTCGCTACCTTCCTGTGATAGAAAATGGGGAGTTAGTTGGAATTATTTCTAGTAATGATTTGATTAAAGCTACGATTCAGGATCATTTGGAAACAATTGAACACTTGAAAAACTACATACATGCCTAGTAAAGTGGCATTTTTGATTAACCCATTAAAGCGGCTTCAATTGAACTCTTATGTAGCGTGGGTAAAAGCTAGAGTTCCTTTTCATTTGGAAGTTTTTGATCAAGTATGGCCCTCGGAGTTAGGTGATTTTGATCAAGTTTGGGTGATGGGGGGTGATGGCACATTTAACTATTTTGTAAATAAATATCCTTCAGTCGAGATTCCCATTGCCTTATTTAAAGGAGGAACCGGGAATGATTTTTACTGGAAATTATTCGGCGAACGATCTAGGCTGGCTCACTTAGAGGCGGTTCTAGCTGGACACGCCGAGGCCTTCGATGCCGGTTCATGCAATGGCCAGTTATTTTTAAATGGTGTCGGCATCGGAATTGAAGGAGAGGTCTTGAAATCGATGGACTCGATACGTTATTTTAAAGGCGGATTAGGATATTATTTGGCTGCCATACCGAACTTATTAAAGTTTAAAACCTATACTGTTTCCTATGGTGAAACGGCTCGTCGAGATGTCTTTTTATGCATGGTTTTTAACTCGTCTCGGGCAGGAGGAGGATTTCATTTTTTCCCCAAAGCTTCTGTACAAGACGGCCTGCTCGATATACTTTTCTGTCAGCCCATCCCTGTTTGGAAAAGACTTTATTATATGCCCATCATTCAATCTGGTAAACACGTAAACTTACCCATCGTCGAATTTTCTAGAGAGAAAAAGATCACCATAAAAACGAGTCGCGAGCTAAGTGCCCAAGTGGACGGAGAAGTCCAAACATCGGACGTATTTGATTTCTCCGTACTTCCTGCTAAATTTAAGTTCATCATACCTAAAACATGAAAAAAATACTTTTGCTTGCCCTTATAAGCCTACCAGTTTTTGCACAAGATGCTGACAAAAAGAAAGTCTTAGCCAGAATTCAACAACAAGAATCACACTACAGTGCCATCGCACAGAAAATCTGGAACTTCGCAGAAGTAGGGTATAAGGAAAAACAATCCTCGGCCTTATTGCAAGAAACCCTGAAACAAGCGGGATTTACTATTGAAACCGGAGTAGCTGGAATTCCTACCGCTTTTGTAGCGACTTATGGTCAAGGCAAACCGGTTATCGGGATTATGGCAGAATACGATGCTTTACCAGGTTTATCCCAGGATTCCATTCCGACCAAACGTTCTTTGGGAGGTTCTTCCGGACACGCTTGCGGCCACCATTTGTTTGGGACAGGTTCTTCAGCCGCAGCAATTGCAGTCAAAGAATGGCTGAAAGAGACAGGTGGAAAAGGAACCATTAAATTATACGGATGTCCTGCGGAAGAGGGTGGTTCGGGAAAAGTTTATATGGTTCGCGAGGGTTTATTTAACGACGCGGATGTGATGTTGCATTGGCATCCAAGTGACGCGAATTCGGTATCAACAGGTTCTTCTTTGGCCAATAAAACAGGTAAATTCCGATTCTATGGACTTTCCTCTCACGCAGCTGCCTCTCCCGAAAGAGGTCGTTCTGCACTAGATGCGGTGGAGGCAATGGACTTTATGGCGAATATGATGCGCGAACATGTTCCTTCCTCTACTCGAATTCACTATGTGATTACAAACGGAGGGAAAGCCCCTAATATCGTCCCTGATTTCGCTGAAGTATATTATTATGTGCGCTCACCGCAACGTGATATCGTAACGGATGTGTGGAATCGCTTGGAAAAAGCGGCAGAAGGCGCTGCTTTAGGTACCGGGACACGCTTTGAATTAGAAGTTATCGGTGGGGTATATGAAATTTTGCCAAACGATAAATTAGCTTCGGTCATGAATACAAACCTGCAAAATGTAGGAGGATATACATTAAATCCGACGGAATTAGCCTTTGCAAAACAAATTCAGCAAACGACGGGTATGTTGCAAACAGATTTAGCGTCCACCTCATCTGTGGTTCCGGGTCGTCCAGATCCGAGTGGTGGTGGTTCCACAGACGTTGGGGATGTAAGCTGGGTAGTGCCTACTATTGGTTTAGGAACAGCTACTTGGGTTCCAGGAACTTCAGCACACAGTTGGCAAGCGGTAGCTGCGGGCGGAACGAGCATCGGTAAAAAAGGAATGATGGTGGCTGCCAAAACCTTAGCCGCAACCGCCCTGGATCTATTTAAAAACCCTGCACTTATTGATGCTGCTAAAGCCGAATGGGCTAAACGCAAAGGGGCTGAGTTTAAATACAAAGCGCTTTTAGGAGATCGCAAACCGGCTTTGAATTATAGAGACTAAAAAATAAAAAGGCTTCGGCCTTTTTTATTTAGTTTATTCATCGTAATATTGCAATGTAATAATTGACCCATGGGAATCACTAAAACAGATCTGTTTACCGAAGAGCAAAATACCATCGCGCAAATGGCCAAAGTATTGGGTCATCCAGCCCGCGTAGCGATTTTGCAGTATTTGGTGAAATCAAATACCTGTATAAATGGCGATCTAGTTCACGAACTTGGCCTAGCGCAAGCGACTGTTTCGCAACACCTTCGGGAATTAAAAGAGGTTGGTTTTATCCAGGGAACTATCGAAGGGGTTTCGGTTTGTTATTGCATAAACCCAGAAAAATGGGCAGCCTTTAGCCAGCTTTTTGGGGAGTTTTTTGAAAATTATTTTGTTGCACAAAAATCAAACTGTTGTTAATATGTCTTTTCCACGAATGCACATCTCCTTGTATGTCAGCAATTTAGCGGTATCGGTGAATTTTTATTCTACTTTTTTCGGTCAACCTGCTACGAAAGTGAAGCCTGGCTATGCGAAATATGTGTTAGATAATCCAGCGTTAATTATTTCCTTTATTGAAAACCCAGAACGCGTTCAGGCAAATTTTGGCCACCTAGGTTTCCAATTGGAGACCTCTGAAGAAATGCAAGATCGTTTAGAAGTAGCTAGAAAACAGGGTATTGTTTCTAAAGAAGAAATAGGCACCTCTTGTTGCTATGCGGTACAAGATAAATTTTGGGCCACAGATCCAGATGGCGTTCAATGGGAAGTCTATTATTTCCACGAAGACGCAGAATTTAATGACCCACATTATGCCACACAAGATGCATCAGCTTGTTGCATGCCTCCAGAGGCAGCCGTTGTGGAAAAACCAAAATTAAAAATCGCCGAAGTTCAAGCCGCAAACGCTTGCGCTCCAGGCTCAGGATGTTGTTAAGATGAAGGATATTTTAAACCAAAATTTGGAACAAATTCTCTCCCTCGAAATTTCGGAGGAACGCAGAGGAATTTTACAAGTCTTGATTGATTACATCATAGACAAGCGTAAAAAAGAACAGCCCATTCGCTTGAATTTCATTTGCACGCACAATTCGCGTCGCTCACAATTCTCGCAAGTTTGGGCTCAAACCGCCGCTGATTATTTTCAAATCCCAGCTCAATGTTATTCCGGTGGAGTGGAAGTGACGGCTTGCAATGAACGCACTGTTGCGTCTTTAGAACGCATGGGTTTTATTATTTCCAAACACGGGCATTCGAATCCAATTTATTTTGCCCTACATACCCAAGATTCACGTCCTATAATTCTTTTCTCGAAATTATACGATGATGTCATCAATCCGCATGGTATTTTCGCTACCGTCATGACTTGTTCGCATGCCGACGAAAATTGTCCCTTCATTCCAGGTGCTGAAGCTCGCATTCCGGTGCGTTATGAGGATCCCAAAGCATTTGATGATACTCCCGAGGAGGCTGAGCGATATGATGAAAGGTCAAGGCAGATAGCGAGTGAGATGTTTTATGTGTTTTCAAGAATAGGAGTTTAGTCCGAAGGGAGAGAGTCCGAAGGAAAAAAGTCCGGAGGGAATGAGTCCGAAGTAAACATTCACCATTTACCATTTACCATTCTCTCCTACGAAGTATGATCTCTACAAATGAGCCATTTCCCATCAATCTTTTTCATCAATAACGTAAAATAGCCACCAGCATCGCCTACGGTAGGTCTGGTCAAATGCCAGCGACCTAATACATAAGCCGTTTTTCCTGCCGTAACATCTATTTCTTGTATATCGAAATCAAGTGTTCCCATCGCTTCTTTATTGGGATAGGATTTTAAATAGCGCTGCAAAGTAGCCTCCCACCCAGATACCACGCCTGATTTTCCAACAAATTTTAGGTTAGGGGATTTTTCGTAATATTCCATAAAGCCTTTGACATCACCTTTGTTCCATAATATAATCTGAATATTCAGGACAGATTTGATATCAGATTCGTCTTTATTTGTTTGAGCGAATAAGAGAGCGGGTAAGAAGAGGAGGAGGTAGGTTAGTGTTTTCATCTTGTAAATATATTTACAAAGTTCAAAGTTCAAAGAGCAAAGTTCAAAGTCTGGAGCAAATTTAACTGAATTTATCCCCATAGGGGATTCCAACTTTGAACTTTGAGCTTTGCTCTTTGCAATTCCCTGTCTACTAGCGACTACAGATTTCTGCATTTCGTCTCAATTTTGCCTACACATTTTTTTAAAACTAATTATTGTATCATTTTTGTAAAATACTAAACCTTCCATGCTATGAAGCAATTATTACTAGCTATTTCGCTAGCATTTATTTCAATATCTGCCTTAGCGCAGGCCCCAGATGAAAATCGTTTTGTTAAATCGGTCCTAGTGGACAAATTGGATGAGCCTATGGAGTTCACCTTTTTGCCGGATGGACGTATTCTTTTCGTTGAAAGAAAAGGCGATGTGAAGTCTTATGATACGAAGACCAAAGAAACGAAAACAATCGCTCATTTAAATGTGAATACAAAATACAAGAACCGCCTAGGTCAAGAGCGTGTGGCAGAGGAGGGATTGATGGGTATTGTTTTGGACCCTAACTTCAGTAAAAATCACTGGTTATATCTGTATTATGCCCATCCGACAGAGACGAAACACATTCTAGCGCGTATGGAATTACGTGGAGATGAGTTGTTAGTAGAGCAGCAAAAAGTGCTTTTAGAGGTTCCTACACAGCGCGAGGAATGTTGTCATACAGGTGGTGGAATGGTTTTTGACAAATCTGGAAACCTGTTCTTAACCGTAGGAAATAATACAAGTAATAGTAATTCAGATGGTTATGCGCCTATCGATGAGCGTACAGGTCAAGCGTATTGGGATGATCAGCGCGGTGCTTCGAATACGAATGATTTGCGTGGAAAGATTTTACGCATTCACCCAGAAGTGAATGGAACATATACCATTCCAAAAGGCAATTTATTTGCACAAGGCACGCCTAAAACGAAGCCAGAAATCTATACAATGGGTCACCGTAATCCTTGGAGACCTAGTATTGATTCGAAAACCGGCTTTTTATATTGGGGTGAAGTAGGCCCGGATGCATCGGTGGATTCAGAAAAAGGCCCGCGTGGTTATGATGAATTTAATCAGGCCAAAGGCCCAGGTTACTACGGTTGGCCCTATTTCATTGGAAATAATCAAGCTTATACGGATGTAAATTTTGAGACGATGGCTATTGGACCTAAGTTCAATCCAGCGGCCCCAATTAACGAATCCCCTAATAATACGGGTTTACGAGATTTGCCAGCGGCGACTAAGGCGATGATTTGGTATCCTTATGGAACATCAGATGAATTTCCATTAGTAGGTTCATCGGGTCGTTCGGCGACGGGTGGTCCTGTGTATAGAAAATCGGATTTTGCAGGTGCGAAACGTGCATTCCCTTCTTATTATGACGGAAAATGGTTAATTGTGGAGTTTATGCGTGGCTGGATTATGGCCGTAACAATGGACGAAAAAGGGGATTATAAGTCGATGGAGCGCTTTATGCCTTCGACGACTTTTGGTTCTGCGATCGATATGGACTTCAGTCCTGAAGGAGATTTATATGTATTAGAATATGGATCAGCATGGTTCCGTGGCAATGAAAATGCCCGTTTGGTTAAGATTGAATACCAAGGGGGTAACCGCAAGCCGTATGTAGAAGCGTCTGCAATGAAAAAGGCGGGTGCCGCTCCATTTACAACGACGCTTTCTGCGGAGGGTACAAAAGATTATGATGGTGATAAATTAAGCTATACTTGGACAGTGAAGAAGACGGGTGTATTCGTGAAGAGCCTAACAGGTGCTTCGCCCACCTTGAACTTAAAAGATCCCGGAAAATACGAGGTAGTTTTAAAGGCATCAGATCCGAAGGGGTTGTCTAATTCCACTTCTTTGGAAATATTAGTAGGAAATGAGGCCCCTGTAGTAGATATCGCAGTAGAAGGCAATAAGTCATTCTATTTCGAAGGACAGCCTCTTAAGTACAAAGTGAAGGTAGATGATAAGGAAGATGGATCTTTAGGAATGGGAATTCAGACCGAAGCCGTAGCAACGACGGTTGATTATATCGCTTCAGGTTATGATCCTATCGAGATGGCACAATCGCACCGAAAAGCAGATAGCGATTTACTGGCTTCTGCAGGTCTTCGTTTAATCAACGCGAGCGATTGTAAATCATGTCACCAAATGTCCCTTCGTTCCGTAGGACCTTCTTATAAGGAGGTAGCTGAGAAGTACAAAGGACAAGATATGGTAGAGAAATTATCTGATAAGGTGATTTCAGGTGGAATGGGAGTTTGGGGAGAGCATGCTATGTCTGCACACCCGAACATTTCGAAAGTGGATGCGAAAGCGATGGTGAATTATATCGTAAGTTTAGGCGATGCAAAAGCTAGCAACGCGATTGCTTTAGCTGGTGAATTAGGATTAAAGAAACCTGCAGATCAATCAGCATCGAAAGGAGTATTCATCGTTCGTGCGACTTATTTAGATAAAGGAAATAAGAAAATTGCTCCGGTTCAATCCGAGAAGTGGTTGTTCTTACGTCATCCAGCTTTAAATGTGGAGAAAGCAGATATCTCTAAAGGAATCATGCAATTAATTACCCCGGGACGTTCAACGAATATGGTAGGCCAAAATCCTTATTTGGGCTATAAAGATCTAGATTTAACAGGGATTTCAACGATTGAAATTGCTGCTTCGGCACAAGCGAGATCGAACGCTACTGGCGGTATCATTGAAATTCACTTGGATTCTCCTTCGGGGGCCATTATTGGTAAGACAACTGCCATTGAAGTGGCTCAAGGAGGTTTTGGCGGACCACCTGCAGCAGCAGCAACACCAGGAAAAGGGGCTCCACTAGGAACAGCTGTAGCTGCACCAGCAGCAACTGCCCCTTCAGCTGCGCCAGCTGCACCTGCGGGTCAAAGAAGAATGTCAGGCCCTGCTGCCCAAAAAGTAGCCATTCAAGCCACTTCTGGATCACATGATCTGTATTTTGTGGCAGTGAATCCGAAAGCGACAGAACAACAAATTGTCGTTCAGATTTCGGGTATTGAAATGAAAAAATAGTCATTCGATTATAGTAATTCTGGGGTTCTCTCTGCTTTAATAGAGAGAACCCCTTTTTATGCGCTATACATTTTTGTTCTTGTTGCTTTCCGGGGCTGTTTTTGGTCAAAAAAACATCATCGCCGTTTCTGATGCCACGGCGCCTTTACACGCCTTGCAGCCGGATTACCCCACCCCTTATGGCGCGCCCTCAGCCGAAAATATTCAAAAAACGATCGATCGAGTATTCACCTATTTAGAGGTCGCAACTCCGAATCGCTTTGTGGATAAGACGAGCGGAGCAGAGGTGAAAACATATAACGCGAATGCCATTTTTAGCAAAGGCGATTTTCGCCCCATTTCGTACGAATGGGGAGTGACTTATTCTGGGATGTTGGCCTTAACGGAGGTAACCGGTGATGTGAAATACAAAAACTATGTTTTTAATCGCTTGAATCTGATTAATTCGGGCGTTCCTGAGGCGATTAAGATTCCAGCCGGGCAATCCCACGTTTTACGAGGTTTAGTGCATCCTCGCGCCTTGGACGACATCGGAGCGATGGGAATGGCGGTTATTAAAGCAAAAAAAGCGGGCTTCACCACCGATATATCTTATATCACGAAACGTGCCTCGGATTTTATATTGAAAGAAGAGCATCGTTTGCCAGATCGAACTTTGGTTCGCATTCGTCCTTTGCAAAACACCATGTGGTTAGATGATGTGTATATGTCCATTCCAGCCTTATTGCAATTAGGGGAGTATGAGGAGGCCGTTTTTCAGTTTAATGCCTATCAAAAGCGGATGTTCAATCCAAGCCTGAATATATATATGCATGGCTATTTAGTAGATGCGTCAGAGCACCCTGAATTCCATTGGGGTCGTGCGAATGGCTGGGCCTTGTTAACGAATGCTGAATTAGTGGAGTATCTTCCGGCGAATCACCCGGCACGTCCAGAAATGCTAAAACAATTAAAAAATCATTTAAAAGGCTTGATGGCCTTGCAAGATGGAACCGGATTTTGGCATCAATTACTAGATAAAAACGATTCCTATTTAGAGACCTCTTGCACGGCGATTTATACCTATGTGATGGCCAAAGGAATCAATAAAGGCTGGTTAGATCCCAAAACCTTCGGCCCCGCAGCTATCTTAGGCTGGAATGCCGTGAATACCAAAGTAAACGAAAAAGGCCAGGTCGAAGGCACCTGCGTGGGTACAGGTTTGGCCTGGGATCCCGCTTTCTACTACCACCGACCAATTTCCCCTTATGCGGCACACGGCTACGGACCCGTTTTATTAGCTGGAGCAGCCATGTTGGATTTAGTGAAAAATTATACTTACCAAATCAACGATTCCGCCGTACATTTGAAATAACATGAAAAACCCATTTGATTTAACAGGTAAAATAGCGCTAGTTACAGGTTGTAAGCGAGGCATAGGAATGGCGATGGCTATAGGCCTGGCGGAGGCTGGTGCAGATATTATAGGAGTTTCGGCTAACTTAGAATTAGCGGGTTCTCAAGTGTCTACATCCGTCGAAGCCTTAGGTCGCAAGTTCAAAGCCTACCAAGCAGACTTTTCGAATCGTGATTCGCTCTACGCTTTTATCAAGCAGTTGAAGGCAGATTATCCACGCATCGATATTTTAGTAAATAATGCGGGGACCATTAAGCGCAATCCGGCTGCGGAGCATTCGGATGAATTTTGGGATGAAGTATTAGAAGTAAACCTTTCGTCTCAGTTTATTTTGAGCCGTGAAATAGGATCTATTATGCTAGCGAATGGCGGAGGCAAAATCATTTTCACTGCCTCCTTATTAAGTTTCCAAGGCGGCATTAATGTGCCGGGTTATGCGGCAAGTAAAGGCGGAATCGCTCGTTTAACGATGGCGCTGGCAAATGAGTGGGCAGGGAAGGGTGTGAATGTGAACGCGATTGCCCCAGGCTATATTTCAACAGATAATACGGCAGCTTTGCGGGAAGATAAAGATCGCAGCAGCTCCATTTTAGGACGAATACCGGCAGGACGTTGGGGAGAACCGGAGGACTTTAAAGGTCCAGTGGTTTTCTTAGCATCAGAAGCCGCTAACTATGTACATGGAACCATTTTGACCGTTGATGGCGGCTGGATGGGTCGGTAGGAGTCCGAAGTGAAGTAGTCCGTAGTCCGAAGGAAAAAAAGACCTTTGCAGTGAATTTTTATTTATTACTATTATCATTTTAATGTTTGTAATTGTCTATTAATTTTTAAATATTTCACTCCGGACTACGGACTCTTTTCCTTCGGACTGAATCTACACCTATGAAAAAAATCTTATTCCTCATTTTAATTTCCTCCTCCCTTTTCGCACAGAAAATCGACGTGGACAAACAAATCGCTTTAGCTGGTCAGCAATATCAACTCATGCTAGCTGCTCGACCAGATACAAGCACAACGATTCACTCCGCAAAACAAGATGGTTCGTATAGCAATAAGCCGTCTAGCTGGTGGTGTTCAGGATTTTTCCCGGGTGGACTTTGGTATTTATTTGAAAAGACAAAGGATCCGAAGTGGGAATCTGCGGCCAGATTATGGACGGCGGCTGTGAAGAAAGAGCAGTTTAATACGGGAACCCATGATTTAGGGTTTATGATGTTTGACTCCTTTGGAAACGGATTACGTTTAACGAAAGATCCGGAATATAAGAAGGTATTGATTCAGTCGGCGAAGTCTCTGGCGACGCGTTTTGATCCAAATATTGGTTTGATTAAGTCTTGGAATGGGTTTAAGGGCGGTTATAAATATCCCGTTATCATTGATAATATGATGAATTTGGATTTGTTATTCTGGGCTTCTACTGAGACTGGCGATCCACGTTTTCGTCAAATTGCGCTTACGCATGCAGACAATACAATGAAGCATCATTTTAGACCCGATTATTCGAGTTATCATGTGATTTGCTATGATGTGGATGGAAAGGTTTTGGCCAAAAAACAACACCAAGGCTACCAAGACGAATCTACCTGGACACGTGGACATGCCTGGGCGATGTACGGTTATGTGGAAATGTACCGTAATACGAAGGATTCGAAATACCTGGATTTCGCACAAAAAATCTCTGATTTCTATCTAAATCACCCCAATATACCGGCTGACAAGGTCCCTTATTGGGATTTTTATGCACCGAACATTCCTAGAGAAGAGCGCGATGCCTCAGCGGCTGCGATTGCAGCGTCTGCCTTGCTAGAATTGAGTACCTATTCAGGGGAAAAAGGGAAGCGCTACTATGCGGATGCGTTGAAGATGTTAGAATCACTTTCATCGCCGGCGTACCGGGCGGCTTTGGGCGAAAATAATCACTTCTTGATCAAGCACTGTGTGGGAGCGAAATCGTTGAATTCGGAGATTGATGTGCCGTTAATCTACGCGGATTACTATTATTTAGAGGGCTTGTTACGCTACCAAAAAATGGCTAAAAAATAGACGAATTTTGGGCTGAATTTCGTACCTTTGTGGCTTCAATTTTATCAAGCCCCATGTCAGTAAAGAAAATTCAATCAGCCTTAATTTCGGTGTATTACAAGGACGGTTTAGCGCCCATTATTCAAGAGCTTCATAAGAACGGAGTGATACTTTATTCTACGGGAGGGACGCAGTCTTTCATCGAAGAATTAGGTATTCCCGTGATTGCAGTCGAAGATTTAACGGGTTATCCGTCCATTTTTGGCGGTCGCGTTAAGACCCTACATCCGAAAGTTTTTGGTGGAATTTTGCACCGCCGTGATCTTCCTGAAGATGTTGCAGTGGCTAAACAATATGACATTCCAGCCTTAGATTTAGTGATGGTGGATTTGTATCCATTTGAAGAAACAGTAGCTTCTGGGGCTTCAGATGAGGATATTATCGAGAAAATTGACATTGGTGGAATTTCTTTAATCCGCGGTGGTGCGAAGAATTTTAACGATGTTTTAATCGTTTCCTCTCGTGATCAATACGCGGAGGTATCAGCGATTTTTGCAGCACACGGTTCTGCATCTACAACCTTAGAGGAGCGTAGAAGCTTTGCTGGTAAAGCATTCGCGGTTTCATCTCATTACGATGGAGCCATTCAACGTTATTTTGCAGGTCAATCAGCAGATTTAGCAAATTATACCACCTTGCCAGCGCACAGCTTACGATACGGAGAAAACCCGCATCAGCAAGGTAAATTCTATGGAGATTTAGCGTCATTATTTGATAAATTACACGGTAAGGAATTGTCTTACAATAACTTAGTTGACGTAGATGCGTGTCTTTCTCTTTTGGATGAGTTTAACGAAACAGCTTTCGTTATCATCAAACACATGAATGCCTGTGGTGTGGCGACGGGTTCAACGGTTAAAGAAGCCTATGATAAAGCACTTTCTTGTGATCCTATTTCTGCTTTTGGTGGAGTTTTAGCCACAAATAATACGGTGGATAAAGCGGCAGCCGAATCCATTAATCCATTATTCTGCGAGATTTTGATTGCTCCTGACTTTACCGTGGAGGCTATGGAAATCTTACAGACGAAGAAAAATCGTATTTTATTAAAACGAAATCAGGTTTCATTCCCTAAAGTGATGTTCAAAACCCTTTTGAATGGTGTTTTAGAGCAGGACAAAGATTTAGTGATGGAGGGTGTGGAAGATTTCAAAACAGTGACCAAACGCATTCCTACAGACGAGCAGATGCGCGCTTTAGCCTTTGCATTAAAGATCTGTAAGCACACGAAGTCGAATACAATCATTTTAGCGAATGACGGTCAGTTATTGGCTTCAGGAGTAGGCCAAACCTCTCGAGTAGACGCACTAAAACAAGCAATTGATAAGGCGAAGGAATTTGGCTTTGATTTAACTGGCGCAGTGATGGCTTCAGATGCTTTTTTCCCCTTTCCTGATTGCGTAGAAATTGCTGGTAATGCAGGCATTATAGCGGTTACACAGCCAGGAGGTTCCATCAAAGATCAAGATTCAATTAATTATTGCGATGCAAATGATTTAGCGATGGTAATGACGGGAATTCGTCACTTCAAACACTAGGATTATTCAGTTAAAATTACTATTTTTAAGGATTAAATTCAACAACAAATGCGGAGGTTTTATCCCTCCGTTTAACCCAGTTAAATAACATTATGTCAGAAGCACAAGATTCATCAGCTGAAGATCGGGCAAATTACGGTGCAGATAATATTCAAGTTTTAGAGGGATTAGAGGCGGTTCGTAAACGTCCTTCCATGTACATCGGTGATACCGGCTTTAAAGGTCTTCACCACTTGATTTGGGAGGTTGTCGATAACTCGATTGATGAGGCGTTAGCAGGTCATTGCGACATGATCAAAGTGACGATCAACACAGATAATTCCATTTTAGTAGAAGATAACGGTCGCGGTATCCCGACTGGAATGCACACGAAAGAAAAGCGTTCGGCCCTTGAGGTGGTAATGACGGTTCTTCACGCCGGCGGTAAATTTGATAAGGATACGTATAAAGTGTCAGGAGGTTTGCACGGTGTGGGTGTTTCCTGCGTAAATGCTTTATCGACTGATTTAAAAGTTACGGTTTACAGCCGTGATGGTAAAATTTACCAGCAAGAATACAAAATTGGTGTTCCTCAATACCCGGTGAAAGAAGTAGGAGTTACGGATCGCACGGGTACCTCGGTTTTATTTAAGCCGGATGAGACGATTTTCACTGTTACGGAATACAAGTACGAAACCGTTGCGGGTCGTTTACGTGAATTATCTTTCTTAAATGCTGGAATTCGTATTCAATTAACAGATTTGCGTGAATTAGATGAAGATGGCGAAGCGAAATCAGAAGAATTCTTTTCTGAAGGCGGCCTTCGTGAATTCGTTTTGTATTTAGATTCAACGCGTGAGCCATTACTTTCTGAGCCTATCTACATGGAAGGCGATAAGAATGGTGTTCCTGTTCAAGTGGCGATGATGTACAATACGTCTTACTCGGAGAACGTGGTTTCGTATGTGAATAACATTAATACAATCGAAGGAGGAACGCACGTAGCGGGTTTCCGTGGAGCATTGACGCGTACCTTGAAAAATTATGCAGATAAGTCAGGTGCGTTAGAAAAATTAAAAATTGATATCGCTGGGGATGATTTCCGTGAAGGTTTAACGGCGGTTATTTCAGTGAAAGTAGCTGAGCCTCAGTTTGAGGGCCAAACAAAAACCAAGCTAGGTAATGGTGAGGTTTCTGGTGCGGTTTCCTCTGCTATGTCAGATATGCTAGAGTCTTGGTTAGAAGAGCATCCTAGAGAGGCTCGTCAAATCGTGGCTAAAGTTATATTAGCTGCGCAAGCGCGTCACGCTGCTCGTAAGGCACGTGAAATGGTACAGCGTAAAACAGTTTTAGGTTCGAACTCTCTGCCAGGTAAACTAGCAGATTGCTCGGATTCTGATCCAGAAACATGTGAGATCTATCTTGTCGAGGGAGATTCAGCGGGTGGTACGGCGAAACAAGGTCGTAACCGTGCATTCCAAGCGATTCTTCCCTTACGTGGTAAGATTTTGAACGTAGAGAAAGCGCAAGAGTACCGTATCTACGAGAATGAAGAGATTAAAAATATGATTACAGCGTTAGGTGTTTCCTTCGGTAAAGATGGAGACGAGCGTGCGCTGAATATGGACAAATTACGTTACCACAAGGTGATAATCATGACCGATGCGGACGTTGACGGTAGTCACATTCGTACCTTGATTTTGACTTTCTTCTTCCGTTATATGCGGGAGTTAGTAGATCGTGGATGTATTTACATCGCTCAGCCACCGCTTTACCAAGTGAAGAAGGGGCAGCAAGTGCGTTATGTTTGGACAGAAGATCAACGGACACAAGCTATTCAGGAATTAGCCGGAGGAGGTAAAGAAGATAATGTGGGTGTTCAACGTTATAAGGGTCTTGGAGAGATGAATGCGGAACAATTGTGGGAAACGACAATGAATCCAGAATCTCGCACTTTGAAGCAAGTGACCGTAGAATCAGCGATTGATGCAGATTTGTTATTCTCTATGCTAATGGGTGATGAAGTAGCGCCACGTCGTGACTTTATTGAAAAGAATGCTAAATACGCTAAAGTAGACGTTTAGAATGAGTTTTGATTTTAAATCCTATCATTTGCGTGGCATTCACGCGGAAACCGTAGAGGAAAAGCAAAAGATCAATCAAGAGTTGAAGGACTTTTACAATTCCTTAACAGAGGAGGAGAAACGCTTGTTTAATTTAGAACTTCAGAAATTTTTAGCCACCGAAATGGGGCGATTAGGTTCTGATTACCAAGCAATTAAAAACCAAGTCCCTACTGAATAACATATGAGTGAATTAGATAAAATACTGAAACACGAAGACTCAAAAGATTCCCTTACTGGGAATCTTTTGTCATTACTCACGCCTACGAATTGGAAGATTAATTTGATGGCTCCTAGAGAGCAAAATCGGAAGACAGATAAGCCAACTCAAAAGTCGAATGAAACCATTGCTAAAGCGAAGTTTATCTCCCGAGATTTATCTTGGTTGAAGTTTGATGAACGCGTTTTAGATCAGGCTAGAGATAGTTCTAAATCCTTATTTGATCGGTTGAAATTCTTAGCCATTACGGCGTCTAATTTAGATGAGTTCTTTACTATCCGAATGGGTTCTTTGCTAAATTATATCGATTTAGGGAAAGAGAGAACGGATTATTGTGGCTTGCGTGAGATTCCCTTTAAGCAAGCGATAATTAATGAAGCACAGGAATTTACACAGGAGAAGCACCGTCTTTTCATGGAGGAAATTTTGCCCCTTTTTCCAGAGAATGGACTTTTATTAGCCTGCCTAGATGATTTAGATTCGGAGGAAAAAGAGGAAGTGGCGTCTTATTTTCAACGGACTATTTATCCGATGTTAACCCCGATGGTATTCGATCATACGCATACTTTCCCTAGTTTGCTGGCGAAGACCTTGATTTTTGGGGTAGTGACGGTAGGTCTTTCGGATAAGAAGAAGACGAGAAATGAAAAGGAACAAAAAATCTCTTTTGTCCAAATCCCTTTAAATCTAAAGCGTTTCTACGTGATTGAGCGGGAGGATAAAGTGTTATTTGTCCCTATTGAAGAAATTATTCGCCATCATTTACAGCTCTTGTATCGAAATGTGGAAATTGAATCCACGACTTTATTCCGCATCACGCGGAATGGGGATTTTGATTTAGTAGAGCATGAGGATTCGGATACGGATTTTGTTGATGAAGTAAAGAAGAAGATCAAGGATCGCCGTTTGGGTCGGGTAACCAGGGTAGAGGTGGAGAAGTTTCATTCGGAGTTCTTATTGACTGAAATGCTAAAGCGTTGGAATCTAGACCAGGTCGATATTTTTGTAAAGAACTCTATTTTGGACTTTACGTCTTTTTGGCAAATACTAAAACACCCGGAATTCAAATCACATCAGGCCATAAGTCCTGCGGTTGTTCCTGCCTTAGGCTTAAAATCAGTCGTGATTGATGATATTTTTGACACGATTAAGCGGGGTGATATCTTATTGCACCATCCGTATAATAATTTTGAGCCGGTCATTCAACTCTTAGAACAAGCGGCGGATGATCCGAATGTGCTAGCGATAAAGATAACGCTGTATCGTATTTCGAAAAATTCACGTATTTCGAGTGCCTTATTGCGCGCGGCTGAACAAGGGAAGCACGTTTCTGTTTTATTTGAGGTGAAAGCTCGTTTTGATGAGGAAAATAACATCAAAGAAGCAACGCGTTTACAGAAAGCAGGTTGTTTCGTGATTTATGGTATTCCAGGACTAAAAACCCACACGAAATTATTGCAAGTAATTCGTAATGAAGGAAATCACGTCGTGAGTTATGCCCATCTATCCTCTGGAAACTATAATGAGGATACGGCAAAATTATACACCGATATTGGTCTTTTAACAACTGATACGCGTATTACACAAGATATAGCCGAGTTCTTTAACGTAATTACGGGTCATTCGATGCCCACTCATTATGAGCATTTAATCACAGCGCCTCGCGATATGCGGAATCGCTTGATTGAAATGATCGAGAATGAGGTGAAAAATCACAAAGAAGGTTTGCCAGCGGGTATTTGCTGGAAAATTAATTCATTGCAAGATTTGAAGACGATGGAAGCGCTTTATAAAGCGTCGCAAGCAGGTTTGCCGGTCCTATTAATTGTGCGTGGAATTTGTTGTTTGCGTCCACAAAGGAAGGGCCTATCAGAAAACATCTTTATCAAGTCGATTGTGGGAGAATATTTAGAGCATACCCGACTTTATTATTTCCATAATGCAGGAGATCCTATCATTTATGGTGGTAGTGCGGATGTGATGGTTCGAAGCTTTGATAGACGTATTGAATCTCTTTTTGAATTAGTTAATACGCGGGCTAAAAATTTAGCTATCACCATCTTAGATTGGAATCTACGAGATACGAAGAATTCTTATGAGATGCAGGAAGATGGCACTTATTGGAAAATTGACAGTGATATTCCTTTTGATATTCATACGAAATTTTTTGAAATCAAAGAAGAGGATTTGGTTGCCGAATTAGCATTTGATAAATTTACTGTTAGCCTAGAATCAAAACTAGAAAAAAAATAGGCTGATTACACCAACAAAAAACACATGGAAAGATTTACTGGATTGCTCGGTATCGTATTGATTTTGGGCGTGGCATTTTTGATGTCCAATAACCGAAAAGCGATTAATTACCGGACAGTAGGAGTGGGTCTTTTATTACAGGTGTTGTTAGCTGTATTTATTTTAAAGACGGAGGTAGGCCAAAACCTCTTCCAGTGGTTAGGTGATTCCATCAATACCCTGTTAGGTCAGGCAGACAAAGGAGCCCAATTTGTGTTTGGTTCCTTAGTAAATCGCGACTTGATGATCAAGGCTTTTGGTCCAGGTAATGATTATATTTTCTTCTTTAAAGTAGTCCCTACCATCATTTTCGTGTCTGTATTAGTGAACATGTTCTACCATTTAGGAGTGCTTCAGCGCGTCGTTTCCTTCGTGGGTAAAGGTGTTCACTGGTTAATGGGTGTTAGTGGTGCAGAAGCACTTTCGAATGTAGCATCTACTTTCGTAGGCCAGGTAGAGGCCCAAATCATGATCAAGCCTTATTTAAAAAATATGACGAAATCGGAGTTGATGGCTTCGATGACCGGGTCTTTTGCCTGTATTGCTGGTGGTGTAATGGCTGTTTATATCTCTTTAGGAGTACCTGCTGCCTATTTATTAGCGGCTAGTTTAATGGCGGCTCCAGGAGCTCTAGTTATTTCCAAAATCATATTCCCTGAAACCGAGAAGTCGGAAACAGAAGGGGAAGTGAAATTAGAATTGACTAAAACACATGCAAATCTAGTGGACGCGATTGCTGCAGGTGCGAGCGAAGGTTTGAAAGTAGGGATGAATGTGATCGCGATGTTGATTGGATTTATTGCTTTGATCGCCTTAGTTGATCTAGGTTTAGGACATATCGGTGCTTGGATTAATTATCCAGAATTATCGATGAATACGATTTTAGGAAAAGTATTCTCCGTTTTCGCTTTTGCGATGGGCGTTCCAGCACAAGATGTCGAAGTAGCCGGAGCCCTAATGGGTAAGAAAATGGTCGTAAATGAATTCGTAGCGTATTTAGATATGGTACATTTGAAAGCGACATTAGACCCTAAGACGATAGCGATTACGAGTTTTGTGGTTTTGCTAATTTTTCTTCCGTTGCTATCCAAATCGGTGGTATCGGTGAATTAGCTCCATCACGTCGTTCAGACCTAGCAAAATTAGGTTTTAAAGCCTTGATTGCTGGGACGTTAGCTTCTTATTTATCTGCCACTTTAGCTGGTTTACTATTGTAATATGCGCATTGATCCCGAAACCGTCGAGCGAATAAAGCAAACGGCTGCGGTAGCAGACGTGATCGGGGATTATGTAACCATTAAGAAAAAGGGAGCGAACTATTGGGCTTGTTGTCCTTTTCACGGGGAGAAAACTCCGTCCTTCTCTATCTCACCCGCAAAGGGAATTTATAAATGTTTTGGTT
Organism: Aquirufa sp. A-Brett2-15D; assembly: GCF_054558735.1. Taxonomy (NCBI): domain Bacteria; kingdom Pseudomonadati; phylum Bacteroidota; class Cytophagia; order Cytophagales; family Flectobacillaceae; genus Aquirufa; species Aquirufa sp. A-Brett2-15D. The sequence goes on along the minus strand of NZ_JBSKFT010000001.1, from coordinate 835,855 downwards.
GTGGTAAGGCCGGCGATTCTGTTCGTTTCGTCATGGATATGGAAGGCCTAGGTTATGGAGAGGCATTACGACATTTGGCCAAAAAATACGGCATCGACATCCAAGAAGAGGAAATGACTGACGACCAGCTCGTTCGTCAAAACGAACGCGAAAGTCTCCTGATCATACTCGAATACGCGAAAGAATTCTTCAAAAAACAATTATACGATACCGACGAAGGAAAATCCATCGCTTTGCCTTATTTCAAGGAACGGGGATTCTCAGATGCAACTTTGCAATCCTTTGATTTAGGCTATAGTCCAGAAGCTTGGGATGCTTTCTTGAAATCGGCCTTAAAACAAGGTTTTTCACAGGAAATCATCGAAAAAGCGGGGCTAGTCACCCAAAAGAATGACGACGGAAAGGTCTATGATCGCTTCCGCAATCGGGTGATATTTCCCATCCACAATGTGTCTGGGAAGATTATTGCCTTTGGCGCGCGTATCCTCCGCAATGATGCAAAGAATCAGGCAAAATACCTCAATTCCCCTGAGACCGAAGTATACCACAAGTCAGCGACACTCTATGGCATCGCGCAAGCGAAGAATGAAATTCGCACAAAAGACGTCTGTTACCTGGTAGAAGGGTATACAGATGTTATTTCCTTACATCAGGCCGGCATTAAAAATGTGGTGGCTTCGTCTGGAACTTCTTTAACCATTGAGCAGATCAAATTAATAGGTCGTTTCACGCAACACGTGACGGTGCTCTATGATGGTGATTCGGCGGGTATTAAGGCCGCTTTGAGAGGAATGGATTTAATCCTCGAAGAAGGTTTGCAAGTGAATTTAGTGGTGTTTCCGGAAGGGAATGATCCTGATTCATTCGTCAGAAAAATCGGCTCCGAGGCTTTCGTAGATTATATTAAAAAAGAAGCTAAGGATGTGATTTCCTTCCAGGCGAATCTCTTTAAGGAGGAAGCGGGGGACGATCCATTCAAAAAAGCAGAAATGATAAAAGAAATGGTGCAATCCATTTCCAAAATTCCTGATGCTATTCAGCGTAGTCTTTTCATTCAAAAGACCGCAGCCATGATGCGAATGGATGAAGACGTCTTATTAGCTGAATTAAATAAGATTCAGCTGAAGAAAATAAAGGGCGCAAGTTCAGATCCTCAACAAATCTCAGCGCAGCAATACGCGGAGGTAAGGGATCTTATTGAGCCGGTGGGAGCGGATCAGCCTTTAGAGGTTCAAAATCTAGCCTATTACCAAGAATTAGAATGTGTACGTTTGATGATCAATTATGGTCATTTGGAGATTAATCCGGAGAAGGCACCCGGTTTAACCTTAGTGCATTATCTAATTGATGAATTAGAGGGAACTGTTTTTCAGACGCCCTTATTTATTCGGATTTTGGACCTATGCAAAACGGAATTTAATGCCAAAAGAGCTCCTCAAGCAGATTTCTTCCTACATCACGCCGACGAAGAAATTCAGTCTTTCTCGATTAATATATCCTCCGATAAGCATTCTATTTCCTCTGAATGGAAGGACAAGCATGAGATTCGAGTGAATACGGATGAAGAAATGTTAGAGGATCTTGCTTACAAGAATGTTCTGCGCTTAAGAAAAGTGTATAATGATCAGCATTTACAGGAGACACTCTCGCATTTACAATCCTTGCAAGCAGATGCTCCAGAAATGAGTGAGGTCTTCAACGAATTCATTCGATTGAAAGAAATTCAGAAAAATATTTCCCAAGAATTAGGCACAGTAATCGAAAAATAGCCTATTTTTGCCATTGAATGAAAAAATTACTTGCCATAATGCTATTCGGTGTACTGCTTTACCAAGCGGGAGGATTTGCATTGCAGTATTTATCAGAAGGCAATACGGTAGCTATTGACCCTGAAACGGAAGAAACGGTAGTCGTTAAAATCCCGATCAACTTGCCCTATCAAACGGATTGGGTTTCAGCGGAAGAAGTCGAAGGTTCTGTTCGTCAAGGCGATGAATTCTATGAAATGAAGGAACGCAAGGTAGAAAATGACACCTTAGTGACGGTGATGGTAAAAGACCGTAACGCGCGTGAAAACTTCTTTGATTTAGCAGCGCAAGTGAACGAACATTTGACTGATGAGCCGGGTTCTACACCATCCAAAACGAAATTAATCAATACTTTAGTGAAAGAATATTGTGCTCAGTCTTCAGGCTGGGTATTTTATATTATGGAATGGCCTACTCCTTCAGAGGATCCCGTTCATCCTATTTTATCTACCCAAGACATCTCGTCTGATTTTTTCTCGCCGCCACGGCAAGCTTAATTTTTCTTTGATTCTCAATTAGCCTAGGACTAGTATGTCCCGGGAAATCGTGTATTATTTAAAATTTAAGCAAAATGAAAAATCTTTTATTATCACTCCTGTGTATAGGAGTATTTACGTTAAATTCTTCAGGTCAAGGTTGTGTAGCGGTTCGTCATATGAGCTGCTCCGTAGGAACAGGTGCAAATACAAATTCGATGATGCACCCCGGTCAATGGCAAGTTTCTCTAGGTTTCAGAAACCTACATTCGTATAAGCATTTTGTGGGTGCAGATTACCAGCCACAGCGCGAAGCAGCAAGTACGAATGTGATCAATGATTCACAGAGTTTTGATTTAGGGGTTACCTATTCGGTGACAGATCGTCTTTTATTAGCGGTTAATCTTCCTTTGAATTTTAATTACCGTACCTCGTTATATGAGCATTACGGTAATGCGATAACCGTTAATCCAGCGCAAAAGCGTTTCGGAACCATGGCAAATGGTATCGGTGATGCACGTTTAACAGCGTCTTATTGGTTATTAGATCCTTTGAAACACATGAAAGGAAATTTATCTGTTGGACTTGGATTGAAATTGCCTACTGGCGACTGGAAAGCAATGGATAAATTCCATAGAAGAGCAAGTGATGGGTCTGATTATACGATCGATAAACCAGTAGATCAATCGATTCAATTAGGTGACGGTGGCGTAGGGATTAACCTAGAAATTCAAGGCTACCAACAATTGTTTAGCCGTACTTCTCTGTACTACAACGCTTTCTATATGTCCAATCCGAAGAATGTGAATGATGCGGCTAATGTAGCACCAGATAAAGTGGTGACGGATGAGATAGTACGTTATATGTCAGTAGCAGATCAATATGCGGGTCGTGTAGGATTGAATTATGCGTTGGCTCCCAAAGCCGGTATTGGAGCAACCTTAGGTGCACGAATCGAAGGAGTTCCAGCTTATGATTTAATTGGAGATTCTGACGGCTTCCGTCGTCCAGGATATATCTTTTCGATCGAGCCTGGTATCAGCTATTCGACAGCTAAAAACACTTTTTTTGTTTCATTACCTATTGCCACTCAACGTAATCGTATTAAAAGTGCAAGTGATTGGGTGAATAATAAGCATGGTGACGCGGCTTTTGCAGATTATTTTATTTCAGCGACGGTGACGCATCGTTTCTGATAAATATCATTTTTTGAATTAAGCTCAATAAATAAATTTGCACCATGGTATCTATTAGCAAAACACGCCTACAAGCCTTAGTAACGGCTGCTTGGCTAAACCGCGCGATGATCGCAATGGTTTATATTTGGTTCGGATTTTTAAAAGTGTTAGGAACTTCTCCGGCAGAAGGATTAGTGACGAAGCTTTTTCATCTGACGCTCGAACCCATGATGGGAATTCAATCGTTTCTATTGATTTTAGGAATAGGGGAGTGTACCATTGGATTTTTGTGGTTATCCCCTCGGTTAACTAAATTAGCTTTTGGGCTAATGATCGTTCACATGTTTACGACATTTATGCCCGTTATATTTTTGCCAAACGAAACCTGGCAATCCTTTTTCAACTTAACACTAACTGGCCAATACATTATTAAGAATGTGGTCTTGTTATCTGCCGCTTGGTTTGTTTATATATTCTGGGAGAAAGAATAAAGAAAAAAAGCCCCCGACACGTCGGGGGCTTTTTTGTTATAGACCTAAAATCTTCTTATTGAACTCTTCGTCTGCTCCGGTTCCAGCGAAATCATCGAAGACCTTTTCAGTCGCTTTGATGATGTGGCTTGAGATAAATGGCGCACCTTCCGTCGCTCCTTGTACAGGATCTTTGATACAACATTCCCACTCTAAAACTGCCCATCCGTCGTATCCGTATTGGGTTAATTTAGAGAAGATGCTTTTGAAATCGACTTGACCGTCACCTAAAGAGCGGAAACGACCTGCACGATTGATCCAAGATTGGTATCCACCGTATACGCCTTGCTTTCCTGTTGGGTTGAACTCGGCGTCCTTGACGTGGAACATTTTGATGCGCTCGTGGTAAAAGTCGATGTATTGTTTGTAGTCCAAAGCCTGTAATACAAAATGCGATGGATCGTATAATATATTCGCGCGCTTGTGGCCTTTGACCTCGTCTAAGAACATCTCAAAAGTTACTCCATCGTGTAAATCTTCACCTGGGTGAATCTCGTAGCATAAATCCACATTGCATTCATCGAAGGTGTTCAAGATAGGTAACCAACGGCGACCTAATTCTTTAAATCCTTGCTCTACTAATCCAGCCGGGCGTTGTGGCCATGGATAAACCGTGTGCCACATCAAAGCGCCAGAGAACGTGGCGTGGGCATGTAAACCTAAGTTTTGAGATGCTTTAGCTGCATATTTCAATTGTTGGATCGCCCATTCCGTGCGAGCTTTTGGATTTCCTTTGACCGAATCCGGAGCAAAAGCATCGAATCCTAGATCATAAGCCGGATTTACCGCCACTAATTGACCTTGAAGGTGCGTCGATAATTCAGTAATTTGTAAGCCTTTAGCAGCTAACATTCCGACGATTTCATCGCAATAGGTCTTAGATTCTGCTGCTTTTTGCAAGTCAATGCAGCGGGAATCCCAAGACGGGATTTGTACTCCTTTGTAACCTAAAGAGGCTACCCAAGTCGTGATGCTGTCTAAAGAATTAAAGGGGGCTTCGTCGCCCATAAATTGTGCCAAAAATATCGCTGGCCCTTGTATCGTTTTCATATGGTAAAGGTTTAGATTTTAACCCATTTTTGAGAACGCGTTGAATCTAAAATGCGCTCGCATATTAATAATTCGCGGTATCCATCTGCAAAAGTGGGGTATTGGGGATTTTCAGGTTGCTTACCAGCTTCTACTGCTGCATAAACCTCCTTGAATAATTGCTTCGAAGTATCTGAGAAGCCTTCGTTATGTCCTCCAGGGAAGGTCATCAAAGCACTTGCTTCTGGGTAGGCTAAAGATGGATCGCGCATCAATACTTGATTCGCTTGATCACGGTTACCGATCCACATTTCGTTAGGCGACTCGGAATTGAAAGCAAAAGTCTTGTTTGATCCAGAAATTTCTAATTTCAACTGGTTCTTACGACCTGCTGAAACTTGAGATACCGTCACACAACCGCGGTTTCCATTGTCAAAACGTAATAAAACGTTCGCGTGGTCTTCTGTGTTAATGGCTACATCCGCATAATCTTCTGGTTGTAACATTTTGCCGGAATAAGTCTCTACTGGCTTTAAAGGCTTCTTACGCACTTTGTGAACCGTATTAAAATCAGCCATTACTTCCACCGTTTTCAAACCAGTAATGTATTCAATTACATCTAACAGGTGAGATCCAATATCGGCGATAGCACGTGAATCCCCTGATTTGTCCGGCTCTAAACGCCAGTTATAATCCGTATTGTAGAATAACCAGTCTTGTAAATAGCTACCGATGATCGAATAGATTTCGCCTAGATCACCTTTCTCGCGCATCGTCTTCATTTGACGAACTAGAGGGTAGTAGCGCAAATTAAAGTGAACTGCGTTGACTAAGCCTGTTTTTGCCGCTAATGCGACTAATTCTTCTGCTTCGTGTAAGTCTTTTGCCAAAGGTTTCTCACACACCACATGCTTCCCAGCTAATAAAGCCGCTTTCGACTGTGAATAGTGTAGGAAGTTAGGCGTACAGATGTGTACACACTGAATATCCTCTTGTTTTAATAGGTCTTCGAAGGTATACCAACGGCTGATGCCTAATTGTTTGGCTTTCGCTTCTGCTAGTTCGATAGTCACCTCGCAAAGCGCAGCGACTTCTATATTAGGTAAACGGCGTAAAGCCTCGATATGAGCGGGTCCGATAAATCCGGTTCCTACGATTCCAACTTTGATTTTAGTCATGGTTATATTATAGTTCAAATTTTGTCCACTTGTTTGTATTGTCTTGGGCTGATCTCACCACGTTTTCGATGAAAGCCATGCCCATAATTCCTTCGTCGATTCCTGGAAAATCGTACATTGGATCCTGTGCTTTTCCTTCCCATCTCGCTCTTAAGGCAAAAGCAAAGTTGCGGTAAATATTCGCAAACGTCTCCACATAACCTTCCGGGTGACCTGCAGGCTGACGTGTATGCGCATTAGCGGCAGGAGATAGCTGGCCTACGGCCGTACGAATAATCCGCGCTCCTTCGTCGCGCGTCCTAAACACCATCGTATTCGGCTCCATTTGGTGCCACGTAATTCCCGCCTTGCTTCCATAAATGCGGAAGTTGAAGTCATTCTCTTCGCCATTACAGATTTGAGAGCAATGCAAAATACCTTTAGCCCCATTATCATAATGGATTAAGATATTACCGTCGTCATCCAGAAGTCGACCCTCCACGAAGATGGTTAAATCCGCGCAAAGCTCTTTAATATGTAATCCGGTGATGTATTCGATCAAATTTTCGCAGTGAGTTCCGATGTCACCGATCGCACCCGCGGCACCGCAACGAGCTGGATCTGTTCTCCAAGCGGCTTGTTTTTGGCCGGTTGCTTCTACTAAGTCGATTAACCACCCTTGAGGATATTCCACGATGATCTTGCGAATTTCGCCTAATTGACCTGAGTCCACGAGGTGTTTCGCTTCTTTAACCATCGGATAGGCCGTATAATTATGCGTTAAAGCAAAAATCAAACCTGATTTATCGATGATTTTTTTTAGTTCTTTGGCTTCCGCTAAATTCAAGGTAGCCGGCTTATCGCAAACTACATGGAATCCATTTTCTAGGGCCATTTTAGCCGCCGGGAAATGCACGTGATTAGGGGTAACGATGGAAACGAAATCCATTCTTTCTCCTTCAGGTAATTCTTTTTCTTTCAGAATCATCTCCTCGTACGAACCATAAACCCGGTTTTCTGGAAGATATAAAGCGTTTCCTGTGGCTTTCGATTTCTCCGCGCTAGAACTAAAAGCGCCGCAAACTAATTCGATTTCTCCGTCTAATTGGGAACCGCGACGGTGAACTGCACCGATGAATGCCTCTTGACTTCCACCGATCATTCCCATTCTGATTTTCCTACTTTGGCGTGATTTTGCCTGTGTAGCAGAACCTCCTTGAATCATAATTTTAATAGATTTAGATATGTTACAAAAATAGAGCAAAATTTGGTTTTATAGCCTCTAAATAGCTCTTTTTTTAAAAAAGTATCAAAAATAATTGCCCATGCATGCCATTATCCCAAAAACTTTTTGTTTTTTTGTTACGATTTTTCTAATGAAGAATTTAATTTTTTAAAGATTAACCAAATCTAAACCTATTATTTAAACCCCAAACAATTATGAATCAAACGGTTAATGCCAATCGATTATTTTTGGCCTCCTGTTTTGCCTTGATTACTACTGCTTTCTCATTTAGTATTCGAGCAGGTATTTTACCGCAATTAGGACTAGAATTATCTTTGACTAATGAACAATTAGGTCATATAAATCAAATGTGGTTCCTAGGTTTTCCTATTTCCATGATTTTAGGAGGAGTTTTTTACACATCCGTAGGTCCTAAATTAATCATGCAAATTGCCCTGGTTGCGCATGCGGCTGGTATTTTATTAACTATTTATGCGGTTGATTATAATACCTTACTAATCTCGACACTATTAATTGGTTTAGGCAATGGTTGCACAGAAGCAGCTTGTAATCCGATGATTGCTGATGCCTATACAGGTAACGAGATGAGTAGTAAATTGAATCGTTTCCACATGTGGTTTCCCGGTGGAATTGTTGTGGGTTCATTGATTTCAAAGTTCATGACAGATGCAGGAATGGCTTGGCAAACACAAGTTTGGGTCATTATTATTCCTACAATTATTTATGCTGTTTTATTCTTTGGTCAAGCTTTCCCTAAACCTAAGGCGGATGCAAGTTCGACTATGGATAGTTTTAAAGCTATGCTAAATCCTTTGTATTTATTTATGGCGGCTTGCATGGCCTTAACAGCGATCTCAGAATTTGGTCCTCAGCAATGGGTAGGACCTATTTTAGCGAAAGCAGGAGCAAGTCCGATGTTAATTTTAGCCTTAGTAACAGGTTTGATGGCTGTAGGCCGTTATTTCGCTGGTTCTATTATTGCTAAAATCAATACGGTGGGTGTGTTATTAGGCTCAGCTATTTTTGCACTAGCTGGTCTATATATGATGAGTACTATGTCCGGAACTACTTTATATTTCGCAGCCTTTATCTATGCCTTAGGTATATGTTATTTCTGGCCAAATATGTTAGGTTATGTAGCTGAAGCGATGCCTAAAACAGGTGCTTTAGGTCTATCCATTATGGGTGGAATAGGTATGTTTTCGTCTTCTATGTTCCAGCCAATTATCGGCGGATGGATTGATAAGAATAAAGTAGCAGCAGTAAGTAGCGGCTTGACTGGTGATGTAGCTGATTTAGCTGCAGGGCAGGCAACACTATCTAATATGTTGTTATTCCCAGCGATCTTAATCGCGGCTTTTGCCGGTCTTTATTTCTTCGGAAAGAAAGTATCTCACGCTTAGTCTAGATTTTTAATTAATTTAGGGGGCTCTAAAGGCCCCCTTTTTTTTATGCGTTTTCTATTAGTTGTTCCCTTCTTGTTTTTTGCGTGTAAGCCTAATTGGAGGATTGATCCTGCCAAAGTAAAGGAAGAATTACAGGCGCAGGCAGCAGAAAACAAGGAGCGCAAAATAAAAGTAGAAACTCGTTTGGGTGACTTTGAGCTCGAATTGGATGATCGAACTCCCTTACATACGGTGAATTTTATTCGCTTGGTGAAGATGGGTTATTTCGAAGATCGCTATTTCTACCGCAATGTGTATGAAATAGGAATTCAAGGTGGAGGAGAATACTTTGATCGCTTGAATTTCTTGGTTCCTGCGGAATATTTGGATGAATTGAGGCCGGTAAGAGGTGCTATTGCCATGGCTCGTTATGACGAAGGAAATCCCTTGCAATCATCCTCGCCTACAGAATTTTTTATCGTGACAGACACAGAGCAGGCGAGTCGCTTTTATCGAAAATATGTGGTGTTTGGTAAAGTCACCAAAGGCATGGCTGTGGTAGATTCGATTAAAAAAGAACGCTCCTTCGATGAGAAACCGGTTATTCCGGTGAAGTTTTCGATGTCTGTTTTGGCCCCATAAAAAGACTTAAAACCAGGGCAATCGCCATCACTAATAAACAGCCTAAGACATTAAGCCAAAGGAAGGCCATCCAGTCCATTTTCCACGCATAAATCACGAAGGCTTCAGCAATCAATGCTGCGATAAACACCTGCGTTCCTGTCGTTCTGGGTAAATAAAAGGCACATAAAAAGATGCCTAAAATGGTTCCATAGAACCAAGAGCCCAAAATATTGACTACTTCAATCAGACTCCCCATATTGACGGCAAACTGAGCCACCACTAAACAGAGAATTCCCCAGCCTAGCGTAATTAATTTAGAGATCCACCAATAATGTTGATTTCCGCGATCAGGTGCTATAAATCGCTGATAGATGTCCACCATCGAGATAGAGGTCAATGAACCAAACGCTGAAGCCATCGAGCCCATAGAGGAAAGCAATATCATCGCGATGAGGAAACCGATGAATCCGATCGGTAAATGATCTATGATGTAGCGTAAGAATATGTAATTAGTGTCTTGAGCGTCTGTGTTTGGTTTAGCCGTTTTTAGGAGCGCTACTGCCTTTTCTTGGTTCTTCGTGGCTTGTTTATTCAAACCATCAAGACGATCAAAATCCTGCTGTAAAATGGCCGTTTTCTTCGCCTCAAAAATGGCTCCCTTTTCTTTATCAATGGCTTGATGTCCCGGAATAGTGCTAAAAATGGCATCTGTATTTTTATTGAAAAAAGTAGGAGGGGCGTTAAACTGGTAAAAAGTGAATACTAAAATTCCTACGAGCAAGATGAAAAACTGCATGGGGATTTTTAGAAATCCATTCATTAAAAGACCTTTCTTGATTTCTGAAGCTGAAACGCCTGAAAGGTAGCGGCCTACCTGACTTTGGTCCGTACCGAAATAAGAGAGCTGCAAAAAGAATCCACCGATAATTCCGGACCAAATATTATAGCGATTATTCAAATCAAACTTCCAATCAATCAGATTCACTTTGCCCATTTTGCCCGCAATCTGTAAGGATTCCTTCACCCCGATCCCATCCGGCAAAGAGGAAACAGCATAAAACCCGACGAAAACCATACCGACTAACACGACTGCCATCTGAAGCATTTGCGTATAGGAAATGGCTTTAGAGCCGCCTAGCATACAATAAGTAGTTACAATGGCTGCCGTGATGACGTTAGTCCAAGCTAAATCCCATCCTAATAAAGTGGATAAGATAATGGAGGGAGCTGCAATCGTGACCCCAGTAGATAAAGCACGTGGGATTAAAAATAAGAAGGAGGTGAGCACTCGGGTTTTGGCATCAAAACGTTTCTCTAAAAACTCATACGCAGTAAATACTTTCAACGAAAAATAATGAGGAATAAAGGTCACCGAGAGGATAATCATCGCGATCGGTAAACCTAAATAGAATTGCACAAATCGCATTCCATCATGGTAGGCCTGACCCGGAACAGACAAAAAAGTAATCGCAGAGGCCTGGGTGGCCATTACTGATAATAAAATGTGGTACCAAGGTAGTTCCCGATCTGCTAATAAAAATCCCTGTAAAGAATGTTTTGTTTGCTTTCCCTTCCAGCTACCATACGCCACAATTCCACCAATTGTGCACAATAAAATGATCCAATCTAGTACTTGCATTTATTTAAATGTTTCAGTCAGGTAGATAAATAAAAGAACGATTCCTCCTAAGAAGGCGAGCAAGGTTCCGTACCAGCGATTGAAATTCATAGCACACTAATTTTGTTCAAAGTTAATCCAATATTTATATTTAAAAGCTTTTGAAATTTTAAAATTGCTGACTACCTTTGCACTCCAAATTACGCGGGTGTGGTGGAATTGGTAGACATACCAGACTTAGGATCTGGCGCCGCGAGGCATGGGGGTTCGAGTCCCTTCACCCGTACCAATAGCAAGCCCTCAACACCAAAAAGGTTTTGAGGGTTTTATTTTAATAGCTAATTATAAATAAGAACAAATGAACATTTCACTTAACAAGGCAGGGGATTTAGAAGGTCGTTTGACCGTTGCAGTTTCACCAGCAGATTACGCGGAAAAAGTAGAGGCTAAATTGAAAGATTATCGCAAAAAAGCATCCATTAAAGGATTTCGTCCGGGTATGGTTCCAGTAGCGTTAGTGAAGAAATTATATGGTCAATCTGCTTTAGTAGACGAGATTAATCACTTGTTAGGCCATGCCGTTTCTGATTATATCAAGGAGAATAAATTGAACCTAGTAGGGGAGCCTTTGCCAGCAGTAGACGAGGCAGATGCAATCGATTGGGAAAAAGATACAGAATTCACTTTTCACTATGATCTAGGTTTCCACGGAGATTTTACGGTGGATTTGGCCAAAATCAAATCAATCAACTCTTACGAGATCAAAGCAGATAAGAAGGAAATCGAAGAAACGATCGAAAACCTGAAGAAGCAATTTGGTGATCAAACACATCCAGATTCAGTAGAAGACCGTGATTTAGTTTTCGGAACTTTCACACAAGGTGACTGGGTTGAGAAATCGGCTATTCCAATGCATGCCATCAATGATAAATCGAAAAAGGTTTTCATCGGTGCGAAAAAGGACGATACCTTGAAATTTGCAATTGATAAAGTGTTCGTAGATGCGAAAGCTTTAGCGCTTGCAACGGGTAAAAAAGAAGACGAAGTAGCTGATTTAACAGGCGAGGTTTCTTTCGTAGTGGAAGATATCACGCGTCAAGTTCCATCAGAATTGAATGTGGCGTTTTATGACAAAGTGCTAGGTGCTGGAAAAGCGACAGATGAGAAATCATTCCGCGAGCAAGTCGAAACAATTGTTACAGAGAACTACAAGCGTGAAGCAGACTATTTATTACGCATTGATGCAGAAAAGGCAATTTTAGAGCAAGTAAAAATCGCTCTACCAGAAGCATTTTTACGTACTTGGTTGATCCGTATCAACGAAGGTAAATTTACGGCGGAGCAAATTGATCAAGACTTTGATAATGTGAAAAAAGACATGCGTTGGAACTTGATTAAGAATGAAATCGCTGAGAAATTTGAGGTGAAAGTGGAATATGCTGAGGTGGTAGAGAAGGCAAAAGAAATGGTGCGTGGGCAATTTGGCGGATATTTATCGTCTAATGAGCCAGGTATCGAGGAGATGATCGAAAAAATAGCTATGGGTTATTTAAGTGATAAGTCGAAATCTGATAACTTCATGAATTTGTATAATCAAGCTTTCGCGGATAAAGTTTCTGCTGCAATCGTAGAAAATATTCCTCATAAAGTGACGAAAATAGATGTTGACAAATTTAAGGCGATCGCTGCGGCGCTTTAAACCTAGAATTGTCATCATTTTTTGAAAGCCCCGCATATCGCGGGGTTTTCTGTGAACTAAGGTTCGTATATTTGTGTTTTACTTATTAATTGCAGAAATATTTTAATTTTGATTTTTAAACATTGAGACCTATGTATCCAAAGGAGTTGTCATCAGAAGAGTTTCGCAAATATGCGGTTCACCACAGAGGTTTGAACGGTCTTGCGGTAGATCAGTATATGAATAATGTCGGAAGTCGTCCGATGCATCAAATCGACGATATGACGCAATATATCATTGAGGAACGTCCGATGCGTTTTGCTCAGATCGATGTATTTTCTCGTCTCATCATGGACCGCATCATCTTTATGGGTGTTCCGGTGGATGATTATATGGCGAATATCATCGTGGCTCAATTATTGTTCATGGAGTCCACAGATGCAAAAAAAGATATTGTAATGTACATTAATAGCCCAGGTGGTTCTGTTTATGCAGGTTTGGGTATTTATGATACGATGAATTATATCCGTCCTGAGGTAGCGACTGTATGTACTTCTCTTGCAGCCTCTATGGGTGCAGTTTTGTTAGCAGGTGGCGCAGCAGGTAAGCGTTCTGCTTTAGAGCATGCACGCGTTATGATTCACCAACCTTCAGGTGGTGCTCAAGGACAATCTCGTGATATCGAAATTACAGCGCGTGAAATCGTTAAAATTCGTCAAGAATTATATGAAATTTTATCGAAACACTCGGGTAAATCGTTCGAAGATATTGAACGCGATTCAGATCGTGACTATTGGATGAAAGCAGCTGAGGCGAAGGAATATGGTTTAATTGATGAGATCTTAACGAGAAAAGTCTAGTGGCTAGTAATAAAAAAACAAGTTGTTCTTTCTGTGGTCGTCCTAAAAGTGAGGTAGGCTTATTGCTTTCTGGAATCGATGGTCATATTTGCAACAACTGCTTGCAGCAGGGGTATGAAGTAGTGAAAGAGGAGTTAGGAGAAGCAGCAAAGGCGAAAGCGGGGACCAAGCATTCTTTTGAATTAGTGAAGCCTAAGGATTTGAAAGAATACTTAGATGAATATGTTATAGGCCAAGAAGAAGCGAAAAAGCATCTTTCTGTCGCGGTTTATAACCATTACAAACGTCTGATGCAGGTGCCCTCCACCGATGATGTGAAGATTGAGAAATCAAACATTTTGATGGTCGGAGAAACGGGAACGGGAAAAACGTATTTGGCTCGGACTTTGGCCCAAAAATTACAAGTTCCCTTCTGTATCGCCGATGCTACCGTTATTACGGAGGCTGGTTATGTAGGAGAAGATGTGGAAACCATATTAACGCGTCTTTTGCAAGCGGCTAATTATGACGTAGAAAAGGCGGAATGCGGTATTGTTTTCATTGATGAAATCGATAAAATTGCCCGCAAGTCGGATAATCCATCCATCACGCGTGATGTTTCAGGCGAGGGTGTTCAGCAAGCGCTTTTAAAATTATTAGAAGGTTCGATTGTGAACGTTCCCCCACAAGGCGGTCGTAAGCACCCAGACCAAAAAATGATTGCCGTTAATACGGAGAACATTTTATTTATTTGTGGCGGTGCTTTTGACGGTATTGGTCGCCACATCGCGAAGCGATTAAATTCCCGTCCGATCGGTTTCTCCGGTGATGATACTTTCCACGAATCTTTCGAGAAGGATCAGATCATGAAATATGTGACGGCGCAGGATTTGAAATCTTTTGGCCTAATTCCAGAATTATTAGGTCGCCTTCCGGTGGTAACTTACCTGAATCCATTAGACGAAACTGCCTTATTATCGATTTTAACTGAGCCTAAAAATGCCCTCGTAAAGCAATATGAGAAGCTTTTCGAAATGGAAGGCGTTCAATTAAGCTTCGAAAAGGATGCACTAGTTTACATGGTGGAACAAGCTATGCAATTTAAATTAGGGGCCCGCGGTTTACGTTCGATCATGGAGGCCGTGATGATAGATGCCATGTATGAGATCCCGTCTCAATCGGAAATTAAACAATTCGAGGTTGATTTAAACTATGCTAAATCGAAGTTCGAAAAAACGGTTTTTCATCAAATGAAAGTAGTCGCTTAGCTTCATGAAAAAGTTTCTATTTCTATTTTTTATCAGTTCATCCGCTTTTGCAGGGGAGGAAAACAAGCAACCCACAGCTATTCAAATGGCTCCTGTGGAGGTAATTGCACCGGTAAAAATTAAAAAACACATAAAGGTGGTAAAATCCACTGTGAAGCCTGAGATTAAAGTGACAAAAAAACCTGTGGAACCACGCGGGTGGCATCCTAAGTTAAAAATCGGCTTTACGCTAATTGCGTTAGGAGTCGTTTTAGTCATCATAGGTTTGGGATTCGTGGGTGGTTTGTCGGCCTTTATTGGCTTGCTATTCACTATTGCGGGATTACTGCAAACCTATTAAAATGGCAACGATTTAGTTCATTTTTTACCAAGTTTAGGGTAAGTACTTGTGCTGAAGCTAGTATAACATTTATTCATGTCTGATATTATCATAGCCCTCGATGGCTTTTCTTCTTGCGGAAAAAGTACCACTGCACGTCACGTAGCGGCGGCATTACATTATGCTTTTTTAGATACAGGGGCCATGTACCGAGCGGTGGCACTTTATTTTCATCGCCAAAAGGTAGATTTAGCTAATCTTGTAGCCGTGAAAGAAGCCCTTGCTCACGTAGAAATAACCTTTCATTTTAATCCTTCTAAGCAAGCCTCTGACACCATTTTAAATGGCGAAAATGTGGAAGTGGAGATTCGCAAAATGTACATTTCTGATTTAGTTAGTCAAGTGGCTGCCATTCCAGAAGTACGACATGCGATGGTAGCCCAACAGCAACGATTAGGTGAATTGAAAGGGATTGTAATGGATGGTCGTGACATAGGTACGGTTGTTTTCCCTCAGGCGGAATTGAAAATTTTCATGACAGCTGAGCCGCATATTCGGGCGCAACGAAGAAAATTAGAGCTTTTGCAAAAAGGGGAGGACTTGCCTTTAGACGAGATCATAGAAAATCTCCGTAAAAGGGATGAAATTGATTCGAACCGAAGCGAAGGTCCTTTGAAGCGAGCGGCAGATGCCATCGACTTAGATACCTCTTATCGCTCCATGGATGAACAAGTGGAGTTTGTTTTAGATCACGTTCGACGCGTGCAAGGTGAAAAGCGCTAATCCAATGATCATTGTGGGCCAGGGTTTAGCTGGTACGATTTTAGCTCACCATTTTCTGGAGGCTGATATTCCATTTGAGATTTGGGATTCTCCTGAAACGCATTTTAATTCCTCACAGGCTGCAGGTGGCATATTTAATCCAGTTACGGGTCGTAAGCTAGAGCAAACCTGGTTAGCCGACGAATTATTCAATTACCTATTCGATTTTTATCCTTGTTTAGAGTCGACCCTGGATGCGCAATTTTTTCATCCCATGCCTTTATTTAGGCCATTTGCGAATGAGGAAATGAAGACTTGGTTTATGGAACGCAAAGCCCAAATTCACCATGATTATTTACGATGGGAATCTGAGGGAGTTTGGGTAAATAAAGCAGGTTGGGTTGATGTGGCAAAGCTTTTGCGTGTTTCGCGCGCCTACTTCGAGGCAAGAGGCCTATTAAAAATTGGTATTTTTTCGGAACCTAATGGTATCTTTTGTGAAGGGTTTCATGGCCAACAAAACCCGCTATGGTCATGTTTGCCATTCTTACCTGCTAAGGGAGAATTGATGGAAATACGATCTTCTCAACCTTCTCAGGAGTATATTTTGAACAAAAATGGCTTTGTCGTGCCTCTGGGGAATCAACATTTCAAGGTAGGTGCAACTTATGGTTGGAAGGAGTATTCGAATAAAATTACGCCGGAGGCTTTTCAGGAGTTGCAGCAAAAATTAGCTGCAATGGGTTGCGATGAATTTGAATTAGTCAAGCAAAAGACGGGTATTAGGCCTGCCACACAAGATCGTCGGCCTTTTGTCGGGTTTCATCCATCTTGCCAGGCCGGTATCTTTAATGGATTCGGTTCGAAAGGGGTTTCTTTAATGCCTTATTTTGCCAAACAATGGACAGATGAAATACTAGGTAAAAAAAGCGTTCATCCTGAAGTATCAATTCGTCGATTTTATCATTTATTTTCCGTTTAAATCTGTAAATTTGGTTTTAAAGTCTTTAAGCCTAATGCACCTTTTAAAATCCGTTTTCTCGGCTATCCTTTTGATCTTGACTATTGGCTTATCAGAGCTAAAAGCACAGGGCTCTCAATGGGTTTCAGAAAATCACCGGATTCAATACCAGAAATTTCAATGGAAATTTGTGGGCAGCTCTAATTTTGAAATATATTATTTAGAGAAAAATGAGCTAATGGCTAAATCAACTTTGGCCTTTTTAGAAGCTGATTTTGTGCGAGTTACGGAGTTGATTTCTTATTCTCCGGTTCAAAAAGTGAAGATCTTTATTTATCCAAATCATGAATCCTGGTTACAAAGTAATAGTGGAATTTCTTTAGCTAATGCAAAGGATGTGGAGGAGGAGAATTTATCTAAATTTCGTGTCGAAATAGCTTTTAAAGATAATTTAGGCTCTTTTAAACAGGAACTAACTAAGCAGGTTGCCCGCGTTTATTTACAAGATCTCTTGTATGGAGGAACAGTGAGGGACATATTGCAAAACTCCTTACTTTTGAACGTTTCGGAATGGTATGTACTCGGTATGGCTGCCTATATTGCATCCGGGGACTCACCTGATATGAGACGTTTTACCTACCAAATCATTAGTGAGAATAAAATCCGAAAACTTCCTTTAGCGAAAGGTAAAGAGGCGGAATTATTAGGGCAATCGATCTGGTTCTATATAGCATCCACTTATGGTAAACAGTCCGTAGGTAATATTCTAAATTTAACTCGAATCATTCGCAATGAGCAATCTAGTATTTCGAGCACTATTCGTAAACCATTTTCTAAATTTCTAAAGGATTGGTTTGATTATTATTTAAATGACGCGAAACAGTTAGAAGTTAATTCTCAAAAAGTTTTCTCCACTGAGGAATTTAAGGTCTCTCAAACCTCTTTGAGTTCCTATCGCCTTAGTCCTGATGGTTTACATGAGGTTTGGGTGACGGACGAAGCGGGTCGATTCAGTGTTAATTTACATACCATAGGTCAAAGTAAAACTCAGATTATACTACAGTCAGGTTTGAAAGATGTTAATCGGGTTACTTCAGGTAAGGGGCCTCTGTTGTCTTGGAGTTCTAAAAATCAATTAGCTGTGTTATATTCAGATCAGGGGTATAGCTGGTTCAAGACATTTCAAATAGACAAATCTGGAAAATCGAAAGGGGAGGATAAAAAGAAGATAGCGAATCTGTCTTATTTAGACATGGAAATGTCTGCTAATGGGACTAAAATGCTAGTTCGGGTGATTGAAAAAGGCCAAGTGGATGTGGGGATTTATGATTTGAAACGAAATCGCTTGAATCCAGTGACGAAAGACGCTTTTGATGAAACAGAAGCACACTTTTTACCCGATAATCGAATTTTGTATTTGACTGATCGCTATATTGATTCTTTGCCTGCACCGGTAGCGCCATTTACGTCTGCCTTTATTTGGAGTCCGGATGAACCAGAAAATCCGTCTCGTTTGTTTTCCACTTCCGGACGCCTATTTAATTTTCAATTCAGATCGGATTCTATTGCCTATTTTTTACAAGCCCAAAATCAAGGCAATAGACTCATTCGCTTAAATTTGTCTGATACCACTTTTCAGCAAATGGCGGTGCGTTCCGTTGCTTGGGATAATTTCGAAATTTCACCTTCTGGAATTTCGAGTGTAGAAAATACCATACTGGTAGATAAAATTGCCCGCTATTCGTGGTCTAGTTTAGATGAATTGACTAATTCTACCTGGATACCCACTATTGTCGATCCCATCGTTTTAAATTCCATCGAACCGCTGCTGACAGAGACGAATGATCTTGCCAAAAAGTCAAGACGGGCACGTTTAGAACGCCAACAAACGATTCGATTAAAAAGAGAGCCTGGTAAATTAATAGGTCCCTTAGATTATGAAAATTCCTTCGTAATGAATAGCTCTGAAGGGCTATTTAAGTCAGATCCGATTAGAGGAATTGGCTATGCTTATGAGGTAAAAGCAAATGATCTGTTGGAAAATCACCTTTTTAAAGCAGGTATATTTTTGACTGCAAATCTTCGAAATACGGATCTTTGGGGGGAGTATAGTTATTTAGCTAACAAGTTAGATTGGACATTTAGGTATGATCGTAAAGTTTTAGGTCAGGATACGGAAGCAGATGCTCAGAAGATTCGATTTAATCGTTTTGCCTTGAGTGCGACTTATCCATTCAGTCTATTAAGTAGATTAACTGTCACTGGTACCTACTCGACTAACCGATTATTTAGTCAATATTCGTTAAATGCCCAGGAGGATTATTCAGGTTATGCAGGCACCCAATTGAATTATATATTTGATAATACGGTTCCCATGGGAGAAAATTTACGAACCGGTTTTAAATTCAGCTTTTTAGCCGAAGCGCACAAGGATATAATCAATACCGGTGATTTTGTTCGATTAGGCATGGATGCACGTTATTATAAGAAGCTGACTAACACCTTTTATTTAGCCACTCGCTTTTCAGCCTCTCATCAACTAGGCTCGAAAACACAAGCTTCTATGTTAGGAGGAATGGATAACTGGTTATTCAATATATCAGAGACCCGTAATCAAGAAACCCCACTGGGTTTAGACGGATTAGCAAATCGGGATATTTTTATGAGTCAATTTGTGGCTCCATTGAGAGGATTTGCCTTAAATAAGTTAAGTGGTAATAGCCATTTATTATTTAATGCCGAATTAAGAATTCCAGTGAAATCTTTACTATCCATGGAGTCCTCTTCTATTTTAAATTCGCTGCAACTTGTTGGTTTTACTGATGTCGGAACTGCCTGGTCTGGTTCTAGCCCATTTGCGAAATCGAATGGATTTAATACCAATATCTATGGTGGCAATACCAATCCTTTCCGAGCGACTGTTACCGATTACCGTAACCCTTTTTTAGTAGGATATGGAATCGGAGCTCGCGCGACGGTATTTGGTTACTTTGTTAAGTTAGATTACGCCTTTGGCCTAGAAAATAAGGAAGTTAAATCCCCCATCACCTATTTAACCCTCGGTTACGATTTTTAGATGAATAAAAACCTTTTTGTTCTTCTTTTATTGCCTTGGGCTCTTTTTTCCCAAAGTCTCAGCGTTTCAAATCTCCCTATCATTCGGATTAATACCAAAACTCGGGTTATTCAGGATGAACCTAAAATCCCCATAGTCATGGAGATTTTTGATAAAGGTCCAGGGAAATTAAATCAAGTATCTGATAGTCCAACTATTACGACCGTAGCTGGTATCGAATTCCGAGGGTCTACTTCGCAAGCCGATTTTTATTTTCTTCCGGGTTATGTTAAAAAGCCCTACGGAATTGAGTTGTGGGCCGATACCTCAGGTGTAATAGATAAAAAATTGTCATTGGTTCAAATGCCTGAGGAATCTGATTGGGTATTAAATGCGTCCTATAATGACCGTTCCTTTATGCGTGATTTTCTTGCCCAGATGATCGCCGGGCGTTTAGGCGTACTGAATAGTAAGACTAAATTTATCGAGCTAATCATTAATGATGAATACAAAGGAGTTTATGTCTTAATGGAGAAAATCAAGAAAGGGAAAAATCGCGTACCTATCTCTGATTTATACCCGACAGAAAATGCAGGGGATAATGTAACGGGTGGTTATATCCTGAAAATAGATAAGACAAGTGGTTCCCCTTCTACGACTTTTAAGAGTAATTATACGTCAGGTATACTTGCGACTCAAAAATGCGAATTTCAAATAGAATACCCGAAATATGGCATCATCACCCAGCAACAATTGATTTATATTCGAGATTATATCAATAAATGGGAACAGAAATTGATGACGGAGAATATGAATGATCCGAAAGCTAGTTTTAGGGATATGATGGATATGCCCTCCTTTGTTAATTATTTCATTTTGAATGAGGTAACCCGTAATGTGGACGGCTATCGATTGAGCACCTATTTATACAAGGACAAAGAGTCATTAGGTGGAAAGATTAAGATGGGTCCGGCTTGGGATTTTAACATTGCCTTTGGGAATGCTGACTATTTAAATGGCTGGAAAACGGATGGATTTGTCTACAAAGCAATGGAGACTGATGCGGGTTCCAAGGATTACTGGCAAGTGCCTTTTTGGTGGAATAAATTAATTCAAGATGCAAGTTTTCGTAAGGCTTTAGCCACACGCTGGAAGGATGTACGGTCTACTTTTCTGAATACGAACGCTATCTATGCCTCCATTGATTCGACTCAGACGGCATTAAAAGATCCACTATCGCGAAATTTTCAGAAGTACCCTTTAATGGGCAGGAAAATTTGGCCTAATTATTATGTGGGCTCTAGTTTAACAGATGAAGTAAATTGGTTGAAAAACTGGATTCAAGGTAGACTAACGTGGTTGGACGCCCAAATGACTCTTTTCGGCAGCCCTATTCTGGGTAATGAATTAGAGGAAACGCAGGCCATGGTGTATCCGAATCCCTCCAGAGGCTTATTTTATTGGAAATTTAGTTTAGAAAAATCTTCGACGGTGAATTATCAAGTCATTGATAACCAAGGACGTGTCCTAATTTCCTCAAAAAGCCTTAATTTTGAGGCTGGAGAGCAAATTTATCCTTTGGATTTATCTAGTTTACCGTCTAGTGCTTATATTCTTCAATGGACCACTGGAGAAGGATCCTGGCAAAAAATCAGATTAAACGTATCGAATTAAAATGTCTACTATACTAGATCAATTTCAGCGCACCCGTACAGCTGCATCCTCTTTAGCGATGGCAAGCGGGGAGTCCCGAAATGCGGTTCTTTTAAGTTTAGCATCCTTAATTCGTGAAAAATCAACCGCAATCCTTTTAGAGAATCAAAAGGATTTGGATCAAATGACTATCGATCATCCGATGCGCGATCGCCTTCAGTTGACTCAAGAAAGACTTGAAAATTTGGCTGATAGTGTCATTTCGGTGACTAAACTGCCAGATCCAAGTGGTCAAACCATATCGCAGAAAAAACTCGCTAATGGCTTAGAGCTCACTAAAGTCACAGTACCCCTTGGTGTAGTAGGGGTGATCTTTGAATCTCGGCCTAATGTAACGATCGATGTGGCTGCCTTATGTATCCGTTCCGGAAATGCTGCCGTTTTAAGGGGCGGAACTGACGCGCTGAATACGAATACTATTTTAGTTGATTTGATTCATCAGGCATTGACGCAGCAGGGAATTTCAGCCGATGTAGTGTATCTAATGCCTCCTGATCGGGAGCACGTAACTACGCTTTTGACGGCAGTTAAGTATATCGATGTGATTATTCCACGTGGTTCGGAGGCTTTAATTCAACGGGTTCGAAAGGAATCTCTCGTTCCTACGATCGAAACAGGTGCTGGAGTTTGCCATACCTATGTGGCGTCCTCAGCAGATATAAATATGGCGGTAGAGGTTGTGGTGAATGCCAAAGTATCCCGACCTTCAGTCTGCAATTCTCTAGATACTATTATCATTCATCAGTCGGTTGCAAGTCAATTCTTGACTCAGGTACTTGAACCCTTAGAGGCTTATTCGGTTAAGATTTTTGCTGATGAGCGATCTTTTTCAATTCTTGAAAAACTACCGTATCCTTTTTTAGAAAAGGCGAGTGAAGCTGATTTTGGACGGGAATTCTTGGATTTTGCTTGTTCTATAAAAGTTGTTAGCGATTCTCAAGAGGCGCTTGCTCATATTAGCACTTATTCATCCCGTCATTCGGAAGCGATTATTACCTCTGATGAGGTGGAAGCCCATTATTTTTTATCGGTAGTCGATGCAGCGGCCGTTTATTGGAATGCGTCTACACGATTTACGGATGGAGGAGAATTTGGCTTAGGAGCTGAAATAGGCATTTCTACTCAAAAATTACATGCCCGTGGCCCCTTCGCTTTGGAAAAATTAGTGACCGAAAAATGGATCGGCAAAGGACAAGGCCAAATTCGTTAAAATTCGTGATCTAATCCCATTCTTTGCTTCATTTCCACCAGAATCGGGTATTTTTGGGATAAGAAATCGTATTTATCCGACTGCGTATAGATCAACTTTTTATCGCTTACATCACCTGCCAGTATATCTAAACTGAGGTCAATGGCATCATTCTTCAGTTTTTCTCTTAATTGTGTGACTAATTCCAGTTTAAGGGAATCGTTAAATTGTTGCATTTGCGCTTCTCCTTCCACCTTCATATGAATGACTGAATCGATGAGACTAATTTCTCGGTTCATCATTACATACTTATTGATGAAATTGCCCTTTTTAAAGCCTTGGGCAATATTAGTCCAAACTAAATTAAGCTCCTCGAATGTAAATGGCTCTTTTTGCGCAATACCTTGATTAGCAGCCTCGCTACTTTCTTCACTTTGATTTGAGTTGGCTACCTTTTTCGCACTCCGTAAGCCATGACTTGAAGGTCTTGAAGCAGGAATTTCGATAAGATCTGGAGTTGCCGGAGTCGCCGGAGCTGTAATCTCTGCAGTAGGAATTTCTGGCTCGATGGCAATAGGCGCTTCAGCTACCGGTGCTTCAGCGGCGCGCGCTTCAATTATAGTCGCTGTAGCGGCTTCCACAGGAGCTACCGCAGCCGAGGCTATCGGTTTACTCTCAGACTTTTTTCCGGCGCCACCCTCCACCGCAGGTTGTGCTACTGGCTGATAGACCGACGGCAAATAATTAATTTTCAATAAGGTCAGTTCGACATGCAAACGAGAATTCTTGGCTGCTTTATAATGAATCTCACATTGAGAGCAAAGATTCATGGCTGATAATAAGAAAGAGGCTGAGTTCGATGCGCATTGCGTTTGGAATTTAGCTCGGTTCTCTTCACTTAATTCCATTAAGGCAAGCGTCTTAGGATCTTTTGCAAACAACAAATTACGGAAGTGCTCTGAAAGTCCAGCGATAAATTGTTGCCCATCGAAACCTTTGCGCATGATTTCGTCTAACAGAACAAGTGCATCCGTATGGTTTTGGTGGACGAAGAAATCAGTTAATTGGAAGTAATAATCACTGTCTAAAATATGCAAGTTCTCTAACACATCCGCGTGCTTGAGCGAATTATCAGTCGAATAGGTAACATTTAGGTCAAACATCGAGAGAGCATCTCTTAGTCCTCCGTCTGCTTTAATGGAAATCAATTCCAGGGCAGCGGGTTCAGCTGTGATTCCTTCTTTTTCGGCTATAGCAGATAGGTGTGACGCCATGTCTTTCCATTGGATGCGATTGAAATCAAAGATTTGGCAGCGCGATAGAATCGTAGGCAAAATCTTATGTTTTTCCGTAGTCGCAAGGATGAAAATCGCGTAGGATGGCGGCTCTTCTAAGGTCTTTAAAAAGGCATTGAAGGCGGAAGCAGAAAGCATATGAACCTCATCGATGATGTAGATCTTGTATTTTCCACTTTGAGGAGGATACCGAACTTGATCAATCAGGTTACGAATGTCTTCTACGGAATTATTCGACGCTGCATCTAATTCATGTATGGTTAACGAGGTATTTTCTTGGAATGATTGACAGGAGGAACATTTTCCACACGCTTCTCCATCTGCTCCTAATTCCTGGCAATTAATGGTCTTCGCTAAAATACGCGCACAAGTTGTTTTCCCCACTCCCCTTGGCCCACAAAATAAGAAGGCTTGCGCTAAGTGATTTGACTTAATCGCATTTTTGAGGGTAGTTGTGATATGACTTTGGCCTACCACTGAATCGAATTGGGTAGGGCGGTATTTACGCGCTGAAACGACAAAATTTTCCATAATCAAATTTACTTTTTAAAGCCTTAATTCCCAAATACCTCCATAATATTCATCACTTGTGGCCAAACTCGATCATTTTTACCATTCGTAATCACGAAATCAGCCCCCCAAAGGTAGTTTTTGGGTTGCGGTTGTAAGTCAATCATTTGCATCGTTTCCATATAACTCATCTGACTTCTTTTTTGAATATTTTGAATACGTTCGCTCAAAGGACAATCTACCGTAATCATCTGCGAAATATGTTCTGGTTTGGTCCGTGGAGTGATTAAGGCGGATTCATACAGGCAAAAGGGAGCTGCCGGTGTAGATGAGATCCAGTCTGCCGCCTGGCGACGAACAGCCGGATGAATGATGGAATTCAGTTGAGCGATATCGCCCGGATATTTCTGAAGTAATCCCTTGATCCACGCGCGATTATAGCTGCCATCTGGAAGATAGGATTTAGGGCCAAATTCAGCGATGATGGCCTCCTTTACCGCTTCATCCTTCTCGCATATCTCTCTGGCCACTTTATCGGCCTCAAAAACCGGAATGCCTAGGCATGAAAAAATCCGACAAATGGTTGATTTGCCGGATCCTATTCCGCCTGTAATTCCAATGAAAGGTTTCAGGCCTATGGTCATTATTTTATTCTTCTGTTAAACGAGACGATGCATCTTTAGAGACAGCTGTCTTTTCGAATACCATACGAACTCCTTTACTCGAATCAACTTCTACCACGATTGTTTTTTCGCGGATTGTCACAATAGTTCCATGTGCTCCTCCGATGGTAACGACTTTATCGCCAGTCTTTAATTCTTCGATGAATTTTTTCGCCTCTTTTGCTTTTTGTTGTTGTGGACGAATCATAAAGAAATAAAATACAACAAAAATTCCTCCAAAAAGGATGATTTGCATGTAGGCTGGACTTTGTGCTTGTAGTAATAACATTAGATTATTTTTTAGGTAAGACTTCTACTTTGAATGCCATCCTGTTCTCCGCTGGAAGCGTATTACAGTAGGCGGTAATGGTTTTTTGCAATTTGCCTTCTTTTCCTTTAGAATCAAATTTCACTCGAATGAAACCTTTTTCTCCAGGTTGAATGATGTCCGTACTCCATTTAGGTGTTGTACACCCGCAGGATGAATTCACAGAGATAATTTTCAAAGGCAGATTTCCCGTATTTCTAAAATTGAACGTATGAAAAACGCTATCCCCTTCGACTAATCGTCCTAATGAAACAGTAGGCTTATCTACTTTTAGAATCGGATGCTTGTCCTCACTCGGTTTTAAGGCTGCCGGTATAGCATTTTCGGTTGCATTGTTAGCCTCTTTTTGCTCGTTCGCACAGGATAAAATTCCGATTAGACAAAATAAAAGGAGGAATACACGCATCTTATTTAGCCTTAATTTGCGTCATCATTTTTTCCACGTCTTCTAGCAATTTTTCTGCTTTGATTTTCGCGTCTTGAACGACCTTTTTACCTTCCGATTTCGCTGTGGTTTCGATTACCTCTTTGCCATCCACGATATCGTTGATTAATTCTTTCAATTGATCACGGTATTTATTCAATTGGTAATACAATTTATTGCGGGTATTTTCTCCTTTATCAGGAGCATATAAAATTCCTACAATGGCTCCTGCAGTAGCTCCTACTACGAATGCCCAAAAAGATCTAGATGATTTGCTCATTTTTATTTATTAGCTATGTCGATTAATCCTCGACCAGATTTATTAATCACTTTTTCGTGAACTAAACGGCTCGAAACCACGTCTAAAATACCATTAATAAATTGGCCTGACTTAGGTGTCGAATAGTTTTTTGCTAGTTCGATGTACTCATTTATGCTTACTTTAACTGGAATGCTAGCGAATTTAACCATCTCGGCCAAGGCCATTTTTAAGATGATAAAATCCGAAACCGCTAGGCGATCAGATTCCCAATTTTTAGTTTGATCACCCACCCAAGCGCTTAATTGCTTGTCTTCGGTCACGCTGTAATCAAACAACTCCTCAAAGAATAATTTATCGTCCTCCCATTGGATCGCGAGTGGCTGTAAACTCATGTCCTCCAAAGCCTCTATTTTAAAGGTTTTGTTTGCCATGCTTTTTACCACATCCTTATTCAAAGACCAATTTAAATCTTTTTCCTCAAAATACTCTGTCATCGACTCGTGTTTTAAAAGGAAATTTTTCAACACATGTTTGACGAATTCTAAATCATCTTCAAACTTCTTGCCTGAGGTAGGAAGGTAAGTTAAGAAGGTTTCGTCCGTCAATATATTCTCGATAAATAATTTTTTGATTAAATTTTCTTCATCTTCCGACCAGCCAATGCGATTCTTATCGAAGGCGCGTTGTAAATCTCCCCATTTAGAAAGTATATAAAGCACTTTGTTTTTAGCTAACAAGGAAGTCTTCGTCGAATTTTCTAAAAGGCGTCTGTTTTCATCCCAAAGCGCAATTAAAGGCAATTGCTGTAAATAAAATAGAATTTTCAGGTACTGCTTATTGATTGATTCCACTTCCAAAACCATGTCCTTTTTCAGCTTTTCCGCAATTTGCTTAACATTAGCGTGGTAAGTTTGGAAAACCGATTGAGCTGCCTCTTGTGCTTCTACTGGAATTGTTTCTTCAGAAGTTATTTCTTGGAAATGCTCTTTTAATTGAATTTCGGCTAGTTGTCTTAGGCCCTCTAATCGAGGCATTTGATCCTCTTTAGAGACCATCAAGGATAAATCAGGCTGAAAAATGGTAGCTAAACCATCAAAAGCTAATTGATACTGGGCACGTTCTTGGGTATAGTAAGCATACAATTGTTGAAATGCTTTGACCCGTAGTAATCTCCTATTAACCATCCGAAAAAAAAAGAGCGTCTTGTTTTGAATCTCAAAATTAAGAATTTTAATTGATAAAGGTCCTATCTTTGCACTCAATTAATCTTTATATGGGCGCATTAAGTCATATCAATCAGTATTTTTGGAAATATAAATGGCTACTAATCCTAGGAATTCTATTTACGCTCTTCTCTAATTTTTTCGGTGTTTTTCCAGCGCAATTAGTCCGCTATGCCCTCGATTTAGTGACGGAAACAATCGACATCTATTTTCTTTTCAAAGGATTTACCCTCCAAACAGCTTTTTACGAAATCTTCGGATTCACTTTATTTTTCTATGGTGGCCTAATTATTTTGATGGCGATTATGAAGGGTGTTTTCCTCTTTTTAGTTCGTCAAACCCTGATTGTTATGTCTCGTCACATTGAATATGAATTAAAAAACGAGATTTATACGCATTACCAAACATTACCCTTGTCCTTCTACAGACAACAAAATACGGGCGATTTAATGGCTCGAATTTCTGAGGATGTGGGTAAAGTGCGCATGTATGTGGGCCCTAGTATGATGTATGGGCTTAATTTAATCACAGTCTTTATACTGGTGATTTATTCCATGTGGCAGGTTAATCAGAAATTAATGTGGTATGTGCTTTTGCCTTTACCAATCTTATCCTTGAGTATTTATTATGTGAATTCAGTGATTATAAAAAAATCGGAAGAGATTCAAGGAGCCTTATCGCAGATATCTACGTTTGCCCAAGAAGCATTCTCAGGAATTCGGGTATTAAAATCATTTGTACGTGAGAAAAGATCCGTGGATTCATTTGCCTTGGCATCCAATGAATACCGAGCAAAGTCCCTCGGTTTAGTGAAGGTGGATTCGCTATTTACCCCATTGATTGCATTGCTTGTAGGATTTTCCACGATTTTAGTAGTATTCATTGGCTCTCAAGAGGTCATAGCTGGTCGGATGAGTGTGGGAAATATCACCGAGTTCATTATGTATGTTTTCATGCTTACTTGGCCGGTGACTGCCCTAGGTTGGACAAGTTCTCAGATACAAAGAGCCGCTGCTTCTCAGAAGCGGATTAACGAATTTTTAGAGGCCAAATCTGAATTAACGATTGGAAAACAAATTCGCCAGGAGATAACTGGTAATTGGGAGTTCAAGGAAGTGAATTTCACCTATCCTGGATCTGACCGTCCTGTATTAGAAAACGTGAGTTTCAGGATTGATTCAGGAGAGTCGGTTGCTTTATTAGGCCAAACAGGTTCCGGAAAATCAACCGTAGCCTTGTTGATGGCGCGTTTTTATGATCCTATATCAGGTGAAATTTTACTGGATGGTATTTCCTTGAAAGATTGGGATATTGCCTGGGTTCGTTCTTTTGTGGGATTTGTGCCGCAAGATGTGTTTTTGTTTTCGACTAGTATTTCGGATAATATTCGTTTTGGGAATGATACACTGACGCAAGAAGCCATCGAAGTGGCAGCAAAGCAGGCTGATGTGTACGATAATATTATGGAGTTTCCAGATAAATTCGAAACGATTTTAGGGGAACGAGGAATTACTCTGTCAGGTGGCCAAAAACAGCGCGTTTCGATCGCTCGCGCTTTGGCAAAAAATCCTAAAATGCTTATCCTAGATGACTGCTTGTCCGCCGTAGATACGCATACCGAGCATACGATTTTAGAAAATTTAAAGCAGGTGACAGCAGGAAAATCTTCTTTGATTATCTCTCACCGCGTTTCATCTGCTCGCTTAGCGAACCGAATCTTTGTTTTATCAGAAGGGGCAATCTTAGAAAGTGGAAGCCACAAAGAATTAATGAAGAAGAAATCCTTGTATTTTGAGTTGTATCAGCAACAATTAAACGAGGAATTACATCAAGTTTCCGCTCAATCGAATTAATTCTATTTCCGCTGATTTAGCCGCGAATTTAGCTTCAATTAAACGCGTTTCAGCAGCCACAGCATTACGTTGCACTTCGCGTAATTCGTATGATGTTGCAATCCCTACTTTAAAACGATCAAAGGCGATGTCGATGTTTTGCTTCGCAATGGTATAATTTTCAGTTTCTAATTGAATCAAATTCATCGAATTCTCATAGGTAACATACGTTCTCTCTAAAGCCGATAATAGGGCATTTTTCAAGTCCTCGATTTGTATGGCGGCAATTTCTGCGTTTATTTTCGCATTTTGGATTCTACGTTTTTGGTTATATCCATCAAAAATATTGATCGTTGCCCTTAGGCCATAGTTGAACACATCACTACTTCCTTTTTCTACCCCAAAACCCGCACCATTCGCTACATTATTCATCGCATAGCCTGCTAGTAAATCGATTTGCGGTTTTTGTTGACTCTGTAAACTTTTAGTGTCTAAATCACTGATTTTTTTCGAAAGAATGGCGCCGATTAAGGTCGGATTTTGTGACAAGGCACTCATTTTCAATTCCCCTAACTTTAGTTTAGGTAGTAAGTCGATGTTCGTATTGATTTGAAAATCAGATTTGTAGTCTTTAATTAGAATAGTGTTGAATCCAATTTTAGTATTGGTGAAGGATTGCTCCTGAGCGATTAATAGCGCTTTGTCCTCGTTATAATCTACTTGAGCTGAATAATAGTCTACTTTAGAACCTTGACCCACCTCATAGCGATCTTTAGCTAATTTTAATCGATCATTTGATATTTCGAGGCCCTTTTTAAAGTTATTTACACGCAAATTTTGGCGAATTAGATCATAATAGGTAGACGAAATCAGCGCAATTAAGTTTTCGATGTTCGTTTCTGTTTGCTTAGCCCCTAAATTTTGTAATTCTTTGAAACGATCGCGCAGGATAAACATTCCTTGACCATCATAAAGAGTCCAGGCCATCACCACGCCCGCATTTCCAGAATTTGAATTAACACCAGATTGTACTAATGGAGGGCGCAAGCCGCCAAAAAACGACTGATCTAGACCCGAAATCGTATAATTTTTAGCAGCTGTACCCGTAATGGTGGGTAAAAATCCTGCATTCCCTAGGGTATTTTCATTAGCTGCGATTCGTTCCCTTTGTCTTGAAATCTGAATCGAATATTGCTTTGAAATTCCTTGTTGGATCGCTTCCTCTAATGTGATTACTTGTTGTGCTTGTACGAATAAAGGACATAAAATGGCAAGCAAGACTAAGCGGAAATGTTTCATAAGTATAGGTTGAATACAATCAATAAAACAAACTTATGAAAATCTTGTCACATTAGGAAGGCTAAAGCATACAAGTACTCATAGGGCTTTTTTATCAGAATAGCTTACATTTGTTCTATGATTTCTCATCTGTATATCTATCCCATCAAGTCCTTAGGGGCTATTTCGTTGCAAAATGCGGTCTTAGAGCGTGAAGGTTTACGTGGTGATCGCCGATTTATGTTGGTGGATGCTATGGGTAAATTTATCACGCAGCGGACTCGACCAGAATTAACGCGATTTATACTTTCTGAATCCGCTAACGGATTTCTGGTGAAGGATTCCGTAAGTGGTTTAGAGAAAGAATTAAATGAGAATCCCACCTTGGGTGCTTGGATTTCAATAGAGATTTGGGAAGATCAATTGCAGGCTCAGGAGGTTTTAGATGACTGGTCGTCTTGGTTTTCGGAGGCTTTATTAGAGGAAGTTAAATTAGTGCGAATTTCAGCTGAAAAACCGCGTGAAATAAAGCCAAAATACCAGACCGATTTAACTAAAAACACTTCATTCGCAGATTCTTTACCGCTTTTAGTAATCGGATCGGCGTCTTATCAGGCTTTGGAAGAACACTTGACTGAACCGATAGATCGCTTGCGATTTCGCCCTAATATCATAGTGAATTCAGCTGTTCCATTTGTGGAAGATACCTGGGCTGAAATAAAGATAGGGGAGGTTCATTTGTTTGGTGCCAAACCTTGTGCCCGATGTTCCTTAGTAAATGTAGATCCTCTCTCAGGCGAATCAGATAAAAAGACGTTAAAAGCATTGGCCTCTTTTCGGACAATCAATCATAAAGTCTTTTTTGGACAACAATTTGTACCTATTACTGTAGGATCTATACAAGTGGGTTCTGCCGTCGAGCTAATCGAAGCAAAGGACGCGGTTTATTAAAGTCAAATTTAGGCTTAGGAGCTCTATTTTATCGTCTTGCCTTTTTTGGTTACATTTGGGTTAACGTTCATTTTGTCCCGTTTGTCTTTTTCAGAGGATAAACGAGTCTGGGCAGATTTGGCATTTTGGAGTCCACTATTTTATCTTTTGCATGGGATTTTTTCAACATAAAGACGCTTATAAAGCATTGCAATTTCCAGAGTTTAGGGCTTACGTAACAGGAAACACGCTCTTTACCATTGCCTTGTTGATTCAAGAAGTTGTCTTAGCCTACGAGATATATAAGATTACCCATAATCCTTTGGCATTGGGTCTGATTGGCTTAGCAGAAGCTGTACCTTTTATTTCTTTGGTCTTGTTTGGAGGGCATTTTGCCGATAACCGAGATAAGAAAAAAATCATGCAGGTGACGCTTTCCCTCATCATCGCCTCCTCCATCTTTTTATTGTATTCGAGTTCGCAGCTTCGATCCGCAGATCCTGATTTTCATATTTATTCGATCTATGCGGTTATTTTTATCATTGGTCTTTCCAAAGGTTTTTTCAGCCCTGCCGCTTCCTCATTAAATCCTTTTTTAGTACCTAAAGAAGTGTTTGCGAATGCCGCAACGTGGAATAGCTCTTTTTGGCAATTAGGATCTATTTTAGGGCCAGGTGTGGCCGGATTTCTGTATGCTTATGCAGGTTTATCGGGCTCATTGATAACGGTTATTGCCTTATTGCTCGGTGTAATGGTGTGTATTTTTCAAATAGATAATCGCCCCGTACCTGTAAAAACCGTACATCATGAATCGATTTGGCACAGTTTACGAGAAGGCATTGCCTACGTTTTTAAGACCAAAATTATCCTCTATTCTATCTCCTTGGATTTGTTCTCGGTGCTTTTCGGTGGCGTGATAGCTATTTTGCCCATTTTTGCGGAGGACATTTTGAAAGTAGGAGCAGAAGGTTTGGGCATTTTAAGGGCTGCGCCTTCTGTAGGAGCCGTGGTAACAATGGTTACGTTAGTTTATTTCCCGCCTTTAAAACATGCTTGGAGAAATTTAATTTTGGCAATTGCAGGGTTCGGAATAGCCACTTTCGTATTCGGGCTATCGACTAATTTCTGGCTTTCAGTGACAGCTCTTTTTTTTACTGGGGCTTTTGATTCGATCAGCGTTGTGATTCGCCAAACCGTTCTTCGCTTCTATACTCCGGATGAAATGCGAGGTCGTGTATCCTCGGTAAACGGTGTTTTTGTGAGTACTTCGAATGAAATGGGAGCTTTTGAATCAGGTGTAGCGGCTAAGTTTTTCGGAACTGTTCCTTCCGTTTTAATTGGAGCGGGGGTGACGATGGTACTCGTTAGCCTAGTTGCGATTACCTCGAAAGAATTATTCGATTTGAATGTAGACCAAAAAATAAACGAATAATTTTATTCCGCAGTTTTTTGTTCTGCAGCCTTTAGTTTCTCTTCTTCTTCCGCCGCTTTTAGTGCCGCTGCCGCTTCCTCTGCTGCTTTCAGGGCCGCCGCTTCTTCAGCCGCGATTTTTGCTTTGTATTTTTCAATTCGTTCTGGCCAAGTTTTCAAGATATCAATGATTGATTTCTTAGATTCTTGTGCCCATTGAATGGTTTGGATTACCTGAATATTAGAAGCGTTTTCACCTAAAAGGCAAGGAAGGATTTTTATGTGCACATCCTCCATTTTCTTTTTAGATTTGATAATGGTCGCATCACAAGATAGGTGGTGTATAATTCCATCTGGAGTTTGACCCTCAGATACATAAAAATGATCCAAT
This sequence comes from Aquirufa sp. A-Brett2-15D, assembly GCF_054558735.1. Lineage (NCBI taxonomy): Bacteria > Pseudomonadati > Bacteroidota > Cytophagia > Cytophagales > Flectobacillaceae > Aquirufa > Aquirufa sp. A-Brett2-15D. The sequence goes on along the minus strand of NZ_JBSKFT010000001.1, from coordinate 802,475 downwards.
TGCTCTATTTGAATTGATTTTTCAGCAATTAAATCAGTTCCTTGAAAATGCAATTGATGAATAAAATCATCTCCCACAGCTATATAGGATACTCTTTTATTACCCGATTTTTCCGCAAAAAAATCACCAATTGATTGAAATAAGTTACGCTTTGATAAAGTCGTGATACCTACTCCTTTTGTGTTGGCTGGAAGATGTGAATGTATAAATTGGAATGTACTGGGCAGGTGAAAATTCATGTTAAAAAGAGATTAAATTTCAATTCTAATTTTAGGCTTAGGGAATTCAAAGTATTTAGAGAAGGACTGAAACCAGCCATGAATTACTTCAAAGCCAGTTTTGTCTAGTTTGTATTCAATAAATTGCCCTTTTTTATCGGCTTGGATTAGTTTTGCTTGTTTAAGCAGATCCAAGTGATGCGAAATGCTAGGTTTGCTCATATCAAACTGAGAGGCAATTTTTCCTGCATTTTGTGGGCCATTCACTAAGTATTGCAATATTTCTCTCCGGGTAGGGTCGTTTATTGCTTTGAATTTTGCGTCCATCTTAATTAGATAATTAAGCGAATGTCTAAATTAATTTTGACAAAAGCAAATAATTAGATATCTGATTTGCGGTACGCTTCAATTAAAGCTATTTCTCCTTCTTTTCCAGGTTTAGAATTTCCGTGTTCCATGCCTAAAACACCGGTAAATCCTTTTTGTTTTAAGTGTCTGAAAATATTTTGGTAATTTACCTCTCCTGTAGTGGGTTCTTTACGGCCCGGATTGTCCCCTATTTGTAGATAGGCGATTTCATCCCAGCATTTATCCATGTTTGCAATGATATTTCCTTCATTTCTTTGCATGTGATACATGTCAAATAGAATTTTGCAAGAAGGGGAACCTACTGCTCTGCAAAGGCTATATGTCTGATCAGAATAGCGTAAAAATAAGTCAGAGTTGTCGCTTAATGGTTCTAGAACCATCGTTAAGCCCGCAGGCTCTAAGATTTCTGCCGCACGTTTTAAGTTATCGATGACATGGCCTGTTTGTATGCCTATCGGTAGATCTCTAGTGAAATTACCCGGAACTACCGTGGCCCATTTCGCATTTACTCGCTTAGAGGTGTCCACCGCTTTTCGGCAAGAGTCAAGGAATAAATCGGTCCACTCTTTCTTACCAGTGGTCATGGTTTGCTTGTCAAAAAATCCATCGAATTTGATGACGAAAACACCCATCTTCATGTTTAGCTTAGCTAATTTTTCTCCGATCTTTTCTTGCAGCGCTACCGGTCTTCCCATGAGCTCATTGTCTTCTAAGGCAGTAAATCCTTGGTCATACATAAACTGCAGTTGATCTAATTCAGACGGCCCAGCGTGGTTTTTAAACATACCAAAATGCGGAGCGTAATTCAATTCAAATGGCTTCTCACGTGCAATGCTAGATCCTTTTGAAAGGGAAGGAATCAATAAACTTGCGCCTAAAATGGAGGCAAAATCACGACGATTCATCTTATTTTTTCTTTAAAGTGAATAAATATTCCATTAAATTAACTAATTCTGTTGTACTCATACCATCGGCTAAACCCTCAGGCATGAGTGATTCTGGTAATTGCTTGACTGATTTTAAAGCGGATGTTTTGAAGTTTTTCACCATTCCTCCTGGAATGCGTAAGACGATATCGGTTTCGTTTTTAGAAACAACTAATCCTTGAAACGTATCCCCTGATTTAGTTTTTACCTCGAAAGTCTCATAGCCAAAACCAATGCCCGCATTCGGATGCAATACCGACATGTACATTCCTTCTTTAGATAACTTGGTGCCTATTTCGCTTAGCTTTGGTCCAAAATCAATCCCCTCATTATTTACTAAGTGGCACATGGCGCAGGAATTAGAGTAGGCTATTTTACCTTTCACGGCATCCCCTGACATCTTAACTAATTCGGCCATCGCTGGATGTGATTTCTTAGTTTCAATTTGATGTTTGTCTAAATAACTATTTGCTCTAGTGCGAATGGACTTTCTCCAAGCCTTTTGAAGGCTTTCTACCACTAAAGGAACATAAGCGGATGTGAATTTCTTTTTATCTAATAAATCTAAGACAAATTCTTCTGTAGGATAGGCATTTCCTATCACGCGGGCAGCTTGCATCTGAACAGTTTTGTTAAATTTAGGATTCGAAGTTGCTTCAAATAATAATTGCGCAGATTCTGATTTTCCTTGGTAACGCAGCGACTCAATAAGGGCTAATTGCTCTGTTTCTTTGGCTGATAAGAATGTCGACCGAATGAGTTCAGCTCCTCCGGCTAAATTGTATAAAACTTGTCCCGCTTTCGTCTTTTCATTCCCAGAAATGATCATACCTAGAACGCGGGAGCTTTCCTCCTTTAATTGATAATAATCCACCAATTCAAGGAATTGCTTGCCGTTTATTTGCTTTAATAAACTAGATAGAACTTGTTTAGCTTCCGGATGACTGGCAATGTAGTCAGGTTTAACATGGCGAACAGCCTCAATTTGTAAAGTTATATCTGACGCAAATTTTCCACTAATTAGACCAAATAAGGCCTCCGATTTTTTCTCCCCAGGCATAAAATCCAAAGCGCGGAAATAAGCTAGCGATTTCGTATTTCCAATAATATCGATGAGTGCTGGAAGAGCTTTTTCTGTACGTGCTCTCCACACCATATCTGCATATCCTTTTGAATTCTCTGGCTTTAAAGTCATATAAGCCTCAAATCGCTCGTCCCAATTACCATCTGCACCAATGCCTAATGCTTCTAAATACCAACGATCTTGTCCATTATGGCGCATGGCTAAAGTAGCCCATAGTTTATTCACTTCATCCCCTGAAAGATGCCGCAAGGCAATCGCTAATTCTCTTCTGACAGAGGCATGCTGATCTTTTGCAGCATTTGTAGCTAGTGAAGCCCATTCTGCAAAAGGCTTCTGCTTGGCAGCTCGAATCGCCATCATTTTAAGGCTCGGATTAGACTGCTCGTAGGCTTTTTGAATAAATTCATTCGACCGAGGTCCTTGGTTTAATACCCAAAAAGCCCTGGCCCTAAAACGAGGATTTTCGTTCGTGTAGAAGTTCTTTTCAAGAACAGCATCTGCTCTCGAACCCATTTTTTTCAAAGCCTGAAAAGCGAGAAAGCGAGTTTCTAAATTAGGATTTTCTAAAGCCTTGAAGGCTGATTCTGGAGTGCTTAAATCCATGGCAGCTGTTTTGTAGGCATGACCTTTAGGTGCGATTCGGTAAATACGCCCTTTGGCTTGATCGCCTGCTTGGTGTCCACCCACACCTGGATCATACCAGTCAGCTACAAAAAGTGAACCATCTGGAGCGGCCGCGACATCTGCCGGTCTAAACCATTGATCTCTAGAGGAAATTAGGTTATTAATACGCGCTTCGTATCCGGCCCCCCAAGGTGTTGTCGCATAAGAACGTACTACATTGGGACCCGCATCCGTGTGAATCATTTTATTTTGAAACACTGTGGGCAGTAAATTGCCTTCATAAATAATCATTCCTGTAGGAGAGCCTGCACCGGTTTGTAATAAATTAGGCATAACTCCCGGATCATTCAAATGCCAGTGGCGCAAAGGAATCTCTTTTTCAATATTGGTTCGATTTACATTCCATCCTTCGCCGGTCATTTCATCCACGTAACCATAGTTTCCATGCTCGAAAACGGCATTAATTCGAACTCCTTTGTTGCCATCATCATCATTATCTGATTGCCAAAGTCCCCCATAAGAGTCCACAGCCACCTCATAATTATTTCTGAAATTATGTCCTAAAACCTCCACTTGACTTCCGTCTAGGTTACAACGGAAAACCATTCCCTGGCGGTATTTTTTGGGACCTATCGCATCCCCATCTTGATCTAAAACAGGATTGCCTTTCCCATCTAATAATTGCTTTCCTTCGTTCCCTAGATTAAAATAAAGTTTTCCATCAGGTCCAAAAGTAAAGGCATGCGCCCCATGATCATGCTGATCCCCTCCAATTCCGGAGAACATTACTTCCTTGCGATCTGCTTTTCCATCCCGATTATCATCGAACATTTTCCAGATATACGGACTTTGGGATACAATCACCATCGAATCTAAAACGGCTATACCTAAAGGGGCATTAATTTCAGGGGATTGATAAAATACTTTACGAGAATCCGCCAGACCATCGCCGTTTGTATCCTCTAATATCAAAATCCGATCCCCTTGTGGATTAGTTGGATTCCCATTAATTCCTGGACGATAATTATACGCTTCTAATACCCAAACGCGTCCTTTAGAATCCACGTCAATATTAGTGGGATTAATAAGCATCGGTTCTGAAGCGAAAGGCTTCACTTCTAAACCATCCGGAACTTGAAGTGTGGCTACCTTTAATTGAACAGAATCAGCTATTAATTTCTTGGTCTGAATCAATTTAGGAATTCCTAAGCTAACAAGACTAATCATCCCACCTAGGAATAGGAGCGGAGCATTTTTGGCTATTTTCATCGTATTATCGAATAGTTGAGAAGGAAGTAGGGGTCATAAACACGGACTCGATTTTCTCGATAATCTTGCCATCTTTTTCCGAGTCAGTAGATGCCTGTTTCCATTTCGGATCATTACCAAAAGCAGACCAATTAGCCTTCGCTGCTTCTTCAGATGAATGAGCTACTAAGTAAACTAATTTACTTTGAATGGTCGAATCTTTTTCTACCGTCATAAAGTAGGCGATGTTTTTAATGTCATGCGACTTAAAAATCTTCATTGTATGATTTCTGAATCGAGCTAATATAGCTGGGTTTCTGCCTGGTAATTGCGTATAAGTACGCAACTCGAAGCTTTGATTGATAGCGCTTCCTGAAGGCTTAATTTTAGGGCTAAAATCAGTTGCATTCATGAAAACGCTTTTTACTTTAGCCACAATTTTCCCTGTTTCTTCTGACTTTTTAGACACAATTTTCCATTCTGGATCACTGCTAAAATGCTTCCAAGAGGAATCGCGCGCAGCTTTAGATGGATAGGCTAAAATGTAGTAAAGAGTATTTTCTGTATTGTTAGTGGGTACCCAATAACCCACATTTGTCATGCCATGCTTTTCAAAGATTTTCGTCGTATGATTCGTGAATCTTTCAATTAAAGCGTCTAATCTGCCTGGGTGGCAATAGTAGATGCGCATTTCAAAATAACGATTGTCAGCTTTTTTTGCTTCCACAGCAAAATTGAATAGACCTGCGCAAAGCAAGGTCAAAAAGAATAATTTTTTCATAGGTTTATTTTAGGTTTGTACGAATTTACGGATTTAATCGTCTTTTCAGTAGTTTATCAATCATAAAAAAGATCATTTCCGGTTTTAAAGTTCTCCAATTAGGAATTTGTAAATTTCCGCCAAAATTAAGGTAATAATCAAGCTTATATTTGGCCCATTCCTCCTCCACAAATGGCGCAAAATGCATCGCTGCAATCCAGCCATCTTCCACATCTTCAAACCATTCAGCATAATAATCATCTTCCCACGATCCGTGAAAATTCAAGACATTTTCACCTACTAATATAAAATGTTTGATTCCTGCATCAACGAAATGATCTACAAGTGTCCGCTTTAAATGCATGACATCGTTATGAAGTGTATCATTCCACTCTCCAAACAATTCAATAATCGTGTATTTAGCGCTGTAGTCTGTGTAAAGGATCTTACAAAACAGGGTCTCTGACCCTATATCATCCCAAAGTGGATGAATATAATAGCCATAAATATCATTTTCATAGGTAGTTTCTGAATAATGTCTTCCAAAAAAAGGGGACTTTTTATCTCGTGCGGCGTTGTAAATGGATTCCCATTGGAACGATGGTTCAATGTTTTGCATACTCTAATTAAATAAAAAAGGCCTGCAAACGCAAGCCTTTTTCAGAACCTCAAATAATATAATCTTATAAAGCGATGGCCTTTTTAAATGCGCCATTTCCTTCGAATTCAAGTAGGTATTTTTTAGACGAGACTTCAATCACTACATGGAAGTGCATAATGGTTGAATCTCTAAATGCAATCGTCCCTTTTACAAGTACCCAACCAACATAGTTTGTAGTTAAATAGGATGTAATGGCTGCAGTTAAATCAGTTAATTTAAGCTCTTTAATTGTTAGAGAAGGAGGATTATGGCCCGATTTTGAGTGCGAATTAGCTACAGGTTGGAATTTTGCATCTAAGTGAAACTCTTTTTTTGTAGTACCTATCGTAACTCCCACGTGGTATTCTACAATAACGGAATCCTTCGAAATAGCAACGGCATAGTCCAAAGTGAATCCTGCTGCATTTGCATTTAAGAAGGCAGTTAATCCTGCCGGTAAGGTTTTCAATTCAATTTTAGTGAAGTTAGGAGCCTTAGTATTCACCTCTTTTGATTTTAAAATCTTTCCAGATGCATCAATGGCTAAATCATAAGGTACACCTACTTTTTCAACACGAATATGGTAGATTTCGACTCCTTTAGGGTCTTTAACTAATATCGCTCTTTTGAATGTATAAACTGAAATGGCAGATTTTACAGCTGCAGGTAGATCAGCTAGTGCAATTTCAGTAGCCGCAGGTGCTGGACCTTTTTTACCTGGTTTTCCTTGCATACCAGTAATTTGATGTAAGAAGGCTCCTGTCGCATCAAAGAAAACAGAATAGTGCTCTTTGTTGAAAACAAGTTCCACACGGTATCCTAATTTATCGCCTTTCGTTTTTTTCGAGGCATGCTCAATAGTTGCAGCAGGAAAATTAGTATCTAGGTAGGTCAAAACAGCAGCGGGCAAGTCCGTTTTTGCAATTTTAATGGCCTCTTCTTTTATGATTCCTTTGTTTGAAACAACCACTTGTGCTTCCATTGCAGCTGTAGTTACATTAGCTACATAGATGGCATTGGTTTGTAAGGAAGAATAATCGATAGTCATTGCTTTAGGATAAACCGTATTAACGGCCTGAGTCACTAAAACAGGAACATCTTGCGGAGCAAGGGCTTCCATGTTTTGCGGGTCTACATTTTGATCAGTAGTACATGCACTAAATGCAAGAACGGAAGCCAGGGCAAGTAGGGAAATTTTAGTTTTCATGTTTTTAAGATTTGATTCGGTTATCAAACGGTAATTACAATGCAATAATATAGTATAGATTTTAAAAATAGAAGAACAAGTGCAACCAATCGACGAATTGGCGCATCTAGTCTACGAAATTATCAGTTATTTGATAAATTATAGTACCTTGTATTGCAAAGTACTAAATTGATTGTATATTTGCATTCTATTCATCAAACCACATGAAAAAACGTATCCTAATCTTTTTCTTAGTTATTTTCTGCAGCTTTCAGGCCTTATCTTTAGGCTTCCCTCATCGCTTATATCCCGCGAAGTTTATTAAAAAGACTATCCAAGTATTTGTGAAAAACTCAAAGAAATAATGTTTAATTTTGGTTCAAATACTTGAGCTATATGAACTTATTATTTATTGAGTGGAATGCTGATCCTACGATTATTACCCTGTTGGGTTTTTCAATCCGTTGGTATGGATTGTGTTTTGCTTTAGCCTTTTTATCCGGTTTTCAGGTTGTGAGCTATATCTTCAAAAAAGAGGGGAGGCCCGTCGAGCAAGCTGATCAATTATTACTTTATACCATGGTGGGCACGGTGGTAGGAGCCAGAATGGGGCACTACTTCTTTTATGAATTTCCCTTACTGATGGCTGACCCTGTTCGGTTTTTTGTCCAAATGATTACCCCTCCATTTTCAGGTTTAGCCTCTCACGGTGCTGCGATTGGGCTATTTATAGCCTTTTATTTGTACACGAAGAAAAATGTAGGCCAATCGTATTTATACGTCACGGATCGGATAGTCATCGTTGCTGCTTTAGCGGGGTTCTTTATTCGTTTTGGCAATTTAATGAACTCAGAAATCATCGGAAAACCGACTGATATGCCTTGGGGTTTTAAGTTTTTACGTGATTTAGAGTTTAATCCGAGTGGTTTAGCCGCTTTTGTGTTGCCTCGTCATCCATCTCAGTTGTATGAGGCATTGTCTTGCCTGCTTTTGTTTTTCATTTTACTATATCTGTGGAATTTAAAAAAAGAAAAGACACAAGAGGGTGTAATGACTGGTATTTTTATGATTTTCGTGTTTACTCTGCGCTTTTTCTATGAGTTTCTGAAAGAAAACCAGAGTTCATTTGAGAATGGTTTAGCTTTGAATATGGGTCAAATTCTTTCTATTCCTGCGGTCCTTTTTGGCTTGGGTGTTCTTTTGTACGCAAAAAGAAAAGCTTAGTTCTTATAGTCGAATTTTAGGTGATCAAGATTAGGGAGATTCTTTTTAGGACGTTTTTCCTCGTAATCATAAATGACCTGCCCTAGGTTTTTGTAGAAAGGAAATCCGATTGTATCATAGTCATATTTCTCATCATTGAAGATTTCGTCTTCATTGCAAAGCATCACAGCTGTTACGATAAACTCTAGCTTTTTTTCGAAGTCGACTACATAGGCATTGTCTAATAAGAACCCATACGCGTCCCCCACTTTGTTAAATATTCGAATATTGGGGTTTAATACCGCATTTTTCTCCGAACCATAATACAGGAATTTGCAATAAGTGGCAAATTCATCTTTGTAAGCTGGGTCCTTCGATTCTGTCGGGTACATGGACATGTAGCGGTAAAGGAATTCGTAATCGGCTGGATTTAGTAGGAATCGTTCTTTTGTTGAAAAGGCTTCTGGAAGCATTAATCGTTGTAAAAACAGGTGCTGTGCTTGTAATGGATAAGCGTTTTTTAAGCTGAAGTCTAAAGGATGATCTTCTACCACACCCGCATCGCTCATCGTCCCTTTTCCTATTAAAATAGGGGAGTCGGAACTATAGGGTTTGTCATTAAATGCTTCCGCTTGCTTATAAAGGATTTTTTCGGAGGCATTTAGTAAAGTTATGGGGTTTGTATACTGATTTTCAAGTCGAGGAAGGGGCGTTTGGAGGCGGTGGGTGAGGCGAACTCCTTCGAAGCCTTTGGAGCGCATCGTTTCGTTGAAGGATTTTTGGCCTAAAAATTCATACAGACGATTGTATGCTTCATTATCTGATACTAATAATATCTTTTTGATGTAGTGTTCCACGCTCGGTAAACCTGAGGCAGCACTTGAATCACGCAAGATTTCCAATTGCGAGGGTCTATTTTTTAAGGTTTGAAGAGTAGATGACTTGTCTATTTTTAGGGCATTCAATTTTTCTAAGGCTAAAACACTCGCCGCTAGTTTTACCGTACTGGCCGGGTAAAAATATTCTGCCGAATCAGAACGGTAGGAATAGGTAGTTAGATGAGGCTTATTTTTCGTATCCCGATCAATCTGAGTATAGAGGATTTGAAGGCGGTATTTTTCCGGATTATCCGTTAATTTTTTGAATTTTTCCGGATGGGATAAAAGCAGTTGCTCCAGGATATTGGCAGGTTTTTGAGCGAATGCACTCAGGCTGATCAGCATTAAAAATAATAATTTACGCATAGCTTAAAATGGCTGCAGTGATTTTATCAATATCGGCTAGGGTGAGGCATGCCGGCAAAATGGCCCGGCAAACGGGCGGTGCAGTAATATCTGGATAGGCAAAATGGTTCACTAAGATGTCTGCCGTTTTTAGGTGCTCGAATAGGCCTGGAGCCTTAGAGCAGAAGGCAGGATATCCCGCTTCATAAGTGATGGCAACCTCTAATCCCCGTAAATTAGCCGCAAAACGTTGCGCTAATAAAGAGCTTTTCCGACTAAGTTCCTCATAAGCTTTCATCGAATGTATTCCGGCATAACAAAATGCTGGATTAGGTGGTGAAGAACCCACCCAAAAGGGGTCTTTCTTAATTTCTTCCATGTCTTGAGCGGAACCTAAAATCACACCTGCAGGAATGCCAAAGGCCTTCGAAAGCGATACCGTTTGCAATAAATGACCTGAACATGAAATATGTATGTCTTGTATTCCGGCCCGATGAGATTCGTCTACGATGAGAAAATTAGCGGGATCCATCTTCGCCGCAAAAGAAAAGTCAAAGGTGTTAATCCAAGGGGATCCAATTCCGTCAGAGGCTAAAATTTGACCTGTTCGATGGCTAGAAATCCACTTTGCATAAGTTCCTGCGAAAGGCAAATAGGGGTGTCTCCATAAGGCTGGATGTGCTTGCGGTGCAAGGTTTAGAGATAAACCTTTTTGCTGTGCATATTGAATGGCGATTTGGGCGGCGGCTAAGCCGGAGGAACATAAGGCTGCAGACTCCACACCAAAGTGAGTGGCCAAGGCCTTCTCAAATTCGTCCCAAATAGTGAACTGCAGATTATTGCGACGTGAGCTACCGAAGTTTTGGGAAAATTGCTTAACTCCTTCTGCTAAGGCCGATTTAAAGGTGGGATGGGATCCAATACTCAGGTAATTAGTTCCTCCCAGCCAAAGGTAATTGGATCCTTCAAAACTAATTTCCCTACCCGGAATGTGATGTTCTGTCAAACTATAACTCATACTAATTCAGCTCCGGTTCCAGGTAATTTTGCATAATTAACAACGCCATAATCGATGGTGATTCCTCTAGATATCGTATCATCTACTAATAAACAGCCATCCATGTCCACATAATCCAGCAGAGGTAATAGGTGCGCGATGGCTGAACAACCGATGGTCGATTCTGTCATGCATCCTACCATTACTTTCAAGCCTAAAGTTCTTGCTTTTTTGATCATCCGTAAGGCAGGTGTGAGTCCACCGCATTTCATCAATTTGATGTTAATGCCATGGAAATATCCCGCACATTTTTCTACATCGGACTCTAAAATACAGCTCTCATCTGCAATAATGGGCAGGGTTGATTCCTTGTACACCCGTTTCATTCCGTCCCAATTATCTGCTTTCAAGGGTTGTTCGATGAACTCGACTCCTAATTTTTGCAATTCGGGGGCGAAATAGATGGTTTGCTCAGGGGTCCAAGCTGTGTTTGCGTCGACCCGGAAAATGGCATTAGTTTCCTGGCGTAGTGCTTCCACGATTTCTAAATCGTCGTCTGTGCCTAATTTGATTTTATAGAGAGGGAAGGGAGTTTCCTGCATTTTGGCCACCATCTTTTCTACTTTATCGATCCCGATCGTGTAGTCCGTGATGGGGTTATTGGATATATCTAAATCCCAAATCTCATACAAGGGCTTATTATGTGTTTTTCCCCACAGGTCCCAATAGGCGACATCCAGCGCACAAAGTGCAAAAGGGTGCTCGTCTAGTAGGTTTTTAGACATCATCGCCCAGAAATCATGCGGATGAGGTAAAATATCGTGTGGCAACAAATCGATAATCGACTCAATTTGCGCCTTCATTTTTTCCATCGTCACCCCGTAATAGGGCGTCTCTGTTGCTTCCCCAAAACCACTTTTTCCATGCCAACTCAATTCCACAATTAACGTGGGTTGCACATCTCTCGACTCATGCGTGATGGTGAAAGTATGCTTTAGTGGCAGATCGAAAGTATGTAGTTTCAGTTCCATACAGGCTTATTTGAGTGGAATATAGGGCATTTTTTTTGATTTATCACCCGCTTTTTGCCAAACCAAACCATCCGCTCTCGACCAAGAAATCAAGTCACTTGAGCCATTGTGCGCTAAAACCTCTCCGTTTTCTACCGGAATCCACTGATCGACTTCTGCTGACGGCTTAGGTAAAAATTTAATCTCTTTGACGGCGTATTCAGGCCATTCTCCCGATACCCAAGGAAGGAAATAAACCCAGAAACAAGTGAGGGTTGAAATCGGATTACCCGGGAAGGCAAAAACTACTTTCCCATCATGACGTGTAGCCACGAGTAAAGGTTTTCCTGGTTTTTGGGAAATTTTATGAAATACGGTTTCGAATCCTGCTTCCGCTAAAACACCCGGCACTAAATCTTTTTTACCGGCAGAAACACCTCCAGATAATAAAATGATATCATTCGATTCGAGGGCTTTATCAATACTCGACTTAATTTTCTCCGCAGAATCTGTTAAATGACTTGAATTAGCTTTAAATCCTTTGGACAATAAAACCGACTTCAGCATCATCACATTAGAACTACGAATCTGGTGATCAGCGGGAGTTTCGTGTAATCCCACAATTTCATCCCCAGTCGAAAATATATGGACGTGAGGCTTCGATTCCACTTCAATATGTGCTTTTCCGACCGTCGCTGCAATAGCAATTTCGACCGGTCCGATTTTGGTTCTTTTCTTTACTAAAACGCTTCCAGCTTCCGCATCAGCGCCCTGCAAGTGAATGAATTGTCCTTTTTCAAGAGGAGTCTTCCCTATATAACTAGCAATCTTTTTTTCAATTTTAAGGTCTTCGATCTTGATAATTGCTTCCGTACCTCGAGGAGCCGTAGCACCTGTCATGATTTCCAAAGCGCCATCCATCTTTTTAATCGCTTTCACGGGTTCTCCAGCAAATAAAATACCTTCGATTTTCCAGGTGGGTGCGCTAATGTCTTTCACAGCGATTCCATCCATCATGACACGGTCAAAGGGAGGGAAGTCGCGATCAGCCACTATTTTCTCGGCGATGTTCATCCCCAAAGTTTTAGCCAAAGGCATTTTCTCTGTACGGAATGGGATGGTGATGTTTTTAAGGAGTTCAATCGCTTCAAGTGGGCTGATCATGTGTAGGGTTTTATCGTATTTGTTAAATTTCGCGATTTTTTGCTAATTCTCCCGTATTTTTGTCTTCTAAATTTCAAATCAGCTATGTCTATTGATTTTTCTCACTTGCAATCGGATGGCACCCCAGGAATGGTGGATGTTAGTGCAAAAAAGGATACGGTCCGTGAAGCAAGGGCACAATCCATCGTTTTTTTAGGAGCAGAAATCGTGCAGCATTTTGAGGCAGCAGGCTGGCAAAATAAGAAGGGGAGCATTCTGCAAACGGCTATAATTGCTGGCACGATGGCGGCGAAAAAGACATCTGATTTGATTCCTTTGTGTCATCCTTTGGGTTTAGACTCCTGCAAATTTGAGACGGAAGTCCAGGCAGACCAAATCGTCATTACGTGTATTTGTCGATTAGAAGCGAAGACGGGCGTGGAAATGGAGGCGCTAGTAGGCGCGTCAATAGCTGCATTAACCGTGTACGATATGTGTAAATCCGTATCTAAAGCTATCACCATTAAAGAAACCAAACTGATCTCTAAATCAGGAGGTAAATCAGATTTCAAAGCCTAACATGTCCTCACACCATATCATTCGAGACAAACAGGAACCCGCGCTCATCATAGCGAATGGGGAGGAGTGTTCGATGGATATGCTCGAGCAATTATTAGAATGGTCCCCTACGGTAGTGGTGCTGGACGGAGCTATAGCTCGCGTGATTTCTTTAGGGATCAAAGTGGATGTTTGGTTAGGCGATTTTGATCTTGCGCTTGAGAATGATTACAGTGATTATCCTTTGAAAAAAATACATACGCCAGATCAAAATTTAACCGATCTAGAAAAGGCTTTTGAATACTTGATGGCAGAGGGTTATCCGGCAGTGAATGTCGTTTGGGCTTCCGGCAGGCGGATGGATCATACCTTGAATAATTTTCATTCGATGGTTCGCTATGGCCGCTCGCTAAAAATTGTGTTTTTTGACAATTATTCAACGTCTTATTTATTGCCCTTTATGTTCGAGAAATGGTATCCAGCTAAAACGCCTATTTCTTTGATGCCTTATGGTGAGGCAATTCAAGTCAAGTCGTCTGGTTTATTATACGATTTAAACCATCCGGTTTTGAAACTGGGAATACAAACGAGTTCAAGTAATGAAACCCGAGAAGATGGAATCGTAAAAATTACCTATGAAGATGGGGCGCTTATTTTGATGGAGTGCCACGATTAATTTTGTCCTGCTCTAAGGGACTATAAAAGACCGGTCGATTAGGTACCTCTGGAAAGTAATTCTGTTCCACCCAATTTCCTGGAAAATCATGCGGATATTTATAATCCGCTCCATAATTTAAATCCTTCATCATTCTGGTGGGAGCATTGCGTAAATGCAAAGGCACCGGTAAATCCCCTGTTTGTTCTACATAAGCCATGGCCTTGTTGATGGCAGTGTAGGCCGAATTACTTTTAGGGGAGGTAGCTAGATAAATGACTGTTTGAGATAAAATAATCCGAGATTCTGGATTGCCAATCACCCGAATCGAATCGAAACAAGATTGAGCTAATAGTAGGGCATTTGGATTCGCTAATCCAATATCTTCCGAAGCTAAAATCAACAGTCGACGACCGATAAATTCCAAAGATTCTCCACCTGCTAACATCCGCGCTAACCAATAAACCGCCGCGTCTGGATCCGATCCGCGGATAGATTTAATGAAGGCCGAAATGATATCATAATGTTGTTCTCCGTCCTTGTCGTATTGGGCTAGATTCTTTTGTAATCGTTCCGTTACTAAGGCATTCGTTACCTCTAGCTCGTTTCCGCCTTCAGTGGTAATCAATAATTCGAATAGATTTAATAGCTTCCGGCCATCACCTCCGGAGAAATGAAATAAGGCATCCGTTTCGGTAAGCGTTATGGTTTTGTTTGCAAATAGAGAATCGGTGGCAATTGCTTTCAAGAGCATTTGGCTTAAATGCTCATTCGAAAGAGATTCCAACACGTAAACTTGACAACGGGATAAAAGGGCTGAGATAACTTCAAAGGATGGATTTTCTGTGGTAGCTCCCACTAAGGTGACGATTCCTTTTTCGACGGCATTCAATAAGGAATCCTGCTGCGATTTAGAGAAACGGTGAATCTCATCGATGAAAAGAATAGGGGATTGCGCCTCGAACATTCGATTTTTCTTAGCTAATTCGAGTGTTTCTCGTACCTCTTTTACGCCCGATTGCACAGCTGATAGCGAATACATCGTCCGCTTTAATGCCCCAGATAATAAAGTGGCCAATGTTGTTTTTCCGACCCCTGGAGGCCCCCAAAGAATACAAGATGGTAAATGTCCCGCCTCGATGGCCTTGCGCAGAGGTGCTTTAGATCCCACGACCTTTTCTTGGCCGATGTATTCATCTAAAGTAGTGGGGCGCATTCGTTCTGCGAGGGGCTGCATCATGTATCGAAGTTACGGGATTTTTGTAAAATAGAAATAGAATTTGTAGCTTGAACAACTAAATAAACCTATCATACATGAATCATTCAAGACGTTCCTTTTTGCGCAATTCGGCCATGGGCCTGGGCGCCATTGCATTTGCTTCCCCTGCCATGCAGGCTCTAGCAGCAGTTAAATACAAAAAATTAGTAGGAGTTCAGTTATACTCGGTTCGAGATGAGATGAAACGGGATCCGCAAGCGACCCTGAATGCTTTAGCAGAAATGGGTTATAAATATGTCGAGCACGCGAATTACATCGACCGTAAATTTTACGGATGGGAGGCTAAAGAATTCAAAAAGCGCCTTGATGATTTAGGGATGAAAATGCCTTCTGGTCACACCGTGATGGGGAAAAAGCATTGGGATGAAGGAAAAAATGAATTTACCGATCTTTGGAAATATACCGTGGATGATGCGGCTATTTTAGGTCAAGAATTAGTTATTAGTCCATCTATCGATATGGCGATTCGCAAGGATAAAAACTTGCTTTTGAAATACATGGATATTTTTAATAAGTCAGGGGAGTTATGCCTAAAATCGGGCATGCGATTCGGCTACCACAACCATGATTTCGAATTCTCTGAGAAACTAGAGGGTGAATTATTATACGATATCATGTTAAATAATACGGATCCTACCCTTGTAGCACAGCAATTAGACATAGGTAATATGATTAATGGCGGTGGAGTTCCAGCTGATGTAATGAAGAAATTCCCAGGTCGTTTCGTATCCATGCACGTAAAAGATGAAGTGCCTTCATCTGCGGGTCATGAGAAATTCGAATCCACTGTTTTAGGAAAAGGTTCCGGCCAAATCGACGTGAAAGCCCTAGTTAAATTAGGGGACAAAGAAGGAGGAACGAAGCATTTTATTATTGAACAAGAATCATACCAAGGATTAAAGCCATTGGATTGCATGAAGCAAGATTTAGCTGTGATGCGTGGATGGGGATATAAATAAAAAAGACAAATGAAAAAACTAGCCTTAATCGTTTTATTAGCTGCTCCCTTTTTAGTGGACGCACAATCCTCTTTAAAACCTGTTATTGCTCAAAAAGCGGATGCCTTGAAAGACAAGGTAATTGCATGGCGTCGTGATTTTCACGAACATCCTGAGCTAGGCAATCAAGAAGTTCGCACCGCCGGAATTGTGGCTGCACATCTACGTTCCTTGGGTATTGAGGTACAAGAAAAGGTAGCTTATACCGGAGTAGTAGGAATTCTCAAAGGAGGGAAACCTGGTCCAGTAGTAGCTTTACGCGCAGACATGGATGGATTACCTGTTACTGAGCGAGTGGATGTACCGTTTAAGTCTAAAGTTGTGACCGAATTTAATGGCCAAAAAACAGGTGTCATGCACGCTTGTGGACATGATTCACACGTGGCTATTTTAATGGCGGTGGCGGAAATTTTGGCGTCTGAAAAAGCGAATTTAGCCGGAACGGTGAAGTTTATTTTTCAACCAGCTGAAGAGGGTGTTTATAATGACAAAGGCGAGACAATTCTAGCGGGTGCTGAATTAATGGTAAAAGAGGGCGTGTTAGAAAATCCGAAAGTGGATGTGATATTTGGTTTACATATTGGCGCTGGAAATGACAATGGGGTGATTGAATACAAGCCAGGTGCAACGATGGCGGCCGTGGATCAGTTAGACATTAAGGTCAAAGGAAAACAAGCGCATGGCGCAAGTCCTTGGACCGGAATTGATCCGATTGTGATCTCCTCTCAAATCATTATGGGTTTGCAAACCATTGTATCTCGTTCAGTTAATATAACTGAAGATCCTGCGATTGTCACTGTGGGTGCGATTCACAGTGGTATTCGCCAAAATATCATTCCAGAATCTTCTCATATGATTGGTACCATTCGCACTTTTGGCACGGCGCAACGTGAATTAGTGCACCAACGTATCAAAGATATCGCAACGAACATTGCTGAAAGTGGTGGTGGAAAAGCGGATGTAACGATTGGAACAGGATATCCCATGACTTACAACAATCCTGAATTAGTTGAGAAAATGTTGCCCACCTTGCAAGGTGTGAATGGTAAAGATCGAGTAAGAACAGTTCCTGCACACACAGGTGCGGAGGATTTCTCCTTCTTCCAACAGAAAGTTCCTGGGTTCTTCTTCTTTTTAGGTGCGAGACCAGACAATAAAAAGGCGAACGAAGTGGCAGGTCACCACACACCAGACTTTCACCTAGATGAAGGACAATTCCAAGTCGGGGTTAAAGCCCTAGGCAGTTTAGTGGTAGACTACATGGAAATGGCGCAACCGAAGAAAAAGAAATAAGTGAGGAGACGCGATTATCGCGTCTCTTTTTTTATGATTTGTTTTCAAAACCTTTGGAAAAAATGTAATAAAAAAATTAAAAATAATTCGACTTTTCCTAGGTAGACTAGGACGGTTGAGCCCTTTTGTCTTTGTAGTTTAGAAAATAAAATAAATTCAACATGTACAATCACGTATCGTATCTCTGGGATGATGCTAAAGCAGCGGCGCTTGCCGGAAATGAAGTCGATTTATTCATCTACCGTTCCAATATTCTAGGAGCGGATTTACGCATTACTAATTATGGCGGGGGAAACACCTCTGTAAAAATACAGGATAAGGATCCTTTAACGGGTTCTGAGACGGAAGTAATGTGGATCAAAGGCTCTGGAGGTGATATCGGAACCTTGAAAAAATCAGGTTGCGCGGCATTGTATATGGACCGTTTGCTTTCATTGACTAGTGTGTACCGAGGTTTGGAACACGAAGATGAAATGGTGGAATTGTTTAATCATTGCATTTTTGATTTATCGTCCAAAGCCCCATCCATCGATACGCCATTACACGGCTTCTTGCCTTTCAAACATATTGATCACTTACATCCAGATGCGGCGATTGCGATCGCGGCGTCTAAAGATGGGGAGAAAATTACGAATGATTTGTTTGGTGGATTAATCGGTTGGGTAGGCTGGCAGCGTCCAGGCTTCGATTTAGGCTTGCAATTAAAAACTTGTTTAGAGGAGGCAGCTTCCCGCGGTGTTCAATTGCGTGGAATTATGCTAGGCTCTCATGGTTTGTTTACTTGGGGCGATACGTCCTATGCATGTTATCTGAATACCTTAGAGGTGATTGAGAAATGTGCAGAATACATTGAATCGAAAACTGCGAACGTTTTTGGAGGAGCTCGCATGTCATCGTTTTCTGCAGAGGAACGTGCTTTTAAGGCAGCTGCGCTAGCTCCAGTTCTTCGTGGATTTTGTTCCTCCCATGTGCAAATGGTGGGACATTTCTCGGATGACGAACGCGTGTTGCAATTCATTAATTCAAATGATTTAGATCGGTTAGCCCCTTTGGGAACATCGTGTCCGGACCACTTCTTACGGACGAAAATTTCGCCCTTGGTATTGGGATCGGATGTTTCGGTGGAGGCTTTGACGCCTTTGTTCGAGGATTACCGCATCATGTATGGCTCGTATTATGATTCTTGCAAGCATGCGAATTCTCCGGCGATGCGGGATCCGAATCCAGTGGTGATTTTATATCCTGGTTTGGGGATGTTTACGTTTGCCAAAGACAAACAAACCGCTCGCGTGGCCTCAGAATTTTATACCAATGCCATCAATGTGATGCGTGGCGCGGAGGCTATTTCCTCTTATACATCCTTGCCACGTCAGGAGGCTTTTAATATCGAGTATTGGTTGCTAGAAGAAGCGAAATTACAACGTATGCCGAAGCCAAAAGCTTTGTCAGGACGCATAGCGTTCGTGACAGGATCCGGCGGAGGAATTGGAAAGGCCATCGCGAAGAAAATGGCGCAAGAGGGTGCTTGCGTGATTTTGAATGACGTGAATGCGGAACGATTAGCGGAGGCTAAAGCGGAATTTGTGGGCTTGTTCGGCAAGGACGTAGTTTCCACAGTGATTGCGGATGTGACTAATCAAGAATCGATTGAGGAGGCGATGAAGCAAGCAGCATTGGATTTTGGTGGGGTAGATATTATCGTTAATAATGCAGGTATTTCGATTTCGAAAGGAATCTTAGAGCATACTCAGGCCGATTGGGACAAATTATATGATATTTTAGTGAAGGGTCAATACTTGGTATCACAGGCGGCGATTGCCGTGATGCGTAAGCAAGGATTGGGCGGCGATATCGTGAACATAGTTTCGAAAAATGCTTTTGTGGCGGGACCTAATAACGTGGGTTACGGTTCTGCAAAAGCAGCGCAGGCGCACATGACCCGTTTATTAGCTGCTGAATTAGGTCCAGATCACATTCGTGTGAATACGGTGAATCCAGATGCGGTGATTACTGATTCTAATATTTGGGCAGGAGGATGGGCCGAAGGTCGCGCGAAAGCCTATGGCATCACCGTGGCTGAATTACCTGCATACTATGCGAAACGTACGCTATTAAATGAATCTATTTTGCCGGATGATATCGCCAATGCGTGTTTTGCATTCGTGGGGGGCTTATTAAATAAGTCAACTGGAAATGCGTTGAACGTGGATGGGGGAGTAGCCGCAGGATTTTTAAGATAATGATGAATATCTCGAACCATAATGATGCTTTATTGGCGGGACACCATCGCCGCCTAGATTTCTTGAAATCAGAGGTGAACTTACCTACAGGGATTGTACAGAAATTAAAGGATTTCCAAATAGCTATTC
The DNA here is from genome assembly GCF_054558735.1 of Aquirufa sp. A-Brett2-15D. Taxonomy (NCBI): domain Bacteria; kingdom Pseudomonadati; phylum Bacteroidota; class Cytophagia; order Cytophagales; family Flectobacillaceae; genus Aquirufa; species Aquirufa sp. A-Brett2-15D. Next base: position 782,692 of record NZ_JBSKFT010000001.1, on the reverse strand, counting down.
CTTCTTGGGCATTAGGTACCGGAGGAACTCGTTTCGGTCGGTTCTCTGGCGGAGGCGAACCGCGAAATCTGGAAGAAAAAATAGCGGATGTAGGTTTGTTGCATTCCCTAAATCAATCATCTGGGGCGATTTCGTTGCATATTCCATGGGATATTCCTACGGATCCGGCTGCGATTCGTTCACTTGCAGCCCAACATGGTTTAGCCTTTGATGCGGTGAATTCAAATACCTTTCAAGATCAGGTAAATCAAGTGCATTCATATAAGTTTGGATCTTTGCAACATGTTTCTGCGGCGACTCGGAAACAAGCGATTGATCATAACATTGAAGTGATTAAGCAGGGGGTTTCGCTCGGTTCAAAGGCTTTAACGGTTTGGTTATCAGATGGATCCTGTTTCCCTGGCCAATTGAATTTCCGCCGAGCGTATGAGCGTACGGTGGATAGTTTGCGTGAGATTTATGCGGCTTTGCCGTCTGACTGGTCTTTGTATTTAGAATACAAAGCTTATGAGCCTAATTTCTATTCGACCACCGTCGGTGACTGGGGTGCGTCGTATTCGATGGTGAATAAATTAGGTCCTCAGGCGAAGACTTTGGTGGACTTAGGACATCATTTACCGAATGCGAACATCGAGCAAATCGTTTCTATTTTATTGATGGAGGGTAAATTAGGCGGTTTCCACTTCAACGATTCGAAATACGGAGATGATGATTTAACGGCCGGTTCGATTAAGCCCTATCAGTTATTCTTAATTTTCAATGAATTAGTGGATGGGATGGATGCGAAGGGAATGAATCATGCCCAAGATTTAGGCTGGATGATCGACGCTTCGCACAACGTAAAAGATCCATTAGAAGATTTATTGCAATCCGTGGAGGCGATTCAAATCGCTTACGCTCAGGCCTTATTAGTGGATCGAAAAGCTTTAGAAGCTGCCCGTGAAGCAAATGATGTGGTGCGTTGCCAAGAGATTTTACAAGCCGTATTCCGTACGGATGTTAGAGCTTTAGTAGCACAAGCACGCTTGGAATTAGGTGGAGCTTTAGATCCAATTGCCCTATTCCGTCAAGAAAATATGCGGGAGAAATTAATTAAGGACCGTGGAGCAAAAACGGTGGCTACTGGATTATAATCTATGAGTAGTAAAACACCTGTCATCGCGGTTTTTGACATTGGGAGGACCAATAAAAAGGTTTTTCTCTGGAATACTGCATTTCAGATTGTGTTCGAGAAACAGCAGCATTTTGCGGAGATTCAGGATGAAGATGGCTTTGCTTGTGAAGATCTTGCTGCGTTGCAACAATGGATTGTATCTACTTTCACGGAGCTCTGCCAAATGCCCGAGTTTGAGATTATCGGATTAAATTTTTCCGCTTATGGCGCCTCATTTGTTTATGTCGATCGCATGGGAGAACCTGTGGCTCCTTTATATAATTATTTAAAGCCTGTTTCAACGCCTTTTCCTTATGCAGATTATGGGGGAGAGGGGGAATTTGCTCGAAAGACCGCTTCGCCTATTTTAGGCAACTTAAATTCTGGATTACAGGTGTATGCGTCTACATTTCGTGCTTTTTGGCCGGAGGTTTTTAAGGCCTTACATTTACCTACTTATTTAGCGTCCCTCTTTACCGGGAAGCTTTTATCTGAAATTACTTCTATCGGTTGTCATACGGCTTTATGGGATTTCGACGAAGGTCAATATCATCCCTGGGTTTCAGTTATTGAAGATAAACTAGCGCCTATTTCTGCACAGACTAGCTTAGAAATAGATGGAATACATTTCGGTCTTGGTCTGCACGATTCATCGGCAGCTTTAGTGCCTTATTTACGTAGCAGACAGGATGAATTTGTGCTCTTATCGACCGGCACCTGGTGTATCGCGATGCATCCTTTTAATAAATCTCCTTTAACGGCGGATGAATTAGCGAACGATGTCTTGTGTTATTTACAGCCAAATGGCAAACCTGTTAAGGCTTCAAGATTGTTTGGTGGACATTTTCATGACGAGCAAGTGGCGCGAATGGAGGGTCATTTTGGAGGTTCTTTCCTGGATATGCGGTTTTCGGAGCGCGTTTTTTCTTTATCTGGCTCCGTTTCTTCCCCTTTCAAATGCGCGTTTGCGGCACGAAATCTGAATGATTTTCCGGATTTAGCTTCTGCGTATGATCAATTCATGGTAGATTTGGTAAGTCAACAAATCTATAGTTTGAACCTGCTTTTAAAAGATGCGCCGGTCAAACAATTGCTCGTGGATGGAGGTTTTAGTAAAAATGAATGGTACATGCGTTTATTAGCAAATGCATTTCCAACGGTTGAAATTTATGCGGCGGAAGTCGCACAAGCCAGTGCTTTGGGTGCTGCTTTACTGGTATATGAAGGAGAAATACCTCAGAATTTAATTCAATTGAAACGATTTTAACATGCGCGTTGCCCTGTTTGTCCCCTGCTATATTGATCAATTCTATCCGCAAGTAGCTGTGGCAAGTTTGGAATTATTGGAGAAACTTGGCTGTGAAGTAGTCGTTCCAAAAGATCAAACCTGCTGCGGCCAACCGATGGCAAATTCAGGTTTTGCATCTTCTACAAAGGGTTGCGACGCTAATTTTAGCCAAAATTTTGAAGGATTTGATTATATCGTGGGACCATCAGGATCTTGCGTTTTACATCTAAAGGAGCATCATCCTTCGGAAAAAATCCGAGCGTCGGTCTACGAGATTTGTGAGTTTTTGACGGATGTATTAAAAGTTACTAGCTTGTCTGCAAAATTTCCGCATCGGGTTGGATTGCACCAAAGTTGCCATGGACAGCGTGGTTTGCATTTAAGCTCAATGTCTGAACGTAATGAGAAACCCTTTTCTAAATTACAAGATTTACTAGCTAAGATTGACGGCATCGAAGTCGTTTTGCCGCAAAGGGAAGACGAGTGTTGTGGTTTTGGCGGCACTTTTTGTGTGACAGAAGAAGCTGTTTCAGTGAAGATGGGTCAAGATAGAATTAATGCACATGACGCAAATGCGGTGGACTATATTATCGGGGTAGATACCTCCTGTTTGATGCACATGGAAGGTATTTTGAGACGTCAAGGATCTAAAGTGCAAGTGAAACATATCGTAGAAATTTTGAATCATGCTTAGTCACGCGGAAGCTTCGGAGAATTTTATTGCGGATGCAGCCCGGACGGATTGGCATGATGAAACCTTGTGGCTAGTGCGCGAGAAACGGGATAAAGTTTCAAAAGTATTGCCAGAATGGGAAGACTTAAGGGAACATGCCTCGCAGATTAAAGATCATACTTTAGCGAATTTAGGGGAGTATTTACAGGCTTTTGAGGCCAAAGCTCAAGCTAACGGAATCACCGTTCATTGGGCCGCTGATGCGGCAGAGCATAATGCGATTGTTCACGAAATTATCGCAGCGCAAGGGTCGAAAATACTCGTCAAAAGTAAATCAATGTTAACGGAAGAATGCCATTTAAATGATTATTTGGCATCGAAAGGAATAGAAGTTATAGACACCGATTTAGGGGAACGAATCGTTCAATTTCGAAACGAAGCGCCTAGCCATATTGTGTTACCGGCAATTCACTTAAAGAAAGAGGATGTGGGGGAGACCTTTCATCAATTTTTAGGAACCCCTAAAGGTAATAAAGATCCACAATTCTTAACAGAGGCTGCACGTCAACATTTAAGGGGTCACTTTTTAGCTTCTGAAGTAGCCATAACGGGGGTCAACTTTGCCATCGCAGAAACAGGGGAGTTTGTGGTCTGTACAAATGAGGGGAATGCGGATATGGGTGCGCATTTAGCCAAAGTCCACATCGCCTGTATGGGCATCGAAAAAATCATCCCTAAACGAGCAGATTTAGCCGTGTTTTTACGACTACTCGCACGCAGTGCAACGGGCCAATTGATTACGACCTATTCATCGCATTTTCACCAACCACGCGAAGGTCAAGAAATGCATATTGTATTAATAGACAATGGTCGTACGCGCCAGCTCGCTGATCCGAAATACAAGAATTCACTGAAATGCATCCGCTGCGCGGCTTGTTTTAATACCTGCCCCGTGTATCGCCGAAGCGGTGGACATAGTTACCATCAACCAGTTGCTGGGCCGATTGGCTCTATTTTAGCGCCTAATATCGATAAGAAAGCGAATGTGGATTTGCCTTTTGCAAGTACGCTCTGCGGGTCCTGTTCGAACGTTTGTCCGGTAAAGATTAATATTCATGAGCAATTGTGGTTTTGGCGCCAAGATTTGATGACAGCTGGCTTAGCACCTGCCGCAAAATCCATCGGGATGAAGTTAATGGCATTCGTTTTATCAAATCCGGCCATTTATCGCCTAGGAGGCTCTCTCATTAGACGTTTCTCGGGAGTTTTAAACACGCGTTTAAATCCGTGGTATAAACAGCGGGAGATGCCAGTGGCGCCCAAAGAAAGTTTTCAAGAATGGTACAAAAAACGATGAGCGCAAGAGAACTAATTTTAGGAAAAATCGAACCTCTAGCGGAGTTGAAACACCCAGGTGCTTTTCAAGGCGCTTCGGTAGAGTTTGATTTTCGCGCTTCTTTAGCAGTGGTGGGTGCGCGTGTCGTTACCCCATCTGAGTTAGAAGAAATATTTCCTGGCCGTCGTCGCTATGACAAAACTTTAGATGGCTTGAGTTTAGCGGAAGTGGAGGTTTTAGAAATCGATGGAGATTTCGGTGTAGCTGAGAATGGGGCAATTTGGTTAACGGAGGAATCTTTGCCACATCGGGTAGCACCTTTCATTTGTCAGCATTTAGTGATAAACGTAAAAAAAATAGTTCCTCACATGCATGCAGCTTATGAGGAACTAGGAAAAGTCAAATCAAGTTTCGGATTGTTTTTATCGGGTCCTTCTAAGACCGCTGATATTGAGCAATCGCTTGTCATCGGTGCGCATGGCGCAAGGAGTTTGACGGTGGTAATTAATTAAGGTATTTAGCAATATCTGCTATTTTAAATGATACTACTGTTCCTCCTACTGCATCACACGCTTCTGGTAAATTAAACTCAATATGAAATTGAATTTCATCATTATTGAAATCAATGCCTAAATCATTCATTTTGTACACAGGGAGCCTTCCAAAATCGCTAAAACAATCCCTTGTTTCTGCTTCAGTTGAATAAACAGTAAAATCTCGCTTAATTCGCTCGTTAATTAATTTCAATAATTCTGTTTGATCTAAATTGAACAAAGTACTGTTTTGTACTTTAACGTATTTTCCATTTTTGTTTTGTGAAATTTCATAAATCCAATACATCTTACCATTGCGATCATTCGCATATCCAGTACTTACTGTTTTAAAATCGTTAAACAGGCAAGTTTTTTTTTCACCGTGTCCGTCTTCATTTTCAAATTCTGTCTCCATACAGGAAGCAGATGCATCACTAATAGAGGCGGCTTTTTCTGTTAGTAAGAATGGCATTAATTTGTCACTGTTTGCCCGATTCCAGTTACCGCTAATTCCCTCAGGACGGTAAGTGCCATTAAAGGTGCCTAATAATTTGTCAGAATCTGAATACTCGTTTAAAATAATTGAACCTGTATCGTCTATAGTGCCAGCCACTTTTATCGCAGTTCCTATAGTAGCATAGGCATAGCTTCCACTTAAAACATTACCCGTTTTAGTAAGCGTCATCGTTATTTGATATTTATTATTGATAGACCCTTCATAACTTTTTTTAAAGTCAGGGATATCAATTTTCTGGCTTGCTTTTAACGAATCAGCTGCCAGCGAATCAGTTAAGGATTTATCTTTTTTAGATTCACAAGAAGTGAATAAAAAGCATCCAATAACTAATGCAAAGTAGGGTATTGATTTTTTCATAATAGTCTGATTATTAATACGAAATTATGAGAAAAATTTAATTAGTGTTAATTTTAAATTAGATTATACTATTTGCTGTAGCCTATTTTACGCTTAATAAACGAAACATATCAATGAGAGGTTTTTTATTCTTTTTATTCTTTTTTTGTAGCATCTCCTTTTTGGGGTTTGGTCAGGTGCGTCATTTAAAAAGCGCAAAATCTTATATTGAAAAGGGAACTTATGACAAAGCGATAGAACGTATTATTACCTATGAGAATTCGGTGGGGATAAAATACGAATCTATCTATTATCGATATTTATTACAATCTAAGGTTGCAAAAAATATAGCAGATGTTGATTCTGCTGTTCATTTACTTCAGCTAGCCAAAACGATGTTTTCAGAGGATACTGATGAGAAAAAGAAAACATCGCTTTGTGAGGAATTACAAATTTGTGAGACTGATTTTCCCATCATAAGGCAAGAATTAGACGACCGTCTTTATGAACTTTGTAAAAAAGATAATTCAATTGAAAATATAAATTGGTTTATAATTAATCAATACCAAAGTCCTCATTTAGGTGAAGCAAAATTACTTCGTAATAAATTGGCCTTCGATCTTGCATTAGCTGAAAATACGGAATTTGGCTATTTAAATTTCACAAAAAAATACCCTGATTCAGATGAATTCTATGTAGCAAAAGATAGTATTGAATCCATTAATTATTCTGTTGCATTGAAGGGTAATTCCATTAGCTCTTTCCAACAATTTATTGATAAATTCCCTCGTTCACAAAAGATTACAATTGCTAAAAGTAAAATGTGGTTCATCGCCTATAACGATGCTCGTAACTTAAATACCAAACAATCTTATCGCGATTTTATTCGCAAATACCCCGCTTCAGACTTAGTGGATAAGGCACAATTAGCCATTGAATTACTAGATTGGGAAGTAGCATTGAAAGAAAATACTAAAGAAGGTTTTGTTTCTTTTTCTATTTCTTATCCTAAATCAGATAAACGTAAAATTGCGCTGGAGAAGATCGAAACGTTTGATTGGTTAAGTGCAACGAAAGAAGATACTAGTTTAGCATACGAAACTTTTTTAAGAGCTCACCCTTTAAGTGACCATAAATTAGAGGCATTGGCTTCAATTGAGAGACTAAAAGTGGTAGTGCCTTATTTGACTTCAAATCTTAAGTATAAATTATATGATCCTAAAAGTAGAAGTTTCGTTTCAGAAACATCTTATGATAATATCGAACCTATCGATAAGGAATTAGTAGTTGTCACAAACTTAGGTAAAAAAGGATTGGTTAATAAGCTGGGTCAATCGGTTACCATTGCCACCTATGATTGTTTTTGGCCTGTTGGTTCCACCCATTTAATTTTTCAATTAGGAACTAAGTTGGGATTAATGGATCGAAAAGGAGAAACAGTTATTCAACCTATTTATGACGATTTAGATTCGCAAGGGGATACTTTATTAATTAGCTCTATCAAAACAGGTAAAATTGTAAAAAAAGGTTTGATAGATTTAAAAGGAAAGGTGCTGATTGAAAATAAATTCAGAGAATTGTATTTTATAGGTGAAGATCAATTAGTGGTTAGCTTAGACAAAAAAGTGTATTATTTAGCTAACTCGAAAGGACAGTTATTGAGTATTCCATTTTCTTCAATTGATATTTCGCGCATCGTTGTAAGCAAAGGGAAATACGGGTATATCAATGGTCAGGGTAAATTTATCATTCCCGCCATCTATAACACTTTAAACACCGCAGGATCAGGTTATTATTTTGCAGAAAACGCGGAGAAAAAGAACGGATTATTGGATTCGTTGGGACGTGTCGTTATTCCATTTGATAAACATACTATTAGTAGTGTGGGAGAGGATATTTTTGCAATAAACAAATCACCTAATGCAGATAAATCAACCTATAATTTATTCAGTATTAAGACTAATAAGTTAGTTAGTTCTTTTCCTTTTGAACAAATAGGGCAATTCTCCGATGGTTTGTTGCGCGTTAAGTTGGCGGGAAAGAATGGATATGTCAATAAAGAGGGAAAGCTAGTAATTTCAACTGTTTATGATGATGTGGATAATTTATCTCAACCATTCGATGATGATTTTAGTCAATACCTATCTCAGGACATGCATGGCGAGGGAGAAGGTGATGGACCAGGGGAAATAGAGGATGAAGACTATGTTAGCGTGTATTGCTACACGGAGAGTCAAGCATTGAATTTAGACCCTATTTTTCGCTCATCTGCTGATTTTTCAGGAGGCCTGGCAAATGTAGCCATTGGTGAAAAAGTGGGATCCATTGATAAAAATGGTAAAATTATTGTGCCTATTATCTACGATTTTATCGCACCATTCAGAAATGGATTAGCTGTTGCCGTTACGAAAAAATCAGATGAAGAATTTGTGCCAGTTCTAATTTCGAAAACGGGTCAAATAGTTTTTGAGGGGTCAGTAATTATGACTTGGCTTGATTACGATAAAGTGCTCTTAATTGATCGTTCAGGGAATTTAGTGGAATACTCTATCCAAAATAATAAATACAAATCCATACAGGGAGAAATTTCTAATATTCAAAGATTTAAGGAGTATTTAACCTTTTCATACAAGGGGGCTACGATTTATTCGTCTATCGATTTTACTACCTGGTACGCAGACAAGAAAATTGATTTTTCAGCCTATGATGCGCAGCAATTTGTTCAATCTGGGAATACACATAGAATTGCCAAAGAATTTAATGAGGCTTTACTTGATTATCAAAAAGCCTTGCGAATATCTCCCAATAATTTTGATGCCTTATTAGGCATTGCAGAAAATTACAAAGATCAAAACAGTAGCTATAATGCTATCGGATATATTGATAAAGCCGTGCTCTATTCTAATACTTCGCAGAAATACAGAGCATTATCTTTAAAATATGAAATCTATAAAGGGCAATCGAATTGGACTGAAGCTATAAATGCGGCATCTGAAATTATTTACCTGAATTCTGTGGAGTTTAGTAAATCACAGTGGTACCTTGAAAGAGGATATTGTCGAATGAAGAGTAGCTCTTATAGTGATGCCATTGATGATTTTTCGACTTCGTTTCAAGGGGAGAATGCGGTTGAATCTGGACCTGGCTATAATTGGAGAGGAGTATGCTATTATGAATTAAAGATGTATCCTTATGCTGCATCTGATTATAAAAAGGCAACTCTATTAGGGGCTAGTCAATTTGATTCCGACAATAATATGGGAATATATTATACAAATTTGGGCTTCACATACCTCAAATTAAATAAAATGTCTGACGCCGAATTAGCCTTCAAAAGAGCATCTGGTTTAGGAAATCAAAATGCCGTTAGAGCTTTAAGAAATAATAATTTTAAATAAATGTGGGCACTATTTTTTCTTTTTGTTTTAATAACACTTGGTGCTTGTAATCAAAAAGCGGGAGAAAAAAAGTCTGTTCAAAAGAAAAAAGAAACTGCGATTCTATTGCCTGATGTATCCGCAACTAGTGTGGCAGATAATTTAACCTATGAAATTAAATTGTTGGATTCAGCAGGTCCAGGACTAGGCAATATAACTTCTAAATATAATCCTGAAAAAGGAGTTTTAGGATTTAGAGGAGCATTGACTCGTGATATGGTTTCTGAAGGTAGATTAAGTAAAAGGCCTTCAGAAGTTAAAATGGACTGGGAGTTTTCTACCGCTTACGATGGCAAGAAAACTAAATTTGGTGTTTGGGGTGGTGGAAATGGTTGGACAGGTCAGCCGCTCATTATTAATTGGGATTATAAAGGAATTCCAGCTAATGCGCTAGCTAATAAGCCAAAAGCTCAAAAGGAGGTGATAATTAGTTCTTTATGTGGTAAAATTTATTTTTTAAATTTTGATAATGGGGAACAATTACGACCAACTTTAGACACCCACAATCCCATTAAAGGAACGGCTATGTTTGATCCTGATTATACGGGTAATCTTTTAGTGGGGCAAGGTATTAATGAGACGGGAGAATTTGGATTTCGCATATTTGATGTTTTTAAAGGCAAGTTAGCTGCCTTCGTTTCTAGTTCAGATCGGGATGCTCACAGAGGATGGGGAGCATTTGATAGTTCTCCTATCAAGGTAGGTAATTATTATTTTTGGCCAGGTGAAAACGGTATTTTATATAAGTTTAGAATGCTGGATGGTAAGTATAAATTACACTCGAAATTAATTTATCATTCTAAGAAACCGAATAGATCTACACTGGGTATTGAGTCGAGCTTATCAGTTTATAAAAACTATGGATATTTTGGAGATAACCAAGGTAATATAGTTTGTGTGAACTTAGCTAGCTTAAAACCTGTTTGGTATTTTGATAATGTGGATGATTCAGACGCAACCATCGTAATAGAAGAGGAGAAGGGAAAACCTTATTTATATATTGGTTGTGAAGTGGATAAGCAGGGGGGATCGGGTTTTTCTTATTTGAGAAAATTGAATGCTTTGACGGGAGAGGAAGTTTGGTTAAATAAAATTCCTGCTCAATCAATCGTATTTAAAGAAAAGACATTTAACGGTGGTATGCTATCAACACCCTTGCTAGGTAAACACCAAGCAAAAAATCTGCTCTACATCTGTATTTCTCAGCCTAGTAAAAGTAGAGCAGGTCAATTAATGGCAGTAGATAAGGTATCTGGTCAAGTGAAGTTTACGACAAAGTTAAATGCCTATTCCTGGTCTTCTCCAGTTGGCTATTATACGAAAAAAGGGGAACCTTTTGTATTAATTGGGGATGTTGTGGGTAATATTTATTTAATAGATGGAATAACAGGGGAGAAGATTTTCTCCCAAAATTTAGGCGGTAATTTTGAAGCAAGTCCTGCGGTAATGGATGATCAACTGATTATAGGTTCGAGGGGAAATAAAATATATAAGTTTAAAATTATATAGATGAAAATTACTCAAATTATTGGCTTCTTTTTTTGCCTAAGCTTCATCGCTAAAGCCCAAGAAGTAGTGCCATTTACTCAAGTGGAGAATACCTATCATTTTTTATTGCATAAACCTGAAAATAAAGACAATCAGATTAAGCCAGTTATTTTATTTTTACATGGTCGAAGCCTTTCGGGCAGTAATTTAAATAAGGTAAAACAATACGGTATCATTGATGATATTGTACACAGAGGAAGAACAGTAGATGCCTATGTTGTCGCACCTCAAGTTCCATCTGGTCAATTTTGGAATCCTCAAAAATTAAAAGTTTTATTGGATTATGTTCACGAAAATTTCCCCACTGATAAATGTAAAGTATATGTAGTGGGAATGAGTTTAGGAGGTTATGGAACCATGGATTTTGTGGGAACCTATCCTGAAGAAGTTACGGCTGCTATGGCCTTGTGTGGTGGTGGAAATGTTAAAATGGCGGAGTCTTTAGCGAAGGTTCCTTTGTGGATAATGCATGGGAAGAAAGATGCTGCGGTGCCACATTCGGAGTCTGAAAAAGTATACAATGCGATTCAAAATTGTTGCGAAACTAATTTGACACGTTTTTCTAGTTTTCCAAACTATGGACATGGCGAGTTTGCTAGAGTTTTTTATGCTAAACAAATGTATGAATGGTTGTACCAATTCGAGAAAGATGAAATTACTACTGACAGATTAATGGATGTAGAAATTTTTGATACTAATTTGAAACACGTCTATACAGATAATAAACCAAAGAAGGTAGTAAAAATATCCCCGCCAAAGGATTCTGTTATTATTAAATCTGAAATTATAAAAGAAATTATAAAATTGGATTCGGTGGAGAAAATAGCGTTAATGCCTAAAAAGAAAAAGCAAGAAAATAAACCTGCTGAAGTTAAAATTTCAAAAGGAGACACTTATTATAGTATTGCCAAAAAGTATAAAATTTCCATCAAAGAATTGCTTAAGTATAATAAATTAACTGAAAAGGACCTTTTAAAGGAAGGTAAAAAAATCAAAATTCCTAAACGTTAATGAGCTAACTATGAAAAATTTCATTTTGATTGTCGGAATATTTTTGTCATTTTCCACTTGGGGTACCACTCCTGGTAATGTTGAAAAATATAGGAAATTCGTTGAATCCATGGCTTCTAAATATCAAATTCCTGTGAATTTAATACTAGGAGTTGGTATTTGTGAATCGGGATTTGGTACTTCAAATCATGCGAAAAGATTAAATAATTATTTTGGAATAAGAGGACGTTATTCTAAAGTATGGAAAACAACCTATTTGCATTATGATAAACCAGAAGACAGTATTGTCGCATTTTGTGATTTAGTTGCAAGGAAAAGATTTTATGAAAAATTAAAAGGAAATCCAGATGCAATGATTTGGGTAAAAGGCTTGGCCAAAGCTAATTATGCTGCGAATGGAAAGATTTGGACTAGGCTAGTAAAGAAAGCGATTGATTCAATAAAGTAGTAGAATGAAATCAAATAAAGGTTATTTAGTTTGGGCAAGCCTCTGTTTTATAGTGGTCAGCTCCTTGCTTTATATTTATAGTTATTCAGATCGCACCTTTACTGTAGGTGGCTATGAAATAAAAAAAATAATTAATTCTGTTATTAACGAAATTCAAATCGAGGATGAAATTCAGGCAGAAAATAAGCGCCCAATTCCAGCTAATTTAGTTGCAATTGATTCATCGGTAACTTTAATAAAGAGTAAAAATGATTCTTTAATTGACGAAGTGGCATCAACCCCCTCGTCAATAATGCCTGATAGCATTTTAAATGATTCTACCCATCATCGTATTTTATTATTAGGGGATTCGGAAGCCGGCGGAATGAAAAACATTTTGAATGATTATTGTCAAAGCAATGGACATAAACTCGTTGCTGCCATTGAATGGTATTCTGCCACCTCAGTTAATTTTGCAAAGGCTGATACAATTTCTAAGCTAATTGCGAGGTATAAACCTACTTATGTTTTTGTTATGTTTGGTTTAAATGAAGTGTTAGCTAGAGATGCGGCTTATAGAAAGGCAATGGCAAAACTATTTCAAAAGCGTTTAAGAAAGGTACCCTATGCTTGGATAGGTCCTACGAATTGGGGACAGGACTTTGTGGTTACGGATGCGTTTCGCGCCGCAGCTGATTCAGCTGCATTTTTTTCTTCAAAATCGCTTAAACTGCCTAAATCAAGTGATGGAAGACATCCATCACTATCTGGATATCGAATTTGGATGGCCAATATTGCTAACTGGCTACAAACATCTGCTAGATGGAAAATAAAGATGCTCCCCCCATCTCGAACGGGTTATCCAAGAAAATTTAAAATTATTGTATTTAATGCAGCTAAATTCAGAGGTTATTGAGTTGTTTAAGAGGATTCCTTTTGAACAATTAATTCGTGATTTATTTTTGTATTCAACTAAGGAGCCTTGGTTCTTTACCGAATTTTCTTTCCTCTTTGTTTTTGGAATTTTTGTCTTCTTTTATGCACTTATTTTCGACTGGAATGTAATTCGCAAATGTTATTTAGTCGCGTTTAGTCTATTTTTTTATTATAAATCTAGTGGCCCATTTTTAGCGCTTTTTATTACACAAGTTACCTTTGATTACATTTTTGCTCATTGGATTCAAAAGAAGGATGGTTTTACTAAAAAATTAATAGGCATTATTGCCATTCTATTTAGTCTCTCTTTTTTATTGTACTTTAAATACGCTAATTTCTTCATAGAAAATACGAATTCTCTTTTATTAACGCATTTTGAATTAATTGATCTATTCCTGCCCATAGGCATTTCATTCTATACCTTTCAGTCCATCTCTTATTTAGTAGATGTCTACCGAGGAGAAATTAAAGCATCCTCTAATTTCTTAGATTATGCTTTTTATATGACATTTTTTCCTCATTTAGTGGCAGGTCCCATTGTTCGGGCAAGTGATTTTTTAGGACAAGTAAATCATCCTAATAGACCTACGGCACTTGTATTTAAGGAAAGTTTTGTACGAATTATTTTAGGCTTAATTAAAAAATTATTTATCGCAGATTACTTAGCAAAATATGTAGATATGGTTTTTGCTACACCTTCATTTTATTCTGGGGGCGAAAATTTATTAGGTGTATTGGCTTACACTTTCCAAATCTATTTTGATTTTTCAGGATATTCTGATATTGCGATTGGTTTAGCGCTTCTCGTGGGTTATCGATTAAAAGAAAACTTTGAGAATCCCTATAATTCCACGAACATCACTGTTTTTTGGCGAAAATGGCATATTTCATTGTCATCTTGGTTACGAGATTATGTATATATTCCCCTTGGTGGAAATCGCAAAGGAGAATTTAATACGTATTTATTTTTATTATTGACGATGCTAATTGGTGGTTTTTGGCATGGAGCATCTTGGAAATTTGTTTTTTGGGGATTTGCTCATGGCCTAGCACTTGGAGTTCACAAATTGATTAAAAACTATTTGCCGGATCATTTTTTGATGAAGGGAATTGGTTGGCTAAGTACTTTCTCATTTGTTTCGTTTTGTTGGATATTTTTTAGAGCCAATGATTTCAACGCTGCGATTGAAATTATCCAACGTATTATTTATCATACGCAATGGGTTGATTTTAGTGGATTCTGGTTCTCTCGAGTTGAGATTTCATTGTTAATTCTTGCTGTATTTATTGTTGTTTTGATTCCTTTACATTGGAAGAAATGGAGTATCGAACGTTTATATCTTATTCCAGCTTTCTTTTGGATATTTTTCTTGTTAGTGGCCTTGCAATTGATCATTCAATTTAGAGATGAGGTAGTTCAACCTTTTATTTATTTCCAGTTTTGAGAAATGTACTCTTTTTCTTGTTACTAGTCTATACTGCCTTCGGTCAGTCTGATTCCACTGTTGTTTGTTTACCATGCAATCAAATTATAGAGGATCAGGCATTTAGTCATTTAAGAGATACTTGGAAAAAAAGGCCTATCAAAATTGTTCAATTAGGCGATTCTCATATCCAAATTGGTTATTTCTCCTCTCAATTTCGTGAGCTATTAAATTCAATAGAAAGGTTAAAAGGAACTGGAATTACTTTTCCTTATTCTTTAGCTAAAAGTGTGGATGGTGCTTTGTATAAGTCCAAAGCATCAGGCCATTGGATAGGAGATAATATACTCTCTACAAAACCTAGATTAGAGCTGGGTGTAACAGGATATTCTGTTAAAACCCTTGATTCTTCTGCTTCTATTTTATTTCAATTAAAAAATCCTCAATTGGATTTTTCGGAAATTAAAATTTGGTTTAATGCGACGGATAGCCTTTCATATCATCCTGATTTAGGGAGTGATTTTTATTGGAAAGAAACAGTTAAAGGGGAGTCTAAACTTGGTTATGCTCGTTTTGTTCGAACGAATAGGACTTCAACCATCCTTTTAAAATTGATTAAGCAAGATTCACTTGCGAATGAATTTCAATTTCACGGTTTGGAATTTGTGACTTCTAATTCTGGTGTTGAATATCATTCTTTAGGAGTTGTCGGGGCTCAATTCACTCATTTGATCCAACATACAAAACTTTGGAAGGAACAATTGAAATTGCTGGACCCGGATTTAGTGATCTTTTCCTATGGTACGAATGAAGCATATAATGGAAATTTTGACACCAATATCTACACAAAACAAGTCAATCGCTTTTTTGATGAATTAAGATCCCTTATGCCGTCTGTGGCAATTTTAGTGACTAGTCCACCGGACACTAGAAGTCGAAATAGAATACCTCAAAAACAGATCGAAATCATCGAGGCTCAGTCAATTTTGAAGAGCTCATTTTATGATTTAAATAAAGTGATGGGTGGTTTTGGTTCTTTTCAACCCTGGTTTGAGAAAAATTTATTTCTAAAGGATAAATTACATTTGAATAAGGAAGGTTATCAATTACAAGCCAAATTATTCATGATACCCTTTTTAAATCAATTAAAGTCTACCGTAGATTTAAGCGATTTGAAATCTGAAATGGAAACAATTGTTAAATCAATTAATAGAAGAGCGGTGTCTAAAGATTCTATTGTGAAAGATTCAATTGTGAAAGATTCAGTTGTATCAGTTGCAATAGTACTAAAGAAAAAAGTAGTTCAGAAAGAAGTTTACCATCTTGTTAAAAAAGGGGATACATTTTATAGCCTTGCTGCACGCTATCATGTAAAGGTAAATTCGTTAATAGAAAAGAACCGTCGAGTAAAATCTACAGCAATTCAACTAGGAGACAGGATTAGGATTAAGTAAATATTTACTATATTTAGAGCAAAACCTGTTTAATCATGTCAGTATCAAGAAGAAAATTTATAGGACAATCTGTTCTAGGTTTGGCTGCGTTTAGCATTGTGCCACGCCATGTATTAGGAAAGGGCTTTTTAGCTCCGTCAGATCAATTAACAAAAGCTATTATCGGTACCGGGGGAATGGGTCGCGGACATATTCCTTATGCTGGAACGCGCGTCGTAGCTATGTGTGATGTGGATAAGAAAAATCTGCAACTCGGTCTAGATAAAGTAGAAAAGGGTGTAAAATCGTTCCATGATTACCGGGAGATGATTCAATTGCCCGAAGTGGATATTGTCCACGTCGCTACTCCGCCACATTGGCATGGAATAATGGCTGCAGATGCTGCTAGAGCAGGTAAAGATATTTGGTGTGAGAAGCCTATGACCCGAACGATAGGGGAGGGAAAACGCTTAAAAGAGGCGGTTCAGCAGCACGGACGTATTTTTAGATTAAATACTTGGTTCCGATTTGAAGGTAATTTTTATGGTATGAATACCACGGTTAAGCCGATGAAAAAGGTGGTGGATTCGGGCTTATTAGGCTGGCCATTAAAGTTTACGGTAAGCAAGCATACTGGTTTTGATTGGAAGTTCTATTGGGTAGGGAAGACGGATTTAACTCCGCAGCCGGTGCCTTTGGAATTAGATTATGAGAGCTGGTTAGGACCTGCTCCGTATAAACCCTATCATGTACATCGTACCCATCAAACATTCCGGGGCTATTGGGATTATGATGGTGGTGCTTTGGGCGATATGGGACAACATTATATGGACCCAATTCAATATATGTTAGGCAAGGATAATGAGTCCCCGGTGTTCATCGAGGTGGATGCTCCGGTGCAAGATAAAGATGCCGTGGGTATTTTTAATCGCATTACGTATACCTATGCTGATGGATGCCAAATCGTTTTAGACGGCGAGGCGAAAGACGAGAAAGTGGCCTATATAGAAGGACCTAAAGGGAAACTTTACCGCAATATGCAATCAGATATTCCTGATTTAATGAAAAAATTAGCGGAGTTTCCGGATCCGGTGATGCAACAAACTGATTTTGTGGATTCTGTGAAGAATCGCAAGAAATTTGCGTTGAATGAGGAGAATGGATACCGTTCTTGTACACTTATTAATTTAGGTTTAATTGCCATGCGCGTACATCGCAATTTGAAATTCGATCCGATTAATCAAGTAATTGTGGGAGATGATGAGGCAAATCGCCTAATGGATCAACCGATGCGTGCACCTTATATTCTGTAAAATCATGAAATATATATTTTTACTTCTATTGTTCAGTTCTACCTTGTTGGCACAAGATCCGAGTCGGGTGGAACAAAATCGGTTGCGTATTTTGGCCCAAAAAGGGAAATTCAATACCCTTAAATCTGCGGCTTATGCACTAAAGGGGGTCTATGACCCTACCCAAGTGACAGAATCGTTTATCCTGGCTATTGCTAAAAATCGGGCTGAATTAGTAGCCTACTTAGCTATAGGTTTAACTGAAAATGCAGAAATGAAGACCTTGAGTCATTTGGATGCTGCTGTGTGGTTACAACAATATGCAAAATCACGACCTCAGGTTTCCGCCTTTATTTTGCGAAATTATTTGAGTGCACCTCGTGATTTAATAGCCTTAAAATCCGCTGCAAAAACGTGGGACGCAAATCACGCACGCGCTTTTGTGAAGGCGGTAGGCACCTACAAAGCATCCTGGGCTATCTCTGCTATGCCAATTGGATTTTCATCAGAAAAGGCACTGGCTATATTGCAATCAGAGGGTATAAAAGGTCTAGATGTTGTTTGGAATATGTTAGCCTTAGAAAAAGAGACTAACCTAGAGATTGCAGATTTTTGTACTTCTTTAAAAGCGAATGATTTCTTCAGAAAAGCAGTAGCCACTTATGACAATCTTTCTTTAGCTCAAAAGACGGTAATATTGGTGTATGGTTCTACAAGGCAATGGCCGGAGGTAAAACCCTTGGTTTGGCAATCTGTTCAATCAAATTTACCAACCCGTGCTGCTGCTTTTTACGCCTTGCCTTACTGGGTGAGTGTGACAGATTTTGATATTATTGCAGGTAAATTATCTGACGCTACTCTTGCTTCAGAAGTGAAGTCTTTGCAGCAGGCAATGACGGCTATTACCAAACAAGATGGCACGTTGAATAGTAAAATCACCGCTTTTGCTTTGAAGGCTAGCCATAAGGAAAATTGGATTCCTTTCGTTCAAGAATTAGAAAACATGACTTGGTTGTATGCTGAAGCTAAAAAGACGAAAATCGAAGAGGCGGTTCGTGCCTATGCTCGCATCAATGCGAAACTGTTCAAGAATGTAGATCAGCAAGTGCTGAACTACCGAAACGCCTTGGATTTAACGACGAATTTAGAAACACGCGAGCAGATCTTTAAAGGATTAGCGAAATGTAATTCTTTATCAGCTATGCGCACGCTTTACCTTGGTTTGCAAGACCCGAATGTACGTCAGGTTGCTGCTGATGGTCTTGCCTCTCTATATTTAGCTAATCCTAATTTAAGAGGTCAAATGACCAAGGATTGGGTGCAAGAGGGCTATGGGCAAATTAGTGAACCCGCTGTTCGCGAGAAAATCAATGAGGCATTTAAGATTTCAGACCGAGGTTTTTATTCTATGTATAATGGAGCTGATTTACGCGGCTGGAAGGGCCTCGTTGCTAATCCGGTGAAGCGTAGATTATTGTCAGCGGATACTTTGGCCTTATTACAGGTCAAAGCAGATAAAATCATGAATGCTGGATGGGAGGCAAAAGGAGAAGAACTGCATTTTACGGGTCATGGGGATAACTTGTGTTCGGTGAAAGACTACCAAGATTTTGAAATGTATGTGGACTGGAAAATTGAGAAAGCGGGCGATGCTGGTATCTATTTGAGAGGATCACCTCAGGTTCAGATTTGGGATATATCTCTGACAAAAGTAGGTGCTCAAGTGGGTTCTGGGGGATTATATAATAACCAAATCAATTCAAAGAATCCGTTGAAAGTAGCTGATAACCCAATAGATGAATGGAATACCTTCCGTATACTTATGAAAGGGGAGCGAGTAACGGTTTACTTAAATGGCGAATTAGTGGTGGATAATGTACTTTTAGAGAATTTTTGGGATCGCAAAATTCCTATTTTCGTGAAAGATGCGATCGAATTGCAGGCACATGGCAATCACATCGTTTATCGCAATATCTATGTGAAGGAATTGAAGGCTGAACCTATTTATGTGGCACCAGAAGCTGATTTTACCGCCTTATTCGATGGCTCATCCTTATTTAATTGGACGGGTAATACGACGGATTATTTCCCTTTAAATGGCGAATTAGTTATTGATCCGAAACGTGGCGGTAAAGGTAATTTGTATACCAAAAAAGAATACGGAGATTTCCATCTGAAATTAGATTTTCAATTAACTCCAGGCGCTAATAATGGTATAGGTATTCGGGCTCCTTTAGAAGGGGATGCGGCTTACTTGGGGATGGAATTACAGATCATGGATAATAGCGCACCTGTTTACGCAAAATTACAGCCTTATCAATACCATGGTTCTGTTTATGGAATCATCCCGGCTAAACTAGGTTTCTTAAAGCCTTTAGGGGAGTGGAATGAACAAGAGGTCATTGCTCAGGGGAATAAAATTAAAGTGATTTTGAATGGAGAAGTTATTGTTGATGGCGATATTGCGCTAGCGACGAAAGAGGGTACAGCAGATCATAGAGATCATCCTGGATTATTAAACAAAATGGGTCATATTGGGTTTTTAGGTCATGGCTCTCCTTTGAAGTTTAGAAACTTACGAATTAAAGAATTGATAAAGAAAAAATAAAATTATGGCGATCAATTGCACAGTTAACAAGAAAAAGGTCTCTCTGGATATCGATCCAAATACTCCCTTATTATGGGCTTTGAGAGATCATCTGTCCTTATTGGGGACTAAATATGGTTGTGGCATTGCGCAATGCGGTGCTTGCACGGTTTGGGTAAATGGGGAACCGACGCGTTCTTGTGTTTTGCCTATTTCAGCGGTATCAAATGCTCAAATCACGACTATCGAAGGATTAGATCCGGCTGGAAAGCATCCCGTACAAGTAGCTTGGGATGAATTAGATGTACCACAATGTGGGTATTGTCAAGCTGGCCAAATCATGACAGCCGCCGGTTTACTTAAAAAGAATCCACACCCATCTGATCAAGAAATTGTGGATGGAATGTCAGGAAATATTTGCCGCTGTGGGACTTATCACCGAATTCAAGAAGCCGTTAAACTAGCCTCTAAAAAAACAAAGAAATGAAAACTTCCAGAAGAGATTTTATACAAAAAACCGCCCTTTTTACTGGCGTATTTACCTTAGGTTTTGATTGGTTTTCAGCGGACGCCTCTGCTATGGAGGTGGTTGCTTCGGCAGGACGATTTAATGCCTTTTTATCAATCGATAGCCTAGGTAAAATCACCTTATTTTCTCCCAACCCAGAAATTGGACAAGGCATTAAAACGGCTTTTCCAGTAGTTGTGGCTGAAGAATTGGATGTTGATTGGGCGCAAGTTCAAGTAGAGCAGGCTAATTTAGATACAAAACTTTTTGAACGTCAATTAACAGGAGGAAGTGGTGCTTTAAAGCATTCCTGGGAGCGCTTGCGCAAAGCAGGAGCAACCGTTAGGAAAATGATGATGCAAGCCGCTGCCGATCAATGGAAAGTAGACGTTGCTAAATGTAAAACATCAAAAGGAGTTGTTCTTGGGCCTTCAGGCCAAAAGGCAACTTATGGCTCTTTAGCTGAGGCAGCCTCTAAATTGCCTATTCCTACGGAGGTTTCGTATAAAGATCGCAAGGACTATAAAATTATTGGAACGCGGGTAAAAGGCGTAGATAATAAAAATGTTGTTACGGGAAAGCCAATTTTTGGTATTGATATTAGAAAGCCGGGAATGGTATTTGCGCAAATCATACGCCCTCCATTTGGAGCAACTTTAAAATCATTTTCAGCTGAAGATGTGAAGAAAATGCCAGGTATACTTGATGTAGTTTCATTCAAGAATAAAGTGGCTATTGTAGGTTCATCCACCTATGAAATTTTGCAGGCTCGCGCTAGCTTGACTTGTGATTACGGCTCAGATGGGCCTCTTGAAAGCAATAGTACGCATGCAAAGTGGTTTGATGAAGGAATGAAATCCGATAAGGCTCAGGTGATGCGTAAAGACGGCGATTTTGCTGCTGCTTTAGCTAAGGCAGTAAAAGTAGTAGAGGCGACGTATGAATGTCCTTTTATTTCACATAGCCCTATGGAACCGATGAATTTCTTCGCTGATGTAAAGAAGGATTCAGTTCTGTTAGCTGGACCCACACAGGTTCCTCAACCCGCTCAAAAAGCGGTATCTGATCTTTTGAAAATCCCGGTTGATACTATTCAATTAGAAATTTCCAAAATGGGAGGAGGATTTGGTCGTCGCCTTAATAATGACTTTGTGCTGGAAGCAGCTGAATTATCTAGTATCATTCAAAAGCCTGTTTTGGTTATGTGGACAAGGGAAGACGACATGGCAGGTGGAATTTATCGCCCAGCAGCTCGTTACCATTTTAAAGCGGGTTTAGATGCTAATGGGAATATAACTGCCTTTTATTTACGTGGCGTAGGTCTGAATGCGGGTAATTCAACTCGTCAAGATAATTTCCCAGTTGGTGCTATTGAAAATGTGTTGATTGAATCATTTGATCAAAAATCAGCCGTAACAACAGGTCCATGGCGCGCACCAATCACTAATTTCTTAGGTTTTGCGGAACAAGCATTCCTAGATGAGGTGGCTGAAGTGGCTGGAAAAGATCCAGTGAAAATGCGTCTAGATTTGCTCGCAAGGGTAAAAACAAATCCAGTAGGAAAAATCACCTATGAGCCTGATCGTTTCGAGGAAGTGATCAAGCAAGTGGCTGAAAAAGCACAGTGGATGAAAAAACCGGGTGTTCATCAAGGCTTTAGTGTCTATTATTCTCATCTTTCCTACGTAGCCCAAATTGCGGAGGTCAAAGTAGAGAATGGAAAACCTAAAGTGACGAAAGTGACTGCCGTGACTGACTGTGGTGAAGTAATCAATTTAAGTGGGGCAGAAAACCAAGTAAAAGGTGCTATTATCGATGGCATGGGACATGCTTTATATGCAAAATTGAATTTCCAAGCCGGAGTGGCCGGTCCTCAAAATTTCAACGCATACCGCATGATTAGAGGTAATGAAGTGCCTGTAATCGATGCTTATTTTGTCAATAATGGTATTGCGCCTACTGGTTTAGGTGAACCAGCTTTGCCACCTACGGGCGGCTCCATTGCTAATGCCATTTATGCAGCTACTAAAAAGCGTCATTACAAGCAGCCATTCAGCTAAATGAAAATAAGCTGGCTAGATAATCTTCGGGTAAATGCAACAATTGGTGTGATTTTAATTCACGCCTCGGCGACGATTTTGTTTCGTTTTACCAAAGTTCCAGCAGATTATTGGTGGTTTGCAAATCTATACAATGGGGGTTATCGCTATGTGGTACCCATTTTTGTGATGTTGTCAGGAGCCTTACTTTTACCTCGAGAAGAAGCCATTGGGCCCTTTTTGAAGAAAAGTTTTATGCGGATAGTGTTGCCTTTTCTTTTTTATAACCTGATTTTCACCATCTTCAATTGGCAGGTACGGCTTCGAGGTAAGGCTTTCAGTTTTTTAGATGGATTAACCTGGTTAGGGGAGCAGTACTTTAAAGGAGCCTCGTACCATTTTTGGTACATCTATATGATTATCGGGATCTATTTGTTTATCCCTATCATTGGTCGTTGGATTCGATCCGCTCCAGAGTCGCATATTCAATACTTTTTAGGCATTTGGGGTCTGACGATATTGTTTAATAATCCCCATTTCCCTTATCTTAAATTGCCGGTTGCCTTGACAGATTTTACAGGATATGTCGGATATCTAGTGTTAGGATATTACCTGAGCACGAAAGAGTTTACATCTTCGGTGAAATGGAATGCCTTAATGATTTTTATTTTCGGCACTTTATGGACGATGCTTGGATCTTATTATTTCACCGCGGAGAGTGGTAAATTTTATGGTTTATTATATGCAAATTTTTCCCCTAGTGTGGTTCTAGCTACATCCGGTTTATTTTTGTTTTTTAGGTACCAAAACCTTGATATTCCATTACTCACTCCTTTTCGTGATTGGGTAAGTTCTCATAGTTATGGTATTTATTTAATACACATTCTAGTGCTTTTTTATTTAGCCAAAGCAGGTATATACGGTGAAATGCTACACCCTAGCATTGGTGTACCAGTAACCGCATTTACTTGCCTTGTAATTTCTGGCGGAATCGTTTGGGTATTGAGAAAAATACCCCTCATTAAAAACTTGGCGGGTTGATTTATTATGGGGGTATTTTTGTACATTCGTTAGAATACCTGTAACCACTCATACCTAACCATTTAATGCAAGAGATTTATAAGTTTGGACATAGCCTCGCTGTGTTCATGAGCTTTTTCATAATCCTGCTTTTACTGTCAAAATCCTCCGGCCCCTTCTTTAAGAGTCCGAAGCGATTTCTTTTTTTCTATTTTCTCATTTTCGGATTATTTACCTTACTTCATTATTGTTTATTTGTTGACTGGCATGTCGATATCGTAGCGGTATTATTCGGAAATTTTGACGCGTTTTTCTATTTACTTTATCCCCTTGCTTATTTCTATGTTCGTGGGATGGTAAAGGAAAATGCTTCTTTAGAGAAAAAAGACCTGCTTCACCTCCTTCCGTTTCTTATTCAACTTTTGGATATGTTACCCTACTCACTATCGACTTTCGCTCATAAAATTTCGATAGCTGAATTAGTGAAGTTTGACATTCATGAATTGGTCAAGCAACAGCTTGGTTTTTTCTTTACCTCTCGATTTCATTTTTACGTGAAATTAATTTTAAGCAGTCTATACATTTTTTATAGTTGCCAAGTATACCTTCGCTTTCGTCCTAAAAATGGCAAAAATTTCATCCTTCATTACTGGATTCCAGGCTTTCTATTTTTACAGGTATTTCTAGTTATTTTTTTAACCTATTTCTTTTTAATTGTTCCTAGTGGAAATCATTTTAAGTTAAACTATCAAGGAGACACGTCATGGAATTACCTAGGTCTTGGGTCCTATTTAATTCTATCTCTAAGTGTCTTCTATTTTCCTGAGTTCTTATATGCTCCTTATATTATTTCTGAACGTGAGGCTAAATTGAAAATTCCGAATTATGAATTATCGCCCGATAAACTTGTTGAAATTGAGACTAAATTAGATCTCTATTTAGAGGAGTTTAAGCCCTATTTAAAAGCGTCATTTTCATTAGCTCAGTTATCAGCGGCATTAGATATTCCCGTGCATCATTTTAGTTTCTATTTTAGAAAGACACAGCAGACTAATTTTTTAGAACAGAGAATGCTTTGGCGAATTCGACATGCGCAGGAATTAATCGATGCAGGTAAAGATAAAATTATCACCTTAGAAGCTATCGGTTTGGAATCTGGTTTTCAATCTAGAACGACCTTTTTTGTGAACTTTAAAGAAATAGTAGGCGAGTCCCCCTCTGCTTATGCTGAACGAAAAAGCAATTTTAAGCTCTAATTTCAAGGTATTTAGGTGATGTTTGTTCGGTATTTCGAAAATGGAACATACACTTCGTTATATTATTCTCCACGCGCCCAATTTATCAGTACTATTGTAAAAGCGGATTTGATAACGCCTAACCACTAGAAATAATAATAGAACAGATGAATGTAGGGAGCAAGGGTTATTGACCCTTTGCTCCTTTTTTATTTGATATGTCCGTCTTCCATCTCGATGATTCGAGTAGTTCTAGCAGCGAATTCATTATCATGCGTCACAATCAATAATGTTTGCTTGTACACGTCTGCTAATTCTTGGAAAATATTGAATACAATTTCTGAATTTTTTTTATCTAGGTTTCCTGTGGGTTCGTCTCCCATAATTAATAGGGGGTCATTGATCAGGGCACGCGCGATGGCGACCCGTTGTTTTTGTCCACCCGATAATTGATTTGGATCTTTTAACGCCTCATTTTCTATACCTAAAATTTTTAATTTTTCGTATGCCCTATGTTCGATTTCCTTTTCAGAATATTGACCTAGTTTTAAGCCAGGGAGCATGACATTTTTTAAGACAGAAAACTCATTAAGTAAGTAATGGAATTGAAAAACGAAGCCTATTTTTTCATTTCGAACGATAGCAAGTTCACTTTCTTTTTTATCTCGCATGAAAACTCCATCAATCATTAAATCCCCTTCGTAATCAGTATCCATCGTAGATAAGATATAGAGTAAAGTCGATTTGCCACATCCAGATCGGCCGATTACAGAAACAAACTCACTTTGATTAAGTGTGAAGCTGACTTTGTCTAAAACCTTTACGGTCATCGGATCGTGAAAGTATTTCGTAATATTTTTAGCCTCTAATACAACCTTGTTCATATTATTTCCCTCTAATGATGATGACTGGATCTATTCCACTAGCTTTTCTAGAAGGAAAGAATCCGGCAAAATAGGTGGTGATTAAAGCAAAAATTCCACCGATTAAATAGAATTTAGGATTGTAATTAATGGGGTAGGTTGTTATAGTAGGTAAGGATTCTGTGTTGAAGGGGATTTGGTCGATGAGCGATGATAAACCAAAGCCGAATATTAGACCCATCAATCCACCAAATATTCCAATACTTAAGGCAATTGAGATGAAAATTTTATTAACATCATTACCGGAAAAACCAACAGCTTTTAATATCGCAATGGAATCCATTTTTTCGTAAATCATCATATTGAGAATATTGTATATTCCGAATCCTGCCACTAATAAAAGTGTAATCCCTACCGCGTAGGAGATGAGAGTTCTAACGGAACTACCTGTTTCAAATTGCGAATTCGCCGCTTGAATATCCACGGCATTTAATTCATATATTTTTCGATACTCTTTAGCTACTTCAGGAGCCCATAAAATATCCTTTAATTTAACCTGTATGTCTGTTATGTAATTGCTTGGTTTTCCCACTAATTTTTGAGTCGTAGTTAAGGAGCAGTAACTCTGCACATTATCAAACTCTTGAATACCCGATTGGAACATACCCACTACTCGCAGGGCGACTATATCCCCTTTGCTAGTGGTGACCTGAATGACATCACCTATGTTTGCCATCATTTTTGTGGCCACCCCTTTACCTAGAATAATACTATTAGGGATATTTTTTAGGTCTATATAATTCCCAGATGTAACATAATCACTAAAATGGAACAGTCGATTTTCTTCCACTGGATCAATCCCAAAAATGGCTCCCGTCAAATCAACCGCACCTACATTATAAAATACTTGTGCATTGATTTTAGGCGCTACGCCTAAA
The DNA here is from genome assembly GCF_054558735.1 of Aquirufa sp. A-Brett2-15D. Lineage (NCBI taxonomy): Bacteria > Pseudomonadati > Bacteroidota > Cytophagia > Cytophagales > Flectobacillaceae > Aquirufa > Aquirufa sp. A-Brett2-15D. Next base: position 756,158 of record NZ_JBSKFT010000001.1, on the reverse strand, counting down.
ACACGTTTATCCTTTTGAAGAGAAGCAATGATGGTTTTGCTATTGTTGATTCCTAATAATTCATTCTTAGGTTTAATAGAGGAGACGAAATTATGTCCTTTGGAATTAATATAGTCTACTGGCTGGGTTTCTGAAATTTTAATTTCCTTGTAAATACGTACATGAGCCGTTCGATTAGTAATCAAACCGTCTAACATATCATTTAGCCCAGACATGAAGCTTAGAACCGTAATAAACATGGTTATACTGATAGTCACACCTATAGCAGCGACAAGTGTTTGCTTCCATCTAGCAATTAATAGTGAAAAGGCGACCTGATAGACAAGTTTAAACTTCATTATTCTGGCTTTACGATTTCATCTTTGGCTTGAATGCCAGATAGAATCTCCGCTTTTTGGAAATCTTTTAACCCGATTTTTACAATTCGCTCTTCTCCGCTAGCTAAGATGACAATGGAATCATTTTTCAGGTAATTTCTAGGAATTAAAAGGGCATTTTCTTTTTTGCTCAATAAGATATTAGCCTCTAAATTGATGTTCGGGAATAATTTAGGAGGCGCCTTTGTGAATTTAGCCTCGACTAAAAACGTTTTGCTTCGCTCGTTCATTATTTCAGAGATCTTAGTTATTTTAGCCTCAAATACTTGTTTTTTATAGCTATCCAGCGTAATCAATACCATTTGTCCTTTTTGAACTCTCAAAATATCATTTTCATCTACTTGTAATTCAAGCACAAAATCCCGGTAATTACCAATTACCGCAATGGGAGTTTGTGGAGTAATAATTTCACCTTTTGATTTTAAAAGACTATATACAATCCCGTTCGTTTTAGATCTTAAGGTAAAATCCTGTGCCAGATTGGAAGAGATTTGTAAGTTTTTTTTCGCTTGCGAGGAGCTAAATTCCAGCACTCGCTTTAGATCCCTAAATTTTTGAATCGCGGATAAGTAGTTTGATTTAGAGGTCTGATAGGCTAATTCTTTTAGCTCATAATCTACTTTTGTTCCTATTTGTTGTCCCCAAAGATTTTTTTGGCGGGAATAAAGAGATGAATCAACACGGAATTTATTCTTAGCCGACTCTATCCCTAATTTAGCCTCATCTAATTTTCCCTGATTAGCAGATATATCGTTGAAATTAGCAGCTAATGCTGCATTTTCTGCTCCAAAACGTTGTGTTTCATTGGTTATCGTCAATAAGGCGCTTCCGACATGTACAGAATCCCCTTCTTTTACTAATATCTCATTAACAATACCGTTCACCGTTACAAAAGCCTGGTATTGATCTGCTGTTTTCAATACACCTGAGGCATAAATGGACTCAGTTAATGGGCCGGTACTAGGAAAGATTGATTCTTGTTTCTTCCCACACGAAAATAAGAGGATACCTAAAGCAAAAAGTATGACATGTTTCATAATTTGAAATTACCCAAAAAAGAGATAAGTCAGAATGATAAAAGTCATTTTATTCTAAAATAGATGTTCGAATTCGTTTAATTCAGACAGGTTTTCTGGAATCGCACTAATTGTTTTACTTTTTGTATTGACTAAATACAAGCTAGGAGTAGAGAATACCCCATAGTCTTTTCTGATTTTCGCATCGGCTTTTATGGGGATCCAATTCTCCGGAAAGCTCCAGGGATTCATCTCTTCATCGATCTGTAAGGCAATGACAGCTAATTTATTTTTGATAGAATAAGGAATTAAATCAATCAGTAATTCCGTGCAATGGAAACAAGATGGACTGTAGAATAATAGTAAAACGTTTTTTTTAGTTGATTTGTAATCGCTTAAACGGAATTCTTTTATCTCAATTTCAGGCGCCTTTTCACCCACCTGAAGCGATCGAATCTTTTGGATTTGCGCATTGATTTTTTCTTTAAATTTTGCAGGACAATCTGGATCAAGACTAAATTCTTCTAGTTTTTCAATCCAGGAATTTTTTCCAGTAGATGCTATTTTTAGGTAATAAAAATCGACGGCCTCTCCATAGCGAATGGAGGAATGTTTTTTTAACTCTCTGATGTGGATTATAACCTTTTCTATTGAAATGCGTTTTGCTTTGTGGTCTCCAAAAATGGGAAAATTTTCAGCCGATTGTTGCGCATACATACTAAATGACAAAAGGAAAAAACTAACGTATTTTATCATTGTTTAATCTCGAATACAACGAACCGAAAATCCAGCATCCTTATCATTATTGGATATTTGATTGTAAGTGCTTGTAGTATAAATGACTAAGGCTTTTCCTAAGTTTATATCGGTGGAGGTTGCACTCCAATAAAAAAATTTTGATCCCCTGTCAGTTAAAGCAGTGGATGTTCCTTGACTTATATACCCAGCAGCATGCATTTTTAGTGCTCCCGCATAAGCTTGTGCCCTTAAGTTAGCGCTATTGACATTAGTCCATTCCGTTACAGTTGGAATTCGCCATCCAGCACCTAATTCAAGCGTGCACGGATCTTTTATTGCCTCCCAATTCACCGTTCCCGTATTGGTATTCGTAGTTGGAAAACTTGGTGAGGTGACAGTGCCATTATTTTTATAGCCCTTTTTCTTATTGAACTGCCAATACCATCCGGCTGAAGCTTCCGTAGCATCGGTCTCAGATATAGCCTGATTTGTTGAACCTAAGTTTTGGGTAATCCAGCATTTTTCTGATCCACTGAGTGATGATTTAACCGTACCGTAGGTAACGGTTTTATTTTCTGCAGCCACCCCGTTTGCTGCAACATGAACTATGGTAAGCGTATTTCCACAAATAAAAGTGTATGTTTTTTTTCCAAAGCGCTCTAGACCCTTACCGCTACCTATTTTTCCACTATAATCGATATAAAGTGAAGAATTCGTAATCCGAAAACCAGATTTAGTTAATTGAGAAAAACTCAAAAATGGAATTAATAGTAAAATGAGGAAGCTTTTCATCCTTTTAGTAGAAATAATCAATTTGAATTCGGTCACTCACAATTAATGAATAAGCCTCATTGTTTGCCGGAATGTAAGTGAATGTTGTTCCCGAAAGACTAAAAGCAGTCTTTGATATTCTGACCCCATTAATATATAGTTTTAAAAGGGAGGTACTTGATTTGGTTTGGGTTAAGTTAAATACCGTTTGGCCTGCTGCTGCTGTATATTCATCGGATACGTCCCTAACTAAACTATAGTCTGTTCCGATTACCCCAGCGCTCATGGCGGATGTTCCATTTCCTTTTATCAATCCGGTTAACGTAGATGCGCCAGTTCCTCCGTTACTTACTCCTAAGGTGCCAGAGACGCCAGTCGTTAAAGGTAATCCGGTTAAATTAGTAGCTATTCCTGAGGCAGGAGTCCCTAAAACAGGAGTTGTTAAAGTAGGAGACGTTAACGTCTTATTGGTCAAGGTTTCTATGCCTGTTAGGCTTGCTTTTAAATTTAAGGCCGTTTGAGTGGCCGTGCTAATGGGTTTCAATAAGTCAGTCGTGTTATCAACATTGGTTAAACTGACCATTGCTTTTGTAATTCCAGATACCGTACCGGTGAAAGTAGGGGAGTCAATAGGCGCTTTCAACGCTAATGAAGCACTACTAGCTTTTGTATCTAAGGCTGTTTGGGTAGCGGAACTAATGGGTTTTAATAAATCGCTTGTATTATTAACATTGCCTAAGCCTACTTTAGTTGGACTTATTCCTGAAGCTATTTTTGCATCTGTAATAGCACCGCTAGCAATTTCTGGACTCGCCGCTGTTCCAGTTAAATCGCCGGCTAGCCTAATTTTGCCATTCAATAAGGTAGTGGCATCCACTGTTTTAGAGGCATCTACATAGGCCATGTTAGCTGCATCTGTGGCTAAGCTAGGTTGATCTGTTAAAGTTATTTTCTTTCCAGTTGGGAAAAGTAAGTTGCCCTGCATTGTACTGCCTGCTAATTGCACATAGCGGGCATCTGTGGTACCTATATTATTTGTAATCTCATTCCAACTAGTACTTACAAAAATGAAGGTTCGGCCATTATTAGAGCCAGTGGGATCGCCGGACACAATAAAAATATCTCCTTCTACAGGTGTTCCACTCGTTGTAAATGATCCACCATTATAGACACCTGTATAATTTCGTCCTAGTGAAATAGCAATCTCTCCTGCCGAATTAGGCGACACGCCATTCACTTTTTTAACGGTGCCTTTCAAGTCTAAGGCTGTTTGGGTAGCCGTGCTGATCGGCTTACTCGCATCCGAGGTATTGTTTACATTGCCTAAGCCCACCATTGTCGCTGTTATTCCGGATACGATCCCTGTGAAGGTTGGCGATAGGATTGGAGCTTTTAGGGCAAAACTTGTACTAACATCGGAGGCATTTGCTTTTAAGTCCAAAGCTGTTTGAGTAGCCGAACTAATGGGTTTATTCTCGTCACTTGTATTATTGACATTAGCAAGACCCACCATAGTTGCATCGATACCTGAAACAGTGCCTGTAAATGTAGGCGATGCGATAGGTGCCTTTAAATTCAAATCAGTAATATCTGCCTTTAATGCGAGATCGGTTGAGTTTGCTTTTAAGGCCAAAGCTGTATTAGACGCTTTCAAATCTAGTGCAGTTTGTGTAGCCGTGCTAACGGGTTTAGAAAGATCGGAGGTATTATCTACATTAGCTAAGCCCACCTTGGATGCACTGATACCAGCGGCTACTTTGGCATTTGTGATAACCCCTATCGCAATTTCAGGACTTGCTGCTGTCCCTGATAAGTCTCCAGCTAACCTAATTTTACCATTCACAAGTGTAGTAGCGTCGACTGTTTTAGAAGCATCTACATAGTCTTTATTTGCTGCATCTGTGGACGATGTGGGTAGATCAATTAGTGATATTTTTTTCCCAGACGGGAAAATCAGATTTCCTTGCAACGTACTGCCGGCTAATTGTACATACCTCGCATCTGTAGTGCCTATATTATTAGTTATTTCGTTCCAAACTGTATCCACGTAGATAAATGTTCGACCATTATTAGCACCATCTAGATCAGCAGAGACAATAAAAACATCGCCATCAACAGGTATTAACTTGGTTACGAAAACTCCTCCATTATATAGTCCTGTAAAATTATTGCCTAGGGAAATAGTTATTTCACCGCTCGCATTAGGCGTTACTCCATTCACTTTTTTAACGGTTCCTTTTAGGTCCAAAGCCGCTTGTGTAGCCGTACTAATTGGTTTTGTTAAATCGGTGGTATTGTTGACATTGGGAAGTCCCACCATCGTAGCACTTATTCCAGATACAATTCCAGTAAAAATAGGAGAGGCCAGGGGTGCCTTTAAATTCAAATCTGTCGTGTCAGCTTTTAGGGCTAAGTCAGATGCATTTGCTTTTAGGTCAACAGATGAAGTGCTAGCCTTTAAGTTTAAAGCCGCTTGTGTAGCCGTACTAATGGGTTTATTAAGATCAGAGGTGTTATTCACTAAGCCAAGACCCATTTTTGCTGGATTAATCCCAAAGGCAATTTTTTGATCCACCACACTCGAATCCTTCAGCTTAGCACTAAGAATTGCCCCATCAATGATTTTTTCCGATGTAATTGCATTTTCCTTAATAATGGGAGCCGTTGCTAAACCAGAAAGATCTCCTGATAATTTAATTTTTCCTGGAATAATTTCGGATGCCAAAGGGACATCATTTAAAATTAGTTGGTCTATTTGATTCTTTATTTCTAAGCGTAGAGTGGCTAAATCAGTCTGATTTAATAGGCCTGCATCATTCTGAAAATAGGATAAGCCTTTAGGGGAGCCTTTCACATTTAGGTAATCCACAGACTTCGCGTATAAGGCATAAGGGCTATATTGAAGTGTGGAACGACTAATTTCTGTAAAACTAGAGGCAGATGCGAATTTTACCTCCACCTGAAGCGTTTTAAGTGTATCTGACCACGAAATTTCATCAAAAGAATTTCGAGTGATTTTTAGTCCTTTACCAATAATGACATTGATTAATCCATAAACATCGGTTTGAGTGGTTTGGGTCTCTTGGTAATCAAGACGAGTTCCAGTTAATAGACTAAATTTTAATTGAATTGTAGTCTGGGCAAGGGGTTGACCTGTATAGTTATTTCCCGGCATCGAAATGGGAGTAGGGTCTAGAATTACGGCTTGGTAATTAATTCCCGTTTTTTGGCCAAAAGAAAATAGTGAAACGCCTAAAATTAGGATCGTATATAAGAAATTAGGCATAGTTATTTTAGTGGGGTATATTGAATGCCAAAACCGAAAGATGCCGGATTTATCGCAAATTGGCTACCATCATTTTGATTGATATTTAGTTGCCAAGCATTGGAGAAGTAGGTAAAAAGGGCCGTTTGGGAATTCACTTGTTTCGCAAGTTTCACATCAGCCCCTATTTGAAATTGAATACGATCAAATTGCTTGTTAGATTGCAAATTAAATACTCGATTTCCCATCTTTTGGGACCCTAATAGTAATTTATTTACTTGAATCAGGCTTCCGTACTGTAGACTATATCCGCGACCTAATCTTGATTTCATGCCGATTCCTACTTGTATTCCTACATAAGCGGTTGAATAGGAAAAGGGGGTATTTTGAGTTTCTCCTACTGAATTAAATTGGTTAATTGCTAGCCCAACTTGGTAGGTTAATTTTCTTAAAAATTTACTAGATGTTTTAACAGAATCAATCAATCGGTTCGTTCGTTGTATAGAAAGATGTAAACCTGCGTCAGGTTGAAAGGAATTTTCTGCTTTGCCCGCAGGACTTTGGTATCGGAAGCTAGCGGAATTAATTCCCATCTGGTAATTCCAATCTTGAGCCGCACTAGGTAGCGTACTCAAAATTGAAATTAAACAGACAAGTAATAAAATAAATAGAGGGGTTAGGTATTTTTTTGTACTCATGTTTTAGTGGTTAGTATCCTTAAGAATAACTGTGCAAACTACACAAAACGTTTTGAAATGAAGGGGCTAGAAATTAATTGTAATCTGGTAAAAAGCGCTAATTGTCTTTTGGAGGTTATGAAGTGCGAATTGAGACAGCTTATAAATGTGAGATTATCAAGAAACTGATAATCTCATTTTTCGATTAGGATTAGCTATTATTTAATTGCATTATCTTAAAATTGATCTATTTTTTATTTGGTATATTGCCAAAAAATTACGGAAAATGAAAATCACCTATTTAGCTAATTATGCCGAATTAAGTCAAAAGGCAGCACATTTAATAGCAGACGAAGTACAGAAAACCCCTGATTTATTGTTTTGTGCCGCAACCGGAGGAAGTCCTACAGGGATGTATGCAGAAATGGCTAAAGATAAATTGACTTATACTAAAATGCGTGTAATTAAGATGGATGAATGGGGAATTATACCATTGAGTCACCCTGATTCTTGTGAGTCTTACCTGATTAAACACCTGCTTGGGCCTTTAGAAATAGCTGACGACCGGTATACCTCTTTTGATACTGCTCCCGAAGTTGTTGAAGAAGAATGCCAGCGTTTAGGCCAGTTTATGAAAGCTAATGGACCTTTAGATATTTGTATTTTAGGATTAGGAAAAAATGGACATATTGCCTTTAATGAGCCAGCATCAAGCTTAAATCCAGATTTTCATAAAGCGGTGTTAGCTGAATCCACGATTGCGCATGACCCAGTACTTTCTCAAGGTTCAGAACCAGCTTATGGGCTTTGCGTGGGTATGGAGGGGATTATGCAATCAAAAAAAATCATCTTTTTGATTACTGGAAAAGGAAAACAGGATGCGGTTAAACGAATTATGGATCGTAAAATTGGAACAGATTGCCCGGCTTCATTTTTATGGATGCACCCTAATGTAGAATGTTTAATTGATTCATCTGCGATTTAATCCTTAAAGGGATGACGTTCTAACCAGTTTGTATTGGGCTCTAGCAAAGGAAAAATCCAAGATAGATTCTTGTGAATCAGTGAATTAGAATGCCGCATAAATCCATGTAATTGGATGGGTGTAGCTCCTATTGAACTTTTAATTTCAAGCGCTGTTCTACCTAAAATGATTCGTTCAAAGCCCTGTGAAATTCCACATCCGATGATATCATAAAGCATATTCAGATAGAGCATTTTCTCTCGTTGAATGGCATCATTATAGCCTAAAAAGTAAGTTTCTAATTCATTTCCATGACGAATAACGGTGGTGAAACCGACTAGCTCCCTCTCAAGATAATAACCACGTAGAATAAAGTCATCCCCCAGCTGTTTTTTGAAAATTGAAAAATGGCCCGAAGGTAATATAAAGGTATTAAAAGGGGCATTTTTAGCTACATGTAAATAGAGCGAATCGATAGATTCTTCGTTTTTAATTATTTCCTGCAGACTTAACTCTTTGGTGCTGATTTCTGCTCCCTTTTTACGACAACGCTTAAATTGATCTCGGTATTTTTTAGTCAAATCACCCACATAGTCCCCTTCATTTTTCCATGTAGGTCTAATTTCTACTACCATATTTGGCTGTGAACTAAACGGAAAATCATTTTCGAATGAAGACGTTTGGAATAGTTTTACTTGCTCTTCGTTGAAATCTTTGAATATGCTTAGGTGAGTTTTTTTAGGCCAAAAGCGGGTAATTTCCCTCAATTGTTCCAACACCTTTATATGATTTATAGTAGGTAAACAAGCATAGGCATTTTGGCCACTTAACATATTATTTCCCACTATGACTAATTTAGAAGCAAACTGCCGAAAGAGAAAATTTCTCAATTGAGTTAAGAAAAAGCTATCCCTTTCTCCAAAACTCGTCAATAAAGCTAAGTCTATTTCTTGAATCAAGGCAGTGGCTATCAACCTTTCCTCTTCAAAAATGCCAACAAATGTACATTGCATATTTAGTGGCGATGATTGCTCAAGAATACCTAAATATTTTTTCTGCAAGAAAATACACGATACTGACACCTGATCCCAAGATTCAGGTAAATCACTAATGCTTTTAAAAAGGTGATGGGTGTAAGTAATACTCAAGGATATTTATTCAACATATGTTTAACGTGGATAAGGAATTAATTGTTCCCAAATAAAATATAAAGAATGGTAAATGGTGAATGTCTCTTCAGGACTGACCACTGACAACTGTCGACTGGCTACTGAATACTGACGCTACGCGTAATCAAAGAACAAAGAGCAAAGCACAAAGAATTATAAATGGTGAATGGTAAATGGTGAATGTCTCCTCAGGACTCATTCCCTCCGGACTGACGCTACGCGTAATCAAAGAACAAAGAGCAAAGTACAAAGAATTATAAATGGTGAGTGGTAAATGGTGAATGTCTCCTTCGGACTCATTCCCTCCGGACTATCGACTAGTGACTAGCGACTAGTGACTGACGCTGCGCGTCATGTGGCCCCGCCGGGAATCGAACCCGGATCTAGCGTTTAGGAAACGCCTATTCTATCCGTTGAACTACAGCGCCAATTCCTTTTTATTCTTTGTGCTTTATGCTTTGTGCTTTCCAGAGCAATAGCTCTTTCAGAGCTATTGCTCTGGAGTATACCCATCATTATGCCCCATCAAGTGATTTCCCTCTAACCAGTTCGGGAAAATTTGCTGGTGTTTGTCTTGTATCATATTCATGATTGTCTCGCGAAGTTCTGCAAGATTACTGCGTTGTTCTGCGGAGATGAAGACCGTTTTAGGCGTATTGGTTTTCCAGTGCGTATTATTTAAAAAGACAGTCACTCGGTCCATCTTACTCAGTTGCGGCTCGCCGTCTATTCCGACTTCAGATCCTTCGAAGAAAATATCTTCCACAGGGAAGAGATCGATTTTGTTGAATACAAGAATGGTGGGTTTGTCACCTACACCCATTTCGTTTAAAATTCCTTGGACGACTTCGATTTGTTCCTCAAAATTAGGGTGAGAGATATCCACCACGTGTAATAATACATCCGCTTCGCGCACCTCATCTAGAGTCGATTTAAAGGACTCGATTAATAGGGTAGGGAGCTTACGAATGAAACCTACGGTATCTGTCAATAAAAATGGGATGTTATCCCAAACTACCTTGCGAACCGTAGAATCCACCGTTGCAAACAATTTATTTTCAGCGAAAACATCCACTTTAGCTAATTTCTGCATCAGTGTCGATTTACCCACGTTCGTATATCCCACTAAAGAAACACGGACCATACGGTCACGGTTTTTGCGTTGGGTATAGGACTGTTTGTCGATTGCTTCTAATTTATCCTTTAAAAAGGAAATGCGATCGTTAGCAATACGACGATCGGTTTCTAATTCTTTTTCACCTGGTCCACGCATACCTACTCCACCGCGTTGTTTGGAAAGGTGAGACCACATACGGGTAAGTCGCGGTAACATGTATTGGTATTGCGCGAGTTCAACCTGGGTTTTGGCCTGAATTGTTTTGGCACGCTGAGCAAATATGTTAAGAATCAATAAACTACGATCTAGTACCTTCATCTCTTTGCCCAAGAGTGAGATTTCATATTCGATGTTACGGACTTGTGATGGGCTTAAATCATCATCAAAAATGAGCATATCCACATCTTTCGCTATTATATAAGCAATAATCTCTTCTAATTTCCCCTTTCCTACGTAGGTGCGGTTATCGGGTTTAGCTAAGTTTTGTGTGAAACTTGCTAAGGTCAATACACCTGATGTTGAGGCTAAAAAGGCCAACTCCGCTAAATATTCCGACGTTTGCACCGTATTTTGTTTCTGCGTCGTAACAGCAACAAGTACCGCTGTCTCTTTTTCTTCTCCCGTACTAAATCCGTTTTCTTCCTTCATATCTGATGCTAAAAAAAGCCTTCCTGCTAAGAAAGGCTTTCATTGCGAATATAGTTCAATTTATAAACTTTGAATTAATTTTAAATTCAAGGTAACATAATCTTCATTTTTTCCTTCTTTGGCTAAGGCCATTGATTTTTCCGCACTTGCTTTCGCAGCTACTTTATTACCAGCTTTCGCTTGAATCTTAGCTTGTAAATGCCAAATCCAATAAGCGCTCGAATTTGCTTCAATAGCTTTAGCGACCCATTCCATTGCTTTATTTAAATCACGACCCGTTTCAAAATAATAAGAAGCAGATTCAAAATAAGGACGGGTATCTGCCGCCATGGCTTTATCTATAGATGCTACAATTTTAGAGTCAATATCTGTTTCCATTGGAATGGATACGCTTACTTTCTCCCAGGATAGCACTAAATCCATTTTGTTCGAAACAACGTTAGCAAAATGAATCGTAAATGATTCTACTGATTGGGATAAGGTAGTTGCAGCGATTTTGACTTTCAAGACATCTTCTTCTGGCTTGTAATTAAACACACCATTCGTTCCTTTACTGAAGATAACTTCCCAGGAATATTGTGACGGGATAGTTAACAACTGGTAGGTTCCGGCTTTTAGGGTTTGGCCTGCAATTTTAACATCTTCTCCTAAAGTTATGCTAGTAGGTGAATTAGCACCCGTACGCCATAATTTCCCGAAAGGAACAACATCTCCAAAAATTTTACGTCCTTTAATCACCGGGCGGGAGTATTTTACCTCCACTGATGACAAAGAAAAATCTTGTTTAATGCTTTGCGCAGGACTTGGTGAAGGCATTTTAATGCCTTGAGCTAATGCAGCTGTCGAAATAACCGATAATAGAATAAACAATAACTTTTTCATACTTATGCGCTTAATGCCTCTGCACCCCCTACGATCTCTAAAATTTCCTTCGTAATGGCTGCCTGACGTGAACGGTTATATTCTAATTTTAATGCCTTAATCAATTCACCTGCATTTTCTGTCGCTTTATCCATCGCTGTCATACGAGCGCCATGTTCAGAAGAATTGGACTCTAATAAGGCACGGAAAATGGACAATTTAATAGACTTGGGAATTAATTCAGAAATAATTTCTTCTTCGGTCGGCTCAAAGATATAATCTACTGAGCTAGCTTTTTCACCTGTTTCTGAGGCTACCAAAGGAAGTAATTGTTCTGTTTGAATAATTTGTGTGGCCACATTCTTCGAAAAGTTGAAGAGGATTTCCACTACATCATATTGCTTTTCAGTGAAGGATTTCAATACAGCCTCACCTATTTCACGTACGTTTGTGAAGTTCAAACGAGTGAAAATATCTGTATGTGCATCGTTCATTTTATAACCACGGCGAGCTAAATATTCTGCTCCTTTTTTGCCCAAAGATAAAACCTCCACATTCCCAGTTTCCTGAAGACGTGCATATTTCTCTTGAACTAAGGCCATGGTTGCTTTACCTACGTTCGCATTGAATGCGCCGCAAAGTCCACGATCCGATGTTACCACAATGATTAATGCATTTTTGATCTCCCGAACTTCTGTGAAAGGATTCTCCGCTCCAGCTTCTGATTGAGCAGAAACCGTTGCAATCATTTCCGCTAATTTCTTAGCATAAGGGCGCATTTGGTGTATGGCATCCTGAGCACGACGCAACTTCGCTGCCGAAACCATTTTCATGGCTTTGGTAATTTGCTGCGTCGAGTTGACGGATACAATTCTATTTCTTACTTCTTTTAAGGAAGCCATAGTGTTTTAATTTTATGCTTTGTATTTAGCTGCTACTTCATTACCTACACGCTTTAACGTGGCAGTTAATGTATCATCGTATTTACCTTGACCTAAAGCTTCTAATGTTGCTTTTTCTGTGGCACGTAAAACTTGAATAAAATCTTGTTCGAATTCACGAACTTTTTCTACAGGCACGTTATCTAAATTACCTGTTGTAGCTAAATAAATCATCGCAACTTGCTCTTCTACACGTTGTGGTGCGAATTGAGGTTGCTTTAACATCTCTAAGTTACGACGACCACGGTCGATCGTTAATTTAGTCGAGGCATCTAGATCAGATCCGAATTTAGAGAAGGCCTCTAATTCACGGAATTGAGCTTGATCTAATTTTAAGGTACCTGCTACCTTCTTCATTGACTTAATCTGTGCGTTACCACCTACACGAGAAACGGAGATACCTACGTTAATCGCTGGACGAATACCGGCGTTGAATAAGTTAGTTTCTAAGAAGATTTGACCATCTGTAATCGAAATTACGTTCGTTGGAATATAGGCAGAAACGTCACCCGCTTGTGTTTCAATGATCGGAAGAGCTGTTAAGCTACCGCCACCTTTCACTAAGTGTTTGATCGACTCTGGTAAATCATTCATGCTACGTGCAATCTCATCCGAGTTGTTAATCTTCGCAGCACGCTCTAATAAACGAGAGTGAAGGTAGAAAACGTCTCCTGGATACGCCTCACGTCCTGGTGGACGACGTAGTAATAGAGAAACTTCGCGGTAAGCAACTGCTTGCTTCGATAAGTCATCATAAACTACTAAAGCTGGACGACCTGTGTCACGGAAGAATTCTCCGATGGCAGCACCCGTAAATGGAGCGTAGAATTGCATCGGTGCAGGATCTCCTGCAGATGCTGAAACAACAACCGTGTAGTCCATCGCGCCAGCTTTACGAAGCGTTTGCTCGATTTGCTTAACGGTAGATGCTTTTTGACCAATGGCTACATAGATACAGAATACCGGCTCGCCTTTGTCGTAAAATTCTTTTTGATTAATGATTGTATCGATACAAACCGCAGTCTTACCCGTTTGACGGTCACCGATTACTAGCTCACGTTGTCCGCGACCTACGGGGATCATCGCATCGATTGCTTTGATACCTGATTGTAATGGTTCAGTTACTGGTTGACGGAAGATAACCCCTGGTGCTTTACGCTCTAAAGGCATCTCGTATAATTCTCCTGCGATAGGACCGTTTCCGTCGATAGGCTCACCTAAGGTGTTCACTACACGACCTAAAATTCCATCACCCACTTTAACAGAGGCAATCAGGTTAGTTCTTTTTACGGTATCACCCTCCTTTACAGAGCTAGAATCCCCTAATAATACAGCACCTACATTATCCTCTTCTAAGTTCAAGGCTAAAGCTTTTAGACCGTTTTCAAAAGCGATCAATTCACCTGCTTGTACATTTGATAGGCCATAAATACGTGCCACACCATCACCCACTTGGAGTACGGTACCTACTTCTTCTAATTCTGCTTGAGTCTTAGCTTGGGATAATTGTTCCCTTAAAATTGCTGAAACTTCGTCTGGTCTTACTGATGCCATATAAACTGGAGGGTTTTAGTAATTTATAATCTGATTTTACTAATTTATTTTGAATCAAATTTCGGGTGCAAAATTAGCTACGAAATTTGAATATTCCCATGATTTATCAAAATAAAAGTCGTTAATCATAAGACTTTTTAAAGAATTGAATTTGGGTGGCAATAAGGGGCATGTTAAATGCCGTTAAAATTCTTGAAAAAAAGGCAATTTTGCTTATCTTCGAATCTTTGAATAGAAATAAAATTAACATTAATTATGAAAATTAAATTGCTTGCCATTCTCTCTTGTTTCGTGTCTTTAACATCTATCGCTCAGACTAAGCCGAAAACTAAACCTAAATTGACCGTTTCAGTTACTAAAGTTCCCGTTAAGGAATTTTCGAATCAAGTAGATTCGGTTTCTTATGCAGTAGGCGTTTTAGTTGCGCAAAACTTTAAATCCCAAAAAGTGACCTTGAATCCAGCGATGGTGGCTAAAGGTTTTGAAGCTGCCACAAAAGGGGGAGCTTTAAAATTGACTGAGCAACAATGTCAAAGTATTGTTCAAAGCTATATGATGAAAAATCAAGAGTCACAAGCCTTAGAGCAATCGAAAGAATTTTTACCTAATAAAGAGGCTGGCGAGAAGTTTTTGGCAGAGAATAAAAAGAAAGATTCGATCATCGTAACCGAATCAGGTTTACAATATAAAATTATCAAGTTAGGAACGGGCCCTAAGCCAGTAGCGACAGATAAAGTGAAAACACATTACCATGGAACCTTGATTGATGGATTCGTGTTTGATTCCTCAGTGCAACGTGGCGAGCCGATTTCATTTCCAGTAAATGGAGTGATTCCAGGCTGGGTGGAAGCTTTACAATTAATGCCTGTAGGCTCGAAATTTAAATTATACATCCCGCAAAATCTGGCTTACGGTGTTCGAGGCGGTGGTCAAGCAATCAAACCTTATTCTGCTTTAGTTTTTGAAGTTGAATTATTAGAGATCGAAAAGTAAAACTATGAAGAAGATACTTCCTATTTTCATCCCACTTTCCCTTCTGGTTGTCTGGTTTATGCATGGTTCTGACTTGCAGAGCCAGGTGGTATACCAGGACGGGGATTTACAGCCATCCGCTTTACAGCGTAAGGTGGAAAGCAAAGTGTTTGAGATTTTAAGCAATTACCATTACCGTAAGATTCCGGTGAATGATTCGTTGTCTTCGAAAATCTTTGACGCTTATATCAAGCAATTAGACCCTAATAAGGTATTCTTTTTAGCAGATGATATGAAGGAATTAGAAAAGTATCGCTTTACGATTGATGAAGCACTTAATTTAGGGGATCTATCCTCTGCGTTTCAGATTTATAATACGTACCAAAAAAGGATGAAAGCGCGCTATGTTTTCATCAATGCCCAATTAGATAAGCCAACGGATTTTAGCCTTGATGAAACGTATCAGCCAAATCGCGAGAAAGCAGTTTGGGCGAATTCTGAGGCCGATTTAGATAATTATTGGCGTAAAGATTTGAAACGTCAATTGTTAGATTGGAAAATAGGTGGGAAAGCGGATACAACGTCTGTTCGTGAATTAAAGGAGCGTTACAAGCGTACCGAAAAATACATGGCTAAGACGAAATCGGAGGATGTTTTCCAAGTTTTCATGAATGCCTACACGGAAAGCATTGATCCTCACACGACCTACATGATCCCAAAAGCAGCGGAGGAATTTAATAAGGATATGTCCCAAAGTTTCGAAGGAATAGGAGCAACCCTTCGTTTAGATGGGGATTACGTAAGTATAGTAGACCTTGTTCCAGGTGGTCCGGCTTACCGTAGCAAGCAAGTTAATCCGAAAGACCGCATTGTAGGGGTAGCGCAAGGGGAGGATGGTAAATTTGTTGATATTATCGGTTGGTTTACAGATGATGCAGTTAAGCTAATTAGAGGTGCTAAAGGAACAGTAGTTCGATTAAAAATCTTACCTGGTTCGGGTGTAACAGGTTCGCCTACGACGGAAGTACGTATTGTTCGCGAGAAAATTAAATTAGAGGAGCAGACGGCTAAGAAGGAGATTTTGTTCCAAAAACAAGGCGAAAAAACCCTTAAAATCGGTTTAATCACCATCCCTATGTTCTACCGCGATTTCGAAGGGGCGCGTAATAATGAGGATGGATTTAAATCCACATCAGCAGATGTGCGCAAGTTTTTAGGGGAATTCAAAAAGGAAGGAATCGATGCTTTATTAATCGATCTGCGTAATAATGGGGGAGGTTCTCTAATAGAGGCAGTGGATTTAACGGGTTTATTCATAACGTCTGGTCCAGTGGTTCAGCGAAAAGAATCAACTGGCCAAATCACCCAAGAAAATGATGAAAATCCAGAATTAGTTTACGACGGCCCAATGGCTGTTTTGATCAACCGTTTCTCCGCTTCCGCTTCAGAAATTTTCGCGGGTGCTATTCAAGATTACCAGCGTGGTATTATCGTAGGGGAGCAATCTTATGGAAAAGGAACTGTTCAAAGTGTATTAGATTTAAGCCGTTTTGTGCGTTCTGAAAAGGAAAATCCAGGTGTTTTAAAAATTACGCTTGAGAAATTTTACCGAGTAACCGGAAGTTCAACCCAGCATAAAGGGGTTAGTCCTGATTTTGCTTTACCATCTGCCTTTTCGGCCGAAGAGTTTGGAGAGAGTTCTCAGCCTAGTGCTTTGCCTTGGGATATGATTCGGTCGACTACCTTTAAGAAGACAGGAAAAGTAAGCCCAACTACAATTAAACTTTTACAAACCGCCTTCCAATCGCGTCTTAAATCGAAGCCAGAACTTTTGAAATTGAAAGAAGATTTAGAGCGTTGGAAGAAGTTGAAGGAAACGAATTCGATAGCCCTGAATTATGATAAGCGTAAGAAAGAATTAGATGATCAAAAGAAAAAGCCGGATGAAACGCGAGCCGTAATGGATGTGATGGCCGGATCTGAATCGGTAGACGCAGACGGAAAGAAAGTGGAGTCGAAAGAAAAAGATAAGCATGCGAAGGATGCTTATCTGAAGGAGACGCAGCAAATTTTGGCTGATTGGGTAAAAAGACCTGCTGCTCCTGTAAAAACGGTGGCAAAAAAATAATGAAGCCTCTAGTTGACATTTTGGAAGAATCCTCAGTCCTGGTGAAAGAAACAGGGCAATGGATTCTACAACAGTCGACTCAGTTTAGTAGCTCCGACATTATTTATAAAGGGACGAATGATTTAGTTTCCTTCGTGGATCAACAAGCAGAAGCTAAATTAAAGCAGGGACTTTCTCAGATTTTTCCGGAAGCAGGATTCATTGCGGAAGAAACAGCTGCTACTTATGAAGACGTAGGGAATGGCTATTATTGGGTTATTGATCCTTTAGATGGCACCACGAATTTCTTGCATAAATTACCTGTTTTTGCCGTTTCAGTTGGATTGATTTTTGAAAAACAACCCATTCTAGGATTAATCTACGAGCCTAATCGGGATGAATTATTTACGGCAGTTAAGGGTAATGGGGCTCATTTAAATGGTTCCTCTATTCGAGTTTCACCAGAGAATTCTTTGTCTAAATCTTTATTAGCTACAGGATTTCCGTATTATGATTTTTCATATCAAGACCGATATTTGGATTTATTAAAGGAACTTATGCGTTCTTCACATGGTTTGAGACGCATGGGAGCAGCAGCGATAGATTTAGCCTATACGGCTTGCGGGCGCTTTGAGGGCTTCTTTGAAGCTAATTTGAAACCCTGGGATGTAGCTGCTGGAAAAATAATTATCGAAGAGGCTGGAGGAACGGTGACGAACTTCTCAGGAGGTCCAGAGGTTATTTTTTCTGGAGAAATTATTGGTGCAGGTCCTATATTTGCCGAATTTTTAGGAACTTTGCAATCGAAGTGGTTTGAATAACATGGAAAACGCAATCATCATTCTTGTATTTGCTTTAGCGCTGGTTTATCTGGGGCGAATGGTTTATATGCAGTTTTGGGGTAAAAATGCCGGTAATTGTGCCAAAGGTTGCGGAACATGTGCAGCTTCGTCCACTATCGATAAAATGAACAGTGAAAGAAGCTAATTCAGCCAAAATAATCGATTTTCAGATCATTAAACGTTTGTATGGCTTCATTCAGCCTTATCGTTTTCGCTTTTGGTTTTTGGTTTTTCTAATTCTCTGCATGGCGGGTATTTCTCCCGTTGTGCCCCTATTAATTCGCTATACCTTAGATAATTATTTAGGCCTAACCTTTCAGTCCGATTTGTTGCGCATGCTAGGTTGGATGCTTGGTGCCCTACTTTTGCAAACTTTTTTGCAGTTTTCAACCTCTTATTTGGCTGGTTATCTTGGCCAAACCGTTATTAGGGACATTCGCATCCAATTGTATGAGAAGATTGTTAATCTGCGCTTAGCTTTTTTTGATGCGACACCCATCGGTCGTTTAGTGACCAGAACCGTATCTGATATCGAAACACTGAACGATGTGTTTTCAGAGGGATTAGCTTCCATTGCGGGCGATTTATTGCAATTATTCCTCATCCTTGGGGTGATGTTTTATGCGGATTGGCGCTTGACCTTGATCATTATAGTCACCGTTCCTTTCATGGTATTTTCCACCTATGTGTTTAAGGAATACATAAAGAAGTCCTTTAATGAGGTGAGGACGGCAGTCGCAAATTTGAATTCTTTTGTTCAGGAACATATTTCAGGGATGTTAATTGTCCAAATGTTCCATGCTGAAAAGCAAGAATTAGCTAAATTCAATCGCATTAATGAGGAGCATCGGGATGCCAATATTCGAGGTATTTTCGCTTATTCAGTCTTTTTTCCGGTGGCGGACGTAATAGCGGCGATCGGAACAGGTCTCGTCGTTTGGGCCGCGTCCACCTATATTGTGAAGGAAGAAATGGGAGTAGGTACTTTGACTGCTTTCATCATGTTTATCAACCTTTTTTATCGCCCTATTCGTATGTTAGCGGACCGTTTTAATACTCTTCAAATGGGAATTGTGTCCACTGAACGTATATTAACACTTCTGGATTCGACTGATTATATTCAAAATAATGGCAGCATTGAGGCGGATCAAATCAAAGGGAAAATTGAATTTGCCGATGTTACCTTTGCCTATCAAGAGCCAGAATGGGTGGTTCGAAACGTAAGTTTCAAGGTAGAGGCCGGGAAGACGTGTGCGATTGTAGGGGCTACTGGAGCAGGTAAATCATCTATTATTGGATTATTAGGCCGTTTATATGATTGCCAAAGTGGTGAAATCAACATCGACGGCGTCGCCTTAACTTCGTATGAGATAGGATCCTTGCGTAAAAATATTGCGGTCGTATTACAGGATGTATTCCTATTTAGCTCTTCGATCGCTTATAATATTCATTTAGGGGATGAATCCATCACCCATGATAAAATGGTCGAGGCGGCTAAAGCGGTGGGCGTACACGAATTTATCCTTTCTTTACCTGGTGGGTATGATTACGAGGTCAAAGAACGGGGAGCAACCCTGAGTGTCGGTCAAAGGCAGTTGATTTCGTTTGTTCGTGCTTTGGTCCATAATCCTAAAATTATTGTTTTAGATGAAGCCACTTCCTCGGTGGATTCAGAGACTGAGGTTCTAATTCAACAGGCAATTTCTACTTTAATGAAAGGTCGTACCGCAGTAGTGATTGCACACCGTTTATCTACTATTCGAAATTCAGATCAAATATTAGTGATGGATAAAGGGGAAATTAAAGAGCGGGGGTCTCAGGATGAATTATTAGCTTTAGATGGGTTATATGCTCAACTCTATCATTTACAATTCAGAAAATAAACGTATCTTTGCGGCTTATGAATTTGAAAAATAAAATACTTATTGGTTTAGTCGCTTTACTTGGTTTAAGTGCCTGTGGAAAGTTCGAGAAGTTCAGAAAGAGCGCGAGTGTTCCTGCGAAATTTAAAGCCGCTGTCGACTATTACAAGAAGAAGGAGTTTGACAAGGCTGGGATTCTTTTCGACGAGGTTTTACCCTTATTAACAGGGGATTCCACTCAAGAAATGGCTACTTTTTACCAGGCGAAATGTGACTTTGAATTAAGTAATTATACGGTCGCAAATACTCACTTTAAACGTTTCTCAGAAGTTTTCTCTCGCAGTGAATACGCAGAAGAATCCATTTATATGGCGGCATTTTCGCTATACAAAGATTCCCCTACTTTTAATTTAGACCAAACAGGAACCCTATCTGCCATCAATGAATTGCAGAGTTATTTAAATAATTATCCTGAATCGAAATACCGGGAGGATTGCAGTGTCATGATTAGGGATTTGCGTAAGAAATTAGAAAAGAAAGCCTACGAGAAGGCTAAATTATACTATAAGACATCCCCCTTCAATATTGCTTCTTTGAAGTCTTCAGTGATTGAGATTACAAATTTTCAGCGAGATTTTCCGGATTCAGATTTTAACGAGGAGATGGCTTATTTCAAAGTGATCTCTCAATTTGAATTAGCAAAAAGTACGATTGAATACAAGCAGAAGGAGCGTTTTGAAGAAGTATTGAAATTCTATTTAGAGTTTATTGATAAATATCCACAAAGTTCATACTTGAAAACGGCTGAAAAATGGTATACGGAAAGTCAAAATCAAGTGACCCGTATTGCTAAAATTGAAGCAGAATACAAGGTATTGCAGGAAAGGGAGAAATCGAATACGTCGAAAATTGCCACCAGCCCGCAATAGTATTTCTTAAAAATTAACATTAAATTTGCTATCTTAAATTATATAGAGATGTCTAAGACACCAACAAATCCATCCATCATTACACGTGATGTAGACAAAATTGCTGCTAAAACTGGTAATGTGTACGAATCAATTTCGATTGTAGGTCAACGTGCTCGTCAAATTTCAAGCAAGATGAAAGAGGAATTATCAGGTAAATTATCTGAGTTTGCTTCATCGGTTGATAATTTGGAAGAGATCTTTGAGAACCGCGAGCAAATTGAAATCTCCAAATACTATGAGCGTATGCCTAAGCCATCTGCTCTAGCAATCGATGATTTTTTAAATGATAAAATTGATTTCAGAAACCGCGAAGAAGGTACGACTGAAAGCTAGATCAAATCACGTTGATTTAATTCAATAGATCATGAAATCAATACGATTTCTGTTCATATTCTTTTTAAGTTCTTGGGCTGTTCAGGCTCAAGAACTTTCTACTACTATCACCATCAGTACGGAGCAATTACAGCTCGATCAGCAAAGAGGCGGTTCTACTGTCTATGCTGAATTACAACGAACAATGCAGGAATTTATGAATGGCCGAAGATGGTCATCTGATAATTTTGCGACGGAAGAAAAAATCAAGCTAAATATCAATTTACTTTTAACGAAGTCCTCTGCCCAAGGTGACATCGAGGCTACAGCCCGTGTTCAAGTGCTAAGACCCGTTTTTGGAACTTCCTTCGAAACGGTTTTATTGAATCTAGTCGATAAGAGTTTCAATTTCAAATACCAATTAGGCAACCCCATTACGTATAACGACAATAGTTTCTCTGATAATTTGAGCTCATTGATGGCATTTTATTCCTATTTAGGCCTGACGTATTCCTATGATTCATTTGGTTTAAAAGGTGGGGATCCTTTTGTTCAAAAATTAAATAACCTCACGAATTTAGCCCAAAACTCCGGCTCAGGCTGGGGAATCATTTCAGATGTCCGAAGTAGAATGGGTGTTTCAGAGAACCTAATTAATCAAAATTTGCAGGCCATGCGCGATATCTACTATGACTATCATCGCCTCTATTTAGATAAAATGACGGAAAATCCAGATGCCACTAGAAAAGGGATTTTGGAGATTCTAAAGCAAATTCGACAAGTAAATACGTTGCGTCCTGGTGCAGCTAGTATTCGTGTCTTTTTTGATGCTAAATCTGAAGAAATAATTTCGATTCTGGACGAAGCTCCCTCCGCTGAGCGCCAGCAGGCTTTCACTTATTTGAGCACATTGGATCCGATTAGGACGGAGGCTTATCGCATTCTATTAAAATAAGAAAGGGCTCAAATGAGCCCTTTCTTATTTTAATAGAATGCTCTCAAAGAGCAAAGAGCAAAGTTCAAAGTTCAAAGAAAAAGTCCGGAGGAAATATTTCAAATACAATCCCCGCAGGGGATTCCGCCATTGAACTTTGCTCTTTGATTTGAATTAAAAAGCTCTGCTTTTTAATTCAAACACCGCTACCAATTCCGTCTTATCCGTTACCTTATTCCTGTTATCAATTCTTTGGCCTAAAATCCAGGCAACAGAACCTTTGCTTAAAAGAATCTGAGTGTTCTTTTTAATGGCCAAAGGAACTTTCTTATCTGTAAGAAAGTCAGATATTAACTTCTTTTGATTCATTCCAAGTGGACAAAACCAATCGCCCTCCTGCACTTTTCGGATTTCTAGTGGGAAGTCAAGTGTGTCTGCATCAAGGCAGGCCACATTCGGATCCGTTATTGCTTTCCAATCTGCCGTTTTTTCTTCAATGAATATATGTAACTCTCGATTACCTATTTGGATAATTTCATCTTCCTCTGAAATAACGATAGGTTTGTAATCGGCTTGGCTTTTAGTACTAATGATCCATTGCGCACGGTCAATATTTAGGCTATGACTAGGGGATTCAAAAATGGCTCCCACCTTATCCGTAGTTAAAATGGATTCAATTATGGCAGAATTAAAGTGATGTTTGAGTAATAATTCTGTTAGTAAAACGGCATTTTTAGGTGTTTTAGCAGGTAATTTAACGTGAGTAATTCCTGTGGAATCTGTTGAACACGATTCAGTAACGAATGCTTGAAGTTCGTCTTGCATCCAAGCTTCAATGCCTTTGATTTTTTGGCTGGTTGCGGCTAAGGTTTGCTCAAAATGAGGATTTAATTCCTGGAATTTTGGCATTATCTCATGACGTATAAAATTGCGAAGGTATTTTGTGGATTCGTTCGAAGAATCTTCTCGCCAAGCTAGTTTTTGGGAAACGACAAATTCAAAAATAGCGTCCTGGTTTGCAAATGACATAGGACGAATAAGGTAGCCAGATTTCACAGGAATTCCGTGGAAACCCGCGATTCCGCTGCCTCTGACTAGATTTATTAACATCGTCTCTGCGCTATCTAATAAGTGGTGACCAGTGGCAATGTAATCATAGCCTTCTTTGACGCGGATTTCTTCGAACCATTGGTAGCGTAAAATGCGTGCTGCCATTTGAGTTGAGATTTTTTCCTGTGCCGCAAATGCGTTCGTGTCGAAACAAATGGTGTGATAAGGGACTTTCAGCGTTTTAGCGAATTTCTTGACAAAAATCTCGTCTGCTAAGGATTCCTCACCACGTAGACTGAAGTTGACATGGGCGATGCCGAAATTGAATTTGGCCAAAGAAAACAGTTTACTAAGTACAACAGAGTCTATTCCACCACTTACTGTGATCAAAATTTTCTGATCGGCTTGGAATAAATTCTCTTTTTGGACAAAATGGATAAAATCTTCCAGCATAAAAATGGTAAATTGCGTGTTCAATGGAGCTACGAAATTAGCGATTCAATTTCAAGATGCGTTACAAAGGTTGGATTTTCCTGTTTTTTCTTCTCAGCTTACCGCTTTTCGCGCAAGCTCAGGGACAGCTATTGCAAGTTATTCGAGCTGATAGCTTAATCGGGATGCAACAAGATTTAATCATGCGTAAGACGTTAATTGGGCGTGTTTTGTTACAGCAAGGAACTACTACGCTTTCCTGTGATCAAGCCGTATTAAACTCTACTACGAATAATGTGGAAGCCTATGGGCACGTTCGGATTATTCAATCTGATACGGTGACAATTACAGGGGACACGGCACTATATAATGGTAATATGCGCCAGGCATTTATCAGCGGCCGGGTGAAATTAGATGATCATACGATTATCTTAAATACGCCTAAATTAGATTATGATCTAAACTCTAAAATGGCGATTTATCATTCTGGAGCTAGAATTATTGATAAAAAATCTACTCTAACTAGCCGAGAAGGTTTCTATAATACCGTGACGAAAAATTTTCTATTTAAAGAAAAAGTGAGAGTAATTGATAAGGATGGAGGTTCCGTTAAAGCGGATTCCTTAAAGTATAATACCTTATCGAAGGAGGCCTATTTTATAGCTCCTACGGAAATTATTACTAAAAAAGATACGGTTATTACTAGCCGAGGTTTTTATAATACGATTTCCAAAGTTTCTAATTTCACTGGTCGTTCCACTGCGAAAACAGATGAATATATTTTGACGGCAGATACCCTTTTCTATGATTCTCCTACACAAATAGGAGTAGCGAAAGGACGAGTAGAGTTTTTATCTCAAAAAGAAAAGGTGATCCTAAAAGGTGATAATGGTCGATATGCTGGTAAAACAGGAATCACTCGAGTCTATGGCCACGCTTGGATGCAGAATATCATGGAAAAAGATACGCTGTATTTGACGGCGGACACTTTGGTATCGGTTAATATTAAAAAGGATTCCATTCGGAAGCTATTTGCCTATAAAAATGTATTGATTTATAAGTCAGATCTATCTGGCAGGTGCGATTCTTTGGGCTATAATGTGCAAGATTCGATCATTCATTTTTACCAAAAACCCATTCTTTGGACCCAGGGTTCGCAATCTCAAGCCGATTCCATTTCCTTATTTATGGGAAACCAAAAGCTAAAAGAAATGCGTTTGCGAGGAAAGTCTTTCGTTATTTCAATTGATTCCGCGAATCAGTTTAATCAGATTAAAGGGCGTAAAATATGGGTACATTTTAAAGACGATTCGAAATTGAACCGGGTGAATGTAGAGGGGAATGGAGAGAGTATTTATTATGTCATTGACGATAAAAAAGTCACGACGGGTTTAAATCGAGTGGAGTGCAGTCGGATGAATCTGTTTTTTGAGGATAATGCGGTGAAGAAAATTGCCTTTATCACAAAACCCGAGGCGAAGTTTGTACCTCCTAAAGAATGGAAAGAAGATCTCCAGCAATTGGATGGTTTCCGATGGCGTATCACTGAAAAGCCATCTCTTCAAACGATTTTGAAACGAGTTGAATATCAACAACCTGTTAAAAAACCTTAAAAAAAATTAATTGGTCTGAATTTGTACTAAATTCGTTTCAACGATTTGAGAATGAAATTAGTATTGCGACATATCACTTTATTATTCCTCCTAGCATCTCTGCTGGGTTTTAAAAATGACACCTTGTTATACCAAGGGGATCGCATCTTTGTTTCTCATCTCTACCCGAATCCAGCAGCAGAATATGCAGTCGTTGATTATCAATTTTCTAGCAATAGCCTAGAGGTTAAAATTGCCTTCTATAATGTGCTTGGATTAGTGGTGAAGGAAGTGGAGCTAGATCGAGATGATCGTTCTGCTAAAATCTCTTTACGAGACTTAAACAGCGGTCTTTATATGTATCAGTTATTAGTGGATGGGAAACCAGTCGCCACGAAGAAGCTGATGGTTAGAAAGCAATAAAAAAAGAGCCGCATGTATCGCGGCTCTTTTCGTTTTATTAAAACCCACTCACCGTTCTTTTAATGAAGGCAGTTAAATCAGACCCTGTTAAGAGATTTTGGGATAATAAAGCTAGATCTGAGATCTGTTTCGCTAGCGCTTTTTGTTCGCTTTCGTCTTTTAATTCAGCTAGTTTACTAATCAACGGGTGATTAGCATTGATGGTAATGTTATAGGTGTTTGGCATCGAACCAAACATTCCCATTCCGCCACCACCTGTTTTCGACATTTCACTCATTCTGCGCATAAACTCATTTTGAGTGACAATAGCAGGTAATTCGTCTGGTGACATGGCCTCTACAGCTACCACTTTTTGTTTGTCATTTAGGGTTTCTTCGAAGACCTTCTTGACGCTCTCTTTCGCAGCATCAGATAAAATCGCTTCTAAGGTTATCCCGGTGTCAATTAATTTATCAACAGCATCAGCATCGACACGTTTCCATTGCGTCTTCTCTGTTTTAGACTCCATTGTGTTAATGAAGTGGCTGTCGATTAGGGTATCCAATTTAATGATGGAGTAACCTTTGTTTTGGGCGGATTGAATAAACGCATCTTGTTGCTCGACGTCGGTGGTATACAAGTAAACCTTGTTTCCATCTTTGTCAGTTTGGGCAGCTTGCACCTCTTCACTGTATTCGTCTAACGTAAAATATTTATTGTTCGTATCTTGTACCAAACAAAAATCTTTCGCTTTCTCTAAGAATTTCTCATCCGAGATCATTCCGTATTTTATGAAAAGACCAATGTTTGCGAATTTCTCTTCGAATGACGGACGATCCGATTTGAATAATTCGGCTAATTTATCCGCTACTTTCTTCGTGATATACGAGTTGATCTTTTTCACATTCGAATCTGCTTGTAAGAACGAGCGAGATACGTTTAAAGGAATATCTGGTGAATCGATTACCCCGTGCAATAACATTAAGAATTCAGGAACGATGTCTTTTACCTCATCTGTGATGAATACTTGACGACTGTAAAGTGAGATTTTTTCGCGTTGCAATTGCATCTCGTTCTTCACTTTTGGGAAGTATAAAATACCCGTTAAATTGAACGGATAATCCACATTTAAGTGAATCCAGAATAAAGGCTTCTCTTGGAATGGGTATAATTCTTCGTAGAATTTCAAGTAATCTTCGTCCGTTAAATCGGATGGAGACTTAGTCCAAATCGGATTTGGGTTATTGATTACCTTATCGCCAAACTCAATTTCAATCGGCAAGAACTTGCCATATTTTTCTAAGATGGACTTTAATTTGAACTCCTCTAAAAATTCTTCTGAATCCTCTGCGATGTGCAAGATGATATCCGTACCGCGTGTTTTCTTTTTTGCTGGTCCGATGGTGTATTCTGTCGAACCATCACATTTCCAGGTGGCAGCCTCAGCTCCATCTTGATAGGATTTAGAGATGATCTCTACTTCTTTTGCTACCATGAAGGCAGAATAGAAACCTAGACCAAAATGTCCGATAATTCCTTTGTCATCACCTTGATCCTTGTATTTCTCCACGAATTCCGTGGCACCAGAAAAGGCGATTTGATTAATATATTTCTTGATTTCTTCGGCGGTCATACCGATACCGTTATCCGAAATTGTGATCGTTTTTTTGTCTTTGTCAAAACTAACCTTCACCTTCAGTTCCCCTAATTCGCCGTTAAATTCACCAATGGAACTTAAGCGCTTGATTTTTTGGGACGCATCTACAGCGTTTGAAACTAGCTCACGAAGGAAAATCTCGTGATCCGAATAGAGAAATTTCTTGATGATGGGAAAAATGTTCTCGGTGTGAATGGAGATGTTACCTGTTTCTTTCATATTTTTAAAAATTAATAATTCTAAATTTGAACATCCTTTTGCAATTTTAATTCCAAGCTGGAGGGAGATGTCACATTGTCAGATTTTATGAGAATAATTGTCCTATTTTTTTTAGCGTCTTTCGTTGCGCAAGCCCAGCAAGAATCGTTGCGGATGGCCTATCCCTTTTTGCCTTTGGCCATTAATCCTGCGGATGCTGGTGTGATGAAGGTTTTTTCTGCCAAAGGTGTATTTCGTAAAAAGCCCTTATTCCAAACCTTAGGAGGCGCATCCTCCTCGCAGCAATTGATGAGCATCGATATGCCCCTGAAGAAGGGTGATTGGGGATTGGGATTTTTGGCCTTTAATACCGATCAATCTTTTGCGACACCTTCTGGAATGATTTCTTCAAATCTGGGTCTAGCAGCAGTTGTCTCGAAGCATATGGAATGGGGAAGGGGGAATCAGCTAAGTTATGGCATGAACGTGGGAATAAATCAATATCCAATTTTGGGAAAATTTGGAACCAGTGAAATGCTGGGAAGTATCGGACTGGGAGTTTCCTATCGTAAAGAGGCTTTAATGCTAGGTATTTCTAAGCCTTCTAATCGGCTGGATGGATTGGGCGATGCACCGCTGTACCTACAAGCCTCCTATTATTTTCCAGTGGCTGACTTGCATACCCTGAAAATTGGATCTGTTTTGCGAAAGGATCAGCAGACAAAAATTGATTTTAATGCCGTGTTTTGGATTCAAGAAAAGGTAGGTGTGGGATTATGGTACCAGCAGACGGGTTCGGAGTTTGGCGATCCAGCTTTATTAGGTTCAGTGGAGGTTCCATTAGGGCTTAATTTTAGAGTAGGTTATTCCTATGATTTTCTGGGTAAAAATGTATCGACTTTAGGAAGTTCGGCCATGAGTGAAGCATCTGGTTTTCACCAAATTTTTCTTCGATATGACCTTGATTTTGGTTTAGGAAAATTAGGGCAATTTCAGCCATAAAAGAATCCTGAAATTGTTGGTGATATAAAGAGAATTAATTGAAATTTTTAAAGAAATCGAAATACGTTTGTGTATGAGCTCATTTTCCTCAGAAATTTGTGCTCTTAAAGCTAAAAAACCCGGTGATAATTAGGGGGATTCGGCAAGCAAATAGTAAATTGCGTAGATTTTAGCATTAAGACAATGTTAAGAATTATACTAAACCAAAAACATTGAAACATTTCTTTGGCCTAAAGCCTAGAAAATTAACTTATGGATTCATTTTCCTACGTTGCCAATGCCGATACGCAAGTCATAGCTGACTTGTATGAGGCTTATAAACAAGATCCCAATTCAGTAGATAGCTCTTGGAGAGATTTCTTCAAGGGTTTTGACTTTTCTCAGACCTGGTTAGGCGAAGGAGCTCCTGCGGGTGCTGTTTCTTCAGATGCTACTCATGTTCAGAAGGAAATGGCTGTCATCTCCTTGATTAAAGCATTTCGTTCCAGGGGACACTTATTATCCAAAACGAATCCCGTTCGAGAGCGCAAGGATCGCAAGCCACGTTTATACTTGGCGGATTATTCTTTAACTGACGCTGATTTAGATACTGTTTTTCAAGCTGGTTCATTTATGGGCCTAGGCGCAGTGACATTACGAACCATTCAGGCTGCTTTGCATACCATTTATGCGGGAAGCATAGGCTTTGAATATTCTTACATTCGTGACGTTGAACAAAAAGAATGGTTGCGCAATAAGATTGAAAGGGAAGCGCTTTCCTTTAAACCCACTTTTGAAGAGAAGAAACATATTCTTCAGAAGATGAATGAGGCGGTTGTTTTTGAAAATTTCTTAGGTACAAAATATTTAGGCCAAAAGCGTTTCGGCTTAGAAGGTGGCGAAAGTACGATTGCCGGTTTAGATGCCATTATCAATGTGGCAGCTGATGCGGGTGTGAAAGAGGCGATGATTGGAATGGCGCATAGAGGTCGCTTAAATGTTTTGGCAAATATCATGCACAAATCCTACGAATCTATCTTTGATGGTTTCGAAGGAAATGTACCTAATGAGATCCACGGGGATGGCGACGTAAAATACCATTTAGGCTATTCAAGTAAGCATATCTCCCCTAAAGGAAGCGAGATCTCTTTAAAATTAGCCCCTAATCCGTCTCACTTAGAAGCAGTTAATCCTTTAGTAGAAGGTTTCTGCCGTGCGAGTGCGGATGCGCATTATGAGGGAGATTACGATAAAGTATTACCTATTTTAATCCATGGTGATGCAGCGGTTGCAGGCCAGGGAATCGTCTATGAGGTAACTCAAATGGCGAAATTAAACGGCTATGGTACGGGTGGAACAATTCACTTTGTCATCAATAACCAAGTAGGATTTACAACAGATTTTGAGGATGCGCGTTCTGCTATCTATTGTACGGATGTAGCTAAAATTATTGATTCACCCGTATTCCACGTCAATGGAGATGATCCAGAAGCAGTAGTTTTTGTGTCAAGAATGGCCGCAGAATACCGTCAAGAATTTAACCGCGATGTATTTGTGGATATGGTTTGTTACCGTCGTAATGGCCACAACGAATCAGATGAGCCTCGTTTTACGCAGCCTACTTTGTATGCGAACATTACGAATCATCCGAATCCTCGCGAAGTATACACGCAACAATTAATTAAGAATGGCGAGATCGAGGCGAAATTAGCCGAAGAAATGGATTCAGCTTTTAAAGCTGAATTACAAGCTCGTTTAGAGATGGTGAAGCAAAAAGTGAGCCCAGCTTATGTTCCTTTAAAATTAGATAACCGCTGGTCGACTTTACGTTTCTCGAATGAAACAGATTTTGATTCATCTCCTAAAACTTCGATTACGAAGGAGGTTGTTGATCAAGTTGCTAAAGCTTTAACGACTTTGCCAAAAGGGTTTACAGCCTTAAAACAAATCGATAAAGTTATCGCGGATCGCAAAGGGTATTTCGAAAAAGGCCAATTAAACTGGGCTACAGCGGAGTTATTAGCTTATGGTTCACTTCTTTTAGAAGGAAAGCCTGTTCGTTTATCAGGTCAAGATGTGCAACGGGGTACATTCTCACACCGACACGCAGTTTTACATGATGCGAATACAAATGAGAATTATAACTCATTAAACCACATAAAGGAAGGTCAAGAGCAAGCACAGATTTACAATTCTTTACTTTCCGAGTACGGAGTATTAGGTTTTGAATTCGGTTATGCCTTGGCTAATCCAGATGCCTTAGTGATTTGGGAAGCGCAGTTTGGTGACTTTGCAAATGGTGCCCAAACCATGATCGACCAATTCGTTTCTTCTCACGAATCGAAGTGGGGGACACAAAATGGTTTAGTGATGCTTTTGCCTCATGGATATGAGGGTCAAGGTCCAGAACATTCAAATGCTCGTCCAGAGCGTTTCTTGCAGTTATCTGCTGAAAATAATATGGTGGTGGCTAATTTAACCACTCCTGCTAATATATTCCACGCCTTACGTCGTCAATTGACTTGGGATTTCCGCAAGCCATTAGTGGTTATGTCGCCTAAATCAATTTTCCGTCACCCGAAGGTAGTTTCGCCCATCGAAGAATTCACGAAAGGTAAATTCCAAGAGGTTATCGGCGATAGCTATGTGGACAAAGCGAAAGTGAAAAAAGTATTACTTTGCTCAGGTAAAGTGTATTTTGATTTATTGGATCGTCAAGAAAAAGATAAGCGCAAGGATGTGGCAATTGTTCGTTTGGAACAATTACACCCATTCCCCACCAAGCAAGTAGAGGCAGAATTAGCGAAATACAAAGGCGCTGATGTATATTTTGTTCAGGAAGAACCGGAAAACATGGGCTATTGGTCATATGTGATCCGTGAATTTGGCTGGGCTAAATTTAAAGGTTTAGTAGCGCGTAAAAAATCTGCTTCTCCTGCGACTGGATTCTTAAAAGTGCACGGCGTAGAGCAAGCAAACCTGATTAACAAAGCATTCGAATAATAGAATTATCATGGCTATAGAAATGAAAGTACCCGCAGTGGGGGAGTCAATTACGGAAGTGACCGTTGCTACTTGGAATAAGAAGGAAGGCGATCATGTGAAGTTAGACGAGGTTTTGTGCGAATTAGAATCGGACAAAGCGACCTTTGAATTGCCTGCAGAGGCGGAAGGCGTGTTGCATATTGTGGCTAAAGAAGGCGATGTCCTTCCGATCGGTGCGATCATCTGTACGATAGAAGCAGGTGGAGCAACGGCTTCAGTAAAGGTAGCAGATGCTCCTGCAGCGGCTGTTGTGGCTGCACCGGCTCCTGTGGCGGCTTCGGCGCCAGTTTCCTCAGGTCCGACTTCTGTGTTAGAAATTAAAGTTCCAGCGGTAGGGGAGTCGATCACGGAAGTGACGGTTTCAGTTTGGAATAAAAAAACAGGGGATAGCGTTTCTTTAGACGAGGTACTTTGTGAATTAGAATCAGATAAAGCTACTTTTGAATTACCAGCTGAAGCGGCGGGTATTTTAGAGGTAATAGCTCAGCCAGGTGCGGTAGTTCCGATTGGAGGAATTTTAGCTAAAATCACGGTAGGTGGTGCGGTAGCGGTGGCAGACGTTGCGGATCCCGCTCCAGTTGCGGCGCAGTCTGCTCCGGCATCAGCTCCTGTTTCTTCAGGTGACGCTTCGTATGCCGCAGGTCATCCATCTCCAGCTGCAGCTAAAATATTAGATGAAAAAGGAATCGCCGCTGCTTCAGTAGCAGGTTCTGGCGTAGGTGGTAGAATTACAAAAGAAGATGCGGTATCAGCTACGCAACCGAGCGTTTCTGCACCGGCAGCTGTGGCTGCACCAGTTGCAGACCGTACACGTCGCGAAAAAATGAGTTCACTGCGTAAAACAGTGGCTCGTCGTTTAGTGGCAGTGAAGAATGAAACAGCGATGTTAACTACGTTTAACGAAGTAGACATGAAGCCTGTGATGGATCTTCGCGGTAAATACAAAGATAAATTCAAGGAGAAGCATGGCGTAGGTTTAGGCTTTATGTCCTTCTTTACGAAGGCCGTATGTGTCGCTTTAAAGGAGTATCCTTCTGTAAATGCTAAAATTGACGGCGAGGAAATCGTCTTCCACGATTATTGTGATATTTCGATTGCAGTTTCTGCGCCTAAAGGTCTAGTCGTTCCAGTGATTCGTTCTGCAGAGAATTTATCCCTAGCAGGAATCGAATCGGAAGTGGCCCGTTTAGCAGGAAAGGCTCGTGAGAATAAATTGAGTTTAGAAGAAATGAGTGGAGGTACTTTTACCATTACGAATGGTGGGGTATTCGGTTCGATGCTTTCTACACCGATCATTAACGCACCACAAGTGGCTATTTTAGGAATGCATAATATTGTGGAGCGTGCAGTAGTCGTAGATGGCCAAATCGTGGTTCGTCCGATTATGTACCTCGCATTATCTTATGACCACCGCATTATCGATGGTCGTGAGTCGGTTAGCTTCTTAGTTCGTTTAAAGCAATTATTAGAAGATCCAGCTCGTTTATTATTAGATATTTAATTAACAGAATAGGCCTTAGCGGGCCTATTCGCTTTCATTTGCCTATATGCAAGAATTTGATGTTGTAGTTATTGGTTCAGGCCCAGGAGGATACGTTTCGGCGATCCGTGCGGCTCAATTAGGATTTAAAGTAGCCATCGTGGAGAAATATGCTGTGATGGGTGGAACCTGTTTGAACGTAGGATGTATTCCTTCCAAAGCCCTTTTGGACTCATCAGAGCATTATTACAATGCTGTACACAGTTTTTCGGAGCATGGAATTGATGTAGCGAAACCCAAAATCAATTTTACTCAAATGATCGCCCGCAAGTCAGGCGTCGTAGAGAAAATGAACGGCGGAATCACGTATTTGATGAAGAAGAACAAGATTACGACCTTCCACGGTTTGGGATCATTCGACTCCTCTAAAACAGTAAAAGTAACTAAAGAGGACGGTAGTTCAGACGTCTTATCGGCTAAAAATATCATCATCGCAACGGGTTCTAAACCCACAATTTTGCCTTTCATTCCTGTCGACAAGGATCGCATTATCACGTCTACGGAGGCTTTGAAAATGAAAGAAATTCCGAAGCATTTAATCGTGATCGGCGCCGGTGTAATCGGTGCGGAATTAGGATCGGTTTATGCTCGTTTAGGTTCTAAAGTGTCCTTCATTGAATTTGCAGACAGCATGATTCCGACGATGGATAAAGCGATGGGGAAAGAATTACAAAAATCCATCGCTAAAATAGGTGCAGAATTCTATTTGTCGCACAAAGTGACTTCCGCAGCGGTTAAAGGCAAAGAAGTGACGGTGAAAGCGCTAGATGCATCTGGCAAAGAAGTAGAGATTAAAGGGGACTATTGCTTAGTTTGCATCGGTCGCCGCCCTTATACGGATGGATTGAACCTTGTTGCTGCAGGTTTAACGGCAGATGAGCGCGGTCGCATCGCAGTAGATGAACATACCTTGCAAACCTCGGTTCCAGGAATCTATGCCATTGGCGATGTGATTCGTGGAGCGATGTTAGCACACAAAGCAGAAGAGGAAGGCGTATTTGTAGCGGAAGTTATTGCAGGCCAAAAACCTCACATCAACTACAACCTCATCCCAGGTGTCGTATACACTTGGCCAGAAGTGGCATCAGTAGGTAAGACAGAACAAGAATTAAAAGCAGCTGGAATCGCATATAAAGAAGGTTCATTTCCCTTCAAAGCATTAGGTCGCGCCGTAGCATCCATGGATGTAGATGGTTTAGCCAAAGTGTTAGCAGATGCCAACACGGACGAAATTCTCGGTGTTCACATCATCGGCGCTCGTGCCGCAGATATGATCGCAGAAGCAGTCGTTGCCATGGAATTCCGTGCATCAGCTGAAGATGTCGCTCGTATGTCTCATGCTCACCCGACTTATACGGAGGCGATGAAAGAGGCTTGTTTAGCGGCTACGGCGAAGAGAGCGCTTCATTCTTAATGTTAAAGCATAGAGCATAAAGCATAAAGAATAAAGTTGGAATCGCCTTCGGCGATGAATTTTGGGAATGTAAATCAGCATTTCATAATACTAAAAAAGGGCTCGAAATTCGAGCCCTTTTTTCACGTACTTTATTCTTTATTCTTTGTGCTTTATGCTTTAGATAAAGTGCTTTATGCTTTACTGTTTACTCGACATCTAATTCTTCAAAATCAATCGTCTTCGCCCTGGCATAAAAACGCCACGATAATAATACAGAAGAGCAAATTAAACTTGCCGTTAATCCCATCCAGATCCCTGTGGCTCCTACGCCCAGGTATATTCCAATGTAGTAAGAAAGAGGTATACCAATGCCCCAATAGGAGAAAACGGTAATTCCAGTGGGGATATTAACGTCTTGTAAGCCACGCAGTAAGCCCAGGGAAACGGCCTGAATACCATCAAATAATTGAAATATGGCACCCCAAACCACAAGTGTCACCGCGATCGCAATCACCGATGCCTCTTGCGTATAACCGCGCACTAAAATGTCCCTACCGAAGAAGAAGACTAGTGCACAAAATCCCATGAACAAAATGGAGAGTACAAGTGCTGCGTTACCTGAGGTAAAAATGCCTTTCCGATTCCTTTCGCCTATATCTGCGCCCACTAAGATTCCGCCAGCAGCTGCAATTCCCGATGCCATCATGTAGGTCAATGATGCCATGTTGATCGCCACGATATGTGCCGCTTGGGCCGTCACTGAAATCCAACCCATCATCACAACCGCCATCCCAAAAGTTGCAATCTCAAAAAAGCCTTGCATACCAGACGGAATGCCAATTTTTAAGATTGTTTTTTCTAACACATTGGCATCTGCATGTACCTGCTTTTTCTGCAAATATTTACTAAAATCAGCAATTTTGAATAGATAAACGGCGAGGGCAATGGCCATTAAAATACGGGCCATTAAGGTCGCAATGCCAGCTCCAAGCAACCCCATAGCGGGAATGGCCCCCAGACCATTAATGAAAATGTGATTAAAAATGATATTGAAAATCAGGGCGGCTAGTGTAATATACATAGCTACAGAGGTTTTCTGCAAACCATCCGTAAAGCTTTTTAAAGCCGAAAACAAAAATATGGGTAATACGGAAATCGCTATTAAGGCTAGGTAGGGTAGGGTCAATGCTTTATTAGCCGAAGTCTGCTTAAATAAATCATAATTCATTCCCGCAAGCCCGATTAATAACATGGTGATTATACTCAAGAAGATGGCTACGCGGATATTAGCCCGTAATAAATTCCCGCATTCGGTGAAATCTCCTTCTGCATCTGATTTGGAAATCATGGGTGCCACAATCTGCAGGCAGATTAAGCCCACTACGGCAATCGTAAAGAATATACTTCCTGCCATACCAGATGCGCCTAAACTTTCGGCGGCACCTGTAGACATTTGCCCTACCTGAATGGTGTCGGCTAAACCCATGAGCATAACGCCGAGTTGACCCACAACAATTGGTGACGCCAATCGAATCGTCTGCTTAATTTTCGCCTGAAATTCCATATTAGATACGCACGATTTCTGCGCCGATGGCATTTAAACGGGTATCAATGTGTTGATATCCACGGTCGATTTGTTCGATATTATCGATGATCGAAGTGCCGTTTGCAGACATCGCAGCGATTAAAAGGGAAACTCCGGCACGAATATCTGGTGATGACATTTGGATTCCTTTTAACGTTTGCTTGCGATCAAAACCGACTACCGTAGCGCGGTGTGGATCACAAAGGATGATTTGGGCACCCATCTCGATCAAACGATCTACGAAGAATAGACGAGATTCGAACATTTTCTGGTGGATTAAGACCGTACCTTTGGCCTGAATCGCTGTCACTAAAATGATCGATAATAAGTCTGGAGTGAAACCTGGCCAAGGGTGGTCAGAGATCGTCAACATCGATCCATCGATGAAGTTTTCTAATTCATAGTGTTCTTGAGAAGGGATGAAAATATCATCTCCGCGGAACTCCATTTTAATTCCTAATTTCTTGAATACCTCTGGAATGATGCCTAATTCAGGGATTTGGCAGTTTTTGATGGTGATTTCAGACTGGGTCATCACCGCTAAACCGATAAAAGAACCGATCTCAATCATATCCGGAAGCATCGTGTGCTCCGTTCCGTGTAATACATCGACACCTTCAATAGTAAGCATGTTCGAACCGATGCCAGAGATTTTCGCTCCCATACGGTTTAACATTTTGCTCAATTGTTGCAAATAAGGCTCGCAAGCGGCATTATAGATGGTTGTTTTGCCTTTGGCTAAAACAGCTGCCATTAAAATATTTGCCGTTCCTGTTACCGATGCTTCGTCTAATAGCATGTAGGCGCCTTGTAATTCAGAGGCGTCTACTTCATAGATTCCACCATCTTCGGGGCTATAATTGAATTTAGCACCCAATTTCATAAAGCCAAAGAAGTGGGTATCCAATCTTCTGCGGCCAATTTTGTCTCCACCTGGGGAAGGGATACGTCCTTTTTTGAAGCGGGCCAAAGTAGGTCCTAATAACATCACCGATCCGCGAAGTGCCGCAGCTTTCTTCTTATAGGTATCTGAATCTAAATAATCGATATTGACTAAGGAGGCATCGAATTCAATGCTTGATTCCGATAAACGGCGCATACTCACGCCCATATCGCCTAATAAATCAATTAATTGATTTACGTCGCGAATGTTCGGGATATTGTGAATGGTGACAGGCTCTGCTGTCAATACCACGGCACACAAAATCTGTAATGCTTCGTTTTTAGCTCCTTGAGGAGTAATTTCTCCTTTCAAACGGCGGCCACCGGTTACTTTAAATGATGCCATAAATGATTACTTATTTTTACGGAAATTATTATTTCTGTTATTATTGTTATTGCTTCTGAAGTTATTCTTGCGGTAATTATTGTTGCGATTATTGTTATTGCTATTCGGATACTCTGGCGCATTATAAGCGTTTCTCGCGTTATTCGCCACTTTAGCATGACCTAAGCCCTCTTGAGATAATTCATCCACAATCGTGCCTAACAGGTTTTCTGACATCTCTTTGATATTTTGCCAAATAACCGCATCGTCCACCGACTCCTTATTCCAAGTCACATAGAAACCTTTCATTAAGCGGGCAATATAGGCCACTAAAATCTTTTTGTCTTCTACTTTTTCCTCCGCGATCGCGCGTAAAATCAATAATTCTACGTTACGTCCGTAATGTTTGAATTTCAGATTATGCTGATTATAAGCCACTTTACGTGGCGCTTTTCCTAAAGATTCTGGAGATGGAGGAGGGAAGGGGCTTTGTACATTCAGTTCAAAATTAGACATGATGTATAAATCATCCCAAAGCTTCTTCGAATAGTCTTGGCTATTATCCTTCATATTCGGGTGAATTTGCTTCATCACCTCCACCATTAAATAAGCGTATTTAGTCCTTTGCTCTTCGTCGGCAATGGTCAAAATGTAATTCACTAATTTTTGAACACTCGATCCGTATTCTTTCATATTTTGTTGCTCTTAAAGCATTAAATTCAATAATAAATGTGGGACTGCTACGATTGCAAACACAATAACCGCCCAAATAGCCATCATTAAAACAGCTCCAGCGGCATAATCTTTGGCCTTCTTCGCTAACTCATTCTGCTGAGGAGAGGCTAAGTCCGTTACCTTTTCTAAAGCTGAATTAAACAATTCTGCCACCCAAACTCCAGTCACCGCTAAGGAAATCCAAATCCATTCAGACCCGGTAAATTCTAGTTTCAGCCCCACATACACCACAATAATAGTGCTAATTAAGTGGAAACGTGCATTACGCTCCTGCTTAATAAGATCGATAATACCGTCGATAGCGTGTTTGAAACTACCCATCTTAAAATTCTGCTGTTTTAGGAGTCCGTGGGAAAGGAATCACGTCACGAATATTACTCATACCCGTTACAAATAGCACTAATCGTTCAAATCCAAGTCCAAAACCAGCATGTGGTGCAGAGCCAAATTGACGCGTTTCTAAATACCACCAAATCGATTCTTCTTCGATACCTACCTCTTTCGTACGTTGCAAAAGTTTCTCATAATTGTCCTCTCGTTGAGATCCTCCAATTATTTCACCAATTCCTGGGAATAAAACGTCCATCGCACGAACTGTTTTTCCGTCCTCATCTAACTTCATATAGAAAGCTTTGATGTCTTTCGGATAGTTCGTTAAGATAACAGGTTTTTTGAAATGTTTCTCTACTAAATAGCGCTCATGCTCTGATTGAAGGTCAATTCCCCACTCTACAGGATACACGAATTTACCATTTTTATGCGCTTTTGATTGCAATAATATGTCGATAGCAGCCGTATAGGTTAAGCGTTCGAATTCATTCTCCGTTACAAAACGTAATTTTTCAGACAAACTTAATTCTGATTGCTCTTCCTTCTTTTTTGTCTTTTCTTCTTCTATTAATCGCTTTTCTAAGAAAGCGATATCGTCTGCACAATGATCTAAAGCGTATTTTATACAGTATTTAGTGAAGTCTTCCGCTAAATCCATGTTATCTACTAATTCATTAAAGGCCACTTCTGGTTCGATCATCCAAAACTCAGCCAGGTGACGGGTGGTATTCGAATTTTCCGCTCGGAAAGTAGGTCCGAAGGTATAGACTTTGGACAAAGCCATCGCCCCTAATTCCCCCTCTAACTGACCAGAAACCGTTAAATTTGTTTCTTTACCAAAGAAATCTTCCTTATAATCTACCTTTCCATCCTCTGTTAATGGTGGATGAATAGGATCTAAAGTCGTCACGCGGAACATTTCCCCAGCTCCTTCCGCATCAGACCCCGTAATAATGGGCGTGTGTAAATAGAAGAAACCGTTATTGTTAAAATAGGTATGAATCGCGTAGGCCAAAGCATGGCGAATACGCAATATCGCAGAGAACGTATTCGTCCGCGGACGCAAGTGCGCAATCTCACGCAAAAACTCTAAAGAGTGCTTCTTAGGCTGTAAAGGGTATTTTTCTGGATCCGCTGTTCCATATACTTCGATGGAAACTACTTCTACCTCTACCGATTGACCTTGGCCCTGAGACGCGATTAATTTTCCGGTAACTGCGATACAAGAGCCTGTAGTAACCAATTTCAACGTTTCTTCTGAAACAGTTCCCTCTGTAACGACTGCTTGAATATTGTGGATGGTCGACCCATCATTGATCGCAATAAAAGCGACAGAAGAGGAAACTCTTTTCGTACGAACCCAACCTTTCACGACGATGCTTTGCTGCGTGGGTGTTAAACGTAGTATTTCTTTGATTTGCATAAATGACTCGGGCATTATTAATAAAAAGGCCTCAATAGAGGCAATAACCCTCAAAAATACGGATAAAAAACCGATTTATTTTATTTATTTGTAATTAAAAATCGGCTTATCTTTGGTGTAGATTATTAATACGATGCAGGGATTATCCTTAAAACAGAATCAACAACAAAACCTTTCTCCACAACAGATTCAATATATCAAGTTGTTGCAGATTCCTACGGCTGAATTAGCGGCTAGGATCGAGGAGGAATTAGCCGATAATCCGGCTTTAGAGGAGGGCTTGGATAATAATGCTGATCAAGAGCCGCGCGAAACCTTGGAAGATTTAGAAAGGGAGGAGATGGAAGTGGGGGATTATCTACAAGATGAATATGCAGGTTATAAAATGTCGGGGGACTCCTATGATCCGAATGAGGAGACACGGGAGCGACCTTTGGCGACTGAATCTAGTACGCAAGAGTATTTATTAAATCAAATCCGTTACGTAGTGCGCGATGAGCGGGAAGAAATTCTCGCCCAGCAAATCATCGGTTCCTTAGAGGAGGATGGTTATCTGCGTCGTAATATCGAAAGTATCGTGAATGATCTGGCCTTCACACAAGGATTTGAGACCGATTATGACGAGGTGGAACAGGTTTTATTCAAAGTACAATCGTTAGATCCAGCCGGAATTGCCGCGCGTAGTTTGCAGGAATGTTTATCTCTGCAATTGCATCGCAAGGAATCGGACACACCTGCACACCTATTAGCGATTCGTTTAGTTGATGATTTTTTTGAGGAGTTTTCCAAAAAACATTTC
The DNA here is from genome assembly GCF_054558735.1 of Aquirufa sp. A-Brett2-15D. Lineage (NCBI taxonomy): Bacteria > Pseudomonadati > Bacteroidota > Cytophagia > Cytophagales > Flectobacillaceae > Aquirufa > Aquirufa sp. A-Brett2-15D. The sequence continues at coordinate 715,628 of NZ_JBSKFT010000001.1, read as the reverse complement.
AATATTTTACTCGCCAAATTAGCCATTTCAGAAGAAGACCTTAAAAAAGCGATGCAAGTCATCACACATCTGAATCCCAAACCAGGAGGAGGAGACGATGCGCCCATCGCCCCTTATTTGCAACCTGATTTTATTATTAGCAACCAAAACGGGAAAATAGAGATCAAGATCAATGGTAAGAACGCACCGGAATTAAGAGTTTCTCGTGCCTTTCAAGAAATGTTACAAACCTACGATAAGGGCGATAAGAAGCAAAAAGATATCAAAGAGGCGGTAACCTTTATTAAGCATAAATTAGATTCGGCTTCTTGGTTTATTTCAGCTATTCAGCAACGTCAGGGGACTTTGATGAAGACGATGGAGAGTATTGTTGCCAAACAATATGACTTCTTTTTGACAGGGGACGAGTCGGTTTTGAAGCCGATGAAGATGAAAGAAATTGCGGCGATGATCGAAATGGATATCTCCACGGTCTCTCGGGTGGTTTCGGCGAAGTCGGTTCAAGCAGATTTTGGCATATATCCCCTAAAATATTTCTTCTCCGAAGGCATCACCCACGAATCGGGCGAAGATTTCTCTACGCGGGAGGTGAAGAACATTCTGCGGGAGATTATCGAACAAGAACCGAGCGCAGAACCTCATTCTGATGAAGATTTAGAGCAATTATTACTCGAACGAGGCTTCGTCGTGAAGCGCAGAACGGTGGCAAAATACCGTGATCAGTTGGGAATTCCTGTGGCGAGGTTGAGGAAACACCTTTAAATGGTGAATGGTGAATGAATGGTAAATGGCATTAAAATGGTAAATGGTAAATGGTAAATGAATGGTGAGTGGTAAATGAATGGTAAGTGGTGAATGGTGAGTGGTGAATGAATGGTAAGTGGTGAATGGTAAATGAATGGTAAATGGTAAATGGTAAATGTGGGGTCGCTTTTTATCAATTTGTTGATATGAAATGGGCGTAATTTATGCTAGTTTTCGTCCAAAAAAATGGCCACTAATCTGATACAAACAAAAACCTTTGCGTTTTCCTTACTTATCGTTTCGGTATTTAAAATCCTACAGGAAAACAGAGAATATATTTTATCCAAACAATTATTGAGATGCGCTACTTCTGTAGGAGCTATGGTTATGGAGGCTGATCATGCAGAATCTAGAGCAGACTTTAAGCATAAAATGAGTATTGCACAAAAGGAAATCAATGAATCCATTTATTGGTTAAAGCTTTTAGAAGCAGCTAAATATCTTTCTCCAGAACAATTATTTTTACCATTGAAAGAAGCGAACGATATTTTGCATATCATTACAAGGATTTTAATAACAGTAAAGCAAAACATAAAACTGAACACGTAATAGATTCCATCATTCACCATTTAACACTCGCCATTTACCATTTTAATGCCATTAACCATTCATTTGCCATTCACCACTCACCATTTACCATTCATTTACCATTCACCATTTACCATTCACCACTTACCATTTAAATGCCATTTAACATGAATTTTTTAAAGCTTCACCGAAACGGTCCCATTTGGACTTTAACATTAAATCGTCCTGAGGTATATAATGCCTTGAATGCAGGATTAATTCACGAAATCAGGGAGGTGGCAGAAGCGGCTCAAATTGATGATGAGGTACGTGTCTTGGTTATCACGGGAGAAGGGAAGGCCTTCTGTTCGGGCGCTGATTTGAAATCGGGTGTGAGCGATCCTAATTTAGGAAATGTTTTACGCACCACGTATAATCCCATGATCTCTGCTTTACGCGGTTTGAATAAACCTGTGATAGGTGCGATAAATGGAGTGGCAGCAGGAGCTGGCTGTAGTTTAGCTTTAGCCTGTGATTATATTATCGCAAAAGAGGACGCCTATTTTTCTGAATTATTTGTCCAAATAGGTTTGGCTATGGACGCGGGTTCCACCGCCTTTTTGATGCAATCAGTAGGTTATCACCGCGCCTTTGATTTAGCTACGACAGGACGTAAAGTAGGAGCCAAAGAGGCAAAAGAGATTGGATTAGTGGCAGAAGTAGTTTCTGAGCAAGAGTGGGAAGAAAAGGTGCATGAAATAGCATTAGCCTTTTCGAAAAAAGCCACCTTGTCCATCTCGTTGATGAAGCGTTCTTTGCAAAGGGCTTATAATCAGGATTTAGCGGCGACTCTAGCTTCGGAGGCGGAGGAGCAAACCATCTTAGGAAAGAGTGAGGACTTCGCAGAAGGCGTGATGGCCTTTATGCAGAAAAGGGCTCCTCATTTCAAAGGGAAATAATTTTCAGAAAATATTGACTGCTTTTTTTTCATTTTGCCAAAGAAATCCTACCTTTGCAATCCCATAAGGGCAATGGTTGCGTAGCTCAATTGGATAGAGCATCTCACTACGGATGAGAAGGTTTGGGGTTCGAGTCCCTACGCGACCACAGAATGCATTTTCAATAGCCTCTAAATCAATCATTTAGGGGTTATTTAATTTAATGGTACAACATAGGTACAACAAATAGCAATTTTCCTCTCCTTTCATCCAGTTACTTTCGATTACACAATACAGCTGCTTCTATAGTAAATAATACTTGTTTATGTGTATGAGAGAAGAGGTGTACACACATCCCCATTGTTTATGTCTTTTCAGAGCCAAATGTAATTTGCTTCCAGTAATATATATAGCATTAAAGAATTATTTGTTTACAAAAAAGCCATCATTTCTGATGGCTTTTATTAGTTTTGGACAGAGCAAAAAATAAATTGTGGAGGATTTTTTTGTATAAATTCTAAATGCGTTTTTATTTAGGAATTATACTTCCCCCATGGAAATAAACAGGGCTGTTATTTGGAGGAAATCTAAAGCTACTGTCACTGAAATATAATTGATACTCTCCTTTAGGTATGTTTACCGATCCAGTATAATTTACTGTTACATTATTGGTGAAAACCAATTTTGGTTGCACATTTCCAGGTGTTGATCCTATCAAAATAGTAGAATATTTCCCCCCATTTAATGCCGCAACAGGAACAAATACAATAAATTGGCCATATACCCCAAGTGGTAAAGTATTGCTTGGCACTTCAATTGTTTGAAACTGATAGGCCGAACTGTAAATATTATATTTATCTAATCCACCTGATGTAGTTGGAATAAGGCCAGAAAATATAGCTGGTTGTGAACTTCCCCAACCTGGATAGCTTAGGTAAGCATTCATTTGGGCATCAAATGTTGATTGAACTTGAGAAGGAGAACCTAACAACATGCCTCTAAAGAAAGATCCTGGTATTTCCTTAGAAGCCATATAATTTGCAAGGGCGGTGCGAGGTCCTGCCTCATTAGTTTCCACAAATACATAAGCCCTAAATTGTCCATCTGAAGCAGTTGCTGCTGTTAATTGTGCGCCATAGGATGTGCCATTGCTGTTGGTAGCAAAAGCTCTCACATAGTAAGTCATGTTAGGAATTAATCCAGTAATTGAACTAGTAAAGGCTCCTGTTGATGTTCCATCTGAAACAGCTTTACTGTTGGCTATTGTTGGATTTTGATTCGTGCTCCAGCAAACACCTCTGGCAGTAATACTTTCGCCCCCATCAGCACTAACATTACCACCGCTTACTGCACTAGTATTTGTAAGTGAGGAAATGGCGGTGGTTGTAATTGTGGGTAATGAAGACAACGTTTTAAAGGTTGTAACACTACTATAACCTGTTCCGACAGAGTTTGTTGCATACAATCTTAGATTATAAGTTGTTCCTGGCATAAGTCCTGTTATTGAACCAGAGATAGTTCCTGAACCAGTTCCTTCTGAAGTCTTACTGTTTAAAATACTAGGCGTTTTATAAGTTGAACTCCAACAAACGCCTTTTTCAATAATTGACTCTCCTCCATCTGAAGTTATTGAACCGCTAACTGTTGCAGTATTTGACGTAATATTGGATGGTTGAGACAATGTTACTACGGGAGCAACTTTTGGTGCCTCTTCTTGTTTACATTGGAAAAAAGAAAAACTAATAATAAAGAGAGCAAATTTTGAGTAACAATAAATTTTTTTCATGATAAATGTATATCAATATATAGTTAGAAAATTAATCAATAGGCCATCCCTCGATAAAAAAATGTGATTTAACGTATCTAAGTTAAAATAAATTATACAACTTGATTTCTAGAATGGGCTATATTTTTTATTTGATAAGTTTTGATTTCCTACGCGACCACAGAATTGAAAAGACTTGTACATCTGTGCAGGTCTTTTTTGTTTTTTCTTCTATCTTTAACCCAACCTATTTACATACTATGAAGAAAATTCTTAGCCTGTGCTTATTAGCACCCTCCCTTATTTTTGCGCAAGAAATTAAAGTACCCACAGGATTTCACGTGAGTGAAATTGGAAAAGATCTTGGCTCTGCACGTCATTTAGCTGTTTCTAAACAGGGTGATGTCTATGTGAAATTATCCAAATTGAAAGATGGAAATGGGATCCTTTTATTGAAGGATAAGGACAAAGATGGAGTTTATGAGGATAAGACAATGTTTGGTAATTATACCGGTACTGGAATTGCGATTCATGATGATTATTTCTATGCTTCATCGAATAAAGGTGTTTTTCGGTATGCTTTGAATGCGAATGGGGAAGTGGCGGATTGGAATAAATTCGAAACGATTGTGAATGCTTTGCCAGATCACGGTCGTGACAATGCGAAAACCTTTGTTTTCGATCAGGAGCGAAAAAATATTTATGTAACGATTGGTTCTTGGAATGATGCTTGTCGCGAGGCTGGAACTGGTAAGGGTATGAGCCCATGTGCGATTTTGGATTCAGCGGGTGGTGTTTGGCGTTTTGATGCGAATAAATTGAACCAGGGATTTGCTGATGGGACGCGTTTTGCGACCGGTTTAAAGAATGCGGTGGGGATTGTTTGGAATAATTCGACGAAGTCCTTGTTTGCGATGGCACACGGAAGAGGTCAATTCCATGATTTTTATCCACAATATTATACGCCAAAACAAAGCCAGGAGCTTCCTTCAGAAGCGATATATGAATTCAAAAAAGACGGTGATGATGCAGGTTGGCCTTATATTTATTATGATCACTTCCAAAAGAAGAAGATTGTAGCTCCTGAATATGGGGGCGATGGAAAGAAGACGGGTGGCGAAAAAGCATTAGATCCGGTAGTCGCATTCCCTGCCCACATGGGACCGAATGATCTTCTTTTCTACACAGGTACTAGTTTTCCAGCTCGCTATAAAAATGGGGCGTTCATCGCCTTTCACGGTCAATCAGCTGAATTAAAGAAGGGCTATTTCGTCGCTTTTGTCCCTTTTAAAAATGGAAAGCCGTCCGGTGCTTGGGAAATCTTTGCTGATAATTTTTCAGGCCAAGATTTAGCTAAACCGACTGGGCCTATCGAACACCGCCCTTGTGGACTTGCCCAAGGACCAGATGGTTCCTTGTTTGTGAGTGATGATTTGAATGGGAGTATTTGGAAAATAAGCTATAAGAAATAGGTATTAAAAATGGTTCAATACAATACAAAAGACTGGATAACCTTTATTTTTCGTTTTCATCAATCGGATACTTTTCGAAAATTATTGCCTTTAATGATAGTAATTGGGGTGTATTCAGGATTGATATGCTTTTTAGAAGAAGAAGTTTTTCACCTTGGGGAGGATAGTTTAGTTAAAAACATTTCTGTGATGCACAGCATGTTAGGATTTGTTATCTCTTTATTACTGGCCTATCGGACGAATACGGCGTATGATCGTTGGTGGGAAGGACGAAAATTATGGGGTAATTTGGTAAATAACAGTAGAAATTTAGCTTTGAAAATAGCCGTCATCTTAGAAAGTGAAATAGATCGTCACTTTTTTCAAAAAGTGATCCCTTTGTATGCTCACATCCTTCAAAAATATTTATCAGATGATGAGGCAGGTTTAGTTCTTTTCGAAGGTCTTGATTTAGATATTGACCATACGAAACATAAACCTAATCAGGTGGCGAAAATGCTCTTTAAAAAGACGGATGAATTATATAAATCGGGTAAAATCTCAGGACATCAATTGCTTTATTTAAATGCCGAATTACAATCTTTTACAGACGTATGTGGTGCTTGTGAGCGTATTAAAAACACACCTATTCCTTATTCTTATAGTGCTTTCATTAAGAAATTCATCTTCTTCTATGTGATGACTTTGCCTTTTAGCTATACCTTTATTTTGAGTTACTATGTGATTCCTGTAGTAGTTTTTATTTTTTACGTATTAGCTAGTTTGGAGTTAATTGCGGATGAAATCGAGGATCCGTTTGGTAACGATGCGAATGATTTACCTATGGAAAAGATTGCGGCTAATATTAAAAAGCACGTGGACGAAATATTCGCATCGAAATAAAATATCCTACTTCAAGGCCTTTTGCAATACCTGAATATTTCCGTCAATAGCTTTAGGATCGAATTGTAATCCTAAGATTTTGGCTACGAAAGGATAGACGTTTACGTTCTCGAATCCGTCCAGTTTTAGTCCTTGTTTAATGGCTGGTCCCCAGGCCTGAAAGCTAGCGCGCATTTCAGGTAAAGCGGTATCAAAGCCGTGTTTGCCTTTCGAGGTTTTGCGAGTAGATAGGTTGAATACTTGTGGGAGTTTTGGCACTAATAATAAATCCCCTAAACGATTATAACGATCATCTGATTTACGGTAATGCCAATGTGCAGGCGTTTCATCCATCTTATACGTCGTAAAACGCGTATCCTTCTTTAATTCCTGGTAAGTCGAGTCAATTTTCGAAGGATTTTTTGCATACACATGCAGCAAGGCATCGCCCCAAGGCACCTGAAAGTCAGCGGTATTCAAAGGCGCAGGTTTACCGATGGTATTCACATTATCCACTTCTTTCATCCCATGGTCGGAGACAAAAACAAAGTTGATGGGAAGTCCTAAGGGAGCAACTGCCGCCTCTAGATCCGCGATGGCCTTATCCACAAACTGAACTGAATTAATCACCCGAGGATCTTCTGGGCCAAATTCATGGGCATCGTGATCTACCTCTGGAAAATAAAAGGTAATTAAATGTGGACGTTTGTCTGCCGGTAGGGAAAGCCAATTCTTAACCTGGGCGATACGGGTTTTGATATCAATTACCTCATTATAAACGTAGTAATAAGAGGGATAAGTGTCTTGAATGTTTGCGTCCGAAGCCACCCAATAGAAACTAGCCGAAATCATCTGCTGTTTTTCAGCTAATACCCACAGCGGAGTTCCTCCATACCATTTTCCTTCACCCACCATCTTCTTGTTCGACATGCGGTATTCCTGACCTGAATTCACGTCTAAATACGTGTTATCTACTAATCCGTGGTGCGCTGGGTATAATCCGGTAGCGATAGAATAGTGATTTGGAAAAGTTAAGGATGGGTAAGAGGCTTGCATGTAGTTTGCCTTGACCCCGATTGATTCTTTAGATTGTAGAAATTTAGCGTCGTATTTATGGGAGAAATCAGAACGGAAACCATCCGCAGAAATTAAAATAACATAAGGCTTTTCTTGTTGAATTTTTGCGTTAGAACGACCGGCAATAATATGCTGAGTAGTGTCTTGAGCCCAGCTTGATAAGCTGAAAAACAACAATAGAGCAATTATTCTCATGATTTCTTTTTCCAAAAATTTCCGCCGCCGGACTTTCCGCCACCTGATTTAAATCCACCTCCAGATTTACCTTTATATCCGCCAAAAGTACTTTTCTGAGCCGCTGGGTTATATTCCGGTGTCTCGCCAAACTCTTCCGGCACGGCCGCCTTCGTCACTTCTTTTTCTAATAAATCTTCAATCGTCTTAAACTTCCGTTGCTCGGATTCTGTAATGAACGTATAAGCTGTTCCCTTCGTTTGCGCACGCGCGGTACGACCGATGCGGTGGATATAATCCTCTCCGTCATTTGGCACATCGTAATTAATGACTAATTCGATTTCGTCGATATCAATTCCACGGCTCAAAATATCCGTTGCCACTAATATCTTCGTTTTCTTATTTCTAAAGTCTTGCATTACTTGTTCACGCACCTCTTGCTCTAAATCAGAGTGAATCTCCTCTACAGAGAATCTAGCACGCTTTAAATCCGATGTCAGGGATTTAACATTCTGCTTTTTAGAACAAAAAACAATTACGCGGGTATACTCCTGAAGTTTTAATAAATGCTTTACCAGTGGACTCTTTTGCTTTTCATACACCACAAATGCCTCTTGAACAATTTGCTCAGGTGGTTTCGAAACGGCGATATTGATTTCAACTGGATTATCTAATAGTTTTTGGGCCAAAGTCTTCATCCTAGGCGCAAAAGTCGCCGAGAACAACAAATTCTGTCTCTTTTCTGGCAAGAAGGAAATGATCTTCATCAAATCATCTGAGAAACCCATATCGAGCATTCTGTCCGCCTCGTCTAGTACTAAATAACTGCAATGTTTTAGGTTCACGTAACCCATATTTAAATGGGCAATCATTCGACCTGGAGTACATACAACAATATCCACACCACTGGTCAAAGCCGTTTTCTCTGTCGTAAAGGAATTACCATCTCCACCACCATAAATAGCGATCGAGCTCACATTTGCGAAATAGCCTAAACCTTCCATGTTGCCAGCAATCTGGATGGCCAGTTCGCGGGTAGGAACGATAATTAGTGCATTGATGTGATCCTCTGGATGAGGTTCAGTGATTAATTTGTGAATGATGGGAAGCAAAAAAGCGGCGGTTTTGCCGGTTCCTGTTTGGGCTGAGGCTAAAATGTCACGGCCCGCTAAAATGGGTTGTATAACTTGGGATTGTACCGGTGTAGCGGTCTTGTATCCCATAGAACTGATACCGTCTAATAGTTTTGGGCTGAGCCCGAGTTCTTCAAATGTCAAAGTATGTGTGTTTATTTTACCTTCTGATAGGTGGACAATCAATACTTCGATCTAAATGGAAGATTAACTGAAATTGAGTAACAAAATAATGATCCACTAAGTTCGTCGCATATTCTGACGGAATGAGTAATCGGGTGGTTAATTCGGTCTTAGGAGGTTGATTTTTAGGCGCTGCAAAAAGATTCCCTAATTGAGTTCTAAGGCTTGCTTCAAAACCAAAATCCATAAAGTCATTCAATCGATATCGAAATCCAACACCTACGGGTATCGAAAAGCCAATGGATGGAACTGTTTCATTGAAATTACGAATCGGATTAGTGGGGTAATCACTCGCTATGATGTCTGCATAGCTTCTCCAGGATGCGTCCGGTATTCCAGCTCCTCCTAAGGAATCTAATTGATAAAGTTCTGTATTACTTGAAACCAAGGCTAGGCCAGCAGATAAATAAGGAGAGAAGCGGTTACGCTTCATATAATTTTGTTGGTTGCCATTCAATTCTACTAGGCCAGAAATGCCGAATTCGACGATATCATTTCTGAATCGGAAACGTAAATCAGGTGTTCTAGGGATTAGGGCCGAATTATCAAAGGTATAATCATTTCCCGCTAAACGGATGTAATTTAAATTACCCTTAATACTAAAGTTTTTGCTGACGTGTCGCGTTAAATGCGCTCCTACATTAAATCGACTTTGGTCATTGACTAATCGATTAAAGATTGGCAATTCATCATTTAAACTATAATAATGCGAACTGCCCGCTCCGAAGCCAATGGATGTATGTGGGTTAAATGTCGATTTTTTGAAACCTGTTCCTCCTTTTTTACCAATTTTCCAAAATTGGCCGTGAGTTGCAGAACTGAAAGCCAAGGTAATTAGTAGGATAAATGAACTTATTCGTAGCATATGATGCGAATTTTTTAAACGTCAAAAACAAATATACTCATAAATCAATAAACGTTAAGTTCTTCGATTTATTTTGCGACGCTAATTTGGAATATTTCTAACTTGCTTCTGACCGGAAGCTTCGGTAATTTTAACTATAATTCTGTAACCATGAAAAAAATCATACTCATCTTGTCCTTGGCTGTTTTAGGCGCTTGTAACTCTAATTCTGACATAAGTGTTCCCTCCGAAAACTTAAATGAAGTATTAGCCTGCGTAGATGCAAAGGGCCTAATCGCTAAATACGGAGCAAAGTCAGTCATTTTAGATACGTCCATAGTCACAGGCGATGACACCTTAAAGGGAGCGGTTATTTTCTCCGGAACGGCGAAACAAGCGAATGTTTTCTTTCATGATGGAAAGATTTCAGATGTAAGTATTCAGGGGGAGAGTTCTGCTTGGAAGACTGCATCAGGTCTTTACCTAGGCTTATCCTTGCAGGAAGTGGAGAAAATTAATGCAAAGAATTTTACGATTTCAGGTTTTGACTGGGCACATGGAGGTTCCGTAGTTTCTTGGGAAGGCGGAAAGCTTGCCGGAGATAGTACCTTGACTCACCTAGTTTCGTTCCGTAATAAGCGCCAAAACATTTCCATCGAGGAATTCAAAAAAGTATCGGGAGAAGCAGAATTCGATGTGCGTCATACGGCTATTCAACAAATGAATCCAGCCTTAGAGCAAATCACAATTTTGAAACCCTATATCCCGACGAAAGAAGAAGGGAAGGGGATTGCTAAAAAGATCGAATCCAGCCAAATTCCTGTTCGCTAATTTAATTTAGGGTTATTCTTGTGGCGGTCAGCATCGCGTTCCGTCTTTTTTAACAGGTTCTGCTTCAGCGCCTCTTCTAGGTTAATGCCCGTTTGATTCGCTAAACAAATCAATACAAATAGCACATCGGCCATTTCATCGCCTAGGTCTTTATTTTTATCTGACTCTTTTTCAGATTGTTCCCCATAGCGTCTTGCGATGATGCGAGCCACTTCACCCACTTCTTCTGTCAGCATCGCCATATTCGTTAACTCGCTGAAATAGCGAACACCTACGGTTTTAATCCACTCATCTACTTGTTTTTGCGCGTTCGAGATCGTCATAATTAAGGATTTTTAGAGTCGATGATAATGGTGACGGGTCCGTCGTTTGTTAAATCGATTTGCATATCTGCACCGAAGACGCCGGTTTTTATTTTTTGGCCTAATTTAACTGATAGTGATTCAATCATCAATTCATACAATGGAATAGCTTGTTCTGGCCGCGCAGATGATAGAAAACTAGGGCGATTACCTTTTTGTGTAGCCGCATAGAGTGTGAACTGACTGACTAATAATAGTTCGCCGTTAATCGCCTGTAAGTCAAGATTCATTTTGCCCTCCTCATCTGAGAAAATACGCAAACCTGCTATTTTACTGGATAAATAAGCTACATCTTCCAATGTATCATCCACATGGATGCCCAGTAAGACTAAAAAACCCTGTTGAATGGAGGAGTATAAGTTCCCATCAATGTGCAGACTAGCTTGACTAACGCGTTGGATGACCGCTATCATCTCTTATAAAAGCCAGTAAACAATCAGGAAATAGACCCCATAACCTAAAATGTCGTTCGTAGTCGTGATGAATGGACCAGAAGCCACCGCTGGATTAATCTTTAATTGATTTAAGACCAAAGGAGTAATGGTTCCCATTAAACTTGCCAGCATTACCACGGCGAATAGTGAAAGCGAAACGGTTGCCGATAGCATAATTTCTCCTGAATCAACTAATAAAGAACATCCGAAGGCGAAAATGGCAGCGATTAAGGCATTGATTAAAGCGACAACGAGTACTTTTTGGAGACGTTTGCCTAGGGTAGTATCCAAACCACTTTTATCTGCTAAGGATTGTACAATTAAGGAGGATGATTGTATACCCACATTTCCACCCGTAGATCCGATTAAGGGAATGAATGCTGAGATGGCTGGTAAGATTGCGATCGTATCATCAAAGCGATCGATGATCTTCGCTGCAATAAAACTACCCACCATTCCGCCTATTAACCAAGGAAGACGGGAACGAACTAATAACCAAACTGAGTCATCTTCTTCTACATCTTCCGAGATACCGGCCATTACTTGGATATCTTCTTGAGCGGATTCCGTAATAAAATCGACCACGTCATCGATTGTAATTCGACCTAATAAGCGCCCTTGAATGTTAATCACTGGGATAGCTTCTAAATCGTATTTCTGCATTAAGTCAGCCACTTCTTCTCCAGACGCATAGGTCTGAACAGAAACGATTTCATCATCTTCGTAGACATCTGCAATTTTAGAACCGCGTTTCGCTAAGATGATTTTCTTTAAAGAAACAGTTCCTAAAAGAAGCCCATCATCATCAATCACATATACCGAATACACCTTCTCCACATCTTCCGCTTGTTTCCGGATTTCCTCCACACATTCGGTAACTGTTTGGCTTATATTGATCTTAATTAATTCTTTCTGCATTAAACCGCCCGCACAATCTTCGTCGTAATGCATTAAGTCGATAATGAATCGAGCTTGTTCGCGGTCTTTTAAAAGGGCGATAACTTCCTCGCGCACTTTAACCGGTTGTTCATTTAAAATATCTACCGCATCATCGGAATCGATTACATTAATGTAAGTGGCAATTTCCTTCGATGTGAAGTTCTTTAGGAATTTTTTGCGGTCATCTGAATCAAGTGTTGAGATGATTTCAGCCGCAATTTTTGTGTCGATTAGCAGGACTAAATACCTCGCCTCGTCCGTAGTTAATTCAATTAAAATATGGGTGATATCGGCTGGAAAAAGTTCATCCAGCTTCAATAGTAGTTCCTCATTCGCCTGATTTTCGATCAGCAGGCGGATGTCCTCTATGAACTCTTTCGTAAGTTCAAACGGAAGGTGTTGTGGGTTTACTACTTCCATGGTTTGAGGTGATTTTTAAATTAAACACTGCAAATTACTAAAATTAGATCGATTAAGCGCCTAGGTAGCCATTATCTTTCCATAAATTGGTTAATTCGGTGAATTCGGGGACACCTAATTGTTCTGCTCTTTTAGATAGAAGTGAATGTTCAGGTAATTGCAAGGCTCTTAGTGCATTACGTAAAGTTTTACGTCGTTGATTGAAGGCCATTTTAATTAAAGACTTGAATTTAGCCGGATCGCATGCAAGTTTTTTGTCCCAATTTCGTACAAGGCGAATGACGCCAGAGTTGACTTTGGGCGGAGGAGTAAATACTTCTGGTCCTAAGCTAAATAGGTATTCAATATCGTAGTGAGCCTGTAAAAGCACACTTAAAATGCCGTAATCCTTATTGCCTGGTTTTGCCGCTAAACGAACGGCTACTTCTTTTTGCAGCATTCCTACCACCTCGATGCATTGGTCTTTGTATTCTAATACGCGGAAGAAGATTTGGGTGGAGATGAAATAAGGGAAATTACCTACGATGGCGAATTTTTCTTCTCCAAAAATATTTTCCAAAGGATAGCGCAAAAAGTCCCCATCGATTAATCGTGGACCCGTAAACTCTAGATAGTTTTTACGTAAATAGTCGACGGATTCTTTATCGATTTCGATGAGAGAGGTTTCATATTCGGTTTTTTTGACCAAAAACTGCGTCAATACACCCATTCCAGGACCAATCTCTAACACTTTTGTGTAAGCTCCAGCCGGCTGCAATCCATCCACGATGCGCTTTGCCGCGTCTAAATCATTTAAAAAATGTTGTCCTAAACTCTTTTTTGCTCTTACTTGCACCGGGTCTCTGGGGTTTAAGGGGTAAAATTAAGCCCTTTTTCGTACATTTAAGCAAAATTTCCGATTTAAGGTATGGAGGATAGGAATGCCCTGATTAAAACATTGGATTCTCTGAAGCTTTTTGGCATCATTATGGCGCTCGATGGCACCATTACGCATGCAAATGACTTTACGCATCAATTACTAGGTTATAATCCAGCGGAATTAAACGGAAAGGACTTCTTTACGACACTCGTGCCTGATGGGGAGAGTGAAACTCGTCGCATTGCATTTAACAAAGCAATTCAGGCGGGTGGTTTATTCGAAGAGCGAGAACGGAATTATAGGACAAAATCTGGGTCCATTAAATGGGTAGAAGTAGCTTCTACCGTGGTGAGTGAAAATTTCCTCAGCATCATAGGGGAGGATGTCAGCGAAAAGAAGAAGGTATCAGAAGCCCTGACTCGTTCTAATACTCAATTACAAGACTTAATTAATAATACAACTGACTTAATCCAAATCACCGGGGTGACCGGACGCTTTCTGTTTGTTAACCGGGCCTGGTTAGAGACGATGGGTTACAGCGAGGAAGAGGCGAAGGATTTAAAAATTCAGGATGTGCTGCATCCCGAGTTTGCACACCAGACTCAGACACAATTTGACGCTTTAGCTAAGGGAGAGGATATTCCGGAATTTACGGCTGTTTTTAGACGTAAAGATGGACGTCGGTTATACGTAACAGGTTCTGCTACCTGTCGTTTTGAGCGGGGTACTCCTACAGCCTATCGCTGTATTTTGCATAATTCAACGGCAAAAGTACGAGCTGAGCGCGCTAATAAATTATTCTCCTCGATCTCCCAGGTGGCGATTAATTCGTCTAATCTAGATGATTTGTTTGTGAACATTCACAAGCAATTAGGGGAGGTGATCGACGTGAAGAACTTCTTTATTGCGCAATACGATCCCGGGAAAAGTTTTATTTATTTCCCTTACTACATTGATGAATACTTTAATTCCAGAGTGCATTTCACGAAGCGTCGTCTAGGGAATGGCTTGACGGAATATGCGTTGATGGCGAATAAGCCCCTGATTTTACACGATGACGATATTCACCAGTTAGCTGCAGAGAAGAAGATTTATCTGTATGGTGTGGTTCCCAAAGTCATGCTATGTGTTCCCCTTCGCATCGGGGACCGCGTGACAGGAATCATTGGAGTTAAATCGTATGAGCGGGCTAATAAATACGAGAACCGAGATCTAGAATTATTAGACTTTATATCGGGGCAAGTGGCGATTGCGATTTCGAGGAAGCAGTCAGAAGAGGCTTTGGGAAGAGAAACAGCTCGATTAAATGCTATTTTCGATAGTTCATCTCACTTAATGTGGTCCGTGAATAAGCGCTTAATGTTAATGAGCTTTAACCACGATTACTCCGATTTATTAGAGCAAGAGCTGGGGATGAAACCTCAATTAAACATCAGCTCGGAAACGATGGGCTTTAAGCTGATGTCACAGGAGGAGCGTAAAGTACTAGAAGAGCATTATAAATTAGCCTTTAAGGGCGCTAAACAGCATTTTGAATTACGCATTCACAAGAAAGATGATTTCGATCGCTGGTTAGAAGTATATTTGAACCCCATTTTAGATCAAGGAATTATTTCGGAGGTTTCGGGTATTGCACGGGATATTACGGATTTGAAGAAGTACCAAATAGAACTCGTCGAGGCGCGCGAACAAGCGGAACACTCGCTGCAGGTGAAGGAACAGTTTTTAGCGAATATGTCCCACGAAATTCGTACGCCCATGAATGGAGTGATCGGGATGGTGGATCTCTTGTGCGACACCCCATTAGACGAAGATCAGCGTGATTATTTGCAAACGATTCGTAAGTCGTCTGAAACGCTATTACATATTTTGAATGATATTCTGGATTTGGCCAAAATCGAGGCAGGCAAGATGGTGCTGCATCCGACCGACATTCTGTTAGAAGATGTTTTCGATCGATTGATGGCTTTGTTTACGCCATTAGCGCATCAAAAGGGGAATAAGGTTTCTTATCGTTTAGATGATAAGGTTCCAGCCTATGTCAAGGTGGATGAAACACGTTTATTGCAGATTCTTTCGAATTTGACCTCCAATGCCTTGAAATTTACGGAGAATGGATCCGTTAAAATTGCGGTGAAAGTGAAAGAAGTGAAGTCGGATAGTACAGAATTAGAAGTACGCGTAAGTGATAATGGAATTGGTATTAGTGCAGCTAATCTAGAAAAGCTCTTTAATGCCTTCCAACAAGTAGATAATTCCACCTCTAAAAATTATGGAGGTACCGGTTTAGGACTAGCCATTTCCCGTGAGTTCTGTAAGATGATGGACGGAGAGATCGGTGTAGAGTCTGAGGAGGGAAAAGGAAGTACGTTTTGGTTTACTATCAAACTAGCCAAAGGGGATTCTGCTTTAGCTACTAAAACGAAGCGTAATGAGACTCCTAAAATCTCAGGAAGTTTGCATTCGGTTCACGCCCGTGTATTATTAGTGGATGATAATGCCACGAATCGCAAGGTGGCAGGTCAGATTCTACTGAAGGCCGGTTGTGAGGTGATCTTGGCATCTAGTGGTCAGGACGCGATTTCTGTGTTACAAAATGACATAAATTTCGATTTGGTATTAATGGATATCCAAATGCCAGAGATGGATGGAATGGAAACGACTCGCCGCTTAAAAGCTTTAAGTTTAGCTACACTTCCACCTATCGTGGCGATGACGGCTTATGCGATGAAGGAAGACCGGGAGCGATTTTTAGCGGCGGGAATGGATGATTATTTAGCAAAACCAATCCGAGCGCAACAGCTGATTCAAACGGTTACGCGCTGGGTATCTGATGGACATGCTTCTGTGGAAGATACGACAGAGGCGACTGGTTTTGTCGTGGACGAGGAGGTTCTTGCATCGCTTTCTGATGCGGTGGGCGGCGATCCAGCTTTCGTAAAAAGTATGCTGGAAGAGTTTATTGTGGAGGCCAAAGAACAAGTAGCCGCTGCTATTCTCTTTCATTCGGAGTCGAATTGCAAAGGTGTTCAATCCGAACTACATACCCTTAAAGGGAATTCGGGTACTTTAGGCGCTTCTCAGGTGCACTCCCTCTGTGAGAAGATTGAAATAAAGGCGAAGGTCTGCGATTTTGAACATTTCGCTAAAGAGATCGTTGATTTGCAAATTGCTTTGAAGAATTTTGAAGACGCCATTAAAGCCAAATTCGCTTAGTCCGGAGGAAACATTTCTGAAATCATCCCCGCAGGGGATTCTAACTCTGCTCTTTGAACTTTGCTCTTTTAACTTTGATTCTGAAGGCAAACCATCCTCACAAACCGATAAACAGCCTGCGTGCCCACACTGGTACTCCGCGAGTCCGTTGTCGCCGGGAAAGGTCCACCATGGACCATCGCACCAGAAACTTCGACGCCTGTGGGGAAACCGTTAAATAACAATCGTCCTACTTTTTGCAATAAGGCATCTATGAGATCTTCCGAAATTTCATTTTTAGTTCCGTGAATAGTTCCCGTTAATTGTCCGTCTATAGATTCGATGAAGCTTAACAACTCCATTTCATCTTCTACTACTATGGCGACAGTACATGGCCCGAAAACCTCTTCTAAAATCTCGCGATTTGCGGTGGCAGCATCTGCTACAAACAAGGCCGGGGAGGGTAAATCACGGGTTGTTAATTTTTTAGAATTTTTAGCCAGATTTGAAACGCCGGCAGCATAGGCATCAGCGATTCCGGGTGTTAAAAATGTTCCTAAAGGTAATTTATCTAATTCCGAGGCAAGCAAATCGAGGAAGCCCGCGTCTTTTTTCTGTAAAATAAGTAAGCCAGGATTGGTGCAAAACTGTCCTACACCCATGCAAACTGAACCAGCAAGTGCGGCAGCTAAGGCGGTTGGATTTTCGGCGATTTTTTGGGACAAAAGTACCACTGGATTCACACTACCCATTTCAGCATAGACAGGAATGGGATGAGGTCTACGAACAGCAAGGTCATAAATAGCTTTTCCGCCGCGATACGAACCTGTAAATCCTACCGCTGAAATGTCTAGGTGCTGTACTAAATGAGATCCTACTTCGTGAGATGAACCATGAATTAAAGCGAAAACTCCAGCGGGTAAACCACAAGAGGCTACTGCTTTGGAAATAGCGGAACCCACTAAATCCCCTGTTTTAGGGTGTGCAGGATGTGCCTTGAAAATGACAGGGCATCCGGCAGCTAACGCAGAAATGGTATCTCCACCGGCCACTGAAAAAGCTAATGGGAAGTTGCTGGCACCAAAAACGGCGACTGGGCCTAGAGGGATTTGGGTTAAAAATAAATCTGGTTTAGGTAAAGGAGCGCGATCTGGCATGGCTGGATCATGGATCTCCTTTTTCCAGGCGGGATTCGAGATGAAATCAGCAAAAGCCTGGATTTGACCTGTAGTACGACCTCTTTCGCCAGTAATTCTGGCTTCTGGAAGATGAGATTCCGAACAAGCTGTTTGGATTAATTCGTCACCTAAAGCGAGAATTTCGCGGGAAATGGCTTGTAGAAACGTAGCGCGATCTGAATCCGAAATTCGGCGATATATAGGAAAAGCAGCTTTCGCTGCAGCAATGGCTGAGTCAATTTCTGAAAGGGTGGCGTCTGTATAATTCATTAGGCTACGGTGTTAATTAAGGTTCCAATGGGTTCAATTGTAATGTGAATGGTATCTCCAGCTTGTAAGGTGAAGGGTGGATCTGGAACGATACAAGTGCCTGTCATCAAGTAAACGCCAGTCGGGAAGGACATTTCGCGGGTTAAATAGTCGATTAATTCAGCATGCGAACGCTTCATTTGGGAGATTTCGATGTCCCCTTGGAAGACGCTTTGGCCGTTTCTGTGAATTTCCATCACGATGACAGTGTTAGGTGCTAAAGGAGTTTCCGTCACTAATAAGCAGGGTCCGAGGCCGGCAGCTGCGTCATATACTTTGGCCTGAGGCAAATACAAAGGGTTTTCGCCTTCGATATCTCGTGAACTCATGTCGTTTCCGATGCTATAGCCGGCTAATTCACCGTGCTTATTGACGAAAAGTGTCAATTCAGGTTCAGGTACATTCCAAAGTGAATCCTTTCGAATCCGCACCTTTCCGCCAGAGCCGACAGAACGCAAACGATTTCCCTTGTAAAATATCTCCGGACGAACGGCGTCGTATACCTTATCGTAAAATGTGTCGCCACCCGACTCTTTGGATTCTTCCATGCGAGCCACTTTGCTGCGCAGATAGGTCACTCCAGCCGCCCAAATTTCTTGCGAATCGATAGGGCAGAGGGTATTTTCGATTTTGGCCTGAACACCATGTAAGAGATGCATCGAGCAAACCTCAAATAAATTCTTTTGATTAATGAAATCATCCCAGTTTCCGGGTACAGAACAAACCAGTCCTTGCTGATTCTGCAATTGAATTCCGGTGGTAGTTAAATAGATTTTTATGCTGTTCATAGGTTATTTAAAGAGGCATCAATCTCCGCTGCGTGGCGAGATGGATAGGTCAATTCATAGGTACAAAGATTATCAATTACTTGATTTACTATTTGAATCGGATGTTTTTTGCAAATTTTCATCACTTCATTCAGCTGTGCATAGGAAAATGTGAGGCTGCGAAGTAACATAGGCTCTTTCTCATAAATTTCCGCTTGAGCTAAGGCATCGATCGCCCCTTCTTTATAGGCGTGAATGAGTCCGGGAACCCCGAGTAAAGTTCCGCCAAAATACCGGACCACAGCAACTAAAATATAATGCACATTTTGGGATAAAATAGTATTCAAAATGGGCTTTCCTGCGCTTCCTGAAGGTTCGCCATCGTCATTTGACCGAGCATCCTCTGGAGTAAATCCTAAGCGATAGGCATAACAAATATGTCTCGCTTTCGGATGTGCTTCTTTTAAGGAAGCTAAATGGCTTTTGATTTCTTCCAAATCTTTCACCGGATATGCCCAACTGATGAATTTACTTCCTTTATCTTTGTAAAGTCCTTCAGCAGGTTTCGCGATGGTGAGATAGGAGTCGGGTATCGATGACATGAGGATAAATTTAAGCTAAGCCATGCACAATAACTATTATTTTCTACGGATTTTATCGAGCCATTTAAGGCAGATATTGATGTATGCGCGCTTAAAACAGTGTTTTTCGCAGGATAAAGACGAATTAGTTTTGGGTTTTGAACGCCAAAATGGCGATGATTTCTATATCAAATGCTCCCTAGGACCCCAATTCTCCAGTCTTCAGTTTCCAGAATCCTTCCATCGAGCTGGTCGAAATTCCATTGATCTTTTCTCTGATTTATTGTTAGCGGAAGTGCAGGAAGTAGAAATGTATGAGAATGAACGAGCCTTTGGAGTACATTTTTTAGGGAATTATGTGTTAGTTTTTAAACTTTTTGGCAATCGCGCTAACCTGATTTTATACCGCGATGGGGAATATGATTCTCAGTTCCAAAAGCGCCTTAAAAAGGACGATGAGCTTTTATTAAGCTCCATTTCTCGTAAGATTGATCAAAGTTTTGAAGCTTTTCAGGAAGCCGATGGCGACTATTTTCCCTTGTTTCCGACACTCGGTAAAGAAGGTCAAGCCTGGCTTGCGCTTCAGGGATTTGAGCAGGCGAACCTAAAAGATCGCTGGGCATTATTGCAAAAGATGCTTTCTATTCTAGAAGAGGGGTCTTTTTATGTGATGTCCACGCCTAAAGGAATTGGTTTTACTTTATTCCCACCTTCCTCTGAACCGCTTTTTCATTCGACAGATCCCATTGCCGCGCTGAACCAATTTTATTTACTGCATTATTCGGTAGGGGAGTTTACGAGGGAAAAAAGACAGGTGCAGGATGGTTTAGAAAGGAATTTAGCCAAATCCCTTTTGTATTTACAAGAATTGGAGAAACAGAGGGTGATACGGGAGACCAATGTGCCTTTTGAAGAGATAGGTAATATTTTAATGGCTTATTTGCATTTAATACCTTCGGGGGAATCAAAGGTGACTTTGGAAGACTTCTATCGAAATCAGCCCATTACAATTAAGTTAAATGCGACGTTAAGCCCAGCAGCGAATGCCGAGAATTATTATCGAAAGGCGAAGAATTTCTCCAAAGAATTAGCGCATTGGGAAGAAAATATTTCCCGAAAGCAGCAAGAAATTGCTGATTTACAAACGAAATTAGCGGCTTTGGAATTAGTGGAAACGCGCAAAGGCTTAAAGCCTTATTTGCAAGTCACTGTAGCAAAGAATGCAACGGAGGAATTGCCATTTAAGCAGTTTGAGGTAGAGGGTTGGGCGATTTGGGTGGGCAAAAATGCTAAAAATAATGATCTACTAACTCTGAAATATGCAAAGAAACAAGATATCTGGTTGCACGCTAGAGACGTGTCAGGTTCACATGTGATTATTCGTAATCCCCAGAATCGTACGGTTCCAGCCTTCGTCATCGAAAAGGCGGCAAGCTTAGCGGCTTATTTCTCCAAAAGACAAACAGAATCGCTCTGCCCCGTGATAGTTACCTCTAAAAAATTCGTACGAAAAACGAAGGATTTACTTCCCGGTATGGTGATCGTGGATCGAGAAGAAGAGGTAGTTTTAGTGAAACCAGAGCTTTGGGATTAGCACAATTCCGATAAAAACCTTAATTTAGACAATTAAAGACCAAAAATTAACTACAAAACTCTATGCAATCAAACGGTTTACAAACACTAGATTACCTCGTTTTCCTATTTTATTTCGTGGTAGTAGCAGGTTACGGCTATTGGATTTACAACAAGAAAAAATCCGAATTATCTGATTCAAATGACTTCTTTTTAGCCGAAGGTTCTTTAACCTGGTGGGCAATTGGTGCTTCATTAATCGCCTCTAATATCTCTGCAGAGCAATTTATTGGTATGTCAGGAAACGGTTTTAGATTAGGTCTAGCCATTGCGACATACGAGTGGATGGCTGCGGCAACGCTGTTAATCGTGGCGATTTTCTTCATGCCTATTTATTTGAAGAACAAAATCTTCACAATGCCTCAGTTCCTGTCCCAACGTTACTCGCCTACGGTGAGTTTAATCATGGCTGTTTTCTGGTTAATGTTATATGTGGCCGTTAATTTAACCTCTATATTATATTTAGGAGCCCTTGCGATAACAACTATTTCGGGAATTGACATGCAACTTTGTATGATCGGAATGTCTATTTTTGCCGTGCTTATCACCTTGGGAGGCATGAAAGTAATTGGATATACGGATGTTATTCAGGTGTTCTTTTTGATCTTAGGAGGTCTTGCGACCACCTATTTAGCTTTGCAAATGGTTTCTGATCACTTCGGTGGTGAAGGTATGATGAGCGGTATGAGTCATTTATTGACAAAAGCGCCTGAACACTTCCACATGATTTTAAACAAGGACAATGCCAATTATCCATCTCTTCCAGGTTTAACGGTGTTAATCGGGGGTATGTGGATTATCAACTTGAACTATTGGGGTTGTAATCAATACATCACACAGCGCGCTTTAGGAGCTGATCTTCCTACAGCACGTAAGGGTATCTTATTTGCGGCATTCTTAAAATTATTAATGCCTATCATCGTGGTTTTACCCGGTATCGCTGCGTATTTATTGCACAAGGATGGCATGTTTCAACAGGAAATGTTAAAAGATGGCGTAATCAATCAAGACAGTGCTTATCCTGTGTTATTGAACTTGTTGCCAGCTGGTTTAAAAGGACTTTCATTTGCGGCTTTAACGGCTGCGGTGGTTGCTTCGATGGCAGGTAAAGCGAATTCGATTTCAACGATTTTCACTTTGGACATCTACAAAAAATACTTAAATACGAACGCTACAGAGAAGCAATTAGTTTCAGTGGGTCGTATCGCCATTATAGGTGCGATGGTATTAGCGATTGTTATTGCTCCATTTATGGGTATTGATAAAAAAGGAGGCTTTGAATTCATTCAAGAATATACGGGTTATGTTTCTCCCGGTATTTTTGCCTTGTTTATTTTAGGATTCTTCTGGAAGAGAACGACTTCGAATGCGGCTTTATTTGCCTTAATCGGAGGTGTAACCTTCTCTATTCTAACCAAATATATTCCAACTTGGACTGGCGTAAATGATTGCATGTTCTACACGGCCTTTTTAGATGGTGATGTGTACATGATTCCATTTATGGACCGCATGGGCTGGGTGTTTATTTTCTGCGTGGTTTCAATGGTGATTATTTCATTAGCTGATCCTGCTAGCAAGAATAACCCTAAAGGTTTAGAGATTGATGCCAAAATGTTCAAACTCGAGCCGTCCTTCATTTTTGGAGCGGTCGTTGTGGTGATGGCGATTGTGGCTTTGTATACCTACTTCTGGTAAAAATTTCAGGTAAGCGTTTTAAAATTGTGCTGTGCAATAATTTTGTAAACGCTTACCTGAAAATTTTTCTGTGGACTCATTGACTTCTAAAACTTAAAGCACAAAGCATAAAGCACAAAGAATAAAGTAGGAATCCCCTTCGGGGATGACTTTAGAATTGTTTTTTAATTGACTAAGCTGCGAAGCAGCGACTCATTGACTAAGCTGCGCAGCAGCGACTAAGACGAAGTCGACTAAGTCACAAAGTGACGACTAAGTTGCGAAGCAACGACTCATTGACTAAGCTGCGAAGCAGCGACTCATTGACTAAGCTGCGAAGCAGCGACTACATCAATAAACCATGCTCATCAAACTACTCAAAAATAGATCTGATATTGGTGCGGGTACGCGGGGCTCAGATATGGGAATTGATGCATTAGAAATTGCAGCAATAAACCAGGAAGATGATTTTTTTCATCGACACCTTTTTGAGGACATCGCTACTCACAATGAAACTATTTACCAGAAGAATACGAATAGTTTTGCCAAAAGAATAGAGCATGTACAGCAGCAATGCGATCGGGTATGTAATTCAGTGGCAAATAATTTACAACAGGGCTATTTTCCGCTAGTATTATCTGGCGATCATTCATCAGCCCTAGGGGTCATTAGCGGTATTAAAAAAGCTTATCCCGAAAAGAAATTAGGGGTAATTTGGATTGACGCACACGCAGACTTACACTCCCCCTATACATCTCCCTCCGGAAATATTCATGGAATGCCCTTAGCTGCAGCCATGCATCTAGATAATTTAGACTGTAGCGTAAATCAAGTTTCAAAAGAAACAGTTGAATCGTGGCAGGAATTAAAAAATATTGGTGTTTTGGGTCCTAAAATGGCGCCTGAACATGTAGTGTATTTTGGTTTACGAGATTTTGAATATGCGGAAGAATTTCTTTTAAATCAGTTAGGTATCATGCATTTCAAAGTGGAGGAAATGCGAAATTTCGGAATTGAAAATTCCGTTCAAAAAGCCATCCGCCAGCTAGAAACTGCCGATATTATTTTCATTTCTTTTGACGTAGATTCCCTTGATTGTGATCAAATATCCTATGGCACGGGAACTCCGGTGAAATCGGGCTTTAGTGCTGAAGAAGTTTCTACACTTCTTGAATTGGTTATTTCGACCGGGAAAGTAATTTGTCTAGAAGTAGCAGAAATTAATCCACTTCTAGATAATAAGGGGAATAAAATGGCTGAAACGGCTTTTAGTATTTTGGCCAAAGTGGAGAAGCAAATAACTCAATAGGCAAAAATCAAAGTTCAAAGAGCAATGTTCAAAGAATATAAATTAAACATTTCTGAATGTATTCCCGTAGGGAATTCTAGCTTTGAACTTTGAACTTTGCTCTTTGAACTTTTATTTCCGGAGCTTTATAAAACGAAACGCGTTTTATAAGGCTCCGGAAATAATCGCCTCCACCACACCCGGATCCAGCAAAGTAGACGTATCCCCTAGGCTACCAAATTCTCCCTCAGCCACTTTGCGTAAGATCCGACGCATAATTTTGCCAGATCGGGTTTTAGGTAGACCAGTGACAAATTGAATCTTATCAGGTTTCGCTATGGGTCCTATGACGCGGGTTACGGTGGCCAAAATGTCTTTGCGCATTAGACTGTCATTCTCCGGCATATGCTCACAGATGACATAGGCATAGATTCCTTGTCCTTTGACATCATGTGGAAAACCGACAACAGCTGATTCTACTACGCCTGTGTGCATATTGATAGCATTTTCCACTTCAGCCGTGCCTATGCGGTGACCTGAGATGTTCATTACATCGTCTACGCGCCCAGTAATTCGGTAATAACCATCTTCATCCCTCATGCAGCCATCCCCAGTGAAATATAAGCCTGGATAAGTGGCAAAGTAGGTAGATTTGCAACGCTCATGGTCTCCATACGTAGTGCGGATGATTCCAGGCCAAGGGAATTTGATACATAAATTTCCATTTACATTATTTCCTTCAATTTCCTTGCCGTTTTCGTCTACTAAGATAGGTTGAACGCCAGGCAATGGTAAAGTCGCGTAGGCAGGCTTTAATGGCGTAATTCCAGCGATGGGGGAGATCATGTGCCCTCCAGTCTCCGTTTGCCACCAGGTATCGACGATGGGGCAATTGCCGTGACCTACTTTGTCATTATACCAATGCCAGGCTTCTTCGTTCAAAGGCTCGCCTACAGATCCTAAAACGCGCAAGGAGCTTAGGTCTTTGTTCGTGACAAACTCATTACCCATGCCCATGAGTGACCTGATGGCGGTAGGTGCCGTGTAGAATATATTGACTTGATGTCTTTTTATGATGTCCCAAAAACGCCCAGCATCAGGATAAGTAGGCACTCCCTCGAAAAGTACAGAAATGGCTCCGTTTAAAAGTGGACCATATACTAAATAGGAGTGACCCGTAATCCAACCAATATCCGCGGTGCAAAAATAGACTTCACCGGGGTTATATTGGAATACATTTGCAAAAGTATAAGCGGTATAAACCATGTAGCCCCCGCAGGTATGAACCACGCCTTTGGGCTTCCCTGTGGATCCTGAAGTATATAAAATAAATAAGGGATCCTCGGAATTCATGATCTCTGGTGCGCATGTATCAGCAGCCTCATGTTCTGCCTCATCCCACCAAATATCCCGGCCCTCTAACATAGCTACAGGGGTATTCGTACGACGTTTCACGATTACTTTTTCTACTGATGGACAAAGTGCTATGGCGTCATCCACCGTTTCCTTCATCGGGATCATTTTGTTTCCTCTAAGGGCTCCATCCGTTGTCAGGATCACTTTGCAGGCTGAATCATTGATTCTGTCTGAGATAGATTGGGCAGAAAATCCGCCAAAAACCACGGAGTGAATGGCCCCAATTCGAGCACAAGCTAAAACAGCAATGGCTAATTCAGGGATCATGGGCATGTAAATACATACGCGATCGCCTTTTAGAACGCCTTGAGATTTTAAGACATTGGACATTTTGCAAACTCGTGCGTGCAGTTCGCGATAAGTCAAGGTTATGGCTGCATCACTGGCCTCATTAGGCTCGTAGATAATGGCTGCTTGATCTGGTATCGTGCTTAAATGACGATCTAGGCAATTTGTTGTGATATTTAATTGACCATCTTCAAACCATTTGACCGAATAATCGTTAAAATTCCAATTCAATACTTTTGTGAATGGCTTAGACCATTCAAATTCATTCGCGATGCCTGCCCAAAATTTTTCGGGCTCCTGCACGCTTAATTCATACGTTTTTTGGTAGTCTACTAGGTCTTTAATTCTCATAATTTAAATTTTATCAAATTCTCCATGAAAGGCATAAAAGCCAAAAAGGCTCATGCCGATCGAAATTAATGGGGCTAAAACGAAGGTATAAATAATGGCAGGAACTAGGTCATTCCCACCTTTGGCCCATAAAGGAACCGCTTGAAAATAAATCAAATAAATGCCAGCACCGATTCCTAAACCGATCCAAACTATTCCCAA
Source organism: Aquirufa sp. A-Brett2-15D (assembly GCF_054558735.1). Lineage (NCBI taxonomy): Bacteria > Pseudomonadati > Bacteroidota > Cytophagia > Cytophagales > Flectobacillaceae > Aquirufa > Aquirufa sp. A-Brett2-15D. Next base: position 689,145 of record NZ_JBSKFT010000001.1, on the reverse strand, counting down.
AATACGTTTTAATAGGTTCATAATTATGCTTTTCTATCTGATTTGATATAAATAATTCCAATTACTACACAGACGCTAATGAGGGCAATCGGGTAGTTTAATCCTTCTAAATAAGGCTTTTCAAAGCCACCAGCTGCGCTTGCATTAGAAACCAGAAAAGTGGCAATAGCAGGCATTAATCCGCCAAAAACGCCATTGCCAATATGATAGGGAAGGGACATCGACGTATAGCGAATTTTAGTAGGAAACATTTCCACTAAAAAGGCGGCGATAGGCCCATAAGCCATAGTTACGAAAGAAATAAGGCAAAAAACATAGCCTATCAAAATCCATTGATCCGTCTTATTAATTTTAATGGTGATTTTAGACTCCGTTTTCTCTGTTGAAATCTCTGTGATGACATTCTTGTAAGAGCTTCCATCTGTAAAATCCTTCGAAATCGTGGTTGTTTTACCGCTAAGAATCATCTTTCCTGAACCAGGAACCACTGTTTTATTCGTAATATCTACTGTTTTATACATTTGGTCAAAAATAGGACGATAAGAGAATACCGCGATAATCATTCCTGCCATCATAATGCCCTTTCTACCAATTTTATCAGATAAAGCACCAAAAAAGATAAATAAGGGGGTTCCCAATAATAGCCCTATGACTAAAATAGTATTGGTTTGAATATCATCCAGATTACAGATTTTTAAAAGGAAAGTCTGCGCATAAAATTGTCCGGTATACCAAACCAATCCTTGTCCCATTGTAGCTCCAAACAACGCTAAAAGGACATATTTTAAATTTAATTTATTGCCAAAAGATTCTTTTAACGGGTTTTTGCTGATTTTCCCCTCCGCTTTTGCCTGAGCAAACATGGGTGATTCCTCCATATTTTTACGGATCAATAAAGAAACTAAAACCATCACAATAGAAACTAGAAAAGGAATTCGCCAGCCATAGTCATCAAATGCCTCCTTACTTAAAGACGCTCTAGTTGCCATAATAACTGCTAGCGAAATGACTAAACCCAAAGTAGCTGTTGTTTGAATCCAAGAGGTAAAAAATCCCCGTCTCTCTGGAGGTGCATGTTCAGCCACATAGGTTGCCGCACCGCCATATTCTCCTCCTAGGGCAAGCCCTTGCAATAAGCGCAAGGTTAATACTAAAATGGGCGCCCAAGCCCCGATGGTGGCATAAGAGGGGATCAAACCAATGGCGAAGGTTGCCCCGCCCATCAGCATTAGGGTCACCATAAACGTATACTTTCGACCTATTAAATCACCTAATCGACCGAAGACTAATGCGCCAAAGGGTCTAACGACAAAACCGGCGGCAAAAGTGGCTAAGGTGTTTAAAAAGGCGGCAGTTGGATTATCTGTTGGAAAAAATTTTGTCGATAAAACTGTAGCTAAACTTCCGAAAATATAGAAATCGTACCACTCAATTAAAGTACCCACAGACGACGCGCTAATGATATACGCGAGGCTTTGTTTTTTGGTAGTCATTATTATTAAATAGGTTTTAACAAATCTACTATTTTCGCCTTAATTCTGCTAAATTTGACCTAAATATCTTGTCTATGTTTAACGAAACGCAACGTTTTACCCAGTGGTGGTTATGGCTTATTCTCATAGGAGTTTGGGCTTCCATGGTTTATTCGATTGTAACTGCACCTTCGCAAACAGATGCAGCCGCTTATGTGTCTTTTGGAATAGGTATTTTGTTGCCGCTACTTTTCTGGCAGATGAAATTAACTACGCGTATCACGCAGGAAGGTATTTATGTCCGCTTTTTCCCGTTTCATTTCAAGGAAAAATTCTTTGACTGGGATTCCATTTCAGCTAGCTATGTGAGAACTTATAGCCCTCTGTTAGAATATGGTGGCTGGGGAATTAAATATAGCTTTAAGGGCAGCGGTCTCGTGTACAATACCTCCGGAAATGTCGGCTTACAATTGAATTTTAAAGACGGCGAACCGGTATTAATTGGCACCCAAAAAGGGGAGGAGATCAATGCCAAATTAGTCGAGATGGGACGTTTAATCGAATCTGTTAAATAAAAGGCGTATCTTTGCGCCACATTATGAGGATGTTTGTTATTATTTCATTGCTCATAACACATCTTTATACATTTTTATGTCATTCGAAGCATTACACCTCATTGAGCCTATTTTAAAGGCGCTCAAAGAAGAGGGTTATACTAATCCAACCCCTATTCAAGCTCAATCTATCCCTATCGTCCTTCGTGGAACCGATTTATTAGGTTGTGCCCAAACCGGAACTGGTAAAACAGCAGCCTTTACGCTGCCCATCATTCAACTTTTAGAGGAGAATAAATCCTTCCAAAAAAATAAGAAAGTGCGTGCCCTAATTGTTACGCCCACACGGGAGTTAGCGATTCAGATCGGCGAAAGCTTCCGGGCCTATGCACGTCATACGGATTTGAAATATGCCGTTATTTTTGGAGGTGTAGGCCAAAGTCCCCAAGTTTCAGCCATCCGCAGCGGCGCTGACGTGGTGATTGCAACTCCTGGTCGTCTTTTGGACTTAATGAACCAACGTTTATTATCCATCGCAGACGTAGAATACTTCGTTTTAGATGAGGCAGACCGCATGCTGGACATGGGTTTTATCCACGACGTGAAGAAATTATTAGCTGCTCTGCCGCACAAGCGTCAGTCCCTATTCTTCTCGGCTACCATGCCCCCGGAAATTGTCAAATTATCCGGAAGTATCTTGCGTAACCCAGCCTCCGTATCTGTTACCCCCGTTTCTTCCACGGTCGAAATCATTAATCAATCCGTTTATTTTGTTGATAAAGGAAACAAGAATGATCTTTTGTTAGACATTTTGCAGGACACGTCGATTAAAACGGCCTTAGTCTTTACCCGTACGAAACACGGCGCGGACAAAGTGGTGAAGGTCTTATTAAAGGCAAGCATCAGAGCAGAGGCGATTCACGGGAATAAGTCCCAAAATGCCCGCCAAAGCGCCCTTAAAAACTTCAAAGCCCAAACTACCCGCGTACTTGTTGCTACCGACATCGCCGCTCGTGGTATTGATATTGATGAATTAGAATATGTAATCAACTTCGAATTATCGAACATCGCAGAAACCTATGTTCACCGAATCGGTCGTACAGGCCGTGCTGGTGCAAAAGGCGCCGCGATTTCCTTCTGTGATATCGAGGAGAAAGCGTATTTAAAAGATATTGAGAAATTAATCGGCAAAAAGATTCCAGTCGTGGAAGCGCACAAATATCCAATGCGGGTATTACACGTAGAAAAAGCGGCTAAAAAACCTCAAGGTCCACCCCGTAATGGCGGCGGCGGTAACGGTGCTCCCCGTTCAGGCGCTCCTGCAGCTGCTGACGCGAAGCCTCCTCGCTCTTTTGATAAAGCAAGCGCCGGCCGTAAATGGTATGGTAAGAAAAATACCTATTAATATTTGAAACCATCGAAAAAAATATTGCTCGTCATCGTAGGTCCCACGGCAGTCGGAAAGACCGCGCTTTGTGTTGATTTAGCGAAGCACCTACAGACGGACATTATTTCAGCTGATTCGCGTCAATTTTATCGTGAATTAGCCATCGGTACAGCTAAACCCTCCATAACTGAGCAGGGTGGCGTAAAACATCATTTTATCGATTCTCATTCCGTGGGGGAATATTTTACTCCAGGTGATTTCGAGCGTGAATCGACAAAGCTATTAAACACCTTGTTTAAAAAGCAGGATATTGTCATCGCCACCGGTGGCTCAGGATTGTATATCAAAGCACTTATCGAAGGATTGGATGAAATGCCAGAGGCAGATTTAGTTTTGAGAGAATCGCTGAATAATCGTTTGCAGCAAGAAGGTTTGTGGGCCTTGTTTTCAGAATTAAAGACCTTAGATCCAGATTATGCGGCAAAAGTAGATTCCAAAAATCCACAACGCGTGGTTCGGGCCTTAGAAGTTTGTTTGTCTACTGGAAAGCCCTACTCTGAATTTCGTTTGGCTACAAAACCCGAAAGACCTTTTCAAGTCATCAAGATTTGTTTAGAACGTCCTCGCGAGGAATTATATGCCCGAATTGATCAGCGTATGGATCAAATGTTAGCTGAGGGTTTGATGGAGGAAGCGAAGGCTTTTGAGGATAAGCAACATTTATATGCTTTGAAAACCCTAGGTTATAAGGAAATCTACGGATTTCTGAGAGGTGAATATAACGAGGAAGAAATGATCCGTTTATTAAAGAGAAATAATCGACATTATGCGAAGAAGCAAATGACTTGGTTTAGAAACCAAGATGAGTTTACTTACTTGCATCCTTCTAATGCCTTTGTGGAGATATTGAAGCGATTAGAGGCTTAAATAGGCTTCTAGGCCGCCTTCGAGGTGGTCGATATTTGTGAAGCCTTTGGCCTTCAATAATCGTAATGCAATTAGACTCTGCGTTCCATTGTAGCAGATAATCATCCACGATTTTTCGATTGAAATCTCCGCTATTCTTTCCAAAAGTACATCCAATGGAACGTGAAAACCTCCTAAATTAAAGTCGTCCCATTCTCTGTGCGTCCGTATATCTAGGAGGTTTAATTGATGTAATTCTTTTTTGAATTGCGACGCAATCATCTTAATATCCAGCTGCCTGCCACGCCACCATGCCGCCTAATACATTGCGTACATTTGTATAGCCTTCTGCTGTTAAATAGTCTTTTGCACGACCAGAACGAGCTCCTGAGCGGCAATGGATTAAAATCTCTTCATTTTTCAAATGAACCATTTCATCTAAACGATCTGGCAATTCACCTAAGGGAATTAATATAGCACCGATATTGAATTCATCAAACTCATATTCTTCGCGTACATCAAACAAATGTAAGGCTTCGCCTTTATCCATTCGCTCTTTTAATTCATCGATTGTAATATCCATAGTATTAATTATTTCCGTCACCTACTACCCAAACATCAATCGTATCTCCCGGATGAATACTCGTTCCGTCACAAGTCGAACATGTTTGTTTGAATACAGTTCCCGCTTCTAAATCACTATTAGCTTCATAGGTCACACGGCCTAATTTTAAATTCATTCCCGCTAAAATAATCGACACCTCGTCTATCGGCTTTCCGATCAAATCAGGTAATTCAATTTCCGCATCTGCCGTTCCATTTCCGATATACAAATCGACCTCCGTTCCTTTAGGGATACTATTTCCAGCCGCAATTTTACGTCCCAAAGCCTGCATATCAATCACCTCTTTCAATCTCGGATCATTTACCTGATGCACAATCCCTTTTTTCAATCCCGCAATGACCAATTGCTGTTCCGCACTTCTCACCGATAACCCTATTAGGTTAGGCATAGAGATCGTAGGGGGAGTTTCGGAATTAATGGTAATATATATTTTACGTCCTGATTTGACCAAAGCATTAGGCAATGGATACTGTGACAAAATAGTCAAAGGGGGCTTATTAGCTACAAAAGTGCAGTCTGATATCTCGAATTCAAGGTTATTCGCATCAACCGATTCCTCCATCTTATCCATCGTCAAACCTTTTAAATTAGGTACTTTGATAGTTTCTCCATGGTGAGTGCTCCAGGGTAAATAGACGAAAAAGAAACCAAAAAATAGCACTAAAAACAACGTCACCAGAATGGCTAGGTGTAGGTAAAAGTCCTTTTTTGATTTAGTTGAAATGATTGCCATGGAGCGAAAAATCTTTTATAATGCAATTTACAAAATCTTATTAAAGCATAAAGCATAAAGCATAAAGAATAAAGTCAGTATTGCAGTAGTATGACCTAATATTTACATTAATCATCAAAAAGGAGCTTTTGCTTCCTTTTTGATCCCAACTTTATTCTTTATGCTTTATGCTCTATTCTTTTCAGACCACTCTCTACTCTGTTAAACAAAAAAGGGGCATGCGCCCCAATTTTGCAAATATCTCTACTCTATAATCTATACTCTATTATCTAAACACTGTCCACTGCCCACTGTCCACTGTCTAATACTTAAAAACCTTATCTCCCGCCATCACCTCTTGCGTTTTCTCATCAAAAGTAACGCGTTGTCCCGTGCGGTAAGCCGCATTTGACATGATAGTTGCGATAGAGTGTTGGTATCCAGCCTCGATAGGAGCATTAGGCGTTTTGCGAGAACGAACACATTCCATCCAGTTTTTCACGTGGTTGAAAGTTAGAACGTCTCCACCTGTATCTGCATCTGTAGCCACCTTTGCACCTTCGATTTTCATCGTAGGTAATAAGTTCGCTTGTAAGCCCATGGCTTTTGCCTCGCGCTCACGAAGTCCACCGTTTGGTGAGATTGTGTTTGTGTCTAAGTTTAGTTCACCTCCATTTGAGTAGTAAATTTCTTTTGTACCGCCTGCTGAATTAGAGAAGCGAGAGGTGAATTGAACTTGGAATCCTTTGGTTCCTTTGCCATAATCCATTACCACTGTCATGGTATCGGCATTAACACGACCATCATTCCATTGGTAAATTCCACCATTGGCTACAACTGAGTTTGGGTGTGAAAGACCTGAGAACCAGTGTACCGTATCGATTTGGTGCGACATCCATTGACCTGCAATTCCAGAAGAATAAGGCCAAAATAAGCGGTATTCTAAATATTTACGAGGATCAAATTTGTCAGCTGGACGGTTCATTAAGAAACGCTTCCAATCAATATCTGATTCTTTTAATATGCTCGTTAATTCGGGACGTCTCCAGCGAGCTGGTTGATTGACATTCCACATTAATTCGACCATTTTGATATCGCCAAACTTACCAGATTTAATGAATTCGTCTGCCGCCCAATAGTTCTCGCCAGAACGACGTTGTGATCCGATTTGAACGATTTTTTTAGAATCCTTTACGGCTTTTAAAACAGCACGGTTATCTTCCATGGTTTCTGCCAAAGGCTTCTCCGTATAGGTATCACAACCCGCTTTTACCGCCTCGATGGTGTGTAAAGCATGTTGAAAATCCGCTGTAGAAATAAAAACAGCATCAATTCCACCAGCAGCGTACAACTCTTCGTTGTTCCGGTAGGTCTTAATACTTCCACCCAATTCCTTCTCAAGATATGCTTTCCCTTCATCGCGTCTGCGGTTCCAAAGATCCGATAATGCGACCATCTCAAAGTTCATACCTTTAGCTAATGCCTTGAATGGTGGCACATGGGATGCGCGATGACGATCTGAAAAACCTACGCAAGCAACACGTACGCGGTCATTTGCGCCTAAAATCTTGCTATAAGATTTTGGACTAAATGCTAAAGTTCCAAGGGAAGCTAAAGCACCTTTGTGGATAAATTCTCTTCTTTCCATTGTTTGGTTTAGTTAATTTCTCTGATTTTGATGTTTTTATAGAATACGGAATCCCCGTGCTCTTGGAATAAGATGGCGCCAGAATCTTGTGCACCAAAGCCATCCCATACTTTATGCTTGCTATGAGCCACCAATACTTTAAAAATATTGCTCTTACGCTCATATTCGATCACTTTAAAGCCATTTAGCCAGTGTTGGACGATATTATTTGGATAAACAATAATACGACCTTGGTTCCATTCGCCTATTTTCTTTTGAAAACGACCATCAATTTTATTCGAAGGGATGATGTCATATAAACTCGCCAAAGTTCTGTTACCCACCGTGCCTAACTTCGCATCCGGATGTTTCGCGTCATCTAAAACTTGGTATTCTAATCCGATCGCGGACTTACCTGAATTATAGGATTCGTTTACGAAATACTTCACGCCCGAATTTGCGCCTTCCGTTAACTTGAAATCAAAAGTTAATTCGAAAGCAGCGAATTTGTCATTTGTAAGAATGTCGCCTCCGTTTCCTGATTCTTTTCCACCTGAGCTGTTTACGTGTAAGGTACCGTCTTCTACCGTCCAAACCGATGGTGGAGCAGTTGTCTTGAACGCCGAGCGGAATCCTGTTAAATCTTTTCCGTTGAATAATAAGCGAAAACCTTGCGCTTGTTCTTGAGAAGACACATTATTAAGCAGGTAGTTATCTACGACTACTTTGTTGTCCAAAGGACGTACTTGCATATCTTTCCCCGTTTGGATTCGGATGTTTTTCCACATCACCTGCATTCCCGGTTTCATGTCTGCATAAATCGCGTGCACTTGGAAGGCAATGAAACCTTTAGCCGTCATATCATCGACTAAATAGGATACAGGAACCTCGTTTATCCAAGTGCGAATCGTAGTTCCAATCGCCTCGATACGGTAATGGTTCCAAACATCCCCTAATTTAAAGGCTTTCTTCGCCTCTGGCTTAAGTTCGTTTTGTGCTAACCATCCACGTCTTGCTTCATCATAGATTCCACCTGACCATCCTCTAGTAGAGGGATCGATTTCTGCTTGGTAACCATGTACACGACCATTTTGGTATTCAGGAATAGACAGGCTTCTGAATTGAACGCCTGAATTCATTTTGTTGTCTACTTTTACGTCGAATTCTAAAATAAAATCACCGTATTCTTGTTCGGTAGCCATGAAGGAATTAGGAGTTTTCGCCACGGTAGTTCCTACCATTACTCCATCTACCACTTCATATTTAGCTTGTCCATTCAGTTGCTTGAAACCTTTAAAGGTTTTTCCGTCGAAAAGGTTGGTCCATTTTTGAGTCTGTGCATTTAGGGATCCAACCGCTAAAAACATACTCAAAAAAGGTATAATCAATTTTTTCATAGTTTATTTTGTTTTATTAACAAGGCTTATATCTTCGAAATTTACTCAATTATCTTAAAATAATTTACTTTCTGTAGGGTGGATAATCAGGTCAGGAAAATAGTGCTAACCGAGAAGTATATTTACTAAGTATTCTATTAAATTTGTAGATTAAATTAAAGAACATGCAAAAACAGACTAAAGCTATTCGCATTCAAACGGAAAGATCTCAAAATAGAGAGCACTCGGTTCCTTTATACTTGACTTCTAGCTTTACATTTGAAGATGCAGAGCAGGGAAGAGCGGTTTTTGCGGAGGAAATGGCGGGGAACATCTATTCGCGTTATATGAATCCTAATGTGGATGAATTCGTGGAGAAGATGAATATGCTGGAAAATGCAGAAGACGGAATCGCTTTTTCTACGGGAATGGCGGCCATTTTTGCTTCCATGGCTGGTTTGTTAAAGTCGGGTGATCACATCGTAGCTTCGAACGCTTTATTTGGATCTTGTATTCAGATTTTGACCAAAATCACCTCTAAATGGGGAATCGAATGTACTTTCGTACCCGGTGCAGATATAAACGCTTGGAAGGCGGCGATAAAACCGAATACGAAATTTTTATTTTGTGAATCCCCTTCTAATCCAGGTTTAGAACTAATAGACTTAAAAGAATTAGCCGCTTTAAAAGAAGGGAAAGATTTAATTCTAGCAGTAGACAACTGTTTTGCGACGCCTATTTTACAAACACCCTTGGATTTAGGGGCAGATTTAGTGATTCACTCAGCGACTAAATATATTGATGGCCAAGGCCGAGTTTTAGGAGGAGTTATCTGTGGTAAAAAGGTGTATATCGACGAAATTCGTTTCTTTGCGCGCCACACTGGTCCATCGATGTCACCATTTAATGCGTGGATACTATCTAAAAGTTTGGAATTATTAGACTTAAGAATGCAGAAGCATTCTGAAAATGCGATGGCATTAGCGGAAGCTTTGGAAGGACATAAAGCCTTACATCAAGTCAAATATCCTTTTTTAAAATCCCATCCACAATACGAATTAGCGAAACGTCAAATGAAGTACGGTGGCGGTATTCTAACCATCGATATGAAAGGCGGATTCGACAAGGTCAATGAATTTAGTCAATTACTAAAAATAGCTTCTATTTCTCCCAATTTAGGCGATTCTAGAACGATTATCACACATCCAGCTTCGACAACTCATGCTAAAATAGCTCCTGAAGAGAAAGTTGCATTAGGTATTACACCTGGATTAGTTCGCATAGCAGTAGGTTTAGAATCGATCGAAGACTTAAAGGCAGATTTCATTCAAGCTCTTAATCTGATTAGCTAATGTGGATCGCACTGATCTTTTGTTTGCTTTTGTTGACCGTGAATGTCGTGATAGGCGTTTATGTGGAGCGAAAGCTATCTGCTTTTATGCAGGATCGATTAGGGCCTATGGATGTAGGTAAATGGGGCTTGTTGCAGGTTTTTGCAGATCTATTGAAGTTAATCCAAAAAGAGGACATCGTTCCCGAAAATGCGCAGAAGCGCCTGTTTTTAATTGCACCTTGGATTATATTCTTATCTGTATTTGGCGCGTTTTCTGTCATTCCTTTTAGTTCTGGTACATTCTTACAGGGTAGCCAAACTGAAATGGGAATTATGCTCTTAATGGGTATTGTTTCTTTAGATAGTTTAGGCGTTTTATTGGCCGGTTGGGCCTCTAATAACAAGTATTCCCTTTTAGGAGCTATTCGTTCCGCAGCCCAATTAGTATCCTATGAAATCCCTTTAGGATTAACGATTTTGTGTGTAGTCCTTATTTCTGGTTCGTTAAATCTGCAAGATATTTCAATTCAACAGGGCATATTTGCTGCTGAGCCTCAGTATTTATTTGGTATTAAAAGCCTTGGAATTGATGTTACACATTCAGGCGGTATTTTAACGTGGAATATTATTCGTATGCCCCTATTTTTCTTTTTATTTATTATCTATTTCATTGCCTCCTTAGCAGAAGCTAATCGGGCTCCTTTTGACATTCCGGAAGCGGAATCAGAGTTAGTGGGTGGGTTTCATACCGAGTATGCCGGTATGCGCTGGGCGCTATTGTTCTTGTCGGAATATGGGATCATGCTTTTGGTGAGTGTTTTAGGTGTTATTTTATTCTGGGGATCTTGGTATTCCCCTTTTCCTAATATCGGACCACTTCGATTAGCTGATTGGACGAATGGTGAACCAGGAACGATCTATGCTTCCGTGATAGGCTTCATTTGGATTATGATGAAATCGTATATTTTGATTGCTCTCCAAATGTGGATTCGTTGGACTCTCCCAAGACTTCGCGTCGATCAACTCATGTATTTGTGCTGGAAGGTGCTGACCCCCTTTGCCCTGATTTTCGTCGCAATATCCGCTCTTTGGTCGCTACTTATGTAAGGAATCCCCTTAAATTTTTGTTTATTTACAGAATTGCGTTTGCAAACCTATATTCTATGATCAAATTTTTACCCAAAGTCCTTTGCCTTGGACTTTTATTTGTCCTTTCGCATAAAAGCATTGCACAAACAACATCCTTGCCCTCTGTTTTCGGAAAAGTTATCGATGCCTCCACCGGAGAGCCTTTAAAAGGGGCTGATATTTCCGTGGATTTTAAAAAATCTGGAGTTACAACTGATTCATTGGGCCAGTATAAAGTTTATTTGCCTTATGGAGAATGGGTTTTAAAGGTGAGTTATGTAGGATATAATCCGTTTCGTACGAAAGTCTATATTAAAGCGAATACCGAATTAAATGTGGAGTTAAATAATGTAACGAAGCAATTAGAGGAGGTTATCGTGTCGAGCGCTTCGACGAAGCGTGATATTCAGACGCCTTCTTTAGGGGTCACCGTTCTAAGCTTGAAAGGAATCAAGAAATTACCTACTATGATGGGGGAGGTCGACGTGATTCGTAGTTTACAATCTCTTCCGGGTGTTTCTTCCGTAGGAGAAGGTGCGAACGGGTTGAATATTAGGGGTTCTAATGTAGACCAAAACCTCATCTACATTGACGATACGCCCATTTTCAATCCGACACACATGTTCGGTTTATTCTCTGTTTTTGCTTCAGACGCCATTCGTGATTTAGAGTTGTATAAAGGGGGCGTTCCATCGCGTTTTGGTGGTCGTACGGCATCAGTTTTAGACATTAAGATGATCGAGCCGAATACAGAAAAATTCAAAATGCAAGGTGGTATTGGTTTGGTTTCGAACCGAGTGATGGCCGAAATTCCAATCATTAAAGAGAAGTTATCCATTTTAGTTGCAGGTCGTTTATCGGTAAATGACTTTATGTTCAAATGGTTTGCACCTGATTATTTAAAAAACTTGCGGGCAAATTTCTCTGATATCGCAACGAAAATTTATTACCGTCCTAACACAAAGAATACCATTTCAATTTCCTCTTACTTGAGTCACGATTACTATCGGGTAGATTCGTTGTTCAGTATTGAGAACGTGATAGCGAAGCAAACATCCTTTAATTATGGCCATCAGAATGCAGCGATTCATTGGAATCATTATTTCTCGCCTAAATTAAATATGATGGTGAGTGGATCGTTGACTGATTATACGACCAAAACCTTTGCACCGGATACGGTAAATACCATTGATTTAAAAAGTTTCATTTTATACCGCAACTTGACGGCTAGTTTTGATTATCAGCCGCGTGAGAATCATAAGATGAATTTTGGTATAACAGGTACACGTTATGATATAGATCCTGGAAATTTAAATGAAGGAGTCGTTTCTAGAGTAGCTACCGTTAAATTACCGTTAGAACAATCCTATGAAATAGGCATCTTTGCTGACGACGAATGGACCCTTAGTCCTAAATTCACGGTGCAAGCGGGTTTACGCTATTCTCAATATTACCGGATGGGCGCTGGGACCATCAATGAATATGTGCCTGGCCAAGTACCTTCTTTAAACTCTATCGTTAAAAAAACAACTTATGGGGATGGAGAAGTGATGGCTTCTTATGGTGGATTTGAACCTCGTTTAACCATGAAATATTCATTAGCGGAGAATACCACTATGAAATTTGGGTATAATCGCCAACAGCAATTCTTCCAATTATTATCGAATAATACAACACCTTTGCCTACTTCACGTTGGAAAACGGCAGACACTTTTATCAAACCTCAGCAAAGTGATTTTCTTTCCTTAGGCTTGTTTAAAACCTTTAATGAAAATGTATACGAGGCGTCTGTTGAGACCTATTATCGTGATGTGAGAAATACATTAGACTTTGTTTCCGGAGCTAATTTGCAATTGAATCCGAACATTGAGACTCAATTAATTACGGGCAAAAGCAAGGCTTATGGGATGGAATTGATGGTTCAAAAGAAGAAAGGTGAAGTCTCAGGTTGGGTTTCTTATACCTATGCGCGCGCATTCAATCAAATGATCGGGGATTATCCAGAGGTGCAGGCGATCAATGGAGGTGACTGGTTTGCTACGAATTATGATAAGCCGCATACCTTCAATATGATGTTGAACATTCAGCCTACGACTCACCATAGTTTTTCGTTCACTTTAGCTTATAATACAGGTCGTCCTTTCTCCTCTCCATCTGGATCGTATGAGATTGGGGGCAAGAAATTCCCCGTATTTGCCGAAAGAAACAATGATCGAATTCGGGATTATCACCGCTTAGATTTTTCTTGGACGATTAATAATCCTTCGATGCGTAAACAACGTTGGGAAGGTAGTTGGGTGTTTACTATTTATAATTTATATGGTCGCCAAAATCCCTACTCCGTCTTCTTTAAATCTACTAAGAATGGTTTGAGAGCTTACGAATTAAGTGTATTCGCCTCTCCATTTATCTCACTTACCTATAATTTCAAATTCTTCTAATATGTCTTTATCTCTCAAAAATATAAGTTTTTACGTGTTGCTAATTGGGATAGTGACTTGGGCTTGCGTAAATCCGATTAAAGATTTTGTGCAAATTGATGCCACATCCTTCACGACCATCGAAGCTGATATTTCGGACGACGCACAATTGAGTAAGGTGCGTTTGACCAGTTCGTCGAATCGTTTGGTCTCACAATTAGCACTTCCTATTTCAAAAGCAGTGGTGTATGTGACGGATCAAAGTGGTGTTAAAACAAACTTTTCGGAAGGAATTCCTTTAGGTACATATTATCCTTCAGCTGGATTTAAAGGAGTGGTGGGTTCGACTTACAAGTTGTATGTGAAGATGTTAACGGGTCAAACCTATGAAAGTACGGCGGAGACGATGAAAGGAGTACCTGAAATAGAAAACGCGATTACCCGTTTTGAGATCTTTGATCAATATTCTAAAGTAGATGTACGTCGAGCAGGATTTTCCGTTTATTTGGATTTCAAGGATATGCCATCAGAGGGCGATTTTTATCTTTGGAACTGGAAAAATTATCGAAATGCAAGTTTTTGCGCAACTTGTACGGATGGAGGTAAATTTGATTTTAAAAAACTAGATTGTGTTCAACCTAAATTTCCTACGGATGCCATCCTTAATTACATGTGTGATGGAAATTGCTGGGATATTAATACCAATAATGATTTGAATGTTTTCTCCGATGTTTTAACTAATGGCCAAAGAGTAGTGGGTCGCCAAGTGGCTCGTATTCCATTCGATAATTGGACTCCTTATTATTTCCGATTAGAGCAACGCTCGATTACGAAAAATGCTTTTGCCTTTTATCAATCATTAATCTCGCAAGTGCAATCGTCTGGATCTTTGTTTGATGTGCCAGCTGAAACACGTTTCAGCTTAAATATTAAATCATTAACTACACCTTCAGAGCGCGTATTGGGCATATTTAATGTATTTTCAGTGCGAAAGAAAATCTTTTATATCGATCGTAGAAAGAATATTCCAGTAGGAGAAGAGCCTATTATTTCCATTATCCCTGGTGAAACTTATACATGTCCTCCGGGATCGGTGGGATGCTTGGAAAAGGCGCCTTGCGTCGAATCACCTATCAGAACAAAAATTACGCCGGAAGGTTGGGTATTCTAGTTTTTTAGGCAGAAATTTGTGCTTTAATTAAAACTATGATCGGAGTTTTGTTAGTCAATCTGGGTACTCCAGATGATCCAGGTACACCTAGTGTACGTAAGTATTTACGGGAGTTTTTAATGGATGGTCGAGTAATTGATATTCCTTATCCTTTCCGTTACTTGTTAGTCAATGGAATTATTGCTCCATTTAGAGCGCCTCAATCTGCGAAGATTTATAAAGAACTTTGGGAAGAGCGTGGATCTCCGCTTAAATTCTATGGAGAGGATGTCTGCGCGTCCTTACAAACAACGTTAGGGGACGAATATATGGTTCGCTTAGCGATGCGCTACCAAACTCCAGATTTAAAAACGGCTTTAGCAGAAATGAAAGCGGCGAATTTAAAGAAATTAATCGTCATCCCTTTCTTTCCTCAATATGCCTCAGCGACCACAGGCTCTATTTATGAGCGGGTGATGGAATTGATGTCGGATTGGCAAATAATGCCTTCCTTATCGCTTGTGAGCTATTTTTATCAGCATCCGATTTTTGCCAAATACTTCGCAGACAAAGCAGCTAACTACCAAAAAGACGTTGACTTTGATTACTATTTATTCTCCTACCACGGAGTTCCCGAACGACACATTCGTAAAGGTGATATCACGAAGAATACCTGTGTGTTTGGTGCTTGTTGCGAGACCATCACTGAAAAGAATCACGGTTGCTACCGCGCCCAGTGCCATGAAACCACGCGTCTGATTGCAAAAGAGATGGGATTGAAACCAGGAACCTTTGGGACAGCATTTCAAAGCCGTTTAGGACGCGATCCTTGGTTACAACCCTATACGGATGAAACGATTAAAAAACTAGTGAAAGAAGGCAAGAAGAAGATTCTTGCGTTCTCGCCAGCCTTCGTTGCAGATTGTTTAGAGACGACCATAGAAGTAGGAGAGGAGTATAAAGAATTATTTGAAGAAGCGGGTGGAGAACACTGGCAATTAGTAGAAAGTTTAAATAATTCTCCGGAATGGGTGGCTCTTTTAGAGGATCTAGTTAAGAAATCATAACATGCATTATTTAATTCTAACGATTGTATTTTCAGTCTTGTTACTGGTGAATTTTCGTGCTCACGCGAAATTTAACATCGATACCCGAATTGCCATATTATTGAACTACCCTGTCTGTTTTCTGACCGGCTACTTTCACCAAATGAATGTAATTCCCTTTCATTGGCCATCTACTGGCTATTCCATGGGAATTATTGGAATTGGAATTGGTTTTGTGATCACATTTCTATTGTCCGGATATTCCACCGTAAAGAATGGAATGGCGCCTACCTCCTTAGCGAATAATATCTCTTTAGTGATTCCGGTGATGGTGAATTTATTCATTTGGAAAACAGGGGGAGACGTAACGATGTCAGTCACTGCAGGACTCGTCTTGTCATTTGCCTCCATCTATTTTTGTAGCCCATCTGTTTCAGGATCCTTACAAAAGCCAGTTATTTGGGCTTTAGTGGCTGTTTTTATCGCTTATGGTATCACCAATACGGCCTTTAATTACTTGAATGCGGCGATTGTTCAGCAGGTAGGTGGAAGTATCTCTTTCACGTTGATGTTGTTATTAGGTTCTATGGCTACGTCTGCTATTGTTCTAGCCTATTGGACTTTTACAGGTGGTGTTACTTGGTCCCTACGTTCTGTTTTAGCCGCTATTCCTTTAGGCTTACCTAATTTCTTCTCGTTCTATTTCTTGTTAAAGGCATTGGATGCGTATCAACAAAACGGAGCGGTGGTTTTAACGATTTATAATTTAGGGGTGATCCTTTTAAGTGCACTTACTGCTCTAATCTTCTTTAAGGAGAGGTTGACGATTAAACAGTGGGTTGGGATTGGGTTAGGGTGTGCTGGAATTGCGTTGATTATCTTATAAATTTCAAAGTTCAAAAAGCAAAGTTCAAATTTGGAATTAAAAAAGGGAGCGCAGCTCCCTTTTTTAATGGTATTTGAAATGTTTCATACTTCGTTGCGCAGCAAAATCCACCTTTATTCTTTGTGCTTTGTGCTCTATTCTTTTCCTTCAGACTAAGCCGAAGGCGACTCATTGACTAAATTGCGAAGCAATGACTAGACTAATGTTTTACAGTCGCAAAGCGACTATAAAACATTAGCTGTTTGCTCCTTTATCTTCTCCAGCTCGTCCTTCATATTCACCACTAGGCGTTGAATGGTTGAATCATTCGCCTTCGAGCCGATGGTATTGATTTCGCGGCCAATTTCTTGCGCCATAAAGTTGAGTTTTTTCCCGTTTCCCTCTTCTAAAATCTCGATGAAATAGTCAAGGTGAGTGGCAAGACGAACTTTTTCTTCTGATATGTCGAATTTTTCGATGTAATAAACGACTTCTTGTTCGAAGCGGTTTTTATCGAAATCTTCTTTCAATCCAAGTTCTAAAAGTGCGTTGCGCATCCTTTCGCGGATGCCTGGCATACGGATTTTATCTTGTTCTAAGACTTGTGCTAAACCAGATTTTATGGAGGCGATGTATTCGCGGAATTTATCTTCTACGACCTTGCCTTCGCGTGCACGGAATTCTTTACATTCTTTTACAGCTTCTTGAACGGCCTCAAATACGACCTTCCATAAAGCTTCTATTTCGTCATCGTTATCTTGTGAATTGTCAGACGAATGTAAGCTGGGCATAGACATAGCCTGTAAATACAAGGCATTTTCGTCTATATTTTGTACCCCTAATTCAGTTGCTAAACGTTTTAATTCCGCAAAATAGGTGGAAATCTGTCCCTGTGGTAAAATACTTTGCTCTACGTTCTCTGTATTTTTCTGCAAGTGCAAATTCAATTCCATTTTACCTCGCTCTAATTGTTGCGTTAGGTAATTTCGGATGTCGATCTCTTTTGCAGAAAGTGATTTAGGAACGCGGCAAAAGATATCAATAAACTTCGAGTTTAAGCTTTTTACTTCGACACGGATTTGAAGGTCTTGGATTTCTTTTTGGGATTTTCCAAAGCCCGTCATGGAGTAGATCATATTGTTTCTTTTTTGGCCTTAGCCGCTTGGTAAAATGCAAATGCAATAAATAAAAGCATTGCAATAGAAGCCCCTAAGTCAATTTTGTTTCCAGTAATAACGGAAACGGGAGCGAATTTGAATTCGATTGTATGTTTGCCAGCAGGTATAGCTAAACCGCGTAAAACGTAATCAGCTTGCACGTGATTGGCTTCTTTCCCGTCGATATAAGTTTTCCAGTCCTTATTTCCACGGTAGTAAATTTCAGAGAAAACAGCGAAGCTAGGGTCTTTAGACTCGGAACTATAACTCAAATGATTAGGCTTGTAGGAGGTTAAGGTAATACGTCCGTCTGTTTTGAAGGAAGCTGCGGATACGAAAGCCGCGTCTTTTTGTTCTACTAACGCGACTGTGCGCGGGTCTATTTTTCCAATACCATTTAAAGCCTCATCAGCAGATGGAACTAAAGTGACTGCAGAAACAAACCAGGCGTTTCCTAAAGCACCTGGATTAACTTGTGGCGCTAATTGACCGGTTGAATCTGGACTTAGAATGTATTTTGTATTCAGCATATTCAGGATGTTCGTTTGCCCTGGATTAGCCGTGAATTGTTTTTCGATAAGTTCTTGGTAACGACGTAGTTTTGCCGCGTGATAGCCACCCACCGATTGATGGTAATAGGAGGTAGTTGCATCGCTCATAAAATTAGTGGCGACATTAACTACGCGGAAATGGGTGGAGTCTTGTAGAATTTTTTGATCAGCTGGAGTAGGAAGGATTTGTTCGTCTAAAGTCGCTTTAGAAACAAAGAATTCTTTGCCAAAATACCGTTTTGCCACCGGCGTTAAATCAAATATCCCTAATAATACTAAAGCAATTAGCCAGATAGATTTTTTAACTTTTCCCGTACTAGCAATCCACAAAATACCTGTTCCTATCAATACAATAAAGAAACTGCGGAAAGCATCGGATTGAAATAATTCGATACGGTCTAGTTGAATGCTTCTCCAGATTTGGTTATTTAAAGAGGTATCTTGGATTAGGGCTCCACCAAAGTTAGGGCCTTTAAAGTCTAAAAATAGGTCGGGTGCTAGGCCAAAAAACAAGGCTAATCCTCCGCTCAATCCTGCTGCATACAACAAGGGTTTCTTGATTTCAGTCCAGCTTGATTTCTGTTGGATGAATCGAATCAATCCTAAAATACCTAAAGTCACAAAGCCCAATTGTACGAAAGAAAGCACCATCGTAATGGCTCTAAACTTATTAAATAAGGGAAAGTATTGGAATAGAATCGTGTTAAAGAAGAAGTATTTTCCCCAGGCAAAAGTAATAAATAGGGCGGTAAACCCAATAATCCACCATTTTTCAGCGGACTTAATGTAGAAGGCTCCGAATAAAAACAAGAAAATAACTAAAGCCCCAGCATAGGCAGGACCTGCCGTATAACTTTGATCGCCCCAATAAGCTGGGCCTTTCTCTACGAATCCTAAAGCTTGCTCGTCAGGAATACCGGCATTAGTCATGGTTTGGTAGGTATTCGAAGCGGTTCCACCTAAATCTCCAGCTGAGGCGCCTCCCATGAAATTAGGGATCAACAAGGTGCCCGTTTCGGCGATTCCGTAGGACCAATCGAAGGCATAGGTTTGGTCTAAACCATCCCCACGCGATTTATTTGCTTTTAATTCAGATGCACCACGCGTCGTTTCTTTCGCATACTCGTAGTTGTTCCAAAGGCGCATCGAGTGTGTTCCTAACGCTAAAGCCAAGCCCAAGCCCATTAATAACCCTCGTTTTAACCATTCTAAAATCGTTTTTTGAAGGATGGCTTGGTATAGGGTATAGATTTTATAAAATCCGATGATGAAGAATAGGTAATAGGTTATTTGTACGTGATTAGCGTATAATTCCAGGGCCATACCTAGCGTAAATAAGGCAGCTCCCAGCCATTTTCGATTGCCCCAACCCAGTTTTATACCCGCTAAAACGATAGGAGCATAAGCTAAGGCTAACACTTTTGAAGTGTGTCCAGCTGGAATGATAACCATATTGTACGTCGCAAACGCGTAAAATACGGCGCCAGCGAAACCTAAAATAGGGGAGGCTCCCATCGCCCAAAGCAAAATATACATCCCTAACATCTGAAGGAAAAGTAAGTTCACGGGACTTGGAAGGAGATTGGTAATGAAAGATCCTATTTTGGCAGAAATCGAATAAGGATAAGATCCTGAAATCTGATACGTAGGCATACCGCCAAACATAGAGTTCGACCACCAGGCATCTTCGCCGGTCTTAGCTTTGTACTGAACGCTCTCCTGTGCCGCTGCCTGGGCTTGCTGAATATCGTGTTGGACTAATACTTTTCCCTGCAGAACGGGTCCACAATAAATAAAAGCAATCAATAGGAAGCCCAAAAGAACCATCCCATGGGGGGCAAAGGAGCGCAAATTAATTTTCATATCTTATGAGATCGATACTAATTCAAGTTCAAAAGTTAAATCACGGCCAGCTAATGGGTGATTTGCATCTAAAGTTACATGTGAATCGGTTAAATCAGTGATGACAACCTCTACTACGTGGCCACCATCTTGGTGCATTGATAAGGACGAACCTAACTCTAATTCGATGTGTGAAGGAATTTGGGCACGCTCTAAAGTCACCGTATTTTCAGGTGAATGTTCACCATAAGCCTCAGCCGCTGGGATTATTACAGTCTTTTTCTCGCCGATTGTCATTCCGGTCACGCCATCATCAAAACCTTTGATGACCATACCTGAACCTAATTTGAATTCAAGGGGAGTTTTTCCTACAGAAGAGTCAAAAATAGAACCGTCCGTGTGTTTACCTGTGTAGTGTACGGCAACCTGGTCGCCGGTTTTTGCAATAGACATAATGAATCGTTATAAATGGAAAATAAGCTACAAATAACACGAATTTTCACAGGCTTTCAAAGCAAATGGACCCACCATTTACCATTCATCATTCACCATCTCCTCTTTCTACTCTCTAATCTCTTATCTACTTTGCTATTTGCAAATTGATCTTTGGTATTGGATTGAAAGCGTATCCCCCAACTCAATCGCCGTATTGAAATCAAGACAGGCGTCATCTAATAAACCTAAATGCAAAAGAGAAAAGCCGCGGTTGTAATAGGTTTCGGCATAATATGGATAGCGGATAATCGATTGAGAAAAGTCTCTAATCGCCCCTTTGTCGTTGCCTAGTTTTGATTTGTAATAACCTCGATAGAAAAAATAGTCTGCGTTAGTGGAATCAAGGCGAATGGCCTTGGTTAAGTCAGAAATGGCTCCCGAATATTGTTCCATTGCTCCGCGTGAAAAGGCTCTAGCAAAGTATATTTCCGGGTTTTTCGGGTCTTTTGAAAGGGCTACAGAGAAATTATAGGTGGCTTGTTCGTATTTTTCTTGTTGGATTTGACTAAGGCCAACAGCATATTTCAGCATGCAAGAGCTGAAGAAAAAGAGCGAAAATAGAAGGGCTAAAATTCGGATCATTTAAATTGAATGAGGGTGATTCCCGCACCACCTCGGTCTGCATGTTCGTCCGTTATCGACTTAATTTCTTTGTAACGCCGTAATTGTTCACGTATCAAGGTACGTAGAATTCCGTCACCTTTTCCGTGCAATATTTGCACATCTGTAACACCTAAAAGTAGGCAATCGTTGATGTATTGGTCTAAAATCACATATACTTCCTCTCCTCGTTTCCCCCTAACATCCAGTTTAAGCTGGAATTGGGCCATTCGGTCGTTGATATCGATGCCACGTAAGGGTGCGGTGCTTTTCTTCTGTTGTTTAGGTGCGACGATTTTTTGTAGGCGGTTTAATTTAATCGTGCTACGAATGGCACCTAGCGAAATCATGGCGTCTTTTCCTTTCAGTTCGAGAATTTGTCCCAAAGTCGGTTCGTCACCACTCCCTTTAATCACAACCCAATCTCCCACAGCGATGGGGGAGTTTGCATAGACGATTCCTGGTGTTTCGGAAACGACCTTTAATGGGGCTACCGTTTTTAATTCTTTTTGAACAAATTGTTCTAAATCTGCACGTAATTCTTTGGTCTTTTCTTTGTCAGCCGCTTTCTCTTTAATCTGGCGTATGGTTTGTTCAATGCGTTGATTCGCTTCCTGAATAATCTTTTTAGCTTCCGTTTTCGCGGCATTTAACATCGCCTTTTGTTCCTCTTGTACATGGTTTTTCAAGCGCTCGTAATTTTCCTTAATGGATATCGCTTGTTCGTTTGCGAGGGCTAAACTGGCATTTTTACTTTCCCAAATCTGCTTCTCCGTCTCTGTTTCCAATAAAAGTTTATCAAAGTCCACCTGTTTTTTGCCTAATTTCTTGCGGGCATTTTCGATGATGGCTTTGGGTAGACCTATTTTTTGGGCGATTTCAAAGGCAAAAGAACTACCCGGTTTTCCCATGTCCAGGATGAATTGAGGCTCTAGGTGTTCCGTGTCGTAACGCATGGCGGCGTTGAAGAGACCTTTTTGGCGATCTGCTAAGGTTTTTAAATTACCAAAGTGCGTATTTATTGCACCAAAACAGCCCTTATCCGCTAACTTCTCTAGGATAGACTCTGCAATGGCGCCTCCCAGAGAAGGTTCCGTTCCAGTACCAAATTCATCCACTAAAATCAAGGTATTTTCATTGACGTGCTGCAAGAAATGCCGCATATTACTCAAGTGAGAGGAATAGGTACTTAATTCATTCTCCAGGTTTTGTTCGTCTCCCATATCAAGGAAGAGTTGGGAGAAGAATCCCATCGTGCTTCCCTCAGCTAAGGGAACTAAACAGCCGGATTGAAAGAGGAATTGCAAAAGGCCTACCGTGCTTAAAGTCACTGATTTACCTCCGGCATTAGGTCCAGAGACAACCATGATTCGTCTTTCGTCTTCTAGACGAATCGTCAAAGGCATTATCTTTTTGCCAATTTTTTCGAGTGATTTCTCCAAAAGGGGATGTCTCGCATCGGTCCAGTTAACAATCGGTTTATCTTGAATAAACGTGGGCTTGATGGCTTTGTGTTCGGTACCCCAGAGGGCTTTGGCCCGAATAAAATCAATCAATCCTAACCACGAAAATGAGTGTGCTAAAAAGGGCGTTAAGGGACGTATGCGATCCGATAATTTGGATAAAATTTGTATAACTTCTCGTCTCTCAGCGGATTCCAACGATTTAATTTCATTGTTCATCGCTAGGGCATCTGCAGGCTCTAAAAACACCGTTTTACCGGTATCTGATTCGTCCTGAACGAAACCTTTAATCTTGCGTTTATGCTCCGCCGCTAAAGGAATCACCATTCGACCATTACGTACAGTCAGGGAAAAATCTTTGCTTACCCAGCCCTCTTTATAAGCCTGGCTTAGGTACGAATCGAGTTTCTTCCGAAGTCCTTGTTCCTCCGCAATTCGTTTGCGTCTTAAATCTCCCAAAGCAGGGGAGGCCGTTTCCTTGATTTGACCATTGGTATCAAAAACCCGGTCTAAATCTTGAATAATTGGCAGAATTTGTCTGAAATCTCCATTACTTTCTGCGCCTTTGGCGAGAAAATGCTGGGTAATCTTGTGAATTTCAGGATATTCAGCCTCATCAATCCCTGCAAAGAAGCGGATTGTTTCGTATAATACGCTCAAAGCTCGCTGCCAATCTCTCCACTCATCTGCCGATAAATAATGACCCTCTAATGCCAATGGGCTTAAATAGGAGCGCAAATCGATGTAATCTACCTGCGGAAATTCACCGCCATGCTCCCCTAAAATCCGCCCCATTTCATCCACTTGCTCTACCCATTGTTTTACCAAAGGAAAACGGTCAGAAAAGCGCATTTTATCGGCATATTCTTGCCCCATCGGACTCAAGCAAATTTGCTTAATTTCCTCTTTAATCTGGTTGAATCCCAGTTTTTCAGCAAGATTAACGGGGTAATTCATAGAGAAAAATGCGCTTTTATTTTTTGGAGTAATACCTCGTTAATTTTAAAATAACTTTCCGTGGTCCAGCCCGCTACATGTGGACTAAAAATGGTCGCTGGATAGGCGGCTATTTCGGTAAAAATCTCTTTTTCGACGGGAGACCAAGTCGACAATTTTTCGTTAGGTAATACGTCTAAAGCTAGTCCTCTAATTTGTCCTGAACGCAAACCTTGCAGTAAGGGTTCAAGTGGAGAAATAGGCCCCCTAGAGCTATTGATAAATAAAATAGGCTTTTTAAAGGACTCGATAAAGGAAGGTGTAACCAGTCCGCGAGTCTCTGAAGTCAAAGGAATATGTAGGCTTAGAATGTCGGCTTCTTCGAAAATTTGTGCGAGAGAAGCAGGAAAATCAAGCGATGGCGCATATTTATCATAAGCTAAAATCTTCATTCCAAAACCTGAAAGCCGTGACGCAACCGCCTTACCCATATTTCCGTATCCAATAATCCCGATTGTTTTGCCTTTGATCTCAAATCCTCTATTCCCTTCTCTTTCCCACAATCCGTGTCGAATCTCCGTATCTGAAGTATGCAATTTATGTGCTAAGGAGAGGATTTGGCCGATTACGTGTTCAGCCACCGCATCAGCATTACCCTCGTTTGCCGCAAAAACAGCAATTCCGCGCGCTAAACAAGCCTCTAAATCAACTAAATCTAATCCCGCTCCAGCTCGCGCTATGAAGGATAAATGAGTGTTTTCTAGTATGTCAGCGGTGATTTTGAATTTACTACGAATGACTAATCCATCGAATGATGGCAAAATGCGTCTAAACTCATCTGCGCTCAATCCCAAACGAGTTTCTACCTCGAAGCCTAATTTCGTCAGTCCTTCCGCCATCGAAGGATGAACTTCGTCGACAATCAAAACTTGCTTATTATGCATTCATTCGGTTTTTTACAAGATCTAAGGCTAAAAACATAGCCTGTAAGAAGGAACCAGGGTCTGCCACATTTTGGCCTGCAATATCATAAGCCGTGCCATGATCTGGGGACGTACGAATAACAGGTAATCCTGCCGTAAAATTGATGCCGGAATCGAAGGCAATGTATTTAAAAGGAATTAATCCTTGATCGTGGTACATGCCTAAAACCCCATCAAAATCTTTAAATTGAGCTTTTCCGAAGAACCCATCCGCTGAATAAGGCCCTAAAACCAAATTCCCCTTTTTTCTGAATTCCTCTACAACAGGTTGAATAATCTCTAATTCCTCCTGGCCTAAAAGTCCAGAATCTCCCGCATGTGGATTTAAACCTAATACGGCTAAACGCGGTTTTTCAATCGAGAAATCTTCCTTCAAACTCTTTAAGAACAATTGAATTTTTGTGCGCAAAAGATCAGCGCTAAGTGCCTTCGAAACCTCTAATAAAGGTATATGACCCGTAGCCACGCCCATGCGAAGATTTTCAGAAACAAGCATCATTAGTGATGATTTTGCCTCAAATCGTTCAGTAAAATATTCCGTATGTCCTGGGAATTTAAATTCCTCCGATTGTATGTTGTGTTTATTAATAGGAGCGGTGACTACTGCTGCAATTACCCCCCGATCTAAATCATTCGAAGCGCGTTCTAAACAGTCAAATGCTGCTTTTCCAGCTTCTTTTGTCTCTTTCCCGGGTTCAACTTCGGTGCTAGAATCATCCCAGCAATTAATGACATAGCTTCCGCCTGATTTCGCTTCAGATGCGTCTTGTATCGAATCGATTGACCACTCCTTTAATTCAAATTTTTGGCGATAAAAATCCAGTACTTTGGCAGAACCATAAATCAAAGGCGTACACCACTTTAGGATCCGCGGACTCGCTAAGGATTTCAAGATTACTTCAGGACCGATGCCGTTGTAATCACCTAGGGTTATGCCAATAATGGGTTTCATTCAACTGGGTTTTTTGTTCGACCTGCAAGTTAAGAAATTTCGCAGGAAGCCGATAGAATTATTTTATTTAGTAATGAACCCAATAATAATTGTAAATTTTTAAGTTTCACCAAATAAAATAGGGCAAATCATGCAATTTTCGCAATATATTTAGCATTTTTGTTATAATTCTCTAATTGATTTATTATGCCAAAATCATACGTTAAGAAAATCTCCAGTTTGCTAATCGCCAACCGTGGCGAGATTGCGATTCGAATCATGCGCGCTGCATCCGAGTTAGGAATACGCACCGTGGCTGTTTATACGTTCGAAGATCGCTATTCTTTGCACCGGTATAAAGCTGATGAAGCTTACCAAATCGGTAAGGACGACGAACCATTAAAGCCTTATTTGGATATTGAAGGATTGATTTCCTTGTGTAAATCTAAAAAGATTGATGCGATTCACCCGGGCTATGGTTTTCTTTCTGAAAACGTAGGTTTAGCGAGACGTTGTAGAGAAGAAGGGATTGTTTTTGTGGGTCCCTCTCCAGAGGCGATGAATGCTTTGGGAGATAAAGTAGCTGCGAAAGTGGCAGCTTTGAAGGCGAATGTGCCCATGATTGAGGATTCTAAAGGGGATTTGTCGGATTATTCTTTGGCCTTATCCGAAGCGAAACGAATTAAATTTCCAGTGATGGTGAAAGCCGCTGCCGGTGGCGGCGGACGAGGAATGCGGGTGGTGAGAACGGAAGCGGAATTAGAAAAAGCCTACCAAGAAGCAAAGAATGAGGCGAAAAATGCGTTTGGGAATGATACGTTATTCATTGAGAAATTCATTGATGATCCGAAACATATTGAGGTTCAATTATTAGGGGATCAACACGGAAATTTAGTCCATTTGTATGAGCGCGATTGCTCCGTGCAAAGACGTTTCCAAAAGGTGGTGGAGATCGCTCCGTCCTTTGGTTTAAAAGAAGAAACAAAACAAAAATTATACGCTTACGCGCTTTCAATAGGCAAGGCGGTGAATTATTATAATGCTGGAACGGTTGAATTTCTAGTCGATAAAGAGGAGAATATCTTTTTTATTGAAGTAAATCCACGAATTCAGGTGGAGCACACGATTACGGAAGAAGTGACAGGTATCGACATCGTGCGCACACAGATTCTGATCGCCCAAAATTACAAATTATCTGATCCTGGTATTTTCATTCAAAACCAAGAGGATATCCCTTTAAAGGGCTTTGCGATTCAGTGTCGCATTACGACGGAAGATCCTGCGAATGGATTTAAACCAGATTTTGGTACGATTATCGCCTACAGAAATGCAGCTGGTTTTGGTATTCGTCTAGACGAGGGATCTTCGTATCCAGGGGTGAAAATTTCCCCTTATTTCGATTCGATGTTAGTGAAGGTATCGGCCAAAGGCCGCACGCTTCGCGGTGCGTCCGAACGCTTAAACCGCGCGTTGACAGAATTCCGTATCCGTGGCGTAAAAACAAACATCCCGTTCTTACGCAACGTTATCACGCACCCTGTCTTCCAAGAAGGCCATTGCACGGTGCCTTTCATTGCAAACCACCCAGAACTATTCAATTTCAAGCCGACCCGCGACCGCTCTACTAAGGCGATTCGCTACCTAGGCGAGGTAATTGTCAATGGAAATCCGGATGTTAAATTTAAGCCAACGGCTCCATTCCGCACACCGATCATCCCTTACGTGGATCCCATGTCGGTATATCCGAAAGGAAACAAAGCTTTATTAACGGAAATGGGTGCGGAGAAATTTTCGAAACACATCCGGGATGCGAAGCAAATTTATTTTACGGATACGACTTTCCGTGACGGACATCAATCGCTCTTAGCGACACGTGTGCGTACTCAAGATATGTTAGCCGTGGCGGACGGTTTTGCAAAATCCTTCCCTCAATTATTTTCGATGGAGGTATGGGGTGGCGCGACCTTCGACGTGGCGATGCGATTCTTACAAGAATCCCCCTGGAAGCGCTTGCAAGAATTCCGCGAGGCCATGCCGAACATGTTATTGCAAATGCTTTTCCGCGGCTCGAATGCCGTGGGATACTCGGCATATCCTGATAATTTGATTGAGAAATTCGTGGAGAAATCCTCCGAAGCCGGAGTTGATGTCTTCCGTATTTTCGATTCCTTGAACTGGATCGATGCGATGAAAGTTTCGATCAAAGCCGTTCGGGAACGCACACCAGGCATCGCAGAAGCAGCTATTTGCTATACGGGCGATGTATTTACGAACGATAAATACAATCTGCAATACTACGTCGATATGGCGCGTCAGCTGGAAGATGTAGGAGCACACATGTTGTGCATTAAAGACATGGCAGGTCTTTTACGTCCATTCCAAGCAGAGAAACTAGTAACAGAATTAAAGAAAGCAGTTGATATACCTATTCACTTGCACACACACGATACGGCCTCTGTTCAATCGGCGACCTATTTGAAGGCGATTGAAGCGGGAGTGGATATTGTGGATGGCGCTTTAGGAGCGATGTCTGGTTTGACGTCCCAGCCTAACTTGAACTCCTTAGTAGCCATGATGCAAGGACATCCGAAGGCTTCTGATTTGGATTTAGATTTATTGAATGAATACTCAAATTATTGGGAAGCGGTGCGTACGATGTATGCGCCATTTGAATCGGAATTGAAGGCTGGAACTGCTGAGGTTTACAATAATGAGATTCCAGGTGGACAATATACGAACCTACGTGGCCAGGCGATTGCGCTGGGAGTGGGCGATAAGTTTGAGCAATTGAAGCGAAATTACACGGAAGCGAATACGCTTTTTGGCGATATTGTGAAGGTGACACCGTCCTCGAAAGTGGTAGGGGATATGGCGATTTTTATGACCGCTAATTCCTTAACGGCGGAGGATGTGTATGCTAAAGGTGCCACTTTATCCTTCCCTGAATCAGTCAAAGATTTCTTTAAGGGTGGTTTAGGTCAGCCTTACCAAGGATTTCCGAAACAATTACAGGAGATTATTTTGAAAGGCGAGCATGCTATCGAGGGTCGACCAAACGATCATTTGGCACCCATCGATTTTGATGCTGATTTCAAAGCATTTACGAAGAAATTCTCCGAAGCTGAGGGTGGATTCTACGATTACTTATCTTACAAAATGTATCCCAAAGTCTACGAAGACTTCTACAAGAATTCCGCCTTATTTGGCGAATTATCAGCTTTACCTACACCAGCTTTCTTCTATGGTTTAAAGCAGGATGAGGAAATTATGATCACGATTGAGCCAGGTAAAACGATCATCGTGAAGTTCTTGTATATGTCGGAAGCAGATGAATCAGGCATGCGCAATGTGACCTTTGAATTGAATGGTCAGGCGCGCCGGATTAAGATATTGGACAAAAATGTCAAGGTAGAACGAGCGCAACACGCGAAAGCGAAGGCTAAAGGAGATATTGGAGCCCCATTGCAAGGACGTTTATCCCGTATCTTAGTAAAACCAGGAGACGAGGTTAAATTAAATGCTCCACTTTATGTGATCGAGGCAATGAAGATGGAATCGATCGTATCAGCTCCATTTGAAGGAATTATTGGAAACGTATTGTTGACTGAAGGAACGGTAGTAGAGCAGGATGATTTAGTCCTGATCTTAGAAGAAGCAAAACTTCCGGAGCCTAACGTAGAAGAATATTTATTCGTTTATGGAACCTTGCGCCGCGATTGTGGAAACGACTTACATCGCTTAATCGCCCGTAATTCAGATTACATCGGCATGGCGACCTATCAAGGCCAAATGTACCAAGTAGCCGATTATCCAGGAATTATTCCTTCACAAGAGGCTAAAGATCAAGTGGTGGGGGAATTGTATTTATTATCTAATACGATCAAATTATTGAACGTTTTAGATGAATACGAGGAGTATAATGCCGAAAAACCAAGTGAGAGTTTATTTGTTCGCGAACAAGTAAAAGTGAACCTAAAAGGAAAGCAAATTGAAACTTACGCGTATTTATACAATAAAAAAATCGATCCTAAAACGCGCATTGCGTCAGGGGACTATGTAAAAGGCTAATGAAAAAAATCGCTCTTTTTTGTTTATTGTCACTCGCCCTAAACGCGCAAAGCCCACTGCTAAAGGCGCATGCTCATAATGATTACGAACATGAGCGACCATTTTTTGAGGCGTTTCAGCTGGGATTTGGTTCTATCGAATCGGATGTATATGCAGTCAATGGGGAATTATTAGTGGGACATGAGCGATCTTCCTTAGCCCTAAATAGAACTTTAAAGAATTTGTATATTGATCCTATTATAGCGGTTTTAAAGGCAAATAAAGAAGGAAATTTTCATCAGTTACTGATTGATTCAAAGACTCCCTCGGATTCCACTTTACCTTTAATCATTGCGGCTTTTAAACCTTACGCTGAATTGTTGCAAAAAAAAGGATTTCGAATTGTCATCTCCGGAAATCGACCAAAACCTGCCCAATACATTGAATCCCCCGTTTGGATTACATTTGATGGCCGCTCAGATGAGCCTTTCCCGACCAATAAGGTGATTTTAGAGAGTGAATCCCTATTTAAATTTGGTTTTTGGAACGGTCAAGGACCTATTCCTGCTCCTTTGAAAGAAAAACTAAAAACCTACGTTGATAAAGTACACGCAAACGGCCGAAAAGTTCGTTTATGGGCCACGCCAGATTCACTATTAGGCTATCAAGCTTTAGTAGATATAGGCGTGGATTACATCGGTACGGATAAACTCAGTTTGCTAGCGGATTATTTAAAATTAGGAAGCAGTAAATAAACTGATTTACAGGCTTTTATGTAAAAACCTCATCCTATGACAACTAGACGCGAATTCCTCGTAAAATCCTCTTTATTTTCGGTAGCACTTAGTCTTCCTTTTTCAGTTCAAGCTAAGAAAACCTATTCTTTAGGCTATTCTTCTATCACGTGGAGTGGGCAAGATGAACAAGCGATTAAAGAGGTGGCCAGTTTAGGATTTAAAGGAATTCAATTACGTGCTAATACCTTTGCGAAATACGGAGAAAATCCAGCTGCGCTAAAGGCCTTAATCGATCAATCAGGCTTGCAATTGTGCATGTTTTCGAGCGGAAGTGTAGAAATTGATCCAGCTAAAGTGGATGCATCCATTGCGCAACACGTAAAACATGCCACGTTTGTAAAAGCCTTAGGGGGAACTTCCATTCAGTTAACGAATTCTTTACGCAAGAAAGGGGTGAAACCAGAGGATAAGGATTTAATCCGTTTAGCTGAAGTAATGAACGAGATCGGTGCCCAAACAAAGAAATTAGGCATTCAAGCCACCTACCACAACCATATGGACCAGTTTGGAGAAACTCCAGAGGAGGTAGATTTGCTAGTTCAACATATGGATCCATCTAAAATCAAATTGCTTTTAGATGTGGCGCATTATTTCCAAGGCGGTGGTAATCCAGCTGATGCTGTTTTGAAATACCAGAAAGTACTTCATTCTTTACACGTGAAGGATGTCCGTCAGACGGAGCCTCGTTATCGTTTCGTCGAATTAGGGCAAGGAAAAGTGAATTTAGAAGAGGTATTTGCGAATTTAGACAAAATTAAATTCAAAGGATTTGCGATTGTAGAATTAGATGGGGTACCTGATCCAGGAAAAACGCCCTTATCTTGTGCTGAAACTAGTAAGCAGTTTTTAAAAGATACAATTCATTATCCTTTTTCTTAAATTGCAGCCTAATGTAAAATCAAATGGCGAGTAAAAAGAATCCTGCAATAGGATTTATCTTCATTACCTTATTAATTGACGTTCTCGGAATTGGATTAATTATCCCTGTCTTACCTACCTTAATCAAAGGTTTCGTAGGCGGTGATATTTCCGTAGCCTCGCAATACGCAGGTTGGCTAATGGCCTCTTATGCCATTATGCAATTTCTATTCTCACCCATTTTAGGTGGGCTTTCAGACCAAGTGGGACGTCGACCGGTGATTTTAGCCTCCCTCTTTGGCTTTACGATTGATTATCTAGTCTTAGCTTTTGCGCCTAACATACTTTGGTTATTTATCGGACGTATTATGTCAGGTATCACCGGAGCTAGCTTTACAACGGCTCAAGCCTATATTGCCGATGTTTCTAAACCGGAAGATCGCGCGAAGAATTTTGGTGTGGTAGGCGCTGCCTTTGGTATTGGATTTATTATTGGACCTGCGGTAGGAGGGATGTTAGCCTCGTATGGGGATCGAATTCCGTTCTTCGCCGCCGCAGCCTTAACCCTGATAAATGGTATTTATGGCTATTTTATCTTGCCTGAATCACTCGCTAAATCGAATAGAAGAGCCTTTGATATAAAGCGGGCTAATCCACTCGGTTCTTTAAAGAATTTGACAAAATATCCGGTAATCGCCGGTTTAGTAGGAGCCTTTTTCTGCCTTCAATTAGCCGGACAAGTACATCCGAGTACCTGGTCTTACTTTACGATGAAGGTTTTTGGTTGGACTCCAGATCAGGTGGGTTATTCCTTAGCCTTTGTAGGTTTAATTGTGGCGATTGTTCAGGGAGGTTTGGCCCGTATCATTATGCCAAAACTAGGCGAAATTCGCGCTATTTCTTACGGCCTTCTGTTATATGGATTTGGCTTTTTCTTGTTCGCCTATGCCACTAAATCGTGGATGATGTATGCCTTTATGATTCCCTTCGGGTTAGGTGGTATTGCTGGTCCTGCGCTCCAAAGTTTAATCACCCAACAAGTAGGTGCAGATGAGCAAGGTGAATTACAAGGAGGATTAACAAGTTTGCAGTCCATTACGACTATTTTTGGCCCTTTATTAGCCTCTAATTTATTTGCCTATTTTGCTTCCGAACAAGCACCTATTTTATTTCCTGGTGCGGCTTTCTTTATGGCCGCCATCCTCGTCCTAATAGGTTGGCTTATTGTCATGCGATCAATTCCGAAGAAACACGCATAAAAATAGTATGAATGGTAATCAAGCTATCCTATTTTACCTTAACTTTCGAAAATAAACCCCTATAAAATGAAATTAACGATCAAATCAATCTGCCTAGTGGCAGGAATGCTTTTCGCTTTTGTTGCGTCTGCGCAATCTACAGAAGAAATTCTAGCGAAACACGAAGCTGCGATGGGTGGCTTAGATAAGTGGGCTACTGTTAAAACGGCAGTCGTAAAAAACAAGTTCAGTGTACAAGGAATGGACATTGAAAGTAAAACATCTTTAGTGATTGGACAATCTTTCCGTACTGAAATTGAAGTAATGGGAAATAAAATCATTACAGTAATTGATGGAGATAAAGGTTGGATGAATCGCCCTGCGATGATGGGTGGAACAGGTGAGCCGGAAGTTATGCCTTCTGACCAAGTAAAAATGGCTAGTTCTCAAAAGTTCTTAGGTTCTATACTAACTAATGCTAAAAAAGATGGGTATAAAATCGAGTTAGTTTCTAAGGAGAAATTAGATGGAGCTGATGTGTATTTATTAACAGTCACTAAACCATCTGGCGAAGATAGTAAAGTGTATGTTTCTACTGCGACGAATTTCGTAGTAAAGACTCAAGCTAAAGTTCAAGCGAATGGACAAGAAGTAGATTCAGAAGTAAGCTTCTCGAACTATAAAATGGTCAATGGTTTGGCTTTTCCTCATACGGTGGAAACGGCTAACCCGATGGGTGGCATGATGACAGTGGAGACGGTTTCGGTTGAAATTAATCCTACACTTGATCCTGTTATCTTTGCAAAACCAGGTAAGTAATAAAAGAAATAGCAAAAAGGGCTTCAGAAATGAAGCCCTTTTTTTATGGTAAAAATTGTTGGATGTGATTCCTGGCGCTTCGAATGGCTTTGTCAATATCCTCATCTGAGCCTTCATAGGCCTTATCTTCGACTTCAATCACGATGGGACCTCTGTAACGCACATCATTTAATGCAGAGATAAATTTACCCCAATTGATATCCCCTAAACCAGGAATTTTGGGTGAATGATATTCTAAGGGATTAGCCAGAATCCCCACTCGATTTAATTTATCTTGATACACTTTGATATCCTTCAAATGTACGTGGTGTATCCGATCCGCATAGTGATAAATAGGGTAGGTATAATCCATCATTTGGAACACCATATGAGAGGGATCGTAATTTAGACCAAAATTCGCCGACGGAATAATAGTAAATAATTCATCCCAAATCTTAGGCGTTGTCATTAAATTCTTTCCTCCTGGCCACTCATCATCCGTAAAGAACATCGGACAATTCTCAATGCCTATTTTGATTTTTAATGAATCAGCTAAGGCAATAATTTCTGGCCAAACCTCAGCGAAACGACTAATATTATAAGCCACACTTTTCGTATAATCACGTCCCACAAAGGTATTTACGCGTTCAATACCTAAAACGGAAGCTGCCTTAATGACTTTTTTAATGTGCTCTCTGTAAAATGCGGCCTGCGTTTCATCTGGGTCAAGTGGATTAGGGTAGTAGCCCAAAGCCGAAATTTTCACCGGATGCGTAGCTAATTTAGCTTTCAAATCTAGCTGATCCTCCCGTGTCATTTGATCTACAGCAATATGCGAAACGCCGGCATACCTGCGCGCGTCTTTTGATGAAGCTGGCCAGCACATGACTTCTACACAAGCAAAATTTTGCTGTTTGGCATAGTCTAAAACCTCAAAAAGACTTTTATTAGGAAGAATCGCAGAGACAAAACCAAGTTCTAACATGTTATTTCTTTTTTTCTAATCCGTAAAATAGCGCAAATGAAGCTGTTGCAATCCAAAGACCCACGGCCTCTCTAGCTAATTCCTGATTATGTGTTTTCATACTTAATCCATCCGTCAAAAATCCTTCCCAAGCGGTCATTCCCATCCATAATTGCAAGCCTGCAAAAAGAGATAAGCAGAATAAAACGATTAAAAGTTCAAGATTTGTTTTTCCCCGCATGGCTTGCAAGGATGTATACACGGCTGTGGCATACACAGGAACCCATAAAATGGGATCGGGGTCATTAAATTGCCAATAGGCGAAAAGTGAGAATACGATGCTAAAAAAGGCCCCTAGGATAAATTGTATCTTTCTCATGGTTATTGACATAGGTTTTTAACGGCTTCGGCTGCGCCAGGATAAACAAGTTTTTGAGCTTGTTTGAACGCTAGACACGCTTTGTCGTTTTGATTTGATTTGATATAACTTAATCCTAAAGCATAATAAGCTTTTCCAAAAGCGGGGTTAATGTCCGCTGCCTTCGCAAAATCAGCGATGGCGGCTGCATAATTTTCCTCTTGAAATAAAATATTTCCTCGGTTATAGTAGGCATTGATTTCTTTAGGCGCTAAGCTTATGGCCTTCGTAAAATCTGCTTTTGCATTCATTGGTTTAGCAAGTGCGGCTTGTATAATTCCTCTTTGCAGGTATCCTGCACTCGAATCGGGCTGAGATGCGATGGCTTTATCCGTAGGAGCAAGTGCTTTATCCCAAACCCCTTGTTCCATTAAAACCGCTCCTAAATTCAATTGAGATGTATATAAAGAGGGTTTTAATTCAATTGCCTTACGATAAGCCGCTTCAGCTTCTGGGTAATTTTTTTCTTGAAATAGAATGACACCCTGTAAGTTATACGCCTCTGCCAAACCAGGATTTTTTTCAATCGCTTTTTGTAGTGCTTCTTTAGCAGAAACAGCTTCCCCTTTCTGTAAGCGAGCTTTCGCTTCCTCTAACCAAGCCTCTCCTGAAGTAGAACAAGCCCATGTAATGAATAGGCTTAAAAATAGAATCGTTTTTTTCATCATTTAAAGTTAAGGTGCTAATCCAAAAAAACGATATTTATTTTGAAAAAAGCCGCTTTTTTGTCATCTTTGTGATGGCAAATTACCAGCTCCCGCTGAATCCCCCAGGTCTTGATCGAAGCAAGGGTAGGTCGGTCGTAGCGGTGAATTTGCCATTTTTTTGTTATTAAAAATCTGACCTATGAAATTTTTTA
The DNA here is from genome assembly GCF_054558735.1 of Aquirufa sp. A-Brett2-15D. Taxonomy (NCBI): domain Bacteria; kingdom Pseudomonadati; phylum Bacteroidota; class Cytophagia; order Cytophagales; family Flectobacillaceae; genus Aquirufa; species Aquirufa sp. A-Brett2-15D. Next base: position 653,607 of record NZ_JBSKFT010000001.1, on the reverse strand, counting down.
TCGATACAGCGAATTTAGCTCAAATCAAGGAAGCACAAGATTTAGGTGTTTTGGATGGTGTTACAACTAACCCCTCTTTAATGGCTAAAGAAGGAATTACTGGAAAAGACCAAGTTTTACGTCATTACAAAGCGATTTGTGATATCGTCGATGGGGATGTTTCTGCCGAAGTAATTGCGACTGATTATGAAGGGATGATTCGTGAAGGCGAAGAATTAGCTGAATTAGACGATAAAATTGTAGTGAAGATTCCTATCATCAAGGACGGTATTAAGGCCTTGAAATATTTTTCTGAAAGAGGTATTAAAACAAATTGCACGCTAGTTTTCTCTGCAGGCCAAGCTTTATTAGCCGCAAAAGCCGGTGCAACCTATGTTTCCCCTTTTATTGGCCGCCTAGATGATATATCCTATGACGGTATTGAATTAATCGAACAAATTCGGTTGATTTACGATAATTACGAGTTCGAAACACAAATCTTGGCAGCCTCAGTTCGTCACCCAATGCATATTATTAAATGTGCAGAAGCTGCTGCAGATGTCATGACTGGTCCATTATCTGCCATGTTAGCACTTTTAAAGCACCCGTTGACAGATTCGGGTTTAGCTCAGTTTTTAGCCGATCACGCAAAAGTAAATTCTTAATAAACCTAGGCGATTCTTATGTCTGTTTTATCTTTTGAACAAGTAACTATTTCTCAAGAAGGCGTTAATACGCTAGAAGACATTAATTTAACGATTAATGAAGGGGATTTTTATTATTTAATCGGTAAAACGGGGAGTGGAAAAAGTACATTGTTTCGCAGTATAATTGCTGAAATAGGTATTCAATCAGGTAATGCAACGGTGGCAGGATATTCCTTGAACACGATTACTCAATCTGATGTGCCATTTTTGAGACGAAAATTAGGTTTCGTCTTCCAAGACTTTCAATTATTAACAGATCGTGATGTAGAGAAGAATTTATCTTTTGTTTTAGAGGCCACGGGCCATAAAAACAAAGAGGAAATTCGCTTTAAAATTGAGGAGGTTTTAAGCCGAGTGGGTATGAGTTCTGCGATTTCGAAACGCATTCATCGCTTATCTGGCGGAGAGCAGCAACGTATTTGTATTGCGCGTGCCATCTTAAATAATCCTGTTTTATTGCTAGCTGATGAGCCTACGGGGCATTTAGATCCGGAGGTTTCTTTGGAAATTATGCAATTATTTAAGGAGCTGAATCAAAGTGGAATGGCCATTATAATGGCAAGTCACGATTATAATACCATGGCTAAAGTTCCAGGCCAAATCCTCAAATGCGAAGGTGGTAAAATCTTCCCTGTCTCGAGTCTCTAACTATTTTCCTGTATAATAGATGACGGGAATGATACATTCCTCTAAGGAAATTCCCCCGTGCTGGAAGGTATTTCGGTAGTGGTTTACGTATTGATTGTAATTGTTTGGATAGGCAAACATATTGTCTTCTTTGGCAAAAACATAGGTTGTAGATACATTCGGTTTAGGTAAGAAAATATTCTCTGGCTTCCGGCAAACCATCATTTTATTCGCATTATCCCAATTTAGATTCTTGCCTTGCTTGTAACGTAAATTCGTGTTCGTATTTCTATCCCCTACAATTTTAATCGGATTTTGAACTCGGATCATTCCATGATCTGTGGTGATAATCACTCGACCCTTTTTCTCTGCGATCTTCTTTAATAAATCAAACAGGGGGGAATGCTGAAACCAACTCGCTGTTAAACTACGGTAGGCAGACTCATCTGGAGCTAATTCCTTGATCATCGCCATGTCCGTACGCGCATGCGAAAGCATATCAACGAAATTATAGACGATGACATTTAAGTCATTGGTTGCCAATTTATTGAAATTGTCCACTAATTGTTTTCCCTGGTATTGATGGATAATCTTGTGATAGGAGCTTTTAGCATTGATTTTTAAACGCTTTAATTGCTCTTGTAAATAAAATTCTTCGTGCTTATTGAATCCTTCTTCATCGTCTGAGTCCCCTAAATCAAAGACCCATTTATCTGGATAATTTTTAGCGATCTCAGAGGGCATCATCCCAGCAAAGATGGAATTTCTCGCGTAAGCGGTCGTGGTAGGTAAGATAGAATAATAGGTATCTTCTGACTCTAATCGGAAATATTCTTGGATGTATTTGTCCAAAGTTTTCCATTGATCAAAGCGCAGATTATCGATTAAAATAAAATAGAGTGGACTCTTGTCATTTATTTTTGGGAATACATGCTTACGCAGCATTAAATGAGAAAGAACTGGAGTTTCAGTATCCGGCTTCAGTAACCAACCTTCGTATTTTTTCTCAATGAATTTACTAAAATGGGCATTTGCTTCATTTTTTTGGTTGTTCAAAACCTCTGCCATTGATTTATTCTCCGTGGTGTCGATTTCAAGTTCCCAATACACGAGTTTTTCATAAATTTCGGTCCACTCTTTTGCATTCAAATGATCCTGATACTGCATTGATAAAGCTGAAAACTCTTGCTGGTAGGTTATATTAGTTTTACCCTCTTCCAATCTTTTCTTATCAAAAATTCGCTTAACAGAAAGTAATAATTGATTCGGATTGAGTGGTTTGATCAAGTAATCGGCAATTTTAGAGCCGATGGCGTCCTCCATTAATTCCTCTTCTTCTGATTTTGTGATCATGATGACAGGAAGGTTTGGGCGGATTTTTTTGATATGTAATAAAACCTCAAGGCCGGACATGCCAGGCATATTTTCATCTAGGAATAAGATGTCGAACTTTTGAGTTTCTACTAATTCTATGGCGTCGGATCCGGAATTAACGGTATATACTTCGTATCCTTTGCCCTCTAAAAACAAAATATAGGGTTTCAATAAATCGATTTCATCGTCTGCCCAAAGTATTTTATACGTCATCGTCCTTTTATTTACCTTTCGAGCCTAAAATTAGCTAATTTTACAACGACATCCTCGTTAATACATGTTAATAGATACGCCTGTACATTTGACAGATTCTGCCTTAGAAAATCTTCGACTCATTACGTTTCCGGAGCCCTTTCTTCGTATAGGAATGCGTGGAGGTACGTGTGGAGGAACCTACGTTTTAGGCTTTGATTCAAAGACAGCTAATGACGAGGAGTATTTAATTGAAAATATACCGGTCATTATTGATCGAAGGGAATTACTTTTTGTCCTAGGGACTGAGATCAGTTTTGAAGCCCAAGGGAATGGTTTTTTTCTTCATAAACCCGCTAAATCATGAAATTTGCTGCCATTGACATCGGTTCAAATGCCGCTCGCCTTCAAATCTCAAGTGTCTTAGAAAATGAAGGAGTGATTAGTTTTAAACGAATTGAATATGTTCGTTTTGCCCTTCGTTTAGGACATGACGTATTTAGTGATGGCCTGATTTCACCTGAATCAGAGGTTCGTATCTTCAAGTTAATGCACGCCTATAAATTATTGATGGACTTACATGAAGTGAAGGATTATGCCATTTGTGCTACATCTGCGATGCGAGAGGCCTCAAACTCTGCGGACATCATTACACGTATTCATAAGACTTTGGATATGAAAATTCAATTAATTGATGGTAGTCGTGAGGCAGAATTAATTAATGATGTGGTTGTTCAATCATTACATTTTAAGAAAAATTATTTACATATCGATGTAGGTGGGGGTAGTACTGAATTAAACATCTATAGCAATCGAGTGAAATTAGCCTCTAAATCATTTAAAATTGGTTCAGTTCGGCTATTAGAGGGGACAGAAAAGGAAGGGGATTGGGAGAAAATGCGAAACTGGATTGCCCAGCAAAAAAGTTTGATTTCGGGTGATATTGAGGCCATTGGAACGGGTGGAAACATCGCAAAATTATTGAATCTTTCAAAACCTGCGCCGGAGGAAAAGTCGATGAGTTTTGATGCGCTGTTTGAAATAGCAGCCTATGTGGGTTCTTTTTCTTTTGAAGATCGAGTGAATAAATTACGTCTTAATACGGACCGTGCGGACGTAATTGTTCCTGCAGCTTCCATTTATTTAACAGCGATGGAATTAGGTGGATGTAAGACGATTTTAGTTCCTGATTTAGGGCTAAAAGATGGAATCATACAAATGCTGTATGATCGCTACCTAAACAGAAAGAAATAATTATTTTTCGATTCGGTAAACGAGGCCCATCGATAGGACTTGAGAAAATTGCCAACTAGGATCCTGGTCATAATCTCGGAATAGCACGATCTGCATATTTGTGCTCACATATTTGTTCACTTTCATGGTTATATTCGCATCTAAGCGGTGAACGATGCTGTTGGAAAGATTTAGTCTGAAGTAATCGATTAAGGCTGAATATCTGGCTTTTAGGTTGATATTTTCCCACACATCTTTGTCTATATTGACCAGGTACTGAAAGACGAATTGATTTCTAATATTGTCTCCAGGTTTTTCTAGACCATACAATCCAGCTCTGGAGATGGCTTGATCGAAGACAAAGGTTTGGCGTAAACTTCCAATACCTATTCGCGTATAAAAGGACTTATCCGGATGGTATTCTAGACCCATGGAGGAGGTTAAATAGGCCGGAGCAAAGAGACTCGAAATCAAAGAGTCAACCGGAGCGCCAGCTTTGTTTTTCTTTCCGTATTCATATCCATTGAAGAATTGAGTTTGAAAGTTAGTCGAGCCATAAAAGTCCCATTTAGGGCTGATACGATAACCGGCTTTAAATTCGTACGCAATTCGGTCGATGTTTTTGCGGAGACTTTGGGTACGGTTTTGGAGAAATCCTACTTGTAAATTAAGATCAGAATTTAATCGCCAGGATTCATTCGAAACGTTCGCTGTATGATTTAAATACCATCCGATTGCCAGCGTATTCGTTCCACCACCTTTCCAGTTATCACTGAAACTGGATTGATTTAAATTAATTCCTGAGGTCATCACTTGCTTCCATTTATTAGCTGTCGAATCTGCTTTCGATTCCCCTAATGCGGGGCTAAAAGCGGATAAGCAGAGCAAAATGATAAGCGAAATTAACTTCATGTGACAAAGGTACAAAAAAGCTGTTTGAATGGTTTATTTTCCTATCGATAAACGGATCTGACCGGAGAAGACCTCATCTGGAGCTAATTCTACTAGTCCATCTCCTGTATTAAAGGCATCGGTATTTGCTGTCATGGGTTCAATAGCCACCGATGTATAGCCTTCTGGCTGGAATACCACTAGGAAGGGAAATTGAATAGACGATTGCTCTAAAAATAAGGACCTCTGGTGCTTCGTATCGATAAATTCAGTGAGGTGTTTTTCTTGAGATTCTAATCGAAAAACATGATCAATCTTTTCTGTTGCGAATTTAAAATGTTGTTTTCCGTTTAGATTTTCCTCTTGTAAGGGGATCATTTGGGAGTCAGATAAAAAACGACTAATCGGTTTGAATTTGATCTCTAAATCTTCTGCAGACGTGTCAGGAAAAGAAAAATAGGGGTGCCAGCCACAAGCAAATGGGAGAGAACTTGTCCCCGTATTTTTAGCCTCGAATGTAATTTCTAAACTCCCTGAGTCTTGAAGCGTGTAGGTATAACGGAAAGTAAAAGGGAAGGGGTAATTAGGCTCTTCGCCTGAATAGGCGTGTATTAGGGTGATCGAATTTTCGGATACTTGCTCTACATCGAAGCTTGCCCTTGCTAGTAAACCATGAATAGCATTGCCCAGATCAGGTTCGTTGATAGGTAATTGGTAATTTTTTCCTTTGAAGGAATAATTGCCATTTCGCACGCGATTAACCCAGGGAGTTAACAAGGAACTGGGATGATACGGATTGCTTTCTAATGGGTATTTTTCGCTACCTGGAAGGTCTATGAGTGACAGACCAGCAAGGTGTAATTCGATTAAGCTGGCGCCCACTTGTGGGTTAATGATGGCGTAATCCCCCGTTTTTGTATTTTTTATTTCCATAGTGTTTTATCTTCGATGCCCATTCCATAGAGGGCAAAATCATATTTAACGGGATCTGATGGATCTAATTCTCGTAAGGTATTAGTTAGTGCCAAAGCCGTTTTCCAGTTTGCCTTCTCTTCTTTCATTAATCCTAATTGGCTTGCCGTGCGCATGGCATGTACATCGAGTGGACAAACTAATTGAGATGGCTTAATACTGGACCAAAGCCCAAAATCTACTCCCGCCTCATCTTTTCTTACCATCCACCGCAAAAACATGTTGATGCGTTTACAGGCAGAGTTTTTCTTAGGGGATGCAATGTGTTTTTTCGTTCGCTCCGGGGCCCATTCTGAATCGAAAAAATAAGAATAAAACCCATTAAGTCCATTTTCAACCGTTAAGTCAGTCCCTTTTAAGCCATGTGTGAACGCCGTTTCTAGTGAATGATTGCCTCTGTAATGTCTTTGAAAAAATTCGATAAAATAGAGCGTGTCTGAATATTGGAAGGTTCTGTGTTTAAATGATTCAAATCGTTTTAAATCAGTTGATTGATGATTTAAGATAAATTCATAAGGAGATCCATCCATCAATTCGATGAGCTGGTGAGCATTTTGAAGAATTGTTTTTCGTTGCCCCCAGGCTAAAATCGCCACCCAAAATCCCATAATTTCTATATCCTGTAGGCGACTAAATGAGCGAGGGATTTGAATAGGGTCGTGTTCGATGAATCGCGGATGATTGAAAAAAGCGAATTTCTCTTCTAAGATGGCCGCTATTTTTCCGTGAATCATTTTCGACTAAAAAAAGCGATAACTCTAGATGGAATAGAAAATACCCAAACCAAAATAGTCACCGCCGTGGAGAATACGGCTATAAAAGGGTAGGATAGGATAAAAATTATTTCAAAAACTACGTTACTAGCCGTAATTGGCCTTTTTCTCTTTGTCATAAATCTACTGTAATAAATAAGAGATTTCAGCCCTCACGCGCTTATCCACTGCATTTAATTTTTCAAAAGCTTTAGGAGAAAGTTTGATAATTACCTTAGAATCTCCATTCGGTAAACGGCCAATAACCTTCACCCAAATACTTTGGTTATTTGTGAGGTTTTTTACTAAAACCAACGTACCAATAGGTGCAGTACGGTGTAAGGCTAAGAATTTACCCGAATTATCTGGCACATCGATCAACTCCGCGATCCCAGTTTCAATCTTCTTTTTAATGTCTTCTGGTCCTTTTTCTTTTGCTGGAGCTGCTGGTTCTGTTGCAGGAGCGGTAGCTGTAGTAGATGCTTTCGCAGGCAATAGGTTAGTCTTATCTACGGAAATAGTTGATTTAGAAGCTGATGGATCTGAGACAATCAGGCGTTGACCTTCTTGCAAACGATCTGACGTTAAATTATTCCATTTACGCAAATCCGCCATGGTCACTTTGTGCATGTTAGCGACGGAAAGAAGCCCTTGTTTACTGGCTACAATGTGGATTTCGGCTTCTTTAGGGGCATCCGTTTTAGGGGCATCAGCGACTTTTTCTTTCGCCATTTTAGGCGTAGGATTGCTTTCCTCTAGATAATGCAAAGGAATATATACGATTTCCCCTGTTTTCACTGGAATTTCAACCTCTGAATTAGCAGCCTTGAATTCTGTTAGAGATAAATTATAGCGTTTTAAAATTGAGAATAGCGAATGTTTAGGCCCTACTTTGAATAGCAAAAAAGTCTTATTGTTTTCTTTTTTTAAGCCTAAGGAATCTAGCGTAGTAGCCTGCAAGCTGGTGCTTAAGCCTACTATAAACGCTAAAATGAGAGTTAATTTATAGTTTTTCATAAATAACTAGTTTGATTTTGTCCTTTACAAAGATCAACTGATCATTTAGCAAAGTAAAGGTATGGTAACCGATGGCATCTCCTTCAGCGATTAGTTCGTGAACTAAGGTCTCGAAGGCTAAATTACAAACCCTGAGGTAGTTTTTCCAGCCATTATCGTAAAGATAATAAGAAAATATTAGCTTATCCTCACCTTCAAAATAATCCAATCCTTTCGCAATGTTTTCGTTGAATTGTTGTTTGAAAAATGTTTGAAAGTCTTTGAAATAGTCTTGGCTTTCTTCGTAATGCTGGGGTGTTTGGAAGTTGAAAGGGCTTTCTGAGTTTAAAGCGTACGGTTTTTCTTCTTTTAAAAGTTCGATGGGCTTGAGTGAATAGGTTTTGATCGATTCGATACCCGGATTCTTGCTCTGTTGTAATTTGATGAAAACCGCCTGGTTTTCATCCCCTGATTGAAAGTTTAATTGTGCATAGTCCGCTGGAGCTTTACCTAAAAGCTCCATATTTTTAGAACTTACTTCATACGAATGCCAAAATGCGTTCCCGTTTCCTCTCGTTTCTATCCACAAACGTGGCTGTTCTGGGGTTCCCCAGTAGCGGATACTCCAGATCGGTTCTTTAAAGGAATGTTCGAAAAATGCGGACAAAGGGTCGAAAGTTTGGAAATTATGTGCAAATTTGGCAAAATTCTACCGAAAAAACGTAATTATTATGATGCACGGCAAAAAGGTGGTCGCGATTATTCCGGCCCGTTTCGCGTCTTCTCGCTTTCCTGGAAAACCGCTAGTAGATCTAGGAGGAAAGCCGATGATTCAGCGTACGTATGATCGTGTGAAGGCGGTAGAGGGTTTTGATCGAATTGTAATTGCTACGGATGATCAACGCATTTTTGATGCGGCCCAAAGTTTCGGTGCAGAGGTTATGCTGACATCTACTAGCCATATCACCGGAACGGATCGTTGTGCAGAAGTCTTAAGTCGTTTAGGAGAATCGGTCGATTATGTCATTAATATTCAGGGAGATGAACCCTTTATTGAACCTGAACAGCTAAGAGAAGTGGCGGCAGGCTTCGCTTCTGGAGCGCCTATTTTAACGCTCATTAAGAAAATAACGGATACGGAAACACTTTTTAATAGTAATACCCCTAAGGTTGTTTGCGATGGGGAGGGCAATGCCTTGTATTTTTCGCGCCAAACGATTCCTTTTCTACGAGGTGTTGATCCGAAAGATTGGTTAGAAAAACATACCTTTTTCAAACACATCGGATTATATGCCTATCGGGCAGATATTTTGCCGGGATTAAGCGCCTTAAAACCGACCCCTTTAGAGTTAGCGGAATCCTTAGAACAGTTGCGCTGGGTTCAAAATGGCATTCGAATTAAGGCTATAGAAACGCAATTTGAAACGATAGGAATTGATTCTCCGGAAGATGTAGAAAAAATTCAAAAAATGGGCCTCTTGTAGCCTGAAAAGCCGTATATTTGCTAGATTTTTGGCATAAACCTTAGTCCAAAGATCATTCTTACACATGCAAAGACCGAATATAAAAGACGTATTACGCGAAAAGATTTTAATTCTTGACGGCGCAATGGGTTCTTTAATATAACAATATAATTTAACAGATGCCGATTACCGGGGAGAACGGTTCAAAAGCTTTCCGCATGAAGTAAAAGGAAATAATGATTTATTAACGATCACGCGTCCAGATGTGATCAAAGAAATCCACGCAAAATACTTTGCGGCTGGGGCCGATATTGCCGAAACAAATACCTTCTCTGGGACTTCCATTGCCATGGCGGATTACTACATGGAGGAGTTCGTGTATGAATTAAATTTTGAGTCTGCGAAAATTGCGCGCGAAGTGGCGGATGAATATACTGCCAAAGATCCTTCAAAACCTCGTTACGTAGCTGGATCCATTGGACCTACGAATCGGACGCTTTCTTTATCGCCAGATGTAAATGATCCTGGTTTTAGGGCGGTTACATTTGATGAATTAGTGATCGCTTATACCGAACAAATTCAGGGTTTAGTAGACGGAGGGGCGGATTTACTGCTAGTTGAAACTATTTTTGATACCTTGAATGCGAAGGCCGCTTTATTTGCCATCGATCAATTCTTTAAACAAAATCCTTCGAAGCCTTATTTACCTGTCATGGTTTCAGGTACGATTACGGATGCCTCTGGACGTACCTTATCTGGTCAAACTACCGAGGCTTTTTTAACTTCCATTTCCCACATGCCTTTACTTTCGGTCGGCTTAAATTGCGCTTTAGGTGCAGATTTAATGCGTCCTTATGTGAAGATCTTGAATGATAAATCCCCTTTCTTCGTTTCAGCACACCCGAATGCGGGTTTGCCGAACGAAATGGGAGAATACGATCAGTCGCCTTCAGAAATGGCGGTGATTATTGACGATTTCTTAGAAAATGGCTTTTTAAATATTATTGGTGGCTGCTGTGGTACGACGCCAGCGCATATCCAGGCAATTGCAGAAGTAGCTGCTAAGCACAGGCCGCACGTGATTCCTGTGGCGAATGAAAATCAGCAATTATCCGGGTTAGAGCCTTTGGAGATTACCGAATTGACTAGATTCGTCAATATTGGTGAGCGTTGCAATGTGACGGGATCGAAGAAATTTGCCCGTTTAATTCGGGAAGAAAAGTTTGAAGAAGCTATTTCGGTGGCGCGGGAGCAAGTGGATGGTGGAGCGCAGATTTTGGACATTAACATGGACGAGGGGATGATTGATGGCGTAAAGATGATGCCACAATTCTTGAATTTATTGATGTCAGAACCTGATATCGCCCGTTTGCCTATCATGATTGATTCCTCTAAGTGGGAGGTAATTGAAGCAGGTTTGAAATGTGTACAAGGTAAATCGGTGGTTAACTCGATCTCGTTGAAAGAGGGGGAGGAGAAATTTATCGAGTCTGCGAATTTAGTGAAGATGTACGGTGCTTCCGTAGTGGTCATGGCCTTTGATGAAACAGGGCAAGCTGATTCTTACGAACGTCGTATCGAGATTTGCAAAAGAGCCTACGATATTTTAGTTGATAAAGTAGGTTTGCCTGCTCAGGATATCATTTTTGATCCGAATATTTTAACGGTCGCGACGGGAATCGAGGAGCATAATAACTATGCGGTTGATTTCATTAAAGCGACAAAATGGATTAAAGAGAACTTGCCTCATGCAAAAGTATCGGGTGGTGTTTCTAATATTTCCTTCTCTTTCCGTGGTAACGAATTAGTGCGGGAGGCAATGCACACGGTTTTCTTATATCATGCGATTAAAGCAGGAATGGATATGGGAATTGTCAACGCCAGCCAATTAGGTGTTTACGATGACATTGATACAGTGCTACGTGATTTGTGCGAGGATGTTTTATTGAATAGAAATCCGGAATCAACAGAGAAATTAGTGACCTATGCAGAAACAGTTAAATCTGCTGGGAAAGAGGTAGTAGTGGATGATGCTTGGAGAAAAGAACCGGTTAATAAGCGTTTGCAACACGCTTTAATTAAAGGTTTGACGGAATTTATTGATGAAGATGTCGAAGAAGCTCGTCAATTAGTAGAGCGCCCGATTCAAGTAATTGAGGGTCCTTTGATGGACGGAATGAACGTGGTGGGGGATTTGTTTGGAGAAGGAAAAATGTTCTTGCCTCAGGTCGTGAAATCTGCGCGGGTGATGAAGAAGGCGGTTGCTTATTTATTGCCGTTTATTGAGGCTGGAAAACAAGGTGGGGAGAGTTCTTCTGCGGGAAAGATATTGATGGCTACTGTGAAAGGGGATGTGCATGATATTGGAAAGAATATTGTGGGTGTGGTTTTGGCCTGTAATAATTACGAAGTGATCGACATCGGAGTCATGGTGCCTTGCGATAAGATTTTAGCGGCGGCGAAAGAGCATAACGTCGATATTATCTATCTGGTCTGATTACGCCGTCCTTAGATGAGATGGTTTATGTGGCCAAAGAAATGGAGCGACTTGGTTTCAAAGTTCCTCTTTTAATCGGAGGGGCAACTACGTCCCGTATTCATACGGCTGTAAAAATTGACCCACATTATTCAGGACCTGTTATTCACGTTTTAGACGCCTCCCGTTCCGTACCAGTAGCGGGACGATTATTGCAAAGTGAATTAACTTCTCAAGAAATCTTTAACGAGATTAAAACAGAATATGCTGAATTGAGAACGGCTCACGCAGCCCGTCAACAAGAGAAAAATTACTTATCCATCGATCAGGCTCGTGCAAAATCGAGCGGAATTGATTGGACAGGATTTAAAGCGAAACAACCGTCCTTCTTAGGAGTAAAGTATTTTGAAGATTATTCCTTAGAAGAAATCGCGAAATACATCGATTGGACACCGTTCTTCTCTACTTGGCAGTTATCAGGTAAATACCCGCGTATTTTTGATAACGAGGTGGTAGGAATAGAGGCGAAGAAATTATTCGATGATGCGCAAGCCTTATTGAAAGAGATTATTGCTAATAAATCGCTTCAGGCGAAGGCAGCGCTAGGTTTCTTCCCAGCAAACTCGCTAGGGGACGATATTATTTTACATGATTATGTGGAGAAGGCTTTAGAGGTGGCTTGTGAAAAACACGGATCGCATAAGCAGAATTCGTATGAGATTGAAATCAAGGACGAATCTTCCGATAAGAGCCAATGGCTGCATCATTTACGTCAGCAAGGCCAGAAAGCCAGCACGCTGCCGAATCGCTGTTTAAGTGATTTTGTGGCTCCTTTGAACTCAGGTCAGACGGATTATGTGGGTGCTTTTGCGGTAACGACGGGTCTAGGGATTGAATTGCTTTTAGATAAATACGAAAAAGAACATGACGATTATAATTCGATCATGGTGAAGGCTTTAGCGGATCGTTTAGCGGAAGCCTTTGCAGAATTATTGCATGAGCGTGTTCGCAGGGAGTTCTGGGGCTATGCATCGGAAGAGCATTTAAGCAATGAAGATTTAATTTCAGAGAAGTATGACGGCATTCGTCCTGCTCCAGGTTATCCGGCTTGTCCTGATCACACGGAGAAGAAGCGTTTATTCGAATTGTTGGATGCGGAGAAGCAAATCGGAATTCAATTAACGGAGAGTTATGCGATGTATCCGGCCTCTGCGGTGTCTGGATTCTATTTTTCACATCCGGAGAGTACGTATTTTGGCTTAGGAAAGATTGCCAAAGACCAAATAACAGATTATGCGAAACGCAAAGGCATGTCGGTAGACGACATCGAAAAATGGTTAAGCCCGGTTTTGAATTATGACTAAGATTACGAAATATTTTGAGCAAGCGGCAGGGAAAACACTTTTCTCGATCGAGATCATTCCACCGATGAAAGGCCAGCACTTGGGCGAATTAATGTCGCATATTGAGCCATTGATGGAGTTTAAGCCTCCCTTTATTGAGGTGACCTATCACCGGGAAGAATATGTAGAGAAAGTTATTGATGGCTTTTCTAAGCGCATTCCCATTCGCAAGCGTCCAGGTACCCTAGGAATCTGTGCTTCGATCATGCAACGTTTTCAAATCGAAGCGGTACCTCACGTTATATGTGGTGGTTTTACCCAAGAAGAGACAGAAGATTTTTTAATCGATTTGCACTATTTAGGTATAGAAAATGCCTTATTATTACGTGGAGATCAGGAAAAAGGAGAAAGTCATTTTGTGCCTAAACCGGGTGGACATGCCTATGCGAACGAATTAGTAGCGCAAGTTGCGGCGATGAACCAGGGTATTTTATTACACGAGGAGACGGAATCCTTACCTACGAATTTCTGTATAGGGGTTGCTGGTTATCCAGAGAAGCATATCGATGCCGTTTCTTTTGAAGATGATCTACAGTACTTGAAGCAAAAAGTAGATGCAGGTGCGGATTATATCGTGACGCAGATGTTCTTTGATAATTCGAAATACTTTGATTTTGTTAAAAAATGTCGCGAAATGGGCATTAAAGTGCCTATTATCCCGGGATTAAAACCTTTAGCGACAGAACGTCAATTAGAGATTTTACCGGAGATTTTCCATTTAGAAATTCCATCGGAATTTGTTTCTGAAGCGCGTAAATGCGCGAATAATGCGGCAATCAAGCAATTAGGTATTGAATGGGCGGTGCAGCAAGGAAAAGAATTGATTCAAGCCGGAGTTCCAGCGCTTCATTTCTATACGATGAGTAAATCCGATAGTGTGAGAGCCATCGCCGAAAAATTATTCTAATGAAAGTCTTAGTCTATGGTGCAAGTACGAATCCGAGTCGATATGCTTATATGGCCACCGAATTGTTATTGCAACATAAGCATGATGTGTCACTTGTAGGAATAAAAGAAGGGGAAGTCTTAGGGCTCTCTATTCAACAGGATCAACCTTTGTTGCAGGATATAGACACCGTCACTTTGTACGTGGGTCCTTCGAATCAGGATGGCCTTTTCGAATACCTCCAGGCTTTAGCCCCTAAGCGAGTTATTTTCAATCCAGGAACCGAAAATCCGGATCTCGAGAGGGAATTACAAAAAGTGGGAATTCAAACAGAAGAGTCCTGCACACTGGTTTTATTGCATACAGGCCAGTTTTAGGATCTATTGAGCTGTTAACGTAAACTCAAATTCCTCCATAATCAAGTTTGCTAACAATTTCTTGCACGCATTCGTTACGACCTCGTTTGCCTCCGCTTCTGATGCAGCGTCCACACTTAACGTGATATGCTTACCGATACGAACGTCTCCCACTTGGTTAATGCCTAAGTTTTGTAAGCCAATTAATACGGCTTTCCCTTGAGGATCAAGGATTTCTTTTTGAGGCATTACGTTGATTTCAGCTAAGAATTTCATTTTTTGTCTGGATTTATAAGGAAAAGTAGGCCGGATAGAAGGATATATGACATCACTAAAACCGGAATTGCTGCAAATTTAAGCATAACAAGGGCAGCAATGCAAAAAATAAGGAAAATGAATTTCACTTGATTGCTTTTCCAATCCCAGGTTGTAAACTTAAAGGCTAATAAGGGCAATTCACAGACTAATAAATAGCTCATGATGACTGCATAGATTAATAGGCCTTGGAACTGAAGAATATACGAACTGAATTCTGGTTGGAAGCGCAGAATTAAAGGTAAAGATGCGATTAAAAGGCCATTGGCCGGAGTAGGGACTCCGATGAATTGATCGCTTTGGCGTGTATCAATATTGAATTTTGCTAAACGATAGGCTGACATCAACACTAAGGCAAAAACCATAAATGGCTTATAGAATCCGAATAGACCGACACTGCATTGTGTTCCACAGCTTTGCTCCACTAAAGCAAATAAGATAAAAGCGGGTAATACGCCGAATGAGACCATATCCGCCAATGAATCAAGCTGTTTTCCAAGCTCAGAATAAGCCTGCAACGCGCGCGCTAAAAATCCATCGAAAAAATCACATATAAGTGAAATGAAGATACAATAGGAGGCACTCACTAAATCGCCTTGCATCACGAACCAAATTCCGATACAACCAGCCAGCAAATTGCCAAGCGTTAATAGGTTAGGGATTTCTTTTTTCATGCTTTTACGTATGGATTGGATACTTTTTCTTGACCTATGGTGGTGCTTCCGCCATGTCCTGGGTAAACAATCGTAGATTCTGGCAAGGTATATAATTTCGTTTGAATGCTATGCACTAAATCAGCGTGATTGCATAAAGCGAAGTCAGTTCTACCTATACTTTGTCTAAATAACACATCTCCATCAAACAAAAGGCCTTCTTTTTCAAAATACAAAGCGATATGTCCAGGCGCATGACCCGGCACGAATAAAATCTTGATTTCCATTTCTCCAATCTGCAGAATTTGATCGTCCTCGTACCAAACATCTACCTCAGAAGGTTGGTAATGCGGAAACCCGTACACCTGTGCTCGATTCGAGGAATCTTTCAGCAAAGGTTCATCTTTTGGATGGAGGTAGAAAGGAATCTTATATTCTTGTCTAAAATACTCCACACCTAATACGTGATCGATGTGCGCGTGAGTATTCAGGATATGGGTTAGCGTAATGTTTTTTTCTTCGATGAAGTTTTTTAGCGTTAGGCGCTCCTCGTACGTATAGCAACCTGGATCAACGATAATACCTATTCCCTGTGAATCCCAAATGACATAGGTATTTTCTCGGAATTGATTTAAGGTGAAAGCTTGGTGGAAAATCATAAGGTTGAATTTATTTTCCTAAAAGGAATATACAAGGTTTTTTGTGTAAATCTGGTTGTGCTTTAGCCCAGTCCTGTGCTTTCTTTGTTTGGACAAATCCAGAAGGAGCGGTCACATCACAAGCTATGCAAATGAAGGAATCTGGCGCGCATTGTGCGATTAAGTCTTCTAAGAGCGCATTGTTTCTATATGGTGTTTCGATGAAAATCTGCGTTTGCCCCCCTTTTGACACTTCTCGATCTAGTTGTTCTATTTTTCGAATTCTTTCCGCTTTATCGATGGGTAAGTAGCCGATGAAGGCGAAATTTTGGCCTGAAAAACCAGATCCCATTAAACCTAATAAGATAGAGGAGGGGCCTACTAAAGGAATGACTTCGTAACCCTGTTGTTGTGCGATGGATACTGCCAAAGCGCCTGGATCTGCTACCCCAGGACAACCGGCTTCCGAAATAATACCGATATATTCGACTGCAGCATGCTTTTTGTAAAAGTCGGTGACTATACCCGGCTGAGTATCTTTATCTAAAATCTCAAAAATCAATTCGTCTATTGAAATACCTAGTTTTAATTCACTGATAAATCGCCTGGCTGTCCGCACATTTTCGACTAAAAAATGCTTTGTCTGCAGAATGGCTGCTAAGATTTGAGGACTTAGTACATTAGAGGATGTATTTTCAGCAATTGGGCAGGGGATGAGGTAAATTTTCATAAATACGATTGTAGCGCCTGCAAAAATAGCTCAGGTTGTTCCGCTTGTACCCAATGGCCAGCCCCCGGAATTTCTACTAGTTCAAAATTAGGGAAAATTTCTGCAATGTATCGCTCGTCTTCCGGCTGAATGTAATGGGAATCGGCTCCTTTTATGAAGAGTGCTTCTGTTTCTGAGGCTTTTTTGACCCATAATTCGTGGCCCACTACATCAATATTTTTAGTAATCACCTGTAGGTTGATGCGCCAAGCGAATTGTTGCTCTGCATTTCTGTAGAGATTTTTAAGCAAAAATTGACGAACGCCTTCTTTCTCCTCGAATCGTTTCAGATGCTCATTTGCCGCTTGACGACTTTCCAGTGTAATTAAATCTAAACTATTTAATCCTTCTAAAATGTGCGTATGGTGAACCGGATAGAATTTAGGTGCTATGTCCACGATGATAATTTTGCTGGCGATACCTGGATTTTGTAAATCGAATTGCATCACTACTTTACCTCCCATGCTATGTCCGATGAGGATAGGCTTTTCTAATTGATGTTCCTGAATGAATTCCAAAAGATCATCAGCCATCACTTGGTAATTTAATTCATCGTCCCAGGGAGATTGACCATGGTTTCTTTGGTCCAAAAGAAAAACCCGGTGATCATCTGAAATAGCTTTTCCAAAACCTAGCCAATTATCAGATGAGCCAAAAATTCCGTGTAGAATGATGACTGGTGTTCCTGTTTCTCCAAGTGCGCGATAAAATAATTTCATTTAGGAAAGGTATATAGCTTTTTCTTTAGCCTCTGTTAATTCTCCAATCGGACTTAATTCGAAACCGTTCTCCAGCGCAAAGGCTTCAAATTCGGCCGTATGTTCTGCTTCTACCGCAATCAATAATCCTCCAGAGGTCTGTGGATCTGCTCCGATATAGCGTTGGCGTTCAGAGAACTCCTCACTTAGGCGATCGCCGTAGCTGGCTAAATTACGTGCAGTTCCACCAGGGAAGCAGTTGAGGTCTAAATAATGATCTATGTTTGGGAGCAGGGGAAGATTTTCAAAGGCAATTTTAGCACTTAAACCTGATCCATCTGCCATTTCTACTAAGTGACCAAATAAACCAAAGCCTGTCACATCTGTTAAAGATTTCACATAGCTTAAGGGCCCCAGCTTTTCTCCAAAAGAATTCAAGGTGCTCATCTGCTTCACCGCTCGACCTAAGTCGCCAGGGCTAACGATTCCTCGTTTTTGGCCAGTAGATAAAATACCCACACCCAAGGGCTTCGTTAAATACAAAATACAGTCTTTCGTGGCCGTATCATTTTGCTTTAAATGTTCTTTGCGCACTTTACCCGTTACAGCCAGCCCAAAAATCGGTTCCGGAGAATCGATCGAGTGACCTCCAGCTAAAGGAATTCCCGCTTCTGCACAGGCGGCCCTACCGCCTTCAAGGACTTGCGCTGCGATTTCAGGAGCTAATTTGTCAATTGGCCAGCCTAAAATGGCAATGGCCATTAATGGAGTTCCACCCATCGCATATATATCAGAAATGGCATTAGTAGCCGCTATCTTTCCAAAATCAAAAGGATCATCCACAATCGGCATGAAAAAATCCGTCGTCGAAATAACCGCCTCCCCATTTTGCCAGTCAAAAACAGCTGCATCATCCCGACTTTCATTTCCGACTAATAAAAGGGGGTGATTAGCCTTCGGTTTGTCTGATTTTAGTATTTTATCTAAAATCTGTGGCGATATTTTACATCCGCAACCCGCGCCGTGGCTAAAAGAAGTTAATTTGATATTTCCTGACATCTTACATTTTTATACTGTAAAATTATTCTTTAAATAATTAAAAATTAAGTTTATGTTAAATAAATGCGGTTAATAGGACTATAAGAGGCTGCTTCTGTTGGGATATTGCATGTTTTTTCCATTTTAGTCCTAAATATCAATGTGTTACCCTTATTTTATGAAAAATAGTTTTTGGAGTATTTGATTTTTCTCCTTTATTTTGCTGTTGCATTACTTAATTAACTTTATAACTAAATTTCAATTTTATGCAAAGAAGGTTTATTACTAAATCAGTGTTATTAGGAGCGTTTTTTGCTCTTATTATGGCGCTACCTATTGGGCAAGCCTTTGCTCAGGGGTCTACAACATCCGCTTTGTCGGGTACAGTTGTGGATGAAAAAGGTGAAGGATTACCAGGTGCTACGGTAATCGCAATCCACGAACCTACGGGTTCTCGTTACGGTGCTTCCACTCGTGGGGATGGCCGTTACAACATTGTTAACATGCGTGTAGGTGGTCCATATAAAGTGACTGTTTCATTCGTAGGTTACAAAGAATCTGTTCAATCAGGTATTTCTTTGACTTTAGCTCAAGAACTTAGCCAGAATTTCAAATTAGCATTAAATCAAGCTCAATTAGAAGAAGTTAAGGTTGTTGCATCTCGTTCATCTGTGATTAACTCAGGTCGTACAGGTGCTGCTACTACGGTTTCTAATAGCTCAATCACTACTTTACCTACGTTGAATCGTTCACTAGGTGATTTTGCTCGTTTAGATCCACGTGCAAATGGTTTGAACTTTGCAGGTCGTAATGCTTTATATAACAACGTTACCGTTGATGGTGCGTTCTTTAATAATGCCTTCGCTTTATCACCTACGATTGGTGGTCAAGCAGGTGCGTCTCCTATCTCAGTGGATGCGATCGATCAGTTCCAAGTATTAATTGCTCCTTATGACGTTCGTCAAGGTATGGCAACGGGTGCTAACATTAACGTAGTAACTAAATCAGGTACGAATGAGTGGACTGGTTCAGCTTATTATTTTGGTACAGATCAAAACCAAGTAGGTAACAAGATCGGTGATGTGGTGAATCAATATGGTAAATTCCAAAGAGGACAATTTGGTGGTCGTATCGGTGGAGCAATCATTAAAAACAAATTATTTGTTTTCGCGTCTTTCGAGCAAGAATTACAAACTCAACCAGGTTCTAACTTCGTAGCAGCTCGTCCGGGTTCTACAGCAGGTAACCAATCTGTTGCAACTGCAGCTCAATTAGATCAAATCAAAGATTTCTTAAAATCGAAGTATAACTACGATCCAGGTGCATATGAAGGCTGGGATAGAGAGAGTTATTCACAAAAGGCAAACATTCGTTTTGACTGGAATATTTCTGATAAGCATAAGTTTAACTTGAAGTATAACTACTTACGTTCTTATTCAGATGTTCCTCCATCATCATCTGGATCATTAACGGGTGGTCGTAACCCATCGGCTACGGTATTACCTTTCCAAGGTTCTTTATACCGTATCAACAACAACTTGGATTCGTATATTGCTGAATTGAACTCTACGCTCTCTTCTACAGTAGCGAATAACTTAACAGTAGGTTATACGCAGATGCGTGACTTCCGTCAATCACCTGTAAATAATACGCCATTCCCTACGGTTGATATTGGTAACAATAATAATAACTCCCTTACAGCTTTTGGTTTCGAGCCATTCTCTGCAAACAATATCTTAGATTCAGATATCTTCCAAGCATCTGATAACTTGACTATCTATGCAGGTAAGCATGTATTTACATTAGGTGCAGCATATGAAACGAATGCATTTAGAAATGGTTTTGCACCTAATTACTATGGTGGCTACCAATTTAAATCAATTGATGATTTTATTAATTCTGCTACGAATGGTGTTTCCAACGCCATACAATACCAACAATCTTGGTCGAACTACTCGACTTTCCCTTTCTCTGAAATGAAGGGTTACACCGCCTCTTTATATGCGCAAGATGAGTTTACTGCAGCGAAGGGATTAAAGTTAACATTTGGTCTTCGTGCGGATGGTACTGGTTTCCCAGTAGCTGAGGATGCGAAATATAATAATGCATACGTTCCTAGCTTAACATTCCGTAACAACACGGTATTGAGAACAAATCAATTTCCTGACTTCACCACTTTATGGTCTCCACGTTTCGGATTTAACTGGGATGTGAAAGATGATAAGACGACTCAAGTTCGAGGTGGTTTAGGTGTATTCTCAGGTCGCGTTCCTTACGTTTGGTTATCGAATCAATTATCGAATAATGGTGTATTATTTGGCTCTGAGCGTTTAACTGCTCCTACTAATCGTCCATTCAATGCAAACGTAGATGCTTATCGTCCAGCTGTTGCAACTTCTATTATCCCTACGTCTTATAACTTAGCGATAACAGATCCTAACTTTAAGTTCTCTCAAGTATTCCGTGCGAACTTAGCAGTAGATAAGAGCTTAGGTGATGGTTGGTTAGTATCTCTAGAAGGTATCTATACAAAAGATATTAACGCGGTTTACTTAGAAAACGTCAACTTACCAGATTCGAAAGTGAAGGCAGTAGGTTCTGATAGCCGTGTAATCTATTATACCTTAGGTACTAATGGTTTACCTAGCTCGACTAAAAATAACCAAATCTATGGTGGAACTAGAGGTTTAAACGCTCCTACAACAGGAAATACGGGTTTAAATCCAAACATTTCTGATGCGATTGTAATAAAGAATACGCAATTAGGTTATTCTTATGCTTTAACGGCAACAGTTTCGAAAGCATTTGATAATGGTTTATTTGCTTCCTTATCATATACTAACTCTGATTCTCGTTCAGTGAATGACGGTGGTTCTATCGCTCAATCACAATGGAGAGACCGTGTTGTATCCGGTGATCCTAATGAGAATGTAGCGTCTTATTCTTCTTATATGCAAGCACACCGTTTCAATGCTTACGGTTCTTACAAGTTGAATTACTTGAATGAGAAAGCGGCTACTACATTTGGATTTACCTATTCAGTAGCACCAGCAGGTCGTTTCTCTTATACCTATTCAGGTGATATGAATGGTGATGGCCAAATTTCTAATGACTTGATGTACATTCCATATGGAGAAGGTGATATCTTGTTAAAGGATAAAGTCATCTCTTATAACGTTTCTGAGAAATTTACTTATACAGCTGCACAGCAATGGGCAGATTTAGATAAGTACATCTCTCAAGATGCTTATTTAAATTCCCGTCGTGGTCAATATGCAGAGCGTAATGGAGCTGAATTACCTTGGTCAGCTAACTTCGATTTCAAAGTAATCCAAGATTTCTACATCAACGTAGGTGGTAAGAAAAATACCTTACAATTTACTTTAGATGTATTTAACTTAGGTAACTATGTTTCTCCACAGTGGGGATTAGGTCAATCATCGCTTCGTGCTGGTTTATTATCTTACACGGGTAATGATGCAACGACTGGTAAGCCTTCGTTTGAATTCCCTCACCGCTACCAAGGTAACCCTACCTCATCTGTGCCTTTGACAGATTCATTCCAACGTAGCTTTGGTTTAGGATCTAGATGGCAAGCACAGTTTGGTGTACGTTATATCTTTAACTAAAAAAATGGGGACTTCGGTCCCCTTTTTTTTAGAGTAGAGATAATAGAGTAGAGAGTAGAGATTTGGTTAACACAAAAGGCGCCGCAGGCGCCTTTTGTGTTGTATAGGAAATATTTTCCTCCGGACTCTTTTCCTCCGGACTCTTTGACTAAGCCGAGGGCGGCATCGCCGCCTGCGGCGACTCATTGACAAAACATTTTAGACGCGAAGCGTCTAAAATGTTTTGTGATGCGCCATTCTAAACAAATCATCCTTACTCAACGACTTGAAGTACTCGTAGGTAATCTTTAAACCATCCGCGCGGTTTACCTTGGGTTCCCAGCCTAGTATGCTGCGAGCCTTAGTAATGTCAGGTTTGCGTTGTTTGGGGTCATCTGTAGGCAAAGGAAGAGAAATAAGCTTCTGTGAAGTCCCTGTTAATTTGATGATCTCCTCGCCAAATTCTTTGATCGTAATCTCATCCGGATTTCCAATATTTACTGGCTGTGCATAATCGCTCAATAAGAGACGATAAATGCCCTCTACTAGATCATCTACATAACAGAACGAACGCGTCTGAGAACCATCACCAAACATCGTTAAATCCTCTCCACGCAGCGCTTGTCCTATGAAGGCAGGCAATACGCGTCCGTCATTTAGTCTCATACGAGGTCCGTAGGTATTGAAGATGCGGACGATGCGTGTTTCTAAGCCGTGGTAAGTGTGGTAGGCCATGGTCATGGCTTCTTGAAAACGTTTGGCCTCATCATAAACTCCACGAGGTCCCACTGGATTCACATTTCCCCAGTATTCCTCAGGTTGCGGATGCACGTTAGGATCTCCGTATACTTCTGAAGTAGAAGCGATCAGTACACGCGCATTTTTTACGCGCGCTAAACCTAGGCAATTATGTATTCCAAGAGATCCTACTTTTAAGGTTTGGATCGGAATCTTTAAATAATCGATAGGAGAAGCTGGTGATGCGAAATGTAGGATGTAATCCAGTTCACCCGGTACGTGGATGAATTTAGATACATCGTTATGGTAAAATTCGAAGTGTTCTAATTTGAACAAGTGTTCGATGTTCTTTAAATCGCCTGTGATCAAATTGTCCATCGCGATCACGTGGTATCCTTCTTTGATAAACCGATCACATAAATGAGATCCTAGAAATCCAGCTCCGCCGGTGATTAAAACTCTTTTCATATTATTTTATCGTTTGACGGCCTATGGAATAATAGGTGTAGCCTAATTCTGCCATTTGGTTTAATTCGTATAAGTTTCTTCCGTCAAAAATGACTTTATTTTTCAATAAACTATCCATCCGATCGAAATCTGGTGTTCGGAATTGTGGCCATTCGGTGACGATCAAAAGGGCATCTGCGCCTTCTAAGGCCTCGTATGGATTCTTTGTGAAGGTGATTTTATCCCCTAAGATATTTTTGACATGACCCATCGCTTCCGGATCGTAAGCACTAACGGAAGCCCCCAGCTCTAATAAGGCGTCGATATTGTACAAGGACGGCGCCTCTCTAATATCATCGGTGTAGGGTTTAAAGGCAAGACCCCACATGGCGATTTTTTTACCTTGTAGATCACCTGTAAAGTGTTTTTGAATCTGAGGGATTAACTTCGTTTTTTGGTTCTCGTTCACTTTCATGACGGAGTCCAAAATTTTAAACTCATAATCGTTCTCAGTGGAAGTTTTAGCTAAAGCTTGCACATCTTTTGGGAAACAACTTCCGCCATATCCGATTCCTGCAAATAGGAAGCGTTTTCCGATGCGCGAATCAGTACCAATACCTTTACGTACCTCATCTACATTCGCGCCTACAAGTTCACAAAGATTAGCGATCTCATTCATGAAAGTGATTTTAGTCGCTAAAAAGGCATTAGCGGCATATTTAGTTAGCTCAGCCGAACGTTCATCCATAAAGATGATCGGATTACCTTGGCGAACTAAAGGTGCATATAGGCGTGACATTAAGTCTTTCGCTCTTTCTGATTGCGTACCTATAACCACTCGGTCAGGCTTCATGAAATCTTCTACAGCAACTCCTTCGCGTAAGAATTCTGGATTGGAAACGACATCGAAATCGACTTTAGCCCGCTTAGCAATAGCTGCGTGTACTTTTTCTGATGTGCCTACAGGAACGGTACTTTTATCAATGATGACCGCATAATCCGATAGGAGTGGGCCTAAATCATCCGCCACCTGCAAAATGTATTTTAAGTCGGCAGAACCATCCGCACCCGGAGGGGTAGGAAGAGCTAGGAAAATGACTTTTGCGCCTGCAATACCCTCTTTTAACGAAGTGGTAAAATCCAAGCGACCTTCTTCTGTATTTCTTTTGAACAAATCTTCTAAACCAGGCTCATAGATAGGAATAATTCCGGCCTGCATTTGCTTTACTTTTTCTTCATTGATATCTACGCAGGTAACATGGTTTCCTGTTTCAGCGAAACAAGTTCCAGTCACTAAACCCACATATCCGGTTCCTACAACAGCTATTTTCATATTCTTATTGAATTACTTTACCAATACTTCCTGAGGGTTCATTTATTTTTAACCAATTAGCTAAGGTGCTTGAAATATCACTAATATGTGTTCTTTGATTGATAGTGCCTGGTTTTACATTCCATCCAAAAAATAATAACGGAACGTGGCTATCGTAGGCATAAAGAGCACTATGTGTTGTTCCTGTTTTGTAGTTAGATGAGAACCATTGAGGCTTTAATAAATACATAAAGTCACCACTTCTGTGTTGATTGTAGCCATTCGTTATCATTTCGCGATAAAGTGATGGTATGGGGCTGGAAGCAGCTTCTCTCATGTTCACTAATTCAGCAAAACCAGGTTGATTTTTAAATGATTTTTCCAAAACCTTTCCTACAGCCTCCTTCGAAATCTGCAATCTAGCTAGGTTAGCCTGATTCAGGTATATTTGGTAATTATCCGTTCCCGTGATAATATCCACATCTCCAAATTCCTGCTTCAAAGCCTTTTTTGCATCACTTAAAGCTTTTCCATTATCAAATACGCCACCCGGCATACGCTTGCTTTGAATGTAAGCCGGAATTTCTGCCACCGCATGATCAGCCGTTAAAAACACTAAGTATTGATTCTTTCCTAGTTTTGCATCTAAAAAGCTTAAAATTTCAGCGATATCTTGATCTAAACGCAAATAAGTATCTTCTAATTCTATAGATTGGGGTCCAAAAGAGTGTCCCACATAGTCAGGTGATGAAAAGCTAATGGCTAAAAAATCGGTCGTGCCATTTTTGCCTAGTTTCTCCTCTTCTATTGCTTTCAGAGCAAAATCTTTCGTTAACGTATTACCATAAGGAGTTGTGCGAATAACCTCTAATGCATTTCCTCCTTTAAGTTCGTGAGGGAAGGTCGGCGTTTTTTCACCTGGTAATTTGCTTTCATACGGGCTGTCATCTTCTGCTGATCTCGTATAAGTAGAAATAGGATACAGGGTGTTCCATCCTTGGCTAACGAGCTTTTGAGGGCGCCCCTCTAAGTTGAATTTTTGAACCCAAGCCGGCAGTTCTTTCATGTAAAAGGTCGAGCTTATCCAATAACCATCAGCAGAGTCATACCAATAAGAACCGTTTGCTGTATGTCCTCCCGGTAAAATAGATCCTCTGTCTTTTAGCGCTATCGCAATTGTTTTCGATTTGTAATTTTGCGCCATTTTTAATTGATCTGTAATCGTAGATGTCCAAAGATTTTTAGGGGACATCATACCCGCTTTGCTTTTGCTTCCTACCGTTTGAACGGTCGAATCATCTGTGCAATACATTTTTTTTCCGTTAGCTACTTCAATCCATTCGTTACCTACAATGCCATGAACCGCTGGAACAGTTCCTGTGTACACGCTAGCATGTCCTGCTGCCGTTACCGTAGGTGCGTAATTATAATGATTATCCGTGCAATTTAAGCCTTCATTCATGAGGCGTTTAAATCCATTATTGGAATACCGATCGTAGAATTTGTTCAAATATTCATAGCGCATTTGGTCTACTACAATGCCTACGACTAAAGCAGGTTTCTTTTGTGCTGTAGCCGTAATAGAAAATAGGGAGAGTAAGAGTAAGGAAATCTTTTTCATGAATAGGAGGGGAAATCGCTTAGGATTTCGGATGATTTGTTGAAAATGTGAGAATGAAGTCCATTGGTAATAACTAAATAATTCGCTTGCTGGGTTTTTTGGTATTGACTAATTTGTTGTAGTGTTTCTAAGTTCAATTCCACCTGCGGAGCTTTGCATTCAATTAACATAAAAACATCTCCCTGTGTGTTGTAAATACGGATATCTGTTCGTCTGTTCAATTTGTCTACCTTCATTCCTCTTTCAATTTGAAATAAGGAGGCTGGGTAGTTTAAGTGTTTTACTAAATAATTAATGCAATGTTGTCTGACCCATTCTTCGGGTGTAAGTAATCGATATTTAGTAGAGATCTCTTCGAAAATATATAGTTTTCCTTCATTTTTCTTTACTTTGTGAGAATAGGCAGGAAAAACTAGGTTTAGCTCCGGAGATGTTGTCATCTTTATCAATATAAGCTCTAAATTAATCTTTTTGCTTAATTAATTCATCACATAGAAGCGTATAAATATGAAAACGAAAGAGGAAATTGTTCAGAATTGGTTGCCCCGGTATACGGGGACGAATTCAGACGCATTTGGTCAATATATTTTATTGACTAATTTCAAGAATTACGTGGATATGTTTGCTGAGAAATTTGGCGTTGAAATAATGGGCCAGGATCGTCCTATGCAGACTGCAACAGCGCATAATATAACAATCATTAATTTTGGGATGGGTTCCCCCATGGCGGCTACGGTGATGGATATTTTATCTGCCATTAGTCCTAAAGCCGTTCTTTTTTTAGGGAAATGCGGTGGTTTGAAGAAGAATTTAGCGCTAGGGGATTTGATTTTACCTATTGCCGCGGTACGTGGCGAAGGAACGTCGGATGAATACATGCCTAAAGAAGTACCAGCTTTACCCTCTTTCCGCTTGCAGCGTGCCGTTTCCTCGATGATTAAGAAACACGAATTAGATTATTGGACAGGTTTAGTTTATACCACTAATCGCCGTGTTTGGGAGCATGATGAAGTATTTAAGACCTATTTGTCGGATATTAGGGCAATGGGAATTGATATGGAAACCGCTACGATATTTACGGTCGGATTTAAAAATAAAATACCTCATGGGGCTTTATTATTAGTTTCTGATAATCCAATGACTCCAGATGGGGTTAAAACGGATGCAAGTGATAAGAATGTCACAGCTAATTTTGTAAATAAGCATTTACAAATTGGCATCGACGCCTTGGAAGAATTAGCGAATTCAGGTGAATCGGTTAAACACTTACGTTTTGACTAAGAAAAAAGGCCTTCTTAATCGAAGGCCTTTTTTTAATTACAAAAATCTCTAATCACATTATAGGCTCCAGCATATCCGAGTTCTCCGGATTTACTTAAGTCTAAACAGCCAGAGGAGTCATTTAGGGCAAGCTTAATTATTCCACGAATAAAATAGGCTTCGGCATATTTAGGATTTAAAACGATGGCATTGCTACAATCTTGAATGGCATTTCGCTGATCTCCCAGAGTAGACTTCGCTACTCCTCTTAGGAAATAGGCCTCAGCATAAGTTGGTTGAAGTGAAATGGCTCTGTTATAATCATCCATTGCATTTTTAGGATCCCCTGATTTTGATTTAGCTAATCCACGGTGAAAAAAGACTTCAGCTCTTTCCAGACTCATATCAGTCATTTTTGTGCGATCCACTAAACCATTACGTAATTCGTCTAATTGAATTTTACCTAGTTTCGCCGTATAAAGAATTTTAGCATTTTCATTATTGCCAAAATCAATAGCTCGAGTAAAATCTTCCATCGCAGCTCTTTGGTCTCCCAGCTTAGCTTTAACAAAACCTCGACCATATAAAGCTTCGATTTTTTCGGGATCTAATTCTAAAGCCTTGTTGAAGTCTTCTAAAGCGCCTTTTTCGCCATTTTCTCCTCGGTAATTCTCTAATTGTGCTTTACACAAACCAGCATAGTACCAATCATCGGCTTTCTCTGGGCTTAATTTCAGCACCTCAGTGAAATCCACTAAGGCTCCTTTGAAATCAGCGGTTTTAATTTTTGCGTAACCACGGCCAGATAAATAATTTGTCCGCTTAGGACTAATTTCAATTGCCTTATTATAATCCTCGATGCTTCCTGCAAAATCGCCTAATTTCGTTTTGCTATCGGCTCTTGCAGCTAATGTAGGTGCATAATCGGGAACTAATTCTAATGATTTATTGAAGTCGGTGATCGCCGCTCGGTAGTTTTCAACTTTGTTTTTGGAAATACCACGACTAAAATAGGCCGTTCCCTCTAAAGGATTTAATCGAATAGCTTCATTATAATCTTGAATGGCTAGGGGATGCTTATCTTGTTTACTATAGCTTTGACCGCGTGCAATAAAAGCTTCGAAGTAAATGGGTTTCAACTCGATGGCTTTGTTAAAGTCTAAAATCGCTCCTTGAAAATCCTTTAAATTGTATTTAGCAAATCCCCGGTTATAATAGGCAATTGGATTCGGATTGGCTGCCGTCTTTTCAATTTCTAAACTGAAATTGCGTAAGGCATCCGCATAGTTGCCAGATTTATTTTGATTTAAACCAATCTCTAAGTGATTGATCTCAGCTGTTTGTGCTGATAAGGATAAGCTACTTACTGTTAAGGCGAAGGCCAAAAAGCCTATATTGAATTTCATT
Organism: Aquirufa sp. A-Brett2-15D; assembly: GCF_054558735.1. Taxonomy (NCBI): domain Bacteria; kingdom Pseudomonadati; phylum Bacteroidota; class Cytophagia; order Cytophagales; family Flectobacillaceae; genus Aquirufa; species Aquirufa sp. A-Brett2-15D. The sequence goes on along the minus strand of NZ_JBSKFT010000001.1, from coordinate 624,796 downwards.
GCGCTGTTTTTTTTGTAAAAATAAGCGAAATTACTGGCTTGTTAAAATTTGTATCACCCCAAAAATAAAGATCAAAAAAAGCGTCCTCAATGCGGTCTTTTTCAAATAAGGATCGATCTGCTCTGAACTCATGCCAGCGTGTAGTTCGCGGAACAATAAGACAATGGGATAAACACCCACAATAAGTAATTGTTGATTTATGTCTATTTTAAACCCTGCTACAAAAGGGTAGGCATAAAAACAGGCAATGGCTAAAATATAGAGAGCTTTTTGGTAATAAAATCCGAATGTTTTGCCTATTCGAACCGGAATTGAGAATTTTCCCGTTTTAATATCATTATCGATATCCCTTAAATTATTCAAATTTAACACGGCCACAGATAAGAATCCGCATCCTGAGGCTGGGAATAAGATGGCGAAATTTAAAGTAAAGGTTTGTAGGTAATAGGTTCCTAAAGTTCCGATCAAGCCAAAAAACAGAAAAACAGATAAATCGCCTAAACCCATATAACCATAGGGTCTTTTCCCTACGGTGTAGGCAACGGCTGCAGCAATGGCAGCGACTCCTAAGCCTAAAAAGGTGCCCCATACTTCGATGGGTGCCTCCTTGAGTCCGAAAAATAATAAGGAGATACCTGATAAAAAAGAAAGAACCGCTGTCATTATAACAGCAGTTCTCATTTCTTGTTGACTAATTTTTCCTGTTTGAACGGCTCTTAAAGCCACTTTACGATCTTGGTTGTCGACTCCGTTAGAGAAGTCCCCTAAATCATTCGCAAAGTTGGAAAGAATTTGTAATAAAAGGGTAGTTAATGTGGCAAGTACGGCAACTAGTAGATTAAATTTCCCTGCAGAATAAGCTAGAAAATTACCTAATAATATACTTCCAACCGCTAGCGGTAAGGTTCTTGGCCTTGCCGCATCTACCCATCTATTCATTATTACTTACCTATAGCAGCTAAAAATTCTGCACTGTTAGGTTTGATTCCAGAGGCGAAGAAGTTTTGTAACTCTCCTTTTTCATTAATCACATACTTACAAAAGTTCCAGCTAGGCTCTTTTTCATTCCAGCCATTTTTCGACTTATCTGATAACCATTGATATAAGTCACATTTTCCATTGCCTTTTACAACTACTTTTTCCATCATTTGAAAGGAAACGCCATAGTTTAGAGAGCAGAAAGACGAAATTTCCGCATTGGTTCCAGGCTCTTGTCCACCAAACTCATTAGCAGGGAAACCTAAGATTACGACGTCTTTGTTTTCTTTGTGGAATTTCTCCCAGTCTGCATATTGTGGTGTGTAACCACATTTAGAGGCTGTATTCAAAATGATAATTTTCTTTCCTTTAAATTGAGAAAAATCAATTTCTTTTCCATCAATGCCCTTCATTTTGAAGGAGTGGAAGTTCGAGGCTGCAGTAATTTCCATTTTTTCTGGTCTGTTTAAGACTGTTTTTTGGGTGAACGGTAGGGCCAAAGCCGTTAATAACGATCCGATTTTCATAAAACTTGCGATCATAATGATAATAATTAAAATGGTGAGGTAAATATAGTTACGTTTCAAATTACATACGATTAGGTGAAACTATCCCTAATAACGAGGTGGCATGCTGAATTGTTTTACCTGTCAGGTCAGCTAAGTTAATTCGAATGTTTCGTTTCACCTCATTTTCTTCTGAAAGAATAGTCATCTCATTATAAAACTTATTAAAAGTCTTCGCTAAATCATAAGCATAATTAGCGATAACTGATGGCGCAAAATTAGCCGCAGCTGTCGCAATGATGGCCTTGTATTCACCTAATAAGTAAATTAATTCTTGTTCTGAATTAGCTAATTCTGAATCTGTTGTCACTGGGGTAATTTCACCTGCTTTCCGTATGATCGAACAAATTCTGGCATGCGTATATTGAATAAATGGACCTGTATTTCCTTGGAAATCAATGGATTCCTCTGGATTAAATAGCATCCGTTTCTTAGGCTCTACTTTTAATAAGAAATATTTTAAAGCTCCTAATCCCAGGTTATGGAATAATTCGTTTGATTCTGCCTCCGTGAAACCGTCGATCTTTCCTAATTCTAGTGTGCGATCTTTCGCTGTTTGAATCATCTCTGCCATTAAATCATCGGCATCTACCACGGTTCCTTCGCGGGATTTCATTTTGCCACTTGGTAAATCTACCATTCCATACGAAAGGTGAAAATTACCTTTCGAGAAGGGCTTATTTAATTTTTTCAAAATATGGAAAAGTACTTCAAAGTGGTAATCCTGCTCATTTCCCACCACGTAAACTGATTGACTAGCTTTGAAATCGGCATATTTTAATTGGGCAGTTCCCAGGTCTTGCGTGATGTAAACGGACGTACCGTCTTTACGCAGTACTAATTTCTCATCTAAGCCTTCCGCCTCTAAATTAATCCAAACAGAGCCATCGGGCTTTTGGAAAAATACCCCAGAAGCTAATCCTTCGTCCACAATTTGTTTTCCTAATAAATAGGTATTCGATTCACGGTAAATTTTATCGAAAGAAACTCCCATGGTTTGGTACGATTTCTCGAAACCAGCGAATACCCAGGCATTCATCGTATTCCACAATTTCATCACATCGGCATCACCCTGTTCCCATTTTAAGAGCATTTCTTGCGCCTTCAATAGGATAGGAGCCTGTTTTTTCGCCAGCTCTTCTTCTACACCACTTGCCTTTAAGTCAGCGATTTCTTCCTTATAAGCGATATCGAAAGCCACATAATATTTGCCCACTAAATGATCACCTTTTAATCCTGCTGATTCAGGTGTCTCTTCCTTTCCAAAAAGTTGGTAAGCAAGCATTGATTTACAAATATGTATACCTCTATCGTTGACTAAATTGGTTTTAACCACCTCATATCCACCCGCAGCTAAAATTTGTGCTACCGAAAAACCCAGAAAATTATTCCTTAAATGTCCTAGGTGTAAAGGCTTATTGGTGTTAGGTGAAGAGTATTCGATGAGTACTTTTTCGCCTTTCGACTCTATTTGAAAAGGATTTTTATCGGATGCCACAGCTGATAATAAACCTAACCAAGCTGAATCATGAATTGAAATATTTAAGAAACCCTGAACCACCTGAAAAGCCTTTACAATGGCGCAATTAGACAGTAAATAGTTCCCTAAATCAGTTGCAATGGCTGCAGGAGCCTTTCCAGCTTGCTTGGTATATGGGAAAACAACTAGGGTATAGGCGCCTTCGAATTCCTTTTTCGTCTCTTGCAAAACGATTTCGGAAACCTCGATGCTAAATAATTCCTGTAGGCCCTTAGCTAGTTGTTCTTGTAATGTTTGTTGAATGTTCGACATTAAAAATGGTCTGATTTGTCAATCTACAAAGGTAGCTAAATTCGCTCTAAACCTTGCCTCTAATGCTCAGAAATGAATAAATTAATCTTACCTTTGTCGCTATTATGCAAAATATGTACCACGAGGCGATTCAAACTTTAAAATCAGGAGGAGTGTTGTTGTATCCCAGCGACACCATTTGGGGTTTAGGCTGTGATGCTCGGAATGATCAAGCGATTGAGAAGATTTTAGAACTTAAAAATAGACCAGCCAATAAAGGCTTGATTCTATTGATATCTAAGATGGAACAATTGAGCGAATATGTAGAGCAAGTGCCTGAAATTGCCTGGGATTTAGTGGAATTTGCGGAAGATCCTTTGACGGTCATCTATCCTAAAGGGAAGAATGTATCCCCTTTATTACTAGGTCCGGATGGAAGTATTGCCATTCGACTTTTGAAAGATGAGTTCTGTAAAGGATTAGTTTATCGCTACCAAAGAGGGATTGTTTCCACCTCCGCTAATCTTTCTGGTGATCCATCCCCGCTAAATTTGGCAGGCATAGCGCCTTCCATAGTGGCTGGAGTGGCAGGGATTTTAAAGAACCCAGCAGGAGAGGGGGCTGTAAAAAAGGCGAGTAAAATTGTACAATTAGGCCTAAACGGCGATTATAAATTAATTAGAGGATAGCATGAAAGAAGGGACGGAGATTGTAGCAGATCCTATTTTCCAAAAAATCGGTTTAGCGGCTGATCGTTTGGGATTGGATAGTTACGTCATTGGGGGATATGTACGCGATGCTATTTTAGGGCGTGAATGCAAGGATATTGATGTGGTTTGTATCGGTTCTGGGATTGATTTGGCTTTAGAAGTAGCTAAAGAATTTGATTTGCCCGAACACGCCGTATCTGTTTTCAAGAATTTTGGAACGGCAATGATCAAAGTCGATGACTGGGATCTCGAATTCGTAGGTGCACGCAAAGAATCCTATAATCGTGATTCCCGCAAGCCGGTGGTGGAAGAAGGGTCCTTAGAAGATGATCAAAACCGTCGTGATTTCACGATAAATGCGATGGCGGTTCAATTGAACCAGGCTAATTGGGGATTATTATTAGATCCATTTCATGGTTTGGATGATTTAAAGGCCAAACTAATTCGAACACCCCTTGCCCCCGGCATCACCTTTTCGGATGATCCTTTACGCATGATGCGTGCGGTTCGATTTGCTGCTCAGCTAGGTTTTGATATTTTTCCAGAGACTTTTGAAGCCTTGAAAACGGAGAAAGACCGCTTAGAAATCATTTCGATGGAGCGGATTTCGGATGAATTGAACAAGATAATCTTATGTAAAAAGCCATCCTATGGATTTTTACTTTTAGATGCCTGCGATATATTACCTATCATTTTCCCTGAGTTTATGAAATTGAAAGGTGTTGATACGGAAGATGGTAAAGGGCATAAAGACAATTTTTACCATACGCTGCAGGTTTTAGATAATATTTCAGATAATACGGATGACCTTTGGTGGCGTTGGGCTTCCATTTTACATGATATTGCCAAACCTCAAACCAAACGTTTCGTTCAAGGAAAAGGTTGGACTTTTCACGGGCACGAAGATATGGGTGCGCGTCAGGTTCCGAACATTTTCAAGCGTTTGAAATTGCCTTTGAACGAGAAAATGAAACTTGTCCAAAAACTCGTACGACTGCATTTACGCCCCATCGCCTTATCAAAGGAAGAAATAACGGCTTCAGCTTTGCGACGTTTACTCTTTGAAGCAGGAGAGGAGCTCGAGGCTCTAATGACCTTATGTAGAGCGGATATTACCTCTAAAAACGGGGATAAAGTCAAACGCTATTTACGCAATTTTGATGTTGTAGAGCAAAAATTGAAAGAAGTCGAAGAAAGTGATTCGCTGCGTAATTTCCAGCCTGTTTTCTCTGGAGAAGTTATCATGCAGGTTTTTGACATAGGCCCCGGACGTGAAATTGGCTTAATAAAAATTGCCATGCGCGAGGCTATCCTAGAAGGTTTGATTCGGAACGATTTCGAATCTGGTTGGGATTTATTACTAGAAGAGGGTAGAAAGCTGGACTTAAAACCTATCTTATCTTTTAGTGACCTTCAATAAAAAAGGCTCCGAATTTGGAGCCTTTTTTATTGTTTTGAAGTGGATTATAAATTAATCACAAAATCTTCTTTTGCATAACGGACTTTGGCAGCATTCGCCATAAAGTCATTAGCTGCATCACGTTCTCCTACGGCTAGCATTAATACAGAATGTAATCCCATAGCTTCTAAGCCAAGTAATTCATCTAATTTCGCTGGAATAAATCCTTCCATTGGCGTTGTATCGATTTGTAATTCACCTGCCGCTGCAAGGGCTGTACCCATAGCTAAATAAACTTGACGGGCTGCCCAGTGTCTTTTCGCCTCTACAGGACGACCTAGTAATGAACCAGCAATAGCACCGCGGTAATCCCCTAGCATATCTAGTGAAAGACCACGTGTATCAGCCACTAATTGGATGAAAGAATCGATTTGAGCTTCAGTAATATCATTCCAAGCTGCAAAAACTAATAAATGTGATGATTCAACTGCCTGTGGCTGACCATAAGCGATTGGTTGAATTTTTGCTTTTAATTCTGGGTTTTCAATCACTAAAACTTTATAGGGTTGTAAACCAAAACCTGATGCTGAAAGGCGGATTGCTTCTAATAAAGAATCAATTTTATCTGCGGAAACTTTGTTTCCGGTCATTCTTTTTGCGGCATAGCGCCACGATAATGAGTCGATTAAAGACATAAGTTGAATGGTGAATGGTATATGGTGAATGGTAAAATTCAAGGCTTACTCTAGAAAATGGTCTTCGACATATTTTCTGCGAATAAGCCTTGATAATTTATCAAATAAATAAACTCAAATGCTACTACTCCTGCTCCTAATTAAGAGAGCGAAAGAGTTAAATTAGTAGTGAAAATTTTAAAATTTAATCTCATAAAACATTGTCGTTAGGCAGTTTTAGAGATTACATTTTGAAATTACTCACTAACTAAAGACACAGTAAGAGCGAAATCATCATAAATCGCCTTATCACCGATTGATTCGAAGAATTTCTTAGAATTGTAACGGATGTTAAAATCAGTACGATCGATGGTAATGTTCGCTTTCGCAGTCACTTTACCGCCTTTAACCGTAATTTCTGCTGGGAAAGTGATTGATTTTGTGATTCCTTTTGCTGTTAAGTTACCAGTTACTTGCTTGCCCGCCACTTTAGTGATCACGAAAGTAGCCGTTGGGAATTTTTCTACTTCAAAGAAATCACCAGAAGAAAGATGACCTACTAATTTTTGGTTGTATCCAGGGTCAGTAAGATCTAAATCCTTGATAGTTTTCAAGTCAATGGTGAAGTTTCCTCCGATTAATTTGTTTCCATCTACGTTTAACGCGCCTGCAGAGATTCCTACAGTTCCATTGTGCTCTCCAGTTACTTTCTTGGCTAACCAAGCGATCGAACTAGCAGATTTGTTTAAGTTTACCACTTTCGGTGCAGCAACACCAGAGAAGGTGATTAGGCCTAAAGTCAAAGTGGCAATAATTACTTTTACAGATTTCATCTTATTTATTGTTTAATTGTGAGAAAATACGGTTCTAAATTCGTCCAAAATTTGGTTCATTTCTTCGAGTTTCTTAACTCCTAAGGCGTTGAAATGTTTCCCCCAGTCATTTTGAACTTGGTCTACTTGAGTTAATAAGGATAATCCCGCTGGTAGAATTAGGATATCCACCGCTCTGCGATCTTTAGGGCATTCGCGGCGTAGTACTAATTTTTTTTCAAGCAATTTATCCACCAGGCGAGAGGCATTGGACATTTTATCTAACATTCGTTCCGTAATGGCTAGAACGGTCATTGGAGTTCCTTGTTGTCCACGCAGAATACGGAGTACATTGTATTGTTGTACCGTAAGTCCAAAAGGTTTTAGCAATTCCTGCTGTTTCTGAACAATCCAGTTGCCTGTATAGATCGCATTCACAACGGCTTTAGAGGCCTCAGAAGGAAATTTGGTTTGCTTTAAATCTTCGGAAATACCCATGATTACAATTTGATGTCGTAAAATTAAATGTAATTACATTAAATACAAAGGAAATTAAATATATTTTTATTTTAACCCTGATAATTTTAAATTTTGGGCTATTTTTGAAGATGCAGAATCTATTATCCCTTCAATATCCTTTCATTTTAGCATCGAATTCTCCGCGTCGCAAAGAGATCTTGCGTTCTGCCGGATTTGAATTTTCAGTTTTACCGAGTGATGTAGATGAATCTTTTGATGAAAAAATGAAAGCCCAAGACGTTCCAGTACATTTAGCGGAACGTAAAGCCAGAGAATTAGCCAAAATTTCTCCCAATGCCTTAGTTTTAGCGGCTGATACGGTCGTGATTTTGGGAACAGAAATTTTAAATAAGCCTCAGGATAAAGCTGAGGCAATCCAAATGCTACAAAAATTATCAGGTCAAACACACGAGGTAGTGACTGGCATTGCATTACAAACTCCGCAAGGACTGTATACGAAAGCGGATTCAGCCTTAGTTAAATTCCGCAGCTTCGAAGATTGGGAAATCGATTTTTATGTTCGGGAGGGTTCTTGCATGGACAAAGCCGGTTCTTATGGTGTACAAGATTTTCTAGGAATGGTAGGAATCGAATCGATTCAAGGTTCTTTCTATACGGTTATGGGTTTGCCCATATACGAAGTCTACCAATTAATGAAGCCTTATATTTTAGACGGGAAACAGTTACTTATAAGATAAATAAGCCTTAGATAGAGAAGCTTTCTCCACATCCACACGTACGGCTTGCATTGGGGTTTTTGAATTGGAATCCTTTGCCATTTAAACCATCAGAAAAGTCTAATTCAGTACCAGCAAGGTATAAAATGGATTTTTTATCGACCATTACTTTTACCCCTTTGTCTTCGATAATCATGTCATTAGGTTGAGCTTCTGCGGCAAAGTCTAGGTTATACATTAAACCTGAACAGCCACCACCTTCTACCGCCACGCGGATATTGAATTCCTCCGTCAAACCTTCTTTAGAACGCAATTCTTTAATTCTATTGGCTGCTAAATCTGTTATCGTGATCATGATCGCTATTTTTAGATGTAATTCGAGTACAAAAATAGGAATAATTTTGATAATAAATTGATTAATTTAGAGTGAATCTAAATAAAGTCTAGTTTTTCAGAACCATTGGTCTTAATTTTGTGTTTTAAATGCAGATTCAAATATAATATGATGCTTTCAATTAAGAATTTACACGCAAGTATAGGGGAGAAGGAAATCTTGAAAGGGATTAATTTAGAGGTTAAAGCCGGAGAGGTTCACGCGATCATGGGGCCGAACGGTTCAGGTAAGTCTACCTTAGCCTCCGTTTTAGCTGGCCGTGCTGATTATGAAGTAACAAGTGGAACCGTACAATTTCTGGGTAAAGATTTATTGGAGTTAGCTCCTGAGGAACGTGCAGCGGAGGGTTTATTCCTAGCATTTCAGTATCCGATAGAGATTCCAGGTGTATCGACAACTAATTTTATGAAGTCTGCGGTAAATGAAATTCGTAAATACCGTGGCGAAGAGCCTTTAGACGCTGTTCAGTTTTTGAAAATGTTTAAAGAGAAGATGAGCTACGTTAATATAGACCAAAGTCTTTTATCACGTTCCTTAAACGAAGGCTTCTCTGGTGGTGAGAAAAAAAGAAATGAAATCTTCCAAATGGCGGTCTTAGGACCTAAATTAGCCATTTTAGATGAGACAGACTCTGGATTAGACATTGATGCCTTGCGCATCGTGGCAGAAGGAGTTAATAAATTAAAGTCCCCAGACAATGCGACGATTGTCGTAACGCACTATCAACGTCTTTTGGACTATATTATTCCAGATTTTGTGCACGTTTTGTACAAAGGAAAGATTGTGAAATCTGGTGGGAAAGAATTAGCGCTGGAATTAGAAGAGCGTGGGTACGATTGGATCATTTCAGCTTTAGGAGAATAAGATGTTGTATACAGAATTAACGTCATCAGCTCAGAAAGAGGCTTTGGAGCGTTTTAAGGCCAAAGGTTTTCCCACCAATAAATGGGAGGAATGGAAATATGCCTCCTTAAAATCTTTTAATGAGAAAGAACTAGAGTGGAGTCCATCAGCTTTGAATGAGTCTTCAGCGGCTAGCTTACAAACTCAAAATGGGCATACTACCTATACCGGTAAATTACCAGCAGGGGTAGAATTTCTACCTTTTGATCAGTTTTTAGCTACTAATCCAGCAATTGCCGCCAATTGGGAGCAGCGTTTTCCAATCCTAGATCAAAATTCGCTCTATGATTTGAATACAGCACTCGTGGTTAATACCCAGGTATTTTGGGTGAAAGCTGGTGTTTCTGTGGATGAGGCCATATCGCATGATTTTATTTTATCAGCGAATAAAGTGTCGGCGATTCAAAGTCGTTTGATCGTTTTCTTAGAGGCAGATGCCTCGTTAACTCTGATTGAGCGCGCTTATACCTCAGCGGGTTCCGAAGAAGTCTTGTCTAATTTTGTGCAAGAAATATATGTGAGTGAGAAGGCAAATTTGACCTACGTGAAGGAACAAGATTTGGCCCAAAACACCACCCACATCGATCATACCTTCATTACGCAGCTTTCAGATAGCCAAGTAGATTTATTTACATTCTCCCTGAATGCCGCATATTTACGTAATAACTTGCATTTCTACAGTGATGGAGAACGCGTAATGTCTAATCTAAATGGACTTTATGTGCCAGGAGAGGATCAATTAATGGATTCTCACACCATAGTGGATCACCGCAAACCAAATTCGGAATCCCATGAATTATACAAAGGGGTTTTGATGGGAAATGCGACAGGGGTGTTCAACGGTAAGATTTTTGTGCGTCCTGATGCGCAGAAAACGAATGCTTTCCAAAGTTGCAAAAACGTCTTAGCCTCTACTCGTGCTACGATGAATACAAAGCCTCAATTAGAGATTTGGGCGGATGATGTGAAGTGTTCTCACGGAACTACGACCGGTCAATTGAACGAGGATGCGTTATTCTATTTACGATCTAGAGGTATTTCTTTAGCAAACGCAAAAACTTTATTGTTATTAGCCTTTGTTCAAGAAGTAATCGATCGTGTGACACACGAAGAGACGAAACTACGTTTGACAGATAAAATTATTTCTAAAATCCAGACTTCTTTAGCGATTTAATCATGGCGAAAAAATTTAATATAGATCAAATTAGAGCGGATTTCCCTGTTTTACATCAACAGGTGAACAAGGCTCCCTTGATTTATTTTGATAATGCGGCGACTACACAGAAGCCTAAAGTCGTTACGGATGCCTTACAACATTATTATGAGCAGGATAACGCGAATATTCACCGAGGACTTCACACTTTGGCTGAACGCGCTACGACCGCTTATGAATTAACGAGAACAAAGCTTGCCGCCTTTTTGAATGCCCCTTCCACGGATCAGATTATTTTTACTTCGGGTACAACGGCGGGGATTAATTTAGTGGCCCAAACTTTTGGCCGTGCTAACATCGGAAAAGGCGATCAAATCATCGTTTCTAACCTAGAGCATCACTCGAACATCGTGCCTTGGCAGATGATCGCGGAGGAAAAAGGGGCAGAGATTAAAGTAATTCCGGTAAGCGACGAAGGCATTTTAGATATAGATGCTTTGAAGGGTTTACTAAATCCTAAAGTTAAATTAGTTGCCGTAAACCATGTTTCAAATGCCATAGGGACCATCAATCCCATAGTGGAAATCATTTCTTTAGCGCATGCAGTAGGAGCGAAAGTACTTATTGATGGCGCACAATCGGTAGCCCATTTGGCCGTAGATGTTCAAGCTCTTGATTTAGATTTCTTTGTATTTTCTGCACACAAGCTTTTTGGCCCAACTGGTGTAGGTGTATTGTACGGGAAACGCGAGTTACTGGAGGCTATGCCACCTTACCAAGGAGGAGGGGAGATGATTAAAGAGGTGAGCTTTGCGGGTACGACTTATAATGAATTACCCTATAAGTTTGAAGCAGGAACCCCTAATATTGCTGATGTGATCGCTTTAGGAGCTGCTTTAGATTATTTGCAGGCAATTCCTGCTGATGCCTTAGCGGCTCAGGAAGAAGCACTTTTAGCTTATGCTACGGAGAAATTACAAGCTATTCCGGGTTTGAAAATTGTCGGAACGGCACCTGAAAAAATTGCGGTTATTTCCTTCGTAATAGACGGTGTTCATCCGCAGGATATTGGCGTTTTATTAGATAAATTTGGCATTGCAATTCGCACGGGTCATCATTGTGCGCAGCCTTTGATGGAACGTTATGGCCTTGTGGGGACGTGCCGTGCCTCTTTCTCGTTTTACAATACGTTCGAGGAAATCGATCGATTTGTTTTATGTTTAGAGAAGACATTACAGATGTTACAATAGAGATGTTACAATAGATGGGACAGCCGATAAACGAAATTCAAGAGGAATTAATAGAGGAGTTTGGTCTTTTCGAAGATTGGGCTGATAAATATGAGTATTTGATTGATTTAGGCAAGAAATTAGCCCCTATGTCAGATGCTTTTAAGACAGAGGAGAATGTGATTAAGGGCTGCCAAAGCCGGGTATGGTTACATGCCGATAAACAAGGTGATTTAGTCGTATTTCAGGCTGATTCGGAAGCAATCATTGTGAAAGGAATGATTTCGATGTTGATTCGGGTTTTATCGAATCATACACCTGCGGAGATTTTGGCATCGGATTTATATTTTATTGATCAAATTGGAATGAGCCAGCATTTGGCCCAAACAAGATCAAACGGTTTAGTTTCCATGGTAAAACAAATGCAACATTATGCTTTGGCCTTCTCTTAAACGATTATTTAGAATGGAAAATTCAAGTCAAATGAATGAGGTAGAATTAAAGGAAAAAGTGGTAAAGGCGATTAAGACCGTTTATGACCCAGAAATTCCAGTCGATGTGTATGAACTAGGATTAATCTATGAGATCAAGATTTTTCCAGTGAATAATGTCTATATTTTGATGACTTTAACTTCACCCTCTTGTCCGTCTGCGGAAAGTATTCCGGTAGATATTGAGAAGGCGGTGAGAGAGGTGGAAGGTATAGCTGAAGTGTCAGTTGAATTAACTTTTGACCCACCTTACGAGCAAGATATGATGTCAGAAGTGGCAAAATTGGAACTCGGATTTATGTAATTGCGTTATCGTTTTAATTATAAAATTTAAAAATAGAAATATATGTATCCAGAACATTTAGTACATCCTATGCGGATGGATATCGTAGCCGGAGGATTCCAAGAATTGAAGTCAGCTTCAGAAGTGGAAGACATCATGGCTAAACCAGGTACAACCTTGGTATTTTTTAACTCTGTTTGCGGATGTTCAGCCTCTACGGCTCGTCCAGGTGTTAAAAATGCAGTAGCAGCCTCTGAAAAGAAACCGACAAACTTAGTGACGGTTTTCGCAGGTGTAGATCCTGAAGCAGTTCAAAAAGCACGTGAATATACGTTACCTTACCCTCCATCATCTCCATCGATTGCTTTATTTAAAGATGGCGAGTTAGTTCATTTCGTAGAGCGTCACCACATTGAGGGTCGTTCTGCAGATATGATAGCAGGGCACTTAGAAGGTGTGTTTGATGAGTTTTGCTAATAAAAATTAGCCATAAAAAAAGGGAGCTTCGAAAGAAGCTCCCTTTTTTGTTTCCTTTCAGAAAGGATTATTGCTTGGGCGCACCGCCCATCGCTCCTGATTCTGAACTGCTATTCTTAGCCTTCTCTGCCATTTTCTTCGCAGCCCCTTCATAGTCACCCGCTTTAATGAAGGACATCTTCAATAAGTCGATAGATTTCTGAGTAGCCTCTTGAATTTGAGCAGGAGTTAGGCTCTTCACCTTAGTCTCTAAATCTTCAGACCATTTCATATTACGGCCTAAGTACAAGTTACTGTTCAAGCTTCCTACTAAAGCGTTATCTTGAGAGCGTGTCACTTGACGTGATTGCAACCAAGATTTCTTCGCCTCATCGATTTCTTTCTGAGTAAATCCTTCTTTCAATACTTTCTCGATTTCCTCTTTGAAAGCAGACTCAAGCTTCGCTAAGTTCTCTGGAGCGTAAATTGCATATCCGATAAAGGCACCGCTTTGATCTAATGGACTCGCTACGAATTGTGATCCTACACCGTAAGATAAACCATCTTTCTGGCGAATACGGTTCATTAAACGAGAGCTTAATCCACTACCACCACCTAACATATAGTTAGATAACTCTAAAGCAGCAAAATTAGGATCGCTATCGGAGATCTTCAAAGGCTGGTAAGCTAAGAAGAAGGCATTTGCCTTATCAGGAGTTTCGATCGAAATTGCTTTACCACCCGTCTCTTTGAACACATCTGGAATGCGTTTGTAAGGCTTAGGGGATTTCCAGTTAGCAAATTCCGCTGTTATTACATCCTTCAATTCTTTCTCATCAAAATCACCTACAGCAGAGAATGTTGCATCCGATGCTCCATAGAAGTTCTTGTAGAAATTAATTGACTCATCTAATTTTGCAGCCGCATAATTTGCCGTTTGCTCTGCCATGGTAGGCTGGTAACGTACATCTTTCTTATCGTAGTGACCAGTTCTCAATTGGCCTAATGCATCTGACCCTTTTGCTTGCGGCTCACTTTTTTGACCTTCGATAGCTGTTAAATTCTCTTGCTTTAACTTCTCGAATTCAGCTGCCGGGAAAACCGGTTGCTTTAAAGCCTCAGCCACTAACTTCATAGCTGGGATTAAATTCTCTCGAGTTGTTTCGATAGAAACACTTGCTTGCGTAGGTCCGCCATTGATGCTCACACGCGCTTTTAATTTGTCTAATTCATCTTGGAATTGTTGACGAGTGTGCTTTGCTGTTCCTTTAGATAACATGTCTGCCGCTAAATCTGCAGCAGTTACTGTACCCATTAAGGATTTTTCATCACCAAAACGTAAAGTCATACGAGCATAAACCGAGTTACCTCTTGTCTTCTTAGATAAAAGCGCTAATTGGATACCACCAATTTTTTCTTTTTTAGTACGAGCATCGATATTTGCTGGAGATGGATCAAATGCCTCACCTTGGCTAACTGCTGCTTTTGGCTTGAAGTCTTTCAATACTGATGCTACGTCTTTTGCTTCTGGAATTTCCGCACGCTCTGGTTTCTCAGTAGGATAGAAAGTACCTGAGGTTCTATTAGATGATCTAAAATAAGCAGCTGCCACACGTTGAATATCCGCAGGAGTGATTTTTTCTAATTGATTGCGTGTGTGGAATAATAAACGCCAATCACCTTGAGCGATGTACTCAGACATTCCAACACCCACACGCTGGGCATTATTTAATAATAATTCGATGTTCTTAATGCCTTTCGTTTTGATACGATCTACCTCTTCTTGCGTTGGAGGAGTTTTAGCAAAATTCTCGATGGTGTTAATCATAATCTGACGAACCGAATCCACAGATTTTTCTTTCAATACTTCTGCACCAAAATAAATCAATCCTGGCTCTTTCAATTGGAAGGAGAATCCAAACTGGCTACTTGCCTTCTTCGTATCAATCAAGGCCTTGTATAAACGTCCAGACGGAGCATCCGTTAATAAATCAGCCATCACATCTACTGCAACATAATCCGGGTGTAAGCCAGATGGAATATGGTAGGCCATACCCAAAACTTGAACATCACCCACGCGGCGAAGTGTTACCTCTCTTTCGCCATCTTGTGTAGGTTCAGCCGTGAATGTAGGCGTTAAAACACGCTCAGGACGTGGAATTACACCAAATTTCTCATTGATTAATTTCAATGTCTTTATTGCATCAAACTTACCTGCCACTAATAACACGGCATTATCTGGTTGATAATACTTGCGGTAATAGGCTTGTAAATTCTCGATAGGCACTTTTTCGATATCAGAACGTGCTCCGATCGTAGAGTTTCCATAGTTATGCCATAAGAAGGCAGTAGAAACGACACGCTCCATTAAAACACTTCCCGGATCATTTTCACCACGTTCGAATTCATTACGAACAACTGTCATTTCGGTTTCTAATTCGCTTTTTGCTATGCGGGAGTTGATCATACGATCAGCTTCCATATCTAAAGCCCAGTCTAAGTTTTCATCAGATGAAGCAAATGTCTCGAAGTAATTCGTGCGATCTAACCAGGTAGTTCCGTTGAATTGAGCTCCGTGGTCAGAGATTTCTTTTGCGACTTCTTTGTGCTTTTCTTTCGTTCCCTTGAACACCATGTGCTCTAATAAGTGGGACATACCTGTTTCACCGTAGCCTTCGTGACGAGATCCTACTAAATAAGTGATATTAACTGTAACGGTTTGCTTCGATGGATCAGGGAACAATAAAACTTTTAAGCCATTGGCTAATTTATATTCCGTAATTCCTTCCGCTTCTGTTACCTTTTCGGGTATAGGAAGGCTAGCGGACGCCTTTTGTGTGGTTGGTGCGGGTTTCGTTTGTGCGATGGCTGGTTGCAAAAGACAAAGCAGTAAACCCGATAGAATAATTTTCTTCATAGGGGTATTTTGTTTATTGACTAGAAATTTAAAAGATTATTGAATTGAGTGTATGATTAATGTGATGAGCGGTTGAATTTATTTCTTGTATTGTTGAATTAACTTGTAAATCGCTTTTTGTGTTTCCATATTAGGGAAGTATTCGAAAATGATCTCATGCTTATCATAATCTAATAAAAGACCTGATTCTAGGAAGTGAAATGCCTCTTTGAATTGACCTGCTTTAATTAAAAAGATAGCAGCTCGGTAATATAAGTCGGCTTCCTCGGGAAGTTCATCGATGGCTGAAAGCATGATTTCGGCACATTTTTCGAAATCGTCTAAATCATAATGCAATTGTGCCCATTTAACCCAAGTAGGAGCGAAGAAGGAATCTAAATCAACGGATTTGGCATAAGCCTCATCCGCAGAAACTGGATTACCTAAATAGGATTCCACATCTGCTAAGCCTGTCCAATAGAGTGGATTTATATCATTTAATTTCAGCGCTTTCTTCAGGAAATGCAGAGCTTCAAACCATTTGTCCATCTCAGTTAAGCAAACAGCTAAACCATAATATCCTTCATCCCAAAGCGGGTCGACCTTAATCGCCTCCTTATAATTTTCTAAAGCGCCCTCAAATTTACGTTGACGCTCTAAACTGGCCCCTAAACAGCAATATAATTCTGGATTAGGATCATCATATTTCAAACATAATAGGTAAGATTCCTCTGCTTTTACGTACTCCTGAATATTCATATAGGTATTACCCAGGTTAAAAAGAGAGGACCCAAACGTAGGTTCAATCGCCAGCGAATATTCATAGGCATCGATCGCCTTTTCATATTGCTTCAGCTTAGAATAAGCAATACCTAAATTATACCAAGCCGTAAATGAGAAGGGATCAGAATCAATGAATTGCTTGTAATAAGGGATGCTTTCGTCGATTTTCCCTATTTCGTCCAAACAATTAGCCAATTCCACCAGCGCATTTTCATTCTCTGGATTCATTTCTAAACATTTCTTTAGCATGTCGACCGCCTCCCGAGGTTTCCCCCAGGCTTGGTAACTTAATCCGATTCGAAAATAGACCTCGTCTTTTTCTTCTGTTCGGTCTAAGGACGCTAAAAAAAGTTGGATGGATTCTTCGTGTTGGCCCATTTGGCTTAATAAATAGCCTTTAACGAGCGTTAATTCGATGTCATTCGGGAATAATAAGATGGCATTTTCGATTAATTCCATCGCCTCTTCAGGCTTCTGCATTTCGCCCAAAATTTGTGCTTTCAGCGTAATTAATTCCAGCGAATAACTGTAGTGCGTCAGACCTAGATTAACGGCCTCTAATGCTTGATCAAAACGCGATTGAACGAAGTAATGTTCTGCGATTTGTTCCAGCGTCTCTGCATCGAAAAACGCGTTTTCTTGCTGATTTAACATGTTCTCGTAACGTTGTACGGAAGATTGAATGTCTTCTTTATTTTCGTCGAATTCGGGATCTAGCATTTTTCAGAATACATTTTTACTAAAATAAAGAATATTATTTATTCTTGAACGCCTTTTAGGCTTATTTTTGTTCCAAATAGCTGATAATGTCAAAAATCTGTGCAATTGCGGACCTCGGTACGAATACTTTTCAATTATTAATTTCACCTAAGGAGGAATTTCACATTTTGGATCACCTTCAACGGCCCGTTGGCTTAGGGATGGGAGCGATGGAAAAGGTGATATTGCAAGAGGATGCCATGGATCGAGCTTTGGAATGTCTAAGGGAATTTAAATCAGTTTTTCAGGCCAAAGGTGGCGACCTCAAAGATTTTCATGCCATCGGTACGAGCATCTTAAGGCGCGCCTCGAATGCGGAGGTTTTTATTCAGCGAGTTAAAAATGAATTAGGGATTCAGATTCAAGTGATTGATGGAATGCAAGAAGCAGAATATATCTATTCAGGTATACGAAATTCCTTGCCTGAACGTTGGGACAAAACTAGTTTAGTGATGGATATTGGTGGAGGAAGTGTGGAATTCATCCTGTTTAAAGGTAATGAAGTGCTTTATCGGGTGAGTTTGGAACTGGGAGGTTTGCGTTTAAAATCGATGTTTTTTGTGGATAACGAATTTAATCTATCGATTCTAGCTGATTTAGATAGTCACGTAACGAAAGAATTGCAGATTTTATTTAGCGAATGCGCAAAGGCAAAACCGGCTGTTTTAATAGGAGCTGCTGGAGCTTTTGAGACGATTTTAGACTTAGAGAATAGACCTGGAGGAGCACCGGCATCCTGTGAAATAGATCTAGCTCAATTTTTAATGCATAAAAAGACCTTAGATGGCTTGCCTTATCAGGATAGGATAGCCTACCCGGGAATGAAGGCTTTTAGAGCAAGTATTTTCCCTTATGCGACTTTTTTAGTGGAGAAAGTTTTACGGGAATTGAGGATTAACGAACTTTGGTTTTCGTCTTATAGTTTGAAGGAAGGATTTTGGTTTACCGAACTAAGCCCTTCCAAGAAACAAGGATAGAAATTGTAAAAAAAAAATTGTAAACTTGTAGTATATAAGATTAATCAACCTCATCCTATGGCTTTTTCGCTAGCAACTATTTTACTTCAGGCGGGTTCAGTGACCGTCGACTCTACTGCTGCTATGGCAGATTCTATTGTTAATTCAGCTCCTGTTCAAGAGGTTACGAAAGTAGTCGTGGAGGAATTTTCAGTTTTGGATTTATTAGGAAAAGGGGGATACGTGATGTATCCGATTGGTTTCTTATTCGCTGCTGCGGTTTTCTTGTTCATAGAACGCTATTTATACATCCGCAAGACAGCAAAATTAGACGAGAATTTCTTACATACGATTCACGATATGTTGCAGGCGGGTAATGTGCAGGGTGCGATTAATTTTTGTAAGACGAATTCGTATCCGATTGCGAAGCTTTTGGAAAAAGGATTATCTCGTTTAGGTTCTCCTATCCGTGATATTGAGGCGGCGATAGAGAATAAGGCCAAAGTAGAAATCTACAACATGGAGAAGAATTTAGGTATTCTTAGTGCGATTGCTCGTATTGCTCCTATGTTTGGTTTCTTAGGTACGGTAACGGGTATGATTCGTACGTTTCACAATATTTCGATCTCGAATAAAATTGATATTTCAACGATTGCTGGTGGTATTTATGAGAAAATGGTGACTTCGGCATCAGGTTTAATTGTAGGTATCATTGCGTATGTATTATATACTTTATTAACGACGATGATTGATCGTACGATTAATAAGATGGAGATTACAGCGATTGATTTCTTAGATATTCTTCACAAACCAGCGTCTAAATCATAATTCGATGAACTTCAGAAAAAGAGCTAGAGAAGCATCGGAGGTAGAAACAGGAGCCCTAGCGGATATCCTTTTCTTCTTATTGATGTTCTTTTTAATGATTTCTACGCTTGCCTCACCAGATGCGATTAAATTGCTTTTGCCTGAAACGGCGAAGCCAATGCCAACGCCTGCAAATGAGGTGATTCGCTTAACAGTGGATGAGCAGCTAAATTACTATATTGACGATCGTTTAGTTGATTTTACGAATTTGGAGGCAGAATTAACCAAGGAAGCAACTTCGAAGAAAGCGGTGACCTTAGTAGTTCGGATGGATCGCAATCAGACAGTGCAAGAATTAACCAATATCTATGACCTGGCAGCTAAGTTAAAATTAGCCATGGTGATGGCGGCGGAAAAGAAAAAATAACCGTATTATGGAAGGCTATGTCATCATCGCCCTCAAATCAATAGCCGTTTACGTGTTCATCGTAGTATCTGTTTTTCCAGATTATTACCGTAATTCTAGTAAAAGAAAGCACAAAGCGCATCGAATTCTTGGTCAAAATACGGCCTAAATTCGTATATTTGTCCTTATATCTCAGCTGTTTGTAGAGTTGAGAATCATTTTGTTTTCTTTATTAATGGAAAAAATCCTAAAATTCGGTGGGACAAGTTGTGGAAGCATCGAAAGCATTCAATCCGTTTTGGCTATTATAGAGTCAAACTGGAAATCCTCCTCAGAATTTGCTGTTGTCTTTTCTGCCATGGGCGGTGTGACCAATCAATTGTTGGAAGCGGGAACCCTTGCGGCTCAGCCGAAAAGTACCATCAATACGTTGATAGAGACGATAGAAACACGTCATTTTGATATAATTAAGCACTTTATTCCAGTAACAGGTCAAAGTCAAGTGATTGCACATGTGCGCACCTTGGTGAATGAATTGCGGGATGTATTAAAGGGAATTAATTTAATAAAGGAGATTTCTCCTAAGACATCAGACCTGTTGGTTAGTTTTGGTGAGCGATTATCCACCTATTTAGTGTATGCTATTTTACATCAAAAGGGGCTTCCTGTGGTGTATGTAGATGCTCGGGAGATTATTAAAACAAATAGTGCCTTTAGTCATTCGGAAGTTGATTTTTTGGTGACTAATCCTTTGATTTCAGCTTATTTTGAAGCAAATAAAGGAAAAATAGGCTTAGTTACAGGATTTATTGCCTCTAACTCGAAAGGGGAAACGACGACTTTAGGTCGAGGGGGTTCTGATTATACGGCCTCTGTTTTAGGTGCAGCTTTAGGGGTGAAGGAAATTGAAATTTGGACGGATGTGGACGGAATGATGACCGCAGATCCGCGCAAAGTGAAATCTGCCTTTACTATTCCCTCGATTTCCTATGCGGAAGCGATGGAATTAACCCATTTCGGAGCTAAAGTTATTTATCCTCCGTCTTTACAACCAGCTTTTGCTGCAACTATCCCTATTCGGGTGTTAAATACCTTTAATGCCGGTTTTAAGGGAACGGTTGTGAGCAAAGAACCTACGGGAAGTCCTTATATTATTACGGGAATTTCATCCATCGATCAATTAGCCTTAGTTAATTTACAGGGTTCGGGAATGATCGGAGTGGCGGGGGTTTCTGCGAAATTATTTACGGTTTTAGCGCGCGAAAAAATATCAGTTGTCTTGATTTCACAGGCTTCTTCTGAGCATAGCATCTGTTTTGCGATTGATCCAGCGGTGTCTGATAAGGTAAATAAGGTGTTAGCAAAAGAATTTGCAGCTGAAATGGCCTCGGGAGATATTGAGGGAATCGATATTCAAAAGAATCTTTCTGTGATTGCGGTTGTGGGTGAGGGGATGCGCAAGCATACCGGTGTGAGTGGAAAATTATTCTCTTCTTTGGGAAAAAACGGGATTAATATTGTGGCTACGGCGCAAGGGTCGTCAGAGCTGAATATATCGGTCGTAATTGAACATAAAGACCTCTCGAAGGCCTTAAATGTGATTCATGAGACTTTTTTCTTTTCCCAAATCAAAACATTGAACCTCTTTTTAGTAGGAGCGGGCTTGATTGGAAAGACTTTATTGAAACAAATTATTGGTCAGGAACATTATTTGGCCAAATACAAAGGGGTCCGCATCCGATTAACAGGGATCGCGAATAGTCGCAAGCAGTTAATTCAGGAGGAAGGTATTGAACTTAAAAAAGCGTTAACCTTACTAGATCAGGTGGGGGAGCCCACTGATTTAGCTCAATTTATTGACACCATTAAAACCTTAAACTTGCCTAATTCCATCTTTGCAGATTGCACGGCGAGTAAAGAGATATATACCAATTATTTAAGCTTGTTTCAATCGAATATTTCGGTAGTCACTCCTAATAAAGTAGCGAATTCGGGTCCTTATGACCTATATGCGCAATTACATCAAACAGCTTTAGCTAAGGGAGTTAAGTTCTTGTATGAGACGAATGTAGGAGCGGGTTTGCCGGTCATTAATACCTTGCAAGGTTTGATCGCTTCAGGTGATCGTTTTGAGAAAATTGAAGGGATTCTTTCGGGAACTTTATCTTTCTTGTTTAATCAATTTAAGCCAGGGAAATCGTTTGGAGAGGTATTAAGAATTGCCAAACAAAAAGGATATACCGAGCCAGATCCGCGGGAAGATTTAAGTGGGATGGATGTGGCACGAAAAATTTTGATTTTAAGCCGCGAAATCGGATTGAAATTAGAGTTTTCAGATATAACGATTGAAAAAATTATTCCTCCCGCTTGTGAGGCAGCTCCTTCGGTAGACGCCTTCTTCGAGGAGATAGATAAAGCGAATGATTTCTTCGAGACATTAGTGAATGAGGCAGCTTCGAAAGGAGAAGTTTTACGGTATATCGCTTGTTTAGAAGATCAAAAAATTACCATTGGTTTACGTTCAGTAGGCCCCACTCATCCCTTCTACCAAATGGATGGGGCAGATAACGTAATCGCCTTCACAACCATGCGTTACCGCGATCGTCCTTTAGTTATTAAGGGGCCTGGAGCGGGTGCAGAAGTGACCGCATCAGGTGTTTTTGCAGATATTGTATCCATCGGTAGTCATCTCGCATAATATGGAAAAGATACGTGTATATGCGCCTGCAACGGTAGCGAATGTGGCTTGCGGATTTGATATTTTTGGTTTTGCTGTGAATCATCCAGGTGATGAGGTCGTGTTAGAAAAGAAGTCTACACCTGGGATTATCATTAAAGAAATTACAGGGGATGGTGGACGTTTGCCAAAGGCTGTAGAGAAAAATACCGCGGGTATCGCCATCCAAAAATACTTAGCTTTCATCGGTCGTGAAGACCAGGGTTTCGAGCTTTCCTTGCACAAGGATATGCCTTTAGGATCTGGTTTAGGTTCCTCTGCGGCATCCGCCGTAGCGGGCGTTTTTGCGGCAAATGAATTAATGGGCCGCCCGCTATACACAAAGGACCTCTTGCCCTTCGCGATGGAAGGCGAGCGCGTCGCCTGCGGCTCCGCGCATGCGGACAACGTAGGTCCATCGCTATTAGGCGGCTTTATTATTATTCGTTCCTACGATCCTATAGATATCATTCAAGTACCCGTTCCGGCAGATTTATACGCGAGTATCGTTCACCCCCAAATCGAGGTGAATACGAAAGATGCCCGTGGAATTTTAGATAAAGAGATTTCTTTATCAACCACCATCACCCAAATGGGGAACGTAGCAGGGCTCGTAGCCGGCCTCTTATTGCCTGATTACGACTTAATTGGGCGTTCCCTCGTGGATGTGATTATCGAGCCGTCTCGCGCCATATTAATTCCTGGTTTTTCGGAAGTAAAAGCAGCGGCGATTGCGAATGGAGCGTTAGGTTGCTCGATTTCTGGCTCGGGTCCATCGCTATTTGCTTTGTCTAAAGGGGAAGAAACCGCAAAAAAAGTAGCTCAGGCGATGGCTGCGGAATTCGCAGCCTTGGGTATCGGTTCGGAGCAATATGTCTCACAAATCAATCAAAAAGGCCCAGTAGTTTTAGCTGATTAGGCTTTAGGATGCGCTTGAAGGTAAATCGCCTTCATTTTCTCCATCGAATTATGGGTATAAACTTGCGTCGCCGCTAGATTAGCATGGCCTAATAATTCCTTGATGGCATTTAAATCAGCCCCTCTATTCAAAAGATGCGTAGCATAGGTATGTCGCAATACGTGTGGCGATAGCTTTTCTAATTGACTGAACTCCCCTAGATTTTTTTTAACTAATCGTTGTACGAACATAGGATATAAGGGCTCCCCTTTGTCTGTGAGTAATAAATGGGAGTTTTCGATAGTGCAGAAGCTCCGATAAGCCTGGATTAGCTCGATTAAAAGTTGGGGAATTGGAATAACTCGTTCCTTGTTTCTTTTTCCGATTACACGAATGGTTTTAGCCGCTAGATTTACGGCATTATTCTGTAAGGAGATTAATTCCGCCAGTCGAATTCCTGTGCCATACAGTAAAAATAGGATAAGTTCATCCCTTGCTTCGCTGAAATTAGTGGCTATTTTTCTGTTCTCCATTAGATTTTCCATCTCAGATTCCCGTACAAAGTGCGGCAATTTCTTCGTGGTTTTCACCATTCGGATGGATGTCATGGGATTTTCAGCCATTTTTCCACTTCTTGCTAAGTACTTATAAAAGGTGCGTAAGGTCGCTAATTTGCGGTTAATGCTTCGGTTTTGAATGGTGTCATCTGATAGACTAATGAGCCACTTGCGTACATCTATAGCTTGGACTTCTAGTAGCGTTTGCGGTTCAATAAAAGCTATAAATTGCTCTAAGTCAGTAGAATAGGAAGTAATCGTGTGCGGGCTGAGGCGCCTTTCTATGGACAGGTGGTCCAAAAAAAAATTGACTAATTCACGATTCATGATCGAAATTAGTCAATTCCTTTAAAGAATTTATAGGAAATTAGTTATTAATATTTCCGTAAGTGATCTGCTTATAAGCAGCACGAATCATTTCTTTACGACGACCTATAGAAGGTTTTTCGAAAGCAGATCTTCTACGTAGTTCTTTAACTACACCTGTTTTTTCAAATTTCTTCTTAAAGCGCTTTAAAGCTTTATCAATTGATTTGTTCTCTTTTATTGAAATAATTAACATTTTCTTTTGTCTGTTTTTTTAAATTGTGTGCAAAGATAATCATATTTTTTTGATGCGCAATAGGTGAATCGATTATTTCAATGAATGTTTTTGCCTATTTTTGTTCTTTCATTTAAAGAATTTTATGTCAGACTTTTCACGGACAACAGTTACAGCAGCGTTAATTTATGCGAACGGACCCATACACATTGGTCATTTAGCAGGTTGTTACTTGCCAGCAGATATTTACGTTCGCTTTTTACGCCTACAAAAAAAGGATGTGATTTTTGTGTCTGGCACAGATGAACATGGGGTTCCTATTACGATCAAAGCAGCTAAAGAGGGAAAAACACCTCAGCAAGTGGTTGATTTTTACTATACAGAAATCAAGGAATCCTTTGAGCAATTTGGGATTTCCTTTGATATATATGGTCGGACTTCAGATCCTATACATCACGAGGTCTCCCAAGATTTCTTTTTGAAATTGTACAAGGAAGGTAAATTCATAGAGGAGGTAACGGAACAATTCTACGATGAAGAGGCCAAACAATTCTTAGCCGACCGCTACATTACGGGTGATTGCCCATCTTGTAAGCAAGCTGGAGCTTATGGTGATCAGTGTGAAAAATGTGGAACGACGCTTTCTCCTACGGAATTATTGAATCCTAAGTCGGCCTTGAGTGGCTCTCAGCCTGTTTTGAGGCCTACCAAAAACTGGTTTTTGCCCTTAGATAAATGGCAGCCTGAATTAGAAAAATACATTGCCTCACATCCGGAATGGAAATCGAATGTGACAGGTCAGGTAAAGTCTTGGTTGCAAGAAGGTTTGAAACCGCGTGCTATGACACGTGATTTGAACTGGGGTGTGCCCATTCCTTTGCCCGATACGGAGGGAAAAGTGCTTTATGTGTGGTTTGATGCTCCCATAGGATATGTGTCCATGACGAAGCAATTAACGCCGGAATGGGAAACTTACTGGAAAGCAAAGGATAGCCGCATTGTGCATTTCATTGGAAAAGATAATATTGTCTTCCATTGTTTGATTTTCCCAGCCATGTGTATGGCGCATGGTGGCTATCAATTAGCTGATCAGGTGCCGGCGAATGAGTTTATGAACCTGGAAGGGGATAAGATTTCCACATCGCGCAATTGGGCGGTTTGGTTGCATGAATATTTAGTGGATTTTCCAGGGAAGCAGGACGTTTTACGCTATTCATTGACGGCATCGAGTCCAGAAACGAAGGATGCGGATTTTACGTGGGCTGATTTTCAGACCAAAAACAACTCTGAATTAGTCGCTATTTTAGGCAATTTCGTGAATCGGGCCTTTGTTTTAATTGATAAGAACTTTAATTCAGTGGTGCCACCTAAAGGCGATGGAACTGGTTTGGAAGCTGATTTAATAGCTGCTATGGCAGAAATTCCGGCAAAATTAGAGGCAGCATTAGAAAATTATAAATTCCGTGATGCGCTTGTTTTAGCCATGGAAATTGCCCGATTGGGTAATAAGTATTTAGCGGAAGCTGAGCCTTGGAAAATAATGAAGGAAGATCCGGCTAAGGCGGGAACGGTTTTGAATTATGCCGTTCAATTAGTGGCACAAGCGAGTATTGCTTTAGAGCCATTTATTCCGTTTAGTGCTCAAAAATTACGCTCTGCTCTAGGAATGACTAGTTTTGAGTGGTCGAGTTTAGGTGATTTTGAAGTTATTGCAGCAGGAACTGCTTTGCAGAATCCAGGTTTATTATTTGAGAAAATCGAGGATGAGGCCGTACAAAAACAAGTAGATAAATTAGTTCAAACAAAAACACAGATGGATTTAGCATCGAAATTGGTACCAGCCTTGAAAGAGACTATTGCCTTTGATGATTTTGCCAAAATGGATATTCGCATTGGTGAAATCATATCAGCAGAGAAGATGGAGAAGAGTAAGAAGCTATTGAAGCTTCAGGTGAATGATGGTTTTGTGACTCGAACCATTCTGAGTGGAATTGCTGAGCATTTTGCACCGGAGGATCTTTTAGGCAAACAGGTGACTTTTTTAGCTAATCTGGCTCCACGTAAAATGATGGGAATCGATAGCGAAGGAATGATTCTGCTGGCAGAAGATGCTGATGGAAGTCTCGCCTTAGTGCAACCGAATAAGAAAATTTGGAATGGAGGAACCGTTAATTAGGCCCCTAGAGCAGGATAGGTATAAAATAAAAATAAGGTCAGAAGAAACTTCTGGCCTTATTTGTTTAACCTCTAAACCTATTTAACTATGAAAATTTATACAAATATAATGCTTTTCTCCATATTTTATGAGTTTAGTGCAAAAAAAATAAAAAAGGTGAAGTTAAAAACTTCACCTTTTCTGATTACCTCTAAACCTATTTAACTATGAAAACTACTAACAATCTAATTTATAACATCACAATCAAGTGCTCTGGTTGTTCAGAACTATTATCGAAATTAATGTCGATAACGGGCTCTGTGTTCACAATGGACCAAACAATGTTGATCTTCTTAGCTGCTTGATTAATTTCCTTGATCCAGTTTAACGTAGTTATATCTGAAAAATTTTGTCCTTGCTCAGATATAGTTTTGATGGTTTGGTTAAAAACCACTTTTTCTGTTTCAGATACTTTTAAGTATTGTGTTTTGTTATTTTGAAAATCTTCTAAAATCGATATTGTCAAACTCGCTGCGCTTGCGCTCTTTACTTGAGCGTCCTTGCGAATCAACGAGGTGATCACTTCTGATAATGTTTCTGATTGTACTGATAAATCGTTTGAACGATTAAATGAACGTGCGTTTTCTCCTGCTACCGCAACTAGGTTTAATCCAATTAAACAACTAGCTAATAATAATGTCTTCTTCATATTTTTGTTATATTTATTATCTAAATCAACAATACAAATTTATTGCATTTTTTTAATATGACAAAACTTTATTTTAGTCTATTTTAGTGTTTAATTTTTCATTTATTCGGATTTAAGGTCTTATTTAAGAATAAAATACATATTTATCGAATATATACAAAATAATATTTGGCTAATTATTTTAATACATTTGAATAATTCTTATTCTGAAATTACGGAAAAATTCAAATATTCTTTAAATAATACAATCATTGGTTGTATTTGTTCATTGTTTTGGTAAGGCCTTCAGAGCAGAATGTTTCTATGATCTCCGTGGTTTTGTCCAAAATGAAGGGAATCGCCTCTAATTCTGCCTCCGGAAAGTTACTTAAGACATAATCCGATTGTCGACCTTTGGGAAAATCACTCCCAATTCCCATCCGCAAACGAGGGTATTCAGATCCCCCCAGAACTTCTTCGATACTTTTCAAACCATTATGTCCGCCAGATGAACCTTTTGGCTTTAATCGCAAGGTCTCGAAGGGGAGAGCTAAATCATCTACTAGGACTAAAATATTTTCCTTTTCAATTTTATAATAGGACATCCAATAATTAACCGCCTTTCCACTTAGGTTCATAAAGGTGGTCGGTTTGATTAAATAAATGGTATGTCCTTTTAATTTATAGGAGCTTACAGAAGCTAGTCGATCGATTTTAAAGGAGAGATCTTTTTGTTTGGCTAAATAATCTACCGCCATAAAACCGATGTTATGTCGAGTAAATAAATATTGTGGGCCTATGTTGCCCAGTCCAACGATTAAAAAGTTCATGCGGTTAAACGATATTTTTTACAAATTACGTTCAAATTTTTTAGAACACCTCTTTGCGCTTACCTTCGTATAAAATTAATCGTATGAATAAAATAGCCTGCATCACAGGTGCGAGTTCCGGAATCGGCCGCGCCACTGCTCAATCTTTAGCAAAAGAAGGATTTCGTTTGATTCTTTGTGGTCGTAGAAAAGAACGTTTAGAAGAATTGCAAGCTAATTTAAAGGTTGAATCCATTATTTTACTCTTTGATGTGGCGGACCAAAAATCGGTTATTTCGGCTTTCGATTCTTTGTCAGCTGATTGGAAAAATATCGATGTCTTGATAAATAATGCCGGAAACGCTCATGGAATGTCCGCTATTCAAGATGGAGACGTGGCTGATTGGGAGGCGATGATGTCCTCTAATGTGACTGGTTTATTATATGTATCGAAAGAGGTGATGAAGGGAATGGTAGCTCGTGAATCAGGTCATATCATTAATCTTTCTTCCATTGCGGGTAAGCAAACGTATCCGAATGGGAATGTCTATTGTGCCTCTAAGGCCGCTGTGGAAGCTTTATCTGCTGGCATGCGCCAAGATTTAAATCCATTTGGCATTAAAGTATCTAATGTAGCTCCGGGTGCGGTAAGCACCGAGTTTTCTGACGTACGCTTCAAGGGTGATTCGGCGAAAGCGGCCTCTGTTTATGCTGGATACGAACCTTTAGTGGCCGAAGATGTGGCAGATTTAATTCGCTATATCGTTGTAGCGCCAGCTCATGTGAATATAGCAGACGTGACTATTTTGCCCAAAGCGCAAGCTTCAGCCTTCCAAATTCTTCGTAAAAATTAAATGGAGCGCTGGCGAACGGTCTCAAAAATAATGACACCCGCTGCTACAGAAACATTTAAAGATCCTACCTGACCTGTTTGAGGAATTTTTGCGATTTCATCTGATTTGCGGATGATTTCGTCGGTGATTCCATCTTCCTCAGATCCCATAATAATCGCAATAGGGTCTTTGTAGTCGATTTCGTAAATAGAACTCTTTGCTTTTTCCGTACAAGCCACCACACGTAAACCCGAGTTTTGTAAGAAATCGATGGTCTGAATAAGGCTATCTTCTTTACAAACCGGAATAAAGTTCAAAGCTCCTGAAGAGGTCTTCATGGCATCCGCATTGATTTGAGCGGCACCGCGAGAAGGTAAAACAATCGCGTGAACACCAGCACATTCCGCCGTACGAGCGATAGCGCCAAAGTTTCTAACGTCCGTAATACGGTCTAAGATCAAAATGAATGGAATTTCCCCTTTTTCAAATGTGTCTGCGATGACATTTTCTAGTTTCGCATAATGAATAGCAGAAACGAAGGCGATAGCCCCTTGGTGATTTTTACGCGTGATGCGATTTAATTTCTCCAAAGGTACCTTTTGGACCTGTATGCCTTTTTCTTTTGCTAAATCAAGGATTTCCGTGTTTCCCAGTTCTCTTTGAACTAATAAACGATCAATCTCCTTTCCAGAACGAAGGGTTTCTAGAACAGATTGCACCCCAAATACAAACTCTTTATTGTCTGTTACGGGCGCTGTAAAATGCCTAAATGGTCGCTTAAATGGGGGTCTTGATTCGTTTTCTTCTGACACGTCTTTGCTTGAAATTTTGCACGAAGGTCGGCATTTTTTTTAACATTTCAGCTAGATAATTCCTTACCTTTGTCTCTTAATCCTTTTAGAATGTATAAAACTACCGAAATTGCGTCCTCTGATATTCCATCAGACAATCCCGTTCATCAGCGTTTATTGTATCCCTATATCCACGTTAGCAAATTGCTTTCAGGTAATTTATTAGAGATTGGATGTGGCACAGGACGTGGTGTAGCTGTGTTAGCAGATGCAATAAGTGAATATACAGGTGTCGATAAGAATACAGAATTGATGGAAAGTCTATCAAAGACGTATCCGAAATTCAAGTTTATCGATATGTTTTTGCCCCCATTACAGGATCTGCCTTCAAATCACTTTGATTATGTGGTTACTTTTCAAGTAATCGAGCACATTGAAAATGATGATTTTTTCTTAGCTGAAGCGGCCCGAGTATTAAAGCCGGGTGGAAAATTGTATTTAACGACAGTGAATAAAAAGTTCTCCTTAACACGCAATCCGTGGCACGTCAGAGAGTATTTGGCACCTGAATTACGTGATTTGATGAAAAAGCACTTCTCAGAAGTAATTACGGAAGGGGTTCATGGAAATCAAAAAGTGATGGATTATTACGAAGAGAATAAGGTGGCAGTCAAGAAAATCACCCGTTTTGATATTTTCAATTTACAATACAAATTACCTCGTACTTGGTTGCAAGTTCCTTACGATATAGCTAACCGCATGAGTCGTTTATCGATGTCTAAATCGAATAATTCACTTGTTAGCTCGATCCAGGTGGATGACTATTTCTTGAGTCAGGATCCGGATAATTCTTTGGACTTCTTTTACACGGGTATTAAATAAATGGAATTCATCGACGAAGGTATTGAGGAATATGCTCGTTTGCATTCTGAACCTGAAAATGACCTGCTGAAGGAATTGGTTCGGGAGACACACGCGATGGTATTGCAGCCACGTATGCTCTCAGGCCATTTACAAGGTCGTTTTTTGTCTTTTATTGCCAAAGTCTACCAACCCTCACTAATCCTCGAAATCGGCACTTACACAGGTTATTCTGCGCTTTGTTTAGCGGAAGGCTTACAAGAGGGTGGTCGGTTAATTACGATCGATGTGAATGAGGAATTAGAAAGCTTTACACGTTCCTTTTTTAATCGTTCAGACTTTAAGTCGCAAATAGATTACCGCATTGCGGATGCAGCACTAGAAATACCTTCTATCGCTGGTCCTATTGACCTTGTATTTATCGATGCAGATAAGCGTAATTATGCCCTTTATTTTGATCTAGTAATAGATAAAATGAAGCCTGGTGGGCTAATTTTGGTAGATAATGTGTTATGGAGTGGTAAAATTATTGATGTGGCTGCGAAAGATAAATCAACTGAGGCCTTACGTGATTTTAATACAAAAGTCGCTCATGATTCCCGAGTAGAGCCCTTATTATTACCTATTCGCGATGGTTTATTCCTTTTGCGGGTTCGCTAATTTCTTTTTAGGGGGCATTAAAAAATCCTCCGTCTGAATAATCTCCGGAATTAAAAGTGAATTATCAAAGAATATGACGTTCGAGGGATGATATAAAATGTAATTCTTGTCATCCGGTATATAATCATTCAAAATCCAAGGATTAAATTTCTTCAAATCGTCGTAACTGACATTCAACTCATCCGCAATCTGATAGAGGTTTTTACCGCAGGAATTATCATAACAAATTAATTCTGCTTGGTTCAAAGGTTTTATGCCTAAAGAATCGTCTTTTTTAAATTCGTCTGCCCAGAATTTTTGGTAAGCTAAAAAACGAAGCACATACCAATCTGTGGTTGAGTCTACTTGAATGTCCGATTTTCCTACCCAATCCATCACATAAGCTGTTTTCTTAGCCGTTCCTAAACCGACCCGGTAGGAGAGAAGCGTACCTATCCAGTTATTTAATACGCGGTTATTACGTGTGAAGTAGTTCGCAGCTCCCTTTGTGGACTCAATAATATGTTTGCGTTCGTCTACGTTAGCATTTACTTTCATTCCTACATCAGTAGCAGTACCTGATTTAAATTGCCAATAGCCTACCGCTTGCGAGCTTGAAACGGCTATGGGATTTAGTCCACTTTCTTGTACAGAAAGGTATTTGAATTCGTTGGGAATCCCAGCAGATTGCAATAAAGGCTCCATTACAGGGAAGTAGAAGCGCATTTTCTCTTTCATTCCCTCTACGAATCTTTTGTTACTTCCTAATCGCTTTTGTTCTGAATCTAAAATGGATTTAGCGGAAGGGTGTATGAATACTTTTACATTCCCTATCAGTAAAGAGTCTGGAAAGGATGTTTTCGCAAAAACGGGTAAACAGAATAAAAGTATCCAAATGGATTTCATAATGTAAAATTACCTATATAAACTATAATCTGTACCTTTGTGGTTCAAAAATAAGCAGATGATTTTAATTGATGATACCGTAATCTCCTCAGACATTGCAGACGAATTTTTTGTTTGTGATCTAGCCAAATGTAAAGGTGCCTGTTGTGTGGAAGGGGATTTAGGAGCACCCTTGGAGGAAGAGGAATTAGAGATTTTGGAGCGAATCCAAGAGGAAATTAAGCCTTTTTTATCTGAGGTAGGTCTGAAAGAAATAGAAAAAATGGGCGCTTGGGTGAAGGATGATGATGGAGATTTTTCCACTCCGGTGATTGAAGGACGAGAGTGCGCTTATGCTTTATACGATGAAAAAGGACATTTGAAGTGTGGAATCGAACAAGCCTATTTTGCGGGTAAAACTGATTTCAGAAAACCTATTTCCTGTCATTTATATCCGATTCGCCTGGCTAAATTAGCCGATTATACGGCTTTGAATTACGATCGTTGGTCCATCTGTTCTGACGCTTGTTCTAATGGATCGTCTTTAGGAGTTCCTATTTATGTATTCTTGAAAGAGCCATTGATTCGAAAATTTGGCGAAAAATGGTACGGCGAATTGTGTCAAGAGATCGAGGAGCGAAAGGAAGAATAATGGCAGATTTTGAGGCAATATACCAGGTAGTTTCCCTGATTCCTGTAGGACGAGTCAGTTCTTATGGGGCTATTGCAGGCTATTTAGGTTCAAAAGGCGGAGCAAGGTTAGTGGGTTGGGCGATGAATGCCTCCCACGGTCAGGCCTCGATTCCTGCGCACCGAGTGGTGAATAGAAATGGCGTCTTGACTGGGAAGAACTTTTTTGGCGGGAATCGGATGCAAGAATTATTAGAAGCCGAAGGATTGACCATTAAAGACGATCAAATTCAGGATTTCAGAAATCACTTTTGGGATCCAGCTGTTGAATTACTTTAGTTGTTTTAAATAGTTTTTACCACCTAAACCTCTCATTTGTCGTTGAATCGCTGATGTGCGTTTGCGTACATAAGCAGACGGATGTTCGATGGAGAATCGATTAGGACTAGGTAAGACGGCTGCAATTCTGGCTGCTTCTGATGTACTTATTTCAGCTCCACTATGCCCATAATAACGCCTACAAGCAGCTTCTGCTCCGAAGGTCATAGGTCCAGTTTCTGCTACATTTAAATAGACCTCTAGGATTCGCTCTTTTCCCCAAATCAATTCAATCAAGAAGGTAAAATAGACTTCTAATCCTTTGCGGATATAACTTCTATCTTGCCAAAGAAAGACATTCTTAGCCACTTGTTGAGAAATAGTGCTGGCTCCTCTAATTTTCTTTCCTTTCATATTGTGCTTCACCGCACCATACATCGCATCAAAATCAAATCCATTGTGATCAGGAAAAGCTTGGTCTTCTGAGGCAATGACGGCAATGGCTACATTTTTATCTAATTCTTTGTACGATGACCATTGGCTGTAGATCTTCGATGGATTCCCCTCTAACAAGGCATCTATTTTCCTCGATGCCATGGTGGGAGTGAAATAAACCGGAAAAAATTTCAGGAATACGACCGAAAAGAGGCTAAAAATCCACAGATAAAGAAAAAAGAATCCAACCTTTTTAAGCCATGAGCGCTTTGGGGGACTTTTTTTAGATAAGCGTTCAAACTTATTCCCCCCGCTTGCTGGTGTAGGTGTCTTCTTACTATATTCGATGCGCTTTGCCATAGTGGTGTAAAATTACAAAAAGGCCTTAGACCACAAAAATATCACTACTTAATCGGTCAGCTATTAATTTACCTTCACCTTTTAGAATTAAATTTTCGCCCACTAGATGTGCATAAGAATCCTTTATCCAGCTTTGAAACTCTTTCTCTGGATAGGGTTGATTTAGTTGCTGAAAGGATCTGCGGACAAATGACAAGTCAATTCCCCATTTAGTACGTAAACGAACCATCACATATTCATTCAGTTGATCAGCTGGACTTAGTTCTTCTTTTTCCGCTAAAAAATTACCTGAAGTTATGTATTTGGCATTATTGGAGACGTTCCATTGTCTCGAATGTCCGTTGAAACTGTGTGCTGACGGGCCAACACCTAAGTAGGGTTCTTGCTGCCAATAACTCGTGTTATGGACAGAATATTGTTCGTCTTTAGCAAAATTAGAGGTCTCGTAGCCTTCGTAGCCAGCTGCCTCTAAATAATCGCGTACCTGTTGAAAGGCAGATGCCATGGCAGATTCGGGGATTTCCACGAAATCACCTTTCTTTTTTTGAACGCTAAAAACCGTTTTAGGTTCGACTGTCAAGCTATAAGCCGAGATATGTGGAACACCGAAAGAGGTGGCTAAGTCTAAATCTCTTTGTAATTCATCGGAAGAATTCGATGGAATTCCATAAATCAAATCGATACTAATATTGTGTATGCCTGCATTTTGAGCATTTTTAATGGCTTGAACCGAATCGTCGGCGCTATGGTTTCGATTCATCAAACGTAGGTTTTTCTCTTGGAAAGATTGAATACCAATGCTCAGCCGATTAATTCCGCGCGAGGCGATCATTTGGCAGTATTTTAAGGTTAAATCTTCTGGATTAGCTTCAAACGTAATTTCTGCCTCATCTACAATGCTATGGTACGCACGAATGGCGGTAAAAATAGCATCTAATTCCGCGGCTGATAATAGGGAAGGGGTTCCTCCGCCCAAATAGATTGTTTTAAGTGGAGCACCTCCTAAATAGTCTTTTTGAGCGGCTATTTCACGACACAAGGCCTGAACCATTTCCTCTTTTCGGCTGGTATTCGTCGAAAAATGAAAATCGCAATAATGACAAGCTTGCCTACAAAAGGGGATATGAAGGTAGAGGTGCACCGAATTAAGGTTCGAAAATCAAATAACTTAGCGAATCTGGATTCAACATTTCGTTTGCAAGGGATTGAATGTTTGCGCTATCAATCACATCAATCTGTTCGAAAATATCTTCTAAACTCTCGATTTTTTCTCGATCTAAAAGATTTTTCGCCATCATTAGCATAAAATTAAGGTTTCCTTCCTCTGCCATGGCTAATTGACCTTTCAATTGACTTTTAATCTTTTTCAAAGATGAGGCCGTTAGTTCTTTCTCCTGTAGTTTCGAGAACTCTTTTTGAATCAATTTTAATGATTTATTCACCTGATTAGGCTCTGTACCAAAATAAATGGCCCAAAATCCTGAATCTAAAAAGGAGGTCAAACTTGCTTCAATCGAATAAACTAGGCCGTGCCGCTCGCGAACCGAAACGTTCAGCAAGGAGTTCATACTAGGTCCACCTAGCAGGTTGACTAATAAGAAAAAGGATAGCCTATTGGGATTTTCAATCGAGAAAGATTGGCGGCCTAAAGCGACGTGTGATTGCGTAATCCCCCTTTTGATGACCTTAGTTAAAGGAATCATGGGACTCGGCTCGATGCGTTTTACAATCTGCTTTTTGGCCTTAATCACACCTAAATGCTTTTCTGCCCAGGCAAAAACCTTAGCCGGATCTAATTTTCCGATGGAGGAGAATACGATGCGGGAGGTGTCTAGATTACGTTCGATGAAGGTTTCTAGGTCTTTCTTTTGGAAAGATTGAACTGTCTCAGTCGTGCCTAAAATATTCACTCCTAATGGGTGATTTGGGAATAATAATTCGTCAAAATCATCCTGAATGGCTTCTTCTGGAGCGTCATAATACATGGACATCTCCTCTAAAATCACCGAGCGTTCTTTTTCTAATTCTTTTTCTGGGAAAACCGATTCGAAGGTGATATCTGTTAACAGTTCCAAAGCCCGCTCGAAATAGGGGCTCAGAATGGAGGCATGGAAACAGATTTTCTCCTTCGTGGTATAGGCATTCAATTCCCCGCCATAAATTTCTAGGCGGTTAATGATCTCCATATTACTTTTTTTCTTCGTCCCTTTGAAGGCTAAATGCTCCCAAAAATGCGCTAAACCCTCTTCTCCCGCTAATTCATCCCGACTGCCGATGTCTAACATAATCCCTAAATGCGAGATCTCTGTGTGAAGCACTTGTCGGTGCACCACCGTGATTCCGTTGGATAAGGTATGCAAATGAATGGAATTCATGTAAGGGGTTTTAATGAAAAATGTCCCAAAAATAAGTAATTTTATGGCTAATCGCTTCCTTTTCTGACATGAATCCAGTTTCCAAGGTATTAATTATTCAAACCGCTTTCTTAGGGGATGCTGTTTTAGTGACGTCCCTTTTGGAAAAAATTCGATTGGAATCCCCCGAAACAGCCATTCATTTGTTAGTTAGGAAAGGAAATGAGTCTATTTTTCAAGCCTATACGCATCCTTGTTTACAGCGCGTTTGGACCTATGATAAGGCAAATAAGCGTACTTCATGGCTAGATCTTCGCGCAAGTTTGAAGCAAGAATCCTTCGATAAAGTCTTCGTTGTTCAACGCTTCTTCGGAATGGGTTTATTGAGCCTGATGATAGGCTCGAAGCAGGTTTTTGGTTTTGCTAAAAATCCACTTTCTTGGTTATTTTCAAAGTCTTATCCACATCCTTTCGGGAATGGCATTCATGAAGTGGAGCGAAATACGGCTTTATTAAGTGATTGGTTAGGGAATAAGGTCTACAAGCCTTTTTTGAATCCCCCTCAGGTCACAGCCCCTACGAAGAATTATATCTGTATTTCTCCCGGGAGTGTGTGGGAAACGAAACGTTTACCTATTCAGAAATGGATTGAATTCATCCATTTACTGCCTCGTGATCAGGCCATTGTATTGATGGGTTCCCCAAATGAAAAGCATTTGTCTGATGAAATTGAACAGGCTTGTCTAGGTTGGCCTATTTTTAATGAGACAGGCAAACACGCTTTATTAGCTTCAACATCTCTTTTTGGTCAAAGCAAAGGTAATTTCGTCAACGATTCTGGACCTATGCACCTTTCCTCTGCCGTTAATGTGCCCACGGTGGCAATGTATTGTTCTACTTTGCCTGATTTTGGCTTTGGACCTTTGGCTGATCATAGTCAAATTATTGAAGTTTCTGAGAAATTAGATTGCCGTCCTTGTGGAGATCATGGAAAGAAAAATTGCCCATTAGGTCATTACTCCTGCGGAAATCACATTTCCTCCCAAAAAATGTTATTAGCTTACGAAGCTCTCGAAGCGAGTAAATAAAGTACGGCCATTCTGACCGCAACCCCGTTTTCTACCTGATCTAAGATGATCGAATGTGGTGAATCTGCCGCATCAGAGCTTAATTCCACCCCGCGGTTTATTGGTCCTGGGTGCATTAAAACAATTTCTTTAGGCAGTTCTTCTAGCATTGCCCGATTAATCCCAAAGAATTGGGAGTACTCGCGAAGGCTAGGGAAGTATTTGATTTGTTGTCTTTCGAGTTGAATGCGAAGGACATTCGCCGCATCACACCAGGCTAGCGTGCTTTTTACATCATGTGAAACTTCCACCCCCAGGCTTTGTATGTGCTTAGGGATCAGTGTACTAGGTCCGCAAAGGCGAACTTCAGCTCCTTGTTTCTTTAAGGCGTAAATATTAGATAGGGCGACTCTTGAGTGCAAAATATCCCCGATGATAGCGATTTTCTTGCCTGCTAAATCCCCTAATTTTTCTTGTAAAGAAAAGGTATCTAATAGTGCTTGAGTCGGATGCTCGTGTGTTCCGTCACCGGCATTAATGATATTCGCTTTTATGTGTTTCGCTAAATAATGTGGGGCTCCCGGACTCGCGTGGCGCATGACTATCATATCCACTTTCATGGCTAAGATATTGTTTACGGTATCCAGTAGGGTTTCACCTTTCTTTACCGAACTGCCTGAAGCTGAGAAGTTAATGGTGTCAGCTGAAAGTCTTTTCTCGGCTAATTCGAAGGATAAACGGGTACGAGTGGAATTCTCAAAGAAGATATTAGCAATGGTCACATCACGCAGGGAAGGAACTTTTTTAATCGGTCGGTTTAGAACCTCTTTAAATTCTCTGGCCGTTTTAACAATCAATTGAATAGACTCTTCATCCAGATCTTTGATTCCTAATAAATGTGGCGACTTTAGCATAGTTCTTATCAGGGTTGTTGAGGAATTAACCAAATTCTATCCGCTTCATGGCCTTGTTCCGTCCACTCTACGAGTACTTTTTCGGTAGGTAAGGTGTTTACGCTTTTACCTACGTAATCTGCGTTTATAGGCAAGTCACGATTATAAATACGGTCTATTAAGACACATAATTCCACTTTAGCAGGTCTACCAAAACTATTCATCGCATCTAGCGCCGCACGAACCATTCGGCCCGTTGCTAAAACATCATCTACTAAGATGACACGCTTGTTTTCAATGAGGAAGGGAACATCGGTGGAATTAGGGGAGACGGTTTCTCTACGTCGGTAATCGTCGCGGAAAAAGGTTGCATCTATTTTTCCTACACTAGGAGCTTTTTCGAGGTGTTTACTCAATTCTTTAGCGATGCGCTCTGCAAAGTAGATACCTCGAGGTTGTAAGCCTAGAATTACTGTTTCAACGTCTTTGATTTGATTTTCAATGAGCTCTTGGCATAACCGAGATATGGTTATTTCGAGTAATGGGCTTGATAAAATCAGCTTGCGAGTCATTGTTGCAAAGATACTATAATTTTTTTTAAAAGATTACCTGATTAGGATCGAAGTCAGGTAGTATTTGGTCTTTATCAGATACAATCGGGCTCTCAACGCCCCATTCGATGCCTAATTTCGGGTCATTCCAGCGTATACCTGATTCCGCCTCTTTATTCCAAAAATTAGTGCATTTATAGACAAAAACAGTCTCTTCTAGGGCTATAAATCCATGGGCAAATCCGACAGGAACATAGAGCATATTGCCTTTATCTGCATCTAAAACAAACTTTTCGTGTTGTCCAAAAGTAGGGGAGTCCTTTCGTAAATCCACCACCACATCTAAGGCCTTACCCGTCATCACTCTCACTAATTTGCCTTGTCCTTCTGGATGGTGTTGGAAATGCAGTCCTCTCAGTACGCCTTTCGTAGAATAAGAATAATTGTCCTGTACAAAATCCTCCGGTATTCCATTGGCTGCGAAACGCTTTTGATTATAGGATTCGTAAAAATATCCGCGATCGTCATGAAATTTAGTGGGTACGCATTCAATGACTCCAGATAAATTGTGTTTAATGAATTCCATTCGTTGGTTTTTGGCGGGGAAAGGGATAGATTTGTCACAAAATTAATCCTATTTTCCTTCTTTCACATGAATTCAGCGGAATTAATTAAGCAAATTGAACAGAAGAGGTCTTTTTTGTGCGTGGGTTTGGACACCGATATCACGTTAATTCCGAGTCGATTTAAAACAGAAAAGGATCCTATTTTCGCCTTTAATAAGGCTGTCATTGATGCCACTTTGCCTTATTGTGTTGCCTATAAGCCTAACATAGCCTTCTATGAAGCGTCAGGGCCTGCTGGCTGGGAGAGTTTGCAGAAAACGATGGAATATATGCCTAAAGACGTGTTTTCCATTGCAGATGCGAAAAGAGGAGATATTGGAAATACGGCTACTAAATACGCTCAAACTTTCTTTGATCCGACCTACGCTGGCTTCGACTTCGATTCAGTGACGGTTGCACCCTATATGGGAGAGGATTCGGTGAGTCCATTCTTGCAGTTTGATGATAAATGGGTGATTCTCTTGGCCTTAACGTCTAATCCTGGAAGTACTGATTTTCAACAATTAAAAGACTCAACTGGCATTACCTTGTATGAAAAGGTGATGCGTAAAGCGATGGAATGGGGTTCTGCGGATGAATTAATGTTCGTCATTGGCGCCACTCGGACTGATTATATGGCCAATGTCCGCGAAATTGCCCCTGATAACTTCTTCTTAGTTCCTGGCGTAGGTGCTCAGGGAGGGAGTTTAGCTGATGTGGCGAAATTTGGGATGAATAAAAATATAGGTCTTCTAGTAAATTCATCTCGTGGGATTATCTATGCCGGCGATGATACGTCTATTTCTGCCGCTAGAGAGGCTAAAAAAGTGCAAGAGGAGATGAATCAATTATTAGATATTTACTATAAATAACATGGAATTAAGCATTGGTACACCTGCCTTATTGTTCTCAACGGTTTCCTTGTTGATGATCGCTTTTACGAATCGATTTATGTCGATGGCGTCCTTGATTCGTGGATTACATGAGAAATTTCAGCAGAATCCGGACGATGCGATTGTGATTCAGATTACTAATTTACGTCTACGGATGAAATTGATTCAACGGATGCAAATTATTGCCATTATTAGCTTGATTTTGAGCGTTATCTGTATGTTTTTGTTATTTATGAATCTGCAGGTAGCTGCTCGTTGGTTCTTCGGTATAGGCCTCGTAGGTATGAGTATTTCTTTAGGTTTAAGTGCTTGGGAAATTATGATTTCTACCAAAGCCTTGGAAGTGGAACTTTCTGATATGGAAGAGATTATTAAGAAAAGGAAATAATGCTATTTTTTATCTAAATATTAAAAAATAAAGTGCAAAATATTTTCCGCCTATAATTTATTTACTATTTTTGTGTACAATTTTTACATTTCATACAAACAAAGATTTTGAATGACTTTTGGTCATTAAAAATACTACTTAGGCGGATTGAATAAAGGCTCGGAATTTTTCTGAGTCTTTATTGTTTTTAGGCTTTTATGCTTTTAGAATGAGCGCTGAAAGAGGAGGGAGGTTGATCGCGATTGAGAAGGCCTTACCTTGCCAGTTGATTTCTTCGGTCATTGTTGCACCTGAAACCGCGTAGTTACTTCCACCGAATTCCTCTTTATCGGAATTGAATATGGTTTTCCAAATACCGGGAAGCGGCACACCGATCCGATACCCATCCCTTGGAGCTGGCGTTAGATTCAGGATAACAATTACTTGTTGCTTCACTGATTCGCCTTTTCTGATGTAGGAAATGACCGAATTACCTTGGTCATTGGATTCAATCCACTCGAAACCCTCGTGATTAAATTGTTTGCTGTAGAAGGCTGGTTCCGAGCGATAAAGCTGGTTTAATGCTTTAACCGTTTCTTGAATTCCTTTATGCGAATGATGCTCTGTTAGGTGCCAGTCGAGACTTTGGGTGTGATTCCATTCTTCTCTTTGGCCAAATTCCCCACCCATAAATAATAAGTGAGAACCCGGATGTGTAAACTGTTCCGTTAAAAGTAGTCGAAGGTTAGCAAACTTCTGCCAATCATCGCCAGGCATTTTATTTAATAAGGAGCCTTTTCCATAAACTACCTCATCATGAGAAAGAGGTAAACAGAAATTTTCCGTGAAGGCGTAAATCAACGAGAATGTCAGCTCATTGAGGTGATGCTGGCGGTAAATGGGATCTTTTTGGAAGAAGCGAAGCGTGTCATTCATCCAGCCCATCATCCATTTTTGGCCAAAACCTAATCCCCCCATAAACACCGGCTTCGTCACCCCAGGGAAACTCGTCGACTCCTCAGCAATCATCTGGATATAAGGAAATTCGCCATAAATATGGCTATTCAAGTCTTGCAAGAAGGAAATAACTTCCAGGTTATGGTTACCGCCAAACTGGTTAGGTTCCCACTCTCCGTCATTTCTCGAATAATCTAAATACAACATGGAAGCCACTGCATCCACGCGCAAACCGTCCACATGGTAGCGATCACACCAGAAAAAGGCATTCGATAATAAGAACGAACGCACCTCATTCTTACCATAATCGAAGATATAGGACTTCCAATCCGGGTGGTAGCCACGTTTCGGGTCTGGGTGCTCGTAAGCACTTCCGCCATCAAAGTTGTATAATCCATGGGCATCGCCTGGAAAATGGGAGGGAACCCAATCTAAAATAACGCCAATTTCAGCCTGATGAAAGGCTTCCACTAAGTGCATAAAGCCCTGAGGATCGCCAAAACGTGCCGTAGGGGCAAAATAACCAGTGATTTGATAACCCCAAGACGGATCATAGGGATATTCCATGATGGGCATAAATTCCACGTGCGTAAAGCCCATTTCCTTCACATAATTCACCAATTTAACGGCTAGATCATCATAAGTCAGGTAATCATTTTCCAAGGTCTTCATCCAAGAGGCTAAATGCACCTCATAGATAGACATAGGCGCATTCAAGGCATTTTTTGATGCTCTAACTTCTTGCCATTTCGTATCTTTCCACTCTTTATAGGTATTCCAAACAATACTCGCCGTCTTAGGCGGAGCCTCGCAATACAAGCCCATCGGGTCTAATTTCTCCAAATATTCCCCCGTGGCAGTTTCAATTCCATATTTGTATGTTTCCCCCGTTCTCACTCCCGGAATAAAGCCTTCCCAAATGCCAGATGAGTCCCAGCGAGGGAATAATGGGTGAGAATAACGATCCCAACTATTAAAATTACCCGTCACAAACACATTTTTAGCATTAGGAGCCCAAACCGCAAAAAAGGTTCCAACGATTCCTTCATGCTCTATTTCGAAGGCACCAAGCTTTTCGTAAAGCCGTGTGTGCTTGCCATTTAAGAAAAGAGCAACGTCAAAATCTGTTAGTCTTGAATAAGGTTGTATGTTCGTCATTAGGGGTTCTGATTCAATGTTTAGGCTAAAATAGCGAAAATTAATCATAAAATAAATCGTCTTTTTTAGCAGGTAGTTTTGAATATAAAAGGGAAAACCCTACCTTTGTGCCACCAAAATAAATAATGGTCCGTTCGTCTAGGGGTTAGGACACGTCCCTTTCACGGATGAAACACGGGTTCGATTCCCGTACGGACTACTTCGGTAGGCAAAAAACCACTCAGGCGAGTGGTTTTTTTGTTTTTAAGGGAGTGGTAGCAAATCAGGTAGAACGGGTGTGGTTTTCAATCGAAATGTTTTTTTTAATTTTAAACAAAGTCAAGAAAAAATTAAAGCAAGTTCGAAGACCAAAAAATATATATGAACGGGGTTATTTCGTTCATATAGAAAGTGAATGGAGAATAATATAACTTCTTTCAATTCAAAGGCCATCTCGTAAGGGGTGGCCTTTTTTATTTAATAAAATTAAAGTATTAATTGTTAAGTAGTTAATCCAATTTATATTGTCTACTTTTGCACTTTATTTAAAAACCACTAGTTCTTTCTTGAATTTATAATTATTCAATTTAAAAAACCCGTTCTTCTTTTTGTCTTACTTTGTTGGTCATCAATGTTGATGGCGCAATCAAGTCTTTCAAGTGCCGGAACAAGCATATCTGGAGCAACTGGTCAAATTAGTTTTAGATTAGGCGGTTATAATCATACAATTTCAAATAAAAACGAGATAATTAATTTCGGAGTTTTACAAGTTAATAATTTCAGCCCAATCGAAGTTCTTCACGAAGATCAAATTTTAGCTTGGCCAAATCCTGTCATAGAATCACTAAACATAAAACTTGATTCGAATCAAGCTTCACCCGTTTCCTTACAGATTTACGACTTAAATGGACAGCTTTTGGGAAATTACTCTTTTTCAGAAAACAACTCTTCCATTTCAATGCATTCTTATCCATCTGGAACTTACCTGTTGAAAATAATTTCTCCTCAGCAAATACCAATTACTAAAAAAATCAATAAACTCTAAAATCCATGTTCAAAAAAGGATTACTTCTAACCATCTATCTTCTAATCCATTTTACTAGTGCAGCTCAAGTACCGCACAAAATGAATT
Source organism: Aquirufa sp. A-Brett2-15D (assembly GCF_054558735.1). Lineage (NCBI taxonomy): Bacteria > Pseudomonadati > Bacteroidota > Cytophagia > Cytophagales > Flectobacillaceae > Aquirufa > Aquirufa sp. A-Brett2-15D. Next base: position 581,102 of record NZ_JBSKFT010000001.1, on the reverse strand, counting down.
TCCAAGCAGTCATGCGAGATGCTACTAGTTCTATTTTGTCAGAACAAAAAATAGGAATACGAATTAGTATCTTGAAAGGCGGCCTAGATGGACTACCTGTTTACACCGAAGTACAAACTGCTCTCACGGATATCAATGGCTTAATGAGTTTACAAATAGGCAGTGGCAGTCCGCAATTAGGACAATTAGCCTCCATCGATTGGGGAAATGGACCATTTTTCCTAAAAACAGAAATTGACCTTTCAGGTGGAATAGACTATGAAATAAAGGGGACGTCCGAATTACTCAGTGTTCCTTTTGCCTTATATGCTTTGAATTCCGGCAGTGGCAATGGTTCAAAAGGATTAGATGGATCAAACGGTTTAGATGGAGAGCATGGCAAGCATGGATTAGATGGTACAAATGGTACGGATGGTTCAAAAGGATTAGACGGCTCAAACGGTTTAGATGGAGAGCACGGCAAGCATGGATTAGTTGGTACAAATGGTACGGATGGGTTAAAAGGTTTAGATGGTACAAATGGAGTTGATGGAAAACATGGCACGAATGGTCCAAAAGGATTAGACGGTACGAATGGTACGAACGGGTTAAAAGGATTAGACGGCACGGATGGTTCAAAAGGATTAGACGGTTCGAATGGTACGAACGGGTTAAAAGGATTAGACGGCACGGATGGTTCAAAAGGATTAGATGGTACGAATGGTACAGATGGATTAAAAGGATTAGACGGTACGGATGGTTCAAGAGGATTAGATGGCACGAATGGTACGAATGGTACAGATGGATTAAAAGGATTAGACGGTACGAATGGTTCAAAAGGATTAGATGGTACGAATGGCACGAATGGGTTAAAAGGATTAGATGGTACGCACGGTACGGATGGATTAAAAGGATTAGATGGTACGAATGGTACGAATGGATTAAAAGGATTAGATGGTACGCACGGTACGGATGGTTCAAAAGGATTAGATGGTACGAATGGGTTAAAAGGATTAGATGGTACGAATGGAGCGAATGGATTAGATGCACCTGCAGGAGAACCAACTATCGCAGCTGGAACGATTCAGCATTATTACCGGGGAGATAAATCTTGGCAGTCTTTAAATTCCGTTTCGGTAAACTTAGGCAATGTAGATAACACGAGTGACGCAAATAAAATTGTCTCGACACCCACACAAACTGCCTTGAATTTGAAATCCACTATTCTATCGCCAGAATTCACAGGAAGCCCTTTATCGACCACAGCCGAAACAGGGGATAATTCAACTCGAATTGCGACCACGGCCTTTGTTTTAGCTAATTCTAACCAATCTTATTCCATCAGTGCTGGCAATGAACTTACCACCACCTCCACTACTGACGTCGCGGCAACTGGAATAAGTCTTTCCCCTGCAGCAGGAAAATATAACATTCAATACAACGCACAATTTACTATTGAGCCCATTAGCACGTTGCAGTCTGGAACAGATTTAGACCTACTATATACTACCTTATTAGCTAAAACAGCTACTCATTCAACTCACTCCGCCACTTATACAAACGAAACTTTATTGCCGGGAGTTTACACAAATTCAGGGGCAGTTACGGCTAATGGAACGATTACCTTAGATGGACAAAATAATCCAAATGCACAATTCATATTTCGATTCGGTGGTGCATTTAGCACAGGCGCAGGCTTAAACATTATTTTATCAAATGGAGCCTCCGCATGTAATATATATTGGGTAGCAGAAGGAGCTATTGCATTAGGTGCAGAAACTTCCATGCAAGGAACGTTGATCGCAAATGTAGGTGCGATCACTCTAGGGTCTTTTTCTAAGGTGAATGGCAGTTTATTCAGCACAACTGGGGCTATTGGTATCGATGCGGCTACGATAACTTCCCTAAACAGCTGTAATAATATTTCAGGCACGATGAACCATTATGCCATATTTAGCAAAAACGGAGCAATTTCTAATGTCAACCATTCCCTCATTACAGGTGATATCGCCACACACTCAGGTTTGATTACTGGAATTTCTAATGCGACATTTAACGGAGTAATTGAAAGTCCAGGTTTGACAAATACGTATGCGAGTTTTAGTATATACAAAAATGGGGTACTTGTTCCTTATTCCACTCGTACCTATACGACGAGTTCCACAAAAAGCTCAGATGTTAATTTACAATCTATAGCAACGTTAGCTTCAAGTGATATTCTTGATATCCGATGGAAAGTGGGGTCTGGAACGGTAAAAATGACAAACCGAACATTCAGCGCTTTGAGTGTGAGATAAATGCTGTAAGCCTTTCAAATAAACTAAATGTAAGTGTACAAACCCCATATTACTTGGACACATTTTTTGAAAAAGTTGTGTAATAGTTGCTTATTTTTTGGTTTAAATTTTGGCTAAGGTATTTATAATATTGGTTTAAATCGCTGGTTATTTTACCTAGATTTTCTGACAAGTTTCGTTCGATTCTTTTTTGGTTTATTATGAAAATATTTTGTTACCACTTTTCTTTAAGAGTCATTCCGACTTGGTGCTAACTATTTTTTATATTTAGTGCAGCCTATTATCGAGTTAGTTCACATCCGCTGTTCAAAGGAAAATAAATAAATTCCGACCCGCTTAATCAAAAGGGGTCAAGGTCTATCATGTTTAATTTATTTATATAATAAACCATAGTCATCTTTGATAACTTTCTAATTAATTTTTTTAGAAACACATGTTTCCATTTAAAAAGGGATTAGTTTTTCTTTAAATAATATTTTTAAAGCCCCCAATCCTGAAATTTTGAAAACATCATTGTGTACATAACAAATTACTTAATCATTGTTCTAAATATAAAATTTTAATGTCTCAACTAGTAAAGCTCATCTTCGTCTTGGGCATTTCGTGTGTATTTTCGCACAATTCTTTTGGCCAAAAAATCAACTGGAACGTTGGACTTGGTAATTCACTCACCCAGTATCAGTTTAAAAATTCAATGGGTTCCCCCAAAAATCATTTAAAAATAGGATCGGGCAGCTCATATGCCATTGGTTTTGAAAGGGCTATTTTAGATACCTCACAAGTGTTGGTTACTAGTAGTAAAAAAGCAATTTATTTTTTAAAGTATAAATGGGCTACTAAAGTGCTTTCGAGTGCTGTATATGGTTTAAAGTTATCGGTGAACCAATACAATTCTGTTGGTGATTATCAGAATTATGAATTTATTTATCAAACCAATTTTCTAGGTCTGGAGGGTCATGCAGGCCCTAAGGTCATAATTGGCAGAGGCTGGAATGTTATTTTAAAAGGGCAGGGATCTATTCAGCGTATTCTTCAGGGGAATCAACTTGTAAATGGCACGTACGTGAATTTGTTAACAAACTCTGAATTCAATTCTATCATGTTGTTCTTAGGTTATGGTATTGAGTTTGAAAAAGAAGTGAATAAATCCATTAAAATATTTATCTCTAGTGGAAATAATCAATCATATAATTCACAAAAAAATGGAACAGAAAATTTGAATTTTCAATCCACTCAAATTTTACTAGGAATTAAAATAGCTAACATTAAATAAGTAATATATGAAATCAATGAAATACATGCTTGCGCTAATATTCCTTTTGGTACTATTACAATCTCAAGCTCAAACGGTTGGTATTGGATATCAGGCAATTATTTTGGATTCTAAGCAGGTTGAATTTCCAGGTCAAAATCTGGTCGGTCAGCCCTTATCAAATGGTGATGTTTGCATTAAATTTACCTTTATTTCAATGGATAAATCTATTGATTATGAGGAGATTCAGAGCACAGTTACTGATCAATTTGGGCTTGTATCCTTAACCATTGGAAATGAAAATACAACAGTGACCGTGACGAATGCAAGCAAGAATAAAAACTTCAAAAAGGTTAAGTGGGATGCTAAAACAAAAAACTTGCAGGTTTCAATAAGTTTTGATAAATGTGCTAGTTTTAATATCATTTCGAATCAAACACTTAATTATTCGCCTTATGCGCTCTATGCTGGAGCGGTCGATTATGAAAATGTGGTTGGTTCGCCAAGTAATCTTTCCCATTTTAAGAATGATGTTCGATATTTAGTCCCCGTAGATTTGGATTCCGTTAAGTTATCCATCGATAATAATAAAAGAGAATTCTTGAAATCCACTGAAAATACAGGAGTTAAATTTTTAGCGGTAAATCAAAGTTTAGTGCTTTTAAACCAAAATATCGCATCCTTAGACAGTAGCAATAGAGTTACAAATACAAAACTCGCAACGATTAATACTAACTTAAAAGATTATTATTTCAGAATTCTTTCTAACGCAAGTTTGATTGTGCAAACAGATTCAACCTTAAGCCAACAAATTAGTGGACTCCAGTCGCAAGTAGATTCAACCGTCATTGTAATCAATCAGCTCGTTGCTTCAGGTGCCCCGGATGCAACGACTCTAGTTATTGGTAAAGTACGATTGGCCGGCGATTTAGCTGGTACTGCAGAATTGCCAACTGTTCCTTTATTGGCGAGTAAAGAAACCCTATTAAATAAATCAACAAGCATTAGTGCGGATTCTACATCAGACTTAAAATATCCAAGTGTTAAAGCTGTTAAGTATTACGTAGATGCCAAAGCAGATAAAAATTCCCCAATTTTTACCGGGGTACCGAGTCTTCCTACTGGGACAATTGCTGTGACTCAAGTTGCATCGGATAGCTCAACCAATATCGCGACCACAGCATTTGTTCAAAATTCATTGCCAGTGGGTGTGAGTGATGCAACTGCCGACCTGAAAGGGAAATTAAGATTAACAGGCGATTTAGCTGGTTCAGCTGATTCTCCCACGGTTCCTAAATTAGCTGAGAAAGAAATATTAACCAACAAATCAAATAATACAAGTCTTGGGACTAGTTTAACACTTTATCCGAGTCAAAATGCAGTTAAAGTTTATGTTGATGCACGAGTGGCTAACGCTACGGCTGATTTCACTGAAACTTATAATGAATTTTCAGCCACTGCAGCACAAACTAGCTTCACCATTTCTCATGCGAAAGGCAATAACCGAACAATTAAAATGTACATCAATGGTATTCATATTAGCCCAACGGCTTTTAATGATAATAATTTGATCATAACATACTCGAGTTCAAACAACGGCGGCTACATATTAGTAGTGGGTGATCGAATTCATTTTGATTATTCTTATTGATACAAAATATATGAAAAAACCTTACAACTATGTGCTTGGGTCGTTTTTAGTCCTAGTGCTTCTCGCTTTTGATTTAAAAGCTCAAATTGTTCTAAAAAATCATATGGACAACGAATTGTATGTTAAATATTCTAAGTCAATCGATCTTTTTCAAGAAAACGTCAATTTGTCAAAAGATTCATTAACTATATTTTTGGCACCTAATTACTCCGTTTTTTTCTTAAAAAACGACAAATACGAGGATGTCTTTGTTCAAAAATTGAGTTTGGATGTTTTAAATTTTCTTCAAAATCACCAATGTATAGGTCTTTTATCTATGGATGTACTCAAGTCAATCATGCAGGTTGATAAATCAAAAAACTTTTTAGAATTAAATTCAAGTAAAAAACTGTTTTTTGACCTGAATGGACTTATGGTTTTATTAAGCAATGATTTTAGACCTCAATTTGTTCAAAGTGAGTCTAATATCGAAAAGTCAATCATTATTAATCATCGAATTTCAATCAATTTTCTCCAAGGAGTTATACAGTACTAACTAGCCAAAGGGCAAAATATGAAAAGGTTAATTATTTTTCTATTATTTATCATGTCAACTTTTGTTATACACGCTCAAACTTGTCCAACAAATTTGTCATTTGAAGCTAATAATATTTCATTTTGGGAATTTAAGGCAGGTCAATATTCTGGAAATTATATTGCAAGCTATTCATCAACCATAAATCCAGTTCCTTCAAAGGCATCAGTCATTCAATCAGCCAAGGACATATTTAATAGTTCAAGTAATGCTTTGACCGTTTTTCAAGCGAATTCAGATGGCTCTTTAACAAGTGATGAGAAGGAACCTAGTATTAAAAAAGTACCCGTAATTAATGGGTATAAATATCAATATAGCGTTCGGATCGGAAATTCCACAACAGGTGGCTCTGCGGATAAATTAACTTATCGAATAACGGTTCCTACCGGTTTAAAGACTTACAACATTACCTATGCATACGCGGCTGTTTTACAAGACCCAAGTCACACAGCAGATCAGCAACCAGCCTTTGCCGCCACCATTAGTGACTTATCGAAGCCAATTGGAAGTCAGCAAATTAATTGCGCTTCCAAGCGTTATTATTCTAATACCTCGCTCCCAACCGCAACGTATGATGCAAGTGCACGATATCTTTCTTGGCAAGAGGTCTCGTTCGATTTATCCCAATATGCCGGTAAAACCATTGAGATGAAATTCGAAGCGTTTGATTGTCAACCAACAGGCCACTATGGATACGCTTACCTAGCATTTAGAAATGATGGATGCGGAACAGGTGAAATTACAGGAAGTGAACTAATTTGTAATTCAACGACCTCATTAACTTATTCAACACCTACGGTGGATGGTGCTACTTTTTCATGGACTTTGCCTTATGGCTGGTCTGGTAGTTCTACCTCAAATTCGATAACTGTAAATCCCAATGGAAATGCTGGAGGGAATATTACAGTCACACCTTCACAATCCTGTGGTAGTATAACTACTCGTTCTTTAACCGTAAATACGGTGAACTCAATCCCTGCCACTCCGGTTTCAATAATAGGAGAAAGTACAATTTGTTCGGGTAGCTCTAATTTAACATATTCAGTTGATCCCGTATTAAATGCTTCCTCATATACTTGGACATATCCCAGTGGCTGGTCTGTCGTTTCGGGTTTAAACACAAGAAGTATAACTCTAAATGCCAATACAAGTTCAGGCGCAATTACTGTTAAATCGAATAATTTATGTGGCTCAAGTTCATCAAAATCAAGTTCAATTGTTATCGTCAATAATCCATTGAGTTCTGCTGGATCGATATCTGGTGCTCCGACAACTATTCAATGCGCTTCGTATTTTCCAAGGAATTTAACATTGGGAGCCAGTGTAGGTACGGTGACTAGGTGGCTTTATTCAGTCAATGGTGGGATTTCTTATCAAGAAATTTCAAATACATCTTCTGTTTTATCGATAAATCCAAGCGGCTCCACTTTTTATAAAGCAGAAGTTAAGAGTGGTTCGTGCGTTTCTAGCCAAAGTACCCCAGTACTTGTAAATGTATATAGTTCAATTGAGGTGGTGAATCATCCGCAAAGTATCAATACATGTAGTGGAGCGTCTAAATCTTTTTCGATTACCGCCGTTGGTGATGGGACTTTAAGCTATAATTGGCAAATTTCTACTAATGGAGGAGGATCTTGGAATAATATTAGTGATAGTCCCACAAATTATTCTGGTTATAATTCAAGTACCTTGACCGTTTCCGCTGCTCTTGTGACTAGCGGTACGGACAATTTATACCAGTGTATAATTTCGTCCAGCTCTAATTGCAATGCTGAAACATCGCTATCTGCCAGATTACAAGTTAGTAATTCTGTTTTACCTGTAGTTATTTCTCAACCACAAGATAAAATAATTTGTACTGGTTCCGTCGCAAATATAGAAGTGATAGCCACAGGACCTAGCTTAACATATCAATGGCAATCAGCCACTTCTCTAAATGGTACATATTCTAATGTGGGTGGCCAAAACTCAAGCCAACTAATTATTCAAACTTCGACTGCCGCTGTATTTTATTATCGATGTTTAATTACGGAGTCTTGCGGTGGACTGAATTTGTTGACTAACCAGGTAATTATTACTGTTTCGGCAGCATCAACCTCTTCTGTTAGCATCACGGCAGATAAAAATAATGTATGTTCGGGCTCAACTATTATTTTTAGCGCTTCACCACTAAATGGAGGTATAACCCCGATTTTTAGTTGGTACAATAATAGTATATTGATTCCAGGAGAAAATCTTGCGACATATACGTCAAATAGTATCGGTCAAAACAATGTTATTTATGCCACGATGACTTCTAATAAATCTTGTGCCATCGGTAGCCCCGCATCCTCTAATTCCATTGTCAATGTTATTACTTCGACATTATTAATTTCAAGTGTAGTCAATAACACGAGGTGCGGCACTGGAAGTTTAATTTTGGGGGCAACGGCAAGTGGAGTTGGTACCATATCATGGTTCACATCTTTATCTGGTGGAACCTCAGTAGGTACAGGAACCTCATTCACGACGGAAGTAATTTCTGCAACAAAAAATTATTATACTTCGATCTCAGATGGCACGTGCGTAAGTCCCACAAGAACAATGGTTACTGCAACAATAGCGGCTTTAAGTGTTGTTATCGCTGGAAATACAACAGGATACGATCAGGTATCTCTTACCGCATCTGGTGGTGTTACTTATGTTTGGAATGGTGGAAATACACAAAATTCAGCATCAAATACTTTTGAAGAATCGGGTACATATCAAGTTTTAGTTACAGATGGACTCGGCTGTTCCGGTAGTCAGTCTGTATCAGTCATTTTGAAATTAAAAGGGCTGAGTCGAATGGGTGAATTCTTGGATGTTAAAAACGATCAAATAAATAGATTTGGTGAGCGAGGTAGTGATTTTCCAATGTTAAAAAATGGACAAGAAAAAAAATATAAATTATCTAGAATAATTTCATCCAATCTTTTACTACACCTTAACGCATCAGCCCTGACAAGCTATAATGGGATTGGGACAACTTGGCTAGATATTTCAGAAAATGCGAGATCATCAACCTTGTCCAATGGGGTAACCCACAAAAGCTTACAGAACGGTGGTTTTTTTGAATTTGATGGGATTGATGACTTTGTTTCCATGTCACATTCAATCGGAGCAAGTGATAATTTAACTATAGAAGCATGGGTTTACCCGAATGTGTTTAAAGATTTCAGTGCAATAGCTAATATGAACGGTTGGTCAACAGGTTATTTTCGTTTTCAGTTTCAGGAAAATGGACTTCAGTTTTGTTTGAATGGAGAGTCGGATAAAAATGCTTCTTATATTTTTAAAGCTCAAAAATGGTATCATGTGGCTATTTCATATAATAAGTCAGCTAAAACAGTAAGTTTTTATGTGAATGGCAAATGGACTAATACAGAAAGTTACACTAATCCACCTAGCATTGCTGATCAACCTTTCACTATTGGAGCTTGGGACAATTTAGGAAATAAAGAAAGATATTTTCCCGGCAAAATTAGTATCATTAGAATGTATGGATCTAATTTATCTTTAAACGAATTAATTAACAATTTCAATAATTCTAAACGTAATTTTGGTTTATAAATGTTCGAAAGATTGAACAAATAGGATCTTGTCTATAAAGTATCAAATTACCTAACCATTATTGTTTCCTGAAAATTTGAGTTTAATTTTAGCTTTTTTCTGCTTTTTTATTTCAATAATACTGCTGATATATAGTAGTAAAATCAATGTGACTAATTATTTCTTAAGCCTCTACATTTTTATCATTGGGTTAACTGTGTTAGACACGCATGCGCGAATCAATGGAAATTCAATTTATTTTGCAGCGTTTATATTTGTTCATTTTATTCCAATTTATACTTTATTAGGTCCATGCTTTTACTTTTATATTCGAATTTTTCTCTATAAAAAATATCGATATTCTTATTTTGATTTTATTCATTTGATACCCGCTCTCTTTTTGTTTATCAATGAATGGCCCTATATAATTATACCATTTTCAGAAAAAATAATGGTGGCTAAGCTCGTTCAACTTAACTTAAATCATTTATATACGATTCAATTAGCCTTTTTCAATTTAGAAAAGGTCATTTTATTTAATTTCAGCATTTCCTTACTTTACTTACTTTATGGGTATGTGCTTTTTTTCAAGTTCAGGAAATCTTTATCCTTCAATGTGTTGACAACTTTAGAACGCAGGAGGAAAGTTGGTTGGATTTTTTTATTTATACTTTTATCCACGGTCATGTTTGGAGGAATTATGTTTGCGATGGCCTCGATAGTCAAATTAACCTATTCTCTTTATTTAAGTATTTCGGGAGTTGGGGTCTTATTTTTAATCATCAGTTTAATTTTATTTCCAACAATCTTATATGGGCGTGAGTTTATTACAGAACCTTTACTTAGTATAAAAAGTCTAGTTAAAGTCCCTAAAATCATTTTACTTAGTCAAAGGCAATTCATTGAAATAGATGAATTAGTGGCCGTATTTATGGTTGATTTACCTTTTACTCGAAAAGATTTTAATCTAAATAATGTTTCTTTAGGTTTAGGTATCCCTAAGCATCACCTTACGTATTACCTACATACCCACCTCAATTTGTCGTTCAATTGCTGGCGACATCATTTACGTATTGTCTATGCCATGGGCTTAATTTCAAAGGGAGGAGCCCAATCGTTTACACTTGAGAGTATAGGAAAACAGGCAGGATTTCAATCTCGTGATAAATTTACACGAGCGTTCAAAGCACAAACAGGAATCAATCCGTCTGATTTTTTAAACAAACAGTTAACATCTGACCCATTTGTAACAAAAGGGTCAGATGTTGTTATACTTAATTAAAAAAGCCTTCTTTATAATTCATAATTTTGCACTTTGTTTTGAAATAATAGCAATATTTTATACAAAAATACGAATGCGGTTTTAAACTAAAATCATTCTTTTGAATAAGATAAATTTATATTGTTGGCTATTATTAAGTTTTTGGTAATGATCCTTATTGACTTAGTAAACCAATTGAAAATCAATAAGTTTTGTTTATGTTATGAGCACCCAAAAAATAAAAATAGTTGTATTATTTTTATTAGTCTTAGGGCTTCTAACAGCACAGGCGCAAGTAGCAGTAATTGCAACAGGCGGTGATGCTTCAGGTAGCGCTGGAACCGTTGCTTATTCGGTAGGACAAATTGTTTATGCCACTAATATAGGTACTTACGGTTTAGTGGCACAAGGTGTGCAACAACCCTACGCTATTTCTATTGTTCTGGGTATAGAAGACAATTCCATTAATTTAGATTTTACAGCTTACCCAAACCCTACTATCAATTTTTTAACGCTTAATGTGGGCAACGCTGAACTTTCAACTTTGAGCTTTCAACTTTACGACCTTAGAGGAATATTAATTGAAAGCAGAAAAATAGTAAGTAGCACCGAAACAATTAGTATGGAAAATTTACCAAGTGCCATGTATTTTTTGAGAGTGACTAACAATAACAAAGACGTAAAAACATTTAAAATTATTAAATATTAAAAACTATCAAGAAGTTATATTCAATCTTAGTAGGGCTTTTATTAACGGTAAGCGTATTTGCGCAAGCTCCACAAAAAATGAGTTACCAAGCTGTAATCCGTAACAGCAGTAATGCATTGCTAACATCAACTCTAGTGGGTATGCAAATCAGTGTTTTACAAGGCTCATCAACCGGAACTTCCGTTTATGTAGAAACCCAAACACCAAGCACTAACTCCAATGGTTTAGTGAGTTTAGAAATTGGTATGGGTAAAGTTGTTAAAGGTACATTTGCAGGTATCGATTGGGCAAATGGACCTTATTTTATTAAAACGGAAACCGACATAACAGGCGGAATCGCTTATTCCATTGCTGGTACAAACGAATTAATGAGTGTGCCGTATGCTTTGTTTAGTGCAAACGCAACGGCTAGTGGAGTGCAATATTTTGAAAAAGAGTTAGTTGCTGACGGGGAAAATAGTATCGCTATAACATTCTCCTTGAGTGCTTTTTCTAGAATTAGTTATAATGGAGCTTTACTAAGACGAAATCAATGGTCAGGAATTGGTCTTACTACTTTAACATTAATTCTTGACACAAGGCAAAACGATAAATTAACAGTTACAAATTAAATATTAACCTAAAATCTTGCAGTGGTATAGATAAACTGAGTTAACCAATGATAAAAAAATACCTACTAACAATCGCATTATTTGTAATTTCCTATGCAGGATTTTCACAAGGTACAACAACTCCTTCAGGAACAGCTTCACCCACTGCTGTTACACCAACAGCCCAATTCAGAATTCCAAATCGAACAACTGCCTTTGGACAAAATTTGCCTATTGGAACGCAAATTTTTGTTTTGTCTGATTCAACTTTATGGCAAACAATTAATCCAATTGCTTCAATTAAAACAATTGACAATTCATACACTGATTTGGTATTAATTAACCGAAGTGCCAAATACTATGTTGAATCATTTGAGGCAGCCTCTTCATCTAGCACGTACGCACTTACATATCACCCAGTTTTAGGAACAGGGGGGATAACTGTTATGATGAATGGGGCGGCAATGAGACCTGGTACAGATTATACTTGTTTGGGGAAAATTCTAACTATTATTTCTAGTCAATTACAATATGATAAATTTGTAGTCTCCTATACTCATACCACTAATTAATCGGGCGATATTCCTACAGGACGATTTTCTTTATCCTGAAGAAGCGTGGATTGAGTTTTTAATTACTAACCTTGAAAGCAATAACAATCTTTGTTTATTTAGTGAGAGCTGGCGTTACGATGAATTATGATCGCCAGCTCTCCCTTAATTGCTTTTGATTGTATTTTACTTCATAATCACTACTTTATAAATTAAAATGAAAAAATTACTTATTTTATTTCTGTTTTTACTTCCCCTTATGTTTGCGCAGGCGATGATTTCACCATCAATATTAATTAAGGTAGCTAACGAAACAACTGTCTTTGGTATTAATTTATCGGTTGGTACACAAATTTATGATATGGCTAATCAAAAATTATATGCGGTAAAAACAAAAATAAACAACACCGAAACAATTACCTCTGCCACATTATCTTTGAATTTGCTTAATACCGCTGGTCATAGTTTTGTTGATGATTCTTCAACTTGTTTAACTACTTCAACTTCAGATGAAGTAATTACAAACATGACTAGAACTTTAGTAGAGTCTGGCAAGTATTCTATTCAATTTAATGGGCAAATAGAAATCCCTAAAGCTATTTATACAACGGGTTTTAGTACTGCTACTGCTGCTGAAGATTTAAATTTAATTTATAACGATATTATGGCAATACCTGTAACTGCTACCCATGCACTTACTTTTGGAAATGGTGAAATACTTTTTCCTGGAGTGTATAATGTAGCGGGTGCAGCATCAATTGCCGGCACTCTTACGCTAAATGGTAATAATGAAATAGACCCTATATTTATAATTAGAGCCAATGCAGGAGCATTTAATACAGGGGCTGGTACGAATGTAATTTTAACAAACGGAGCAACCGCAAAAAATGTTTTTTGGATTGCCGATGGAGCAATTGGTCTCGGTGCCAATACAAATATCTCAGGAACCTTATTTTCTCATGGAGCAGCAGTTGCAGGGGCTAATAGCATAGTAACCGGACGATTATTAACTACATTGGGCGCAATTTCTTTCGGACCAGGTGCACTTAAATTGCCAACAGGTAATAGTATTATAAATTTTAGGAGCTTATCTAATTTCGTCATGTTTACCAGTTCGGGTGGAGAAGCCAATAGTGGTGCCTCAGTATACAATGGAGATATTGGAACAGCTTTAGGAGCCATCACAAGCTTTGAAACTGCAACTGTAAATGGAAATATCTTTCAAGCAGGATCAACTACGGTTGTTACAGCCGTTAATCATATGGTTACATTTGGCTTCTATAAAAATGGCGTCTTAATTCCTAACTCCAGCAGATCAAAAATATTATTAGCTTCAGAAATTTCATTACTAGCCCTTATTACAATTGAAGCGGGTGACACGGTAGATGTGAGATGGAAAATTGATGAACAAATTTCTGATGGTATCGAAGTAGGTATTTTTAATAGAATTTTAACATTGATTAAAGTAGGAAATTTGCACTAACCACCTAATATGCTGGACTAGATTTTAAAAAGAGTTTAGCATAAAATAATTTAGTGGGAGGATGAGTTTTAGTATAAATCGGCAGATTTCCCCAAAACAAAAAAACCACACAACTCGTGTGGTTTTTTTGTTTTAAAATGAGTTCTTTTGTTCTTCAGATCCATTATTTAGCCTTTGAATAAGTTAGTAACTATTTTTTTCAGCCTCGTTGTATTTTCTTCTTCAGCTCAGCATATAGCGAGACTACGCGCGGAGGACAATTTCGACTATTTATTAGCCGATACACTACATAAATCCTGGGATGAAAAATTGAAATTTATGCCCCTTTTTTCAGGCGTAAATGTTAGTGTAGGTGGAGAATGGAGAGAACAATATCAGAACTATACGCAGGCGAATTTTGGCCAAATGCCCGCTAATTTTACGGATGAAAGTCCTCATCAATGGCTTCACAGGTGGTTATTACATGCGGATTTACAGGTTAATTCTCGATTTCGGATTTTTACGCAGTTGAATAATACGGTTCGTTTTTGGAATCCGAATCCTATTTTGTCCCAAGTAGAACAAAATTTGCTATCTGTTCACCAAATTTTTGGGGAATATAAATTTCATCAAAATCTAAGTCTGAGAGTAGGAAAACAAGAAATGCAATTCGGACAGGAGCGATTTATTGCCTCCCGCGAAGGGCCTAATAACAGGCAATCATTCTTGGGTGCTGAGGCAACCTATCATTCAAAGAAAGTTAGAGCGGTACTGTTTTACCTAAATCCGGTGAAAATGAATGTGGGTGCTTTCGATGATGGCTTGATGGATGAACGAATCGGGGGGCTTTATTTGACGAAACAAGTAATGCCTAAGTATATTAATCTAGACGCTTTTTATTTCAATTTCACTAGTTCACAGCGGTCCTACCTACTTAAAAATGGCTTAGAGGACAGGAATACAGCTGGAATTCGGTTCTATTCTTCTCCTAAATCCTTTAATTATGAACTAGAGTTAGCCTATCAATGGGGCACCTTTAAGGATTTAGCTATCAAATCATGGATGCTTGTGTGGGATGTGAATAAACAAGTAATTCCCTTTGTATTTCTAGGTGTAGGTGGAAACTATGTTCCGGGTGATAAATCTTCCACAGATTCAGAGTTAAATACATTTAATACGCTGTTTGCTAGACCGCCTTTTGGTCAAACTGTCGCACTAAACATTACCAATACGTTTAATATAAGTCCTTATTTGAGGTTCCAAAAAGGTACAAAATGGTTTATTACCGCGCGCGCCTCTTTTGTTAATCGAATTAGTGAAGCTGACGGTATTTATACCCCTAATATGTCGACTTTGCGCCCGGTTGAAAACGGAAAAGCTTCTAACTTAAAAGATCTCTGTTCTATTTACGCTCTTGATTTTAATTATAATACTGCCCCTCATTTGTTTACACAATTTGAATTGGGTTTTTGCAGGGCCGGTGACTATTTAAAAGAGTCTGGTTCCGGTAAAAATGTCGTTTATTTTGCGTTACGCAACGCTTACCGCTTCTGAGTTTTTGTCCCGGATCATCCACAGCATCACAAAACAAATCATCCCGTTAAGGATCAGTTTAGCGAAGCCAAAGCCACCGAATAAGCTCTGCGCTTGAGATTCTAACACAAACGTAATAATCGGTGATAGAACGCATACAATAGGAACCCATTTATCGCGAATGGCGTATTTAGTAAACAATCCGAAAGAAAATAAACCTAACAAAGGTCCATAGGTATAGCCTGCGAGGTTAAATACGGCGGCGATTAATTCAGAAGTGTTGAAGATGTGAAATAGGCCAATTACGACAAAAAATAAGGCAGAGAATCCGATGTGAACGTAATGCTTCATCTTCTTTTGCTTGTTCTCTTTGAATTTTTCTATACTTAAAAAATCAATGCAGAAAGACGTAGTTAAGGCTGTTAAAGCTGAATCAGAACTCGCATAAGACGCTGCAATAATACCTAATAAGAAGGTCACAGCGGCTAATGTTCCGAACTCACCACCCAAAGCTAGCATAGGGTACAATTCATCCGTTTTTGTAGGCACTGCAATTCCTTTTGAAGCCGTATATATGTACAATAAGGCGCCTAAAGAAAGGAAGAGTATATTGATGAATAATAGTACCCAATAGAACCAGAACATGTTTTTCTGTGCTTCGCCTATCGATTTACAGGTTAAGTTTTTCTGCATTAAATCCTGATCTAATCCCGTCATCACGATGGCGATAAACACTCCTGCTAGGAAGTCTTTTCCAAAGAAATGTGGATTTTTCCAATCCCACTCAAACAGATGCGAGTATTTGCTAGCGCTAACCTGTTGAATCATGTCAGGGATGCTCATGTCCATTTTTTGGCCCACTAAAATAATCGTGATAAATAGCGCAACTAATAAGAAAAGCGTTTGTAGCGTATCCGTCCAGATAATCGTTTTAACCCCTCCACGGTGCGTATATAGCCAAATTAAGAAGACCGAAACGAAAACGGTTACTATAAAGGGCACGCCAATAGGGGCGAAGATGGCAATTTGTAACACGTTTACCGCTAAATACAAGCGGGCGGCAGAACCAATAGTTCTAGACAATAAAAAGAAGGCAGAACCGGTCTTGTACGACCAAAATCCGAAGCGTTTTTCTAAATAGCCGTAAATGGAAATCAAATTAAGTCGATAATATAATGGCATCAGCACCAATGCGATGGTTAAATAACCCAAGGAATGCCCTAAAATCACTTGGTAATAGGTGAAATAGGTCTTTCCTACTGCTCCAGGAACAGAAATGAAGGTTAAGCCCGAAATCGATGTTCCGATCATTCCAAAGGCAACTAGCCACCAGGGGGACTCGCGATTTGCTGTAAAAAAGGCATGGGTATCAGCGCCTCTCGAGGTATAATAGGAGATGGCTAACAGAAGTCCAAAATAGAGGGCAAGAATTCCTCCAGCTAATTGTACAGACATAAGGTTTGGAACGGATTTTTTTTTAAATTTGATTTCAAATTCATCAAAAATATGGAATTCTGTGTAGATAGTATTTATCGTCTACCTTTTTCTTTTCAAAATCAGGAAAAATGGCAAGAAGACACGTCTACCCTCGTAGAGGAAGACGTGATCGAAGCCCATCAACTAATTGTCTATAATGATGAAGTAAATTCCTTTGAATATGTCATTTTAACGCTGATTGAAGTATGTGAACATACGCCTCAACAAGCGGAGCAATGTACCTTGCAGATTCATTTTAGAGGGAAATGCGGCGTGAAAACGGGTGGATTTGATGAACTAGTGTCCATGCGCAACGAGATTTGCCGTAGAGGAATTTCTGCAGAAATTGAAGCAAGCGCATGATGAATAACTATCCTTCGAAGATGATTGAGCAGGCAGTGGAGGAGATTTCCAAACTGCCCGGAATTGGCAAAAAGTCAGCACTTCGATTAGCCTTACATCTTTTGAAGCGCCCTGAAGCGCAGTCCTTGCAATTAGCGCACGCGGTGGTTCAGTTAAGAACGGAGACGAAATATTGTCCACAATGCCATATGATTTCGGACGGAGATTTGTGTGGCATTTGTTCCAGCCATAAGCGAGATGAGAGTATTATTTGTGTGGTGGAGGATTTGCGTGACGTTTTAGCTATTGAAAATACCGGTCAATTTATGGGCTTATATCACGTTTTAGGTGGAATTATTTCCCCTTTATCGGGTATTTCGCCGGGGGATTTGACGATCGAAACCTTGGTAGCTCGCGTGGCCTCTGGGAAGGTGGTAGAAGTGATTTTAGGATTGAGTCCGACGATGGAAGGGGATACGACGGCTTTTTATTTGACCAAAAAGCTGAAAGAGTTTCCCGTTAAATTATCCACCATTGCGCGTGGAATTCCGATAGGTGGTGATTTAGAATATACCGATGAGATTACGCTAGGCCGAAGTATAGTAGGTCGAGTAACGTACGAATAGTATTAAACTGAAAACGATGAAACGTGCCGAATTCCTTAAAAATTCACTAGTTCTAGCAGGTGCTAGCGTGGTTTTGCCTTCTTTTGCCTCACCTGTGGCAGATTCGTTCAGCTTACCGGCCTTGCCCTATGCTTTTGACGCTTTAGAGCCTCACATCGATCGTTTAACGATGGAAATTCACCACGTTCGCCACCACAAAGCGTATGTGGATAATTTGAATAAGGCTTTGCCAGGAACCACTAAATCTATCGAGGAGATTTTAGCTTCGGTTTCATCTCAAACAGTTGCGGTGCGTAATAATGGGGGAGGACATTGGAATCACAGTTTTTTCTGGAATGTGTTAGCGCCTGCGAAAGGATCCAAACCTTCAGTAGCCTTAGCAAAACAAATTGATACCGATTTTGGGTCATTTGATGCTTTTAAGGCAGAATTTGCGAAAGCAGCGACCTCGCGTTTTGGTTCGGGTTGGGCTTGGTTAATTAAAAAAGACGGGAAATTGGTGATTTCTTCTACACCTAATCAAGATAATCCTTTGATGGATTTAGCTGAAGTAAAAGGAAAACCGATTTTAGCCCTAGACGTGTGGGAACATGCGTATTACTTAAAATACATGAATAAGCGGGCGGATTATATCGCGGCGTTTTGGAACCTAGTGAACTGGGATTTTGTATCAACAAATTTTGATAAATAATATGTTATTAAATGAAATTCCTTCCTTGGATTTAGCGGATTTCCTTTCTGGAGACGCGACTCGCAAGGCGAAATTTGTACAAGAATTAGGCAGCGCTTTTAACACCATTGGTTTTGTGGCGATTAAGGGTCATGGTTTGACGAATGACTTTACGGCAAATTTGTATTCTGAAGTAGAACAATTCTTTCAATCACCTGACTCACTGAAGCAATCCTATGAAATTGAAGGTATTGCAGGCCAAAGAGGCTATATCGGAAAAAGAAAAGAAACGGCAAAGGGTTTTAATGTACCTGATTTAAAGGAATTTTACCACGTAGGTCAACCTCTAAAGGAGGATGGTGACTCGGTTTGGTCCGAATATCCGGCTAACGTTTTTCCTAACGAATATCCTGATTTTGAAAAGAATACCGTCGAAGCTTATCAAACACTTGAGACAGCGGGGAAGGCTCTTTTACAAGCGATTGCGCTCTATTTAGCTTTACCAGAAGACTATTTTGAATCCCGTGTTAAAAATGGAAATTCCATTTTACGTGCGATTCATTATTTTCCTATTTTGAATCCTGATTCTTTGCCACAAGGTGCAGTGAGAGCGGCTGCTCATGGTGACATTAACTTGATTACCTTATTAATGGGTGCGTCAGCAGAAGGATTAGAGGTATTACGAATGGATGGTGTTTGGATCCCGATTACGGCTTTACCTGATCAGGTGGTGGTGAACGTGGGGGATATGCTTGATCGTTTGACGAATCATAAACTAAAATCGACGATCCACCGGGTAGTTAATCCGCCTCGCGAAAAAATGGGGAACTCGCGTTATTCGATTCCCTTCTTTATGCATCCGCGTTCTGAAATGGATTTAACTTGCTTGCCTTCTTGTGTTTCCACTGAATTTCCTAAAATTTATACGAATATGACGGCAGGGGAGTTTTTAAATGAGCGATTAATCGAACTAGGACTTAAAAAGGCATAAGTATGCGGCTAAAACACGGGGATTTCCTGCTGGATATCTTGATTTTAGCCTGCACCTCTTTCGGTGGACCACAAGTTCATTTTGCGCTCTTTTTAGATAGATTAGTCAAGAAACGAGCCTATTTAAGCGAGGAAGAATTATTTGAAATTCAAGCGCTCTGCTCCGTTCTTCCAGGACCTACCTCGACTCAAATGATCACCGCTATCGGTTTGAAGAGAGGAGGGGCTTCGTTGGCTTATTTAACCTTACTTTGTTGGATTACGCCGGCTGTCTTGATTATGACAGCTGCGGCTTTAGGGATGACTCTTTTACGCAATAATTCCATTTTGCATTATGTGTTACCCGTCGGAATTGGCCTGATCTTACAGGCTGGCTGGTATATGGCTAAAAAGGTCATCACAGGCCCCAAATACGTGATCATTCTACTGGTGACTTTATTCCTAGGTATCGCCTTTCAAAGTCCCTATATATTTCCATTAGTATTATTATTAGGGGGGATTGTATCCTCGTTTAACTACAAAGATTTTCCTCGCCAAAACAAACATAAATTCGTTATTCCTTGGGCTAATTTCCATTTATATTGGGGATTTTTGCTCCTTTTGGCCATCATAGGCTATTTTACGGACTATTTTCCGATACGAATTTTTGAAAATTTCTATCGAAATGGATCCCTTGTTTTTGGGGGAGGACATATTCTTGCGCCCGTTTTATATACAGAGTTTGTGGAATTTAAACACTTGATAGATTCCGAGTCTTTTTTAACTGGAATGTCACTTTCACAGACATTACCTGGCCCCGTTTTTGCCTTGACATCCTATTTAGGCGTCCTATTGATGAAAGAATACGGAATTTTAGGTGAATTGGCTGGATCTGCTATCGGAGCTATTGGGATCTTTTTGCCCGGCACTTTTTTGATCTTCTTTGTGTTTCGAATTTGGGGCCAATTAAAACAATATCGCTTCATTCGCGCGTCTTTAGCCGGAATTCAGGCAGCTTCAGTAGGTTTGACACTAGTGGCAGTTTTTACCTTTACTAGACCCTTAATAGTAGAGGCACAATTTATATCCTTGGGAATAGTGGTAGCTGCGTTCCTCTTAGCAGAGAAAACAAAAATTCCCGCCATCTTGCTGTTTTCACTAGCCTTATTAGCGGGAATTTTGGGATTTTAATGCCTTTTAGGCGATTAAATTCAATAAGTATTGTCCATATCCACTTTTAATAAGTGGCTCAGCAATCTTCTTTAATTGAGCTTTGTCGATATAACCCATGCGATAAGCTACTTCTTCGATACAACCTACTTTCATTCCTTGGCGTTCTTCAATTACCTGAACGAATTGTCCTGCTTGCATTAGGGAGGCGAAAGTACCCGTATCTAACCAAGCCGTTCCGCGGTTCAAAATACCCACCGAAAGACGTCCTTGCTTTAAGTATTCCTTGTTTACGTCTGTGATTTCGTATTCTCCGCGGGGGGATGGGGCGATGTTTTTGGCAATATCCACCACGTCATTATCGTAGAAATACAAGCCTGGAACCGCATAATTAGACTTAGGATGCGTCGGTTTCTCTTCGATCGAGATCACTTTATTATCTGCATCGAATTCTACGACACCATAGCGTTCCGGATCAGTCACCGAATAGGCATAGACCACGCCACCCACAGGATCGCTGTTTGCTTGTAATAATTTACTTAAACCAGAGCCATAGAAGATATTATCTCCCAAAACCAAGGCCACCTTATCCTTTCCAATGAATTTTTCACCGATCACAAATGCCTGCGCTAATCCATTCGGTACCGCTTGAACGGCATATTCGAAATGACAGCCGATTTGTGATCCATCACCTAATAGTTTCTCGAAATGAGGTAAATCATGCGGTGTGGAGATGATTAAAATCTCTTTAATGCCTGAAAGCATCAAAATTGACAAGGGATAATAAATCATCGGTTTGTCATAAACCGGCATTAATTGCTTGCTAACTGCTAATGTTAAGGGGTGTAATCTCGTTCCAGATCCACCAGCTAAAATAATTCCTTTCATGTTATCTGCCTGCGTAGTTTTTGTCGTAATATGTTTGATAATCTCCTGAAGTGACGTCATTTAGCCATTTTTCATTCGCTAAATACCAATTGACTGTTTTTTCTAATCCTTCTTCAAATTGCAAACTAGGCTCCCAACCTAATTCCTTCATAATCTTGTTCGCATCGATTGCATAGCGTAAATCATGGCCTGCTCTATCAGTCACATAAGTGATTAATTGTACCGATGTTCCTGCTGGGCGTCCTAATTTTTCATCCATGATTTTGCACAATAAATGCACTAAATCGATGTTTTTCCACTCATTAAATCCACCAATATTATAAGTTTCGCCTATTTTTCCGTCGTGAAATACGGTATCGATGGCGCGCGCATGATCAATCACAAATAACCAATCACGTATATTTTCGCCCTTTCCGTAAACAGGTAGAGGTTTATTATTCATTATATTATGAATCATTAAGGGAATTAACTTCTCTGGGAAGTGATTAGGCCCATAATTATTCGAGCAATTCGTAATTACAGTAGGTAGACCATAGGTCTCATGGTAAGCCCGAACAAAGTGGTCAGAACTAGCTTTAGACGCTGAATAGGGTGAACGCGGGTCATAAGAAGTAGTTTCCAAAAAGAATTCCTTCGGATCATGCAATTCTCCATATACCTCATCGGTAGAAATATGGTAGAAACGTTTTCCTTCCATTTTTCCAGCCCAGTGTTTCTTCGCAGCTTGTAATAAATTCACGGTTCCGATCACATTTGTTTTAACGAAGGCCAAAGGATCCGTAATCGACCGATCCACGTGCGATTCCGCCGCTAAATGCAATACGCCATCAAATTGATGCTCAGCAAAAAGGGCATCCATCTGATCCGCATCGGTAATATCTGCCTTAATGAAGTGGTAATTCGGCGCAGACGCCACATCTTCATTATTCGCTAGGTTACCCGCATAAGTCAAGGCGTCCAAATTATAAATCTGGTATTCCGGGTATTTGTTGACAAACAAACGAACCACATGGGATCCAATAAATCCGGCACCGCCGGTGATAACTAATTTCTTCATCTTATTTCATGATGGCTTCTTGCCATTTCCAGGCATCTTGCAATGCTTTTTCTAAACTAAATTGTGTTTTCCAACCTAAAACTTGGTTCGATTTATCAGTAGAGGCATAAACGGCCGTAATATCGCCCGCTCTGCGCTCTCTTATTTCATAATTAACTTTCTTGCCAGTGGCTTTTTCGAACGCTAAAATAACCTCCATGACCGAACTTCCTTGGCCTGTTCCTATATTAAAGAAATCGTAATTCAAGGCCGATTTGTCCTCGATTAAGTGAGCTAATGCCTTCACATGGGCTCCAGCCAGATCTACAACATGTATATAGTCGCGAATCGCCGTTCCATCTGGCGTAGGGTAATCTGTTCCCCAAACCTGCAATGGCCCGCGTAATCCTGCCACAGATTGAGTCAAGAAGGGGATTAAATTAGCAGGTGGCCCTAAGGGTAATTCTCCAATTAAAGCTGATTCATGTGCTCCAATGGGGTTAAAGTAACGCAAAGCGATGGCTTTAAGCTTCGTTGAAGCTGCTACTGTATCTCGAATAATCTCTTCGCAGATCTGCTTCGAATTCCCATAAGGGGATGTAGCCGCTTGCACAGGGGATTCTTCCGTCGCTGGAAGCGTTTCTGGTTGTCCATAAACGGTGCAAGAAGAGGAGAATACTAAGTTAGAAAGACCATATTGAGCCATCTTTTCTAATAAAAGTACCGTCGAAGCTACGTTGTTTCTGTAGTATTTTAAAGGATTCTCCACGGATTCGCCTACTGCCTTAGAGGCTGCGAAATGAATGATTCCTTTAATATCGTATTTGGTAAATAATTGATCGTAGGTTTGGGGATTATTAACGTCCCCCTCTTCGAAAATAACCGCTTCTTTCGTGATTATTTCCAAGTTTTTTATAACCGATTTCGATGAATTAGAGAAGTTGTCTACGATAATGGGCGTATAGCCATTTTCTTTCAAAACCACATAGGTATGTGATCCAATGAAACCAGCACCTCCCGTAATTAAAATCTGCATCTGTAATTTTTAAAGAATTAAATACAAATTTAGGGGAAAATAGGCCAATTGTCTTTAATTTTGTTAAAAATATACGTTATAATATGACTGATGCTGCCATAAAAGCAATGATTCATTTATTAGACGATTCCGATCAGGAAGTCGTGACCATGGTGGAGCAGCAAATCCGGACCTTAGGGCCCTCTATTATTCCTGTATTAGAGTCTGAATGGGAATCGGAAAGTTTAAATCCACTCCTGCAATCCAAAATCGAGAACTTAATTCATGATTTTCAATGGCAATCGGTGAAAACTCGTTTGCAGATTTGGAAGGAGTCAGGTGGGATGGATTTATTAGAGGGGATGTGGATTTTAGCCACTTATCGGTATCCAGATTATAGTTTTGATGAGTTGAAATTAGAGATGGATCAGCTTTATTATGAGGTTTGGCCACAAATGCGGGAGGAAATACATCCCATGGATCAGGTGAAGGTGTTGAATGCGGTCATATTTGATCAATTGAAGTTTGGCCCTAACACGAAAAACTTTCATGCAGCGAATAATTCCTTCATTAATAATGTTTTGACGTCCAAAAAAGGTAATCCCATTAGCCTTTGTGTCATTTATATGTGGGTCGCCCAAAAACTAGGAATGCCAGTTTATGGTGTCAATCTCCCTAATCTTTTTGTGTTAACTCATAAGCAAAAGGGCTTACAATTTTACATTAATGTATTCAATAAAGGTTTGATTTTCAACAAGATAGATATAGATAATTACATAGCTCAGTTGAATTTAACGCCTAATGAAATCTATTATAATCCTTGTTCAAACCTAGAGATTATTCGTCGTGTAATCCGTAATCTAATGATGGCTTACGAAAAAGCGGGGGAACAGGATTATAAAGATGAATTAAATGAATTAATCGATTTGCTGGATTAGTGCCAGCGTTAGACTAAAATTAGGGTATTCTTCCCAAAAAAGCACTATTTCATCTCCTTTTGGCAGTAGGGCTTTCGTCGGGTTTTGATCAAAATCCACTACCTCAATTTCTTTTTGAAAGGATAGACCCGGTATTCCTACAGCCTTGTAGACGGATTCTTTTGCCGACCAGGCCAAAGTCAATAAATTCGACGAACTTTGCCATTTCTCCCATTCCATTGCGCTCAAGAATCTAGGCGCAATTTTTTCGATATTTCGTCCTGGTTTTTCAATATCAATTCCAATTCGGAATTTACGCGAACAAGCAGCTGCCACGTAAGGGTAGGAGTGGGTTAAACTGACGTGCCAGTCAGAATCCTGGAAATAGGGGCGATTTCTGTCATTTTGAATTAAGACCAACTTTTCAAAATCGGATGACATTAGATGCAAACAGTACCTGACAGCGGTTGATTCTAGTTTTTTGATAGGATTAAGCACATCAGGAGTAGACCAAGATGCCGGGAATGTTTCAAAAAAAGCCTGCGGTTCTTCGATTTTCCAAATCATAAATTGGAAATCAGCTGAACTTATTTTTGAAAATATTTGGGGCATAAAAGGGAATATTTGGACGTAAAATTATCATTTTTGTAGCTAAATCGATGGAAATAATTTGAATACGCTGCAAATCGAACGTATTGACACCTTCTCAGGACACCGGGGCCCCATTTATGCGCTAGAAAAAGGCCTAGATTCCTTGTTTTATTCCGCCGGATCAGATGGCTGGATTGTGCAATGGAATTTAGCGAAACCTGATCTAGGCAAAGTCATTGCGCAAGTAGATGGCTCTATTTACACCTTGAAAATAGATGTGGAGGACATTTTATGGATAGGCCATAATAACCAGGGTATTCAAGGGATTCGCGTAGCTGATCAAACCCAAGTATTTTCAATTCCAACACCGGGTTTGTCTATTTATTCGATTGAATTTATGGGTTCAGCTGCTTGGATCGGGCATAATGAGGGATTAATTACGGTAGTCGATATCGCTTCCAAAGAGGTCCTTAAACACATTAAGGCTAGCACAAAAAGTGTGCGATGTTTTTCTGTTTTATCTGATGAGCGTATGGCTGTAGGCTATTCAGATGGCTATGTTCGAATTTTTGATGCTTCATTTCAATTAATACAAGCCTTTCAAGCACACGAATCGTCTGTTTTTTCACTCCAAAGCAGGGGAGGGGAATTGTATAGTGTAGGGAAAGATGCTCGAATTAAGCAGTGGAACCCCGATTTTTCAGCTAAAAATGAAGTAGTGGGACATATTTATGCTATACATGATTTGCAATTTTCTCCTGATGATAAATGGATTGCTACGGCTAGTATGGATAAGACGGTGAAGATTTGGGAGGCTGATAGCTTGAAGTTACGAAAAGTGCTTGATGCAACTAGGCATGGTGGTCACAAGAATTCGGTTAATAAACTAATTTGGAGCTCATTTGAAGATTTATTAGTTTCTGCATCAGACGATAAAAATCTGTCTGTTTGGAAAATTCAATAAAATTTTTCCTATTTTAGTATTTGTATACCTAAATCTATTAACACATTGGCAGCATCCTTTTCAAAATCTTTTCGCGGTTACAATGTCTCTGAAGTAGACGCTTACGTTCAAAGTGTACAGAACTTTGAAACCGAAACCGAAAACAACTTTGCTAAATCGAATCAAAAAACAGCTGAATTAGAGGCTGAAGTGGCTCGGTTAAGAGAAATTGAATCCAGTTTATTTAGAGCATTAAAATTAGCGGAAGAAAGTCAACAAAACTTTGCCGCTAAGATGGAGAGGGAAGCAAAAACAATCTTGGATAAAGCCACGAAAGAGGCGGATGCTATTAAAAAGAAGGCAGACGTAGATGCCCAAAAACAAGCTTTATTAACAGAAAATGAGCGTAAACAAACCTTAGCGCAAGCTGGACAAGAATTAAAGGAGCAGGAGCGTCAACTACGTAATTTACAAGAGGCACAAAAGGAAATCGCCGCCCAATTAAAACAAATTTCAGAACAAACACTAGGGTCTATTGCTCTTTGGGATACAACATTCCTTGTTACTCCGCTTGCTTCCATCGAATCAAGTTCAGCGCCTGTAGGGAAAAGAGGTCGCAAGCCTGGGGTTAAAAATAAACCGAAAACGGCTGAAAAAGTGGCTGAAAAGTCCGCAAAACCAGCCGCTAAAGTGAAAGCTGTTAAGGCGAAACCAGCAGTTAAAGCTAAGCCCGTAGCTAAGGCTAAACCCAAGGCCGCGCCTGCTAAAAGAGGCCCTAAGCCGAAGGCAAAGCCACTAGTTGCAAAAAAAGTCAAGTCAGCAGCTAAACCAGCAGCAAAGCCAGCAGCTAAACCAGCCGCCAAACGCGGACCTAAACCTAAGATAAGCCTTGATACCATTACAGATGACGGATTGCCTACCTTAAACAAGGTTTTAGAGGCCTATGCAAAATCAGCAGGACCTCGGGGGAAAGTAGGGGATATCAATTAACATTTAACATGGCGAATTACCAGGTTTCTATCGATGATATTCGAATTTTTGCCTTTCACGGATTGTATCCTGAGGAGCGAATTTTAGGAAATTGGTATACTTTAGACGTTGTAGTTGAATCGGATTCAGAGCCTAATTTTTCAGATAATATAGCTAATACGATTGATTACTCGCATATTTTCGCGATTTGCAAACAGGTGATGGCGAATCCTGTGGACTTATTAGAAACTGTGGCAGAAAACATTGCTAAACAGATTCAAGCCGAAATGAGGCATGAAGTCTCGATTTTAGTGCAAATTTCAAAGGAAAATCCACCTATGGGTTTATCAGGAGGCAGAAGTACCGTCGTTTATCGCCTCGATTAATTTTTGTATAGTTTTATTGTGTAAATTTGGCTTAGTCAAACTTAATTTATGCGTCATCAAGTAACCATTAAAGATATTGCGAAACAGCTGGGAGTCTCAGTTGCGACGGTATCGAGGGCTTTACGTGATTTGCCGGATATTCGTCCAGATACGAAGAAGTTGGTTTTGGATTTGGCTAAAGAGCTAGATTATCAACCTAATGTACTCGCTTCTAGTTTAGTTAAATCTAAGACCAAAACTTTAGGTTTAATTGTCCCAGATTTAGGTTATTATTTCTTTTCTACGGTGGTAAAAGCAGTAGAAGATGCGGCTATAGCAGCCGGATACTCCATTCTAATTGCCCAAACTCAGGAATCATTTGAGCGGGAACTAACGAACATTCAGAATCTATCTCGTTCTCAAGTGGAGGGAATAATCATCTCTTTGTCTCGTGAGACCATTAATTTTGACCATTTGACTCGATTGCAAAAAAGGGGAATTCCTCTGGTGTTTTTTGACCGAGATAGTGACGAAATCGATGCCTCTAAGGTAATGGTAGATAATGAGCAGTCCGCTTACGAGGCTGTGAAGCACCTGATTGAAAATGATTGCAAGCGCATTGCCTTTTTAGCAGGCCCTATAAATGTGTCAGTAAGTAATCAACGTCGATTAGGTTATTTGCGCGCTTTAGAAGAGGCGGGGATTGTGGCAGATGCTAATTTAATTATTCATAGTGATTACTTCCAGGATTCTGCGATTGCAAAGACGCATCAGCTAATGAAGGAAGTCAATCGACCTGATGGAATTTTAGTCGTATCAGATCGTTTAGCTATTGGAGTTTTAATTGCCTTGAGAGAGCTGAATATTTCTGTTCCTGACGAGGTAAAAATGGTGAGTTTTAATAACGAACCTATTTGTTCTTTAATTTCGCCTACGATTTCTTCGATTTCACAACCTTTGGAAGAAATAGGACGATTATCCGTTGAATTATTGCTGGAGCAGATCGAGAATAAAACCGATAATCCGGTCCCTAGAGTCGAAGTTTTGAAGACAAAATTGATTGTAAGAGAATCTTCCGTACGTAAAAAATAATCCCCTCATTTTAGCCTCATTTTTTCTTGGAAAAATAGGTAGAATTTAAGATATTTGTTCTATTGAAAAATACTGCTTTTGGCGGTGTTATTCCCTAGAATCAAAACATTATTTATGTCATTACAAACCAATGTTATCCCTATCAACATCGAAGATGAAATGAAAGGGGCGTACATCGATTATTCGATGTCAGTAATTGTGTCTCGTGCGCTTCCAGATGTACGTGATGGGTTGAAGCCAGTTCACAGAAGGGTGTTATTCGGAATGGAGGAACTGGGGGTTAGTTACAACAAATCCCATAAGAAATCTGCTCGTATTGTCGGAGAGGTACTCGGTAAGTATCACCCGCACGGTGATTCATCTGTGTATGACACCATGGTACGTATGGCCCAAGATTGGTCTTTACGTTATCCATTAGTGGATGGTCAAGGAAACTTTGGTTCCGTAGATGGTGATTCTCCTGCAGCGATGCGTTATACGGAGGCTCGTTTGAAGCGTATAGCGGATGAGTTGCTTTCTGATTTGAACAAAGAGACGGTTGATTTTCAACCTAACTTCGATGATTCCTTAGAAGAGCCTACGGTTTTACCTGCAAAAATTCCTAATCTATTATTGAACGGTACTTCTGGTATCGCGGTAGGTATGGCAACGAATATGGCGCCACATAACCTAAACGAGGTAGTAGACGGTATTGCTGCGTATATTGATAACCGCGACATTACTATTCTTGAATTGATGCAATACATCAAGGCACCGGATTTTCCTACGGGAGGAACCATTTATGGTGTTCAAGGTATTCGTAACGCATTTGAGACAGGAAGAGGTCGTATTGTGGTTCGTGGTAACGCGACTTTTGATACGTCTAAAACGGGGAAAGAGCAGATCATTATTTCTGAAATTCCTTACATGGTGAATAAGGCGACACTAATTAAGCAATGTGCTGATTTAGTGAACGATAAGCGGATCGACGGTATCTCTGAGATTCGCGATGAGTCAGATCGTCAAGGAATGCGAATCGTATTTGATTTGAAGCGTGATGCGGTGGCGAATGTGGTATTGAATAACCTGTACAAGCATTCAGCACTACAATCATCGTTCTCTGTGAATAACGTAGCTTTAGTGAAAGGTCGCCCGATGATGTTGAATCTAAAGGATTTGATTCATCACTTCGTCGAGCATAGAAATGAGATTATCGTACGTCGTACACAATACGATTTGCGTGAGGCACGTAAGCGTGCACATATTTTGGAAGGATTTATGATTGCTCTAGATAATCTAGATGCAGTGATTAAGTTAATCCGTGAGTCGAAAGATCCGAATGCGGCTCAAGAAGGCTTAATGTCTAAATTCAACTTATCAGATCTTCAATCGAAGGCTATCCTGGAGATGCGTTTACAACGCTTAACCGGTATGGAGCGTGAGAAGATCATGAATGAGTTTGCGGAGATTATGAAGTTGATCGATGATTTGGAAGATATTTTGGCCAAACCTGATCGTCAACTACAGATCATTAAAGACGAATTAACGGACATGAAACAACGTTATGGCGATGAGCGTAGAACGCAAATCAATATGACGGACGAGGAATTCTCTGTGGAAGATATGATTGCGGATGACGAGATGTTAATCACCGTTTCTGCACAAGGTTATATTAAGCGTACACCGATCTCAGAATACCGTTCTCAAACGAGAGGTGGAGTAGGATCTCGTGCCGTAGTAACAAAAGACGATGATTATACAGAGCATTTGTTCTCAGCGACGATGCACAACTGGTTATTGTTCTTCACTGAAAGAGGTAAATGTTTCTGGTTACGTGTTTACGCGGTTCCAGAGGGATCTAAAATTTCTAAAGGTCGTCCTATCCAAAACTTGATGAACATCGAGAATGGAGATACCATTAGAGCGGTTATCAACGTGAAGTCGATCACAGATCCGGATTACATTGATAATAACTTCATTGTGATGTGTACAGAAGATGGAACGATTAAGAAAACTTCCTTAGAAGCTTATTCTCGTCCTCGTCAAAACGGTATTATTGCCATCACTATCAGGGAGGGGGATCGATTATTAGATGTAGCCTTAACAAACGGTAATAACCAAATCGTTATTGCGACGAATACCGGTCGTTCTGTTCGTTTCGAGGAGACGCGTGTTCGCCCTATGGGACGTTCAGCAGCTGGTGTGAAAGGTATTTGGATCGATGAAAAGATTCCTACGGAGAAAGTAGTAGGAATGGTTTGCGTTTCTGATCCAGCAGTTCAGCAATTGCTAGTGGTTTCAGAGAAAGGTTTTGGAAAACGTTCGGAAGTAGAAGATTACCGTTTAACTAACCGCGGTGGTAAAGGGGTTAAAGCCTTGAATATCACGGAGAAAACAGGTAATTTAGTCGCTATCAAGGAAGTGAATGATAATAATGACTTGATGATTATAACCAAAGCGGGTATCTTAATCCGCTCAAGCGTTGCAGAATTGCGCGTGATGGGACGTAATACGCAGGGTGTTAAATTAATTCGTTTGAAAAATGAATCAGATGAGATTTCATCCGTAACTAAGATCGAAAAAGAGCCTGAACCAGAAGAGGTAGAGGTTTTAGATGGTGAGGATGTGGTTATTGTAGAAGGAGTAGAGCCATCTACTGCGGAAACTGAAGCTCCAGAAGGAGGGGAGGAGAGTACATCTGAAGCATCAGAAGAAAGATTAACTGAAGAATAATTTTATTGGCCCGTACGTGAGTACGGGCTTTTTTTTAATTTAATATAACAATGAAAAAACTACTTTTATCCCTATTTACGGTGGCTTTGGCGATGAATGCTTCATTTGGCCAAGCAGAAAAAGCATTAGTTGAGGCGCAAAAAAAGAGCGTCAATGATGCAATCAAGAAATCTGACGAAGATGTAAAGAAAGCACCTACGAAAGCTAGAGCCTGGTTAACACGCTCTCAAGCTTATTTAGATTTAGCTTTGTTTCCAGACTCTACTTTTGCCTTAACTAATCCAGAGGCTGCATTTCAAGCATTAGAATATGCAAATGAAGCAATCAAACTAGATACAAAAGAAGGTAAAAAAGGCTCAGTTGCGAAAGAGGCTGACCAAATGATGGTAGAAAAGAAATTTTCAAATGCTTTCTTAAACATGGGCGTAATTAAGTACCAAGGTAGAGATTACCGTACATCACTTCGTTACATGGCTAAAGCATCTGAAGTGGCTCCTAATGACACAGTTTCAGCCATGTATACTGGTGTAACGGCTCAATTATGTCAAGAAGATAAAATTGCTAGAGTGGCATATGAGAAGTATTTGGCCATAGGAGGGAAGGATTTAGCTATTCTTTACGGTTTGTCCCAAATCTATAAAAGCAATAAGGAAGAAGAAAAATCACTTGCTATTATTGATAAAGCGATAAGTATTTACCCAACAAATAAAGATTTGAAAGGGGAGAAGTTCAATATGTTGATCGCCTTTAATCGATTAGATCAAGCGATAACGCAATTAACTCAAACAACCGCAAACGACCCTAAGGATGGAATTTCTTGGTTAAACTTAGGTTTATTGTATGAAAACAAGGTTTCTGGTCTTAATGATGAGATCAGAAAGATTCAAGATAAATTATCTAAAGTTCAAGAGGTAGATCGTCGTTTAGTTGCTCAAAATGACCAAATATCCGCTTTCCAAGATGAGGTGAAGCGTACAAAAGCGAAGTTAAAGACCGCTACAACTCCGAAAGCGAAGACGACTGTGAACAATCAAGTGACAAGCCTTGAAGCTAAAGTAAAAGAGTTAGCGGATGTATTAAATGGAATTCAAGAGGAGAAAGCAGCTGCTATTGCAGCAGCGGGGGATGTGGCAGCAAACAAGGCTAAAATGGATGAATTATCGGCTAAAGCAAAGGAAATTCGTGCAACTTTGCCTAATTACTATTTAAAGGCTTTAGAAATTGATGCTGATAATTATGACGCTTTATATCAAATGGGAGCTTATTATTATAATGATGCCGTAGCAATTAAGGGTCAGGTGAATAGTATGGATATGAATGATTATAAGAAGACTGGTAAAGATTTAGAAGCTAAAATAGCGGTTAAATACAACGAGGCTTTGCCCTTTTTCGAACGTGGTTATAAAGTTAAGAAAGACGAAGACTTGAAAGAAATCTTAAAGCAAGTGTATCGCGAATTGAAAGACGAAGCGAAATTAACTGAGTTAGAGAAATAAGGCGCTAGTCGCTAGTTACTAGTCAGGAATCGATATTAGAAAGGGCTGCTTAGAATAGGTGGCCCTTTTCTTATGGTTTAATTATTATTTAACATAATATAAATTATATAACAATTAGTCCGAAGGAAATTAGTCCGTAGGAAAATAGTCCGAAGTCCGTAATCCACTATCTATACTCTCTAATCTTTAATCTAATCCTTCGGACTCAGTCCCTCCGGACTCCGGACTCAGTCCCTCCGGACTCCGGACTCTTTCGCTCCGGACTAGCGACTAGCGACGTGAAACGTCACCGTAAACTCCGTATACGAATCCGGAACAGAAACCACCGATATTTGGCCATTGTGTAATTGAATGATACGTTCAACCAGTGATAGTCCGATGCCATAACCCTTAGAAGACGCTGTATTTTCGCCTCTAAAGAACGGTTGGAAGATATACGGCAAATCATTCGAAGGAATGCCTTTACCTTCGTTTTTAACGAAGATTTGGATGGTATTACCTGAATTTTTGAAGCTAACTTGTGCAGATTTAGTTGGGCTGAATTTGCAGGCATTTTCCATTAAATTCTTTAATGCTGTTAAGATAAGTTTGTCATCCCCTTTAACTAAGAGCATTTCTTCATCCTCTGGCATGTGTTGCGTATCGATGCTGACCTTGTAAGCAGAGTTTAATTTTTGGGTTAAACTTCTAGCTTCCCAAAGTATTTCATCAATTCTCCACTCATTAAAGCCAGCTTGGGTGTCAGTTAGGCTTAACTTGTTTAATTCTAATAAGGATTCAGTGATAGCCGCTAATTCTTGCGTGTCTTCTAGTACTGAACTGATCGTTTTTCTATAATCAGCTGACTCCCTTTCTTTTAAAAGACTCACCTCTAGTTGAGACGAAATTTTAGTTAAAGGATTTTTTAATTCATGGGATACGTTCGCAATAAATGTTTTTTGCAATTTAAAGGCGTTTTCAATGCGTTCTAGCAGTCGATTGACCGTAGACACCATCTTCCCTATTTCATCCTCAAAATCAGGCGATTTAAGGCGTTCTTCGAGACGTTTAGGTGATAGTTTATCTACTTGTTGGATAACTTCTGATATAGGATTCACGGCTTGACCGGCAAAAAACCAGCCTGAAATGACCACAATGAGGATAAATAAGAGAAATAAGGCGATCAGGATGTTCTTTAGATCTTTCGCATTTTCGGCGGAATACTGATCCACTGCGCCGGCAAAAACAACTAAACGACCTTGAGGTGTAGCAAATACAGTTCCCAAGACCTCGATATCCTCTCGTTGGAAGTGAATTTCTTGTTTTTGGCGGACCTGTTTGATTAAATCCACATCGATATGCAAATTAATGCTGTCATGCGAGGCGTAGATCCGTTCGTTACATAGATCATATACTAAAATACTCTCCCGGTAAAGTAAATCACGGTTTGTTTGCCCGATGATTCCCATTAATTTAGAATCTACCTGGTTGACATTGACTAATAATTGGGCGGTTGTGTTTGCTTTTTGGCGTAAACGACTATAAAATTTATCTTTATAGTTTTCTTGCGTGAAGATATAGATGACAAAATAGGATACGAATAAAATCGCAGATACGAGGTAGGTAAACTGGTAAGTCAGCCTGGATCTAATCTGCATAATTATTCGTTTTTAAGGATATAACCTCGCCCAAATTGCGTGTGAATCAATTTGCTAGCAAAGCCTTTGTCAACCTTCTTACGCAAGTAATTGACATACACTTCGATTAGGTTCGAGCTATTCTCGTCCTCTACTTCCCAAATATTCTCAGCTATTTGTGCCTTAGAAATAACCATCTCCTGGTTGCGAAGGAAGTATTCTAATAATTGAAATTCTTTCGAAGTTAAATTAATGGACTGCCCAGATCGAGTGACTAATTTACTGAGTAAATCCATCTCTAAATCAGCGAATTTGAGAACTTGGGCGTCTAATTGAGTTTGTGAAGATCGTTTTAATAGGGCTTTTATTCGGGCCAAAAACTCTTTGAAATCAAAAGGTTTTCCTAAATAATCATCTGCTCCTGCTTCAAAACCAATCAACTTATCATCTGTCGTACTCAATGCGGTTAACATTAGAATGGGAGTTTGAACCCCTTCTGCCCTTAATTGCTTGCAGAGTTCGATACCATTAATGCCTGGAATAATAATGTCAGATACAATTAGTGAATAAGTATTGCGAAGGGCTAATTGCTTCGCTATAGTGCCATCATAGGCTACTTCTACCTCATAGTTGTTCTCTTCTAATCCTTGTTTCAGAGATTGAACGGTTTTAGGTTCGTCTTCTATGAGGAGTATTTTGATCATTTTAGAATGGAAACCAAGTCAGCTGGTGAATAATTAATCGACTTTAACACCTTATTATCAGACTTACGATAAACTTTCCAAACCCCATTCTCCTCCTTTATTTCCGCCTCCGTACCATCTTTATCCTGATAGAATTTCACCGTATTTTCAGCCTCTTCTAATGAACTGCAAGCTTTAGACATATTAGAACGTTGTACTTCGTTGAATAATTCGACAAATTTTTCACCCATCCCAAACTCTAAAACTGCTCCTGATAAGACATATTGCAAGTCACAAAGTGCATCAGCGATCTCTACGATGTCATTAGCAGCAATAGCCTCTTTCAATTCATCCAATTCTTCTGCTAATAGACTTACGCGTAGATTACAACGTTCGATAGCAGGAATAGTGGGTTGAGCCAATATAGGGGCTCCAAAAGTTAGGTGAAATTGCGCCACCTGGTTCAATGAATCTAGTTTTTCCATATAAATCAATCATTCAATTTATTAAAATTAAGCAATTAATCGGGCTCAAACAATATGGGGCAAAAGCTGAAAATTGGAAAATACAATTGTGCACAAGTGTGGATAACTTGTGGATAACTTTATAAGATAATGTGGATAAGTCCGGTTTTGTTTACAATTATTAATTAAAATGGTTTACTCTCGCTGAAAGTGCCATCTGTATAAAAAATAATCACGCGCTCAATTTTCTTCGCCAAATGTACCGTCGTCGTGGTCTGGGCTGCTACCGGATTTTGTGTTTTAGGACTAGTCTCTCTAGGCCGTCTGAGATTCGATTGTACGATCGTTTGTTCAGGTAAAATACTTGTGGGCGATTCTGGAGAGACAGGGATAGGAGCATCAAAAAGCGACGGAGTTACCGAAGTCGGAGTGCTCACCACTTTAGGAGCAGAAACAGTTATTGTTAATTCACACTTATCATCTAAAAGTTCTTCTGCTGGAATTTCAGGGAAGGCGATGAGAATCTTTTGTACAACATCTAAGCTAGGTTTATTCCTTCCTGAAAGAATGTGGGAGATACTACTGCGAGGTATTCCTAAAGTATCTGCAAACTGAGAGGCACTTAGTTTCTTCGCCTGAATTAACAATTCTATTTTAGCGCTTAGATTCATCTTTGTAAACATGATTAATGTATTACAAATTTAAACAATCTAGGTTAATTTACAAATCACAATTAGATTATTGTATTGTTTACAAAAGTGACACACAGTCAGAGTGTAATGTTATCAGTTTACTTTTGTACAAACCCCCAATCGCTTTCTTGAAGTCTTTCTTAGACATACCTAATTGATCATAGATATCTTCTGCAGGACTTTTATCATGCAGGTAAAGCACACCTTTATTATCTTTTATTGCTTGTAATACTTTCTCAACTTGTGCATCTAAACGAACCATTCCTACTGGTTCCAAACGTAAATCTAGTCGCCCATCTTCACGCAAGTTTTCTACGTATACAAATGTACTTTGACCTAATGTTACATTTGTAAATATCTCATTTTTAAAAAGCATTCCTATTTTACAATTGTCAACCAAACATTTAATGCCTAAATCTGTGTATTCAAATGGAACAGCTTCAATCTTTGTTCCAGGTGCATAGCGCTCCTCCTCGTCTTCGATAAAGGCCGGGAAGAAGTTTTCAACTCTGGCAGAAGCGACGATTCGATCTGTTTGGGCATCTAAATAAATATACACTAAGTAGAATTTCCCTACGACCATTTTTTGATATTGCTGGCTAAAGGGAACAAATAGGTCTTTAGCTAATCCCCATTCAAGGAATACACCCAGGGGAGTAACTGACTTTACTTCTAAATAAGCGAATTGCTTAATAGTAGCGTAGGGCTTTAAGGTAGTCGCAATGATTCGATCTTCCGAGTCTCGGTAAATGAATACATCGATGGATGAATCGATTTCGTACGTTGCTGGTACGTATTGTAGTGGCAACAGGATTTCATCTTCGTAACCATCTAAATATAGGCCAAATGGGACTTCTTTAATGATGCGAAGGTGATTGTATTCACCAATTTTCAATTCATTTTCCATAAAAAAGCCCGGCTATGAACCGGGCATATATTTTGTTATTACTAAACGACTACGTTATTCTCCCTTAATGCTTGATTAAGCGACGTTTTTAAGTCGGTACTTTCTTTTCTTTTTCCAATAATTAAGGCACATGGAACGCCATAGGTACCAGCAGCGAAAGTCTTTTGGATACTTCCTGGTATTACAACAGAGTTCTCTGGCACATATCCGATGTATTCTACAGGCTCAGGGCCGGAAACATCAATAATCTTAGAAGAACCTGTAATGGTTACTCCAGCTCCTAAAACGGCTTTTTTACCGATGTGTGCGCCTTCTACTACGATACAACGAGAGCCAATAAATGCTCCGTCTTCAATGATCACGGGTGAAGCTTGTGGTGGTTCTAATACACCACCGATTCCCACACCACCACTTAAGTGTACATTTTTACCGATTTGGGCACAAGATCCTACGGTAGCCCAAGTGTCCACCATCGTTCCTTCATCTACATAAGCACCAATATTCACATAAGAAGGCATCAAGATCGTTCCTTTAGCTAAGAAAGCGCCATAACGGGCTACTGCTGGAGGAACTACACGAACGCCTAATTCTTTATAATTTGATTTTAAACGCATTTTATCGTGGTATTCGAAGATGCCCACTTCAGAAACGGCCATCTGGCGAAGAGGGAAGTACATCACAATAGCTTTCTTTACCCATTCGTTCACTTGCCAGCTACCATCTGCCTTTGGTTCAGCGGTACGAAGCTCCCCTTTATCTACTAAGTCTACGACTTTTTCAATAGCCTCTATGGTTTCAGCCTTCGAACGTAGTTCAGGGTTGTCCCAAGCGGCTGCTATACTTTTTTCTAATGAATTCATAAAAATGATATGCAATAAATGAAGATGCAAATTAATCAAAAAAGCCTTGGCTTCCCGATATCGAAGAAAATAAAATCTACGTCTATGGATAAATTAGGCAGAAAGTAGTCGAAAATTCGTACTAAATTTAACTTTAACTTTAATAAGTTATTTAGTTGATTATCAATTAGTTACGATTTGATGCAAAATAATATTCGGAGTATTAATGCTAGAAATTTAGCTAAAAAGACAAGTGACATTCTGTCACTCCCCTACCCCATCGACCTGGAGCAACATTTACTTATACAAATATGCAAAAATATTTTGAATAAAAAACGTATCCGAGCAAATTTTAATGAAAAATGCTATTATTAGCATTATTGCTAAATTAGAATATTGGGATTTACTTTTGTAAAATACCCCTTTTAAGCGTTTAGTTGGGTTTATTTTATCCTATTGCTCTTGGAATAATACATTTTAAATGCTATATTTGGTCTTTGTATGAAATCAAATTAATTTATTCAATGAAAAAAATTAAAGTTGCTATTAATGGTTTTGGTCGTATAGGTCGACTTACTTTCCGCCGCTTATTGGAAAAAGAAAATGTGGAAATCGTTGCTATTAACGATTTAACTGACAATGCTACTTTAGTACACTTACTAAAGTATGATTCAGTTCACGGTCGTTTTAATGGAACTGTTACGTCTGATTCTGACAGCATTACTGTTAATGGTCACGTGATTAAAGCTTTTGCTGAACGTGATCCTAAGCAATTGCCTTGGGGTGCTTTAGGAATTGATGTAGTTTTAGAATCGACTGGTCGTTTCATTGATCAAGATGGTGCTGGACAACACTTAACTGCTGGTGCTCGTAAAGTAATTATCTCTGCTCCTGCTAAGGGTGATATCCCTACGGTAGTTTTAGGTGTTAATGATGATACCTTAACTGATGATATGACTATTATCTCTAATGCTTCTTGTACAACTAACTGTTTAGCTCCAATGGCTAAAGTATTAGATGATGCGTTTGGTATTGAAAAAGGATTTATGACGACTGTTCACGCTTACACAGCTGATCAGAACTTACAAGATGCTCCACACTCTGATTTACGTCGCTCTCGTGCAGCTGCTTATTCTATCATCCCTACATCTACAGGTGCTGCTAAAGCGGTAGGTTTAGTTTTACCTCATTTAAAAGGTAAATTAGATGGTAATGCAATGCGTGTTCCTACTCCAGATGGTTCTGTAACTGACTTTACAGTTGTTTTAAAAAGAGATACTACTGTTGCTGAAATCAATGCTGCTTTAAAAGCTGCTGCTGATGGCCCGATGAAAGGTATTTTAGAATATACGACTGATGAAATCGTTTCAATCGACATTATTGGTAACCCCCACTCTTGTATCTTAGATTCTAAGTTAACTACAGCTATGGGTAACCTAGTTAAAGTGGTAGGTTGGTATGATAACGAATTTGGTTATTCTTCTCGTGCAGCAGATTTAATCGCTCGCGTAGGTTAATCTAAGCTTTGATATAATTGAAAAAGCCTCTCATTTGAGAGGCTTTTTTATTTTAGGTTTTTTGCTCTAAGGTAATTGATGCTAAATCCTTTTTCGTGGAACATCTGTTCGAAGCGTGTCTTTATTCCATAATGATCCTCGTTCCATTCAGAATTATAGAGATCATTTGTTTTCACGATAGTTTCCCATCCATTGGCGGCTAATGATTCTTCAGAAAATTCGAAGAAGGGTAAGGAATCCGTTTTTAAATGTAAGGTTCCCCCGGGTTTTAAAATTCTCTTATACCGATTCAAAAAAGTATGGAAGGTCAATCGGCGCTTTTCATCTCGATCTCTTAAGCGAGGGTCAGGGAATGTAATCCAAATTTCATCTACTTCATTTTCGGCGAAGTGTGCTTCGATTTCTTGCATGTGAATTCGAAGGAAGGCGGTATTGGATAATTCGAGTTCCCTAGCTGCTCGACCACCTTGTGCTAAACGATCCCCTTTTACATCTATTCCCACAAAATTCATTTCTGGGAATAGTTTACCTAATCCATTGGTGTATTCACCCCTCCCACATCCAAGTTCTAGAACGAGACGGTTTTCGTTTTCAAAAAGATCTGATTTCCATTTGCCCTGAAGAACGCCAAAAAGAGTTTTTGGTTCTTGAATCACATTGTCTAGCTCTAAGGCTAGGTTATACTTGGCTGTTTTTCGTCTGCTCAATTGATACGCTAATTAAAATGTAATCTCTCCTACTAAATAAGTGCTTCCGCAGATGAGAATTCCATCTGATGGGCTTGAATTTGATTTTGCAAGGGCAATGGCGGTATTTACGGAGGGGACAACCTCTCCTTGAAGTCCTTTAGCCGCGGCTAATTTTCGTAGCTCTAGTGCAGTGATGGCTCTAGGGTTATTTGCTTGTGAAAAGATATAGATGGCATCTTTTGGGAATAGGGATAATACGGAGTCGATATCTTTATCTGCGACCATACCTAAAATGATATATAAGTGGTCAAAATTCTCCTGGCGTATTTGTTGAAGGATTTCGGTTATCCCACTTTTGTTATGTCCCGTGTCAGCAATCACTTTAGGATTTTCTCCTAAAATTTCCCAACGCCCTTGTAAACCCGTATTTATTCTGGTCTTTTCAATCCCTTTATGAATTTTATCACCCTCTAGTGGAATAATTGATTGCAACTGTTCACACCAAGCCAAAACGCCTCGAATGTTTTTTTGTTGGTATTGGCCTGCGTAAGGACTATTTATCTTCATTGAACCAAAAGAGGGGCTGGTGAAGTTAAAATCGGAGGCTGAAATGATATCAGCAGCAAATTGAATGGGTGCCTCCATTTCAGCGGCTTTTACTAGAAATACCTCTAATGTATCCTCTTGCTTTTCACTAATGGTGACTGGTGTCCGGTATTTAATAATACCCGCCTTTTCTGCAGCAATTTTTGCCAGGGTATCCCCTAGCAAATCTTGGTGGTCAAAGCTGATGTTTGTAATTAAGCAGCCTAAAGGGGAAATAATATTAGTCGAATCTAATCGTCCTCCTAAACCGGTTTCGATAATGGCATAGTCAATTTTCTGCTCTTTAAAATACGAAAAGGCCATAATCACGGTCCATTCGAAGAAAGAGGGACGCACCTTTTCGATTAAATCGAGGTGATTACTCACAAAATTAGCTACCCATTCCTCTGCGACCTCTATCCCATTTATTTTAATTCTTTCTGTGAAAGATTTTAAATGTGGTGAGGTATACAAACCCACCGTATAGCCGTGTTCTTGCAGGATCGACGCCATAAAGTGAGATGAACTACCCTTCCCATTCGTACCGGCTATGTGCAAAGATTTAAAGGAACGTTCTGGGTGATCCATCAGTTCGCAAAGAGCTTCAATATTTCCTAAACCAGGTTTATAGGCCTTAGACCCCTCTCGATGAAAGACAGGTAACTGAGCATATAAAAAGGAAATAGACTCTGAATAATTCATGGATTGCCTATCTTTCTCCTACTCGGAAGGTGATAGACCCGGTCGCTTCTTTAGGACTAGGTCCTGAGGAAGTTTTAATGAATTTTGACTTCTCGATGGCTCTTTTGTATTTCTGTGCCAAAGAATTTGAGAATGAATTCTCCGCAATGACTAATTTGATGATATTTCCGTCTTCATCGATTTTAATCGTGAATCGAATCAATCCCGTTTCACCGGTATCATCTTTAACGTTAGGACGATTAGCAATTCTCCAGCCAGCGATGTTTACAGATGAACTACCTGCGC
The DNA here is from genome assembly GCF_054558735.1 of Aquirufa sp. A-Brett2-15D. Classification (NCBI taxonomy): domain Bacteria; kingdom Pseudomonadati; phylum Bacteroidota; class Cytophagia; order Cytophagales; family Flectobacillaceae; genus Aquirufa; species Aquirufa sp. A-Brett2-15D. The sequence goes on along the minus strand of NZ_JBSKFT010000001.1, from coordinate 539,417 downwards.
CATCTCCGCTTCCGCCATTGCCAGCATAATTAGTTGAATTATTGATAGTTCCGTTTCGACTTCCTTTATCCCCTATTTTACCTGCATCCGTTCCATTTGAATTTCCTCCTGGATTTGGATTAGTACCTCTAGTACCATTGCTGGTTGTTTTTTTCTTAAATAAAGCACCCTCGTCAATTTTTTCTTCTGGCTCAGGAGCTGGTTTAGTAGAAACTACGGCTGTCTTTTTTGTATTTTCTGAAATACTAACAGGACTTTTTACTACCGAACTAATGACCGTCTCTTTCGAACTAGGCGTAGGTTTTGCTTTAGTCACTGCAGCTACTTCTGTTTCTTTTTCGGCAGGTTGGGATTCATCATTATTTTGTAAATCACTCGCTTGATTATAGGATTGTACATTTCCTCCCCCTTCGTCATCAGTACCATAATTTACCTGGAATCCAGGTTCAGGTAATTCAAGCTTCATTTCTTCTGCTGACCATACTTTCGCATACCAAAACATTAAGAACAACAAACCTTGAATCACTAGCGTGATCGCTAATGCCTTCCGTTGGTTTTTTCGTTCTAAATTCTTTTGTTCTACAGTATTCGTCATGAAATTAAAAGGCTTTATAGACCCAAATATCTACTTTTTTTGATTCTTTAAATTCTGCTGCTTTAGCATAACCCGCATCCATCGATCTCTCCGATCCTAGACTAATGCGATAGAATTTCGTTGTCTCATTTTTCAGAATAATCTCCGCCTGGTCAAAACCGCGTGATTTGAATTCTTTTAGGCCTTTTTCAGCTTGCGCTAAAGATTGGAAACTGGCAGCCACTAAATAAATGACCTCTGATTTCACATCCTCCTTTGTTTCTACTACTACCGGTGCAGGAAGGGTTTTGAGGCTATCTATTACAGGTACAGTGGCTACAACTGGAATTGCCTTCTTCTCTATCTTAATTGGATTTAAAGAGCTTTGCGATTGATTAGTCGCTGGCGCAGTTAAGAAAAAAGCACCTAGCCCTCCTAGTATAAACGCTATAAAGGCATATACATAGATGGATTTAGTCAATTGAACCGGCTTAATCTCGTCTGGTGTTACTTCTGGTAAATCTTCAGCAATAGGCGCTGCCATTAGCTCTGGCTTTTTCTCCTTTAAAACGGATGCATGCCCCAGTCCTACTGGGAAAAGACCAAATACATCTAAATCAGCGTTAAAATCCGGGTTAGGGGAAAATGAAATTCGATTTTCTTGAATTAAGGTAAAGGAACCCAAAGCTCCGATAGTCAATTCTCTCTGGGAAATTAATTGTGATTTTAATTCTTTACTTATGCTAACAATTTCTAAGGATGCCTCTTTTTGTGAAATAGACCTATTCTTAGCCCATTCTGTGCTAAGGAATCGATCGTCTGTTTTTAGTTTTTCATTGAAAGCAACGCATTTTTTCTTCGGATGAATTTTTCCATCCTTCTCGTTCAACTGAAAACCCTGAGCGTTGACTACAAAACCACCAAAATTGGGGATAATTACGCATTCGTGGTCGTAGAGTAAGTGCTCAAGAAAGGTATAAAATTCGGTCATTATTAAAATGAATATGCGAGAGTTGCTGTAAAGTTAAAACCTTGAGTCGGATAAAATAAATATCGTTGGTAATTTTTTCCCAGGATATTATTAGCTGATAAACTGGCTGTGAATTTCTCTGTAACGGCATATTCTCCCTTTACATTCAGATCCACGATGTTATCTAACGTAGTTGACTTTTGGGTTCTTGGATTAAAGCCATATAATCCACCTATAAAGTAAATTTCAGGCAATACCTTAAATTTAGGAAGAACATTTATCGTGTTTCTCCAAGCAATTTGAATATTAGGTCGGTGGTATGCGTATAATAGATTCCCCAAATTTCCATAATTGGTATAATCCACCTGCAAATCGGATTGAACCTTATCTGAAATAGACATCTTAAAGTTAGCTTGCATTTGTAAGACAGAAACGGCTGCGTTAGCAGTAGAATATAAGATATCAAATTGAGATAAGTCGGCTGCAGAGGCTGTAAAGAAGGCCATTTTAGCATATTCGCCATACGATGCTTTCAATTCATAATGTACGTTGCGCTCGTTACTACCCGTTAAACCTCCGGAGATCATCCACTTTTGTTGGGTATTTTGTAAGCTGATGGATTGGGATAACCAAGGGTTCGTTAATAAACTGCTTTGGTAGGAATTAAATTGTGTATTTCCCTCTAATCCAACAAATAAGCGAATAAAGTCATTTGCTCTAAATCGAACATGAACTTTAGGATAAAGTCTCAAATCCTCATCTTGTACGGCATTTAAACCAGCTTCCAGAATTAAGCGTGGTAATATATCATAAGATAAACTAGGCTGCAATCGGAAGAAATTTCTGTTTATTGATGTATTGCTAGTGAAATTAGAAAGGATGGCATCTCCACTCACGCGGAATGTAAGTCCGTCTGAAATAGCGTAAGAGGATTTTAAGTAACTTGAAGACATCCATTCTTTAGGAGCTAAATTACCCGATAGAGAAGAAAACTCTGTTCCAGCTTGATAGCTAAATTTTTTGCCTTCTGTAGCGCTGTAGATGTCTCCATTGAATTTTAGTTGGTTATAATTTACGCCAAAGGCATCTTCTGGGGTATTTGCAGGTATACTTTCCTTGCCATAAAAATTAGTGGCCGTGCGGCGGTAATCAAGCGAAGCCTTTAGAAGAGCTTTTGACCAAAGCGACTGAGAATAAACTTTGATTTCATTTTCTGAGCGACTTGAAAAAGCATTATCAGTGGGTCCCATGGAATTAGCATCATGATTAATATACAATCCTCTTGATTCTTTTTCGGTCGGATTATATCCAAAATGTCCATTCAATAATGTGTGGCCATAATTTCCAGCACCAATTTTTATCGAGTTTTTTGCTTTAGATCCAAAAGGGGATTTTAACTCCTCTCCTGTCCGGGGGCCAATTACATTCGTTTGGATACTTGGTAAAACAAGTGATTGCGGCTTAGACACATCAAAATTAAAATCAACTTTATGATCCTTGCTATAATCAGGAATTTCATTTAAAGCTTCAAATGAACGGCTCATGGCAGGCTGAACTTCAATTTTACGTACCTTTTCCGTGACAAACTCTTCATTTTGAATGGATCCTTCCTTCTTCTGTTGACCATAACTGGAGATGGTAATCAGACTGAAAAAGGAGGCTATAACGATCTTAGATGTGAATCTCATATTCATTATTTAGGGAAATAGGTTTTCATTAGGTTTTTAGCAGCATCAACGCTCTCCTTATCCTCTGAATTATCAATAATGGATTTTAAAGTGGCCTTAGTTTGAGCAAGGTTTTTAAGCTCGAACAAATTTTTTGCTAAAAGTAAGTAGGCTTTTCCTAGGGTAGCATCTGCTACTTCGGCAAATTCGTTTCTGAATTTGTCTAATATCATCTCATTCGAAGTCGCGTAATTGCCCTTTGCATTATTTAATAGAATAATATCAAGGAATAATAAAGCCGATTGCTCTATACCGTCAGCTTCTTTACTAACAGAGGTTTGGTATTCTTGATAGGCAATCAAAGCAGAATCTAATTCCGATAATTTAAGATAGGATTCGAGGATACGTTTATTAGAGCGAATGATGACTGATGAATCCACTCCTTTTTCTTTTAATAATCGGTAGTGAATAATGGCATTCTGATAAGCTGCTGAATCAAATTCCATATCAGCTACTTTAGTGATGACTGAATTTAAAGATGGATGAACGTTTTGTTCGATTACTTTTTTGTAAAATTCAAAAGCCAACGCTTTATTATTAGATCGATTCGCTGCATCAGCAATTAAGTAGGTTACCTCACTTATGCGTTCATCAGCGGGGAAGTGTGCAACGAAATTTTTCAACGGCTCAATAGCCTTGTCGTATTTTTCGCCTAAATAAATCCCTTTAGCTGCCTGGTATTCTAAATCAGTCTTTTCTTCGTCATTTAAACTGCTGTTTTGGTACATATTTAAATAAGCAGTTATTTCTTCCGGACGCCCTACCCCATTTAATTCTTCTTGAAGTCCTGCCACAGCATCTTTTGCAAAAGTCTCTTTCGCATACTTTTCGATTACTTCCTTATAATCCGTAATCGCTTTTTCTGGTTGTTTCGAATTCGAATAGGATTGCGCTCTTTTTAAAATAGACTCTGCGTAATAGGGGCTATTAGGTTGATTTGTTATTAAATCGGTGAATCCTGCGATTGCATCGGCATATTTACCTGCACGGAAGGAAATGAGGTTTTCTTGAAAGCTTGCATCATCCCCAAACTTGGTATTAGGAAATGACTTCTTCAATGCTTGGAAGGTTGCTTTTGCTTCAGCATCCCTTTCGAGGTAGACTAGCGTGATCCCTTTTTGGTACATCGCATAATCCTTCTCCGTTTTTACATTTTCGATCGCTTGATTATAATAGCTTAAGGCCTCCCGGTAGTTTTTAGCTACTAAATAAGTGTCAGCTAAACGCAGAAGGGCATTTGCATTCGCTTTTCCTGCTGGATTTGCCTTTAATTGATCTATGTAGGTCTTAAAATAGGTGTTCGCATTGGTAAAATCTTTTACCGAGAAATAGGCATAAGCGATACCTATGCGATTCCTTTGAAGGAAATCAGCTGAATGTTTACCACTTAACAAGGGCTTATATACCTGGATAGCCGCATCGAAATCCTTAATTTGAGATAGGCACTCTGCTTTTCCAAAAGAGGCTTCATCCGTTAAGTTTTGATTAGCTCCTTGTGCAATGGCCTGATCAAAATAAGTCATGGCCTCTTTGTATTGCTCCTTGTTATAAGTCTTTATTCCTATATTATAAGTTAGGGTCTGATAAGCTACTTTCATTTCATCCGACACTGGAATGCCTGATTTTAGTAAAGTGGTGGCGGTTTGTAAGGCGGTTAATTTCAAAATGGCATCAGCAGCGAAACTTTGGTAAGATGCCGTAAATGAACTGTTTGGATACTTTTTTCCAAATCGTTCAATTGCCTGAAGGCCTTCTGTCCATTTTCCTAAGTCGATTGAAATGCTGAGGGATTTGAATTGTGCTTCTTCTTGCAGATCTAGATCAAAAGCTAAGGCCCCAGATTGATTGAAAGCCACAGCAGCATCCGATTTTTTACCCAGTTTCAATTTAGCCAAACCTTGAAGATAAAAGGCTTTTTGGCCTAATGAATCCGATTTTAATAATCCTTCGATGGTTTGAATGGCATCCTCGTATTTTTCAATCGAATAAAGTGCAAAGCCTTTTTTATAGGTAGCTGCGTTGTTTTTATTAGCTGTTAAATAATCGCCAAAACTCTTCGCCGCCTTCGCATATAGGGCTTTCTTAAATTGAACTTCAGCCACTAATAAGGCTAAATCTGGATGCGTTGAAATGATAGGCTCTGCATATTTCAATAATTCATCCCATTGGGCAGTTTGCTGATAGGAGGAGATTAACCAATAGGGTAAGTCTTTACGGAATTTAGAATGGCCGTTTGATTTCTTGAAATCAGCAATGGCTTCTAGGTAATTCTTTTGTTGATAATGAATCACGCCAGCATAATAAGCAGCTAAAAAGGCGTATTCTTCATCAGGATCCGTCTTTACTTCATTGAAAAGCGCTAACGCATTATCAAAGTCTTTTGTCTCAAAATAAGCAACACCTAATTTATAACGTGCCTCTACGTTTCCTAAGGAGGAATTTTCAAGGTAACGAATAGCTTTAACGTAATTCGCTATATCATAGAAATACAATCCGATTTTTCTAAAAAGTAAGTTGCTTTGCGGGCTATTCGGGTGATTTAGATTGAAATGATACCCCAAAACATCTATTTCAGGTTGATTCAAATAAAGTGAACATAAAACCTGGTAGTATTCAGCTAAAATTACTTCGTTTTTAGTCGCGTCTGATTGCCTACTTAAGTAGTTTGCGAACTCTTCGCGCGCTGCTACATAGTTAGCGGCATCAAAATACTCTTTACCTTGACTAAAGTGAATTTGATTGCTCTCAAAGGCCAAAGACTGTTGAGCGAAAGACGAGAAATGTAGGGATAAAAATAGGACGAGGCAGTAAAAGGATGATCTAAATACCATAGGTTTATTGTCAATTATCACGACTAAACAATAATACGATTTTTATGTCAAATAATTGTTTAGAGATTTAGAAAAAGTTGTAAAAAAATAGCATATGTTAGACTATACGGCTGATTTTTATAATTTTACCAAAATCTATTTCTCAACAAAAATAAATATGAAATTCAAACTACTATTATTCGGCCTGTTTCTATCGTTCTGCAGCTTAGCAGGACCCATTAAGCACGAAATCAGGATGTCAGAACCGTTTTCTCACTATTTTGAAGTGAAAACGACAGTAGACGTCAACAAAGAAACAGCTTTTATTGACCTTAAGATGGCTGCTTGGACCCCTGGATCCTATTTAATTCGCGAATTTGCAAAAAATGTGGAGTCTGTTTCAGCAGAATCCAATGGTCAAAAAATTGCTATCTCTAAAATCAACAAAAATACGTGGCGAGTTTCCTTGAGTCCAGGCCTGAAGCAAGTTTCAGTTAATTACCGAGTCTATGCCTATGAAATGTCGGTTCGTACCTCTTTTCTAGATGACGCTCACGGCTACATTAATCCAGCGAGTGTATTGATGTATGCGCCTAAATTCGCTGCATTGCCTCAGGAATTAAGTATTATCCCGTACAAAGACTTCAAAAAGGTGTCGACCGCTATGAAAAATGTAGGCGGCTTCAATTATGTGGCTAAGAACCTAGATGAGTTGATAGACTCCCCTATTGAGATTGGGAATCACAAGGTTTGGGACTTCAAAGTGAATAATGTTCCACATCAAATAGCTTTTTATGGCCCAGCAAAAGTGGATTCAGTAAAATTCTTAGCTGACGTACAAAAGATGGCTGAGGAGGCTCAGAAAGTCATAGGAGAACATCCTTGCGACCATTATTTGTTCATTATCCATAATTTGAATCGTGGTGGTGGCGGTCTTGAGCATTTGTATTCAACGACTTGTCAGGTAACGCGTTCTGGATATGAAACAACGAAAGGTTACCAAGGGATTATGAATTTATTAGCTCATGAATATTTCCACTTGTGGAATGTGAAGCGTATTCGTCCCAAAGCTTTAGGGCCATTTGACTATGAAAATGAGAATTATACACATAATTTATGGTTCTCAGAGGGAATCACGAGCTATTATGCAGATGTGATCAATCAACGAACAGGTTTGGTTTCTACTGCGGATTATATCAAGGCTTTAGGGGATGAAATTGCTGGAGTTGAAAATACGCCTGGAAATCAAGTAGAATCAGCGGCAGAGGCAAGTTGGGATGCTTGGATTAAGTATTACCGTCCTAATGAAAATTCCCGTAACTCATCTGTTTCTTATTATGACAAAGGCTCATTATTAGGAGGTGTTTTGAATATGTGGATCATTCAGCAAACGAAAGGGGTAAAATGTTTAGATGATGTATTCAAATTACTTTATCAAACCTATTATTTGAAAGCTGGGCGTGGCTTTACGGATCAAGAATTAGAGGATGTCTTTTCTAAAGTAGCCGGAGTTTCTGCTGCAGATTTCTTCAAAACACATATATATGGTGTGAAGACGCCAGCGTATTCGAGCCTATTTAACGCTTTTGGCTACCAATTCACTGATGCGAACCTAGCTAAAACGGTTCCTTATTTAGGGGTATCTATTGCATCAGGTCGCGTAGTGTCCATTTATAAAGGCGGAGCAGCTTATGTGGCAGGATTAAATGTGGGTGACGAGGTATCAAAAGTAAATGGCGCTGATTTTCAAGGAATGGATAAATTACTAGTTGATAAGAAACCAGGGGATTCCGTCGTTTTCACTATTAAACGAGATGGAATGGAGCGTACGTTTCTAGTAGCGGTACAACAAACGTCTTTGAAAGCATTTGCCATTGTATCTGACGCTAGTCCTTCCGAAGCGCAATTGAAATTACGCCATAAATGGTTAGGCGGTAATTAATCAGCATGCGTAGCCATTTCGGCGTACATGTTCTTAAATGTCTGTAAGACAAACTCTTGAAAGGAGGAGCTGGATACCAGCTCCTCTATTTCTTTTTGGGAGGAAAAATCCAACACAGAATACTTGTAGCACTGCTCCAGCTGTGGAGTCTCGAACTTCACGATATACTTCGAATTCCACTCAAAAAGTGAGATTCGCATCTGTGGATGAGTTATTTCCTTGATAAAATGCATTAGTCTTGGATGATTTTAACGCTCTGGATTTTATCTCCTTCGCGTACTAAATCAATAACGTCTAATCCTTCAATTACTTTACCAAAACACGTGTGCTTGCGGTCTAAGTGAGCCGTATTGTTACGTGAGTGACAAATGAAGAATTGTGAGCCACCTGTATTAGGTCCACGGTGAGCCATAGATAAAACGCCGCGATCGTGGAATTGATTATTTCCAGCTAATTCACAAGGAATTGTATAACCAGGACCACCAGCTCCAGTTCCATCTGGACAACCACCTTGAATCACGAAATCGTTAATCACTCGGTGGAAGGTAATACCGTCATAAAAGCCTTTTTCAGCTAAGTCGATGAAGTTTTTTACGTGGATAGGTGTATCCTCTGTGTAGAATTCAATTTTCATTAACCCTTTATCGGTTAACATTTCTGCGTATGCCATAATTTTACATTTAATTAAGCTACAAAGATGCGAATGAAATTTGAATTATTTAAATTGTACTTTCTTTCCGAACATGAAATACCTGATAATTTTTATTGCCTCTATTTTGCTCTTTGCTTGCAGTAACGCATCGGAAGATGAAAAGCGCGAAGCATCTGCCTTCTTTTTACGCGGTAATGCGAAGTGGAAGGAAAAAGAATACCATGAGGCGATTAAATGGTATACGGAGGCCATTGGAAAACAACCTGATTTCTCGGATGCCTATTATAACCGGGGTTTGATTTACAAAACTTTAGAAAAAAATGAAGAGGCCTTAGCGGACTTTTCCAAAGCCATTGAATTAGATCCTAAATTCGCTCCTGCCCTCTTTAAAAAAGCCGAAATGCTGCAAATTTTGGATCGCCTCGATGAAGCTCTACCCGCGGCACAGCTTTTAGTGAAGTCCTTCCCTGATTCGGCTGCGAATTGGACCTTGCAGGGTGATATTTTGCTTCAAAAGAGTGATTTAAACAGTTCTTTAGCCTCTTACGAGCGGTCTTTGTCCCTAGATTCAAACTCTGTTGAAACCCTAATTAATAAAGGCGTGGTATTGCAAGAGATGAACGAAATCGATTTAGCTGAAGCCGTATTTAAAAAGGCTTTGAAAACGGGCAAATACCCTGATTTACTGTATAATAATTTAGGTTTTCTGGCTATTCAGCGAATGCAATGGGATTTAGCGGCGTCCTATGTGAAAAAGGCGCTGGAAAAGGATCCGAAAAATGAATTGTATTTAAAGAATTGGGCCAAAATTCAGGCCAAATCAAGCCTTAAATAAGGCCATATATTTTTTCAATTCCTCCGCGTTTTCGACCGAATTCGTATGAATTTCTAAAAGTGCTGGACCTTCGTTTTGGAAAAAGGCATCTAGCTTTAAATCGGATGTTTTGCTAGCCGAAAAATAGCTTATTTTAGCGTCCTTAGCCGTATTTTCTGCCGTAAAACCTTGTTCAGTTTCCATAAATTCGTTCAACTCCGGCAGGTCTTTTGCTCCATCTAAATTTCGGAAAATTCCCCCACCCCCATTATTAAATACAATGATGCGCAAATTGGATGGGATGTATTTATTCCATAGCGCATTGCGATCGTATTGGAAGGCCACATCCCCTATGATGGAGATGCATAATTTGTCTGTTTTTCCGGCAGCTCCCACTGCTGTACTCAAACATCCATCGATTCCGCTAGTGCCGCGGTTCGAGTAAACTTCTGTTTTATTGAATTTTGCCAAAGTCCAGTTAATGTACCTGACAGCCAACGAATTAGCCACGTGTACTTCTGCATTTTGTTTCTCAATGGCATCGGTAATCGTTTGGTATAAGTGAATTTCCGTCCAATTGGGATGGGCAAAAAATGCAGATTGTGAAATTGCTATTTTAGTGGAATTCCAGGTATTCCAGTTTTTCTGTTTCCACTCCGTGCCTTCGATAAACGACGTAGCATCTGTGTGGATGACATGACTTAAACAAAGGAATGGATCCGGTCTGCCTATTGGATTTGGGTGGATGAGCCAGGATTGCTTAGGCTTATGAGAACGCAAAAATTGCTTAATTCGCTTGGAAACAAAAGATTTTCCGAAGTGAATGTGCAAGTCTGGTTGCAAGTCTGGCCATGCCGTTTCATCAGCGAGAATCAAATCATGAGCGATGTTACTGCCACAATTCGACGTCGCATCCCCTATTACTGGAATACCATAAGCTGATAATGTTTCGAAGATGGAATTATCCTCCATTTGGCCTACGGTAACAAGAATCTTTTCAGCAGCGGCGATCTCCTGATTGAAATAGGCAAAGTCCATCTTTGAACTTTGAACTTTGAACTTTGTCCGGGTTTCATTTTGGAAAATAGCTGAGCTATTTTCCAAAATGAAACCTGGCTCAGGATAAAACGGCTCCCTAATCGGTACATTTATCTGAACAGGACCTTTTGGCTCTGCTAATGTTACAGATGGCGCTAAAGAGCAATCATCTGTTTCGAAATCAAAAAAAGCCTTTGAATGCTTTCCAAATAAGTTTTCTTGGTAAATTGTTTGGCCATCCCATTGTCCAATCCATTCTTTCGGGCGATCTGCTGTAAGCACGATGAGTGGAACTTCTTGAAAGAAGGCTTCTACGACGGCTGGAGCAAAATTTAATCCAGCAGATCCGGAGGTACAGCAGAGAATCACTGCTCGACCCGTTTTTAGGGCGATTCCTAGGCCAAAAAATCCAGCTGAACGTTCGTCCGATATAGAATAGCAAGTAAAACCTCCATGACGCGTTAAAGCTAGCATTAAGGGAGCATTTCTAGATCCAGGACATATAATAGCTTCATTTACACCTTGTTGGTATAAAGAGTCTACGAGTTCGATGATGCCTTTAGGAAATGCCATAGCAAAAAAAAGCCTCGTGAGAGGCTTTTAAAAATTATCCAAGATATGTTTTTAGAGCTTTGCTTCGAGAAGTGTGTCGTAAACGACGGATCGCTTTCTCTTTAATTTGTCTCACACGCTCGCGAGTTAAATTAAATTTCTCACCGATCTCTTCTAAAGTCATTGCATGTTCTCCATTTAAGCCAAAATACAAAGTAACTACATCTGCCTCACGTTGAGTTAAGGTAGAAAGTGCCCGTTGTACTTCACGACGAAGGGAATCGTTGATCAAACCAGAATCCGGTTTGTCCTCAGAATCATTCTCTAATACGTCTAAAAGCGAGTTTTCTTCTCCTTGTACGAAAGGTGCATCCATAGAAACGTGACGACCTGAAATTTTCAAGGTATCCACTACTTCGCCGGTTGAGATCTCTAAAACCTCTGCTAATTCTTCTGGTGAAGGCTCACGCTCGAATTTTTGCTCTAATTCAGAGAATGTTTTTGAAATTTTATTCAAAGAACCTACTCTATTTAAGGGTAAACGTACGATACGAGATTGCTCCGCTAAAGCTTGTAGGATTGATTGACGAATCCACCAAACTGCATACGAAATGAATTTAAAACCACGAGTTTCATCAAAACGCTGTGCTGCTTTGATCAAACCTAAGTTTCCTTCGTTAATTAAGTCGCCTAAGCTAAGACCTTGGTTTTGGTATTGTTTTGCAACGGATACCACGAAACGAAGGTTTGCTTTCGTTAAACGCTCTAATGATAATTGATCCCCTTCGCGGATTTTCTGCGCGAGGATTACCTCTTCATCCGGAGTCAATAAATCGACTTTACCGATCTCTTGAAGGTATTTGTCTAGAGATTGACTTTCCCTGTTGGTAATTTGTTTGCTAATTTTTAGCTGTCTCATAAGATCTTACAACAGAATGAATGAGTCGCCTACCGAAGCAGACGACTCAGGATATACTAATATTATTCAGCTGAAGCAGCTGGAGCCTCTGGTTTTTCAGGCTTAGGTAAAAGAACCTTAGCAGACAAACGGAATTTACCCGTTTTCTTATCTACCTCGACTAATTGAACCCGTACTTTATCTCCTTCTTTGAAAACACCATCCATTGTGTCGATGCGATCCCATGAAATCTCAGAGATATGTAGTAAACCATCTTTACCCGGTAAAAATTCCACAAAAGCTCCGAATGCTTGAATATTCTTCACTTTTCCTTCATAAATCTCTCCTACCTCTGGTAAAGTTACGATTCCACGAACCATGCTGACCGCTTTCGCCATCGCATCTCCGTTAGCAGAGAAGATACTTACGTATCCACCATCTTCTTTTTCTTCGATCGTAACGGTAGCACCTGATTGCTTTTGGATATCTTGAACGACTTTACCACCTGGTCCGATTACCGAACCGATTTGGTCTTTCATAATCTTGATAACTGTAGCACGAGGAGTTTGAGGCTTGAAATCTTCTCTAACCGCTGGCATCGCTTTCTTCATCTCGTTTAAGATGTGTAAACGACCTTCCTTCGCTTGAGTTAATGCTTCCGCTAAAACCTCATAAGATAAACCTTGTACTTTAATGTCCATTTGGCAAGCTGTGATACCATTTTCCGTACCTGTTACCTTGAAGTCCATATCGCCTAAGTGATCTTCATCACCTAAGATATCAGATAATACAGCGTATTTTCCCGTTTTAGGATCAGAAATTAATCCCATCGCGATACCTGAAACAGGCGCTTTGATTTTTACACCTGCGTCCATTAAGGCCAAAGTACCTGCACAAACTGTCGCCATCGAAGACGAACCATTTGATTCTAAGATATCAGAAACAATACGTAAGGTGTAAGGGAAGTCTTCCATTTTAGGCAAAACCTTCTTAATCGCACGCATTGCTAAGTTTCCGTGACCTACTTCACGACGTCCTACTCCACGGTTAGGTTTTACCTCCCCTGTAGAGAAGCCTGGGAAGTTATAGTGCAACATGAACTTGTTGTACCCTTGTGTCATTGCTTGATCGATGATTTGCTCATCCATTTTCGTACCTAAAGTAACGGTAGTTAAGGATTGAGTTTCACCACGAGTGAAAACAGACGAACCGTGTGGCGTAGGTAAATAATCTACTTCACACGTGATTTGACGGATTTCATTCAATTTACGACCATCTAAACGGTAGCGCTCTTGCAATACTAATTGACGAGCTGCTTCTTTTTCGATATCGTGTAAATATACTTTCGCTAAAGAAAGATTTACCGTGTGATCTTCCGGTAAAGAGGCGATAAATTCGTCTACAATTGCCTTGAAACCAGCTTTACGCTCTTCTTTCTTCGGATTAGCTAATTTAGCTACTGCTAAGTATTTTTCGTAGTAGTTTTTCCACAGTTCAGCACGTAACTCTTCGTTATGTGTTTCGTGGCTGTAAACGCGCTTTTCAGTTTTACCACAAGCGATGGTTAATTCGTTCAATGCAGTACATTGAATTTTAATCGCGTCGTGTGCAATACGTAAAGCTTCTAGCATTTCGGTTTCAGAAATTTCATCTCCTTCACCTTCTACCATTAAAATATCGTTTGCGTTTGCAGCAACTAATAATTCTAAGCTAGCTCCAGCTAATTCGCTTACGCTTGGGTTTACTTTATATACACCGTTGATTTTCGCTACACGAACTTCAGAGATAGGTCCGTTAAAGGGAATATCAGATACGGCCAAAGCCGCAGCTGCCGCTAAACCGACAAATGCATCTGGTAATACTTCAGCATCTGCTGAGATCAAGTTAATTAACACTTGAACATCTGCATGATAATCATCCGGGAATGTAGGGCGCAATGCGCGGTCTACTAAACGAGAGATCAAAATTTCATAATCGGAAAGGCGCGCCTCTCTTTTTAAGAAACTTCCAGGGATACGTCCATTTGACGCAAATTTTTCTTGATAGTCTACTGATAAAGGAAGGAAATCAACTCCTTCTTTGGCCTCTTTGTTAGCCACTACAGTAGCTAACAACATCATATTTCCTGATTTTACAACGACTGATCCGTCCGCTTGTTTGGCTAATTTGCCAGTTTCAATCGAGACTTCTTTGCCGTCTGGCATTGAAATATGCTTTGTAATGATGTTAAATGACATACGATTTTGAATAAATTTCACGCAACCTCGCGTGATTTAAGATTTGTTTGAACGTTTCAAACGTTTACAGCGGTAGAATAAAATAGGGCTCCAATGAAATGGAGCCCTGTTATTCTTATTTACGAATACCTAATTCTGCAATGATTGCACGGTAACGTGTGATATCAGTACGAGTTAAGTAATCTAGTAAGCTACGACGCTTACCTACTAATTTCAAAAGTCCTAAGCGTGTGCTGTGGTCTTTCTTGTTTTTCTTTAAGTGCTCAGTCAGATAGTTGATTCTATACGTGAATAGCGCAATTTGCGATTCAGAAGAACCAGTATCGATTTTAGACTTTGCTTTCCCTTTTGTTTCGAAAATTTCTTGTTTTTTCTCAGGTGACAAATACATCTTTTACCAGTTTAAGTTTTAAATAATTATTGAATTTGCAAAAGTACAATTTTAATGTCTAATAAACAAATGTTCTAGGCGTCTGATTTTACTCTACCTACTTGGTTTTTTAGTCTATCCCAAATCACCTTATAAAAGTCCGTTTCAAACAATCGCGAATCAGCTAATGCGATCTTTAGGAAGTAAGCACCGATTAAAGCTAAAATACCATTAGCGAGCCAGGCCCCTACTTGGTGGATTATTGCCCCTTCTTTGGCCATCTTATCTCCCTGCTGTGTCAAAATATACAGTAATATAAAAAAGGAAACCGCTACCACGACCGGCACACCGAATCCCCCCTTCTTAATAATGGACCCTAATGGAGCCCCGATCAGGAACATCACTAAAATGGCAATCGCATTCGTGAACTTGTGGTGCCATTCCAGGTTCGTTTTGTTCAATTTTGATTCGTAATCCTCCAGCAAGACTCTATTCGTTTCGCCTGAGGTAATCATATTTTTCGCCTGCTGAGCTGCTAAATCGTAAGGAACTTTAGTTTTACTTGCCTGTAACTCCTTTTTTAGCCTTGGCTTTATCCAGTCTGTATTTTTAAAGAATGATAATGTTTTATTCACCGGGGTAACTTGGTACAAGAAATTAGTAGAAGATGCTTTGAAGAATCCTCTTCTGACAATGCTAATCGTGTTTGCCAAGGAATCTGCATCATCCGCTAACTGATTATTATTGCGCATAATCTCGTGATGGGCGAATTGTTGCTCATCCGTTTTTTGGAGATCAAACACCGCTAGTGACATCACCACTTTACTTTTCTTGAAATCATGCACCGCTAATTCCGTCGGATTAATCACAGAACCTTGGTCTGCATCCTCTAGATAATCTTTTCCATTAAAAAGTTCAAACACTAAATAACGTTTATTCATGATGGTATACATCAAAGCCGAATCCGCCAAAGTCACATGGCGATTCCCGTCATTATGCGTATGATCATAAATAAGTAAGTTTTTTAGGGTCTTATTATCCGGGTATTTCTTCCCTACTTTGATGGAATATCCCGTCAAATCGGTATAAAAAATACCCTCCTTAATGTTTAAGGTCGTTTTAGTAGTCTTAATGTCATAAAGTAAACTCCAGCCTTTGATATTCGCCCAAGGCAAAGCCACATTCATAAACCAAAACATAAAAAAGCTCAAAAACACCGCCACTGTTAAAATAGGCCGCATTATTCGGAAAATAGAAATTCCTGCACTCTTTAATGCTGTTAACTCGAAGTTCTCTCCCAGCTTCCCAAATGTCATTAAGGAAGATAGTAATACCGATAAAGGCATCGCTAAGGGAACTGTAATTAAGGAGAAATAGAAAAATAGTTCAACATAGACAAATGCGCCTAAGTCTTTGCCAAAAAGATCAGCAAAGTAAAACAACACTAATCGCAATAGGAAAATAAAGATGACAACGAGGAATGTCAAAGAAAATGGCCCTAAAAACGCCTGAAGAACTAATTTATCAATCTTACGCATCCTGTCAATTACTAGCTACCGACGATTTCTTTCAGTTTATCGATTAAATAATCCCATAATTCCTGTGCATCGTCTTCTGATTTAAAGCTGGATGCCCCATCAATAATCGTTAGATAGGTAGTATTGGAAACCTCACTCACATCTAAGCTCATCTCAATAATGTGCTTCCCTGGATCTGCATCCTCTTTTTTGAAATCAAATTTCACCGATTTATTAGGTTTCCCGGGAAGAACCGTGGCTGGATGATTTTCATTATCCCAAATAAATTGCAATTCCTGCGTTCCGCGCACAATTACCTTGTCTGCAAACCATTGTTGTAATCCGGATGGACTACTTAAATAAGGATATAGCACCTTAGGGGATGCTTTTATCTCATATTCAAAAGTATAAGTGGTTTGCGACATAATTATTGGGATTTAATATAGCTGTAAACAAAGGTATTAACTCTAGGCTAATTCCCAAATCCTGCGCAAAATTAATAAGTATTGTGAAAATATTTGTGTTCTACGGTCGGAACGCTTACCTTTGCGACATAATTTGGCGGGGTAGCTCAGATGGTTAGAGCGTTGGATTCATAACCCAAAGGTCGGCAGTTCGATTCTGCTCCCCGCTACAAGAAATCCCTTTTCGGGATTTTTTTATGCCTATGAAAAAGCCTTCGTTTGATGTGATTTTTATGGAACTAGCTCAGAATCTGGCGCTTCGTTCCCATTGCACTCGCGCTCAAGTGGGCTGTGTATTAACAAAAGATACCCGCATTATTTCGATTGGTTATAACGGTCCACCCGCAGGAACGCATAATTGTGATGATGAATTTGGCGAGGATGGATGTCCAAGAGATTCTAAAGGAAGTTGTTCTCTTGCTTTGCATGCTGAGCAAAATGCGATTCTTTATGCCTCTAAAAATGGTGTTTCAGTAGAAGGATCTACGATTTATGTGACTTTATCCCCTTGTATTTCTTGCGCTCGGATCATTTATAGCATGAAAATTAAGAAAGTAATTTACTTGAACTCATATGCGGCCTATAAAGGTTTAGCGTCTGATGAGGGAGTTGATTTTCTGAGGAAGTTTGGGGTGGAGGTGGTTTCATATTCAGATTTGTAGCTTCGCATCAAATCTGAATATGTAATGAGATTAGAGATAATAGAGTAGAGAGTATAGATGTAAAGCATAAAGCACAAAGAATAAAGATGGAATCAAAGAAGGCGCTAAAAGCGCCTTCTTTGATGATAATAGTAATGTTAAACATTTCATAAGGCATCGCCGAAGGCGAAGCAAACTTTATTCTTTATGCTTTGTGCTTTATTCTTTTAATGTTGTACTCCTCCTTCCCCATGCACGTGGCCATGGGCAAGTTCATCTGGAGTTGCTTCTCTGATGTTTAAGATTTTTCCTTGGAACATGAGTGTTTTCTCTGCCAAAGGGTGATTAAAGTCCATCGTGACTGTTTCGCCTTCGATGGAAACGACTAAACCTTGCATGCGATTTCCTTCATCGTCGGTCATTGGAATGAAGTTTCCGATTTGAAGGATGTCGTCAGCGTTTTGGTCTTCTGCTTGAAAAATAGAGGTAGGTAATTCAATGATGGCATTCGGATCTACGTTTCCGTAGGCATCTTCCGCAGAGATACTGAAATCAAAGGTGTCTCCGATGGAAAGGCCTAAAAGATTTTGTTCAAAAGCCTCTGGAAGGCCACTAAGGCCATGAATAAAGACCATCGGTTCTTTTTCGTCTACGATTTCTACTACATCTGGTTGCCCGTCTTCGTCTGGGAAAGCAAGTTGGTAGGAAATGTATACGACATTATTTAGTTGTATTTGTGGGTGCATAGCTGTTTTTTTGCCTGCAAATCTATGGGAAATACTTGAGATATTTTTCCTTCCCTTTGGTTTTACCTATTTTTGTTCAACTAATTTTTCATATGCAACAAAGTGCTCAAGAGGTTTTAAAGGATATCAAGCAGAAAAAGCTGGCACCTATTTATTTGTTGCATGGCGATGAGCCCTATTTGATTGATCAGCTGGTGGATGCTTTTGAAAAAGAGGTCTTGCCGGAGGATCAGCAGAGTTTTAATCAATTTGTCCTTTTTGGAAAAGATCATAGTCTAGGTTCTATTATTGCGACGGCGCGTCGATATCCGATGATGTCGGAGCGGCAGGTCGTGATTGTGAAGGAGGCTGCGTTTATCGAAGCGATGGCGAAAGCGAAGGAGAATGCGAAGACGAAGGATGATGATTTGAAGGTTTGGGAGGACTATTGTGCGAATCCGACGCCCTCTACCCTGCTGGTTTTGACAGTGAAATCATTGCTTTCTGATAAATCAAAGGTGTTTTCAGCCTTAGTGAAGCAAGGGGTGATTGTTACTTCGAAGAAAGTTTCGGAAGATAAATTAGGGGCTTGGTTAGTCGATTATTTGGGCCAAAGAGGGGTCAAAATTCAGCCTGCTACCGTCGAATTGATGGTTTCGTATGTGGGTGCGGATTTGTCTCGCATGGCGCATGAGGCAGATAAATTAATCGTAAATGTGCCGGCAGGCTCAGAGGTGGGTTCGACGGAGGTGGAGAAATACATCGGAATTAGTCGGGAATACAATTATTTTGAGTTCCAAAAAGCGATCATCCAACGCAATACCGAAAAAGCACAGAAGATTGCGTTTCATTTTGCCGAAAATGCCAAGCAAAATCCAGTCGCTCCCATGCTAGTGCTCCTGTTTAATTTCTTTTCCAAAGTATTACAGGTCCACGACGTAGGTAATGTCTCTGATGGAGAGATTTCTAAGTTGATTGGGGTAAATCCTTATTTCGTGCGAGATTATACGACAGCGGCGCGAAATTACCCTTTGGCAAAGGTGGTTCGCATCATCGAGGCGATTAAAAATTCAGATTTGAAGGTTAAAGGAGTTTTGGGTAGTGCGGAGACAGATCGCGAGATTATTTTGGACTTAAGTTTCCAAATCCTTCACCTCTAATTTATAGGCAAAAAATCATCCTCTTTCACGTAGCCTTGCTGGTTCTCGATTAGGCTATACACCCAAATATCGCGGGTAAACCAATAATTAATTCTATTTCCCTTCTTTAATAGGCGCTCCACAGGTGCAGCCGAGGAGGGGAAGTCGCGCATGTAGGACTTGTCTTTAGTGATTATTCCATAATTTAAAAATCCTGGAAAGTTAGCAAAGAGGCCTATCACGGCGATGTAGATGATTAAATAGCTGAATTGACTGCTCCGAATGGTCTTTTTCTGATATACAGAATAGCTTAAAATTCCAGCTCCATAAAGTGCGATCAATAAAAGGAATCCTAAAATCCAGGGGAAGAATTTGAAGTAGAGCCAGTAGATTTGATCCCAAATACTCATTTCAAAGCCATTCAAGCCCTGCTTCTCTCCTATTTCCTCTAAGCGCTTCGAAATTTCTGGTCTGGCATTCGTCGCTTGAATGCTGGATAAATAGTACAATTCTTTTAACCAGTCGTTTTTCGCTTTCGCTATATAGGCTAGTTTTAGTTTGATATTTTCGGATTCTCTAGGTTTGGTCTTTAAATGAGACAGGTATATTTTCTCCGCGCTCAAAAGTCTGTTCGCTTTAAACAAGGAATCAGCTAATGCGAGTTGATTTCTATCTATTTGGCTATAAGCTGTTTGGCCAAAACCAAAAGAAAAAACTAGTAGAAATATAATTTTATTTAGAGAAAGGGCTTGCATTATTTAAAAAAGGGTGCTAGTTTTGCACCGCAATAAGGGGAAAAAGTTACTCTTTTGCAAACGAAGGTCAACCAGTGGTTGGACTTCCTTTCGGTTCCAGAGTGAACCATTTTACATATACAAGCTTCGGCTTGAACGATTCCGTAGCTCAGTTGGTAGAGCAATACACTTTTAATGTATGGGTCCTGGGTTCGAATCCCAGCGGGATCACTTCTAAATTTAAAAAGCCTCAGAGAAATCTGAGGCTTTTTTCGTTTTTATCAGCTACTTTGCAAAGTAATATTTGTGAATGAATTCAATCGTATCTTCTACTTTTAATCTAAAACACCAACAATTGGGTATAGAAAAGTTGATTTCTGTGTTCAAACGAACAACGGCTTCCTATAAATTTTATTGGTTGATCTCCATTATTGAATTGGTTGAGCAAGGAAATGTTGAAATATCTAAGTCGACAATTTTTGCTAGAATGATTAGTAACTCTTGGTTTACCATTAATTATTTTAAGGTTTCTTTCGGGAAGGCGGATCAACTTCAAACTTTAGTAAATGATTTATTAACATTAGAGCGAAGTCTTAAAATTGATTCTACAAAATTACACGTTCAGGAAATCCTAGAATATTCCCAAAATAAGCATACAAAGCAATTATTAAATAAGCTAGATCATAATGTACCTCATTGGTTTTTATCATCTTGGTTTCCTCAAAATTCCAAAACAGGAATTTATTCTAAATCGCAACTATTTGAAAATGAGTGTTTGTATGCTTTGGATAAAGACAATATATTGATTAATCCGATTTGGATTGAATTTTTAATTTCAAACGCCAAACTAATCAAGGACTTTTGTTATTGGAATTTGTCACTTTATTTACAAGCAAGAAATCCAAATGTGCCTGATATTCCCAATAAATTAATAAAAGATGCTGCACGGAACAGTTTAAGGGAGCAGACAGATAAATACTGGAAAATAGTATTCCAAGAAAGTGGATCCATTGATTGTATCTTCACAGGAAAGCGGCTTAGTTTAGAAAATAAGAATTTTTCACTCGATCATTTTGTTCCTTATTCATTTGTTTCTCATGATTTGATTTGGAATCTCTATCCAATTGATAAATCAGAAAATTCTAGAAAATCCAATTTGTTGCCATCTATTGAAACGCATTTTAAACCATTCTATCAATTACAAGATGAAGCTTTTCAAATAGTGAAATTGAAAGATTCGAAAAATAAATTCTTAGAAGATTATCTGCCTCTCTCACCAGATTTGGGAGAATTAAAATATAATTCTCTACTAAATACGGTTCAGCCTCTAATTACCATTGCAAGTAATAATGGATTTCAATATTATTCTCATTACTCACAGGGGAATTGAAAAGAAAAAGCTAAAAGGTAAGAAATAGTGGATTTAAGCTATTTGTAAATACTTATTATTAAAAAATAACATAAAAGTATTTTAGTCTCAAAAAGATATTATAATTTGAGTTTCATTAAATCCATAATCTCATGAAAAAATTAGTGTTTGGCCTTGTTTGTGCATTGTGTTTTAACCTTCCTTCGGTTGCGCAAGAACTAAAAAGTAAATTGCTTTTTGAAGTAACATTTAATCTAAAACCTGGTGTAGAAGTCGGACAAACTTTAGCCGGAAAGAGAACCATTTATCCAGTATTGGACGGATTTTTTGAGGGTCCTAATTTAAAAGGAAAAGTATTACCAGATGGGGCTGATTGGTTTCTTCAGTTAAATGAAACTACTAATAAAATAGATGTAAGGGTTACTTTACAAACGAATGAAGGTGAAAATATCTATGTGACTTACCAGGGATATTTGAAGTTAAACGCTGACGGAACGTATTATTTTAGAACTACTCCCTATTTTGAAACAAGCTCTAAAAAATTAGCCTATTTAAATCATACCGTAAGTGTGGGTGTAGGGACAATTGTAAAAATGGGAGAAACGGTTTCCTATAAAGTTTATGAAATTTTGTAATTTTTTTAATGCATACCTTCTGATTAGCTATTGAAAAGTAAAAACACCGTCAGAGCAATTTGACGGTGTTTTCTTTAATACAAACTATTCATTTTTACACCTCTCCTATTAAATTTAGCCAAAAGCATCGCCATTGGAAAAATTAAAATCCAGCATAAAATGGACATAAAAAAGATATCAGTTAATAAACTGACAAAGCTAACCATAGGATCCGAATCTATTCCAGCTAAGATTATGGTTATACATAAGGAAGTTAGATAGCTGGTAAAAAGGAGTTTTTTGATTTTCATTTTACTTATTAAAAACCTTCTTCAACAAATCACTCGTTCTCGCCATTGGATTCGCCCGAATATCTTTTTCCTGCTTCGCAATTTCACTGTAAATGCCTTCCATCGCCTTTTCCGTTACGTAGGCGCTTAAGTCTGGATTGATCTTTTTATTGCTAAATGGGATGACATTGTAGGCCGTGATAGCCTTTTCCCAGTATTTTGTTGCGTTTACTTTGTCTAAAGAGGTTTTGACGATGGGATTAAATGTCGATTTTAATTGATCCGTGGTTTTCGAACGTAAATAGGAAGTCGCTGCTATTTCGTCGCCACGCAAGATGTTAATGCCATCGGTGATGGACATCTGCTTGATCGCATTCACGAAAATGGGGGCTGCGGTGGCTGAGGCATCTTCTGCGGCGCGGTTCATGCTCAGGATCAAATCATCGGCTAGTTGATTTAAGCCAACGCTTCTCAGAGTGCTTTCTACTTTTGCAGCTTCAGGTGGCATTAAGATTTTCAATGCAGCGTTTTTAAAGAATCCGTCTGGTTTAGCCAGGTTTGTACACCCTTTCTCTGCGCCTATTCTTAGCGCTTCTTTTAAACCATTTGCGATATCATCTGAACTTAGTGATGAGCCACCTGATGAGACAATTTCCGTGGCTTTTTTGAGTAGGCCTTGGAAGGATTGGGCTTTGGCATTAATAGAACAAAGCGTTAAGAGTATGAGTAGTTTTTTCATTTCATTAAAATTAAAGAATAAAGCATAAAGCACAAAGTATAAAGTAGAGTATGGAGAGGAGATAATGGTAAATGGTGAATGGTAAATGGTGAATTTTCCCTCCGGACTCTTTCCCTCCGGACTACTGACTACCGTCCACTGTCCACTGAAAATTTTCCATATTTTTCCCTATCTTTAAAAACAATTTTTACAAACCTATGATGAAATTACGTTTCCTCCCTCTCCTATTGCTTCCCTTGTTTTCTAGCGCGCAAACCGCATCTGACAGTCTTTTCATCAAAAAGATGTCAGACGAGATTATGACTAACGGGACGGCCTATGACTTATTGTATGAGTTGACCAAAAAGATCGGAGGGCGTTTAGCCGGATCTCCACAGGCTCAGAATGCGGTGGTTTGGGGAAAGAAGAGTTTAGAGGCGATGGGGCCGGATAAAGTGTTTTTGCAGCCCTGTAAGGTGCCTAATTGGAAAAGAGGTGGGAAAGATTTTGCGGCGATTGTGGGGGTGAATGGGGAAGCGAGAATGCAGCCTTTGGCGGCTTTGGCCTTAGGAAATTCAATGGGATCGAATGGATTAATTGAGGCGGAAGTGATCGCCTTAGCTAGTTTCGAGGAATTAGAAAAGCGTAAGGACGAGGTGAAAGGCAAGATTGTGTATTTCCACAGTGTTTTTGATCCCACGAAGATTCAGACGTTTAAGGCCTATGGCGAGAGTGGTGCTTTCCGCCGTTCTGGAGCGAGTAAAGCTGCGAAATATGGAGCTGTTGCGATCATGATTCACTCGTTAAGTACGGCGCCTGATAACGAGCCGCATACGGGTAGCATGACTTATGACGAGGCTTATCCTAAGATTCCAGCGGTGGCTTTAGGTCCGGATGATGCGAAGATGCTGTATTCTTTGGCCAAAAAAGGAACCATCAAAGCCCAAGTACAAACCTACGGTTTCTTCCTTCCAGATGCAGACGACAACAATGTGATCGCCGAAATCCGCGGATCCGAATTTCCAGACCAATACATCACCTTAGGCGGTCACTTAGACAGCTGGGACGTGAATGAAGGCGCACACGACGACGGCGCTGGCATCGTACATACTATGGAAGTTTTACGCGTCATGAAAGCCTTAAACTACAAGCCTAAGCGCACGATTCGTTTCGTTTTATTTGCAAACGAGGAAAATGCAGCGCGTGGTGGCAAGGAATACGCAAACCAAATAAAAATCAAACAAGAGAACCATATTTTTGCTTTAGAGAGTGATGAAGGTGGCTTCACCCCTCGCTCGATCGGAATTTCAGCCACTGCTGAACAATTCGCTCGCTTCCAAGCCTGGACTCCCCTATTAAAGCCTTATGGATCTGAAATTACTTTAGGCGGCGGTGGTACGGATATCGCTCCCATGGCTGGCGTAAATAAAGCTACGATTTTAGCTGGACTCATCCCCGATAGCCAACGCTATTTCGATCTTCACCACGCGAAGACAGACGTGTTCGAAAACGTGAACAAAAGAGAACTACATTTAGGCGCCGTGAACATGGCGGCCATCATCTATTTAATTGATAAATACGGCGTAAAATGAGATTAACGACATTATTTCTGCTTTTTGCTTTTGCTTCATTCGCATCTTTTGCGCAAAAGACCTCCTATTCTGTATTAGTCTACACGAAGAATGGTCCAGGTTATGTGCACGATAATATTTCGTCTGCTGTGGCGGCTGTCCAAAAATTAGGGGCAGAAAATCACTTTAAGGTAGAGGTGTCGGCTGATCCGCAGGTTTTTGAAGAAAAGAATTTGGCCAAATACAAAGTCATCATCTTCACCTCCACGAACAACGACGTATTCGACACAGACGCTCAGCGCGTTGCTTTCCGCCGCTATATCGAAGCCGGTGGCGGATTCGTAGGCGTACACTCCGTTACAGGCACAGAACGCAAATGGAGCTGGTTCAAATCGATGGTAGGCGAAACCTTCTCCTGGCACGCAAAATTCCAGCCCTTCTCGGTCATCAACATCGCTCCATCCCACCCATCCTTAAAAGGTGTCCCATTAAAATGGACTAAAGATGACGAATGCTATTTTGGCTTTGAACTATACCCTGGTATCCAAACTTTGATGATGCACGATGTCAGAACGCTAGACCAGTCTCAAAAAGACCTCATCACAAAACACAAAGGCGTTTACGGCGACTATTTTCCAGCTGTTTGGACCCAAAACTTCCAAGGTGGACACATTTGGGTCACCACGCTAGGTCATGCGAAAGAAAACTACCAAGAACTCACGTACTTGAATCACTTGTTACAAGGTATTAATTACATCGTTGGCCAAGTGAAGGCGATCGATTACTCGAAGGCTTTTTCGACGGATAGAGATGATGAGTTGAGGTTTTAGTTTTAATCCTACTGATCGATTTTGTGAATTTTAAAAAGAGCGGATTGATCTTATTTGTACTAAATTAGTATTTAATAAATTAGATAAATATTGAGATGTGCTAGTATCGAAATAATAACTTTTACTTTTTGTTCCTGTTAATCCACCTTCAGCATCATTACCATTATCAGTGTATTTCGTAGAACTCCAATAGGAAGAGTAAGCATATGGAGTTCTATTTGCACCGCCATTAAAATTCGCAATATTATAAAAAGTAGATGGCGCTTTATAGCCCACCGTATTGTTTATCAGAAGTAACTCATAAACAGTTGGTAAACGCCAGTCTGTAAAGTTTTTGCCGTTGGTTGAGTGGTTAGTAGGATTACTAATGACATTCTCTGCTTCAAGAAACGTGCAGGATGTACATTGGTCCATTTCTTCAACGACTAATCCATGTTTGTTATCAGGGGTTAAATAAAATACTATACCGCCCAACGTAGAATTTAAACCTAATGAATAAGTATTTGAGTTTGAAGGGGGACTTGAAATCCATGAGGCACCATTAGATGTTAAAACATTACCTGTATTCCCTGGCGCAACAAACTGTACTGTACTTGTTCCATTACCAATAATCACGCTGTTAGTAACTAAAGTTGATGTACCAGTCCCGCCATTTACTACTGAGATAGGTTCTGATATTTTGCTATTAGTTATTGCGCCATCCGCTAATTTACTTGTCGTTATCGCTGCAGATGTTAAGTCGCCACTGACTATAGAGTTTGTTAAATTTAATTTTGAATAATTTATAGCAGCGGAGCTTGAAATATCACTAGAAACAATTGAACCTATTAAATTTAATTTTGAATAATTAATTGCAGTTCCACTCCATGTGCCGCTATTTATAGTGCCAAGAGTCGTTAAATAATTACTTCCTGTCCAAGTACTTAAAGCCGTATTTTCCACATTACTCAGTCCTACTTTTGATTTACTTACACCTGTTGCTATTTTTACATCAGAAACAGCACCATCAAGTATCAATGATTCATTTATAGGCATAACATCAAAAGTTGTTGTGACTAAAGGTGAACCAGTTCTTCGGCCATTCGGAATTGATGTAGTCGTTTGGGTTAAGCCTTGCCCTGCCTGATAAATAATTATCTCTTCATCTCCAGCAAATCCTAAACCTACAATGTCCCCTTTTGCAATATTTAATTTCCTCCAACTAATCGATCCGTCAGCAACTTTTTCATTTGTTACTGCACCATCTGCAATTTTAATAGTTGTTATACCTCCATCAGCAACTCCTCCAGAATTTATTTGACCATCCACATAGGTTTTTACTGCTTTTTGTGTTGGGAATAAAACATCACTGGGGTTTATTCCTCCTAAATCTATGGCAGATGATTTGTTAGCGGAATTTTCTTTCGTAGCGATAGTCGTTGAAAAAGTCAAAGTTGAAACCTTCGTATCTAAAGCCGTTTGGGCGGCCGTGCTGATAGGTTTGGTTAAATCTGACGTATTATCCACTGAGCCTAATCCCACCATCGCCTTCGTAATTCCAGCAACCGTTCCAGTGAATGTAGGTGAATCAATGGGTGCTTTAAAAGCCAAATCAGTCGCGTTCGCTTTAAGTGCAACATCAGCAATATTCGCTTTCAAATCTAGATCAGATACATTGGCTTTAGCCGCTAACGTAGTTGAAAATGTGGATGTAGACACTTTCGTATCTAAAGCCGCCTGCGTCGCCGTACTAATGGGCTTCGATAAATCAGACGTATTGTTGATTTGATCAATAGCTAAAGCTGTTTTTAAGGCGGAAATGGAGGCAACGCCAGTTCCACCTTTGGACGCAGATAAAACGCCGTCTACGTTGTCTGCATTTACGCCATTTGCGTAGTAGGCAAAGGGAACGGATTGTAATCGAGTGGTTCCCATGGCCACGAAGCTGGTTTCTCCAGCGGGATCCATTTCGACCTTCAGGAATTTTGGATTGATTTTCCAGTTGATGTCACTGAAGTTTCCAGTTTTCGAGATTTGTGTTCCGTCACCTATGACCACAGAGAAAATGCCTTGGGCATTGGTGGTGACTTCTTTTGATTCCACGTATTCCACCGTTCCGGTTTCGGAGCTTTGAATGACAGAGAAACGGAGGCTGATTTTAGTATTTGCCAAAACTACACCGGAGGAGTTTCTACCTACACCTTGGAAATTGATTCCGTTGTTTTGGGAAAATGCAATGACAGAAACGAATAAGAAGATGAACGTAAGTGATTTTTTCATTAGTTTATTTTAATGAATTTGAATGATATAGCTTGTTTAAATCCGTCTGGAGACGAATAGATCAGACGAACGAAATAGGTACCTCCTTGTAAATGGGAGATGTTTATTTTCTTTTCGAGGTAATTGATATAATAAGTGGATAGGTAAGTTTCTAAAATTTGACCTTGAATATCAATGAGGTGAAACTCGTAGAATCCAGGTTTAGATAAGGCCCCATTCAGTCTAACATAATCGGTAGCTGGGTTAGGTGAAAGGGTAAGTCCATCTCCTTCTTCGAAGATTTGATTAATAATGCCAGTGATTAAGGGAGTAAAGGTTTGATGAAAACCAGTACTTAAACTGACTTGAGAACTATTTTGAAAGAAAGCAATGGATGCCGACTCCCCTATGCTATAATCTAAGGAAAAACTATTTTTTGTTTGAGCACCACCGCTATTGACTGAAATGGGGCTGATGCTTTGAGCGGAACCACGAATGCAAACCAATAAAAGGAACAGAAAGATTATTCGAACCATGTGTATCGTAGAACAAAAAATAAATCTACGATATAAGGATAAGCTTGTGAGTCCAATAAATTTTATAGGACTCCCATCTTCGGAAGATGAAACAAATAAACAGCTTAATTAGCTTTATTTATGGTTTCTAGGTACTCTGATGGAGTACATGAATAGAAGCGATTGAAAGCGCGGTAAAAGGAACTTTTAGAGGAAAAACCGGAGTCAAAAGCGATGGCTTCTATGGTTAAGCTGTCTAAGGTGTTCGCATCAATTTGAAATAAAAAATGCTGCAAGCGCATTTCATTTAAATAATCATTGAAGCGCTTTTGGTAATAATTATTGATAATATAAGACAGATCTCGATTGGGGATTTGTGTTTCCACTGCCACTTGACTAATGGCTAAATTAGGTTGCAAATAGGTTTTTTGCGTTTGGAAATATTTCTCCAGTTTTTTTACCTCTTTCGAATAATTTTCAAGAATAAATGGAACTTTAACCGTTTCATTATCTATTATACTTGAAGGAGTCTCTTTATATCGGATGAAAGGTAAACCATTCAATACCTGTGGATTAATCAATAAATAAGTGAAGACCACAAAATGGGATATCCCTAAGATCGTATTAGGGATAAGCGTAAGCTCCGAGCTTGTAAATAAATTTTCTTGTGTAAAATAAAGGACAATCACAGTGAAAAAGGCAGCAAGGAACCCGGTGGATGCAATGGTGAATATACTTAGCCAGCGGGTAACACGTTTGATTTGGTCTGTAATGGTTTGATTGGGGTTATTTCGATTAAATGATAGAATAAGCCGCCACTGGAAAATCAAATAGAGGACAGCTTGTATAGGTCTAAATAGGTAAAATACATTTTCAGGTAAATAACCTAATTGCTTTTCTATGCCAAAGTTTTTGTCTTGAATCGTCTTCGTTACAATTTCCAATTTGTATTCTAGTGGACTCAAGAAAAAGGGTAAGTAGTTAATCAAAAAGAAAAGGAATGGTAATAGATGTAAATAATCGTATCGTTGCCATTTTTTCTCATTGTACAACACACTCCTAACGTACAGATAGCTTAAGGGGGGTAATAAAAAAGTAAGCGGTGCTGCCGTTCTATACAAAAAGGGAAACTGCTGTATCGAACCAGAGAAAACAAAAAGGAAAAGTAATACTGTCCAGATTTGGCATAAAATAGAGGCAGACAATACAAAATCCGAGTAGGAACGAAGGGCATTTTTCTTGATTAGCAATATATACACGGTGAGTAATCCACAGAGTATTCCAGCATCCATAAAATCCAGTAAATCAAACATAAATCAAATGTAGTTTAATTTTCCTTTTTTCACGAAAAATCCCCATTTTTGCACCATGATTAGAGTATTATTAGTGGCTTTTGCCACCCTGTTCGTCCTAAATTCATGTGATAAATCCTCCACCGAAATCGAGGGAGAAGTTCGTGCATTATGGTTGCAAAATCTTCAAAAAGAGCAAGTTACGGGCGTCAGTGTTCTCGATGTTTCCCTTATTCAAAAGAGCGATTCACTCTTTACCGGGGTACTTAAAACGAAAGAACCTGATGGTACCTTTATCTATAATTTAGAGGTAATTGTCGCAGGAGATAAGCTATCTTACGAAGTAGTAGGTGATGGTATTCCGACCGATGGCCGAAATACCCACGAACCTGATGACCAGCCCGCTGAGCTGGATTCCTTACACCAATAAAATTTTTCCTGTTCGGCCTTCTTTCTGATAGGCGATTAAAGCCTCTTTGAATTGAGCTAAAGGATACGTAGCTTGAATATCTACCTTAACGTCTTGCTTTAAGAGATGGGTGAAAACCTCCTTGATGGCCTTTTGAATTCCTTCATTGCCTAGTTTTTCCCACCAAGAGCTCAACCACCAGCCTTCGACGCTTAGGTTTTTAAAGATTAATAGTCCAGAATTCAACGGAATCGGTTCGAGGCTTAATAGGCCAAAAACAAGCATCTTTCCACCTGGTTTCAGGCAAGTCAAGGCTTTGGCCCCCTGATCCCCTCCTACCGCATCAAATACATAATCGATTCCATCTGGAAAAATTTCTTTCACCTTCTTAGTTACATTCTCAGTCGCTACATCCACAACGGCCGTAGCGCCTAAATCCAATAAGGTCTGCTTCTGATCTTGTCGTCTCACCGTAGCGATGACGTGAATGCCCCGCATCGCAGCTAACTGAATGACTACTTTACCCCAAGCCGAGGCCCCAGCTGTAATTAACAACGTTCCACCTTTGCCTAAACCGGATGTTTCTAACATACCATAAGCGGTCACCGGATTCACAAAGGCCTGACAAGCCACCTCATCAGACATCCCTTCCGGAATGGGGATCAATCCTGCGTCAGGAACACAGGTATACTCTTTCCAAGTACCGATAGAGGTAAATAGCACGCGAGTTCCCGCAGGGAATTTAGCTGATTCCTCCACTACACCCGCTGCCTCAAAACCAGCGCTACTAGGTAATTTAGGGGTGATACCATATAAGCCCTGCACAAACATGACATCTGAGGGATTTATATTCCGCGCTGTGATGCGAATGAGAGCCTCTCCTTTAGCTGGAGTTGGCGTTTCGATTTCTTCTAATTGAAGGACATTTTCTGGTAATCCGGTTTCGTAGAATACGACTTGTTTCATAGGGAATTTTTTCAGCTATTGTATGCGTAAATTACCACAATTAATCTTTAAATTGTTTAAAAATAGATTAGAATATGCAAGCATTTTCATTGAAGAATCAAGTAGCCTTGATTACAGGGGCTAGTAAAGGTATTGGTTTCAGTATTGCCGAATTTTTTGCGGAGGCTGGAGCGAAGGTGGTCATTAGTAGTCGGGATCAGGCGGCTTTAGATCTATTAGCCCAGGAATTACGGGATAAAGGATATGAAGCGACGGGTATTGCCTGTCACGTGGGAAAGATGGATCAGCTAGCTCACTTAGTTTCGGCGACGATTGCTACGTATGGTCAAATTGACATTTTAGTGAATAACGCGGCGACGAATCCGACTTTTGGCCCTATTCACGATACTACGCTGGATGCATTTGATAAGATTATGAATGTGAACCTGAAAGCTCCATTCGAGTTAATGCGTTTGTGTTTACCTCATTTGCAGAAATCTGCAAATGCCTCTGTGATTAATATCAGTTCCGTGGGTGGTATTTCGCCTGAGCCAGGTCTGGGTATCTATAGTGTGAGTAAGGCAGCGCTGATTTCGATGACGAAGGCTTTTGCCAAAGAATGGGGCGACTTCAATATACGCGTGAATGCCATTTGTCCGGGCTTGATTAAGACGAAGTTTTCGGAGGCGCTTTGGTCCAATGATAAAATCCTTCAACATACGCTTCGTCAATTACCAATTAAACGCATAGGCACGCCCGAGGAAATCGGTGCTACCGCATTATACCTTGCCGCACCAGGAGCTTCCTACACGACCGGCGCAGTCATTACCGCTGATGGCGGCTTAACCATTTAATGTATGTTTGAATCAGATAAAGCTTTAGAGTTAGTTCCACGCTACCGAGAGTTTCTCGAAAAATATATTATTCCATTGGAACAAGGAGCCATTTATGGTTCATTTAGGGCTCATTTGCCTCAATTACGTGCACTGCGTGCTAAAGCAAAAGAAGAAGGCTTGTTCACCCCTCACCTGCCCGTATCACACGGTGGTTTAGGATTGAGTCTCGTAGAATTCGCTTCGATCTCTGAGGTGTTAGGCACGAGTCCTTTGGGCCATTACGTATTTAACTGCAATGCGCCTGACATAGGTAATATGGAACTGATGCATCAATTTGCGTCACTTTATTTGCAAGAGAAATATTTGCGTCCTCTAGAACGCGGAGAGATCCGTTCTTGTTTCGCCATGACAGAGCCAGAACACGCGGGAAGTAATCCGGTGCATATGTCTACTACCGCCGTTCGGGAGGGAGATGAATATGTCATTAATGGGCATAAATGGTTTACCTCTTCTGCGGATGGGGCTTCCTTTACGATTGTCATGGCGGTGACTAATCCTTCAGATGAAAACAAGTATGCTCGGGCAAGTATGATTCTAGTTCCTTTAGATACACCCGGCTATCGATTGATTCGTAATATTTCCATTATGGGCGATGAAGGCGAAGATTATCTTTCCCATAGTGAGGTGGAGTTTGTGAATTGCCGGGTGCCGGTGTCTCATTTGATAGGCGAAGAAGGTTCCGGCTTTCAATTAGCTCAAGTGCGCTTAGGACCGGGACGTATTCACCATTGTATGCGTTGGATCGGTATTTGTGAGCGGGCTTTGGGTATGATGTGCGACCGCGCGATTGAGCGGGAGTTAAACCCGGGTCATTCACTTGCAATGCAACAGACCATCCAAAACTGGATCGCCGAAAGTGCCGCCGAAATCAAGGCCTCTCGCCTATTAGTGTTGAATACGGCACATAAGATTGAAAAAGACGGCGCTAAGGCCGCAAAAGAAGATATTTCGACGATTAAGTTCTTCGTCTCCGATGTATTAATGAAGGTTGTAGATCGGGCGATTCAAGTGCATGGCGGTTTGGGAATTACGGATGATACGCTCTTATCGTTTTGGTACCGCCACGAACGTGGGGCTCGAATCTATGATGGGCCGGATGAGGTGCACAAGACCGTGTTAGCGAAAAGTATTCTTAAATCCCGTAGAGGCTAATGGAGGGCTTTGAAAAATTGCCGGCTTATTTAGGTGTTGACTCCATAGAGATTACTGCTTTTCCGGGTGGATTTTCGAATCTGACTTATCAGGTTAGTGTTCCCGGTGAAACGTATGTCTTACGTAGACCGCCACATGGATTGAAGATTGCCAAAGCTCACGATATGATTCGCGAGTTTCGCGTGCTTCAAGCTTTAGAAAAGGCAGGTTATACCAAAATGCCACATCCCATTTCTTGTTGTGAAGATGAATCTATCATCGGAGCTCCCTTTTTCCTCATGGAAAAGGTGGAAGGAATGATCATTCGGAATCGTCCGCCTGAGGAGGCAACTGAGGCATTTTTTCGACAACTTTCACAGTCTGCGCTAGATGTCTTGATCGAATTACACTCACTAGAATTAAACGATTCTGGTTTAGGCGCCCTGGGAAAACCGGAAGGTTATGCCTTACGTCAAGTGCAAGGTTGGGCCGAACGTTTTCAAAAGGCGAAGACCTCGGAGGTTCCACTGATTGAAAAGGCCTTTGAATGGCTTTTTGTGTCGATTCCGATAGAGTCGGATGTAGCCTTTATTCACAATGATTTCAAATATGATAACCTGGTCATTTCTGCCACAGGAGAAGTGCAGGCTGTTTTGGATTGGGAGATGGCGACGGTGGGTGATCCATTGATGGACTTGGGAACAACTTTAGCCTATTGGGCGGAGGCGGAGGATGAAGATATCTTGAAGATGTTTAATCTGTCGTATGTGCCTGGTAACTTTACTCGTCGGGAGTTAGTAGACTATTACGCTTCCAGGACAGGACGCGATTTGAGCGATTTTGGGTTTTATTATGTATTTGGGCTTTGTAAGGTAGCCACGATTGCGCAGCAGATCTACCAGCGCTTTAGTTTAGGCTATTCCAAAGACCCTCGATTCAGTGTTTTAAATCAAGTCGTGGAGGCAGCGGGCCGAAAAGCGACAGCATGTATTCAAACAGGTCAACTATGAAAATCAACAAGGTATGCATCTTAGGTGCAGGGACATTAGGAACAAGAATTGCACTTCAGGCTGCTATGTCTGGATTTCAGGTAACGGTATATGATATAAATGGGGAGGCTTTGGAATCGTCCAAAAAAGTGATGTCAAAGATCCTTCGAATGCTTTCTTTAAGTGAGGAGGTGATTGCGATTATTCAATTCACAACGGATCCGGCGGAGGCAGTAGCAGACGCTGATATTATCTCGGAGTCTGTGACGGAGGAATTGCCTTTGAAACGTCAGGTTTGGGCGCAATTTTCTGCTCTAGCACCGGCTAAAACCATTTTTACCACAAATACCTCGTATTTATTGCCTTCTCAGCTTGTTGATGTGGTAGATCGCCCGTCCCTATTTTGTGCGTTCCATTTTCACGATGTGTTTTATTCGAAGGTAGTGGATATCATGCCGCACTCGGGTACTTCGGAAGAAGTGGTGACATTATTAGAAGATTTTGGTAGGGCTTTAAAACAAGTACCCGTTATTGTGCGTAAGGAGAATCCAGGTTATGTATTCAATTTTATGCTGATGGCGGTGATAGGAGCTGCTGGTAAGTTAAGAACCAAAGAAGTGGCGAGTATCGAGGACATTGATAAATCCTGGATGGTGAATTTTCATATGCCGATGGGGCCTTTTGGAATACTAGATAGTATCGGATTAGATACGGCCTGGCACGTGACCCATAATCAACAAGATGCGGGTTCAAAGGCCTTTGCGGCCTTACTGAAGACTTATATCGATGCAGGAAGGCTAGGAGAAAAAACAGGGGAAGGATTTTATAAATACCCTGCCCCTGCGTATAAAGACCCTGATTTTATAGTCTAACTATTCAGGATGGTAGATTTTCTCGGCGTTCTTTAACACTTCGTCTTTATCTAAAGTCATCCGCTTTGTTTTCTGTGCCTGGTACAGTTCGCGTTGATCAGCAAAGTGTTTTGATTCTGGATGAGAACTAGCCCCAAAAGTATTCACCGTCTCAATCAGCGGCAAACCACCGCCTTTTGGAAACTTCACAAAACCGATATAGGCATCGCCAGAAATCATTTTACGTTGTGACTCACCCATAGGTTCCGACATCACCGCCGCTAACACATCCGGCATACCAGCTTGCGGCCAATCTTGGTCTCCCCTTTTCAGACGCTGAAACTCCCCCAGTGTCACGTCTAATCGGCCGTAATGCTTCATTAGGAAATCTTGAGCATATTGAACTATTTCAACAGCCTCTGCCTCGGTAAAAGGTTCTTTAGAACCAGTATGCCTAATTTTAGACGCACCGTAATACACGATGTTATAATACAAAGCACCGATACTTTCGCTGTTCGTGACGTGATTCCACTCTTTTAGTCCCTTGATGATGGTCGCGACAGCAGGATATTTTGCCGGATCTAACGTGAATAAAACGGATGCATCATAACCATACGGATATATAATCTTCGCCGGCAATTGGCGATCGAACTTAATGCGCTTTAAATCCTCCCAACCTATTTTGTCGTAGGTGTCGATGAGGTCTTTAGCACGCTGAGAACGGTTATTATGATAGGTCTCGTAACCATCGTATTTATCGAAATTAGCTGGATTCAGGTTTTCATTCACCGCGGTAGCCATAAAGGGCGAGTGATTCGTATTAAATAGATAGCCAGCTGCCGGATTCAAATGTTGAGGTAAAGCATCGAGTGGTTTGAATTTTTCCCAAAGCGTCTCCCGCGTATTACCCGGTAGTGTAGAGGCCCAGTTGTATTTAGGATTACGATACGGCATCTTTCCATTCGAGATATAAAAGATATTATCCTCCTTGTCTGCGTACATGATGTTAAACATAGGCAAATGGTTCTGGTTCAGCGCCGCCTTGAATTCCGTGAAATTCGTGGAGCGATTCATCGCGTACCATTGTTGCAAGGCACCCGCATCCATGAGAGATGGTAAGCGTATGGAGAAGTAGTCACCTTTTGGAGATTTCACCGTAGGGCCATAGATCGATTCGTAAGCCATTTTAGATACGGGGAAAGGAATTCCTTTAATGCTTAATTTGATTTTTCTTTTGGTTAAAGTCAACCATTCTCCATCCACCTTGTACTGGCCTGGATGAGCTTTGTCCGTCTGTAACTGATAGACATCGATTTTATCTTGAAAGTTCACCGTATGAGCCCAAGCTAAATTAGGTGTCACCCCGTGAAAGATCAAAGGACCTCCGGGAAATAGACCACCTAAAATATTCCAACCCTCCTCACTCTGTACATGAGCTTCATAGAATGCTGTAGCTCCTTCAATGGGCTGATGCGCATTAATGACTAACATCGGCTCGCCAGTAGCAGATTTCGAGCTCTTAATGGCAAAGGCGTTGCTACCTTCTCCCGTAAAGCCAGGCAGTGTGGGAATGGAACCATCGAGGATCTTAGGCAATGTCTTATCTACACCACAGAAAATAGCCACAGAAAACATCGTGGTAGCGATGTAATCTTCGATAGCAATCGGAAATATGTGTTTATTCAACACCTCTGATGGATGTGCTTTACCATAAGCTTCCAGACCCATTAAATATCCTTGCACTAATTGCAAGAACTTTGGATCCATCGACTTAATCTGCTCATCGACTACTTTACGCGTATTCAATAAACCAAACACGAAATCGACTGGAGCTCCTTTCTTACCTAGATAGGTTCCTAGCTTTCCTTTTCCTGTTAGAATAAGCGTTTGAATTGTTTTAAAATCATCCTCTGAATGTGCGTAAGCTAAGCCATAAGCTACTTCCGGATCCGTGGGAGCGAAAATATGGGGTATACCGTAATTATCGCGGGCAATGGTAATTTTATCTTGGCGGATGATGGGTTGCTGTGCGTTTGCTAAAAAAGTAAATAGACAAAGAGCAGCTACTAGTTTTAATTTCATTATTCAGGTTTTGCAAGTAGGTTAGCTAATAAGCGGTAAGCGCCAGGAACACCGGCTGGTATTTCGCGGAAGAACACAAGTCCGGTGTAAATGAATTGTCCTTTTCCGTATTTAGTCACGGCGATGTTCCCTTTGTTTTCTGTTTCAGTAGGATCAGAGAATCCTAAAGGAAACTCAAAGTGTGAATCATTTGTTTCGGCCGTATAAATACTGCGTTCCTGAATCCAATCGTTGAAATCTTTTTCAGTGATTTTATTTGGGCTGTTTAGGAGCGCGTGATTAGGTAGAAGAAAATTTGGCTTTGCTTCTTCTTTCGTAATCCGGTTACGTGTCACTTGTAATGGATAAGGCGACATGCTCGACTTCATCGGTCCTAAGAAACTGGCCGTATTGTATTGAACCACATAATTACCCCCGTTTTCGATGTATTTCATGATTTCTGGGTATGTATTTGCCCAATAGTCATTGGTATTATAGGCTCTTACCCCTGTCATTACCACATCGTATTGCTTTAAGTTTACAGCGGTCAAATCCTTCTCTGATAAAAAGTCTACCTCATACCCCATTTGTTTTATTCCCTCGGGAACTTTATCACCAGCACCTTTGATATAACCTAAGCGATTGCCTTTCTTCACAAAGTCAATATGCAATAAGCTCAAATTTACCGGTGAGAAGTAGCGTTGCGTAGGAATATGCGCATATTCGATGGTTTGTATTTCCAAAGAATCTACCCAGCGATCATTTCCAGAGGTGATATGCAATTGCAAATTAGAGGTTAGCTTCCCTTCTTTTAGGCTCGCTTCTGTGAATGAAATAGGCCATTCACGCTTCTCGCCAGCTTTCATTCCCTCTTTTAGAGGAATTAGGGCTATGGAGGTTCCACCTGTTTTTACGTCAATCGTTCCGGGCTTTAATGCCGCCATCGCCGTGATGGCGATTTGGATGGTTTTAGTGGCTTTACTTCCCTTCGGTAATAAAACGACGTTGGAGCTTAAGGCAAAGACCGTTTTAGGGCTGACGGTGATAGGTGACAGGATTTCCCCTTTTACCGGATCTACGATCAATTCTTGAACGGGTCTTTCTACTTTAAATTCTTCCCCTTGAATAGTGAATTTCGCGGAGGCCATGTAAGCTGGATCCACTTTCGCCTGACCTATTTTTTGTTGGTCAGTCACATTAAAGTGTCCGGTGGATTTTGTTTGCAGAATCCAATAGGGTTGTGTGATGGCCGTGGAGGCCGTGATACTGCGTTGTAAAGGGTATTTTTTGTAGGGCTGTAGTTTGCCTGCAAATGTGGTGTCTTGTCCTGCGAATGAAACAGATACATTCTCCACCGATATAGGTGCACGCACGATAAATTCGGTCTTAATGTTCAGTTTTTCGCCTGTGGCAATGATTCCTTGTGTCGTCGTTGCTCCTAGGTAAATACCAGCTGCCTGAACCACCCAGGCATCGATTTCTGCTATTTTCTTCTGAGTCCAAGTGCTTGTAGGAAGTGCTTTTATGGACTTTTTTAGTCCAATCAATGCCGAAATACTTTCGTAAGGTTTCGTGGGATTGTATTGTGTAATAATAGGCGTTATTAGCGCATCGATACTCGGATTTACGCGATTCCAAGTCGCATCTACTCCGTCCCACAAAAATTCTTTAGGAGCATCCCCTCCTAGTGTAGCGAAATATTCCGTGCTTCTTCCACGGTCTACTGCAAATCCAAAACCCTGTGATTTGTGTTGACTTCTGCTGTAGGCCGCTAATTCACCTGTGCTTTGGCCTAAAAAGGGCAAGAAATCACCTATGTCTACCTTAAATTGAGAATCACTGATAGTTGAATTTCCGCTTGAACCAGGGAAACGAAAGGTATTCCATAAAAGACGCTTAGCCTGCCAAACATCCACCCCCTGCTTCAATTGCTCCGGGAACATAGCAGGATCAGCTGCCGCCTTATAAGCCTCGATTGCTAAGGCCGCTGAGGCCGAATGGTGCCCATGCCCTGCTCTAGCATCTGGCGGAAAACGAGTAAATATGATATCTGGGCGTGTTTTACGGATCACCCACACTAAATCAGATAGAATTAAATTTTTATCCCAAAACCCTAAAGCCTCATCAGTCGACTTTGAATAGCCAAAATCAAACGCACGTGAAAAATATTGATTCGCTCCGTCGATGCGCCTCGCCGCCAGCAATTCTTGCGTTCTAATCAATCCTAGTGGTACGCCTTGTTCGTCTCCGATTAGATTTTGGCCACCATCTCCCCGCGTACAAGCAAAATAGTTAGTCTCCCAATGTTGCTGCTGGGCAAACCAGGTTAACATGTGCGTACTCTCGTCATCCGGGTGAGCTGCTACGTGCAGAACAGAGCCTAAAACTCGTAATTTCTTCAAGCCTTCGCCTAGTTGAGCGGCGTTTTGTTGTTGAGATAGTGCTGGAAAGGCCAATAAGGCGAGAAAAAGCAGTTTTTTCATTAGTTTAACATGTTTCGGTTCCAAGGTCCACGGTAATTTCTAGCGAGTAAGGCCGTTGCTTCAGGATCGTTTAAGACAGTTTTTGTACCAGGATCATACGAAAGAGGACGCCCTAATTTCATGGATAGGTTGGCTAAAATACAGGATGCCGTAGAAATATGTCCCTCTGAGATGTCTGCAATGGGTTTCGAACCTTTATCGATGGCCGCTAAGAAATCAAGCATGTGTCCTCTTGTTGCTGGTGCTGCATTTAATTCGATGCGGTCTTCTTTTAAATCTTCTGGATATTTCTCTTTCTCATACACTACATCCATATGTAATTTTTCTGCTTTCGAATCTGTAGGCGTGAAATCATATTTCATAGTGCTCATTCGAAGCGTTCCTTTTTCTCCGTAAATGGTTAAACCCCAAGGATATTCAGGGTCTGGAGGAGTTCCCCAGGTTCTGTGTTGCCAAACGCAATTCAAACCATTGTATTCAAAAACGGCTGTTTGTGTGTCAGCTATGTTGGATTTGCCTTCTTTTTGGACATATATACCTCCCTCTGAACTTACGCGATTAGGCCAACCTAAATCGAGCAACCAGCGGGCTGTATCGAACATGTGAATGCACATATCGCCCATAATTCCATTTCCATATTCCTCAAAAGTTCTCCACCAGCGCGTATGAGGCAAGCCATCGTAAGGACGTAAAGGTGCGGGACCCGTCCACATTTCATAGTCGAAATAGTCCGGAACCGCCTGCACAGGGGGATTTCCGTTATTTCGCATTTGATAATAACAATACATTTCCACGTGGGCTATTTTACCCAAAAGTCCTTTATCGATAATTTCCTTCTTCGCTTGAATCAAATGAGGTGTACTCTTTCTCTGTGTACCTACCTGAACTGTTTTTCCATATTTTCGGGCCGCAGCTACCATCGCCTCCCCTTCTAAAATATCAACTGAAATGGGCTTTTGAACATAAACGTGTGCCCCCGCCTTAACCGCATCTATCATTTGAAGGGCATGCCAATGATCCGGGCTTCCCACTATGGCGATATCTACTTCATTTTCTTTTAGTAATTGACGGTAATCGCCATATAATTTGGGTGTTTTCCGAGAGGTCTGTCTAGCTGCTACTAGTTTCCCTGCTTCTGTTAATTGACGGCGATCGGGATCACATAATGCCACGACTTCTACTGGCGTAACCTGCATTAATCGGAATAAATCGCTTTTTCCATACCATCCGGTACCGATTAAGGCTACCCGGTAAGGACGCGCAGGATTCACTAAATCCAATCCGTATGCGCCAAAAGTGGACATAGCCAAAGCGGCTGAAGCCCCTTTCATAAAATGTCTGCGGTTAATGTTGAAGTTTTTCATAGTACGATCGTTATAACTGATTCAGCTGGTATTTCTAGGTTTAGTTTTTCAATAGTGATATTTTTCTTGCGACCCTCATTTTGAACGATGATGGCTATTTTTCCATCCGGACGTTTAAATGCAGCCGCTTGAATACCTTCAGGCACCACTATGCCTAAACGTATGGAGCCTGCTGGCACAAATCGTGCCGCCTGCATTACAATATAATAAGATTGATTTTTTACGATGTCCTGACCTGAGATGGTTAAAGCTCCTAAGCATTCGGTGCAACCTCCGGGAGTATGTGGTCCAAAGGTCGAATCATTTGCTAAATTCCATTCAATGGCTGTTTTTGCATGATTATTAACGGCGCCCAAAATGACATTTTTTACATGCCACATAAAGTCCCCTGTAAAATCACCTTTATAGCCGGTCCATTGTTCTGTAAAATACAAATCTTTATCTGGGTGTGCTGCTTTCACTTTACTGAGGGCAGAAATATCGCCATTGTATAAATGAAAGGCAGAACCACTCACGTATTTTCTAGCCTCTGCATCATGTAATAAACCGATCGCATATTCAGGGTGGTCGCAATTATGGTCGTAAACGATGATTTTAGTCGTGATGTGTTGTTTTTGAAATACAGGTCCCAAAGCCGTTTTAATAAATTTAGTCTGCATTTCAGAAGTCATCAACATACTCGGATTATTGCCTGGATGAAGCGGCTCGTTTTGGGGAGTTAGCGCCCAGATGGGAATTCCCTCTTTTGCCATGGCCTGGATGTATTTGGCTAAATAAATGGCGTAGGTCTGGTAGTGTTTTTCCAAAAGTGATCCACCTTTACTTTCCCCATTATCCTTCATCCAAATCGGAGGAGACCAAGGTGTCGCCATGATTTTAATCGCCGGACTAATGGCCAATATTTGTTGCAAGACGGGTATTAAATCATTTTTGGAGGGTTCTAAACTGAATTTCCTCGGTTTGTCTTCATAGGAAAAAACGGAGGCATCTAAATCGGTAGCCCCCACGCCTATTCTCAAAACAGAGATACCGTCCTTACCAAATAAATCCTGTAATAAAGCAGCTCTTTTCGATGGTTCTAATTGTTGAATCAATTGAGCGCTTCCACCCGTTAAGGTGAAACCGAATCCATCGATGCTTTGGAATTGTTGCTCAGGATGAACTTGAATCTTTGCACCATTGAAATCGGAGTACAGATTTTCGGTCTTTTGAAAAAAGGATTTCTGCTTAGGTAAGCTGAGGAATATCTCTGTTTGTGAAAAACAAAAAAATGGCAAGCCTACTAGCAGCAATAGTTTTTTCATAGGTTTAAATTTCCTTAAAGGTATCGAATATTTACAAAAAAAATAAACCGCCTTTTTGAGGAGCGGTTTATTAGTAGGTAGGGAGTCTTAAGTCCGAAGTCCGTAGGAAGAATAGACCTCCGGACTCATTCCCTCCGGACTCATTCCCTCCGGACTATTATTTAAGTGAAGATAAGTACTCCACTACATCTCTAATTTCTCTCTTTGTCATTAAACTACCCATCGGAGGCATGCTAGACGGCAGATTTTCTCTAGATTTAATGCGCGCCACCGGAATTCTCAAGGGTTCGGCATCATTGGTTTTTAATTGAATTTCTTCCGCTGTCTCCGAAATGACAGATCCAATCGCCTCTTGTCCATCCGTTAAAATGAAGGTAGTCGTGCCATATCCAGGAGCGATGCGCGCACTTGGTTCGATCAAAGCTTGTAAAAGTTGCTCTCTAGTTAATCTTGACGCCACTCCTTTTAAGTTTGGACCTACTGTAGCTCCTTCCCCACCTACGTTATGACAACGAACGCATTGAATGGTGGAGTTATAATTAAATGCATTTCGCCCCTCTGTAATGGAGCCACCGTATAAAGCTTCTTTGAATTCATCTGTCAAGGATCCTTTCACCTTTAATGCATCTAGTTTTGCGATTAGCTTTTCTTCATTACTAGCTTCTACTGCCTCCATTAGGTCTAATTTAACGCCCACAGGTAGTTTATTATCTACCATTTGTTGGATCAAATCAGCTAAAATGGCTCCTGTATTTGCAGGTTTCATCTTGGCCATACTTTGTAATAATAATTGTTGCTCAGACACCGAACCTTTCTCAAAAATGGGTTTTGTAATGGCAGGCAATTGCGCCGCATTTAATTCAATTTTATTTAAATAACTGAGGGCAATTCCGCGCACTTTTTTACTCGTATCGCTGATACCCCTCTCTAATATGGGGGCAAGACCTGAACTTGTGAGTTCTGACAAAGTAGTTAACATAGCCGCTCTCACTCTTGAACTCGTATCTGATTGGAAGATTTTTAAGCTAAGCTCATTAAACATGCTTAGGTTTAAATCAGTCATCAATTTAGAAGTAGCAATTAATACATCCGGATTTTTTGAAGCTAAATACGAGGAAATTTTTGGCTGAATACGTGCAATTACATCGGTTGGATTTCTATCTAATGCCCCTCTATGGCGTCCATCTACCCGATCCATGACAGATGGATTAGCCCATGACCCCAAAGTAGCGATCGCTTCTGCTCTCAATGGCTCAGGAATTCCAGTTCTTTCAGAATACGCTACTAATAAATCAATTTCTTTTGCCGTTCCTACTCGTAAACAAGCATTAATCGCACGACGTATAATGACCGGGTCTGATAATCGTGTGTCTGCTAAAGTGGCCGCTAAAGCTGCTAAAGCCGTAGGAATGGATTCGTCATCATTAATTGCTCTAGCCGCTTCTGCCACAATATATTCATCCGAATCAGCTAAGAAAGCCTGGATTCCAGGATGCGCTAAACGTCGCAAGACAAGCACAGCTGCTATTCGTAAAGAACGATTGGGCGATTTTTGTAAAGCTAATAAGGGTTCTGCTTTTCCTATTCTGCTTAAAGCCAAAACAGCTGCGTGACGGATATACAAATCCTTATCCGCGTTCGTTTCAATTTGTTTTAATAACGCAGGAATCGCCTTTTCGGATTGAATTCGACCTAAGGCTTGTGACGCAAAAAAGGACACTCGCGGATTAGATGATGGCACTAATGGAATGAGTTTATCTTCAGCTGAGGCATCAAAAAGATCGCCTAAAACTTTTGCAGCTTGTGCTATGATTTCTTCATCCGAATCCGTTAATAAGGGCTGAATAGCGGATGCAGCCTTTATTTGGCCTAATCCCCAAATGCCATGTACCCGGGCTAGTTGATTCTCCTTTTGCTGAACCGCTTTTAAGAAAATTTCTGACGCTTTTCTTTCGGCTAATTCAAATTGTGCCTTTAAGCGAACGCGTTGATCAGCATAGAATAAAAGGTCATATAATTGAGTCAGGTTTTGTTTCGAATAATCCTGCTGAATGTATATTTTCGTCTGTTCCCGCTCTGCCTTTAAATCATTCTCTTTATCCTCCACATCAATCTTCCAAATACGTCCGTAGTTCTTCGTATCCCAACCAAAGATCCAATCTGAGGCATACAAAGCACCTTCAGGACCGAAACGTATGCCTGTGGGAAGAATTCCTTTGATAACATCTTCCTCTGAATTGAAATCAAACGAAGCTCCTTTTGGTTTTAAATCAAAACTCCAGATATGTGAATTGTTTGTATTCCCTACGAATTCAACTAAGAAAAATTTATTTGTCCAGCGCTTTCCTAAAGCCGTACCAGGGTTCCAAAGCATTCCAGTAGGTCCGTTATGGAAATTGCGAATCGGTGGAATAATATAGGCTGCTTGGCCTTCCCAATGAGGAATAAATAATTTTTCATCCATCCATACTTTGTAGGAATTATTGCGCGGATCCGTATACTTACCATATTGCCAGTTCGAACGCCATCCAGCGTCAGAACCCTCCACCACATGCACTAAACGCTCACTTTCACCCGGATGATCCCCATCATTATCTGAGCTAATTAAATTACCATACTTATCAAAAACGAACTCGTGCGTATTACGCAATCCGCTCGCATATACCTCAAATTCAGATCCATCTGGATTCGATCTTACGATAACCCCAGAGTTAGGGTGTTTGTATTGTTTTCCGTCTTTTGCGGTGATATTAGCACCAATATCCCCTATTTGCCAGTAGATTTTTCCATCTGG
Organism: Aquirufa sp. A-Brett2-15D; assembly: GCF_054558735.1. Taxonomy (NCBI): domain Bacteria; kingdom Pseudomonadati; phylum Bacteroidota; class Cytophagia; order Cytophagales; family Flectobacillaceae; genus Aquirufa; species Aquirufa sp. A-Brett2-15D. Next base: position 494,949 of record NZ_JBSKFT010000001.1, on the reverse strand, counting down.
ACCTTCTGTTAAACCGGACATTCCATGTCCTCCAAAACCAATGTGTACCGCATAACCCGTTGATATAGATTGCGGATCTTTCCATTGACCGTTATTGTGCTTTAAGCGCATTAAATCTGGACCTATCGCTACGAAGGCATCTTTTTTACGGACTAATAAGCCCCCAGCTACGTCGGTAACTTCTTCATTAAACCCATTAAAAACACGGGTAGATTGATCGGCATAGCCATCACCATTCAAATCCTCTACTTTATAGATTTCTTCTTTCTCCACCTTTAAATCCAACCAATCATGGGATCCATCACCGTTCATATCTGGCAACCAGGTATTTTTTGCACTGTTTTCAGGGGCAAAATTGCGGCGTAAAAAGGCTCTTCTATCTTCTACTGTTTGGAAGCCGATTGATTCCGTCATCCAGTCCCGGTGGCCACGAATATCAAATTCGGAGGCTTTATTTCGGTTCGTACTATTGACAAAAATAGCACCTTGATCATCTACCGCTATGGCTACTGGGTCTTGTAGAAGAGAATCGGAGGCCCATAAATCAATTTTTAGACCGGGTATGATCTTGATGGGTTGTTTGTCCTTGATGGCTTTTGCGGTCTGTGAAACCTTAGTTTGATCTACTAAAATGATTTTGTAGGTATCGTCTTTGCTTTGTTTGCTGCAAGCTGCGATGCTAAAGATGACACTAGAATAGAGAAATAATTTTTTCATATGGTGTATTAATTTTCTTCATCCATCATACTGCGACGTTGTTTAGCCGCTTGTTTGGTGGTTTTGAAACGGTAGTTAAAGGTCAAATTAACGGATCTTAAACGTCCTTGCGATTCACCGCGGGTAAAGAATCCTGATCCATCTCGAGGTTCTAAAAACCGTGATTCGTAGCGATTAATTCTGGAGTTAAAGATATCTAAAATACTTAAAGTTAGTGTACCATTTCCTTTAATTATGTCTTTAGAAGCGGACAAGTCCATCCAGGCCATATATCCTCGCGAACCTTGTGGTGTTAATTGCGGAGCTTCATAATTAGCTCTTATTTGGAAATCCGTGACTCCGATTTTAATGCGAGAGCTATGTCGAACAAACCAGGAATAGGTATCACTTTTAAAGGCTGCATTTATATTAGAAGCATCTGCAATGGCTCTAAAGGCGTTAACACTTAGGTCAGCCTTATAGGATTTAGTGAAATTCCAGGAGCTTGCCACTTCGATACCCATCGATTGTTGATCGGATATATTTGCTGGCAAAGTCCTTGAAAAACCTAAGCTGTCCACTGTTCGTATACGTTCAATTTTTCCAGCTGTTTGGCGATAATAAATCGAGGAACTAATACTCCCCTTATCGAAATATTTCAAGTGCCCTAAGTCAAACGAATTTGTGAATTCAGGATTCAAATTTGGATTACCGGAGAAGAAATTTCGGTTATCTGAAAGTGTGACAAAAGGTGATAAATCATTATAAGTAGGACGTCTCACCCGCCTAGAATAACTTAACTGAAAAGAATTATCGGGTGTTATGGTATAGGTAAAATGGGCACTTGGAAACAAATTGGCGTAGTTTCTTGGGTTTTTCTCTTTAGTCAACTCAAGTTCAGTTTGTATATCTGTCGTCTCCGCTCTTAGTCCAAATTGATAAGAGAATTTCTGAATTTTACTGCCAAAAATAAAGTAGGCAGCTGAGATATTTTCCTGATAATTAAACACATTTCGAAGGTTAGGCATAACTGTAAATTCCCCTGATGCTTGTTTTTCTGTTACGATATAATCGTTAATCATATCACGAAAACTTGTCCGCAGGCCCATTTCGATCTTCGCGTCTTTACCGATCGGATTTACATAATCTGCTTGCAATATCCATTGTCTTTCAAACTCGTCATTTAGGGCTTTTTGCACCTTCGATAGTTCTGAGAAAGCAGACCCGTCAGGTTTTTTCCCATTTTGGGTATATAATTGATCAGATCGTTCCCAATAGTCTAAATAGCGTAAATCAGCCGTAAATTCCTGCCCTTTTTTTGCGAAATTTTTCTTAAAAGTTAAGGCATATTCTCCATTAGGTTCCGCCTCTTTCTCATCTTGTTGTCGATACGTATCACTATACAAATTGGATAAATTCCCACGGTAGTCTAAGTAATAAAAGTCCGTTATACGTCGTACATCCGTGCGTCGGTAGATATAGGAGGCAGTTAAAATCGTTTTATCATTAAAGAAATAATCTGCCCCACCGCGCAGATTGTTAACTAAACCGTTGACATTATTTTGGGAACGTTGTTCTAAGAAATTGGTTTGTTTTCCTGTGTAGACTTCTTGGTAAATAGTATTTCGTCCCGGTGTTCTGCGATAGAATACCCCATAATTGAGAAAGAAATTGAATTTGTTCTTTCGGTAATTGACGATGGCTGTACCCCCAAAATTCTCTGGATATCCCGTCGTTGTTTCGATAGCACCATTAAAACCTTGGTTTTGGTTTTTCTTTAAAACGATATTAATGATACCCGCCATCCCTTCCGCCTCATAACGAGCGGATGGATTTGTAATGATTTCGACTTTGTCGATTAAGTTTCCTTGCAAGGATTGTAAACCCGACGAACCATTTATTCCTGCTAAAGTAGATGGTTTTCCATCGATCAAAATTCGAACATTATCGCTTCCGCGCAGTTTAATTGCTCCTTCTGGATCCACTTGTATCGAAGGTAAATTGCCCAAAATCTCAGCAGCCGTCGCCCCTTTGTTCGCTAAATCGGTCCCTACATTAAATATTCGTTTATCTAAGTTTAATTCCATGGAGGCTTTTTGGCCCTTAACTACCACCTCATTTAAGGTCTGAGTACTTTCTTTTACTGAAATCATTCCTAAATTAACGGAGGAAGTAAATGACTGATTAGCCATTTTAAGAGGCTCATAACCAATGCTTTCGATCAGTAAATCATAGACACCTGGAGCTATTTCTAAGCTAAATTTACCCTTGTCATTCCCGATTGTTCCGGTCACAAGCGTCGCACCTTTAAAGAGACGAATGCTCGAAAAAGGAACATTGACCTCCCCTTGAATTTTAACTTTATTTTGGGCAATTAAGCTGGATGAACACAATAGAATTAGTATCGGGAGGAGCCGAAAAATTTTCATATACTAGGTTTAGAATTATCTTGTAAGATAGAAAGACAATTTTATAAAGTTTATACCCTCCTGACCCGATTTATTCTTATTTTTAGATTCTCAACACCAAGCTATGAAAAAATTATTCCCTTTGATTTTACTTTTAATAGCACACATCATGCAAGCTAATCCGTATGATGCTCAAGCTAAGCGGGTGACTATTTACCGTGATGAATGGGGCATTCCGCACATTTATGGTAAATCAGATGCAGATGCAGTTTTTGGTCTTATGTATGCACAATGTGAGGATGATTTTGCGCGTGTGGAGATGAATTATATTGAAAAACTAGGCCGAATGTCAGAGGTGAAAGGTGAGAAAGAACTCGCCTATGATCTATATATAAAACTGTTAATTGATGAGACAGAGGCTAAAAACGAATACAAAACCAGTCCGCTTTGGCTTAAAAAATTATTGAATGCCTATGCGGACGGGATTAACTATTATTTACTGAAGCATCCAGAGGTAAAACCCCGTTTAATCAACCATTTCGAGCCTTGGTTTCCTCTATTATGGACTGATGGTTCCATCGGTGCCATTTCTACCGGGGACGTGACAGAACAAGAAACAGCACTATTTTACGGTTTACCTAAACAGGTAGCTAGTGCAAAATACCAAAATCCGGATGAGAAATTAACAGGCTCTAACGGCTTTGCTGTAGGTCCTTCCCTCTCTAAATCTGGCCATTCCCTTTTTTACATTAATCCCCATGTCACGTTCTATTTTAGACCGGAAGTTCATGTGGTTAGTGAAGAAGGTTTATCAGTATATGGCGCTGTTACGTGGGGGCAATTCTTTATCTATCAAGGTTTTAATCCGTATAATGGTTGGATGCATACCTCATCCGAGGTAGATGTGGCGGATGCTTACATCGAAACCACAAGAGATAATCAGGGTACGATGGAATATCAATTAGATGGGAAATGGATTCCATTTAAGACGAAATGGATCACGCTTGGTTCCAGAAAAATTAAAACCTATTATAATCATCGAGGTCCTGTTTTAGCGGCTAGAAATGGCCATTGGATTTCCGTGCGTTCGTATAATCGGGCTAGAAAGAGTTTAATGCAAAGTTGGTTGCGTACAAAGACAAGCGGTTTTGACTCCTTTAAGCAAGTTATGGAGATGCGGGCTAATACCTCGAACAATACCGTTTATGCGGATAATAAGGGAAATATAGCCTATTGGCACGGAAATTATGTGCCTCGTAGAAATGGAGCGCAAGATTGGGGTGTTCCTCAAGATGGTTTTTCTTCGAAAAACGATTGGAGAGGACTTCATCTTCTAAATGAGATTGTACATAGCTATAATCCGGCTTCAGGTTGGATTCAGAATTGTAACTCCACTCCTTTCACCGTTTCAGGTATATCAAGTCCGAAAAGAGTGGATTATCCCATTTACATGGCTCCGGATGGTGAGAATTTCAGAGATCGTAACGCAGTTCGATTGTTCTCTCAAACAGGCAAATTAGATCTTTCGGGATTGATTGAATTAGGATACGATCGTCGATTGATGGCTTTCGAAGTTTTGATTCCATCGCTATTACAAGCAATGGCAGGTGAATTGGATTTGGTAGAAGTGGCTCAAGAGTTGAAAATTTGGGATTATACTGCATCCACTTCTTCCATTGCCCAAACAATAGCCATTCGCTGGGGACAGAAAATTATGCCTAAAATACCTAAGGCCATGCAATTTGGTGGTGAAACGGATGTGGTTCAGAACATCGAAAAATATGCTGAATCTGGTTCTAAACAAGAAATGCTTCAAGCATTACGGGAGGTGATGGTGGATCTACAAAAGGATTTTGGGACCTGGCGAGTATCCTGGGGGGAATTAAATCGTTTTCAACGCGTTTCGAATGGAGATGTCTTTCAGATGGATGATGCTAAACCTAGTTTTTCCGTTCCATTTGCTTCATCTGCTTGGGGACAGCTTCCTTCTTATACCAGTCGTTCGATTCAAGGTTCGAAAAAGTGGTATGGGGTGAATGGAAATAGCTTTATTGCAGCAGTTGAATTTGGACCTAAAATTAAAGCCTATTCGCTTTTAGCAGGAGGCGAAAATGGGGATCCGTCCTCCCCTCACTTTTTTGATCAAGGAAAGAATTATTCCGAAGGTAAATTTAAAGAAGTTTATTTTTACAAAAGCGATGTAATGAAGCATGTAGTCAGTTCCTATCATCCTTAAATCTTTGTATATTTTTATCCAAAGACAAAGAGGGGAGCTTTATTTTAAGGGGCTATCCTTCTCCTTTTTCAACGTATTATAGACCATTCTGTCTAGAAATCCATTCATCCATTTGTTTAAGAATACCGTTAATTTTCCTTGGAATGTTAAAACTAAGGTCTTCTTTTTCGCTTGATAAGCATCAGCTATTCTAGTCGCCACTTCCTCTGCTGACATCATATTGCCTTCATCTCGCATACTTTCTCCGGTAATTTTTCCTTCACTATTTAAAGAGGCGGCTCTGATATTAGATGCCGTGAATCCGGGACAAGCAATTAATACATGAACACCTGTCTCTAATAATTCAGTTCTTAAGGCTTCTAGAAATCCATTCATAGCAAATTTAGAAGCGGAATAACCCGTTCTAACTGGAAGACCTCTATATCCTGCAATGGATGAAATACCGATAATTCCTCCTTTTGCGGCCTTAATATGAGGCAATGCAGCATGGGTGGCGTATACCGTCCCCCAAAAATTAATATCCATCACTTGTTTTAGCACTTGTAGATCCACTGTTTCGAACATAGATCGCATCGATATACCGGCATTATTAATCAATAAGTCGATACGGCCAAAAAGCTGTATCACAGTTGCTACCATTTCACGCGTTTGTTCTTCGGAGGCGGAATCGCAGACGATACCTTTGGCTTTAATTCCAGCTTTCCTTAATACAGTTTCAGCCTCGAGCAGATTTTGCTCGTTTCTTCCTGTAATAACAATTTGCGCACCTTTTCTTCCGTATTCAAATGCCAAAGCCTTTCCAATTCCCGATGATGCTCCCGTGATGATAACAACTTGATTGTTCATAGTTTAAAAATTATCAGACTAAGTTACAATTTTGCTCATTTAAAGCGTAATTTTGCGCATATTTTCAAGAAATGAACCAGAAAAAAGATCGGACCCCTAAGGTCATTGAACAAGTAAAAATCCTCGACTACGCGGCGGAAGCAAAGTGTATTGTGAAATTAGATGACGAAGTGATTTTCGTTCAAGGACCGGTTGCTCCTGGTGATATTGCCGATTTACGGATTTTAAAGTCGAAGAAAAAATTCAAGCAAGCACAAGCCATCAACATTCAAGCCCTATCTCCAGACCGTACGGAGGTAAAATGCTCCCATTTTGGTATTTGTGGTGGTTGCAAGTGGCAACACGTTTCTTATGAGGCCCAAATGGCTTTCAAAGCACGTCAGGTAAAAGATAATTTGACTCGTATCGCGAAAGTGAAACTTCCAGAATTTCAGCCGATTCTCGGTTCGGAAGAGACCTATTATTACCGAAATAAATTAGAATTCACGTTTTCTTGTGCGCGATGGCTCACAGAAGATGAAATTGGTAAAGAAGATTTGGGGTCGATGAATGCACTTGGATTCCATGTTCCTGGCCGCTTTGATAAAATTTTACCCGTAGACCATTGTTATTTACAACCGGATCCGTCGAATGCAATTCGCAACGGAGTTCGTGATTTTTCGGTCTTAAATGGTATCTCCTATTATGAATTAAAAAACCAAAAAGAAGGTGCTTTACGTAATTTAATTATTCGTAATACGGTAACCGACGAATGGATGGTGACGGTTCAGTTTGCCTATGCGACGGAGGATGAAATCAAATTGATCATGGAGTATTTGAAATTAACATTCCCGATGATTACCTCTTTAAATTATGTGGTAAACCAAAAAGGAAACGACACCTTCCACGATTTAGAAGTTATATGTTATCACGGAAAAACCTTTATGGTGGAAACTATGGAGGATTTAAAGTTTCAAATAGGACCTAAATCTTTCTTCCAAACAAACGCTAAACAAGCACTCAAATTATATCAATTAGTACGCAAATACGCTGATTTACAGGGTAATGAAGTGGTTTACGATCTTTATACGGGTACCGGAACTATAGGTTTATTTCTAGCGAAGTATGCATCTAAAGTTGTGGGACTCGAATACGTCGAAATGGCTGTAGAAGATGCCCGTATTAATGCTGAATTAAATGGCATTAAGAATGCCACCTTCTTTGCAGGCGACATGAAAAAAGTCTTAACGGAGGAATTCATAGCCATTCACGGCAAACCTGATGTAATTATTACGGATCCTCCGCGCGCCGGTATGGAGGAAGATGTAGTAGTTCAAATTTTGAAAGTTTTGCCTAAAACCATTGTCTACGTAAGTTGCAATCCGGCCACACAAGCTCGTGATCTAGCCTTATTAGATGTGTCTTATGAAGTAGACGTTGTTCATCCAGTGGACATGTTCCCGCAGACGCATCATGTGGAGAATATTGTCAGGTTGAAATTAAGAGCATAATTTAATTCATTAAGCGATTCTGAAATTGTGCTACGCATTTACTAAAAGCACAAATTTACTTAAAGCACAAAGAATAGAGCATAAAGCATAAATATAGAAGCAAAAAGGGCGATATATCGCCCTTTTTGTATTTCAGAAATGTATCGCCGAAGGCGAATCCAACTTTGAACTTTGAACTTTGAACTTTGTGCTTTGAACTTTGAGCTTTGAGCTTTAAGTTTTAAAAATTGCTTTAGCAATTTTTAAAACGGAGTGTTTAAAGGATCATAATCCTCTGGTGGTAAATTCATCTTACTTCCTTTGAAAACATTATCATTTCCTGATTCGAAAGCAGAGGTTTGGTCACCTAAAGCACTCAGGTCAAAATTACCTCCTTCTTTGTTGTTTGAGAATGGTTGGAAATCTAAGTCACAATACTTCGTGAACTTACCGATGAATTTCAGCCAAACATTCTCGAGTGAGCCTGAACGGTTTTTAGCCATAATAATCTCCCCCATTCCTGTGATGGAGTTTCCTTGATCATCTGCCGTTATTCCATAATATTCTGGACGGTAGATGAACATAACCTGATCGGCATCTTGCTCGATCGCACCTGATTCACGAAGGTCAGATAATTGCGGCTTTTTATTGCCACCACGGGTCTCCGTAGAACGATTTAATTGAGAAAGAGCAATTACTGGAACATCGAGTTCTTTAGCTAATTGCTTTAATGCACGGGATATTTGAGCAATTTCTTGTTCCCGGTTACCACTAGCCCCTTTACCTGAGCTATCCCCAGTCATAAGCTGTAAGTAATCGATAACGACAAGGTCTATGCCTTTTTGGGCTTTTAAACGACGACACTTTGCTCTTAATTCTAGGATAGATAAGGCAGGAGTATCATCGATAAACATATTTGCCTCAAATAATTTATTAATCTTCGTGTGTAATTGTTGCCATTCATGTGGCTCTAATTTACCTCTACGGATTTTATCTGCTTCGATCTCTGCCTCAGCTGAGATTATACGATTCACTAATTGAACGGCACTCATTTCTAGTGAAAATAAGGCAACTGAATGTCCAAAATCAACCGCAGCATTTCGGCATGCCGAAACTACAAAGGCCGTTTTACCCATACCAGGACGTGCGGCGATAATGATTAATTCTTGTCTTTGCCAGCCAGACGTTAGGCGATCTAGGTCGGTAAATCCTGATGGAATACCTGTTAAGCCACTTTTTTGTAATTGTTTCTTTTCTAATTCATCCACTGCCTTTTTCAAAATATCCGACATACTCTCGTAGTTCTTGCGGATATTGGATTCAGCTATGGTGAAAAGTTCTTGCTCCATCTTATCTAATAAATGAAAAACATCAGATGTATCTTCGTAGGATAAGCGTTGGATTTCAGAGGATATTTGGATGAGCTGGCGCTTCAAATACTGTTCAATGATGATTCTAGCATGGAATTCAACGTTAGAAGTGGAACTTACACGCGAGGTTAATTGAGCTAGATAGCTCGTTCCGCCTGCCTTTTCTAAATTGCCATTTTGCTTCAGATAATTGTTAACCGTTAATAAATCAACTGGTTGTGACGCTTGGAATAAACCTTGTATTGCCTCGAATATTAACTGGTGACCTTCTTTATAAAAGGTAGCCGGTTTTAGTATCTCGATGACATTAGCTAAAGGCTCTTTCTCTAACATTAAGGCACCTATTAAGGCTTCCTCTAGGTCTACAGCTTGTGGAGGTAATTTTCCTAAACCCAAATCGCTCAAACGAGTGGGACCTGTTTGTGTACGAATACCAGCAGACTGATTTCCTTTTTTATAAATGGATGAGGGGGTGTTAGATTCCATACCACAATTTTACGTTAAATTTTCAAAATTTTATTATAAAGGAAGATATAAAATTTCAAGAATTTCCTATTTTTACTTCTGTACGATTTAAACCCATTTTTACTTGTTAGAAAAAATAATTTCCCTCTCAGAGGTCTCTTTAATTGACTTTTTAGGCGTTGCTAACGCAAATATCAATTTATTGATTCACGCTTTTCCACAATCAAAAATCATTGCTAGAGGCGAGCAATTAACCGTCCGGGGATCGAATGATCAAATTGCCTTAGTGGAAGCTATTGTGAATTCTTGTGTGGCTCATTTGGACAAACATCATACGCTTGCTGAAAAACATATGCAGGCCTATATTGATGCCGTTCTGAACCCCACAGGTGAAGAATCGGAACAACCCTGGGTGGAGGATAAAGACGTGCTTCTTTTTGGCAATAAAGGAATCGTTATTAAGGCCAAAACTCCTAATCAACGTAAACTGGTCGAATCTGCATCCACGAATGACATTGTTTTTGCCATAGGGCCCGCAGGTACGGGTAAAACCTATACGGCAGTTGCCCTTGCGGTGAAGGCACTGAAGAATAAAGAAGTTAAAAAAATTATCATTACACGTCCTGCAGTAGAAGCCGGTGAAAACTTGGGTTTCTTGCCTGGGGATTTGAAAGAAAAAATTGATCCCTATTTGCGCCCTATCTATGACGCGTTGGATGATATGATTCCGCCCGATAAATTAAAGTTCTATTTAGAAAATAGAACGATTGAAATTGCGCCTTTGGCCTATATGCGTGGTCGAACTCTAAATAAAGCATTTATTCTGTTAGATGAAGCCCAAAACACTACTTCAATGCAAATGAAGATGTTTTTGACTCGTATGGGTATTCAGTCTAAGACGATCATTACAGGTGATAAATCACAAGTTGATTTGCCTAAACATCAAACCTCAGGCCTGGGTGAAGCGGAACGTATACTTACAGGCATTAGCGGAATTTCTTTTGTTGAATTAGATGGATCCGATGTGGTGCGTCACCGTTTAGTGCGTAAAATCATTGAAGCCTATGGAAAGCAAGACAAATAGGGTCATTCAAGCCATTTCTCCAGAAGAAATCGATCAGGTTTTTGAGATTCGTACCGAAGTTTTTGTCAAGGAGCAAAAATGCCTTCCCTCAGAAGAATTTGATGAATTAGATGCGGTGGCTAAACATTATTTATTGTTTGAGGGTGATATTCCAGTGGCTACTGGTCGGTATAGAAAAACGGATAAAGGGGTTAAAGTAGAACGTATTGCTACTTTAGAATCAGCTAGAGGCAAAGGATATGCTTCTATTGTGGTTAATCACCTTATGGCCGAAGCATCTGTGGCCTATCCAGATTGCTCTTATTTTTATTTACATGCACAAGTGAGCGTCATGCCACTTTATTCGTCTTTGGGCTTTCAGGCTTATGGTGAAACGTTTATAGAGGCTGATATTGTGCATCAAGCGATGGGGTTATCAGTCGCTAGTCACTAGTCGTCAGTCGCTAGTCTCTATTCTCTCGTTGCTAGTTATGTTCAAACAATTTATAAAATAAAAAAGCCAGAACTAAGTCCCGGCTTTTAAAATTATTTATTTGACTAGCGACTGACGACTAGCGACTAAAATGGTAAATCATCTCCACTCTCAGCTGCTAATGGAGGAAACTGATATCCACCTGCTGCTGGCGTAGGCTCTACTCCTGCTGGAATTGATCCTGTGCGATCTAAACGATAAGCACGAATCTCTGTATACCAACGGTCGTTGTATTCTCTTGATTCTACGTTGAATTGAACTTTCACGATTTCACCCTCTTGAACTGGAGTTAAATCTTGTGTTTTATCTCCCCAAACAGACATACATACCTTCTTAGGGTATTGATCTTGTGTTTCGAGTACAAATTCTTGTTTGATCCAATTAGTGCCGTTTTTACCTGTTCCTGTAACTTCAGGTAATTTCTTGATTAATTTACCGCTTATTTCTAAAGCCATTTTGCGTAATATTTTTGAGTTCTGTAATTCTTGGCAAGTAAGTAAATAATTGGTAATTTTGCTAACCGTTTTTGGCGATGTGGTGAAATTGGTAGACACGCTACCTTGAGGTGGTAGTGCCCCTTAGGTTTGGGAGTTCGAATCTCCCCATCGTCACTAAATTTTTTGTTTAATCTGTAAATCATGTTGAAGATGAAACCTTACAGTGTATTGCTTTATTATAACTATACTCCTATCCAAGATCCGGAGGAGTACCGGGTAAAACATCACCTTTTTTGTATTGAAAACAACCTTTTGGGAAGAATTATTGTCGCTGCAGAGGGTTTGAATGGAACGGTTTCGGGGCTAAAAGCAGATTGCTTCGCCTATATGAACTGGTTAGAGAATGATCCTATTTTCGCTGGGACTGACTTCGATTTCAAAATCGAGGAAAATGAGGCTCACACGTTCAATAAATTGCATGTTCGGGTTAAAGATGAAATCGTTCACTCTGATTTAGGGGTGGATCCGCGGGTAAGAACGGGTAAGCATTTAAAGCCAAAAGAATTCAAGCAATTATTAAAAAATGATCCTGATGTTGTTTTAGTCGATATGCGATCGAACTATGAACACGAATTAGGTCGTTTTAAAGGTGCTTATACTTTTGACATGGAGAATCTGCGTGATTTACCAGATCATGTGCAAGAGATTGAGCATCTAAAAAATAAAAAGGTTATTACGTATTGCACTGGCGGTATTAAGTGTGAAAAAGCATCTGCTTATTTGATCGAAAAAGGATTTACAGACGTCTACCAGTTGCACGGTGGCATCATTAAATATGGTTTAGAGGAAGGCGGTGAAGATTTTGATGGTTCTTGTTATGTTTTCGATAACCGCGTGGCTACGGCTGTTAATTCAGTAAATCCGGAAGTGGTTTCTACCTGTTATGTTTGCCAAACAAAATCAGATCACATGGTCAATTGCGCCAATCCAGAATGCAATGAGCATTTAGCGATTTGTCCTGCCTGCTTACAAGAAATGGAAGGGGCCTGTTCTCCGGAATGTAAAGAACACCCGCGGAAACGTCCGTTTAATGAGAAAGGTTATTATTCTAGAAACTCGGTGGGTTACTCGCCGGAATTGGGATTTAAATCTTTTAAACGTACTGAAAAGATCGAAAAACAAAAAAAGGCTCAATCTTGAGCCTTTTTCTTTTTGTTTAAATTCTCCTGAACTCTAAATAGAGTGATCTCTTTTATGAGCTCTAAAGGCATAGGTGTATGATATGGGAACTTAATCGCACCTTTCGATCCCTCATAGGGGGCTAATTCTTGTACGAAATTCTTGATTCCACTCGGAGTCGGATAAAAGCCTAAATGGTTATTCCAGGCAGCAAAATGTATCAGATTTCCATTTAATTTATAGGTAGGCATACCATAAGACATCGTTTCTTCCGTTCCCTCAGGCACGACAGAACGAATAGCGTCCCTGACTTCAATTAAGATTTTTTGTGTCGTCTCCGGAAAGGTTTTGATATAATCATCCATAAAAATTAGGCTAATTTTCGGTGTCTAAAAAATAAAAATAAAGGGAATGCAAAGGCAAATCCTATTAAAACGGTAGCCATTAAATACAGGTAAAGGTATTTGATTTTGATTCGGATTCCCTCTAAAAGTATAAAAAGTGTGCCAGCTATGGCGCCAGTCAAAAAGTCACAACTTATACTTTTTGCATAAGGGTTTGCTGTCCAGGTACTTTGGACAAATTCAATTACATTAAATGTTCCATTATGTAACATCATTCCTTCATACACAAAGTAAAAGGTGAATCCGCCCCCTACTATAGAAAGGATTAAATAGAGATAGTGTGCATTTTTCATAAAATAGACTTTATAGTGATTTTTTTGCTTCTCATTTCGACGCTCTCCCCTATTTTCTTACCCTTTAATATGGATCCCAAAGGCGATTCCACGGAAATCGCATACACCTCATCTAATTTGCCAAAACCAATCGAGATATAATAAATTCCTTGATCGGTTTCCACTAAACTCCCTTCGCATACTACCTGAGCCGGTTCAGTAGCTAGGTGATTTAATTTTTTTAACGAGTTTTGTGTTGAATCGATAAGGGCACTTATTTTATCCATCTCCCGCTGCATCATTTCGCGCCCCGTTTCAAACTTATCCCCCGCGCTGCTTTTTGTATCGGAATCGCGGGATTCTTTGGCCAAAATATACTCTCTTCGAGCTTCCTCTACTGATTTTTCGAGAATGGAGCAAAGAGTTGAGTGTATTTCGGACTTGATGCTTTTCATTTTGATACTTTCAAGGAAGACTAATTACATTGGAAAATTATCAATAAATTTGCGCATGACCTATTTCTCCCCCACTGACTTACTTATTAATCCGGATGGAAGTTCGTATCATTTGAACTTGCGTCCTGACCAAATTCCTGATACGCTTATTCTGGTAGGCGATCCTGAGCGCGTTCCTTTGGTAGCTCAATTTTTCGATGAGATTACTGAAATGGTACATAAGCGGGAGTTTGTGACTCATTTAGGCATTTTGAAGGGTAAGAAAATTGGAGTTTTATCAAGTGGTATTGGGGCGGATAATGTGGAGATTGTGATGAATGAATTAGATGCTTTGGTAAACATCGATTTTGAAACACGATTGGAGAAATCAGAAAAAAGATCTTTAAAGCTTATCAGAATAGGTACTTCTGGAAGTATTCAAGCGCACATTCCGGTGGATTCTATTTTAATTTCTAAGGCTGCCATTGGATTTGATAATTTAGCTCAGTTTTATGGCTTTGATTCAGCTCAGTCGATACCGGAGGATGTCCTGGCGCAATGGACAAAAGCTATCGATTATCCTTTTCCACTTTATGCAGCGAAAGCAAGTGCTACTTTATTAGCACAATTTGCTTTATTAGATGCGTTCCAGGGTGTAACCTTAACTGCACCAGGTTTTTATGCACCTCAAGGTAGAACGATTCGAATGAAATCGCTGAGGCCTGATTTTCTACAAAAAGTAGCCGCGGCAAATTTTGGGGACCAAGAAATAACGAATATTGAGATGGAAACAGCAGCCTATTATGCTTTTGCTGGTGCAATGGGGCATGAAATGATTTCTTTGAATGCTATTTTAGCGAATCGCATTACGCAAGAATTTTCGAAAAATCCGGAAGGACAAATTATGTCCTTGATTGAAAAAGCTATAGGTATAATCGCATCACATAATCGTCCATAACATAGCCATTTCCTATGTCTAAGACCATTTCGTGTTCCACTATAAATCCTTTCTTTAGGTAAAACTCAACAGCTGAATTCAATTTATTTACATTTAAATAGATCGATGTAAGGCCTAACGAGCGCGCCTGCAAGCTGATTTGATCAATCATGAAAGATCCGGCTCCTTTTTGTTTTATAGATGGACGCAAATAGAGTTTATGTAATTTTCCATCTGTTTCAGAAGTAATTTCAAAAGCACAATATCCTATCGTAAAACCATCCTCTTCTAACATAGAAAACAAGTCGATTTGCGGTTTAATCACCTCATTAGCATACATCATCGGAATCATGTACAAGGTCTGCTCTTCTGTCAAAATATGCCCATAAGTAGGTCTCCATGCTTCCTCTGCAATTTCTTGTATGGTAGGTATATCTTCGAGTCTCGCTTTGCGTAAAATCATCCTCAAAATTTGTAAATTGCATTCAAAATAGCAAAAATGAAGCCACTTATTCTCATCGCAAACGATGATTCTATCTATTCCAAAGGCATTCGTGTCCTCACTGAGATTATGTCTGAACTAGGCGAGGTCGTGGTGGTGGCTCCAGATACCCATCAATCCGGAATGGGACATGCCATTACCTTAGGAGAACCACTTCGCGTGGTGAAAACGAATGATTTTGGCGATCAGGTACAATCTTATAAATGTTCAGGAACTCCTGCGGATTGTGTGAAGATAGGAAAGCACCAGATTTTAAAAGATAGAAAAATTGATTTAGTCGTTTCTGGAATTAACCACGGCTCTAACGCGTCTATCGCTGTTTTATATTCAGGAACGATGTCTGCGGCTATCGAAGCTGCGATGGAAGGTATTCCTGCCATCGGGTTCTCCCTTTGTGATTTTGCCTCAGATGCGAACTTTTCTCATTGCCACGATTATATTATCAAAATTTGCCAACAAGTTTTAGTTCATGGTCTGCCTAAAGGTTTGACTTTGAATGTCAATTTCCCAGCCTTTTCTTCTATGCCATTGCAAGGAGTGAAAGTGGTAAAGCAGGCGAATGCCATCTTTAGAGAACGTTTTGAAGAGCGTAAAGATCCCTATGGAAAACCGTATTATTGGATGGATGGGGACTTATTTAATGAGGATTTGAATAACAATACGGATTTAGATGCTTTAGCTGAAAATTATGTCAGTATTGTGCCTATTAAGTATGATTTGACGGATTACGACGAACTAAAAGAGATGCAAAGCTGGGATCTTTAGAAGACTTAGAACGCTGAGAGCATCCGTAATTTCTCCATTTTGCGCCATTTCTAAAGCTTCTTTTAAAGGTAGTTTCCGTATTTTTAATTGTTCCGTCTCTTCTGGGCAGGCTTGATGCTGACTTAGGTTTTGGGCTAAATATATCACCGCCTTTTCATCACTCACCGAATTAGAAAGGTAAACCTCCCCTAATTCTTTCCACTCTAAAGCGACTAAACCAGTTTCTTCTAAAAGTTCGCGTTTAGCGGCCTCTAAAATGGATTCTCCTGATTCGATCGAGCAACCTCCTTCTGGCACTTCCCAGGAATAGGTATTTAAAGTATAGCGGAATTGACCTACTAAATAGGTGAAGCCCTCTGAGTCGACTGCTATAATGGCTACAGCGGTATTTTTAAAATGTACTTTTCCGTAAATACCTGGATTACCGGCGGGATTCAGTACTTCATGATGTTCTACCCGAATCCAAGCATTCTCATAGGCCGTCTCCTCGCTGATTGTTTTCCAGGGATTGTTTTCCTTTTCCATCCGGTAAAAATACTATCTTTGTGCTGATGAAACAGCGGCTTGTCCTTCTTTCTTTTGTGTTGTCTTTAGCTATTATGGTAGCGAAGTTTTATGTCTATTTTTTAAGTGGCTCGACGACTTTATTGACAGATGCATTAGAATCGATTATTAATGTAGTGGCTGCTTGCTTCGCTTATTATTCGATTTATTTAGCTTCTTTACCTAAAGACCTAAATCATCCCTATGGACATGGGAAAATCGAATTTTTTGCCTCAGGATTAGAAGGAGTACTTATTTTATTAGCCTCAGCCTATATTTTCTTACACGCTTCGCAGCATTTATATGCGTCTCCGGCCTTGAAGAGTTTAGACGTGGGTATGGCCGTATCCTTTGTTTCAGCGGCTATTAATGGATTATTAGGATACTATTTAGTGAAGAAAGGGCGAAGCTCTCATTCACCAGCCTTGATTGCAGATGGCAAGCACCTTCGTTTAGATGCATATAATGGCATTCTAGTGGTAGTAGCCTTAGCCATCACTTATTTTACGCATTGGTTTTGGGTAGATGCTATTGCTTCTTTCTTATTTGCTGGTTTCATGTGCTGGCAAGGGATTCATTTAATTCGGGAATCTGTGGCTGCCTTAATGGATGAGACGAATCCTGCCTTGTTTGAAAAAGTGACCGACTGGATTGTGGCTAATAAAAAAGAGGAATGGATTGATCTGCACAATTTGCGCGTACAGCAATATGGCGGTGATTTGCATATTGATTGCCATTTGACTTTACCTCGGTTTTGGGATTTACAGAGAACACACGAAGAAATTCATGGTTTTGAAACCATGTTAGGGGAATTGCAAGCAACTCATGTGGAGATTTTTGTTCACGCAGATCCCTGCTTAGATGAATGTTGTAACCACTGCTCTATAGCTGATTGTGCTATTAGAAAGATCGCTTTTTCGAAAAAAATTGAATGGAATCAAATGAATTTGGCCCTAAACCAAAAACATTTTAACGAGACTCTAGCTCGTTCTTAATTGGTTCTTAAGGAACCGATTCCTCCGTCTACCCCGATAATCTGACCTGTAATCCATGAATTAGCCGGATTTAATAAGAAGGCTGCTAAATTAGCTACATCTTCTGATTGTCCTACGCGTCCTAATGGATGTCTTTTTCCTCCAGCTTCTATTTTTTCTGGTGAATTTAATAAAGTCCCAGCTAATGGCGTTTGAGTCAAAGAGGGAGCGATAGCGTTTACCCGGATCTTATTTGCCGCTAATTCTGCTGCTAATGAACGAGTTAGACCTTCTATGGCACCTTTAGCACTCGCAATAGAGGCATGGAATCCCATTCCGGTTTGAACGGCAACTGTACTAAATAAGACGATAGAAGAAGTTTCTGACTGTTTTAAAGCAGGTAATAAAGCTTGAATCACTCGAACGGCTCCCAACACATTGATTTGGAAATCTTTCTCAAAATCAGCGGACGTTATCCTATGAAAAGGCTTTAAATTTATGCTTCCTGGGCAATAAGCAATACCATCTAAGGGACCAGTAATGGCCGCAATTGCTGAATCATCAACCTCTAAAGCATCCCACGTGTGATTTTCAACGCCCGTGATGGAGGATGGATTTCTAGAGAAATTAATAACTTGGTGACCAGCTGAAAGCAATAAAGATGCAATGGCCTCGCCTATTCCTTGGCTAGCACCTACAATGACAAATTTTCCCATGTTTACCCTTGAATGGACTGTAAGAATTCTCTTTTAGTACTATCGTCTTGGAATTTACCTCCATAATACGATGTAATCGTAGAAGTAGCATCATCTTTAACGCCTCTTGAAGAAACGCACAAGTGTTTAGCATCGATGAAAACCGCCACGTGATCCGTTTTCAAAACCTTTTGAAGGTATTTAGCAATTTGCATAGTAAGACGCTCTTGAACTTGCGGTCTTTTAGCAAAATATTGAACAATGCGATTCAATTTCGAAAGCCCAATTACTTGACCCGATGAAACGTATGCAATGTGTGTTTTACCTACGATGGGCACAAAATGATGTTCGCAATTCGAATAGAAAGAGATATTCTTTTCGATCAGCATCTCATTATACCCATATTTATTTTCAAATAAGGCTATTTTAGGCTCATTAGCTGGATTCAATCCATTGAAAATCTCTTTAATGTACATTTTAGCTACGCGCTTAGGTGTACCGCGCAATGAATCATCCGTTAGGTCTAAACCTAAGGTTAACATGATTTCACGGAAATGAGCTTCAATAATGTCTATTTTTTCTGAATCAGAAAGATCAAATGCATCCTCCCTCATCGGTGTTTCGATAGAGGTGGCTACATGATTGTCCCCAATTTCCTCGTCATTCAACAAGAAATGGTCATTATCAATTAGCAGGGAATTCAACGAAATTTCGTTCGGTTTCATATAATCTGATTTTTAAATCTAACTTAGAAGGGAGTTTAGCCCTCAATTTGTTGTAAATAACGATGACAATGTTTTCTGCTGAAGGATTTAAATCTGCGAACTCAGGTACGTCTAAATTTAAATTCTTGTGATCAAATTTTTTGCATACTTCTGTTTGCGCTAAATCAGATAAAAACTTTGTATCAATAACATAACCCGTTTCTGGGTCAATTGTTCCGGTAACCTGAATAATTAATTCATAATTATGTCCGTGGTAGTTTGCATTGTTACATAAACCAAATATTTCTTTGTTCTTCTCAGCAGTCCAAAGTGGGTTATGCAATCGATGAGCTGCATTGAAATGTTCTTTACGGAATACGGTAACGCGTGTTGCTTCAGTCATTTTTTCTAAATTCGTATAAAATTAAAGTATTTTCCTTAAATTTCATCTTTAATAACCTATTGTTAATATATGAAAAGAAGGAAATTTATCTCTGATTCCTTAGTATACACCTCTGGTACCGCTTTGTTTCCCACTTTCTTGAGTCATACACCAGTAGAACAAACAAAAGTACGTTTAGGTTTTATAGGTGTGGGATTAAGAGGCCAAAGTCACTTGGAAATGGCTATGTATCGACCAGACGTTGAAGTGGTGGCGATTTGCGATATTGACCTGAAGGCCATAGATATAGCCTTGAAAATGGTATCAGGCAAAGGAAGACCTACCCCCGCTGTATACGGTAAGACGGAAAAAGATTTTGAGAATTTAGCTAAACGTACGGATATCGATGGTGTTGTCATTGCAACCCCATGGGAATGGCATGTTCCGATGGCCTTAGAAGTGATGAAACAAGGCAAATATGCTGGCGTGGAAGTTTCGGCTACTGTTACCTTGAAGGAATCTTGGGATCTGGTGAACATGTACGAAAAAACAGGTTCTCATTGCATGATTTTAGAGAATGTGTGTTACCGAAGAGATGTGCTGGCAACTTTAAATATGGTTCGCCAAGGGATGTTTGGGACCTTAAATCACGTTCAATGTGGTTATCAACATGATTTACGTGAAGTGAAATTTAATGATGGAAAGCAGGGTTCTGGTGTTGGTGTTGAATTTGGGGAGAAGGGTTTTTCAGAGGCCAAATGGCGTACCCAGCATTCTGTCGATCGCAACGGGGACTTATATCCTACTCATGGCTTAGGACCAGTGGCTGAAATGTTAAATATTAACCGTGGAAATCAGTTTGCTTATTTAACGTCGATGGCGACACCTGCTTTGGGATTACATAATTATATCGTTGAAAAAGGGGGTGCTGATCATCCTAATGCCAGTGTAAATTTCAAATGTGGCGATATTGTTCAGACAATGATCAAGTGTGTAAACGGAGAAACAATCCTTATTACGCATGATACGAATTCACCTCGTCCCTATTCACTAGGATTTAGAGTTCAGGGAACGAAAGGTCTTTGGATGGAAGATAATAAATCGATTTATCTCGAAGGTGTTTCTGCCAAAGCGCATCGCTGGGAAGATGCTAAGCCTTATTTAGACAAATACGATCATCCTTTGTGGAAAACGCATGCAGCAGATGCGGAGAATGCGGGCCATGGAGGAATCGATTATTTTGTTTTAAGAGCCTTTATTGAGGCAATTAAAGCGAAAGTAGCGCCACCGATCGACGTATATGACGCGGCGGCTTGGTCTGCTATTGCACCCCTTTCAGAGGAGTCTATTAAGAAAGGCTCCGCTCCTATTCAAATTCCCGATTTTACCCGGGGTAAATGGAAAAAAAATCAACCAATTTTTGCTTTAAACGATCAATACTAAACCAAATGAACCAATCAAAAAACGTAAACGGACCTTTATTAATTATTGGAATTCTCTTCTTTGTCTTCGGATTTGTGACCTGGGTGAATTCGGTGCTAATCGCCTTCTTTAAGGATGCTTTTCAATTAAACAATTTCGATTCACTATTAGTCACCTTTGCTTTTTTCATCTCCTATTTCGTGATGGCGATTCCGTCTTCTTGGGTCTTAGCTAAGACCGGCTTTAAAAAAGGGATGTCTTTAGGACTTTTAGCCATGGCAGTAGGAACCTTATTGTTCATTCCTGCTGCTCAAATGGAGAATTATCCGATGTTTTTATTCGGTCTTTTCGTTATTGGAACTGGCCTAGCGCTTTTACAAACAGCTTCTAATCCCTATGTAACTATTTTAGGCCCTGCTGAATCTGCGGCGCAGCGTATTTCTGTGATGGGAATTTGTAATAAGGTCGCAGGAATTTTAAGTCAGTTTATCTTTGGTGGTTTATTTCTATCAAGTGCGGTCGCGGGTTCCTCGAAATTAGCCATCGTTATTATGCCTTATGGTATTATGACAGCCGTTTTAGTAGTTCTAGCCGTTTGGGTATGGTTCTCGTCTTTACCTGAGGTAGAAGCGGAAGAGACAGTAGAGGAAGCTGGAATTACGAAGTCAAGTGTTTGGTCTTATCCGAGTTTAGTCTTAGGTCTAGTGGCTTTTTTCTTGTACGTAGGAGTAGAAGTAATTGCTGGTGACACGATTATTAATTATGGTGTTTCACAAGGATTTAGTCAAGATGTAGCGAAAATATTTACCACCTACACCTTATATGGAATGTTAGTGGGTTACGTGGTAGGTATCTTTTTTATCCCCAAATACCTATCCCAGCAAAAAGCCTTGAACTATTCGGCTATTTTAGGAGTCTTATTTTCGATAGGCGCCATTACATTGACAGGATTTATGTCTGTTTTATGTTTAGCTCTGTTAGGTTTAGCTAATGCGTTGATGTGGCCAGCCTTATGGCCTTTAGCGATTAAAGGATTGGGGAAATTTACTAAGATCGGTAGCGCCTTAATTATTATGATGATTTCTGGTGGAGCCTTAATGCCTTTGTTGTATGGCAAAATAGCGGATCAGATAGGTAATACGCAATCGGCTTATATGATTTTGATTCCCTGCTATATTTTTATCTATTATTACGCAACAATTGGTCATAAAAAGAGTTCTTGGAAGTAGAATTGCCTATTTTTGCGTTTTATTCCCGCTATGTCTAATTTATCCTTTTCCACAGACCCTTTAATTGCAGACGGTAATCGTTATGCCTCGTCCTTGTACACGTATACTAGACGAAGCACCATTCCTGTTCAAATCGGGGATCTTTATGTAGGTTCAGACTTTCCTATTCGGATTCAGTCGATGACCACAGTAGATACGATGGATACCCAAGGTTCCATCGAGCAATCTATTCGCATGATTGATGCAGGCTGTGAATTAGTTAGAATTACGGCTCCTTCCGTGAAGGAAGCGCAAAACCTAGAGAACATTCGAAAAGGTTTACGTGAACGCGGTTATCATACACCCTTAGTAGCTGATATACACTTTACACCTAATGCAGCTGAATTAGCAGCTAGAATCGTCGAAAAGGTGCGTATTAATCCGGGTAATTACGCGGATAAGAAGCGTTTTGAGACAATTGATTATACTGATGCGTCTTATGCAGCTGAATTAGATCGTATTCGTAATAAGTTTTTGCCCTTAGTCCATATTTGCAAGGAATATGGAACAGCGATGCGTATCGGAACGAACCACGGATCATTGTCTGATCGAATTCTAAGTCGTTATGGTGATACACCTAATGGGATGGTGGAATCGGCTTTAGAATTTCTGCGCATCTGTGAAGATGAAAACTATTTTAATATTGTGCTGTCGATGAAATCATCGAATACGCAGGTGATGGTGGAAGCTTATCGTTTATTAAGCAAAAAATTGAAAGACGGCGGATTTAAGGATTATCCGATGCACTTAGGTGTGACTGAGGCTGGGGAGGGTGAAGATGGTCGGATTAAATCTGCTGTAGGTATAGGAACTTTATTAGAAGATGGTTTAGGCGATACGATTCGCGTTTCATTGACGGAGGATCCTGAATTTGAAATTCCTGTGGCGCAAGATTTAGTTCGTCGTTATGACTCACGCGCTTCATCACAAGATCCGATTTCAGTTTTTAGTGGTATTTCGCCCAAATATGACTCCCCTATTAACCCTTTCGCACATTCCCGTCGAAAGACCTCGGAGATTTTTTCGATTGGTGGACATCAAGTACCGCGGGTAATTGCGGATTTCTCCACTCGGGCATCCATTGAGATTGTAGATTTAAAAGCAATTGGTCATTTTTATTTGCCTGAGCCCGATAAATGGGCCATGAATGATTTAGGGGCTGACTTTATCTATACAGGAAAGCAAGCGCTTGATTTTATGTTGCCTAACGGTTTGCGTCAGATACAAGATGCCTCTGTTTATCAGGCCTCTGATTTTGTATATCCGCTATTTACGTATGCGGAGTATGAAGTAACGAACGTTAAGCATCCTGTTTTGAATTTTGTTCAGGTAGATGCAGCAGAATTACTAAGTGGCGCTGATTCTTTTGATAAGACAAGCGTGATTGTGTTGAATTCATCGAATGCGCATCAAATGCCAGCCATTCGCCGTGCTTTTTTTCATTTGAAGGAAAAAGCGATAGATAATCCGGTTATTATTCACTTGAATTATTCGTCCATTTCAGATGATCAATTTCAATTATTTGCTCCCACTGATGGAGGAGCACTATTTATTGATGGCTTTGGAGATGGGCTTTTATTAAGCTTGAATCATGCTAAAAATAAGGAAGCCTTGTGTAATGCGACTAATTTTGGGACGCTTCAGGCTAGCAGAATGCGTATATCGAAGACGGAATATATTTCTTGTCCTTCTTGTGGCCGAACCTTATTTGACTTACAAGAAACAACAGCCATGATTCGCCAAAAAACCGATCACTTAAAAGGGGTTAAAATCGGTATTATGGGTTGTATTGTTAATGGTCCAGGAGAAATGGCTGATGCAGATTATGGCTATGTAGGTATAGGAAAAGACAAAATTGCACTTTACAAGGGTCAAGACATCGTAAAGAAATCCGTTCCTGCGGATTCAGCAGTAGATGAGTTAATTCAACTAATTAAAGAACATGGGGACTGGCGAGAGCCGTCTGTAAACGAATAGAAAATGAGCAGATTAAGAGAACAATTTAAGGTAGGTGAAGTTTTTACGTATTTCGTTCGCGTCTTCAAGAAACCTAAACCAGGTGCGCCCTCTAATTTCAATATTCGTGCGATGCACACGATTAACAAGATATCCATTTTGATGTTTATCGTATGCTTAATCGTGATGACTTACCGCGCCTTTATTCGCTAGTTATTTCGTCCCGTACAGGCACCAATTTTTTGCCTTTTTCAAAGCGCTAGCGTCTTTCGTTTTTCCTTTCACATAATCACATAGGAATTGATTTTCCTTAGGACCTAAGGCATCTGGCATAGAATTGATGAGTTCATCAATTACCTTCATTGCCTGCGTAGCTTTACGCTGTTTAAACAACATATCAGATTCTACCATCCAGGTTCTACGAACGATACTAGAGCGATCTAGGCCCGTTCTAGCCATTTGTGATTTTAGTTTCACCATTCCTACTTCTCCTAGTTGAGAGGAGCGTGAGCTGGTTAAGGTGAGTTGGAAGATATTCTCATAAATCATTCTGACCACAGAAGGGTCGAATATGGAATTATAATAGTTCAGGTTGCGAATGAAATAATCAAATAAACGATTATCATGGCTCATTAAGGCCACTTGCATTACATTGAAGGTAGACTGTGAACTATATTGTGCAGGTTTCAATAAGCCTATATAGGCATTCATTGCCTTGATATTTGCCAACGTATCACCCGTAATCCGGGCATATTCAGCATAATTTAATAGCATACCTGGATTCTTTTCTCTGGCCTCTAACCGTTTAGGAAATTGGGATACTTGCTCAGCAGGATTAGCCGCTTTGGTGCCTATTCCATTTACCATGGCTACCGTATTTTCTTTTTCTCCAAAGATCCGTGCTTGAATGATTTTCATCGATTTTGGCTCGAAAAATACGAAGGTAGGCGTTGCGTTGACAATAATGCCTGCCTGCTTTAAAGCCATTTGATTCGCAGGATTGCGAATGTCTAATTGGTAATTAATAAAGTTTTTGTTATACACCGCTCCCACTGCCGCTTGATTAAATACACCTTTGAATGAAGTGCAAACGTGGCAATCCGGGGCATAGATCTCCATGAAGAGTAACTTATTTTGCTTAATGGCAGCTGATCTCGCTTCTTGCAACGAATTCACCTGTAAAAAATCAATTCCTTGAGCAACACTCAAAAAAGGTAAAAGCAGAGTTAGGAGTATGTATTTCATTTTTTGGTGCCTTTTTCAGCAGCTACGATTTCTTTTTGTAAATGAGATGACAAGGTGCGACAAACGGATTCTAGCTCTTGTGCGAAGAAATTATCTCCTGTGGCTTGTAATGAAGCATCAGCCACGGTGCCCACTATTTCGATAAAGAATCTTTTCATATCTACTACTTCCATGTCTTTTGTCCAAAGCGGCAAAGTCAATGTTCCCTTGTGATAGGGATCCCAAGTGGCTACTAAAATAGCCTTGGTTTCTTCGATGCCTTCGTTCGGATTATCGGTAGCTGACCATGAGATTTGCTCTGGGATATTTTGGTCGTCTAATTGTATCTTAAAATTGATTTCAGAATGTTTCATGGATGTAAAATTAATCGTATTTTCGTATAAATTAAGGAAATTAATGGTTAGGGCTGAAATTATTACCATTGGAGATGAGATTCTATACGGGCAAATCCTTGATACTAACACGCAATGGATCAGTCTTGAATTAGACAAATTAGGTATAAAAACCGTGCGGAAATCTTCCGTGGGGGATCAAAAATCAGAAATTCTTCAGATACTTAACGAAGCGGCTCAGCGAGCTGATGTTGTTTTTATAACGGGCGGATTAGGCCCGACTAAAGATGATTTAACGAAGAAAATTCTGGCTGAATATTTTGATTGTGACCTTCAAATGCACTCAGGGGCCCTTCAAGATGTAACCGAATTCTTTGCAAAGCGTGGCCGAGAATTATCGGATATTAATCGGGATCAAGCTTTACTGCCTGCCAAGGCTGAGTTTGTTCGCAACAGTCAAGGAACTGCACCTGGTATGTGGTTTAATGAAAAAGGAGTGATTTGGGTTTCAATGCCTGGAGTTCCTTATGAAATGAAATCAATCATGGAGCAGGAAGTGCTCCCGCGCCTAGTAAAGCATTTTAAAACGCCTATCATCTTCCATAAGCTTATCAAGACGGTAGGGATAGGGGAATCCTATTTATCTGATCTCATTGAGACTTGGGAATTGCAATTACCAGTTCATATTAAATTAGCCTATTTGCCTTCTATTGGTATTGTAAAGCTACGTTTAACTGCTTTAGGTGAAGATTTAGAGGTATTGAAGGCTGAAGTGGAGGTAGAATTGCAGAAAGTGCTTCCATTGATTCAATCCTATATCTATGGATATGAGAAGGACGAATTAGCTGAGGTGGTAGGTCGACTGTTAATTGATAAAAAGGCAACACTTGCCGTGGCAGAGAGTTGCACTGGCGGACATTTGGCCCACCAGTTTACACAAAATGCAGGTTCGTCAGCTTATTTCTTAGGAGGTATTCTCTCTTATGCTAATCAGGTGAAAATGGATCAGCTTGGTGTTTCTGCGGATATACTTGCAAAAAATGGTGCTGTATCTGAAGAATGTATAAAAGCAATGGCTGTAGGAGTGCAACGGCGACTGAGCACTACGTTTGCTTTAGCTACATCCGGTATTGCCGGACCTGATGGCGGAACGGACGAAAAACCGGTGGGAACCGTTTGGATTGCGCTTGCTCATGAGAACGGCGTAATTACAAGAAAATTAACTTTAGGAGGAAATCGCATGCAAAATATTTATTTAAGCTCTCTAGCTTGTGTAAATTTGCTGCGCAAATATTTATTAAACGATTTAACCTAAGCATATGGCCATTACAGAAGTGATTATGCCCAAAATGGGTGAAAGTATCATGGAGGCAACTGTTTTAAATTGGTTAAAACAGCCGGGTGACTACGTAGAAGCAGATGAATTTATTTTAGAGGTGGCTACCGATAAAATAGATACAGAGGTTCCGTCACCAGTGGCGGGTTATATGCAATCCATTTTAATTCCCGTAGGATCTGTCGCGACGATTGGTCATGCGATTTGCCTTATCGATGCGGTAGAGAATGACATTCCATCATCATCAACCGAATCGTTTTCGCTAGATGAAGACCTCAGTTCACTTATTGATTTAACCTTAGGGACATCTGAATTAAGTACGGAGAAATCGACAAATCCTTGGATATCCCCCTTGATTAAGCAGATTTGTCAGTCAGAGAATGTGTCTCAAAGAGAATTAATGCAGATTCCGGGTTCAGGTTTGGATGGTCGCATTACGAAAAAGGACGTGCTTAATTACATTGCTGTTCGTAATTCTAAAAGAATCATTTCATCGGGTACTTTAAGTCAAGGCGCAGGGATGCGTTTACCAGGTGATGAGGTGATTGAAATGGATCGCATGCGTAAGATGATTTCGGAGCGAATGTTAGATTCGAAGCGTGTAGCTCCTCATGTTACTTCGTTCTTAGAAGCGGATGTCACTAACATGGTCAACTGGCGTGCAAAGGTTAAGCAAGTCTTTCAAGATAATCACAAGGAGTCGCTGACATTCACCCCGCTCCTATTTAAAGCGACTGCTGATGCGCTAAAAGACTTTCCAGGAATGCTCATATCGGTAGAAGGCAATTACATCGTTCAGCACGCCCAGATTAATATTGGTATGGCGGTGGCTTTACCTAATGGAAATTTAATTGTTCCCGTGATTCACGAAGTCGATAAGTTAACTTTAACAGAATTAACCCAAAAAGTGAATGATCTTTCCGCCAGAGCCCGTGCAAATAAATTAAAACCGGCTGATTTAGAGGGTGGCACTTTTACTATCTCCAATATTGGCGGATTTGGCAATTTAATGGGAACTCCTATTATCGTGCAGCCACAGGTGGGTATTTTGGCCTTTGGCGTTATCGAAAAGAAGCCAGCTGTTATTACGAATGATAAGGGTGAAGATGTCATTGCGATTCGTCAAAAGATGTTCATCTCCCATTCTTACGATCACCGGGTGGTGGATGGTTCATTGGGTGGCGGATTCGTTAAACGCGTGTCTGACTACTTAGAGAAATTCAGCTTAGATACCCAGATATAAATAAAAAGAGCCTCATTCGAGGCTCTTTTTATCATTTAAAACTTAGCGTCCGCTGGTTTCACATTCGGACGAATGATCTTTAATAACGTCAAAAGTTTAATCATTGGATACGTAGGGTCAAACTCAAACCACTTAGTAGCGAAGTTCACGCGATTAGGTAATTTGTGGTGGTTGTTTTGGAACAACTCTCCCATCATGACTACGTCAAAAATTAATGAATTCTTAGAATGATCGTGATTATCATAGTTTTGGTAGCCATATTTATGACCTGACCAGTTTACAATCGCACCATGTACAGGTCCCATTAAAAAGTGAACTGGTAATAGGAAGAAAAATGCCCAATGCATATCAAAGTAGATAAATCCGACAACATATAAAGAGACGTAGGCTACTCCCCAACCAATACGAGAAATCCAAGAATCCCCAATTTTTTCGATGGTTTTAGACACAGGATATTGATGTTCAAAGCGCTCGTCTACTTTTTGCTTTCTATTGAGCACCGCATTATAAATGTCTTTTGTTTTCCACATCATAGTGAATACGTTACTAGAAAACATCGGAGAATGTGGATCCTTAGACGTATCAGAAAATGCATGGTGCATTCTGTGCAAAATAGCATAAGCTCTAGGGCTTAAAAAAGAGGAACCTTGCGATAAGTAGGTTAAGAAATAGAAGAATTTTTCCCAAAACTTACTCATCAAAAACATTTTGTGAGCAGAATAACGGTGAAGGAAAAAAGTTTGGCTAAATAATGAAACATACCAATGTATGAAGAAGGCCGGAAGTACTAATTGCATAATAGAAAGAGTAATTTTAATGTTTTAACAAAAGTACGAATCAATTGTTTCTAATTTGAGCTGATAATAATTAAAAATACTGATTTTAATCAATATTTAAGACATGTAATCCATGACAAACGGCTATTCCAGCAGTTTCAGTTCGTAAAATAGACTTACCGAGACTAAAGGGTTTCCAATTATTTTTTTTCAATTCTTCCGACTCCTTTTCCGTAAAGTCACCTTCAGGGCCTATTAGCACGTGGTATTCTTGACCTTTTGTTGCCACCTTGGATAAAACGGCGACTGGTGGATTACCAATGAATGCGAATAATTTTTCACTTCCCTCTTTCACTGAAATCTCCTTAAACGTGTGTAATCCAGATATTTCTGGTAAAAATAGATTCTTAGATTGCTTAAGGGCCGAAATAGCTGTTTTTTCTAACCGTTGTAATTTTATCTCTTTTCGTTCCGAATTTTTAGTCGCCAAAAAATGAATTCCATGGATTCCGAATTCTCCACATTTTTCGACCATCCACTCCATTCGCTCCATCTGCTTAGTGGGAGCCACATAAATATGAATGGAATACACCGGTTTAGGCTCTGATTCAATGACTTCTAAGCCACTAAAAGCCACCTTTTTTCCTTCAATAGCGGAAATTTTGGTTGAAAATTTAGAGCCCCTACCATCTAAAAGGTGAATTTCCTCTCCTATTTTGAGACGTAATACCCGTATAGCATGAAAGGATTCCTCTTCACTTAGAAAAGAGGAATCCTTTGCATTAGGAGCATAAAAAACAGCTATACTCATAAATTAATCTTCATCTTCCTCCTCCTCATCATCTGAGTTAAAGGTATAAAGCGAGGGGTCTAGACTTAAGGTATTACTATTAAAGTCAATGATGAATTGTGATAACATCTCGTCATCTAAAGCGGGAACATATAAAGCTACCTCTATGCTCACTCCAAAATCAAATTCTGGATCGATTTCGATATACTCCGCAACTTTAATCTCCTCGTTTTCTTCTAATTCTTCAATAACTTCCAAAATCAGCATTTCTACCTCTTCGTCTAATTCTTCATTAGGCTCGTAGTTTTCATCCCGATTCTCTAAAGGAACATACAAAGGATACTGTAGAATGATCTCGCGTTCGGCTGCTTCGTACAAAAGACTAGAATAGTGCAATTGCAGTGTGCAAACAATGGCATCATAAATAACCTCATGTTTTTCATATTGGCCCACAAATTGGATGTGTACCATTTCTCGCTCGTTTCCTGACGGTAATTCTTCATCCAAAATATAAACGAAAGAACGATTATCTTCAAGGCACTGCTTTTTTAAGGCTGCTATTTCTACTGGGTCAAAGCCTGGGTTGGTTGTTTTAGACATGTCTATTTATTTGATTAACAAGATTTCACGGTACTTAGGTAATGGCCACTCATCATCGTCTATGATTAATTCTAATTTATCAACACTATAGCGAATCTCTTCGAAATAATTTTTCACTTTCGTGCTATACATAACAGCTCTTGCTTCTAGTTCTTCGATGTTATTCGCTTCTTTTCTAGCCTCCGTCATTTCATTTTGTAATCGAACAATCGAAGAAGTATATTCTGAAATTTTCTTGATCATTTCGATGGTAGGAGCAAAATATTGCGGGTCAATTCCGATTTCTTTTTGGCCTTTCACATTCTCTACCAGTTGTGTCTGGTATTTCAAAGAAGTGGAAACAATATGGTTAATGGCCATATCTCCGATGACACGCGATTCAATTTGAATCTTCTTCACATAGTTTTCTAATTCAATTTCATGACGCGCATGCATCTCTTCTTTTGAATATATGCCGTGCTTCGTGAATAATTCAATGGATTCTGGACGAGCATAAACGGCTAATGCTTCTGGAGTAGTCTTTAAATTCGATAAACCACGACGAGCAGCCTCTTCTACCCATTCATCAGAATAACCATTTCCTTCAAAACGGATATTTTTAGACTCCTTCACATAACGCTTTAACACTTCCATGATGGCTAATTCTTTCTTCACCCCTTTTTCTAACACTTCTTCCACCTCCTTGCGGAACTTAATTAATTGCTCTGCCACGATGGTATTTAATACCGTCATAGGAGCTGCAGAATTAGCAGATGAACCTACCGCGCGGAATTCAAATTTATTTCCCGTAAAGGCAAAAGGAGATGTTCTATTGCGGTCTGTATTATCTAAGATTAAAGAAGGGATTTTATTGATACCTAATTTAAGGTATACATTATCTCCTTTTTCTAATTGAATCTCTTCTAGACCATCCATGTTTTCCATGTCGTCCAAAACTTGGCTCATTGTACTACCCAAGAAGGCAGAAACAATCGCTGGAGGTGCTTCATTTGCGCCTAAACGATGCTCATTACCAGCAGATGCAATGGATGCGCGCAATAAATCAGCGCGATCATGTACTGCTTTTACCGTATTTACAAAAAATGTCAAGAAGCGCAGATTTTCTTTTGGTTTAGAAGAGGGCGCTAATAAATTAATGCCTGTATCCGTAGCTAATGCCCAGTTATTGTGCTTTCCTGATCCGTTAATTCCAGCAAATGGTTTTTCATGGAATAGAACCTTTAATTTATGTTTAGAGGCCACCTTAGCCATTAAATCCATTAATAAGGCATTATGATCACAAGCTAAATTCGCTTCTTCAAACGTAGGAGCCACTTCAAATTGTGCCGGAGCTACTTCATTATGGCGCGTTCTAACAGGCATGCCTAATTTAAGTGCCTCGATTTCGAAGTCTACCATGAAGGTATTCACTCGCGTTGGAATAGATCCAAAATAGTGATCTTCTAATTGTTGGCCTTTCGCTGGCGCGTGTCCGAAAACAGTACGTCCCGCCATAACTAAATCTGGTCGCGCATTAAATAAGGCTTCATCTACGACAAAATATTCTTGCTCTGCACCTAACGTAGGAATGACCTTGTTTACGTCACGATTAAAGAATTCCTTTATGACAGCTGTAGCAGCTTTATCAACTAGTTCAATCGATTTTAATAAAGGTGTTTTATAATCTAAAGCTTCTCCAGTATAGGAAACGAAGACGGATGGGATACATAAAGTAGCCGTTCCAGCCGCATTTTCCATGATAAATGCTGGGGATGATGGATCCCAACCCGTATAACCTCGCGCCTCAAAAGTAGAACGAATACCTCCATTCGGGAAGGACGAAGCATCTGGTTCTTGTTGAACCAAGGCGGAACCTTTGAACTTTTCCACCGCTTTTCCATTGCTTAAATCAATATCAAAGAAGGAGTCGTGTTTTTCTGCGGTAGTACCCGTTAATGGTTGAAACCAGTGTGTATAGTGTGTGGCTCCTTTCGAAATGGCCCATGATTTCATGGCAGCTGCTACTTCGTCAGCTGCGTCACGGTCAATTTTAGAACCGGTTTGGATTGCGGTATTTATCTTTAAATAGGCTTCTGGAGATAATAATGAGCGCATTACTTCATCACTGAAGGTCATACTTCCATAATAATCAGATACTTTTTCCGTCGGTAACTTAACAGGTGTTACTGTACGGGATTGAGCCAATTCTAAGGCTTTAAAGCGAGTGATTGCCATTCTTTTTTTGATTTGTTTTCTATAGTAAAAGTAACGAATTGTCATGGGATAAAAAATGAACAAAAAGGAAAATTAAGATTCATTTTTTTGATTAAAATTTGGATTTTTTGAATTTTCAAAAAAAGCGGGTTGTTTTTCATTGATTTTCTGACATAAATTCTTGTTTTTTCTTTAAAGTGGTTTATTTTTGCTATACGAATTCCTAAAAAAGTATTTTTGTTTCAAAATCAAGTTTAAAAATCATGGCTAAATCAAAATTAGAGTACATTTGGTTAGATGGCTACAAGCCAACGCAAAGTTTACGTTCTAAGACTAAAATTGAGAATAATTTTAGCGGAAAATTAGAAGACCTAGATATGTGGTCTTTCGATGGTTCTTCTACGCTACAAGCTGAAGGTGGTTCATCAGACTGTTTATTAAAACCAGTTTATGTTTGTCCTGATCCAGCGCGTCGTGATGGTTATTTAGTTATGTGTGAAGTTTTGAACGCAGATGGATCTCCTCATGAGTCTAATGGTCGTGCAACTATTGAAGATGATGATAATGATTTCTGGTTCGGTTTTGAGCAAGAGTATTTCCTTTGGGATCCAGAAACAAATAAGCCTTTAGGTTTCCCTGCAAATGGTTTTCCAGCACCTCAAGGGCCATACTATTGTTCAGTAGGCGCTAGTAACGCGTATGGACGTGAGATTATTGAAGAGCATATGGACTTGTGTATTGATGCAGGTTTAAATATAGAAGGTATTAATGCGGAAGTAGCTGCAGGACAATGGGAATTCCAAATGTTCGCAAAAGGCGCTAAGCAAGCAGGTGATGAAATCTGGTTAGGTCGTTATATTTTAGAGCGTTTAGGCGAGAAATATGGTGTCGCTATCAACTGGCATTG
This sequence comes from Aquirufa sp. A-Brett2-15D, assembly GCF_054558735.1. NCBI lineage: Bacteria > Pseudomonadati > Bacteroidota > Cytophagia > Cytophagales > Flectobacillaceae > Aquirufa > Aquirufa sp. A-Brett2-15D. The sequence goes on along the minus strand of NZ_JBSKFT010000001.1, from coordinate 461,607 downwards.
CAAACCTCTAGGCGAATTAGATTGGAATGGTTCAGGTATGCACGCTAATTTCTCTAACACGCTTCTACGTACTGCAGGAAATAAGGAAGCTTACGATAAAATTTGTCAATCATTCGCTCCGTTTGTGAAAGAACACATCGAAGTTTATGGCGCTGACAATCACATGCGATTAACGGGTAAGCACGAAACAGCTTCTATTCATGATTTCTCTTATGGAATTTCTGATCGTGGAGCATCGATTCGTATTCCTATCGCAGCAGTAGAAAAAGGATGGAAAGGTTGGTTAGAAGACCGTCGTCCTAACTCAGCAGCAGATCCATATAAAGTGGCTGCTCGTATTATTAAGACGGTTAAAACAGCCAAAGTATAATACATTTATTAAGCATTTATATACTTTTATAAACAAGATGGCGGGTTTTCCCGCCATTTTTGTTTTACCTTTGTCACCTGATTTCAGGTATGAAAAAAGTCGCATTTTACACATTAGGTTGCAAGTTAAATTTTGCAGAATCTAGCTCTATCGCTCGGTCTTTAGAGCCATTAGGTTTTGTTCGTGCTGAATTTCAAGATCAGCCGGATCTGTTTGTTATTAATACCTGCAGTGTTACCGAACAAGCAGATAAGAAGTGTAAGAAAGTGGTTCGGGAAGCTAAAAAAGCAAATCCGTCATCTACTGTTGTTATTATAGGTTGTTATGCACAACTAAAGCCAGACGAAATTGCCGCTATTCCAGGGGTTGATTTAGTATTAGGGGCGAACGAAAAGTTTCAATTACCCGAGTTAATTCCCCCCTATTTAAATCGGGTTTCTACTAATTTACCTAAGTTAATTGCCTCAGAAATTCGCTATGATTTGGATTACCATGCCTCTTATTCGGTAAATGACCGTACGCGTACATTTTTAAAGGTGCAAGATGGCTGTGATTATCCTTGTTCGTATTGTACGATACCCTTAGCTCGAGGGCAGTCGAGATCGGATATGATTGAAAAGGTTTTGGGTTTAATCGAAGAGATTTCTGCCAAAGATGTAAAGGAAATTGTCCTTACCGGAGTGAATATTGGAGATTTTGGTATTCAAAATGGAAAACGTGTAGAGACTTTCTTTCAGCTGGTTCAAGCCATAGAAGAGAAATCCTCTATTGAACGTTTTCGTATTTCTTCTATCGAGCCTAATTTGTTGACATCTGAAATGATTTCATTTTTAGGTTCTTCATCTAAGTTTGTCCCTCATTTTCATATTCCCTTGCAGTCAGGATCTAATGCTGTTCTGCGATTAATGAAGCGACGCTACCAACGTGAATTATATGTGGATCGTGTTTCGTCGATTAAATCAGTTATGCCTACTGCTTGCATCGGTGTTGATGTAATTGTGGGTCATCCTGGAGAAACACCAGAATTATTTTTAGAAACCTATGAGTTTTTAAATACTTTGGATATTTCTTATCTACATGTTTTCCCCTATTCTGAGCGACCTAATACCTATGCGGTAGATATGGAACCTAAAGTGGATGGTATGCAAAAAGCCGAGCGCTCTAAGATGTTACATATATTATCAGATAAAAAGCGTCGTGCTTTTTATGAATCACAAGCTGGCCTAAAAGGGACAGTTTTATTTGAAGAATCTGCTACTCCAGGAACTATGGAAGGATTCTCAGAGAATTACGTTCGCGTGGTGGTTCCTTTTGACCCTTTGCAGATTAATACTATTCAGCAAGTGAGATATAAATCTTTGAATGAGAATGGGGAGATGCGTGGTGTGGTATTAGAGCATTAGTCCGGAGTATTTAAGTCCGAAGTCCGGAGGGGAAATTTCATCTTCATATATTTTTTGCACATACTTTCCCTTCGGACTTATTCCCTACGGACTGTTGTCGCAGACAACTATAAAACAAAAAAGTCGAAAGCTAGTAGCCTCCGACTTTTTGATTGAAACAAAACCACAAGAACCATTACTTGCGGCTCAGTTGTGTTGAATTATTTAACTAACGACTCGTCGTGTTGAGAAATATCCAAACCTAATCTTTCTTCTTCCTCGTTTACACGTAACGGAATGATTTTGTCCGTGATAACTAAAAGGATATAAGATGCGCCAAAAGCAAAGGCCGAAACGATTGCTAAAGCTAATAAGTGCTTTAAGAATAAAGAGGTCTCTCCGTAGAACAAGCCTTGTTCAACTACTGCCGCGTTTACAGCAGAGGTTGCGAAGATACCTGTCATTAACATACCTACCATTCCACCAATACCGTGGCAAGCGAATACGTCTAATGTATCATCTAAGTTAGAACTCGCTCTCCAATGTGCAGCCATGTTCGAAACAATCGCAGCAACTACTCCGATGAAGATGGCTACAGGAACAGTTACGAAACCAGATGCTGGTGTAATAGCTACTAAACCTACTACCGCACCGATACAGAAACCTAAGGCTGAAACTTTCTTACCACGAGTCACATCAAATAAGATCCAAGATAAACCAGCAGCAGCGGCAGCTACGTGTGTTGTTGCGAAAGCTGTTACAGCTAATCCGTTTGCTCCTACCGCAGAACCTGCGTTAAAACCAAACCATCCGAACCACAATAGACCTGTTCCTAATAATACGTAAGGAATGTTAGCTGGAGGCAAGATATTAGACTCGATATGAGACTTACGGCGACGTAAGTATAAAGCACCCGCTAATGCAGCCCAACCTGCAGACATGTGAACAACGGTTCCTCCTGCAAAATCCAATACTCCTAAGTTGAATAAGAAGCCATCTGGATGCCATGTCCAGTGTGCTAATGGAGCGTAAACCGCTATACAGAAAAGAACCATGAATAAAACGAATGCACGGAAGTTAATACGTTCTGCTAAAGCACCAGAGATAAGCGCTGGCGTGATTACTGCAAACTTCATTTGGAAAAAAGCAAACAAAGCAAAAGGAATCGTAAACTTTAGTTGATCTGCTGATCCTAGAGATAATTTGTGATCAAAAACACCATTGAACATAAAGAAACTTCTAGGGTCTCCAATCCAGCCCCCTAAAGAGTCGCCAAATGCTAAAGAGAAACCAAATACAATCCAAATAACTGAAATTACTCCCATGGCAATGAATGATTGCAACATAGTAGAGATTACGTTCTTGTGATTAACCATTCCACCATAGAAATACGCTAATCCAGGTGTCATTAAAAGTACTAAGCCAGAGGCTACAATCATCCAGGCTGTATCACCCGTGTCTAAACCTTCTGTTGGAATCGCTCCAGGAACAGAAGTGGTGAACAAAGCAAGAACTGCTATTGCTAATAAAACTAGTAACGGGATCCAGGTTGGTTTTTGATTTGTCATATTTTTAATTGTTAAGAGTGGATAAATTAAAACTTATAGATGAAGTGTAATCCTAAGGTTGTTTGAGATTTTTGATTTTTTCCATCACCATCTACGAATTGAGTGGAATGGTAAGAATCAGAACGTAATTCTGGTTTGATCAATAAGTGACCTTCTGCGGCTGTGAATGTAGCCGTTAGAGTAAGAGAACTAACATCGGTTCCAGAACCATCTGCTTTGCGTAAAGCACGAGCGCCTGATGTGTTATCAAAGACTTCATAGCGACCACCTAAGCTGAATTTATCAGTGAAAGCATAGTTAGAATATAAGGCAACTCCGCCCCATGATTTGCTGTTTCCTACAGTTCCACCACCTTGGAAATCACCAGTTTGTGTTCCGTATGCTGCATTTACGCCTAAAAGATATTTGGGAGTGATTTGGTAAGATGTTGTTAAATCTAATAAGTTATAACTTCCTGTATCATCTTTACCGTTAGCTAAAGGAGCTGATTCGTTAGAGCTGATTCCATTAACATATACGTTCCATCCCGCTACTGGTGAGGTGAATACTTGGTAGATGAAACCTTTAGAGGAATTGTTGTCATTTAAATTATCCACATTGTTGACCAATCCAACCATGGTAGAAAATTTGTCAGAGAATGCATAATTCGCTTTAGCACCAATGTGGTAGAACGGTCCATTATTGAACAGATTAGAAAGTGAATAGTTGTAGTTGATAGGAGCATCGATTACTTCGTATCCGATGTGGGTTCCGAATTGGCCTACCGTTAAGGTAAGTTTGTCACTTGCCTTCCAGTTAAAGTAAGCTTGTTTGATTGCCAAAGCCGTACTTGCTTTTCCCGCACCCAATGGTCCGATAACGTTTCCGTACTGACCTAAGTCTGCGTTAGGTCCAAAAGTTAAATCAACTACCACATCAGCTGATTTAGTTGCGTAACCAAATTTCGTTTGAACAAGTCCTAAAGAAAATTGATTTGACTTCTGGTCGAAAGCTCTTTCGTATCCAGAGGCACCTAAGTTGCTTCTACTAGTTGGGCTATTGAAATTCAACATATAGTATGAATCAATGTAACCAGAAAAAGAAAACTTAGGAGCTTCGGCTTCTTTTTCTTGGGAAAATCCACAAAATGCTGTTGCGGCGAAAATGGCTGTTAGGATAGTTTTTTTCATTTGGGAGATTGTTTAAGAGTAAAAAATGCTTGATTACGAATCAAAGATGTAGGCTTATTTTAGATAATCCAAATATTTTAAGCAAAATTTTAACCTATTTTTCATCTTTTTGCAAAAATATATCAAAAATAAGGTAAAAATTAAACTAGTTTTTATTGATTTTGCAAAAATGAATAAAAAATGAGTTTAAATTCAAACTTAAATTTTAAAATCTTGAAAAAGTATAAATACCAGTCACTAGTCACTAGGCGGTAGTGGATTGTCTTATTTAAATAATAGAGCACAACGCATAAAGAATAAAGATGGTATCACCTGCGGCGATAACCTCATGAAATGTTTGGACATAAAAAATGGGGCCTAAGCCCCATTCTATATCTATTCTTTATGCTATATGCTTTAAATTTTAAGCAAAGCTTAAAATTTATTCCGCATGCAACCATGCTTTCTTCGCCTGCAAAGTATCCGTATCTTCTACTCGATCAGGATCTGGCACACAACAGTCTACCGGGCAAACTGCAGCACATTGTGGTTCCTCATGGAAACCTGTGCATTCGGTGCATTTGTCTGGAACGATATAATAAAATTCCTCTGAAACGGGTTCTACTGGAGTTTTTGCATCCATTGAAGAACCATCTTCTAATTCAATTTCTGTTAAAGATGTACCACCACCCCAAGTCCATTCTACACCACCTTCATAAATAGCTGTATTAGGGCATTCTGGTTCACAAGCCCCACAGTTAATACATTCGTCTGTTATGATAATTGCCATACCAATGTTTTTGTTTGAAGCTGCAATTTACGAACATAAATTTGAATAGTATATAATTTATATGGACTAACCGAAAATTTTTCGACCTTTGTGAGGTAAAATCTATTATTATATGCCAAAGGCTTCCTTTTTACAGCTTATTACTTTCTTGAAAAATTATTTTTCGGATGAATCAAATCGAGATAAAATAGAACTATTTATAGAAAGATCGATAAATGAGAATCCTTGGTTTTCAGAATCCTTAGTTCGTCATGCCATGAAGGCAATAGAAGAACAGTTTTTTTCTGTAGAGTCTTGGGAGGCATTTTATATTAATCATCCCGCCCAGGTCAAAGATTCTAAGAAGGTAGGAATCGTTTTAGCGGGTAATTTACCTGCTGTAGGATTACATGATGTCTTAATGGTTTTAACTTCCGGTAATTCAGCTCATTTGAAATTAAGTTCTCAAGATAAATCCCTTATGCAATTGTATGTTCATGCGATGCAATCATTCGATGCAAAACTTCCACTACATGTAATCGAACGCCTGCAAGGCATGGAGGCCGTTATTGCTACGGGAAGTGATTTTTCGGGAGGGTATTTTGCGCATTATTTTTCCACTATTCCTCATATCATTCGTAAGAATCGGAGTTCTTTAGCTGTTTTGAAAGGGAATGAAAATCAAGACGACTTTAAGGGATTAGCAAAAGACATATTCACCTATTATGGTTTAGGTTGCAGAAATGTCTCCACTATAGCTGTTCCTGCAGCTTATGATTTAACGCCACTATTCGATGAATTGACTAAGGAAACCTGGGTTTTAGATCATTCGAAGTATTCCAATAATTTCCAATACCACAGAACTTTATTCTTATTGAATCAGATTCCCCATTTTGATTTAGGAAATCTACTAGTGACAGAAAATGACGATTTAGTATCCCCTGTGGGTGTTCTATATGTTCACCGGTATTCCAATGAAGCTTCTTTAGTAGCTTGGATTGCGGAGCGCGAGGAAAAAATTCAATGTAAGGTAGGTTTGGAGATTGTTTTTGGCCAAAGTCAACATCCAGCCCTCGATGATTTCGCGGACGGAATTGATACTTACGATTTTTTAGTGAATCTCAAATAAAATGTAAATAGTAGCCACGCTCCTACTGCCCCTACTATTGCACCTATGATGACATCCAGCGGATAATGTGCGCCTAGATAGATTCTACTATAAGACACTACGCCTGCCCAAATCAGTAGTGCCGCACCCATTCTTTTATTTTTACTCAATAAATAAAAGCCTACGGCTACCGCAAAGGCATTTGCGGCATGAGAGGAGCAAAATCCATACATTCCTCCGCATCCATCAGGCAAATGAATCCAAGATTGGAATTCTTCCACATGACAGGGTCTTAATCGCTTAAATAGAGGTTTTAGAAGACTAGAGCTAATTTGATCGGCAAAGAGGATGGTAGTCAATAAATAAACAATTGCTTTCCAAACTGCTTGTTTTAATTGATTGTATAAATAATAAATTAATAGGGCGTATAAAGGAATCCAGGTTAATTTACCCGAGATGATTTCCATAGGTTTGTCTAACCAGGGCTGATGTGCCTCGTTAATGAATCTAAACAGATCGGTATCCCAAGCTGGAAACATAGATTAGAATTTAAATTCAGATCTGATACGTTTGATAGTAGCTTCTGCAATCGGTTTTACCTTCTGCTCGCCTATCGCCAGTTTTTCTTCAATGATTTCTGGGTGGGCAATGAAATAGTCAAACTTCTCTCTCGCATCTTTAAAATAGTCGAGCATTAGTTCGTGTAAGGCTTGTTTTGCATGTCCATACCCATAGCCTCCTGCTTCATAATTAGCACGCATTTCTGCAACCTGCGTAGGAGAAGCCATTAATTGATATAGTTTGAAGGTAATATCGGTGGACGGATCCTTAGGATGCTCTAAAGGTGTCGTGTCGGTGACAATTTTCTTTATCTGCTTTAATAAATCCTTTTCTGGTAAGAAAATATCAATGTAGTTATTTAATGACTTGCTCATTTTAGCCCCATCTAGGCCTGGAATGGTCATTACATCTTCATTGATTCGCGCTTCTGGTAAAACGAAAATGTCTTTATTATATCGCTTATTCACGGAATTCGCGATGTCACGGGTCATTTCGATGTGTTGTCTTTGGTCCTTACCTACCGGAATAATATGTGCATCGTATAAAACAATGTCCGCTGCCTGTAAAACAGGGTAAGTAAATAGACCCGCATTAACATCTGATAATTTATCAGATTTATCTTTAAAGCTATGTGCATTTGCCAGCATCGGGAATGGCGTGAAGCAATTTAAATACCACATTAATTCGGTGTGGTAAGGGGCTAATTGGGATTGACGGTAGAAGTAATTTTTTTCTGTGTCAAAGCCAAAGGCTAACCAAGCTGCCGCAATCGACAAGGTGTTACTACGAATACTATCGCCGTCTTTTAAGGAAGTCAAGGTGTGTAAATCCGCGATAAATAAAAAAGATTCATTCCCTACTTGCTTTGAAAGTTCAATCGCAGGCATGATGGCACCTAATATATTTCCTAAATGGGGCTTTCCTGAGGCTTGTATGCCCGTTAATATCCGCATAGCTTTAATTATATTTTATGCAAAAATCAATAAAATAGACCGTAACTCCAAAGGATTTGCGCTTGGGCATTCGAGCTAAATTCGCTAAATTCGTTTTTACATTTTCATCCCTTATTTCATGTCTCTTTCCCTGAGCCTTTTGGCCTTTTTGCGTGACCTTCGTGTGAATAATTCACGGGAATGGTTTGCTGAAAATAAGGTGGTTTATGAAAAAGAGAAAAAAGGATTTGATACGTGGACTACTCAATTGATTTCCGAGTTTGCTGATTTTGAGAATATGGATGGGGTGCTATTAAAGCACTGCTCCTACCGCATTTATCGGGACGTTCGATTCTCTAAAAATAAAGAACCTTATAAGACTTGGTTCTCTGCTAGTTTTTCGGAAGGTGGGCGCAAGTCCGGATTAATGGACTATTATATACATATTGAGCCGAATGGAGCCTCATTTTTAGGTGGCGGGATGTATTCTCCTAGCCCAGAACAACTAGCGGCCTATCGTCAAGAGGTAGATTATAATGCAAATGGTTTACGTAAAATTATTTCTGATAAGAAGTTTGCTAACGTCTTTGGAGAACCTATAGGTGAAAGTTTAGTAAGAATTCCGAAAGGATTTGATCCAGAACATGCAGATGCGGATTTATTGAAGAAGAAACAATTGTTTTTTTGGAAGAAATATACAGATGAAGATGTCTGTAACCCTGCTTTTACTCAACAGCTGATTTCTGATGCGAAGGTTTTAAAACCTTATTTGGATTTCATGAATGCTGTATTTTTTGAAAAAGAACCCTTTATAAAAGAATAATACCCTATGCAATTTTCGCATTTGCACAACCATTCCCAGTTTTCACTTTTAGACGGTGCGTCTAAGATTTCGTCTTTATTTAAAAAGGCGAAAGAAGATAATATGCCGGCGGTAGCGATTACGGATCATGGAAATATGTTTGGTGTATTTCAATTTGTGGCGGAAGCAGCTAAGCAGGGTGTAAAACCGATTGTGGGTTGTGAGTTTTATCTAGTCAATGATCGTCATAAGCAGGTTTTTACAAAAGACTTAAAGGATAAGCGCTACCATCAGTTGTTTTTAGCTAAGAATCCAGAGGGTTACCAGAATTTGGTCAAATTAAGTTCTTTAGGTTTCATGGAGGGAATGTATTCTAAATACCCTCGAATAGACAAGGAACTCGTTTTAAAATACCACAAAGGATTAATCGCTACGACTTGTTGCTTAGGTGCCTCGGTGCCTCAGGCTATTTTGCGGGACGGTGAAGAGGCTGCTGAAAAGGAGTTTAAATGGTGGTTAGATTTATTTGGCGAAGATTATTATATCGAGGTTCAAAATCATTTTATTCCGGAGCAGCAAACGGTTAATGAGGTTTTATTACGATTCGCTAAGAAGTATAATGTAAAGGTGATTGCGTCGAATGATAGTCATTATTTGGACCAAAAAGACGCTAATGCACATGATATTTTGCTTTGTATTAATACAGGCGAAAAACAGGCTACTCCTACATTTAAAGATATTGAAGGCGATTTTGACATGAAGGGAAAGCGTTTTGCTTTCTATAATGATCAATTCTACTTTAAGACAACGGAGGAGATGACGAAGCTTTGGTCACATATTCCTGAGGCTATAGATAATACGAATGAGGTGGTGGGAAAAGTGGAAACGTTGAAGCTAGAGAAGGATGTTTTATTACCTAATTTTCAAATACCATCCACTTTCTTAAATCAAGATGATTTCCTAGAGCATTTATCGATGGAAGGCGCAAAGAAACGCTATGTCGATATTGATCAGGTAGTCGAGGAGCGATTGCGTTTCGAATTGTATACGATTAAGACAATGGGTTTCGCTGGCTATTTCTTGATTGTAGCTGATTTTATTCAAGCAGGACGTGATTTAGGTGTTTATGTAGGGCCAGGTCGTGGATCAGCGGCTGGATCAGTAGTGGCTTATTGTTTGGGAATTACGAATATTGATCCTATAAAATATAATCTCCTTTTTGAGCGTTTCTTGAATCCAGATCGGAAGTCTTTACCCGATATTGATACGGATTTTGACGATGAGGGACGTCAAAAAGTCATCGACTATGTGGTCGATAAATACGGAAAAAACCAAGTAGCACATATTGCTACTTATGGCACAATGGCGGCTAAAATGTCTATTAAGGACGTTTCTCGCGTTTTAGACCTCCCCTTGCAGGAATCCAATGCGTTAGCCAAACTTGTCCCAGATAAACCTAAAATTACCTTAGAACGCATATTTAATGCGGCACTAACTGGTGATAAGAGTTTAGCTGATAAGGAAGGTTTGAATTCGGAGGAATTAGAACAAGTGAAAGAGCTTCGTCGTATTAAAGGAGCTGGTGGATTACCAGCTACAGTAATAGAGAATGCGCTCGTTTTAGAAGGTTCTGTACGTGGTACAGGTATACATGCAGCGGGTATTATCATTGCGCCATCGGATTTAACGGATATATTACCCGTTGCCACTTCTAAAGATGTTAATCTCCTAATTACCCAGTATGATGGATCGGTGATTGAGAATGCGGGTGTGATAAAGATGGACTTTTTAGGGCTTAAAACCCTTTCCATTTTAAAAGAAGCGGTTCGCTTAATTAAGCAAAATCATAATGAGACGATCATTTTAGATGATTTACCGCTGGATGATCAGATTACGTATGAGTTATACCAAAGAGCGGAAACGAACGGTACTTTCCAGTTTGAATCCCCAGGAATGCAGAAGCACTTACGGGATCTTAAACCCGATCAGTTCTCGGATTTAATTGCGATGAACGCTTTGTTCCGTCCAGGGCCGATGGTATATATTCCTAATTACATCGCTCGTAAACACGGTAGGGAGAAGATTGAATACGATTTGCCGGTAATGGAAGAGTATTTAAGTGATACGTATGGTATTACGGTCTACCAAGAGCAAGTAATGCTTCTTTCCCAGAAGATTGCCAATTTTACTAAAGGAGATGCCGATGTGCTTCGTAAGGCCATGGGTAAGAAGGACAAGCCTACCATTGATAAGATGAAGGGCAAGTTTATGGAAGGCGGCGCAGCGAATAATCACCCGGTTGATAAGCTAGACAAAATTTGGACTGACTGGGAAGCATTTGCTCAATATGCCTTTAACAAATCGCACTCAACTTGCTATGGTTTAGTGGCTTATCAAACTATGTACTTGAAAGCTAACTATCCTCCTGAATTTATGTCGGCGGTACTTTCGAATTCATTAGGGAACATTGAGAAGATCACTTTCTTTATGGATGAGTGTAAGCGAATGGGCTTAAGTCTGCTGGTTCCTGATGTGAATGAATCGTCTCGCTCTTTTGCGGTCAATAAGAAAGGCCAAATACGTTTTGGTTTAGCCGCTATTAAAGGAGTGGGTGAAGCAGCAGTCGATGCGATTGTAGAAGAACGTCTGAAAAATGGCGAATACAAAGATATTTATGATTTTGTCTCCCGCGTTAATGTAAGGCAAGTCAACAAGAAGAGTTTAGAATCCCTTGCTTTTGCAGGTGCTTTTGATTGCTTCCCTGAGGTCCAACGTTCACATTATTTTTCGGTGGATCCACAAGATAATACCAACTTTATTGAAAAAATTGTTCGGTTTGCCTCTAAAATAAGTGAATTGAAGGCATCGGCGACGGCTTCTTTATTTGGAGAATTAGGGGCAGGAACTGGAAATGACATAGCAAAACCTCGCATTCCGACATCTGAGCCATGGTCTGTCATGGAGCAATTGAAAAATGAGAAGGAAGTAGTGGGCGTTTATATTTCGGGTCATCCATTAGACGACTACAAAACAGAAATCTCTAATTTTTGTAATTCTACTACAGGTCAGTTAGAAGCCCGTCCTAATATAGCTCAATCCTTTGCCGGTATCGTGACTAAAGTAAATGTGCGGACCTCTGCAAATGGAAATCAATTTATGATTTTTACCATCGAGGATTATGCTGGTAATTATGAATTCGCGCTATTTTCGAAAGATTATATTCAATTTGAACGTTTTATTGCCCTAGATCGACTTTTGTACATTAATGGTTCGTATCAATTAAAGAATCGCCACATGGATCAAATGGTTTTCAAGATCCAGTCTATTGAATTATTGTCCGAAATTTTAAGTGATCGTACGAAAGAAATCAAATTGCGCTTAGACTTGAATCGCTTAAATACAGGCTTTTTGGATCTATTGCAAGAAACTTTAGAGCGAAATAAGGGAGAAAAGAAATTAACGATTGAAGTTTTTGATGAGCAAGAAAAAGTAGGAATGGATTTTCTTTCTCGTAAAATGCAGGTTTCCATCACGAAGGGACTGATTTCAGAACTTAGAGAACTTGAACATGTGGGCTTTAGATTAATTTCTTAAATATTTTTTGACCTGGAACTAATTCTTATCCGGGTTTTGTTTTAATTTTGAATTTTATAAAATATATCAAACAATGGGAAAATACGTAGAGGCAACAGATGCTAATTTTCAAGAGTTAATAGGCACTGATACACCAGTTTTAGTAGATTTTTGGGCAGAATGGTGTGGCCCATGTAAGATGATCGGACCGATTGTAGAGGAGTTAGCTGGAGATGTAGAAGGTCAAGCTATTGTAGCTAAAATGAATGTAGATCAAAATTCAGCGGTACCAGCTTCTTTAGGTATTCGTTCTATTCCTACTTTAATGGTGTTTAAGAACGGTGAAATGGTAGAGCGTCTTGTAGGAGGAAATATCCCGAAGTCTGTTTTAGCTGAAACTTTATTGAAGCACGCTTAATTTTATAGCGCGTAGATCTTATCCATAGCCTGTAACAAGATGTTGCAGGCTATTTTTATTTCCTCCTCTGTAATCGTTAATGGAGGAGCAATACGAAGTGAATTATCGCAGAATAAGAACCAATCGGTGATCAATCCCTGCTGAATGCATTCATCTATGACGGCTTTGACCGTTTTAAAATCCTTCATTTCGACTGCTAGCATGAATCCGATGCCGCGTACCTCGTGAATGATGGGGTGTTTTAATAAACTCTTGAAAAGATCGTTTTTAGCTGGAATTTGATCCATTAATCCTTCCTCTTGAATGTAGTGTAAGGTAGCTAATGATGCAGCACAGGATACCGGATGCCCCCCAAAAGTAGTAATGTGACCCAAAACTGGCTCAAAACTCAAGGTTTTCATTACCTCATCGTTTGCTAAGAACGCACCTATGGGCATTCCGCCTCCCATTCCTTTAGCTGTAAGTAAAATATCCGGGATAATGTCCATGGCTTGAAAAGCCCAGAAAGTGCCTGTTCTTCCAAATCCAGATTGGATTTCATCTACAATTAATAAGGATCCCGTTGCGTTACAACGTTTGCGCAAGGCTTGGAAGTAGCTAGGTGATGCTGTTTTTATTCCGGCCTCCCCTGCTACAATCTCAATAATGACAGCGGCCGTTTTCGGAGTTATTTTAGACAGATTAGCTATACAACCGTGGTGAATATGGCGAATATCTGGTAATAAGGGTCTGAAAGCATTTTTGAAATTCTCATCCCCAGCGATTGATAATGCGCCCTGACTGGCGCCATGGTAAGCATTGAAACAGGAAATAAACTCGGTTCTGCCTGTATAACGCTTCGCTAGTTTCATCGCACCTTCTACCGCTTCTGTTCCTGAGTTCGTGAAATAGACTTGATTTAGGTGGGTTGTGCCTGTTGATTCAACCAGTGCATGGGCAAGTTGTACTTGCGGACTTTGGATGTATTCCCCATAGACCATTAAATGCATGTAGGCATCCACCTGGTCTTTAATCGCTTTTACGACGGCAGGATTACAATGGCCTACATTGGAAACAGCAATACCTGAAATTAAATCGATATAAGATTTTCCTGTTGAATCATAAAGATACACTCCTTTAGCCCTGGCTATTTCTAAGGCCAATGGCGCATCAGATGTAGGAGCCATAAATTTCTGAAAAAGCTGTCGATGCGTGAATTCCATACATCACAAAATTACGTTAATTATCGTTAATCGTCTGCCGTTTATAAAATTTATCATTTTGTTTAGGGCGTTTCGCGTAATTTTGGTCGATGAAAATTTTCTTCCTATTTCTTTGTTGTAGTATGGGCCTTCATGCCCAAACACTTAGTGGTATAGTACGTTCCAATAAGGGCGAATTGATGCCTTTTGCAACTATTTGGGTGAATGATTTGAATAGAGGTACGCTGGCGAATGAAGATGGGAAATATGCCTTAACATTACCAAAGGGCGAGCATGAAGTTGTTTTTCGATTTCTCGGTCATACACCTAAATTGCATCGCTTGATCATATCAGGTGATGTTTCCTTAGACGTTGTTTTATCCGAGGAAGCCATCACATTACAGGACGTGAATGTGGGTGGTTTAAAAGAAGATCCTGCCATAGGTATGATGCGCCGCATGATTTCAATGGCACCTTTTCATTTAAAAGAGATAGATCGGTATTCTGCCAAAGGTTATGTAAAAGGAGCCGGTAAAATTACCTCTATCTCTAAAGTGATGAATGCCCTTGTGGGAAAGAAGATGGAAAAGGAAGCTGGAATCAAGGTAGGTTCCACTTATGTATTAGAAGGAATTAATCAGATCACTTATACTAAACCAAACAAAATAGAGGAAAAGGTATTATCAAATCGCAATAACCTTCCTTCTGTGATTAAAAATTCAGGAGCGCCTAATCTGCGCATTACTCAAACGAATTTTTATCAACCTAAGGTTTGGTTTTCCTTAATTAGTCCCATTTCACCCTCCGCATTTTCTTTTTATACTTTTGCTTACTTAGGTAGTTTTCAACTGAATGGGCAAACCGTTTCTAAAATACAGGTTAGACCTAAGTCAGCTTCGTCTGATTTATTTGAAGGAACTTTATCCATAGTGGAAGATACCTGGAGCATCTATTCATTTAGTTTAGCTTTCCGAAATTCACAAGGATATTATACGTTTCAGCAACAGAATGCACTTTTTCAAGGTGTTTGGATGCCCATTAATTATGATGTGAATGTCAATTTTGAGGCGATGGGATTTGGTGCTACTTTTCGTTACATCACGCAAGTGAAGGAATACTCAATTAAAGTAAATCCTGCTTATGTAGTTAAACCAACCATTATAGAGGAGCGATTACACAAAGATTGGGCGAAGGAAATAAATAAAGAAAAAATTGCTACGCCTAAATTGGCCTTAAGCTCAGATATAACACGTAAAAAGTTAAAAAAGGTGCTTAAAGAATTAGATAAGGAAGAAAAAAAGGAAGTAAAAGAAGAGTTTAGCTCCGATTATACATTTACGGTGGATTCTACGGCTTCCACTAAAAAAGAAGAATTTTGGGCCTCGGAAAGACAAGTGCCATTAACAGAGGCGGAGGTGAAGGGATATAAAGAAGCGGATAGTCTGTATGTTCAAGACGATAAAAAACGATTAAAAGATTCTGTAAATGCATTACCCCGATTCCGCTATGGAGATATTTTTAATGCAAGAACTTATTCTTATGGTCTAAAGGGTTTAGGGGCTCGTTTGTCAGTCAGTGGTTTTGAGTCAGGTTATAATGCGGTGGATGGAGCTAGTTTAGGCCGATCTGTTGATTACCGTTTTACTTATAAGCTTGCTGATTATTGGGGAACGGGACTGAATATTCAATATGCATTTTCGAGAAAGGCATGGAATGGGTCTGTTTATGCAGAACGAAATTGGGATGAAAATAGACAGAGAATTCGTTTTTCAGGAGGATCAAGTGTTCTCCAGATTAATAATACAGAACCAATATCCTCTTCTGTCAATTTAATTTATGCCCTTTTCTTGTCTCAAAATTACTTGAAGCTTTATCAAAAGGATTTTATTCAAGCTTTTTATTCCTATCAATTAAATGCTAAATGGAATGTTTCCTCCACGTTAGAATATCGCAATAGATCAAGTTTAGTTAATCATGAGTCTACTGGATTCTTTTTTAAAGAACGAACCTTTGAAAGTAATGGGGATTCATTTGCGGCCAATAGTCAATTATTTGCTGCTATTCGTTTGCGTTTTCAGCCCTTGGCATCTTGGCGGAGATTTAATGGTGCAAGACGGCTTTCTAATGAATTAGGACCTACTTTTATGCTAAACATGGAGAAGGCTGGAGGGGATTATGCCTACTCTAGGTTATCCTTTCAGATTAGCCAAAGCATTTCTTTGGCTAATTGGGGAGATCTAAATTACCGAATTTCAGGAGCTCATTTTATAAATAAACCATCTATATTACTTGATTATCAGCATTTTAAAGGAAATGAAGTGAATGTAGTTTCGGGTCAAACAGATTTTTTAGCACTACCCTATTATCAACTATCTAATCCGAATGGTTATTTCAAGGCAATTCTATCTTGGGAGCCGCGTAAATTCATCCTTACCCAAAACGCCCTTTTATCTCTATATGGCTTGAAAGAGAAGGTTGGATATGCCTATCTTCAAACGTCAGTAAGCTCTCAAGTAATTAATTACCAAGAGATTAGTTATGGATTGACGGGAATTGGCAAAATATTGGGAATAGTTTTAGTCTACCCTATAGGTTCTGTAGTGCCTGAAAAATGGAAAGTTCTCGTCAGATTGCCATTCTAATTGTTTATTTGCACCTTTTTACCTAAATTGTGCTAAATTTTTTGAGTATAATCTAAATTAACCTTTATGAATCAAATTGTTTACTTAGTTCCTGCTTTTGGTATAGTGGGATTGCTGTACACAGCATGGAAATTTAACTGGGTGTCTAAACAGGATGCTGGTAACGAAAAAATGCAGGAGTTGGCTGGTTATATCGCTGATGGTGCGATTGCCTTCTTAAAAGCAGAATGGAAAATTTTGACTTATTTCGCTATTCCTACGGCTATTCTTTTAGCTTGGTTAGGTACTCAAGAAGGAACTCCGGAAAATCCGATTCATTCCTCTCCTTTAATTGCAGTTGCTTTTTTAATCGGTGCTGTATTTTCAGCAACGGCTGGTTATATCGGTATGATCGTCGCTACAAAGGCGAACGTTCGTACGGCTGAAGCCGCTAGAACTTCTTTAGCTAAAGCTTTGAATGTTTCTTTTACTGGTGGATCCGTGATGGGAATGGGAGTTGCTGGTTTAGCTATTTTAGGTCTTGGTGGCTTGTTCATTGCTTTCTATCAATATTTTGCTGAAGGCAAAGCTTTGACATCAATGGAGATGAGAACGGCAATCGAGGTATTAGCTGGTTTCTCCTTAGGAGCTGAGTCTATTGCTTTATTTGCTCGTGTGGGTGGTGGTATTTATACGAAAGCAGCCGACGTAGGTGCTGACTTAGTAGGTAAAGTAGAAGCAGGTATTCCTGAAGATGATGTACGTAATCCGGCTACTATTGCGGATAACGTGGGTGATAACGTAGGTGATGTGGCCGGTATGGGTGCTGATTTATTTGGTTCTTATGTAGCTACAATCCTTGCAACGATGGTTTTAGGCCAAGAAATTTCTGTGGCAGATAATTATGGCGGCTTCTCCCCTGTTTTATTACCAATGTTAATTGCAGGTGTAGGTTTAATTGCCTCTTTAGTAAGTACGTTCTTTGTTCGTATATCTAGCGAAACAGCCTCTGTTCAAAATGCGTTAAACGTAGGTAATTATACGTCTATTGCTATCACATTCGTGACATCTTATTTCTTAGTAAAGAATATCTTACCTGATTCTTTAACGCTTCGTGGTACTACATTTACTTCGATGGATGTCTTCTATGCAATTATTGTAGGTCTAGTTGTGGGAACTTTAATGTCCATCATTACGGAATATTATACTGCAATGGGAAAACGTCCTGTGGATTCAATTGTTCAAAAATCAGGTACTGGTCATGCAACTAACATTATTGGTGGTTTAGCGGTAGGTATGGAATCCACGGTATTGCCTATTTTAGTTTTAGCGGCTGGTATTATCGGTTCTTACCACTTTGCTGGTATATATGGTGTTTCCATTGCTGCAGCTGGTATGATGGCTACAACAGCTATGCAATTAGCTATTGACGCTTTTGGTCCTATTGCTGATAATGCGGGTGGTATCGCTGAAATGGCTCAATTGCCTTCGGAAGTTCGTGAGCGTACAGATAATTTAGATGCAGTAGGTAACACTACAGCGGCTACAGGTAAAGGTTTTGCGATTGCGTCTGCAGCCTTGACTTCATTAGCCTTGTTTGGCGCTTTCGTAGGCATATCTGGCATTACAGCTATTGATATTTATAAAGCGAATGTATTAGCAGGTTTATTCGTTGGAGGAATGATTCCATTCATATTCTCTGCCTTATGTATTTCTGCGGTAGGTAAAGCGGCAATGGAAATGGTGAACGAAGTTCGTCGTCAGTTCCGTGAGATCCCAGGTATCATGGAATACAAAGCAAAACCAGAATATGAAAAATGTGTAGCTATCTCCACAGAGGCTTCTATTCGTCAAATGATTCTTCCAGGTGCTATCGCTCTTACTGTTCCAGTAATTGTTGGTTTCACTATGGGACCTGAAGTTTTAGGAGGTTTATTAGCCGGTGTAACTGTTTCAGGTGTATTGATGGGTATTTTCCAATCAAACGCAGGTGGAGCTTGGGATAACGCTAAGAAATCATTTGAGAAAGGTGTATTGATTGATGGTCAAACTTATAAGAAAGGTTCTGAGCCTCACAAGGCTGCTGTAACAGGTGACACGGTGGGTGATCCTTTCAAAGATACCTCAGGTCCTTCTATGAACATTTTGATTAAATTGATGTCAATCGTATCCTTAGTTATTGCACCTTACATTCACGTAGGTGATAGTAATCATGCAGCGAAGATCGAAAAGGCTCCTATTGTTAAGTCGATAGTAGCTAAGAAATAATCCTTATTCACAAGGCATAAAAAAAGCCCCGCAATTGCGGGGCTTTTTCTTTATCTATCAATCTGGATTTCCTTTAAGAAATTAAGCAGTTATTTTACCTCTTAATGCTCTTGGGATTTCGATTGTTGCTACGGGATTAGATATTGGATTTAAGATCTCACATCCTTCTACCTGTAATTTGTTTACTTTAACTGTTTGACCTAAGTCCAAACCAGAAATATCAATTGTTACGAAATCAGGAATATTTTCTGCTTGACCACGTAAAGTAACTTTACGTAATTTTTGCACCATTTTACCCCCTTTGATAACGCCTGGAGAATTTCCAACTACTTTAATAGGTACAGCAATTTTGATTGCTTTACCTTTTTGAATTTCTAAGAAGTCTACGTGGTAGATCATCTCGTTCACTGGGTGAAACTGTGAATCTTGTAAGATAGCACGGTATTTCGTACCCTCAATGTTTAATTCAACTTCGTACACATCCGCAGAATATAATAATTCACGGAAAAGGATCATTGGAACAGCGAAATGAACTTGCTCAGAACCACCGTACAATACACATGGTGCTAAAGCTTCGTTGCGTAAATCATTCGCGCTCTTCGTACCGAGATTCGCTCTTTTAAACCCTACAATCTCTAATTTTTTCATCTTGTTTTTGTTAATGCTTCTAGTCTTTCGCACAAAGGCTATCCCCTAGAACCGGTTGAAATTAATATTTAATAAATAATGAACTGATAGATTCGTGATCACGGATACGTCCGATCGCCTTCGCAAAAAGCTCAGCTACCGAAAGAATCTTTATTTTGTCACAAGCTTGTTTAGAAGGAATTGTATCAGTCACTAATAATTCCGTTAAAACAGAATTAGAAATGTTTTCATACGCTTTTCCTGATAAAACCGGGTGGGTGACAACCGCCCTTACTGAATTTGCTCCTTTATCCATAATTAATTGAGCCGCTTTACACAAAGTACCTCCGGTATCAATTAAGTCATCGACTAATATCACATCTGAACCTTTCACGTCTCCAATTAATTGCATGGAGGCAATTTCATTAGCACGTTTACGGTGCTTATCGCAAATAACCATCTCCGCATTGAAGAATTTAGCCATGTTGCGTGTACGAACAACACCTCCCACATCGGGTGATGCGAAAAGGATGTTTTCTAAATTTAAAGACTTTAAATAGGGAACAAAGATGGCATTACCTTCTAGGTGATCTACCGGGAAGTCCATGAATCCTTGGATTTGGCCAGCATGTAAGTCTATCGTCATTAGACGATCAGCTCCTGCTGCTGTTAATAAATTACCTATCAATTTTGCTCCAATACCTACACGTGGACGATCTTTACGATCTTGACGTGAATACCCAAAGTAAGGAATAACAGCTGTTACATAATGTGCAGATGCACGTCTAGCGGCATCGATCATTAACAATAACTCCATTAAATTATCCGCCGATGGGAAGGTAGACTGAATAATAAATACATCGCAACCACGTACGGATTCATCAAAACTGGGTGACATTTCACCGTCTGAGAACTTTAAAGTAGTTACAGCGCCCAAATCTTTTCCATAGAACTTAGCAATATCTTTCGCTAAATAATTAGAAGCAGAACCAGAAAATATTTTAACTGCGTTAATCGCTGCCATGTGTTTTTGAGAGGGCTTATTTTTTTAATAAAGGGCAAAATTAATCAATTTTGCCCCAATTTCAAATTATTTTACGGAAGCACGGATGATATTTAAGGCACCACCTGCTTTGAACCATTCAATTTGTTGTTCATTATATGTATGGTTTACAGCAAAACTGTCTGTGCTACCATTTGAGTGAACTAACTCTATAGTCAAGGATTTTTCTGGAGCAAAGCTTCCTAAACCTATAATATTGATAGAATCATCTTCTTGAATTTTATCATAATCAGCTTCATTGGTAAAGGTTAAGGCTAACATACCCTGCTTTTTTAAATTTGTTTCGTGTATACGAGCGAATGACTTGACTAAAACGGCACGAACACCTAAGTGACGTGGTTCCATTGCTGCGTGCTCGCGAGATGATCCTTCACCGTAGTTGGTATCCCCTACCACAATAGTTCCTACACCCGCTGCTTTGTAGGCACGTTGTGTAGCAGGAACTGGACCATATTCTCCTGTTAAAGCGTTCTTCACGTTATCTGTCTTCTCATTGAAGAAGTTAAGCGCCCCTATTAACATGTTATTAGAGATATTATCTAAGTGACCACGGTATTTTAACCAAGGACCTGCCATTGAAATATGATCCGTAGTACATTTACCTTTGGCCTTTATCAATAATTTTAACCCTTTTAAATCAGATCCTTCCCATGCTGAGAATGGATCTAATAATTGTAAACGATCGGAAGTAGCAGAAACTTTTACTTCAACGCCTGAACCGTCTTCCGCTGGAGCTTGATAGCCAGCATCTTCAGCAGCGAATCCTAATTTCGGTAATTCATCTCCTGTAGGAGCGTCTAATTTAACTTGTTCGCCTTTATCATTTGTTAAGGTATCCGTTAAGGGGTTGAAGGTAAGATCACCTGCGATCGCTAAGGCAGTCACCATTTCTGGAGATGCTACGAAAGCAAACGTGTTAGGGTTACCATCTGCACGCTTTGCAAAGTTTCTATTGAAAGAGTGAACAATTGTATTCTTTTCTCCTTTTTCTGCACCCGGGCGAGCCCATTGTCCTATACAGGGTCCACACGCATTAGAGAATACGGTAGCACCAATGGAATCAAATGTCGCGATGAAACCATCCCGCTCGATCGTATAACGAACTAATTCAGAACCAGGAGTAATCGTAAATTGAGCTTTTGTTTTTAATCCTTTCGCAGCTACTTGTTTTGCCAAAGATGCTGCACGTGCGATGTCTTCGTAAGATGAGTTCGTACATGATCCGATTAAACCCACCTCTACTTTCGTAGGCCAGCCGTTTTTCTCAGCCATTTCTTTCATCTTAGAAATAGGCGTAGCTAAATCTGGAGTGAAAGGACCATTCAAGTGTGGCTCTAAGGTATCTAAATCAATTTCGATTACTTGATCGAAGTATTTTTCTGGGTTAGCATATACTTCAGGATCAGCTGTTAAGTGCTCTTTTACTCCATTAGCTAAAGCTGCCACATCTGCACGACCGGTGGACTCTAAATAACGAGCCATGGACGCATCATAACCAAACGTAGATGTCGTGGCACCGATTTCCGCACCCATATTACAAATGGTTCCTTTACCTGTACAAGACATGGATGTCGCACCTTCGCCAAAATATTCAACCACGGCACCAGTTCCACCTTTTACCGTTAAGATTCCAGCGACCTTAAGGATAACATCTTTAGCAGATGTCCAACCATTTAATTTACCAGTTAATTTAACACCAATCAATTTAGGGAACTTTAATTCCCAAGCTAAACCTGCCATAACATCGCAAGCATCAGCTCCACCCACTCCGATGGCGATCATTCCTAAACCACCCGCATTAACTGTGTGTGAATCAGTTCCAATCATCATGCCACCTGGAAAAGCGTAATTTTCTAATACGACTTGGTGAATGATACCTGCACCTGGTTTCCAGAAACCGATACCATATTTGTCTGAAACAGACGATAAGAAGTCGTAAACTTCTTTATTTTTATCTACTGCTACTTTTAAATCGGTAGTAGAGGCTACTTTTGCTTCAATTAAGTGATCACAATGCACTGTAGAAGGAACGGCCACCTGTGGGCGTCCTGCTTGCATGAATTGTAATAAGGCCATTTGAGCTGTTGCATCTTGCATAGCCACACGGTCAGGTGCAAAATCTACATAAGAAGCACCTCTTGCATAAGCAGTAGAGGCTGTGCCTTCCCATAAATGGCTATATAGAATTTTCTCCGTTAATGTAAGCGGTTTACCTGTTAACGCACGAGCAGCAGCAATGCGCGCCGGCATGCGATCGTAAACAGCTTTAATCATTTCAATGTCAAAGGCCATGGTAATATTGTTTGGTAAAAAATGTTCACAAAATTAATAGATTAGCTTCAATTTTGCCACTATTTGTAGGATAACATTTCCTTTGTTAAGTAATTATTAAGAACTTTGTTTTAATGCTTGATTTTATCTATTTTAAATAGCACTATTTTTACATTTTAATATATCATCCGCTTGAACTTTTTGAAAATATTCCTTTTGATTGGATGTTTTTTTCATTTTTCACAGAATGAAATTCAAGCGCAATCTCTTGTTCCAGCCTCCGTTTTAGATAAAGCTTTGCGTTTAGCGGAAGACCACGGAAAAGCTATAGGCTCTTTTAAAATGAGAGTTAAAGTTCAAGAGAAAGCTCGTTTTAATCAGGTAGTGGGGATAGCCCGCAAACGATTAGCCGCTAAAGAAGGAATTCAAATGGGTCAATGGTATGGCAATCAGACCATATCAGAAGTTCAAGTGGGTCATCTCAACCAAATTATACATGGTATTGAATCGGTTCAAACTTTTCACAAGAAATATGCGAAACCTACTTTGTTTCTTTGGCCTGATTTATACCAGGATTATGTGGGGACATCTTGTGTATCACCGCTAAGCTACCAAGCTAAAACATACTATCATTTTAATTTTAAAGGCGATACCCTAGTAGAAGGTAAAACCTGTCTGCAATTTCAGGTAGAGCCTAAATTAAGGCGAGATCACTTATTTAAAGGAACACTTACGATAGATGAAGCGGGTTGGCTTGTACGATTTGAAGGGGCCGTTTTTGCTGATGCTATTGACTATCAATTTGATCTAATTAATCAGTCTTTTCAGGGAAAATGGATTCCTAAAAAGGGTAAAATTCGACTAGTAGCAGGATTATTGGGTAGTGATGGGGAATATATTTGGGAGCAAGAAACTGTAGGATCACCGGAAGAGTGGACTTTTGATACTGCGCTTTTTTCTGAACCATCCCAATCAACGGAAACATTAAATATTTCAGCAGTCGCTTTTGATGAAACGTTTGCAAATCAGTTTTTGACTAATCTTCATGGTTCATTATTGAGAAAATGGAAGCAAAGGCCCACCTCTAATTTATTGATGATTGATTCGGTTTACTATAAAGGAATGAATAAGGGTACAAGCCTAGATCCATCCTTTTTTACGAATGATCCTAATTTAAAAACTAAAGAGGTAGCGATTGATAGTTTTAGCGTAACACCCTTTAATCCGTCTCAATTAATACTGAGTAAATCCTTTTTCTTTGGTCAGTTTAAAAAGGATTTTTATCCTTTTGAGATATACTATAAGTCGCCTGTGTTTGATTCGAATTTCAATACGGTAGAAGGTTTTGTGGCTAACTCAGGGCTTGTGTTTCGGAAACGGTGGTCACGCTATCATCTGTTAGAGGCAGAGGTTTTAGGCCGTAGAGCCTTTGGCATAAATCGTAATTCTGGTTTAGTTAAATTGCGCTATCGAGCTGATTCATTTGATTTATTACTAACTAATGGGGACTTTGTTGCTCAATATAATCCCGAGAATACGATTTCTCCAGAGATGAATTCCTTATCTACTTTGTTATTGAAAAATAATCAAATGAAGATTTACAGGTCAAAATTCACCTCTTTAAACTTTACCAAGCGTTTTTCTGCTCGCTTCTTCTTGAAATCAATGTTGGAATATTCGGAGCGAAGTCAAATGGATAATACGACTGATTATTATTGGATTAATTTTTTAAATCGGGAATACCAACCTAATAATCCTACTAATTTAGAATATAGAACGGTCGGATTTGCTACCCATAAATCATTCATAACACAATTACAACTAGGTTTTAGACCTTTGTTGACTCAAAGTTATCGAGCTAATACTCGCTTAACAGATTGGGGATCTTCTCCCCTTTTATTAGCTAAATACCGGGCAGGATGGAAGGATGTGAACGGATCTAGCACTGACTTTAATCAAGTGGAGATTTCGTATTTACATAATATTGAACTAAACCCTTGGATTAAAATGGGACTCTTGGTTAATGCCGGAACATTCTTTGGGAATAAACCAGCGTATTTTATAGATTTTAAACACTATAACGGGAGCTTAAATTTGATACAAGCAGGCGAAATGTTAGCCTCTGAACGTTTAGTCGGTTATTATCAAAATTTAACGAATGGGTCTAATCAACGTCTAAATGTGAATCACTATGCTAACTCGACAGCCGGATCTTATGTAGAAGCCTTAAGCTTTTTCCAGTTTTCTAATCTGTGGTTAAAGCCGCTAATAGGAATGAAAAAGTTATATGTTAAAGAGGTTTTAATAGCCAATGTGAATTATGTCCAAAATCAAAATTTACTGTATAATGAAATAGGTTATGGCTTAGATGGTGTTTTTAAAATATTGCGATTAGAAGCAATCGCGAATTTTATCAATGGTGAATTTAGTTACATTGGTTTTAGAGTGAATATTAATTCTCGGGTTCGAATCGGAAATATTCCGGATTAATATTTTTTTTTGCCTTTCGGCAATTTTTAACTCTTTGTTAAATTTAGAGCCCTTATATTTGGACTCGTTTTAAGAATTTCATTATTTAACCAGCATAATGGCAAAAAATTTAGTCATCGTCGAGTCTCCAGCGAAAGCAAAGACCATAGAAGGATATTTGGGGAAGGATTTCGTGGTGAAGTCTTCTTTTGGTCACGTACGAGATTTGCCTATAAAGGGTGATAAAGCCATTGATGTAGATAATGACTTCGCTCCTACTTATGTAGTTTCAGCAGATAAGACTAAAGTCATTTCTGAGTTAAAAAGTCTAGCGAAATCAGCGGAAGAAGTTTGGTTAGCAACGGATGATGACCGCGAGGGAGAGGCGATTTCTTGGCATTTAAAAGAGGCATTAGGATTAAAAGATAATGCGAAACGTATCGTCTTTCGCGAGATTACTAAACCAGCCATATTATTAGCTATTACGCAACCTAGGACCATTGATATGGACTTAGTGAATGCTCAGCAGGCTCGTCGAATTATGGATCGCTTAATTGGATTTGAGTTATCTCCGGTGCTTTGGTCTAAAGTTCAAAAAGGCTTATCGGCAGGTCGTGTACAATCTGTAGCGGTACGATTAATTGTAGAGCGAGAGCGTGAAATTGAAAATCATGAGTCGATTGCCACGTTTAAAGTGGTGGCTCATTTTGACTTACCAGGAAAAAAAGTACTGAAGGCAGAATTATCGAAAGCATTTGCCAAAGAAAATGACGCTTTAGACTTCCTTAAAAGATGTGTTGGCGCTGCTTTCAGTATCAAGAGTTTAGAAACTAAGCCGGCTAAAAAGTCCCCAGCCCCTCCATTTACAACATCTACATTACAGCAAGAAGCTTCGCGTAAATTAGGTTTTGCGGTCGCTACTACGATGTCTGTGGCTCAGAAATTATACGAATCTGGTCGAATTACTTATATGCGTACCGATTCAACCATGTTATCTCAGGAAGCAAGGGATAAGGCGAAAGCAGAGATTGAATCATCCTATGGTGCTAAATTCCATTATGGCCGTCAGTTTAAAACTAAATCTGAAAACGCGCAAGAGGCCCACGAAGCCATTCGTCCGACGGATTTTGCTAATCATAGTATATCAGGCGATGCACGCGAGAAGCGTTTGTATGAATTAATTTGGAAGCGCGCGATTGCGTCCCAAATGGCAGATGCCTTAATCGAGCGTACCACTGCTCTAATAGACATTTCTACGACTCCTGAGCTTTTATCTGCACAAGGGGAAGTGATTGCTTTTGAAGGATTTTTAAAGGCTTATTTAGAAGGCAAGGATGAGGACGAGGAGGATGAGAACAAAGATATGTTGCCTCCTTTGAATGTAGGTCAAGTATTAGATTTAGATGAAATGAAAGCTCAGGAGCGCTTTTCCCGCGCTTCTCCACGTTATACGGAGGCGAGTTTAGTGAAGGCTTTGGAAGAAAAAGGTATCGGTCGACCATCTACTTATGCCCCTACAATTTCCACCATCATTAAGCGTGCTTATGTGGTAAAGGAAGATCGGCCAGGAAGAGAGCGTGAGTTCCAAACCTGGGTTCTTTCCAATAACGAGATTGCAGGCACCAAGGCAACTGAAATTGTAGGAACCGAGAAATCTAAGCTTTTCCCTACGCACATCGGTACCTTAGTAACAGACTTCTTAGTTGAGAATTTTGAAAACGTGGTCGATTATACGTTTACTGCGGAGATGGAGGATGAATTTGATAACATCGCTAAAGGTAAATTAGAGTGGACGACTTTAATGAAGAATTTCTATAAGTCTTTCCACCAAACCATTGAGGATTCGAAATCCATCAACCGTAGTACTGTAGGTGGCGGTCGTGAATTAGGAGTTGATCCTAAAACAGGTCGTTTAGTTTCTGTTCGTTTAGGTAAATTTGGTCCTTTTGTACAATTAGGTGAATCGTCTGAAGAAGAAAAACCTGTCTTTGCGAATTTAACTAAGTCACAAACCGTGAGCACATTAACGTTTGAAGAGGCTTTGGCTTTATTCGAACGACCTAAATTACCTCGTGAAGTCGGTATCCATGAGGATATGCCCGTGATTATCGGTGCAGGTAAGCTAGGACCTTATATTAAATACGATGGTAAGTTCACGAGCTTACCAGATACACATGATCCGTTTACGATTGAAATGGATCAAGCTATTGCGGTGATTGCTCAAGCACTAAAAGATGCGGAAGCGGGAGGATTAGGTTATTTTGAGGATTCCTTAATCGAGACAGGAAAAGGTCGTTTCGGCCCTTATGTGAAGCATAATGGTAAATATTATTCCTTAGCTAAAACAGATAATTTAGCCACGATCGATCAAGAACGTGCGATTGAATTAATTGAAGCAAAGCGTAAAGTAGAGGCGAATAAGTTTATCAAGGAATTTGCTGAAAATGAGACGGTTAAAGTTGTAAATGGAATGTATGGCCCCTATATCCAAATCGGAAAACGCAATGTGAAGATTCCGAAAGGAACAGAACCTGCTGATTTAACATTAGAGGAGTGTTTAGCTTTAGGCGATGCCGCTCCTGCACCTAAGAAAGCACGTAAAAAATAAGATGATGAGTCAGATTATTGATGGAAAAATGGTAGCCGAAACGATGAAAATCGCCATCGGTGTGGAAGTTAAAGAAATGGTGGCTGCCGGCCAAAAAGCGCCCCATTTAGTAGCCATTCTGGTCGGTAATAATGGTGCTTCAGAGACTTATGTGGCTAATAAAGTGAAGTCTTGCGAAGAATTAGGCTTCGCTTCTACCCTATTACGATTTGACCCATCTATCTCAGAGACCGACTTACTAGCCGAGGTTCAAAAAGTGAATGATAATCCTGATATGGATGGTTTGATCGTTCAATTACCTCTTCCTACTCATATTAATCCAGATAAAGTAATGGAGACGATTCATCCTTCGAAAGATGTGGATGGATTTCATCCAATCAACATAGGCCGGATGGCGAAAGGTTTACCAGCCTATATTTCTGCCACACCTCAAGGCGTGTTGGATTTATTAGCTTATTATAAAATAGAAACAGCTGGAAAGCATTGTGTGGTAGTAGGTCGTTCCCAAATAGTGGGCTTACCTATGTCTATTTTGATGCAGCGTAATCATCCGGTAGGAAATTGTACCGTTACGTTAACTCACTCAAGAACGCCTAATTTAGCCGAGATTTGTTCACAAGGAGATATTGTTATAGCTGCTCTAGGGAAACCAGATTTTATAAAAGCGGCACATATTAAACCTGGCGCCGTAGTTATTGACGTAGGTTTAACCCGTGTGGAAGATGCTACAAAGAAATCTGGATTTGCTTTAAAGGGAGATGTTGATTTCAACGACGTAGCTCCGCATTGCTCTTATATCACCCCAGTTCCTAAGGGAGTCGGTCCTATGACCATCGTTTCTTTAATGAAAAACACGCTATTAGCAGCTAAAGGTGTGATTTATCCCAAGAACTAAGATTGATATAGGTAGCGATAAAAGACGCCAAGTGGGAGTTTTTTATCGTATTCATCATTCAAATAGATCTCACCTGATTCTGCCATATCTGGTACATTGAAAATGCCTCTCATTAAATTTTCGACTACTAAAGTGGAGAAACCCAGCGAGTAGACATTGGTTAATAATATATGTTCTTTCGGATCTAAAATTTCCTTTACGGAGCGTAACATGTCATCAATCTGTTCTTCTAATATCCACTTCTCGCCTTCAGGACCTCGTCCATAAGCCGGTGGATCTAATAGAATTCCTTGGTAGAAATTTCCTCGTCTGGCTTCTCGTTTGACGAATTTAAGTGCGTCCTCTGCCATCCATCGAATGTTATCTAGTTTAGAAACTTCCATATTTTCTCTAGCCCAAGATAAAACGGGTTTAACAGAATCAACGTGTGTTACATCTGCTCCTACTTGCTTACAAGCTAAACTTGCTCCACCCGTATAGGCGAATAGATTTAATATTTTAGGTTTAGGGGTTTTAAGTAAGGGAATATTTTTTGCCAAAAATTCCCAATTAGTCGCTTGTTCTGGAAAAATGCCCACGTGCTTAAATGAAGACAAAGAAATCTTAAAGTTCAGGTCTAAAGCTTCCGATTTATAAGGCATAAACCATTTATCAGGTACACCTTTTTTTACATCCCAAACACCACGCTCCGAACTACCTTTTTCTTTACTAAAATAAGCATGCGCTTTACTAGCCCAAAATTCCTCCGAAAGTGATTTTTGCCAAACAGCCTGAGGTTCTGGTCGTCTCACGACAAATGCACCGAACTGCTCTAATTTTTCGAATCCCCCCGAATCTATTAATTCATAATTTTTTCCCCAAAATGAGGGTGTTTCGATGGCAATTGATGCTAGATTTTTCAAATTTTAGGGGTTCAATGGTATTTTAGTTAGGAAGTAAACAGAACGTCTCCCGTCTTCTGAATTACTGATGGTTTGATTCCCCGCAGCGAGGAAAATAGTACTAAACCAATAGTTTAAATCAGACTTTTCTTGACGTCTTATTTTATCTCCCTCGTATTGTATACTTAATTCTTGTATTTTCTCTTCTCCGGATTGTCCTTGCGCGGTGATGTATTTTGAGATGATATTATTTCCTCTTTGGTAAGACAAAGTTAGTATATCTCCATGCAAAGAGGTCTTTATTTTTTGAATCAGCTTATCTTCTTTGATATTATTCAAATCAATAGAATGATCCCATAGCAAATTGCCTTTTTCATCAATTTCTGCAATGACGGCATGCGTATATATCCAACCATCAAATTGCTGAGAATTACTGTAGGAATTATAACCTCTATATCCCCAAGGACTGTAGTAACTTGAGAATGGTGAGTACAAGCCATAATTACCATAACCCCAGCGGTATGGATTGTATAACATATTCCATGGCGAATAGAGTCCTCCTCCTAGCATAGCCATATTACCGCCAAACGGTGAATAATTCGTGTATTTATAATCTGGATAAAATGCTTCTGCAACAATAATGTAATGATCGCCTTTTTTTATGATCTCATGCATTAATAAACGGTAATCTAATCGAAGTTCTTCCCCTTTATCTTCTTTACTTTTAATCTTTTTTTCCTGTTTGCTCTTTTGCTTCTCACCTAAGAAATTGAAGAAATTATTGAATTGAGTAAAGCTATGGAATTTAGATTCTTGTAAATCTCCGTCAAGGTAGGAGGAAAAATATAATCCTTGTGAACCAGGTCCCCTGGAGGAGCCGATTGTATTTTTGTGTCCATACGTGCCCACAACTACCTGTAAGGAATCATTTAATTGAGTGGATTTGGCATTCATTTGGGCATATTCCTCTTGAGGATTCATGGTTATTTGACCTAATTGATTTCCATCTTCATCAAAAGATTTTAAAATCAATTGGTAGTTCTTAGCTTTCTTTCCTACTGAATAAACCACATTTATTTGCTGTTGCACTGTATCTAGATCCATCGATTGGATCTCTGCTTGACCATTCACAACCGCTGGCAAAATACGAGTACTTTTTTCCGTTAAATTAGTAAATAAGATAACAGGAGTATTGTTTACTACACCTCCTATAAAGAGCGATTGGTTTAATGCTTTGAAGTTTGAAATTTCCATTTTCTCCACGGAGTAGATTTGGAATTTTTCAAATTTACCATCGCTAGGGTTTACTCGAACGATATAATAGTTATTGCTTTTAAAGCGGCTAAATAATAGATATAGACTATTTCCATCGTAGCAATGGGTTACATAGTCTAGATTTCCATCTACACTTCCCTGATTCATCCAAACCTGTTCTAAATCAGTATTGAATTTGCGAATATTGAATTCTGCTTTGCCTAAATGAGTTAATACAATCACACCCTTTTCACCAATTGGAATGGAAAATGTTTCCATTTGAGATCCTCCAATAGGAAATTCGATTCGCTTCATTTCTTGAGCGAAAGAGGACATATGTAAAATAAGGAGTAGGAATAGTAGGCGAATCGATTTCATACTTATTCTGCTAGGCTTAAAATAATATCGAATTCTGCTTTCGCAACTGGAGTTACAGATAGGCGTGATTGCTTGATTAAAGCTAAACCACTTAATCTATCATCCGCTTTCATTGCTTTTAAGGTTACCGTTTTTGCGAATTTTTTAATTGGAATTAATTCCACAACCACCCAACGCGTATCTTCCGTCGTCGGATCAGGGAAATGTTCTTTGTTTACTTCTGCTAGGCCAATGACCTCCATTCCTTCATTTGAATGGTAAAAAAAGACCCAATCGCCTTTTTTCATGGCCATCATATTATTCCTAGCTTGGTAATTTCGTACGCCATCCCAAACAGATTTCCCCTCCTTAACGAAATCATCCCAAGAATATTTGAATGGTTCAGATTTTACTAACCAATAATTCATCATTTAGGGGAATTTAGGGAATTTAGAGAAATCGGGTTTGCGCTTTTCTAGGAAGGCATTCTTACCTTCTTTAGCTTCATCTGATAAATAATATAATAAGGTCGCATTTCCGGCTAATTCTTGAATACCAGCTTGACCGTCTAATTCTGCATTAAAGGCAGATTTTAACATACGTAGGGCTAAAGGACTCTTTTCTAAAATCTTTTCACACCAAGCAACGGTGGTTTTCTCTAGATCCTCTAAAGGCACCACTTTATTAACTAATCCCATTTGAAGCGCATCTGCAGCGTCGTATTGATCACAAAGGAACCAGATTTCACGGGCTTTCTTTTGACCTACTACACGAGCAAGATAAGAGGCGCCAAAACCTCCGTCAAACGAACCTACATTAGGTCCAGTTTGTCCAAAACGTGCATTTTCAGCGGCAATTGATAAATCACAAATGACATGTAAAACGTGTCCTCCACCGATTGCCCAGCCTGCTACCATAGCGATAACGGGTTTAGGGATAGTTCTGATTTGACGTTGAAGATCTAATACATTTAAACGAGGTACCGTATCTTTTCCCACATATCCCCCGTCTCCACGGACGCTTTGGTCTCCTCCAGAACAAAATGCTTTCCCGCCCTCGCCAGTTAATATGACTACGCCAACACGGGGATCTTGACGAGCTAATTCCATCGCTTCAGACATTTCTTGAACCGTTAATGGTGTAAAGGCATTGTGCTTTTGCGGCCTGTTAATGGAAATTTTAGCAATTCCGTTGTAGAATTGAAATAGAATGTCTTCGTAGATCTTGATGGTTTCCCAAGGGAATGATGAAATCATAAGTTTAATCGATTTATTATGCGGGTGAATCGTTGTATTCAACCTCCCACGTATGGTCGGCTAATAATTTTACTTTAGCTAAATAACGGCTATACTTAAATGAACGACCCCATTCTTCTGGTGCAACTAGGGACATTAAGTCTGAACCATCTTCTTTTTCATATAAATAATAGGTTTCGCTTATGATGGGCTCGAAACCCATGGCAGCCTCATAAATACGTTCAGAAATCTCTTTTCTTTCCGCTATTAACTTGGCTTGCCGAGCTAAAACCTCCATTTGTTCGTACAATTGGTTCATTTGGCGATCCGTTTGCTGGCGCATGGCTAAAACGGAACGACCTTTAATTTTGCCCATATCGTCCGGTTTTATAACGGCTCCTCCTGCGGTATGCGCATATGGTAGTAGACCCGGATTTTCGGCTACTTTGTCTGGATTAATGGGATTTAAGAATGGATCTTCTGACATGAATATGGGTGGCTTTACGTTTACCCTTTATTAACTCACGAAATTAGAGAATGTTTGGTTAATTTTGGAATGAATCTCTGATTATATGCGCATCCTGCACTCGCTTTTATTGGAAATGCCCCAGGCTGAATCGGAATTTGAACAACAAGTGTTCGAATTTTGTCAATTGTGGCGTTCTGGTCAAAAGGAATTTTTGTTTTATAGTTCTGGTTCAACTGGTGATCCTAAGCCTATTTCGATTTCTCGTGAGCGTTTGTATGCTTCCGCTATCATGACTAGCGAATGGTTACAATTAGTTAAAGGAGATGTAGCTTTATTATCCCTTCCTCCTACTTATATAGCAGGTGCGATGGTGCTTGTTCGGGCGCTAGTTCTCGATTTAGGTTTGGTTTTAGTAGAACCATGCCAAAATCCTTTAGAAAACCTTCCTCCTACCACTATTCATCTCGCTTCCTTTGTTCCCACCCAATGGTCTACGATGTTAGATGCCGGGATAAATTTCAATAATTATTTTTCGCGGGCTAAAGGAATTCTTTTAGGCGGGGCCCGCGTTCCCGAAAAATTACGCATGGCTATGGGATTTCCTGTTTATGAGACCTATGGAATGACAGAAACCGTTTCTCATATTGCTTTTCGAACTTGGAATCAAGATTATTTTCAAACACTTCCCGGCATACAAATAGCACTTAGTGACTCATCTTGCTTACTTATATGTTCTGTATTAACGGAAAATAGGTGGCTAGAGACACGCGATGTGGTAGAAATGGAGGAACCTGGTAAATTTAGGTTATTGGGTCGTTTAGATCGGGTAATAAATTCTGGTGGGCTTAAAATTCAACCAGAAAAAATAGAAGGGGTATATTCTTCATTGACTAAGGCCTCCCTTTTTGCGGCAGGAATTCCCGACGAATTTTGGGGAGCAAAAGTAGTTTTGTTTGTCGAGTCAGCCGAATTTATCGTTTGGGATAGGGATTATATCCAATCACGTTTAGCGTCTCATGAGGTTCCTAAAGAAATAGTAATTCTACCTTCCTTCATTAAAACCACGAGTGGTAAAATTGATACGGCGAAAACCGTAACTTTGTATTTTAATTCAATTTAGATGAACCCGAATAAATTATCCCGGCTTTTTAAACTTTTCTATGAGTCGCCCATTAATGTGCCAGCGCCTTATCATTTAGAAGCTGTTTTTTCTTTTATGCAATTTGACACAGATACGCCTACGGTAGCTATTGAAATTCAATTCATTGATCGTTCTGATTTTTCTCGTGAAGAATTAATTGCTGACGGCCTAGTTCCTGATGATAATTGGACATTTACAGGTGATTTACCCCTTGTTTGGCGGGATCGATTGTTGCCTCAATTTCAAGAATATGTGACTGGATCTTGTTCTCCGAAGGACCAAGAGCCATTTATTACCTTGGAAGCGAATGATACAACACCTAATGTTCCTTTGTACCTAGAGCCACAAGAATCGTTGATTCAGGAGTTTATGCAGGCCATGTTTGAAATTGATGGACGTGAATTACCCCTGTATTTAGGTTTTCAATTTAAAGACCGGGCAGGAAATTGGCGGAAGATTGAAGGAGAAATGTCCTTTGCTTCTTTAACCTTTACTTATCTAGATGGCGAAGAAGGTCAAAAAGTCTTTACGAATTGGGATGAATTACAAGATTTAATGAATCATGTTTTTATTGCGGAATTCCAGGCAGATAAGGCGAATCAAAATTGCAAATCAGCTAGTTTAGCTGTTTATCCAGGTGATGGCTTATGGTATGTAGCAGGGCATTCCTTGCGTAAACCAAGTGGAAACAATTATTATTTTGACGAGTTAGAAGAAAAATTACTATTCATCTTTTAATATACTTTGATGGAAAATCAAATTTTAGAAGTTCTCTCCTTACAAAAATCTGCTTTATTGCGCTTAAGCACGACGAGCGCCACAGAACGCATTGAAAAATTGCGTAAAATAGAGTCTTATCTGATGCAGCATAAAAACGATTTATGCGACGCTTTATATACTGATTTTAAAAAGCCTGCCTCTGAAGTAGTTATTGCAGAGATGCTAGGTGTTAAACGCGAAATTCAACACACAGTAAAGCATTTGAAGTCTTGGATGAAGCCATCGTCTGTTTCTGCGCCCTTGATGCTATTAGGAACAAAAGGCCTAGTTCAATATGAGGCGAAAGGTTTGTGTTTGATTATATCCCCGTGGAATTACCCATTTAATCTATCGATTTGTCCCTTAGTTCACGCTATTGCCGCAGGGAATGCAGTGATTTTAAAGCCATCAGAATTAAGTCCTGCAACATCAGCATTTATTCAAAAGATGATTTCATTTCTTTTTGATAAAAGTGAAGTGGCTGTTTTTGAGGGTGATGCCAATGTTTCAACCTTCCTTTTAGAGCAAAAGTTTGATCATATATTCTTTACAGGAAGTCCTGCGATTGGTAAAGTGGTGATGGCGGCAGCGGCTAAGCATTTAACCTCTGTTACCTTGGAATTAGGTGGTAAATCACCAGCTATTGTAGGGTCTGAAGTAAATGTGGAAGAAGCAGCAGCAAAAATAGCTTGGGGTAAATTTTTGAATAATGGCCAAACCTGCATCGCTCCCGATTATCTTTATTTGCATGAAAAGAATTATTTTTCTTTTCTAAAGGCTTTAGAAGCAACGGTAGAACAATTCTATGGAAAGACGGTAGCGAAAAGTAAAGATTATGCCAGAATAGTCAATCGCCGTCATTTCGATCGTATTGTCTCACTATTAGAAGATGCGAAAGAAAAAGGGGCTCAGGTATTATTTGGAGGTATTACTGATCCCGATGATTGTTTTATTTCTCCGACAGTACTTGTTAATTGTACTCCGGAAATGCGAATTATGCAGGAGGAGATCTTTGGCCCTATCCTACCGGTTATGTCTTATCAAGACGAAATTCAGATTACCGCTGAAATTCGTTCAGGAGATAAGCCATTAGCGTTGTATGTTTTCTCAACAGACATGGAATTCAATCAGTATATTTTAAATCATACGAGTTCAGGTACTTCTGTCGTGAATGATTGTTTGATTCAATTTGGTCATAATGAATTACCATTTGGAGGTGTTAATCATTCTGGAATAGGTAAATCAGGTGGACATTATGGTTTTGTTGAATTCTCAAATCAAAAATCTGTCGTTATTCAACGAACGAATTTTGTAAAGTATTTCTACCCTCCTTATGGGGTTAAAGTGCGTTGGTTGATTGATTTTGTCTTAAAATGGTTGTAAGATTATTTCTTCTTGGATTTGCCTTCTTTTTTGTGTCTTGCCAAAGCTCCCCCGACTCAAAGGGTGAAAACATTCCCAATCAAGAAGCGATATTAGCAGGTCAAAAAGCGGAGACGAATGTTCAATTTTTGACCAAACAAATGGAGGTACAATCGAGTGCTAACCTCTACTATTTACGGGCAAAGAATTACCTCGTTCTGCATGCTTACGGTTTAGCAGATCAAGATATGGAGAATGCTTTGCGAGATAATCCAGGTGAGCCAGCTTATTTAGCTCTATCTGCTCAAACAAAGCATTTTGTGGAAGATTATTCGACTTCGATTGATCGGGCAAAATTAACAGAATTATCTTCTTTACATCTCACTCAAAACAGCCTTTTACTGGCACATAATTATTTTGCAACTAAGCAAATGAGTTTAGGTCGTTTCTATTTACAAAAAATAGAGGGCTCTCTTTTATCTACTATGGATCGCTCCTTACTGAAAGCAGTAAAGGACTATGGAGTTTCAGATTCTACTCGCTTGTTTTCTTTACTGAATACCAAACCTAGTGATGAAAGCCCTTTGGTTTATGTGTATTATGAACGAGGATTTTCTTCTATACCCTCGCTGCGCTACCAACAAGAGATTTTGGCTAGTTTAAACAAATACCCATTGGATCCTTATTTTATGCGTTATTGGGCTCGTTTTTTAGTTAAAATGAAGAAATATGCTCAAGCAGAATCGGTCTACAAGCAAGTACTGAAGGTCTACCCCAAAACGAAATCCTTACAAACTGAATTAATCTATTTTGATTTAGCGAAGCAAGGTTTACTGCCCACGAAACAATCAGAATCAACTTTGGATTCAGTAGCAATTGCAAAAGACACCTTGGTTCGAAATTAATCAGGTTGCCATTTCGTTGAATTGCGCCTTAATTTGTACCTTTACACAAATTTTTTTAGAATGATCAAAATTACATTTCCCGACGGGCAGGTTAAAGAATTTGAAAATGGAATTACTCCATATCAAGTTGCATTGCAAATTTCTGAAGGTTTAGCACGTAATGTGTTAGCCGCTAATTTAAATGGAGAAGTAGTGGATTCGTCTACTCCTATTGATTCAGATGCGTCATTGCAATTATTAACCTGGAACGACGATGAGGGGAAAAAGACTTTTTGGCATTCTTCAGCTCACTTATTAGCAGAAGCAATCGAGTCTTTATACCCAGGTACTAAATTCGGTATAGGTCCAGCTATTGAGAATGGTTTTTATTATGATATAGATTTAGGCGAACAGGAATTTGGTTCAGACGACTTTAAAGCTATCGAAGACAAAATGTTGGAATTAGCGCGTTTGAAAAATGATTTTTTACGCAGCTCTGTCTCTAAGACAGATGCGGTAGCCTATTTCGAAGAAAAGGGAGATGAATATAAGTTAGAATTGATCGAAGGCTTAGCCGATGGTTCCATCACCTTCTACAATCAAGGAAATTTTACGGATTTATGCCGCGGACCTCATATTCCTAATACCGGATTTATTAAATCAGTTAAATTACTTTCTGTTGCTGGTGCTTACTGGCGTGGAGACGAGAAACGTAAACAACTCACTCGCATATATGCGATTACCTTCCCTAAAGCGAAGGAATTAGAAGAATATTTGACCTTATTAGAAGAGGCGAAGCGTCGTGATCACCGTAAATTAGGTAAGGAATTAGAATTATTCGCCTTCTCAGAAAAAGTAGGAATGGGTCTTCCTTTATGGTTACCTAAGGGAACTTTATTGCGCGAGCGATTAGAGAATTTCTTACGGCGTGCGCAAGTGCGGGCAGGTTATTCACCTGTAATTACCCCGCATATTGCTAGTAAAGAGTTATATGTGACTTCTGGGCACTATGCGAAATATGGTAAGGATTCTTTTCAACCGATCCGAACGCCAGATGAGAATGAGGAATTCTTCTTGAAGCCAATGAATTGCCCACATCATTGTGAAATTTACAAGACTAAGCCCCGCTCCTACAAGGATTTACCTTTGCGTTTAGCTGAGTTTGGCACGGTGTACCGATATGAGCAAAGCGGTGAATTACATGGATTAACCCGAGTAAGAGGTTTTACTCAAGACGATGCGCACATTTTCTGTCGACCTGATCAGGTGGAAGATGAATTCATGAAGGTGATTGACCTGGTATTATATGTTTTCAAAGCTTTGGGTTTTGATACGTATTCAGCACAGGTTTCCTTACGAGATAAAGAAAATAAAGAGAAATACATTGGTAACGATGAAGATTGGGATCGTGCGGAATCGGCTATTATTCGTTCAGCTGAAGAGAAAGGCTTGCCTTATGTGATTGAATATGGTGAAGCTGCATTTTATGGTCCTAAATTAGACTTCATGGTGAAAGATGCGCTAGGTCGCAAATGGCAATTAGGCACGATTCAAGTGGATTATCAATTACCACAACGCTTTGAATTAGAATATACGGGTTCAGATAATGCAAAGCATCGTCCTGTGATGATTCATCGAGCTCCATTCGGTTCATTGGAGCGTTTTGTAGCGATTTTAATTGAAAATACAGCGGGTAATTTTCCTTTATGGTTAT
Organism: Aquirufa sp. A-Brett2-15D; assembly: GCF_054558735.1. NCBI lineage: Bacteria > Pseudomonadati > Bacteroidota > Cytophagia > Cytophagales > Flectobacillaceae > Aquirufa > Aquirufa sp. A-Brett2-15D. The sequence goes on along the minus strand of NZ_JBSKFT010000001.1, from coordinate 422,917 downwards.
CCCCAGATCAAATCGCAGTTCTACCTATTTCAGAGAAATACGAGGATTATGCGAATGAATTGTATCTACGTTTACAAGAAAAGGATTTACGTGGTTATGTAGATCACCGGAATGAAAAAATGGGTCGTAAAATTCGGGATGCGGAAATCGCTAAAGTTCCTTTCATGATTGTAGTAGGCGAAAAAGAAGAGGCGGAGGGAATTGTCAGTGTTCGAAAGAAAGGTGATGGTGATTTAGGATCAATGACTTTAGATGCTTTTATCGCGATGGCACAAGAAGAAATCCAGTCCTTAACCTATGAAAAATAGGAGCTTATGCGTTTTTTGCTTGTTTATGCATTATATTTGATTTAGCTTGCGATTTAATACATATTAAACCCATTTTATTTTATGGCTTTACGCCCGAATAACAATTACAGAGGAAATAGAAGAGAAGAAGAACCCTACCGGATTAATCAGTTGATACGTGGTGTGGAAGAAGTTCGATTAGTAGGTGAGAATATTGAGATTGGAGTATATCCTTTTGAGAAAGCATTAGAACTTGCTGTTGCTCAGAGTTTAGATTTAGTAGAGATTTCTCCTAAAGCTGTACCTCCTGTTTGCAAGATTATTGATTATGCTAAATTCAAGTATGATCAAAAGAAAAAGCAAAAGGAAATCAAGGCCAATGCAACTAAAACAGTCATTAAAGAAATTCGTTTTGGTCCTAATACGGATGAACACGATTTCAATTTCAAGTTAAAACACGCGGTTAATTTCTTAAAAGAGGGTGCAAAGGTAAAAGCTTACGTGCACTTTGTGGGAAGAACGATTGTGTTTAAAGAGCGTGGTGAGATGTTATTATTGAACTTCGCTAAAGGTCTAGAGGACGTAGGTAAGCCAGACGATATGCCTAAATTAGAGGGCAAGCGTATGAGTATCATCTTCTCCCCTAAGGCTATCAAGAAATAATTTTCAATTGATGGTGGATTTTAAGGGTAATTTTCATTACTTTTGCATTCCAAATTTCAAAATTTAATTTTTACATAATTATCATACAATGCCAAAAATTAAAACTAACTCTGGAGCGAAAAAACGTTTCAAAGTAACAGGAACTGGTAAGATTAAGCGTAAACACGCATTTCATAGCCATATCCTAACAAAGAAAACAACTAAGCAAAAGCGTAATTTAGTTCACGCTACTTTAGTTCACCCCACTGATATGGACCGCGTTAAATTAATGCTAGGTCTATAATTAGTATTTTAGTTATTGTTAAACCAGAAAGAAGGCTTAAATAAGTAATCGAGAGATTCGCCTCATTTCAAAAAACAAAAAAATTATGCCAAGAAGTGTCAATCACGTAGCCTCAAGAGCTAGAAGAAAGAAAATCCTTAAGTTAGCAAAAGGATTCTATGGTCGCGGAAAAAATGTCTGGACAGTAGCAAAAAACAAAGTAGAGAAGGGTTTGCAATATGCATACCGTGACCGTAAAGTTAAGAAAAGAGATTTTCGTGGTTTATGGATTCTACGTATCAATGCAGCAGCTCGTCAAGAAGGTCTTTCTTACTCAGCGTTCATGGGTAAATTCAATAAATCTGGAATGACTTTAAATCGTAAAGTTTTAGCTGACTTAGCGATGAATCACCCAGAAGCTTTTAAAGCAGTTTTGGAGAAATTGAAGTAATTCATTTTTCAATAGAAAGAGAGCTTCGAATTTTTCGGGGCTTTTTTTTTATGCCTATATTTGTCTAATGATGAATCAGCCGATCTACCTTGATTATGCAGCAACTACTCCGGTTCACCCGGAGGTGCTTTCGGCCATGCTCCCCTATTTTACTGAAGTATTCGGTAATGCTGGTTCTAGTTCGCATTTATATGGCTGGAGAGCTGCAGAGGCTGTGGAGCAATCGCGATCCACAGTTGCTAACTATTTCAATGTAAAGTCTTCTGAAGTTGTATTCACTTCTGGAGCAACGGAATCAATTAATTTAGCTATTCGTGGATATTTGATTGATAAGCCTAAGGGGCATTTAATTACGAGCGCTTTGGAACATAAAGCAGTCTTAGAAGTATTTCATGCTTTAGCATTAGAGGGCTGGGAAGTCACTTATTTAAAGGATGTCTCTGAATTAGCTACTGCTATTCGAAAAAGTACTGTATTGGTTTCTTTGATGCTAGTCAATAATGAATTAGGTAGCATTCTTCCCTATCATGAGGTTTTGGAATTGTGTGATCAACGAGGGATTTGTTTTCATTCAGATGCTACTCAAGCGTTAGGAAAGCTTGATCTTGATGTTAAGTCTTTGCCTCACTTACTTAGTTTTAGTGGTCATAAGGTATATGGGCCTAAAGGAATAGGAGCTTTAATTCATAGAAGGCCGCTGCAGGCCATTAGTTTTGGTGGAGGTCAAGAGCGTGGTTTAAGGCCAGGGACGCTTCCTGTGCCTTTAATGGTAGGCCTAGCGAAGGCGATAGAGTTAATTCCTCAATGGTTATCAAAAGAGTCATTCTATCAGGAGGCGAAAAATAAGTTTCTTGCTGTATTGCCTACCTATAGTATCAATTCTCCCTTGAATTCTGTTCCTTCCATTCTTAACTTTACTCTAAAAGGCGCGGACTGGGAAAGAATGTTTCAAGAATTAACTGGTTTGGCTTTTTCCAATGGCTCAGCTTGTAATGCTAAAACTGAATTACCATCTCACGTTTTAAAGGCTTTAGGTCATTCTGATGAAGATGCCTTAGCTAGCGCTCGATTCAGCTTAGGGTATTTTACTACGGAAGAAGATGTAGAAAAGGTTTGTGCTATTTTAGTAAAAAATTTACCAAAGCTCCAATGAAAGAATTAAATCTTGTTATTCAGCAAGTGATTGAGCTACAAAAGGCAGGTTTAAAATTCGTTTTAGCCACTGTAGTTCGGGTAGATGGAAGTGCCTATCGTCGTCCAGGTGCTAGAATGCTCATAGCTGAAAATGGGAATTGGTGGGGTGGCATTTCTGGTGGTTGTTTAGAAGGGGATATTTTGAAGAAGGCACAATTAGCCCTTTTCTCTCAGTCCTATAAATCAATCATTTATGATACACGAGAGGAAGATCCTTTCGCTTTAGGCATTGGTTTAGGATGTCAAGGTGTGATTGAAATTTTAATTAACCCGTTCCAAGATCAGATTAATCAGCTCGTATCTGAGTTAGAGAAGCATTTAGCTGGAAATGTGGCGCATACCTTATCCATTTCATATGGTAAAGTCTTTCAAATAGCTTTACAGGAAGCAGTTGAATCACATGGATGTGTTTGGGAAGAGGATATATTTACCGAATATTTACCGGCTCCTATGACGGTTTGGGTTTTTGGGAATCAATTTGATGCTCAGGCATTTATTCAGCAAGCAAATATAGTAGCTTGGAGAGTTAATTGGGTGGGTATTTTGTCTAAGATGTCATCTGATGTACTTGTGCATAGGCGTTTGGGGTTTGATGATCTTTGGCCTATCGAATCGACTGATTATATTGTGATGATGACGCATGATTTAGAAAAAGATGTAAAGATTCTAGAAAAATTGCTCTCTGCTCCTACTAAACCGGCCTATGCTGGAATACTAGGACCTAAGAAAAGATTTGACAAGCTTCAAAACCATTTCAAGGAAGATTTAGTTACCCTATTACCTATATCAACACCAATTGGTCTTGATATAGGAGCCGAAGGGCCAGAAGAAATTGCCATTTCCATTATGTCAGAAATATTATTAACTAAAAATAACAGAAACGGTCAGCGATTAAGTTTACGCAATCGCGCCATTCACGAATAATATGAGTAATCACATCAACCGCCTAAAAGAACAAATTGCCCCATTACGTGATGCATTAGTACATCATCCAATCAATTCGTATATACAAAGTACGTCAGAATTAGAGGTCTTTATGAAGCACCATGTTTTTGCGGTGTGGGATTTTATGTCTTTAGTCAAGAAAATGCAGCAGGAATTAACTTCTGTAGACGTGCCGTGGAATCCGAAAGGAACAGCAGAGATTCGTTATCTGATTAACGAGATTGTTTTAGGGGAAGAATCGGATGTGGATCAAAATGGAGTTTATATTAGCCATTTCGAGCTTTATTTACGTTCCATGGAGGAATTATCAATTATGCCCTCCCCTTTCTTACACGAACTTAGATCTTTTGAGAACTTGGAGGAATTATTATTAGCGATTCCAGAGGCAAATATTCCCGATTCAGTCAAGCATTTTTTAACATTTACTTTCTCAGCTATTCAAGATAGAAGCATTGAAGAGGTAGCTGCTATTTTTACTTTTGGAAGAGAAGATATTATTCCTGCCATGTTTCAGGTCATTGTAGATCAGTTGAAAACAGAAAATCCAGATAAGGTGGAAACCTTGGTTTATTATTTAGAACGTCATATCGAAGTGGATGGCGGGCACCATAGTGAATTAGCTTTCCGGATGATGGAACATTTATGTGGTTCAGATGAGGCCAAATGGGAAAAAGCCACTCAAGCAGCGATTGAATCTTTGCAGGTTAGGTTGATGTTATGGGATGGGATTGTTTCGCTGAAAGCATAAAGCACAAAGAATAAATAGGATAAAAAAAGCCCGGCTGTTAGACAGACCGGGCTTTTACTTTACCACTCAGGCTTATTTTACTTCTTCAAAAGATACATCTTCTGCACCGCCATCAGACGCATTTGCATCAGCTGATTGCGCTGGTTCTCCACCCTCTGCTTCAGCGCCTGCTGCATACATCTCTTGAGATGCTGCTGTCCAAGCGGTATTCAGTTTTTCTAAACCTGCATCGATACCAGCTAAATCTTGCGCTGCATGAGCTATTTTTAATTCTGCTAATGCACCTTCAATGGCTGTTTTATTTCCTTCCGATAATTTCTCACCGTATTCTTTCAATTGCTTGTCCGACTGGAATATCAACGCATCCGCTTGATTTACTTTTTCAACTTTATCTTTTTCTAATTTATCCGATGCCTCATTTGCTTTCGCTTCATTACGCATCTTTTCGATGTCCTCATCAGTTAAACCGCTGGACGCTTCGATACGGATTTTTTGTTCTTTACCAGTTCCCTTGTCTTTCGCAGAAACATGTAATATACCGTTTGCATCAATATCAAATGTTACTTCGATTTGAGGTACACCACGTTGTGCTGGTGGTAAACCATCTAAGTGAAAACGACCTAATGAACGGTTATCTTTCGACATGGGACGCTCCCCTTGTAAAACATTAAGTTCTACTGAAGGTTGATTGTCTGCTGCCGTAGAGAATGTTTCTGATTTCTTCGTAGGAATAGTCGTGTTAGATTCGATCAATTTTGTGAATACGCCGCCCATTGTTTCGATACCTAAAGAAAGTGGTGTTACGTCTAATAATAAAACGTCTTTCACTTCTCCGGTTAACACACCACCTTGGATGGCTGCTCCGATAGCAACTACCTCATCTGGATTAACTCCTTTAGATGGTTTTTTGCCAAAGAATTTCTCCACTTCTTCCTGAATACGCGGAATACGCGTCGAACCACCGACTAAGATTACTTCATCGATATCCGAATTTGTATAACCCGCATTTTTCATGGCGCGCTTACATGGCTCTAAGGTACGTCTGATTAAGCTATCAGCTAATTGCTCGAATTTAGCACGAGTTAATGAACGCACTAAGTGTTTCGGGATACCATCTACCGGCATAATGTACGGTAAGTTGATTTCAGTGGAAGCACTGGAGCTTAATTCGATTTTTGCCTTTTCAGCTGCTTCTTTTAAGCGCTGTAAAGCCATTGGATCTTTACGTAAGTCGATATTTTCGTCAGCAATGAATTCTTCCGCTAACCAGTTAATGATTACTTGATCAAAATCATCACCACCTAAGTGCGTATCACCATCAGTTGATTTAACTTCAAATACGCCGTCCCCTAATTCAAGAACAGATACATCAAAAGTACCGCCACCTAAGTCGAATACCGCGATCTTCATATCCTTTCCACCTTTATCTACTCCATAAGCTAAGGCTGCAGCAGTAGGCTCGTTGATGATACGTTTTACTTCAAGACCCGCAATTTGACCTGCTTCTTTTGTTGCTTGACGTTCTGCATCATTAAAGTAAGCCGGAACTGTGATAACAGCTTCGGTTACTGTTTGGCCTAAATAATCCTCAGCCGTTTGCTTCATCTTAGTTAGAATCTGCGCAGAAATCTCTTGTGGAGTATATAAACGATCTCCGATGCGAACTCGTGGCGTATCATTATTGCCTTGGTCTACCGTATATGAAATCGTTTTAAGTTCAGAGCTAACCTCTGAATATTTTTTACCCATGAATCGCTTCACAGATGAAATTGTATTCTGTGGATTTGTAATCGCTTGTCTTTTAGCAGGATCACCTACTTTACGCTCGCCGTTCTCTAAAAATGCAACGATCGACGGCGTTGTGCGCCTTCCTTCTGAGTTTGCAATAACGACTGCCTCGTTTCCTTCCATTACCGCCACACATGAGTTGGTGGTTCCTAAGTCAATTCCAATAATTTTTCCCATGATTATTTTTAAATATTTTGACAACATTTATACAATGAATATGCCATTGTAGATTGCCCAAGGCTTTTGTGACATATTGTCATCTTTTGATTTAAAATCTTATACCGAACGGAAAAAATGGCGAGATGTAGTATATTTGTATACTAAAATATAGACAAGAATGTCCGAAATAAAAGATTTTACGTGGGTTGAAGGCCCAGAACCTCATAGAGCTCGCACACGCGCAATCATCAAATCCCATCCAGAGGTCAAGAAATTGATTGGTAAGAATCCGATGACTTTTGTATGGATCTTGGCTTGCGTAGGCATGCAAGTAGCCATGGCTTATTTTATAAAGGATTATCCCTGGTGGGCTATCGTGGGGGTAGCTTGGATTTTTGGTGCCTTTCCTACCCATACTTTATTTGTATGCATACACGAATCAGCGCATAATTTAATATTCAAAAAGAACTCTTGGAATGTATTTGCTGGTATTATTGCTAATTTTCCTTCTCTTTTTCCGACTGCGATTTCTTTCAAAAACTTTCATTTAAAGCACCATGCTTTTCAAGGTGTGCATGAATTAGACGCTGATTTACCTGATTATTGGGAAGCGAAACTGATTAATAATTTCTTCATAGGAAAAATGATTTGGTTAATGCTCTTCCCTTTCTTTCAAGGAATTAGAACGATGCGCTGCATTGAATTAGCCGTTTTAGATCGCCCGGTCATATTAAATATATTAGCTCAAATTACTTTTAATATCGTGATTGTATATTTCTGGGGTTGGTCAGCCCTAGCCTATATGGGATTAAGTTTTATTTTCTCTGTGGGTCTTCATCCTTTAGGTGCCCGGTGGATTCAAGAGCATTTTTTGGTGTTAGACAAGAATCAAGAAACCTATTCGTACTATGGGAATTTGAATGGCATTAATATGAATGTAGGTTACCATAATGAACACCATGATATGCCATCTGTGCCTTGGAATAATTTGCCTAAATTAAAGGCAGCAGCACCTGAGTTTTATGATAATTTAAAATACCATACTTCATTTGTGAGGTTGTTTTTTACTTTCATTTTCTCCCAAGAATTGGGTCTGTATTCCCGAATAGCTCGCAAAGAGCGTGGCGGAGTTCCGTTGACAGATAAGTCGATGCCAGATGTGGAGCTAATAAATAAAGTATAGAGCATAGAGCACAAAGAATAAATTTAGTATTAAAAAAGGGATCAATTTTTGATCCCTTTTTTAATTAATTCATGAAATACATTTCAAATACTCATCGCCTACGGCGATACCAACTTTATTCTTTATGCTTTGTGCTTTATTCTTTCTGTAAAGCTTTATACTTTCGTAAGCACTCTTGCTTCCCCCTGCACAAATACCGTAATTTCAGGTCCTGATAGATTAGTTATTTCTATTCCAGATGGCTTTACAGCAATGTTTAATTGATTCGCTCGGAAGTTGATTTTGAAGGAGAATTCGTTCCACTGTTTTGGCAAAAATGAATTAAAATGCAATGAATGACCTTTTAGTCGCATTCCCCCAAAACCTTTAATTATCGACATCCAGGTACCTGCCATACTAGTTATGTGGCAACCATCGTCCGTATCATTATTATAATCATCTAAATCAAGACGTGCTGCGCGAGTATAGAATTCGTAAGATTTATCCTCTTTACCTAATTTTGCAGCCAAAATACTGTGAACACAAGGGCTTAAGGAGGATTCGTGAACGGTAATCGGTTCGTAGAAATTATAATTACGTTCTAATTCGGCTAAGCTGAAATCATCTTCAAAAAAGTACATTCCTTGTAATACGTCTGCTTGCTTAATATAACAAGAACGTAGGATTCGGTCCCATGACCATTTCTGGTTAATAGGGCGCTCTGCTGAGATAGTTTCAACAGGTGCAATTACCTTATCTAAGAAGCCATCTTGTTGTAGAAATATGCTTTGAGACTCATCAAAAGGTAAATACATATTCTCGATGATATGCTGGAATTGATCTATTTCCTCCTTTTTAAAGGATGTTGACGCAATTTTTACAGAAGCCTCAACTGGATAATTCTTTTGAATTTCAGCATAAACCTCTAACGTATATTTTAAACACCAAGTGGCGATATAATTGGTGTACCAATTGTTGTTTACGTTGTTCTCGTATTCATTAGGGCCAGTTACGCCTAACATGACGTATTTCTGCTTGTCTTTTGACCAGTTAACTCGTTGAGCCCAGAAACGTGCGATTCCGACTAATACTTCCCAGCCGTATTCAACAAGATGCTTGCGATCATCCGTATAATTAACGTAATCCATGATTGCATAAGCGATGGCTCCGTTGCGGTGAATTTCTTCAAAGGTGATTTCCCACTCATTGTGACATTCTTCGCCGTTCATGGTGACCATTGGGTAAAGGGCTGCACCTTTTGAGAAACCTAATTTTCCCGCATTTTCAATGGCACGATCTAATTGTTTCCAACGGTAGATTAATAGGTTTTTAGATACGTTAGCAGGTGCTGTTCCTAAATAGAAAGGAATGCAATAAGCTTCGGTGTCCCAATAGGTGGACCCGCCGTATTTTTCGCCTGTAAAGCCCTTAGGTCCTATATTTAAACGATTGTCCTCCCCTGTGTAGGTTTGGTTCATTTGGTAAATATTGAAACGAATTCCTTGTTGTGCAGACGCGTCTCCTTTAATGATAATGTCGTTAATGGCCCATTTCTTATCCCAGGCTGCTGCTTGTTCGGCTAGCATTAGGTCAAAACCTTTATCAGCAATTCTAGCAAGATAATCAGTAGCAATCTTTTCGAAATCTTCTATTGGATGGTTCTCTGAGCTTATATTAACAGCATATTTTATGATCGTTAATTTTTCTCCTTGTTTTGCGGATAAGGTATAACTTAGTTCGCTGTATTTTTCTCTTGTAATGGAAACGGCTTTAGCGTCTACTTTGCTTCCGTTTGATTTAATTTCGATATGTTGCGCCGTTAGTACTTCGAAACCTGTTTTCTTTGTTTTAGACCAAACAAAATGGGATCCTACTTTTACTTCATCCCAGAATTTTTCATCGTAATTAGAATCTTTATTTTTAATGTCTCCATCAATGAACGCTTTTACTTTAATTTCTTCTGTGAAATTAATGGGTGTAATAGAATAGGAAATTACTCCTGATTCATCGTCAGCCATGCTATTTAATCGGATAGATTCAATAGCGAGACGTTTTCCGTTTTGTAGGGATATTTCACAAGTACGAAGGATATAACCGCCCTTCATGTTTAATTCACGGTAAAAAGAATGAATGGTACTTGTGTGTAAATCTACTTCTTCTCCATCTACCTGAATGGAAAGACCATTCCAATTAGCTGCATTTAAAACTTTGGCAAAATATTCAGGATAACCATTTTTCCACCAGCCTACTCGAGTTTTATCTGGATAATAGATTCCTGCTACATAATTTCCTTGTAATGTCTTACCTGTATAGGTTTCTTCAAAAGATCCCCTCTGCCCCATGCGACCATTGCCGAGTGAGAAAATACTTTCAGTTATTTCATTATAGGCGGGATGGAATTGGTCTTCGATGACTTTCCATTCATCTATTTTTAAGTATTGCTTCATTCAGTTTAATAAGGTATTGCAAACAATATTACAAAAATAGAAAATTGTAAATTTTGGACATTTCTGTGCTAGGCTGTTTCTTTAGAATTTTAGTAAATCAGCCGAAAAAATGCCTACAAAATTGGGAATTACCTTATCTGCCCTCCCTAAAACTTTGTCTTCACCTATACCAATGGCTTTCATTCCTCCAGCTTTTGCAGCTTCTACACCTGCTTGTGCATCTTCGAAAACGATACATTCCGATGCTGCGACGCCTAATCCCTCCGCTCCTTTTAAGAATACTTCTGGATCAGGTTTACTTTTTGTTACTTTATTTCCATCTATAATTAAATCAAACCAAAGCAGTAGATTTGTTTTCTCTAATATGATCTCAGCATTCTTGCTGGCTGAACCTAAAGCGATTTTATAACCTTCTGCCTTTATTTGGACTAAGAAATCAATGACCCCTGGTAATATTTCGTCAGGGTTCATGTTAGAGATGAGATCTAAATAAATGGTATTCTTTTCGATTAACCATGTTTCTTTTTGTTCTGCTGTTGCGGAGAAATTAGCCCAAGCTAATATGCGATTCAATGATTCTACTCTGGAAATCCCCTTTAATTGTTCGTTTTGTTCTTCGGTTAATTGGTAGTTAAAATTTTCACCGAGTTTTTTCCAGGCTTGAAAGTGGTAAATCGCGGTGTCCACTAAAACTCCATCGAGATCAAAAAGGCAGGCTTTGTAAGACATAATTAGGTAGGGATTGTTTTAAAGATTAGCAAAATTATTACATTTACATCTACCAAAAAACCTTTTTCTGCTGTGCTAGGCAGTTTGTTTTGAAAAATATGCGTAAATTTTACTTAGTTCTATTGTCCGCCGCCTTAATCCATCCCCTTATGGCTCAAAAATCTTTGAAAACAGATAAGCTTGTTGTATATCAAATGATGTTTCATCTTTGGGGAAATCAACAAACTGATGTGAAAAAAAATGGATCCGCCGCTGAAAATGGGGTGACTAAATTCAAAGATGTTTCATTAAAAGGACTAAAAGCTTTAAAAAAGAAAGGGTATTCTCATTTATATACGACTGGAATTTTAGAGCATGCGACCATGGAAGATTTTTCTGCTCATGGTTCACCATTAGATCATCCTCAAGTCGTTAAAGGTCGCGCAGGATCTCCATTTGCAATTAAAGATTATTATGACGTCAATCCTTTTTTAGCATATAAGCCTACTGAGCGTTTACAAGAATTTTCAGAGATGCTAGATCGTATCCACGCTTCAGATTTAAAATTAGTTTTGGATTTTGTCCCTAATCACTTAGCTAGGGCTTATTACTCAGATCAAAAACCGGTTGGTGTAATTGACTTTGGACAAAACGATAATAAAGATATCTCCTTCTCCCCCGCTAATAATTATTATTATCTACCCGGGACTCAATTTACGGTTCCTGTGGGAGTAAATCCCCCGATTCCTGTTACGGTCCCTTACATTGAAATTCCTGCAAAAGTGAGCGGAAACAATGTATTTTCAGCTCAACCCTCTATTAATGATTGGTTTGAAACGGTAAAATTGAATTATGGTGTAGATGTTCAACACGGAAATTTGACTCATTTTGATCCCATTCCAGATACCTGGTTAAAAATGACGGATGTTTTAATCTATTGGACTAAAAAGGGAGTGGATGGTTTCCGTTGTGATATGGCAGAAATGATTCCTGTGGAGTTTTGGGCTTATGCTATTCCTAAAGTAAAGGCAATCAATCCGGAGGCTGTTTTTATTGCAGAGATTTATAATCCGGCAGAGTACCGTAATTATATTTTTAAAGGAGGCTTTGATTATTTGTATGATAAAGTAGGTTTATATGATGGTATACGTCATATAATGGAGAAAAAGACGGGTGCAACTACGGCTGATATTACCCGAGTTTGGCAACAGGAATCAGGGGATTTTGCTAATCATATGCTTCGTTTTTTAGAGAATCATGATGAGACGAGATTAAATTCACCGGCTTTTGCTGCAACTAATTTTTGGTCTACCATTCCTGGTATGGTTTTGACGGCTAGCATGAACGATGGGCCAGTGATGATATATTTTGGACAGGAGTTTGGTGAAAAAGCGCAAGAAGTAGAAGGATTTAATGTAGCAGATGACCGTACTTCCATGTTTGATTTTTATCGAGTAGATACACATCAGCGCTGGGTAAATGGCGGTAAATTTGATGGAGGAAAGCTATCCGCGGATGAAAAGGAAATTGATTCGTTCTACACTTCCTTATTAGCTTGGATTAACTCGAGCGATGTGATTCAGAAAGGAAAGTTTTTTGATTTACAATATGCCCAAAATACCTCCTACCCTAAGGAAAAAGTATATGCTTATCTGCGTTATACGGAAAATGAGCGTAATTTGATCATTTGTAATTTCGATACTGTTACTCATGATTTTTCCATTGAAATACCAACCTTAGCGTTAGATATGATGGGACTGAAAAATTATCAATTGAAAGAGCTTCATACTTTTTTACCTCCTGCCAGTAAGGCCGCGACTATAAGTGGAAGTCTAATTCAGATTCCTGCGAATGCGGCACTTGTTTTAAAACTAACAAAACCATGAAAACATTTAATAAACCACGATTAAGTCTAGGGCAAATATTCAATATGAGTGTGGGCTTTTTAGGTATTCAGTTCGGCTTTGCACTGCAAAATGGTAATGCGTCTCGTGTTTTGCAGAATTTTGGTGCAGATGTGGAACAACTATCTTGGTTTTGGCTGGCAGCACCTTTAACAGGGATGCTTATTCAGCCTATTATCGGTTTTTATTCTGACCGCACTTGGAATGGATTAGGACGTCGTAAACCCTTCTTTTTAACCGGGGCAATTTTTGCAGCCACTGCTTTGTTCTTTTTTCCACATGCAGGAGCTTTAGCAAATTTCATTCCACCTATGATGGTAGGTGCAGGTATTTTAATGATGATGGATGCCTCCTTTAATGTGGCCATGGAGCCTTTTAGAGCTTTAGTTGCAGATAATTTACCGGAAGAGCAGAATACCTTAGGCTTTTCGATTCAGACCTTTTTAATTGGTATTGGTGCAGTTGTAGGTTCTTGGTTGCCTTATGCGTTTGGTAACTGGTTCGGTATTTCTAAAGAGGCCGCAGCGGGTCAAATTCCCGATAACGTTTTGTATAGTTTCTATGTGGGTGCTGTTGTTTTTATTTCAGCGATTGTTTGGACCATTGTGACGACTAAAGAATATTCGCCTTCAGAACGCGAAGCCATGGGATTTCAGGAAGAAGGTACGAAGGATACGATTTGGTCGGTGTTTCGTTATATCAAAGAGATGCCTTTTACTATGCGTCAATTAGGTGTCGTTCAGTTTTTTTCTTGGTTTGCCCTATTTTCGATGTGGGTATTCTCCACTCCTGCTATTGCTCACCATGTGTATGGTTTACCAATGGATGACCATAGCTCTCCTGAATTTCAAAATGCGGCGAACTGGGTGGGTATTATCTTCGGTGTATACAGCGCTGTTTCCGCTATCTATGCCATATTCTTACCTCGTATTGCGCGTGCCATTGGAAATAAAGCCACACACGCTATTTCATTAATTGCTGGGGGTTTAGGTTTGATTTCAATTTATTTCATCTCTGATCCCGATATGTTAATCCTAAGTATGGTAGGTGTAGGAATGGCTTGGGCTTCTATTTTAGCAATGCCTTATGCGATTTTAGCGGGTTCTATTCCCATGTCTAAAATGGGTGTTTATATGGGAATCTTTAATTTTTTTATCACCCTACCCCAAATCGTTAGTGGCATTATCGGTGGATCTTTAGTGAAACATGTGTATGGAGGTAATGCCATTTACGCTATTGTCGTGGCTGGATTCTTTTTTGTTGCAGGTTCAATTAGTGTTTTGTGGATTAAGGATAAGGCATAAGATGAAGTTTTGGATATTTGTACTTTTTCCTTTGCTGAGTTTCGCACAGATTATTCCTCAAGCATTGCAAACTAAAATTCAGGATGCTAATTTGAAACATGAGCCCTTGATAATTGCCAACTCTTTTAAGGGCTTGCCCTATAAAGCTCACGCTTTATCTAAAGAGAATCCAGAGAAATTTGTGGTAGAATTCGGTGGCTTTGATTGTGTGACTTTTGTGGAGAATGTCTGGAGTTTATATCGGTCTAAAGGTGTGGATTCTATTTTCCTTACCGAATTAAAACAGATTCGGTATGTTCAAATGCCCATATCATATGAAAATAGGAATCATTATTTGACTGCTACTTTTGCACAAATGGAGGAAAAGGGACTTTTTAAACCCGTAATTCCAGCCTCATTCTTAATTTTAGCTAATAAAAATTTAGACTATTTATCTAATTTTTTGGTCCCTAAAAATCTATTGATTACGATTCCTGCTATTCAGTCTATGGAGAAGAATTTAGGACCACTGACTTATGTACCTCGTACTAATTTTTCTTTAATTATGTCCTATTTAAAATCGGGGGATATCATTGCTTTTGTTTCTAAACGAAAAGATCTTGATTATCAACATATAGGCTTTGTGCGTGAAGTCAAGGGGAATTATTATCTAGTTCATGCCTCACAAGATCGCAAGCAGGTGTGTCAATCAGTTGAATCTATTTCCGTATATTTAAAGAATCATCCTACTATGTTAGGATTTAATGTCTTTAGGCCGGAATATGAGCGATAAAGTGTACGATTTTGATCAAATTATTGATCGCCGCCAAACGCATTCTTTCAAATGGGATAATGTAACCTATCCCACAGGAGTAGATATGATTCCGATGCCTGTTGCGGATATGGATTTCGGTGTAGCTGATGAAATTTTAGAAGCTATTGAGCGGATTAGCTCTCATGGAGTTTTGGGTTACTCTATCGTCCCAGAATCGCTTAAAATAGCTGCTCAACAAAAGATACAAACCGATTATCTTTGGAATACGTCTCTTGATTCACAAGTTTGGATTCCTGGTATTGTACCGGGCATTACAGCCGCTTGTGCCGTTTTAACAAATGAAAGGGAAGGTATTATTACGGCTGTTCCCGTGTATCACCCGTTTCACTTAGTGGCAGGTTGGGTTAATTGTCCTTTGATTACTTTTGAAATGATTAAAGAAGGTGATCGGTGGACATTTGATTTTGATGATTTCGAAAGAGGCTTACAGAAAGGGCCTAAAGTTTTTCTTCTCTGCAATCCTCATAATCCAGGTGGAACGGTATTTAATGAAATCGAGATCAAACGAATAGTTGAACTTTGTGCGGCTTATAATGTCACCATTGTTTCGGATGAAATTCATGCTGATTTACGATTGTATGCTAAATCTGAACATATCTCAATAGGACGATTCGAGAAACAACCCATCATTAGCTTTTTTGCAACTTCGAAAGCATTTAATACCGCGGGTTTAGGTGGTGCAGTAGCTATTATTCCGGACGATTTGCTTCGTTCTAAATTTATAAAAGCCACAGCTGGCTATTTTTCTATGCTTTCTAGACATAGCATCGATGTGATGTTAGCTACTTATGCGCACGGAGAAGAATGGTTATCTCAACTTCTTCCCTATTTGCAGGAGAATCATGATTTACTCTTAGAGTTCGTTAAATCCACGCCAGGTTTATCTATGCAGCCATTAGAGGCCACCTATTTAGCTTGGATAGCATATGATGAAGTATTGTTAGGGGATTTTCAAAAGAAATGCTGGGATGCAGGACTTCATGTACTTCGTGGAGAACAATTCAAGGGTAAGAATTTTGTGCGATTAAATTTTGCTTGTCCTAAATCCACTCTTGAAAAGGCTATTGAGCGAATGAAATCTATTTCACATGGCTAATATGTTAAAGTTTTTCTTGTTAGTGATTTTGTTGGGGTTTTTGGCCTATATATTTATCTATATCTCTGATATAGATGATCAACCAGAAACGACTGAAATAACGGATATAGACGTGGTAAAAGCTTACGGTGATTCTTTGTCACGTATCGCGGTGGATGATACCGTTTCTAAATCGTTAGTTACTAGCCTTAGTTCTGCTTTTGAAGATTTCACTATTTCTGTGGATGAGGGGAATATTCACATTGAAAAAAGTCATTCGAAACTATTTGACCAGAAATTTGATAATTTTAAACCTGCGTCTGTTTTTGCAACAGATTTAAATGGGAATCAATTACCCGAGTTTTGGGTAGCGGGATTTCAGGGTAAAAATTACCGTATTTTTGCTTTTGAATATGTGGCAGGTAAAATTAATGCGATTCGGTTTCCCGCAATTATGGGTCGTCAACGTTTGGGTTATGCGGGTAGAGATAGTTTGTATTTAGAGAAATCGGCTATTGTTCATTCGTTTAATTTTGAAGATGATGCCTATTCGGATATCACATCAGGTATACGAGCCTGTTATTATAAATACGGAGCGGATGGAAGTTTTGTCCTCTCTAAAACTTTAGACCTAGAAAAACAAGATGAGTAAAGTAGAATTGCGATCGCAACAGTGGTTTGGAAAAACGGGTAAAGATGGATTTATCTACCGCGCTTGGATGAAAAATCAAGGTATTCCAGATGATTATTTTCAAGGTAAACCGGTCATTGGTATTTGTAATACTTGGTCTGAATTAACGCCATGTAATGCTCATTTCAGAGAATTAGCCGAATTTGTAAAGAAAGGAATTATCGAGGCAGGTGGATTTCCGGTGGAATTTCCTGTAATGTCTTTGGGAGAAACCTTAATAAAACCTACAGCGATGTTGTATCGCAATTTAGCGAGTATGGATGTGGAGGAATCTATCCGGGCTAATCCGATTGACGGTGTGGTTTTAATGTGTGGTTGTGATAAAACGACTCCTTCCCTAGTTATGGGCGCTTGTAGCGTTGACTTACCTACCTTAGTTCTTTCGGGAGGTCCCATGATGAAGGGAAAGTTTAAGGGTAAGGAAATTGGAACTTCGGATGTATGGCGTTTTGCGGAAGCCTATAAGTTAGGAGAATTATCTCAGAAAGAATTTATTGAAGCCGAGGCTTGTATGGCTAGAACTCCGGGTCATTGTGCGGTGATGGGAACGGCGTCCACTATGGCTACTATGGTGGAAGCTTTAGGCCTAAGTCTTCCTCAGAATGCGGCTATTCCAGCAGCTGATGTACGAAGAAAGGTATTAGCACAGCATTCTGGACGTCGTATTGTGGAGATGGTAAATGAGGATTTGAAGATGTCCAAAGTGTTAACTCGTCCCGCTTTCGAAAATGCGATTCGGGTAAATGCAGCTACGGGCGGTTCTACCAATTTTGTCATTCACCTAACAGCTATTGCGGGTCGATTAGGAGTTGATTTAAAATTAGATGATTTCGATGAGTTCTCCCGCAATATTCCTTTGTTGGCTAATATTCAGCCGTCTGGCGAGCACTTTATGGAAGACTTGTATTATGCCGGTGGACTTCCAGCTCTAATGAATCAGATGAAAGATCATTTGCATACTTCCATCATCACGGTGAACGGAAAAACGGTAGGAGAAAATATTGATAATACGCCTATCTATGACGCTACAATTATTTCTTCTTTTGCGACTCCATTTAAACCTGATTCTGGTATTGCTGTGGTTCGAGGTAATTTAGCCCCTAACGGAGCTGTATTGAAGCCATCTGCTGCTTCCAAGGAATTGTTTAATCACAGGGGAAAGGCAGTTGTTTTTGAAAACATTGAAGATTACCATGCTCGGATTGATTCACCGGAATTAGATGTCGATGCTACCTCTGTGATGGTTTTAAAGAATGTAGGTCCTAAGGGTTATCCCGGTATGGCTGAAGTGGGTAATATGGGTATTCCTAAAAAGTTATTAGAAAAAGGAGTGAAAGATATGGTTCGCATATCGGATGGTCGAATGAGTGGAACGGGATTTGGTACGGTAGTTTTACATATTTCGCCTGAATCTGCCGCTGGAGGGCCTTTGAATTGGGTTCAAAATGGAGATTATATTGCGTTAGACGTGGAAAAGCGTACGATTAACTGGGAGGTTTCTGAGGAAGAATTAGCAGCTCGAAAATTAGCGCAGCCACTTGAAAAACCCAAAACTATTCGCGGTTATGTGGGTCTATTTATTGATCATGTGGAGCAAGCTGATTTAGGAGCTGATTTCGATTTCTTAAAAGGAGGTTCTGGTTCTATTGTTACTCGAGATTCTCACTAAAATGAATATATATATCGTTACTGGCGCTGGTCAAGGAATTGGACATCAAATTGCGAAGCAATTGATGAAAGAAGGGCATTTAGTGGTAGTTAATGATATTAATGCTGGATTATTACATGGGGCCCATACGTTAGCAGGGGATGTTAGTTCTCCGCTATTTATTAACGAATTGGTGGCTTACGCGACGGCTCTTCCTGGTACTTTAGCTGGTTGTGTTTGTAATGCGGGGATTACTACTTTTGGGAGCTTTTGGGATTATAGCCCAGAATCCATGAAGTCTTTACTCGACCTAAATATTCAAGGTACTTTTTTCCTGATTCAAGAAGTGGCAAAAGCACTACGAGATGCCGGGCAGCCTGGATCGATTGTACTTACATCTTCAGTTACTGGACATCAAGCGCATCCAGATTTAGCGGCCTATGGAATGACGAAAGCTGCACTTAATCAATTAGTGCAAAATTTAGTCACCGACCTCTCCCCTGTTCAGATTCGTATTAATGCCGTTTCTCCAGGGGCTACGATGACGGAACGTACGGAGAAAGATGCGACTTATTTGAAAGAATGGAGTCGTCTAACACCCCTAGGCAAACCAGCCGATGTGGAGGATATAGCGGAAGCAGTTTGTTTCTTTTTAAGTGATAAGGCCAAACACATAACAGGTCAAACCTTGATAGTAGATGGTGGCTGGACTAGTATAAGTCCACCTCCTGTTTCTTAAGACCAGGCTTTTTCTAGAAATTGCAGCCAGTTTTGGTGACTGAACTTAATAATATCTTGCTCTGAAAAACCTCGCTGAATTAATAATTCTGGTATTTTTTGTAAGTCTGCGATGGTTTCAATATCCGCTGGACATTGTTCTCTTCCAAATCCCCCATCTAAATCCGTTCCTAATCCGACATGATCGGTATTTCCGGCTAAATCACAGATGTGCACTAAATGATCAATCATTGTGTGTAAGCTTACATTTTTACTAAGCGGTGTAGATTCCCCTCGTACCCAATTAGGAACCATCATCCAAGCATCCAGGGGCATTCCGATTACAGCACCTCTGCTTATAATCTCCTTAAATTGTTCATCACTGAATTGGCGGTTGTGATCTACCAGTGTTCGGCAGTTTTGATGACTAGCCCAAACTGGTCCCTGATGGTATTCCATCGCTTCCCAAAAACTATCATCGCATAAATGAGTGGCATCTAAAATGATGTTTAGATCCATCATTTTTCGTAAAAGATCTTTACCTGCTACTCCGATTCCACCTGTTGCATTTGTTCCCTGAGCGTAGCGACCCGGACCATAATGAGCGGGACCTAAAGCACGTAAACCATAGTTATAGGCTATTTCAAGGTATTCTAAGGACACTATAGAATCTGCTCCTTCAAGACTTAGAATATAGCCAATGGTATGATTTTCAGATTCCCATTGTGTTAGGTGATCATGTAATTCGGATAAGGACCTTATCGGCCTTAGATCACCAGAACGCTCTAAAGCCTTGTAGTAGGCATATTGCCCTTGTGTTTGAGCCCAAGCTTGCTCTGGACTATTCCAACCGGGTAAAGAGGAATCTGGGGCTACATAGCGGGCTATTTGGGTAGCAACAACAATTCCAATGTTCCCTTTCCTTAATTCCCCCAGACTAACCGTGGCATTTCCACGATCAGGTTTATCTGCTAAATGCTTCTCTCGCTCATTAATTACCTGAATACTGGATCGCAAGTCTCGATTCCATTCGAGCGCGTTCATACTTAAATCAAGGTGGGCATCTATTAGTAGCATATACGTCGATTTCTAGCTTTAACTTCCCAAAGACCTCCATCTATCACCTGTAAGTGGGAATGTAAATTTACGGTGGGGCAAATGTGGTATGGAATCATTCTGACAATTTCACCTATTTCGTAATTTGAACTATCCCCTACTTCCACGATGCCGTGTTCTTCGCTCTGGGACATTAAAATCCAATTAGGTCTATCAATGAATCTTACTCGATTTTCGATGGGATTTTCGGATGCCACAGACTTATGACCTAAATCTAGGCATATAGTGGATGGAGTAGGTTTGGAAATAATTCTTGCGATAATCTCCACTGCAAATTCAAAGGTGTTTTCAGGAAATAAGGCAGCATAGCCAGCATCGAAAAAGACATACGTTCCTGGACTACAAGTGAAATGGAGATTCTTATGATGAACTAAGAAGCTAGGCGTACCCGAAACCACTAATTCTAAAGCAGATATATCTAGCTTAACAATCAATTCATAGAAGGATGTAAAATCTTGGTCAACGTGATCTTTTCGGTCTTCATATTCTTTATCTCGAATATGACCATCATAGGCATGCAGCCCTTTTAAATTCAGATTAGGTAAGGAATTAATCTGCTGAATTAAGTCCAAAGCTTTATCCGGACTAATACCTGTCCTATTCATTCCCATGTTTAAATCCACATAAACTCCTGCTTTAGATCCTTTAAAATGAAGACTTAACTCGGAGGCAGCTTGCGCATCATCAAGGAGGGAAGAAAAGCTAGTTTTGGGGTAATGATTAACTAATTCTACTAATCTAGTGATATTAGGCCCTATTAATTGCATCGATATCAATACATCAGGTGCTTCAGATAGCGCTAATAATTCAGCCTCAGCAATGGTGGCACATTTGAATTTGGTAATTCCAGCTTCTAAAAGAAAATCATTAACCTCTTTCGTCTTATGTGTTTTAATGTGAGGTCTTAATCTCGATGCGTCGCCATCAACCATCTCGATAGCTTTCGCAATATTTCGCTTTACCCGAACTGGGTAAACGATTAATCCGGGACTCTCAAATGTGTCAAAATTTCTCATGTAATGGCTCTGTCCAAGTGAACATAACCTCCATCCACATGGATAATTTGTCCGGTAGTATGACTTGATTTGGGTGATAAAAGGAAGGTGACCATATCCCCTATTTCTTCTTTTGTGGTCATGCGTTGACCTAGAGGTATTTTTTCTGTAATGCTAACTAATTTTTCCTTTGGATTATCAAGCGTTTGAATCCATTTTTCATACATTGGTGTATAGCATTCAGCCACAATAACCGAATTAGTTCTAATGCCAAAGTCCCGTAATTCTAAAGCCCATTCGCGTGTTAATGCATTGCGTCCACCGTTAGAGGCCGCATAGCCAGACGTATTTCCTTGACCAGTTTCTGCGGTTTTTGATCCAATATTTACAATGGAACCTTTGCTCTTTTTTAAATAGGGTAAACTTGCCTGAGCCATTAGATAATAGTGGGTCAAATTGGCATTAATGGATTGAATAAATTTTTCATAGTTACCTGTTTCTAATCCTACCCCATCATTTAGGCCTGCATTATTAACTAATCCATCTATTTTACCGAAAAATTGGGCAATCTTATCTACCACTTGAGCACATTCTGCAGGATTACTCAGGTCAGCAACAAATGAAAATGCTTGGCCGCCTGTAGCGTGTATTTTTTCTATACAAAGTAAATTATCAGTTTCATTTCTACCTACAATTGCCACCATAGCCGATTCCATGGCTAATGACTCCGAAATCCCTTGACCTATTCCTTTAGCACCACCTGTCACAATGATTACTTTTTCTCTTAATCCTAGATTCATATCGTTTCTAATTGATAAAATTGACGAGCGTTTAGATGGTAAATTTCCTCTTTTTCGATAGGACTTAAGCCCTTTAACGCTTCTTGAAAAGTAGTTACCCAACGCTCTAGAGTTGAATTTAATAAAAGTACAGGATAATCACTTCCAATAAGTAGTCGTTTAGGCCCAAAAACTTCTAAAGCTATATCAACTATTTCATTCACTTGATTCTGATTCCAATGTTTATCTGCTGCCTCCGTCACTATACCCGATATTTTAGCTGAAACGTGTCCCAGGTTCTTGAAACTTTGCAATTGTTTCTTCCACCCTGAAATATCCTCAAATTTTAAAGGTGCTTTTGCTAGATGATCCAAAACTATTCGTTGTTCGTCACACGTTTCACAAAATGTTATTGCGGAAGCCATTTGATGAGGATATATTAATAAATCATAACTGAGATCAAAGCTAGCTAAGGTCTTAACTCCTTTAATAAATTCTTTTCGCTGAAGAAATGTGGGATCTTTTTCTCCCTGAACAATATGTCTAAACCCTTTTATAGCTTCAAATTGAGTGAAATAAGCTAATCGATCTTCTATATTCTCACTTTGTAAATCAACCCACCCCACTACACCTTGAATGAATTCATTTTGTTCCCCTAAGGCCACTAAAAAAAGAGTTTCTTCTTCTGATGAATCAGCTTGAACAGCTACGCAGCCAGTAAATCCCTGTTTTCTAAATAAGGGTTCGCTGTAGTTGGGATAATAGTCATTTCGTAGAATAGACATTTCAGGTGTGATCCAGGTGTCTCTCTCTTCATTATAATTCCAAAAATGTTGATGTGAATCAATCATCCCTGATAGGCAATAGTGTTTTGCTTTTGGTCCCCTAATCCGTCCATTCCTAAGGTAACTACATCTCCAGGTTTTAAATAAATAGGAGGATTAAAGCCTAAGCCTACTCCATGAGGAGTCCCAGTGCTTATGACATCACCAGGCAACAATGTCATAAATTGAGATATATAGGAAACAACTTGCGGTACATTAAATATTAATTGATTTGTGCTACTTGTCTGAAATCTTTTTCCATTAACATCAAGCCACATAGAAAGTTGATGAACATCTTTAATTTCGTCTTTAGTAGCTAAAAATGGACCTAAAGGCGCAAATGAATCACATCCTTTACCTTTAGACCAATTGCCACCTTTTTCTAATTGAAATTCACGTTCTGATAGATCGTTGTGTAAACAATAACCCGCTACATATTCATAGGCAACAGCTTCAGATACATAGGAGGCTTTTTTACCAATAATAATGGCTAATTCTACTTCCCAATCCGTTTTAGTCGAATTTTTAGGGATGATAATGTTGTCATTCGGGCCTGATAAGGCTGTCGTACTTTTGAAAAATAGAATAGGTTCTTTCGGAATTTCAGCACCGGTTTCTTTTGCATGGTCGGCATAATTTAAACCCACACAAACAATTTTACTAGGTCTCGCTACACAAGAACCTAAGCGACCAGTGGTTAAAGGGAAATCAGTCGCCTGTAGTAAGGCTAATTTCGCCAACCCGTCATTTTCAAAAAAAGACTCATTAAAATCTGCAAAAATGGAGGATACATCATAGTATCCCCCATTTTGATAGATGCAAGGCTTTTCTTTTCCTAATTCTCCTATTCTTGCTAACTTCATTTTATAATTTTTTGATAACATCCCACATCGTGTCCGCAAGGAATTGGTTACCCGCTTCATTTAAGTGAACTCGATCAGATGTCAAAATACCTGAAGCTTTGTTTTCAATGTTATTTTTTGATTCATAATCCATAAATGCTTTACGAAGATCGATTAATTGCAAGCTATTATCTTTCGCAATTTTCTTTATGATTGCTGCATAGGCATTCAAGTCGCCATCGTTCTCATTTGAATTATCAAACTTCTCTCCGATCACGGTAGGTGTACATATAACTACTTGAGCATTAGCCTTTTGAATCTTCTTAATTAAAGCAGTATAGAAGCGCTCAAACTTGTCAGCATCCGTACCAGTCCGTGAACTAGTTTTGTGCCAAACGTCGTTAATACCAATGTAAATAATCACTAGGTTGGGATTCTTTGCGACCACATCCTCTTCGTGTCTCAAATATAAATCGTATACTTTATTACCTCCGATACCTGCTCCGATTAATTCATATTGGTTTGATAGACCTTGAGCGGCAATCATTTCGGTCATTTTGGTAATATACCCTGTCTTATTTACTCCAGCCTGTGTGATGGAATCTCCAAAGAAAATAATGCGCTTAGGACCGTCCTTCTTAAATGAACTTAGCGAGGTACCTAAAATCAATAAAAGGCAAATCAGTTGTTTTTTCATAGGTTTA
The DNA here is from genome assembly GCF_054558735.1 of Aquirufa sp. A-Brett2-15D. Classification (NCBI taxonomy): domain Bacteria; kingdom Pseudomonadati; phylum Bacteroidota; class Cytophagia; order Cytophagales; family Flectobacillaceae; genus Aquirufa; species Aquirufa sp. A-Brett2-15D. The sequence continues at coordinate 398,690 of NZ_JBSKFT010000001.1, read as the reverse complement.
ATTGTTTAAATAAAGAAATCCACCGTCAATTGGATAATCACAACCAGTGATAAATGCGGCTTCATCGGAACATAAATATAAGGCTAAATGTGCAATTTCTTGTGGCTTTGCCATGCGTCCGATAGGCTGTGTGGCAGAAAGTTTTTCAAACATCTCTTTTTGCTGGTCTGGATAGTTTTTCGCAATAAAACCATCCACAAATGGAGTATGAACTCTACCAGGCGATATACAATTGCAACGAATACCTAAATGAATATAATCTTTAGCTACTGATTGAGTCATAGATTTTATCGCGCCTTTTGTCATAGAATAACCAAAACGATCCGGAATTCCCACTGATGCTGCTACAGATGCCATATTTAAAATCACTCCTGATTTTTGTATAATCATGGAAGGAATAAAAGCATACATACAATGATAAGCCCCTTTTACATTTACGTCAAAAATATGTTGAAAGTCCTCTGGGTTCGTTTTTTCTAAATTACCAATCTGTGGAATGCCTGCATTATTCACTAATATATCTATAGACTTTAGTTTCGTGGCAACGGCTTCTACAGCTTCTAATTGAGTAATATCAGCTAAGTGCAATGTGATTTCTGACGGTAAAGGTTCATCAGATGGCTTTAAGTCAATAACATGGACCTCTGCCCCTTGCGCTAAAAAGGTAAGTGCAATAGATTTTCCTATACCTGAGCATCCGCCAGTTATTAGGACTTTTTTGTGGGTTAGTTTGAACATAAATCAGTTGTCAGTTTTCAGTGGACAGTGGTCAGTAATCAGTATTAAGTCCGAAGGATTCATATCTTTACTCTATAATCTCTAATCTGCTTTATTCTTTGTGCTTTATGCTCTATTCTTTATAATGAAACCCCTCTCCTCCAAAACATAAAATCATCTTGCCCCAGATCCATCGCTTTCGTATTAATTTCTCCAGAGGCTAATTGAATAATGTATTCCAATACTTCCTCTCCCATTTGTTCTACCGTTTTTTCTCCTGAAATAATAGGACCACAATCGATATCAATGATTTCCGGAAGTTTCATTGCCAGTTTCGTATTAGTTGATAATTTAACCATTGGGCTGATGGGGTTTCCAGTAGGAGTTCCTAATCCTGTCGTAAAAAGTTGAATAGTGGCACCAGCTCCTGCCATACCAGTAGTGGCTAATACATCATTTCCTGGAGTACAAACTAAATTCAAGCCTTTCTTAGTAACGTATTGACCATAGCCCAAAACATCCTCTATAGGTGACGAGCCTGCTTTTTTAGCAGCCCCTGCTGATTTTATGGCATCTGTAATTAAACCATCTTTGATATTCCCTGGGGAAGGATTCATATCAAATCCTGCTCCTACTAAAGCTGCTCTTCTAGCATATTCGCGCATTAAAAAGCCAAAATTATCCGCGATTTCTTTTGTTACGGCCCTATTTTGTAATTCTTGCTCTACACCGCATAATTCAGGGAATTCAGCAATCATAACTGTTCCACCTAATCCAACTAATAAATCTGCTGTATGTCCAATAGCTGGATTAGCTGATATACCAGAGAATCCATCTGATCCACCACATTTAACGCCTAAACGCAAAGCAGATAAGGGTGCAGGTTGACGAGTTTGTTGATTTATTTCAACTAAACCTTTGAATGTTTGAAGAATGACCTCATTAAGCATATTCTCTACCCCACTTCCATTATCTTGCTGTTGTTCAAAGATGTATAATGGCTTAGAGAAGTTTGGATCTTTTTCCTTCAATTTCTCTTTAAATACGTCAATTTGAGAATGCTGACATCCTAAACTTAATACTGTTATGCCTCCCACATTTGGATTTAGACAATAACCTGCAAGTAAAGAGCATAAACTTAAGGAATCATCTTTGTTTTCTCCGCAGCCACTTTCGTGTGTTAGAAACTTAATGCCGTCTACGTTAGGGAATTGTGATGATTTGTGAACTAGAATGGATGCTGTGGATTCTGTATCAATGGCTAAAGGTTTACCCTGAGCTAATTGAGCACCTAATTGTTGTACTTTTTGGGTAAAGGGGTCCTTTTTTTGGAATCCCAAACCATTTAAGAAGGCATTCTTTAATAATTCTATATTTCTATTCTCACAGAATACTAAGGGAATAACTAACCAATAGTTTTGGGTTCCCATTTGACCATCTGCCCGGTGGTAGCCGTTAAAAGTTCTATTTTTAAATTTACTGACGTCTGGAGCAGTCCAATGATATTCTTGTTGTTTACCTTGAAAATCTGTTGAAGCATGGTGAAGATTAAACGTGTGAATCAATCCTCCTTTTAGGATGTCTTGACTCGCTAATCCTACTAACACACCATACATAAATCCCTTGCCATCCTTTGGTATGGCTTCCGTCGTGAATTTGTGTTTAGCAGCTATATCATCCTGTAAGGTAATTTGATCTCCATTGTGGTTAATAACTGTTCCCTTAGGTAGATCTTGAAGGGCTACTAGTAAATTATCAGTCGGATTAATTTGTAAGAAAGTTTGACTCATTTTGATAGGCTAAATATATTTTTTGCTAGTACCCATTTTACACCTTCTGGAGTTCCAGGTATGATTTTTTGATATTTTGACATGAGATTCTCCCAAACTTGAACTTTAGGATTATTGGCATCCATATCCTCTTTTTGGGCAAAACTAAATGAATCGTTCGCTAAAATTTCCATACAAAGTCGATCCTCAAATCGAAATAAGTTCATTGTTTCAATGCCAGAGGAAAGTATACTTTTTTGAATCTCTTCAGGAATTGATTCATGTATCTTTTCATACTCCTTAATCAAATCAGGATCTTCCTGCAAGTCCAGAAATAAGATAAATCGTTGCATTAGTCTTTAATTTCAAATCCTTTGTAGGCATAAAAAATAATGTAGATAAAGCATAGTAAAGGAATGCTTAAAGCTGCGACTGTACTTATTTTAAATAATGAAGCAGTAAGTGGAGGAATAACAGCACCTCCTACGATGGACATGATTAGTAAGGAAGAGGCTAATTTAGAACCATCGCCTAATCCTTTACATGATAAAGCGAAAATAGTAGGGAACATGATAGATTGAAAGAAATAAACGGCAATTAAAGCAGTTAAAGCAGCCAGACCTCCTCCAAACATTGCAATGATAACTGATATGACAGAACCAATGGCATAGATACCTAAAACTTTATTGGAAGCTATTTTATTCATCAAATACGTTCCTAAAAAGCGGCCCAACAAGAATAAAATGAAGGCAAAAGAAGCGTGATAACTGGCTATTTGAGTTGGACTCATCGTATCACTTAGTTGATATATTTTTTCAACTATCCACAGGTTATCATTTGTAGCTAAGTCTAATTTTAGATCTACAAAATTTCCCCAAAGAGATACTTGCGCACCTAAGTTTAAAAATTGTGCAATGATTCCTAAAACTAAATGTCTTCTTTTTAATAATGACCCGATGGTGACTTTGGAGGTAGATTCACTAGAAGATTTAAGCTCTGGCATTTTAGTAAATACAAATAATAAGGCTACCAAAGCTACCACCACTCCAATGATCAAATAGGGCATTTGTACGGAGGTCGCTTGACTAGCGCGAATAGCTTCCGCCTCTACTGCAGGTAACGCTTGAATCATCTCACGTGAATATTCTTTTTCTGAGAAGATAAATAAACCTCCAATGATGGGCCCTAAAATAATACTCATACCATTGAAGGATTGAGCTAAATTAAGGCGAAAATCACCTTTCTCCGGGTCACCTAAAACGGTGACATATAAATTAGCAGCTGTTTCTAAGAAGGCAATTCCTGACGCAATTAAAAATAGCGCTGCTAAGAAGAAACTATATACTCTAACTTCAGCAGCTGGATAAAAAAGAAAAGCGCCTGCAGCATACAGTATTAAACCCACCATTATTCCAGCCTTATACCCCATTTTCTTCATGACATAACCAGCTGGTAGCGCCATCGCGAAATAGCCAAAATAAAAGGCCGTTTCCACGATATTGGCTTGCCATCTTTGTAAGTCTAATGCGGTTTGAAATTGCTTAACGAGGGTTCCGTTTAAACTATTAGCCAGTCCCCATAAAAAAAATAAGCTCGTGACTAAAATAAATGGAATAGTATAAGAACTTGTTTCCGAACTTTTGATGGTTGTTTTCTGGTCGTTTAGAGGTAATGCCATGTTGAATTATTTTATATAAAAGTCAAAACACTCCTTAATTTACCGCCTTTTATTTAATTTTATTGCAAACCAAATTAACATAATGAAAAATAATCTTGCCTTCGTTCTCTTATTACTTAGTCTAAGTATTTCCGCACAGATAAAGTCTCCCGAAGAATTTTTGGGCTATCCTATCGGTACAAAATTTACCTACCACCATCAAATCATATCTTATAGTCGCTATTTAGCTTCACAAAGTAATGGATTAGCTACGTGGCAAGTATATGGTCAAACTAGTGAGGGGCGTGAACAAGGTCAAATGATTATAGCTAACCTACCAGTAGGTGTAAGCCTAGAACAAGTTCAAACAAATCATCAAAAAAGAATTCAAGGAGGAAAAGTGGATCCTTCTTTACCTGTCATTATTAATTTATCCTTTAATGTACACGGAAATGAAGCAGCTGGAAGTGAGGCGGCCCTAAATACGCTTTTTCAATTGATTTCTAAGCCTACTAAATCCATCCATTATGTGATTCTGATTGATCCATGTATTAATCCAGATGGCCGCGATGCCTATGTGACGCAATATAATCGACGTAATTTTATCGTAGGAGGTAATGCAGATCCAAACGATCAAGAGCACTACGAAGGAATCACCTCCGGGCGTTATAATCACTTTTCTTTTGACTTAAACCGTGATTGGGTTTGGCAAACTCAAAAAGAGACTCAGCAACGACTAAAATTTTATCGTTCATGGATGCCCATGATGCATGCGGATTTTCACGAGCAAAGTTTCCAACATTCGTATTATTTTCCTCCGGCGGCTAAACCTTATTTGAATTTTATTGCAAAGTCAACTAAAGATTTACAAGAGAGTGTAGGACGCTCATTTTCGAAGCTATTTGATGATAATAAATGGCCTTATTTCACCTCAGAGGTATATGATTTATTATATCCAGGTTATGGAGATACCTACCCTGTTTTGAATGGAGCCCTAGGGATGACGTTAGAGCAAGGAGGAATTAGAGGGGGATTAATTTCTGCCAAAAGCGACGGTGATACTATTTCTCTCGTGGATCGAGTGAAGCATCATACGGCTTTGGCCCTTAACTTAGTTGAATGGTCTTTAGCGAATTCAGACGCTTTGAAGGCGTCTTTTTACGGCGTTCACGATAAGTCTAGGACAATGCCTACGAATAAATTTGCTTATTATTTTGTGCCGGAAACAGAGCTAGAGAAGGGTCAAGAATTTATCCAATTATTAAAGAGAAATAATATTGAATTTCAATTAAATATGGGAGTAAGCAAATCTATTCAAGTCTATGATTATGCTGCCATGAAACAGGTTCCTATTTCAACTGATTTAGTGGGGTTACTAATTCCAGCTAAACAGGCTTCAGCTCCGCTAATACAAGCTTTATTAGATCCTACCATTGTTTTAGAAGATTCCATGACGTATGACATAACAGCCTGGAATATATTTCAATTGAATGGATTAAAAGCTTATGGCGTTAATGAAAACATATTTTCAGTCAGTAAAAATTACGAGGGAGAGAAGCTATTACCTATTGACACAACAAAGCATTTGGTCTATGTGGTAAAACCAAGTAATTCTTCTTTAACCCAAAAAGTAATTACAGAAGCTATACAAAGAGGCGCTTTAATTTCTTTTTCAGATGCTCAATCTGGTTCAGATGCTCAATCCGGTGAATTAATCATTTCATTCGCTAAAGTAAATGACGCAGATCGCCTTGTATTTTTACGAAACATGAAAGGACTTACTATTGGTTTTACTATACTTGACTCCTACCGGTCTAAAACGAGCTACGATCTAGGCTCTCCCCACTATAAACCTATTTTTATACCTAAAATTGCCGTAGTAGTTGATCTAGTAAATGATGTGAATCAACAAGGTGAATTAGCCTATTTCTTAACAGTGAAATATGGTTTTAAACCCTCTTTCATTCCATCGACTCAACTGTTTAAAGCTAATCTATTTAATTATACCCACCTTATTTTTACCGATGGAAAACATACTCCATTGTCTAATGCGAATTCGATTTTATTACAAGACTGGGTTAAAAAAGGAGGTAAATTGATTTTATTCGAAGGAGCTCGTAAAATTTTGGATGACAAAGATTTAGTGGTGAAAGAGGATACCACTAAACATACCTCTACTTATGCGATGCGCGAAAGGGCAGAATTATCTAATACGACTTCAGGGAATATGTTGCAAGTTGAAGTAGAGAAGACCCATCCTTTGGCCTTCAGAATCGACGAATCATCGATGTATATCTTAAATCAAATAAGCGATTTTGTAAAGCTACCTAAGGATTATACTCCTATTTTAAAAACATCGTCTAAACCGACTATTATGGGTTTTGTAGGGGCAAACAAAAAGGCTCAATTAGCAAATTCACTCCTGTTAGGGGTAAAAGAAGTGGATAAAGGAAAAATCATCTGGTTTGGTTTTAACCCCTTATTCCGCGCGATTCCTAATCAAGGTCAAATCCTATTTGAAAACTGTTTCTTATACTCTGAATTCTAATGAAGAAATCCATCCTATTCTTTTTGCTTTTAAGTTTTTCTGTTTTCGCACAAAAGATTAAACCCGTCTACCCTATTCCATCAGCTAAACAATTAGCTTGGTCTAAATTAGAATATTATGGATTTATCCATTTTAACATGAATACGTTCACGAATGTGGAATGGGGTGAAGGTAAAGAAAGTCCATCATCGTTTAACCCAAGCGCATTGGATTGTAATCAGTGGGCTAGAATTGCTAAAAAGGCGGGTATGAAAGGATTGATTTTGACAGCAAAGCACCACGATGGTTTTGCGCTATACCCTTCTAAATACACATCGCATTCCGTGGCAAAATCGCCTTGGAAAAATGGTAAAGGGGATGTGGTGAAGGAATTATCTGATGCATGTAAAAAATATGGTATTAAGCTGGGCATCTATTTATCCCCTTGGGATCGTTTTCATCCTGCTTATGGAACGGACGAGTATAATCAGGTGTATGCCAAAATGCAGGAGGAATTACTTACCAAATACGGTCCTATCTTCGAGTTTTGGTACGATGGAGCAAACGGTGAAGGACCTAATGGTAAGAAACAAGTGTATGATTGGGCACTATTCCATTCCATGGTGAATAAATACCAGCCCAATGCAGTTCAATTCTCAGATGCTGGTCCAGATATTCGTTGGGTAGGTAATGAAAGGGGTTATGGATATGATACGATGTGGAGCCCTATTCTACGAGATAAGATCTATCCGGGATGTCCGGATTTTGACAATTATAGAAATGGACAGGAAAACGGAACACATTGGGTTTCTCCAGAAGTAGATGTATCCATTCGTCCAGGTTGGTATTACCATCCTGAGCAAGATTCAAAAGTAAAAACACCTGATTCGCTTTTGAAGATATACGCTGCTTCTGTGGGTCGTAACGCGAATCTTTTATTGAATATTCCGGTAGATACACGTGGATTGATTCACGAGAATGATTCGGCTTCGCTAATGGGCTTTGCAGCTATTCGTGAAAAATCTCTAGTGAATCTTTTAAAGCTAAATGCGAATGATCCATTATTTGATGGAAAAAGTTCGACTTTTTGGAAGGCCTCAGAAAAGAATAATTTAATTCAAGTTGAATTGAAGACCCCTCAAAATGTTAACACTATCATGCTCCAAGAACCGATTGCACTTGGACAGCGCGTAGGAAGTTTTGAATTAGAGCTAGTAGATGAGACCGGTACTAAAGAATTGATGAAAGCGGGGACTATAGGTCATAAACGAATGATTACGTTTAAAGAGCGGAAACTTAAAAGCTTCCAAATTAGATTTACGTCTTCCAGAGGAACCGTATTAATATCTAATGTGGAAGCTTATCGGTTTATTTCAACACGTAACGAACCGCTTTTCCAGTAAAGGTAAAGCCACTTGCCGTTTGAGTACTGTAAACTGAATATTTTACGTCTATAAGTGCAGATGCTCCTAATTCTTTGGCTTTTTCTACCATTTGAGTTAGGATTTCCTGCTTTTTATCCTGGTGATTACCCCGATAAAGCATTTTACCATTTTGAGTCTGCTTTTCATCTAAGGGTACTTCTCCAGACATTTTGATGGTTTCAATGTCTTCATAGCTTTGTTTCGGATGATCATTAAAATACACTACATCAATATCGTATTTTACTGGTATTTCAAAACCTAAGCCATCGTGGCGCTCTACACCCCCATTTTTAAAATCATTCGAATAATACGAAGTAGGCTTAACGTGCTTAGAACAACTAACAACTCCTACTAAAAGAAGAAGCTTACATGCTTTCTGAATCATAGATTAATACTTTATCCCAAAGGTGGGCACAATTTTTAATGAATTCTAAATGAATTGGTGCAGTTTGGTAATAATCATGACCTTTTTCCTCTTCAAATGTAGTTAATAAGCAATAATCGTAAGATCGATCGATTACTGGACGATCCGTATTCGCCGGTTTTCCCACGCTAAAAACATCAACTGTTTCTACGTCCGCTAAAGATTGAACTCCTGCTTCGAATAAAGCAATATCTTCTTTGCTTAAACCTTTTTTTAACCAAAAATTGACAATGTGTACAAACATATATTATTTATTTAATCCTTCTTGTGAACTAATTTGAGCTAATTTTTTACCTAATTCTTCTGATGCACTAGCTAATGGCATACGCACCTGAGCACTAAACAATCCCTGGTTCTCTAATAACTTTTTTACTCCTACCGGATTTCCCTCTTCATACAAATAAGGATCAATCGTTAAGAATTTCCCCAATTCTTTAGACGCTGCTTTAAAGTCTCCAGCCAGAGCCAGGTGAATCATAGAGGTGAATTGATGAGGGAATGCATTGGCAATCACTGACATCACACCTACTCCACCTATGGAAATAATGGGTACTGCTTGCACATCATCCCCAGAGATTAATAAAAAGTCTGTTGGTTTATGATAGGCAATTTCCATGCACTGCTCAATAATGCAAGATGCTTCTTTAATACCAATGATATTTTTATGTTCAGCTAATTTTAATACCGTTTGAGCTGACATATTTATTCCGGTTCTTCCTGGAATATTATACATAATTACAGGAACTGGGCAGACATCTGCAATTGCTTCATAATGCGCAATTACACCTCTAGCACTCGGTTTATTATAATAAGGACAAACGGATAAAATGGCATCAATTCCTTCAAATGAAGTGCTTTTGATCTGATTTATAAGAGATTCTGTATTATTTCCTCCTAATCCGTAAACGATCGGTAATTTTTTTGAGTTAGCTTCTTGAATAGTAGCTACGATTTGCTTCTTCTCATCCGATGTTGTCGTTGCAGACTCTCCAGTTGTTCCTTGAACAACTAAATAATCGACACCACCATCACTCACGTGTTGTATAAGTTTCTTTAAGCCATTCCAATTAATAGAACGTTCATCGTTCATGGGAGTAACTAAAGCGGGGGCAACGCCGTGAAATTTAGGTAATGATTGCATAATTTAAGAAAGGAGTGCTATAAACTCGTCCTCAGAAATAATTGGTATGGATAATGAACTGGCTTTTTCAAGTTTTGCAGGTCCCATATTAGAGCCGGCAACTAAGTAATCTAATTTGGCAGAAATACTAGAAACGACTTTCCCGCCGTTAGCAATGATTTTAGCCTTTAACTCATCTCGTTCGAAATGTTCAAATACACCCGAAATTACAAAACTTTTACCTTCTAAAGCCGATGTTTCTAAAACAATTTCGCTTATCTCTTCTGAAAATTGAACCCCAGCGCTTTTTAAACGATCGATAATTAACTGATTTTCTGTTTTTGAAAAATAGTCAAGAATGCTTATAGCAATCCTTTCCCCTATTTCAGGGATAGCCACTAATTCTTCTAAATTAGCTTTTACAAGATTATCTACTGAATGAAAATGTACTACAAGTTTTTCCGCAATGGTCGCTCCTACATGTCTAATTCCTAGTCCGAATAATACTTGACGGAAAGGGATTTCTTTCGATTTTTCTACACTAAAAAGAATGTTTTGAATTGATTTTGTTTGAAATCCTTCTAGGCCTGTAAAATTCTCTGGAAGTAAATCATATATATCTGCCACATTTCTGACAATTCCTTTTTCAAATAATAGATCAACTGTTTCTGTACCTAAGTTTTCTATATTCAATGCCTTACGTGCAATAAAATGCTCTATTTTACCTTTTATTTGCGGCGGACAACCGGTGTCATTAGGACAATAATGATTTGCTTCGCCTTCAGAGCGTATTAATTCGGTAGCACAGGATGGGCATTGATCTGGAAATACAAATGCATCCCCCTCTTTTCTAGCTGATAAATCAACACCGGTAATTTTAGGAATAATTTCACCCCCCTTTTCAATAAAAACAGTATCCCCTTCTCGCAGGTCTAGTCGTTCCATTTCATTGGCATTATGAATGGAAGCGCGCTTGATAACAGTTCCAGCTAGGTAAACAGGTTCTAAATTAGCTACAGGAGTAACGTTTCCTGTTCTTCCTACCTGATACGAAATAGTTGAAATTTTAGTGCGCGCTATTTCAGATGGATATTTGAACGCAATAGCCCAGCGAGGAGATTTGGCCGTATAACCTAAACGTTCTTGTTGCCCAAAATCATTGACTTTTATAACAATCCCATCCGTATTCAAGGGTAATTCGTTTCTTTTATCAGCCCAATCTTCAATATAGGTCATTACATCCTTTATCGTAGCACAAACGCGATAAGTAGGAGAAACACTAAATCCGACGGATTTCAAATGTTCTAATGCCTCCGAATGACTGTTAAATGGATTTTCATTGCCTAAATAAGCATAGATAAAACATTCCATTTCTCTTCTTGCTACTTCAGCAGAATCTTGCATTTTAAAGGTGCCTGAAGCTGCGTTTCGAGGATTAGCTAATGCTTGATCACCTTTGGCAATCTTCTCTGAATTAATTCGATCAAAGGACGTAATGGGCATATATCCTTCTCCTCTTATTTCGTATGTGGATGGCAAAAGGGCAGAATTTACACGAATAGGGAGGCTTTTAATAGTCTTAACATTGGCAGTTATGTCATCTCCCCTAGAGCCATCACCTCTGGTTACCCCCTTTTGTAGTACGCCATTCGTATACCAAAAGGACAAGGCCACCCCATCAAATTTTAACTCACAAACATATTCAAACGACTCCCCTTCTAAACCTTTATTTACCCTTTCATCAAAATCCCGTAAATCACTTTCATTATACGTATTCCCTAAGGACAACATCGGAAATTGATGCGTAACTGATTTGAATACTTTTGTAATAGTACCACCTACTTTTTGAGTAGGACTATCAGAACGAGCAAAAAGGGGATTTTCCTGCTCTAATTTGATTAATTCAGCTAGCAACAGATCGAATTCTTGATCCGAAATGATGCTTTCACTATTCTGATAATACGACTCATTGTAAAGATTAATCTTCTCAATAAGTTCATTCATCTGCTGATTAATATCCATAATCGAAATTAAAACTTAATTCATTTGGAATCAAGCAAGAAACAAGGTTTAGGAATATTTTATACCTTTGTGACATGAAAAATTTGATTATCGCCCCATCGGTTTTAGCATGTAATTTTTTGAACATAGGTTCAGAAGTCCAAATGTTAAATGAATCATCTGCCGATTGGATTCACATAGACGTGATGGATGGTGTTTTTGTTCCTAATATTTCATTCGGATTTCCTGTCCTAGAAGCAATAAATAAAGTAGCTACTAAGGTTTTAGATGTTCATTTAATGATTGAGAAGCCTGAGCAGTATATTGCTACCTTTGCGCAAGCAGGAGCTAAAGTAATTACTGTTCATTTTGAGGCTTGTCCACACATTCACCGTACGATTCAACAAATAAAAGATGCTGGTTGCTTAGCTGGTGTGGCAATTAATCCTGGCACGCCCGTAAGTGTTTATCGCGAATTTATTGCTGATTTAGATTTAGCCTTATTAATGTCAGTTAATCCGGGTTTTGGAGGTCAAAAATTTATACCTAACGCTATCGAAAAAACAAAACGTTTAACTGAGATGGCTTCTGAAGCGGGTAATACGAAGTTGAAAATTGAAATAGATGGTGGTGTTACCATGGCAAATGCGAAGGCCTTATATCAGGCTGGAGCTAATGTATTAGTCGCAGGTAGTTTTGTATTTGCTTCTTCAGACCCTAAAGCCACCATTGCCGAACTATTATCTGTAGCGAATTAATTCAATGGGTATAAGAATCTGCCTCTTGTTGATTTTTTTATCCTTTTCTAATTTCGCTCAAAAAGTTAAATGGGCTTCTCAAGTAATTTCTGTTTCTAGTGAATATAAGGATGCTTTATTAGGTAAAGAATTCAGAGCTTTACATGCCCTTGGACGACCATCTAAATACCCTAAGATGTCTATTACACCGAGTGCTTGGCAAAGTATGACGCCTGATAGTCCGGAGGGTGAATATCTACTAGTAGGATTTGATACAACTATGAGCGTAAAGCAAATAGCCATATTTGAAAATTACGGAGCCGGAAGTATTACCTCTGTAGAGGGTTTGGATCAAAATAATAAAATTTACCCACTAAAAACATTTTCTCCAGGTTATCCAACATCTAGCTCACAGGTTACTAGCATTCGCCTACCCGTAAAAACATCTTTTAAATTAAAAGGTTTAAAAATCTCCTTTAATTCCTTGCGAGTTAAAGGTTTTTCCCAAATCGATGCTATCGGTATTTCAGACGGGGATGAATCAATTGAATCTTCTTTAAAACTAACATCCGATGCGAACGCTTACCTAGCGAGAGAGAATCTAGGAAACGCCATAAACTCAAAATTCAATGAAATTTGTCCTGTGGTTAGTCCTGATGGCCAAAAACTCTACTTTACTCGTTGGAAGCATCCTGATAACCTAGGTACTAATAAAAATCAGGATATTTGGGTTTCTAATTGGCTGCCAGATAGAACATGGTCTAAAGCGACTCTTTTCCCAGCACCCATCAATAATGAAGAGAATAATGCCGTATGTGGTATCACACCTACTGGTAAAACATTATTATTAAATAATATTTATGGGAAAGATGGTACGATGGAAAAAGGCGTATCCTTTTCATTTCTTTTAAGGACTGGGGAATGGAGTTTTCCCAAAGCCTTGAAAATTGTCAACTTTAGAAATAAATCAGAATTTTCAGAATACACCTTAGCTCCTAACGGTAAGGTGCTATTGATGACCACTGAAACCAAGGATTCCTATGGTGGAAAAGATATTTATGTATCTTTTCTAAACACAGATGATACCTGGTCGGAGCCTAAAAATATTGGACCTGCGGTCAATACGGGTGAAGCTGAATCTACACCTTTCATAGCACCAGATGGAATTACTATGTATTTTTCGTCTAGTGGCCATGTGGGGTATGGAAATAATGATATCTTTTTATCTCGCCGCTTAGATGATACATGGCAAAATTGGACATTACCAGAAAACTTGGGACCTATAGTAAATACACCGCAGTGGGATGGTTATTTTTCCGTTTCTGCAAAAGGTGATTACGCCTATTTTAGTTCAACGGAAAATTCAGTAGGTGCAGAAGATATTTTTCGAATTAAGATTCCTGAGAAGGCGAAACCTCTCACTCTAATTCAAATGACAGGCCAAGTAATTAATCAAAAAACAAAGGAACAAATGTCTGCTCGCATTTTGATTAAGTCAAAATCAAATCCCCTCGATACACTTTCCATCGATTACGATCCCTATATAGGTGATTATAGCTTTATGTGGCCTGCCAAAAAGCCTTTTAGTGTTCAGATAAAAAAATCTAGTTATTTTTCTAAGATTGAGAATTTTGATTTTATAACCTCTACTAACTTCACTCTTATTAATCGAAATTTCTTTCTTCAAACAGTCGAAAAAAGCAAGGCCTATGCTCTGTCTAATGTAAGTTTCGATCAAGGTAAAGCAGATTTAAAGCCTGGTTTCGAAGCTGAATTAGAAAAAGTGGTTTTGATCCTTGCAGAAAACGACCAATATAAATTACTCTTAGAAGGGCACACAGATAATCAAGGGGATTGGAATGATAATTTGAAACTATCTTTAGAGCGGATAGAGAATGTGAAGGCCTATTTAATTTCAAAAGGGGTAGATCCTATTCGTATTCAAACTAAAGGATGGGGCGGTTCTAAACCTTTGGCAAATAATTTATTAGAAGAAACTCGAAGAAATAACAGGCGGGTGGAATTTACGCTCATCCCAATTGAATAAAAAAAAGAGGGAATCTCTCCCCTCCTTTCTCAAACTCAACCTTAAAATTATAATAGAACGATTAAACTCTTGATGATCGACGTTAATCGAACAGCATCTAAAATACGAGCTTCTGTAGCTCCGTGATTTTTTACAGACTGTTCATGTGAAGTTACACACATTTCACAACCGTTTATAGCCGATACAGTTAAGCTAGCTAATTCAAAGAACTCTTTTCCTAATACAGGATTCATCATGATCGACATACGTATGCCGGCAGGAGCTGTATTATAATATTCCTTATCTACGAAGTGCTTAAAACGGTAGAAGATATTATTCGCGTTAAGTAGCGAAACCAAAGCATGGATTTCATTGATTTCTGCTTCAGTAGCTTCTTTAGTAAGCGCTAATTCAGTTAAAGAATCAATGGTTCTAGTATGCTTTTGATTAACTGAAACAGCTAAAGCTAATAACAAAGCCTCCTTTTCTGTTAATGTTTGAGCGCGCAACGCATTCGAAACATTTATTTTTAGATCTTTTATATAGCGGTGATCCGCAGCATCTAATTTATCTAAAAGGGCAAACGATTCTGTAGCAGGGATATTTATCTCTGCTAATAAGTTGTCTTTAGTCTCACTCATGATTGTTGATTTTAAAAGCCCCAGGTTTAACTGGGGCTAAAGAATAATTATAATGTAGCGTCGCCTTTTTTCCAATTACATGGGCAAAGCTCATCTGTTTGTAAAGCGTCTAATACACGTAAAACCTCGTCTACATTACGTCCTACTGAAAGATCATTTGCGCATACCCAACGAACGATACCTTCTTGATCAGCGATATAAGTAACACGGTAAGCCACTTTTTCACCTTCTAATAAGATACCTAAGTCTTCAGCTAAGCTTTTAGACGTATCAGCTAACATCGGGAATTTCAAACCACGTAAATCGTCGTGATCTCTTCTCCACGCTGCGTGAACGAATTCTGAATCCGTACTAGCCCCGATTAAAACTGCATCACGATCAGAAAAATCAGTAGCGCGACGATTGAATTCTGCAATTTCTGTAGGGCAAACAAAAGTAAAATCTTTTGGCCACCAGAACATAACTAACCATTTGCCGTCTTTCTTGTGATCCTCTGAAGTAATTGTAGCAAATTCTTTTCCTTGCTCTAAAGAAACAACTGCTGTTTTTGAAAATGTGGGAAATTGACTTCCTAATCCTAACATGTGATTTGCCATTTTATTTGTTTATTTATATTTCTTTTTAATAGTGATACAAAGATCATACGATTAATGTTATTAGTCAAATCTATATTATCTATATTTGTATAGCTTTAAACTATATATGACTATAACACAATTAGAATACATCGTAGCCCTTGCTGATTTTCAGAGTTTCTCTAAAGCAGCTGATTTTTGTTGTGTTTCTCAGCCGTCTTTAAGCATGCAAGTGCAAAAATTAGAGGATGAATTGAATTTGACATTATTTAATCGCAAGGCTAAACCATTACAACCCACCATTGAGGCGAAAGATATTATTGCCAAAGCCAGAGCCATCTTAAACGAGAGTAATTCCATTCTTTCTCTTTCTAAAGGTTGGTCGAATCAAGTTAATGGAATTGTATCTATTGGAGTTATACCTACAATCGCTCCCTATTTAATGCCTAAATTTTTAGCTGATTTTCAGCTGAAATACCCAGAACTGACCATTCAAATAGCGGAAACGACTACAGCCACTATTAAAAAGGGAATTCAAGAAGGTAAAATTGACATTGGAATCTTAGTAACTCCTTTAAATGATAACCTGGTAGAAATACCACTTTATTATGAGGAATTGTTTCTGTATTCTAATGTCTGGGAAGAAGATGGGGCTAAATTAAAATCAACCTTAGATCCCTCAAAGTTATGGTTATTAGAGGAAGGGCACTGTTTAAGTAATCAAGTGAATTCTATCTGTAATTTGCCTACGGGACCTTTGATGGGAACTAAAATGATGTATCAAACGGGAAGTATGGAGACAATAGTTAGATTAGCCGATCAAGGATTTGGTCAAACCATCATCCCTCAAATGTTTGTAGATTATTTAGATCTTAAATTGAAAGAAAAAGTATATGCTTTACCGGAACCAAAACCTGTTAGGGAAGTAGCCTTAGTACATAGCCATTCCTATTCAAGAAAGGCCATTGTAAAAGCTTTAGAGGTAGAAATTTTAGCCCACATTCCTGATTCTTGGAAGCAATCGAAGGAGCGCAATATTATCCCAATATAGCCTTTGCTTTTTGACTTAGAAGTAAAGGTCGTAAAAAGAGTAAACTTGCTCCGAAAACAAAAACTAAAACCAATATACTGATACGCATATTGCCAGTTAATTGAATGACAAGACCAAACATAAACGTACCTAAAACAGTCGACATACGATCACATACGTCATAGAAGCTGAAATAGGACGCTGTGTCCTTCTCTCCTTTGGGACATAACTTAGCATAAGTGGCTCGGCTATTAGATTGAATTCCTCCCATTACAAAACCAATGGCAGTTGCTAATAAATAGAAATTAAATTGAGATGTCACTGTGTAGGCATAAGCACACACAAAAATCCACACCACTATAATTAAACCTAAAGCCTTAACATTACCTATCCAGCCCGAAAGACGCGCACAGAAATAGGCCCCCGGTATGGCCACTAATTGTATTAATAAGATGGTAACAATTAAAGCATCCTCCGGTAAATGCAATTCTTGACTACCAAATAAAGCCCCTAAATACATAACTGTTTGAGCTCCCATATTAAACAGGAAAAAGCTCATCAAGAAATTCTTTATTTCACTGTTAGCGCTTACCTCAATAAATACCTTCTTTAATTCCTTAAATCCACCAAGCCACCATTTTTGTGTGTCTTTTGCTTTTGCTACTGAATCAGGTAAATAATGTAATGGGATTTGCGCGAATACTAGCCACCATAATCCGACTGTTAAAAATGAAACTCTAGCTGCCATTTCGCCACCTATTCCGCCATACCACTCCGGCTTTAAAAGCATAGTAAGGTTTTGAACTAACAAGATAACTGATCCAATATATCCTAAGGTGAATCCCTTCGCACTCAACCTGTCGAATCGATCAGGAGTAGCAATTTCAGGTAAAAAACTATTGTAAAATACCATACTACCACCCCAGCCTATGATTGAAAATAAAAATCCTAGAGTTCCTATATAGTAATGACCTTTGCAAAAAAAGAATAAGGCAATACAACTTAATGAACCTAAATAGCAAAAGAAGCGCATGAAACTCTTCTTAGACCCTGTATAATCGGCTATACCCGAAAGGAATGGCATTAAAATAGCCAGTGCTAAAAAGGCTAATGATATAGTATAAGAGAAAACGACAGTATTGCTTAACTCAAAACCTAAGATGGAAATTATTCCTGGCGTAGTACTTCCCAGCGTAATAGCCGCAGAAGGAAAATAAATGGGGAATATCGCTGAAGTAATCGTCAAAGAATGAACTGAATTTGCCCAGTCATAAAAGGCCCACGCATTCATTGTTTTCGGATTATTCAGTTTTTGATCCATTAAAATAGTCCTAACTGTTCCCCAGTCGGTGGGTTTTTGATTTCAAATGGTATATTTTCTTCTTCTATTTCAGGCTGAACCTCTTCCCTCTTTTCTTCAGGAAAATTTATAACAAATTCAGGTTCGTCTGATGTTTCTACTACCTCTTCTAATTCTTCAGATACAACGCTAGTTTCGTCTTCTTCCTCTACCACTGCCATTGGTTCGGGTGTTGGTATGATGGAAACTGGAGCTTCATCTTCTGTTTCTAGGAATAAAACCTCTACTAATTTAGGGTAATTTAATTTACTTCCTAAAGCTTTCCATCCTCTTACTTCAGCTATATCGTCAATAGGCATGATTTCTATTTCATTCGTCTTGCCATCTGGTTTGTGTTTAATCTGCACGTTAGGTGCATAATTATCCGTAATGGCAATTAACTTACTCAGTTTATGATCTGAGATAAATAGGAATTTTTTATCAAGAGAAGTGGTTTCTAAATGGAAACGCTTGATTAAATGTGTTTTATTAGACCCATCAAAATATACAGCAGAAATAATGGCTTGTGGCTCAAATTTCTTTAAATACTTAATTTCTTCAGCTGGGTATCTATTCGTTAACTCAAAATTAGTTAATTCATAATTACCTGAAATATAAATGGCTAGGATGCTATCATTCGGTTCAAAATTACCAATGTGATCACCATGACCATCCCTATTCAAACGGCCTATAGTAGGATCATACCAAATATTCACTCCACCTAAAGTAGAAACACCCGCAGTTTTCATCGTAATCTTGCGAACTGGATATTTCGTAAGCATATTGCCTAAGGATTCGCGCCCTTTTATGGCTAGTTTGGCAAAATCGTAATCAAATTGTTTGATTTTAGCTGTACAATTAGCCGTTAAACTTATGGTGATTACCTCAGCTTCCCCATTTTCATTGGCTGAGAAGTATATGATCTTTGATTTGGCATTATCACTACTCACTTTATACTCACGATCTCTCGTAACCGAAGTTACTTTAAAACGCTTAACGTAGGAGGTGCCGGTTTTTCCATCTAGATATACGACGTTATATACTTTTCTGTCATCATTCTTTTTAAATACAGAGCAGTAAAGAATATCACGGCCTACAAATACCTTCTCTTGTACTTTAGTGACTACACAAGTACCATTCGAGCGAAATACAATAATATCATCGATATCAGAGCATTCCATTAGATATTCGTCTTTCTTAAGACCATAGCCGATAAAACCATCCTCGCGATTCACATAAAGTTTTTGATTCGCTGCTGCTACTACCGTGGCAGATATGGTATTGAAATTTTTAATTTCTGTTCTACGCTCCCTTCCTTTTCCGTATTTAACTAGTAAATTTTTGAAATAATCAATCGCATACCGAATAAGGTTAGCTAAGTGATCTTCTACCTCTGCTAATTCATCTAATAAACGTTTCATTAATTCGTCTGCCTTGAAGCTGTCGAATTTAGAAATGCGCTTAATTCTGATTTCTAATAATTTCAAAATATCCTCTTCGGTTATTTCGCGGTAAAAATCCTTTTTAAAAGGTTCTAGCCCCTTATCTACTGTTTGAATAACTAATTCAAAAGTTTCGCACTCTTCAATATCCCGGTAAATTCTATTTTCTATGAAGATTTTTTCCAAAGAACTAAACAGTACCTTCTCCATTAATTCACTCTTGCGTATCTCTAATTCTTGTCGTAATAAATCGACAGTTTGATTAGTAGAAACACGTAGAATCTCACCCACACCTACGAAGTGTGGCTTATCTTGAATAATAACGCAAGCATTAGGGGAAATAGATACTTCGCAATCTGTAAAAGCGTATAATGCATCAATTGTAACATCTGGTGAAATACCGGGAGCTAATTGAATCTGAATTTCTACGTCTTTTGCCGTATTATCAATAACCTTCTTAATCTTAATTTTCCCGGTATCATTCGCCTTAATAATAGAATCAATTAAAGACGTTGTTGTAGTAGTATACGGGATTTCAGTAATGACAAGGGTTTTCTTATCTAATTCATCGATTTTAGCTCTAATACGAATTTTTCCACCTCGTAGACCATCATTATAATTTGACGCATCCATCATACCTCCTAAAAGGAAATCAGGATAAAGCTCCACCTTTTTATTATTTAATATATCTATGGAAGCCTGGATTATCTCGCAAAAATTATGCGGCATAATTTTAGTGGCAAGACCCACGGCAATACCTTCCACCCCTTGAGCTAATAATAACGGGAATTTAATAGGTAATGTAACAGGCTCCCTCTTACGACCATCATAAGACATTTGCCATTCTGTTGTCTGGTTGTTAAATACAACGTCTGCTGCAAACTTAGATAAACGAACCTCTATATAACGAGCGGCAGCCGCACTATCTCCCGTACGATTATCTCCCCAGTTACCTTGGCAATCGAAAAGGAGCTCTTTTTGGCCTAAATTAACAATGGCGTCATTGATAGAGGCATCCCCATGCGGGTGATATTGCATTGTCTGACCGATGACATTAGCGACCTTATTAAAACGGCCGTCATCCATTTCCTTCAGTGCGTGTAGAATACGGCGCTGTACAGGTTTTAAACCATCCTCTACGGCCGGAACCGCTCTTTCTAGTATAACGTAAGAAGCATATTCTAAGAACCAATTCTCATACATCCCTGCTACCGCAATCTGATTCTGTAGTGCGCCGTCCGCTGATTCACTCATGTTATTATTTGGCTAATATTCTTCCCCATGGAAGAGTTGGTACATAATTAAGGCTGTGGCTCCCCAAATCAAATTCCCCTCATAGGTAAAGGATGGACTTAGGATCTTATTTCCATCGTAGCTAACCTCAAAAGGAATGATATTAGCTGGATCTTGAAAGAATGACACAGGTATTTCAAAAATACGATTTATTTCTCTTTTATTTAAATCGTATGTCAGCTTTTTATTTATTCGAATCGAAAAAGCAGTCATCCAATAATTAGACACATGAATCCAGTGTTCCGTAATATAATCTAAAGAAGTTGGATTGATCTCCACTCCTATTTCTTCTAATACTTCTCTGGCTGCGACTTCTCGTAAATCTAAATCAGTTGAATCCATTTTACCCCCTGGTAAAGCCATCTGACCACTATGGTGTCCATCATACTGATTTCTTTCAATTAATAGTACCTGTGGTTCTTGTTCGGGTAATTCCAAAAAGAGCACGACGACTGCCGCTGGTATAGCTTGTGCTTTGATCTCCGGCTTTAGGAGTATTTGTCTATAGATTGATCTAAATTGCTCAAATTCCTTCATAATTTAAAAGGATTTTGCAATGGCTTCTGCGCAGCGAATTCCATCTAATGCTGCCGACATAATTCCGCCCGCATATCCACCACCTTCTCCACAAGGATAAAGTCCTTTTATCTCTGGATGTTCTAATGTTTCTGTATCCCTTGGTATTTTAACTGGAGAGGATGTCCGGCTTTCTAAACCGATAATTTGTCCTAGATTAGAAGAGAAACCGGGTATTTTTTTATTAAAATCTTGAAAGCCTTGCGCTAAGGGAATAGATATATAATCAGGTAAAAACTCTCGCATTTCGCCGGGTTCTAATCCAGGAACATAGCTAGTCGGATGTGCGCTTTTACTTGCTTTTCCTTGAATGAAATCGAGCGTGTATTGTGAAACGGCTTTTTGAGACCCACCTACTAAAGATCCGGCTTTTTGTTCTAGTTCTTCTTGCATTTGCATTCCTGCCAAAGCCCCAAAATCTTTATATCGCGCTAAGTCTTGCTCCACAATACTGACTACAATTCCTGAATTCGCAAATTTAGAATCTCGTCTTGATGGCGACATCCCATTCACAACGACTTGATTAGGAGAAGTTGCAGATGGTACAATAAAGCCCCCTGGACACATGCAGAATGAAAATACTCCCCTCTGTACGCCTTCATAATTACTTTGGGTCACTAAACTAAAACTTGCAGGAGGTAAATAATCGGGGCGTTTCGTGACTTTATATTGCGCTTGATCAATAAAGGATTGCTGATGTTCAATACGCACACCTATAGCAAATGGTTTGGACTCTATGGCAATTCCTTTATCTTGTAATAATTGAAATATATCACGTGCTGAATGACCCGTGGCTAATAATATTCGATCCGCTTGAAATTCTTTTTCATTCGTACATGATACCCCTTTGACCGTATTATGTTGAATTATAAAATCAATTACTCGGTGATTAAAGTGTACTTCTCCGCCGGCAGCTATAACAGCATCGCGCATGGAAGCAATAATACCAGGTAATTTATTCGTACCAATATGTGGATGAGCTTCAAATAAGATATCACTGTGCGCTCCATGTGCTACAAATGTTTCTAAAACCCCCTTAATATCACCTCGCTTAGTACTTCTAGTGTATAATTTACCATCTGAATAGGTACCAGCTCCCCCTTCTCCAAAACAATAATTAGAATCCGGATCCACTAAATTAAATCGATTAATGGCAGCTAAATCACGTCTTCTTTCTCTAACATCCTTTCCTCTTTCAATGACTATTGGTTTAATACCTTTTTTTATTAAGTCAATGGCAGCAAATAAACCAGCTGGGCCCGAACCCACTACAATAACTTTTTTAGCATTCTTAGCTAAGGTCGGTAATTGAGTTGAAAGGCTAAAATCGTGATTTTTTTCATAGAAGCAAATACGAAGATTAACTTTAATTTGGCGGCTTCTGGCATCTATCGACCTTTTTTCAATACGGTATTTTGTCGAAGCAAGGTATGCCTCACCCATTTCAGCTGTTAAAAATTCTGCTAAATTTTCTGGCGAATTGGCAATTTCTGGGCTAAGAACAAAATCTCTTTGGTCAATCATACAAGTATTTTGTGCAAATTTACGAATCTATTTTTACTATTTCGGATGAATAAGCTAGCCTCAGAGGTTTCCCCCTATTTATTACAACATAAGAATAACCCTGTTCATTGGGAACCTTGGGGTAAAGAGGCTTTGGATAGGGCTAAAAAGGAAGATAAGCCCATATTAGTCAGTATTGGTTATGCTGCCTGTCATTGGTGCCATGTAATGGAACATGAATCATTTGAGAACGAGGAAGTAGCCTCGATCATGAATGAATATTTTATTAATATCAAGGTTGATCGAGAAGAACGTCCAGATGTAGACATGATCTATATGGAGGCTTTACACCAAATGGGATTGAATGGTGGATGGCCATTAAACGTCTTTTTAATGCCCGACCAAAAACCTTTTTACGGCGGGACCTATTTTAAACGACCTAATTGGATACAAATTCTACAGTCTATTCAAAATGCATTCGTAAATGATAGAGCTGAATTAGCTAAATCTGCGGAGGGATTCGCAGCTAGTTTATCAGAAAATTTGTCTCAATTTAGTATCACAGACTTAACCGAGGTTTCACTAGTTATTCCTTCGGCTCTATTAAAAATAAAATCAGCTCTTGATCCCGTGTTCGGCGGTATTAATAAGGCTCCTAAATTTCCACTTCCTTCTTTGATTCAATTTTTATATGCTGTTCCAGCTAGTTTATCAACTGAATTAGGCATACCTCCACTAGCTAAAACTTGGTTAGAAAAAATGGCTCAAGGTGGAATTTATGATGCAGTTAATGGAGGATTTTCCCGTTATTCTGTTGACTCAGAATGGTTTTGTCCGCATTTTGAGAAAATGTTATATGATAACGCACAATTATTGTCAGCCTATGCAAAAGCTTACAAAAGAGAGCCCAATCCACTTTACCAAGAAGTGGTATTAGACACTATCTCATTTCTTAAAACGGAATTACTATCACCGCGTGGTCTTTATTACTCTTCGTTAGATGCAGATTCAGAAGGGGAAGAAGGGTTATTTTATACGTGGACATTTGAAGAACTTAAAGCATTGAATAATGAAGAATTTTTAAAAACATATTCCATATCTAAACAGGGGAATTGGGAAGATGGCCGAAATATTTTATTCAAGTCTAATCCTGTTCTTAACGCTAACTATAAAAAGGAAATAGCATTCTTACGCGATGCCAGATTGAAACGCACAAGACCAGGGACAGATACAAAGGAAGTTTTAGTGTGGAATGCGCAATTAACACTTGCCTTTTTAGAGGTATATGATGTGTTTGGGCGTCAAGAAGATTTGCAATCTGCAGTAGACTTAACTACAGCTATTGAAACCTATTTAACTGCAGAAAATAGATGGTTTCATCAATCAGAATTTGCTGTAGCACCTATTTTAGCCTTTTTAGATGATATGTCGGCTATGGTTTTGGCCTATATAAAATTATATATTAGTACAGAGAGAGTTGATTATTTACAGAACGCGGATGAGTTGATTCAATTGATTTTGGCAAATCATTCTCATCCTGAATTAGCCTTATTTCAATACCGGTCTAGTCAGGCTGATTATTTAATTGCTGAGAAAGTAGAAGTGCTGGATTCTGTCATGCCGTCATCGAATTCTATGTTATGTGAGGCCTTATTATGGATGGGTATTTTACAAAATAAAGCAGAATATACTATTAAAGGAAGAGATATGTTAGGCCAAATTTTAGAAAGAGCTATAGCTCATCCAGCCTATTTTGCTAATTGGCTTCGAATCTATTCTGATTGGATGGAACATCCTAAAGCCTTATTAAAGTTTAACCCGTCGGTTCATTCGAAAGAAAATTTAGGGCGTTACGATTGGTGTATAACTGCGGAACAAATTCTTTTTATCCCCTACCTAGAGATTTCAGAATACCTCTTGTGCGTGGGAGATTATTGCTTTGCTCCTGCTGCTACCTTAGAGGAAGTAGATACGCAATTAGCTACACTTATTTAATACGTTCTGGGTTCTCCGTAACAAATGCCCCCCAGCCCTTTTTAGTCCCTTTCATGGTAGAACTAATGTTTTTATTGTGAAAATGATGACAAATAGCTATACCAAGGGCATCGGTGGCATCGTGTAATTTTCCATCTAATTTAATATTAGCAATTATTTCCACCATTTTAGCTACTTGCTCTTTTGACGCATTTCCGTTTCCTGTCACAGATTGTTTAATCTTTTTAGGCTCATATTCTGCAATAGGTATAGATTTAGAAAATGCTAAGGACATTATCATGCCTTGAACCCTTCCTAACTTAAGCATTGATTGAATATTTTTGCCGAAAAACGGGGACTCAATCGCAATCTCATCCGGCAAGAACTCTTCTATGATACCTAGAACTCGTTCGTGAATCTTCAAAAATTTAGCTCCTTGTGTAGTGTATTTCGTCAGGTTCAATACCCCATATTGTAGAACAGTCACCTTATCATTAGTGATACGCAATAAGCCGTAACCGAGAAAACGTGTCCCTGGATCTATTCCTAAGATTATTTTTTCTGATGTGGATGTGCTAATTTGCGTCATTATTACTTACTATGTTTATTCACAAAATTCCATCTTTTATTTCGTTCCTTTTTCCTCGTTTCACGTGGTTTAAAAAAAGCGAACATGAAATATATCTGACGTTTGATGATGGACCTACGCCTGAAATTACAGATTTTGTATTAGAAAGCTTAGCAGAATTTAATGCGAAGGCCACATTTTTTTGTATTGGCAAGAATGTCGAATCAAATCCTGCTATAATTGCTCGGATAAAAGCTGCAGGACACAGCATTGGTAACCATACGATGAATCATTATAATGCTTGGAAAATGAATTTTGAAGCTTATCAGAAAGATATAGCTCTTTGTGAAACAGTTTTCCAACAGAATAATATTGAGTCCATTGGTTTTCGTCCTCCCTACGGACGCATTACTCCTACTATGTACGAACAAATTCCTCATGTAATACTTTGGTCTGTACTAACAGGGGATTATAATGCCTCATTAAATTCAGCTGATATACTCAAGTCTATAAAACCACATTTAAAACCGGGAGCAATTGTTGTCATGCACGATAGTTTAAAAGCATATCCTCATGTAAAAAATATTTTACCAGAAATATTGGCCTATTGTTCTTCCCAAAATCTACGCATGTCTGCCCTATGATCGATACTCACGCTCATCTTTATGATATTAATTTTCAGGAGGATATGCCCATTCATGTAAAGGATATTTTAGCATCGGGAGTTTCGGAGGTTTGGCTACCTAATTGTGATCTAGCTTCTTGGTCCGATTTGAAAAAATTAAGATCTGATTTCCCTGATTTTGTATTACCTATGATTGGATTACATCCTACGTATATAAAAGAAAATTACGTTTCGGAATTAAAAGCTTTGCAGGAAGAATTAGAAAACACCCAGGTGTTAGCCATTGGGGAAATTGGCTTGGACTACCATTGGGATACTACTTTTGCGACTGAGCAAATGATCGCCTTTAAAAAACAATGCCATTGGGCATTAGATCGGAATATTTGGATTGATATTCATTGTAGAAAGGCTTATGCAGACTTAATTAAAACAATTCGCCTTCCCGAGTTTAAGGATTTGGGTGGAATAGTACATTGCTTTTCAGGTGATGCTCGTGAGGCAAAAGTTTTGACGGATTTAGGGTTTTACCTAGGTATTGGTGGTGTCATCACCTATAAAAATACAACGCTATTTCAGGATATAGCTGACATTCCTTTAAGTCGAATTGTATTAGAAACAGATGCACCTTACTTAAGCCCAGTTCCTCATAGAGGAAAACCAAATTCCCCTAAATACATCCCTTTAATCGCTCAAAAACTAGCAGATTTATACGAGGTATCTTTAGAAGAATTAGTTAATCAGACGACACAAAATGCGCAGAAATTAAAAGCTATCTCAGGCTATTAATTACGCCTTTCATTTGGTCATCCCAATTTAGAATAGCTTGTTTCAAACTAAGGACAAGAAGGTTCGTAGATAGTTTAAATTTGTCCCAACTTCCTTGGAAGACTAATTTACCCTTTTCCATTATACCTACCGATTGACTTAATTGTAAAATATCGGTTAGGTCGTGACTAATCAATACACAAGGGATAGCGCGTTCAGCGACTACAGAAGCAATAATAGTAGAAAATTCTAATTTTTGTTCTGTGTCTAATTGGCTAAAAGGTTCGTCTAGGACTAAGTAGTCAATAGGTTGACTAATAGCTTCTAAAAGTGCTAATTTTTGACGTTCACCTCCTGACAAATGTGCCACCTTTGTGTCTTTTTGTTTTATTAGGTAAAATTGTTTTAGGTATTTAGTAATTACAGCTTCTTGTTGCGCATTAGGAACATATTGAAATAGTACCTCAGCGTAATTATAAACACTATGATGCGGCTTGAGATGTAGCGTTTGTGGGACATAACCAGCTTGCTTAAATTGAGGTATTAGCCGATCCATACCATCATTCAATTCCTTAGAATGGATTTTAATGGAATAGTCGGCATCGTATTTTAAACCTACTAAAAGCGTGGCAATGGTACTTTTTCCAGAACCACTTTTACCTATTAATGCGTAGATTTCACCCGATTTTACCTTTATTTGAATATTGGATAAAGTAAAATGACTCGTAACTTGGTGTTTCTTTATGCCTATTGTTAACATTAAACCTATTTAAAATGATCTTGTGCGGAATTGATATCGGAACATCTTCCATTAAAGTTAGTATTGTTGATGCAGCAAACCAACATTTAATTTATTCTACTTCTTATCCTGAGGTAGAGAATGAAATATCCTCCCCACAGCCAGGCTTCGCGGAACAAGATCCTGAGCATTGGTGGTATTGTGTTAAGCAAGCCATTTTAAAGGCAAATTCTACGGGTTTATTTGATCCTAAAAATATAGGCGCCATTGGTATCTCCTATCAGATGCATGGCTTAGTAGTGGTGGATAAGGATTCACGTGTATTACGCCCATCCATCATTTGGTGTGATTCTAGAGCCACGCCATATGGAGAAAAAGCCTATGCTGGGTTAGGAGAAGCATTTTGCCAAAGTCATTACCTTAATTCTCCTGGTAATTTCACAGCTTCGAAGTTAGCTTGGGTAAAGGAAAATCAACCGGAAGTATTTGAACAAATACATCAAGTATTATTACCTGGAGATTTTATTGCAGGACGATTTACCTCACAATTCACCACAACTGCATCAGCCCTATCTGAGGGTATTTTATGGGATTTTAAAGAAGCTCACCCAGCTAAAGATTTAATGGCTTATTTTGGCTTTCCTGAATCCATCTTTCCACCTGTTCAAGCTTTGTTTTCAGATCACGGTACCATTAGTACTGCAATAGCGGCAGAGCTGGGAATTAACCCCCAGGTAAAAGTAACCTATAAGGCAGGAGATCAGCCAAATAATGCTTATTCATTAGGTGTTTTACATCCAGGTGATATAGCAACGACTGCCGGCACATCTGGTGTCGTATATGGAATTTCAGCTGAATTAAAGTATGATAAAGAAAATAGAGTTAATTCCTTCGCACACGTAAATCATAGCGCTGCTAAGACAAGTGTAGGTGTTTTAATGTGCATTAATGGAACAGGAATCCTGAACCGCTGGATTAAACAAAATTTCTTCTCTTCCTTATCTTACTCAGAAATGAATGTCTTGGGTTCTAAAGCTTCCATTGGATCGAATGGCTTGGTTTGTATGCCGTTTGGGAATGGTGCAGAACGTATTTTTCAAAATAAGACGCTTGGTGGAAGTTTTATGCACCTAGATTTTAATCGCCACCAATCTGCTGAAATCATTCGGGCTGCTCAAGAAGGAATCGCTTTCTCTATGGTATATGGTATCGAGTTATTAGGCAATGTAGGCGTTATACCTAAAAAATTAAAAGCGGGTCAAGCGAATATGTATTTAAGTGATTTATTTACCCAAGCTATCGTTAATTCGTCAGGAGCGTCTGTTGAATTACTAGATTCTGACGGAGCTTTCGGGGCTGCATTAGGTTCAGGTGCGGGTATTGGTTATTATAGCAATGAAGACGAAGCCGTGAGTCGAATCAAAGTATTAAAAACGATAGAACCAGATGTTAAGTCAAAGTCAGCATATGATGAGGCTTATGGTGTTTGGAAAAGTAACCTAGCCCACTAAAAAAGGCAAAGCCTCTCAATTTCTTGAGAGGCTTGTACCCAGTGCCGGAGTCGAACCGGCACGGGCTTGCACCCACGGGTGTTTGAGACCAGCGCGTCTACCAATTCCGCCAACTGGGCAATTAAAAATTGCTACGTAAAACTAGGCTTTTTCATTTGCTTTCGCAAATGAGCTTATAATAAATTCCGCTTTATTCGTAGCGTAATGCATCTACTGGGTCCATTTTAGATGCTTTAAAGGCAGGATAAATTCCTGAAAATAAGCCAACTAAAATACAAATGATAATTCCAGTCATCATCCAAAGCCAAGGAATAATAAAGCTAGCGGCTCCAGAACTAATACCTTGAGCAATTAAATTACCAATCGGTATAGCTAGCATTATTCCTCCGATTCCGCCCAATAAACAAATGACAATAGCTTCGATTAAGAATTGCTGTAAAATTCGACCTGGTGTAGCTCCTAATGACTTTCTAATACCTATTTCTCTAGTCCTTTCGCTAACGGAAACCATCATAATATTCATCAAAGCAATGGCTGCCCCCAAAAGAGTAATAAATCCAATCACAAAGCCACCAATTCGCAAAGAGCCTGTGATACTTTCAAAACTCTTAGCCATCGAGTCAGATCGATCTATGCTAAAGGAATCCTCCATTCCTATTGGATCCATGCGCACTTTACGCATTGCTCCCCTCGCCTCTTCCATGAAATCGTCTAGGTTATTTATTTTCGATGAGGACGTAGTAATATCAAAAGTCAAATTACGCCCTACCGCCATTTTCCGTCCTGTTTCTAAGGGAACAATAACCACACGATCGTCTCCACCACCCATCATGTTACCTTTCTTTTCTAATACACCTACGACCTTAAGCTTAATACCTGAAACAACAATTTCGGAGCCAACAGGACTTTGTTTTTCATATAATTGATCAATCACGTCCACCCCTAGAATACATACATTAATGGCATTTAATTGTTCATTTGAGGAGAAATTACGACCTACGCCTACTTTATAGCCTTTTAGTTCCATGAAATTATCATCAATACCTAGCACTCTTGTATTAGGGTTAGTTTTCTTTGAACCAAATTTAGCAATCGCATTATTGTTTACATTCGTTTTTAAAGAGACTTTTCCTTTAGAGGTAAAAAGGGCTTTATAATGAGTTGCTTCGCGGTAATTAATGTTTTTAAAACGTTTCTCCTTTTGACCTTCACGCCTAACTTGCATCGCTGGACGATTACGAATATCAAATGAATTAGCGCCTAAACCAGAAAAGGAGTTATCCACTGAGCTTTGAATACCATCAATGGCTGTTAAAATACCGACAAGTGAAGTTATTCCCAGCGAGATAATCAACGCCGTCAAAACAGTACGAAGCAGATTACTTTTAATAGAACGAAGACCTTCTAAAATATTTTCTTTTAAATTCATATACCTATTTGACTAAGCCGGAATTTTCCGGAAACTTTTTGACTAAGCTGCTTCTGCAGTCTCTACGTCACGCAGTGACGACTGTTGCAATGCAATCGCAAGTTATCCTCTTTTTCACAACATTAAAAACCAATGAAATAGGCTTTTAATCCGTTAGTCCTTTTTTTAGCCTAATTAATTCATGAGCCCCTCTTTCTTAATCGCTAACTATTTGATAATTTAGTATAAAATTATGTCAGTGGAAGAAAATCAACAAAAAGCGCCTATTTATAACGACGATAGTATTCGTTCCCTAGATTGGAAAGAACATATTCGGCTTCGTCCGGGTATGTATATTGGTAAATTAGGAGATGGTTCATCAGTGGATGACGGTATTTATGTTCTAGTAAAAGAGATCATGGATAACTCGATTGATGAGCATATGATGGGTAACGGGAAGTCTATTGATGTTAAAATTTCTGATCATAAAGTAGAAGTACGTGATTATGGCCGTGGAATACCTTTGGGAAAAGTGATTGATTGCGTTTCTAAAATTAATACGGGTGGTAAATATGATTCTGGGGCTTTCCAAAAGTCAGTAGGTTTAAACGGAGTCGGTACAAAAGCAACAAACGCGCTTTCTAACTATTTTAAGGTTCAGTCCTACCGAGATGGTCAAACAAAATGGGCTGAATTTTGTAAAGGAGAGTTAACAGCTGAATCTCCTGGTATTGAGTCATCTAATTCAAAAAGTGGGACTCATGTGGCTTTTGAGCCGGATAATTCTATTTTTAAAAATTATCACTTTATTCCACAGTATTTAGATTCCTTATTTTGGAATTATGCTTTTTTAAATGCTGGATTAACCATTAATTTCAACGGAGAGAAGTATTTTTCCCAAAACGGATTATTTGACCTACTTTCTAAAAAAACCAATTCAGACGAAAACCGCTATCCGATCATTCACCTAAAAGGTAATGATATTGAATTAGCGATAACGCATAATAACCAATACGGAGAAGAATATTATTCTTTCGTGAATGGCCAAAACACCACTCAAGGCGGAACTCACCTTGCTTCCTTTAGAGAAGCACTAGTTAGGACTGTACGAGAATTCTTTAAAAAGGATTTTGATCCGTCTGATGTCCGCGCTAGTATAGTGGGAGCCATAGCCATACGAGTTCAAGAACCCGTTTTTGAATCACAAACTAAGACAAAATTAGGTAGTACCACTATCTCGCCTGATTCTAATTCGACATCCATACGGACGTTTATTGGTGATTTCGTTAAAACGGAGTTAGATAATTATTTACACCAAAACCCATCCGTTGCCGATGCGCTATTAAAGCGTATTTTACAATCAGAACGCGAGCGTAAGGATATTGCAGGTATCAAAAAGCTTGCCAATGAACGTGCGAAAAAAGCTAATTTACACAATAAAAAACTTCGGGATTGCCGCGTTCATTTATCAGATGAAAAATCAGAGACGCGTCTTGATACTACCCTATTCATAACTGAGGGTGATTCAGCATCAGGAAGTATCACAAAATCACGTGATGTCCAATTGCAGGCTGTTTTTAGTTTAAGAGGAAAGCCATTAAATAGTTTTGGCTTGACTAAAAAGATTGTCTATGAAAATGAAGAATTTAACTTATTGCAACACGCATTAGATATAGAGGATTCATTAGATAATCTACGCTACAATAAAATTGTGATTGCAACGGATGCTGATGTCGATGGAATGCACATCCGTTTACTGATACTAACGTTCTTTTTGCAATTCTTCCCCGACTTAGTGCGGAATGGGCACTTATATATTTTAGAAACCCCTCTATTTAGAGTTCGAAATAAGAAGGAGACCCGCTATTGCTATACGGATGAAGAAAGGCGCTCAGCGATTTCGGATTTAGGACCTAAACCAGAAATTACCCGCTTTAAGGGATTGGGAGAAATTTCCCCTGAAGAGTTTGGGAATTTTATTGGAGAGGATATTAAATTAGAACCCGTAATATTAGAAAAAGACTTTACGATACCACAGCTTTTGACCTACTATATGGGTAAAAATACGCCCGAACGTCAGAAGTTTATTATTGATAATTTAGTGGTAGAAAAAGATCTAGAAGAAGTTCTTTTAGCTTAATTAGAAATTCAATTCCAGGAGTTGCTTAAGTTCTTTCATAGCTTTAGCGGCTCCTTTTTTTTCTGCTTCTATAATTCCCTGTAAAATATATTTTTCCGCTTCTTCATCTTGATTCGTATCTAATAATAAAGTGGCTAGGGTATAATACGTAGCTATATAATCTGGAAAAGTTGCGGTTATGTATTTGAATGACCACAAAGCTCCGTTTATATCCCCCTCCTTTTGGTATTCCATCCCTAATAAATAATGATTAAATGGATCATCTGGATATTGAATAATCTCATTTTTAATAAATTCTTTGCGATCCATTTTGCTAAATTAAAAACAAATTAGTATGCTTGCATAACAATTTAATCTGCCATGAAAATACTAGTCTGTATATCCTGTGTCCCAGACACCACATCAAAAATAGTAATAGATCCCGCAACCTCCCAAATAAGTAGCCAAGGTTTAACATTTATTGTAGGCCCTTATGATGATTATGCCCTTTCTAGAGCTATAGAATTAAAAGAGAGCCATAGTGCAGAACTCGTTGTTTTACACGTGGGTGGACCTGAATCAGAACCCTTAATTCGTAAATGTTTAGCCTTAGGTGCTGATTCTGCCGTTCGTATCGATGGCAATCCCATATCATCTAATCAAATAGCCACCGCCATAGTCAATTTTGTAAAGTCAAATCCGGTTGATCTGATTTTAATGGGTAAAGAATCCATTGACTATAATTCTGGAAATGTGCATGGTTTAGTGGCAGGAGCTTTGGGTTATGTACATTTTAATCCTGTCATGCATTTAGATATGACCACAGATGGTCTTAAGTTAGAAGTAGAGATTGATGGCGGTAAAATGGAGGTATACTGTTCTCTTCCAGCCGTATTAGGGTGCCAAGAGCCCATTGCAGAATGGAAAATTCCATCTATGCGAGGAATTATGACAGCCCGAACAAAAGAAATTCTAATTCTTCCATTAGATACTCCTAGCCAAGTGCAATTAATTAAAGCAGATATTGCTGAAACTGCACGTAAAAATAAGATGATTAAAGCAGAGGATGCAGAGCAGTTAATTGATTTATTAAGAACAGAGACAAACGTATTATAAGATGAAAAAAATCGCCATTATTGCTCAAACGAAAGAAGGTCAATTATCAGAACAGACCCATCAATTAATTTCATTTGTTTCTGCTTTTAATCCCGAGCAAATTAAATTGCTTACTATCGGAGAGGTAAGTTTTACTAAAGTTGCTTCTTCTAAGCCGGTTGAATTGATTCAATTATCAACTGATTTATTTGTTGAATCTACATCTATAGCTCCTTTATCTGCTGCTTTAGAAGATTTCTGTGTATTTGGAATTAAATCAATTCAGATAGATAACTTATTAAGCCTATTAGCGGCACATAGCTCGAAAGAGTTGATTTCAGGCATCCAAAAAATGAGTTTCTCATCGGGACAATTTTCTATTAGTAAGTCTATTTTTTCAGGCAAGGCATCCTTAGAAATCACTTCATCTACTGCCTCCTATTTTAGTTTTAATCGAAATTTTGATTTTAGTGGACTGGGTGAATATGCAGATCTAGCTTTGGCAAATACTAGCGCTATTAGTAATTCCGCAAGTTCTAAAGCTTCTATCTTATCCTTAAAGCCCATTACTGGTTCTATACCATTGCCCGATGCCGCCATCGTCGTGGGAGCAGGTAGAGGTTTAAAAGATCCTGGTAACTGGGGAATGGTGGAAGAATTAGCCAAAGCTTTAGGTGCAGCCACAGCCTGTTCAAAACCAGTATCTGATTTAAATTGGCGCCCACATCACGAACACGTAGGTCAAACTGGAGTAAAGATTTCACCTAATTTATATATCGCTTGCGGTATTTCTGGAGCCATTCAGCACCTAGCTGGCGTTAATGGTTCACGTATTGTTGTTGTTATCAATAACGATCCAGAAGCGCCCTTCTTTAAGCATGCTGATTATGGAATTATCGGTGATGTAAATGATATCCTTCCAAGACTAACAAAAAAGCTACAATCTCATTAAAATTAGCGGGCTAATTGGTACATTTGTGTTTTAATATAGGCCTTTGAAAGAGTTTGTTCCTTTACGTATTTTATCTGTGAATCCTAGTTCGGTGGGTGCTAGCTCTTATATACTTTTATTAGAGTCTGACGATAACCAAGCTTTGCGTTTTCCCATCGTGATAGGTAGCCAAGAGGCTCAGTCTATATCCGTATTTTTAGAGCATATTCAAACTAGTCGACCTTTAACTCACGATCTGTGTGTTAATCTTCTATCCTATTCTAATTTATCTGTTGAAAAGGTTTTAATTACAGATTTTAAGGATGGGATTTTCTATGCGAATTTGGTGATTAATAAAGACGGAGAAATAATTAAGGTAGATGCTAGACCATCTGATTCAGTTGCTATTGCCATACGTTTAGATAAACCCATATTAATCTCAGAGAAATTACTTCATGATATTTGTATACCTGAAGATGATTTTATAGATGAACTAGAAGATGAATTTAATCTAGTAGAAAAGTCAACCGTCTCACGTTCTAAAGTAGAATTAGAAGCTTTACTTCTTAAAGCGCTTCAGGATGAAAACTATGAAGAGGCTGCTAAATTAAGAGACGAAATTGATAAATTATAAATATGAAATATTCTAAAAGTCGCCCACAATCATCCCAATTAACTCTTGTTATCTCCATGGCGAGTTTAGCTTTTATCATTGCGCTATTCTTTCAATTATTTGTTAGTGTAAAAACCTGGGGAAATGAAATAAAATCTCAAATGAAGGTTTATGTGTATTTAAGTGATTCACTACAAACGACAGATTTAGCCAGTACCATTAATTACTTTAAATCGCGTCCCTATTTAGCTCAAAAAGATTTAAAACCTGAACTTGAATTTAAATCAAAGTCTCAGATAGCAACTGAGTTTCTAAAATCATCTCAAGAAGATTACCAAACACTTCTAGGAGATGAAAATCCTTTTAAAAACTGTTTAATTTTAGGTATAAAAGAGGAGTTTAAAAATGAAGCCTCGTTTAAAAAGATTGTTAGTGAAATTCAGACTAGACCAGGTGTGTATGAGGTAAGTTACCCTAACACCTTTATCGGATCCTTATTAGGTAAAATTCAGGCTGTTGGGTATGTAGGAATTACTCTAATCGTTCTATTAGCTTTATTTATTTACATCCAATTAGCCAATAATATTCGTTTGCATATTCACGGAAATCGTGTTTTAATTAAATCCATGCAATTATTGGGTAGTACGAATAGTTTTATTCAAAAACCTTATCTACTAGATGCATTACTAGTTGGGTTTGTAGGTGGTTTCATGGGATATATTCTCGCAAATGGAGCCTTTTATTACTTTTCTACTTCCATTCCAGAAATAACGACTTTATTTTTTAAGTTGCAAAATCAATTTCAATTGGTACTTGTGTGCGTAGGTTTTTGTACCCTATTCAGTGTTCTAGCTTCCTACGTATCTATTACAAAATATCTTAAAATTCAGCATACAAACCTATTTTAATATGAGTCAATCAAATATGCCTTTAGGGGCCAAAGAAATTAAAATTCTATTACTAGGTATTGGAATTATGTTAATTGGTTTTTTTGTAATGACATTAGATAAAGAAGAATTTGGCTTCGGATTTTTGGGTTTAACATTAGGGCCTTTATTAGTTCTTGTGGGAATTATCATTCCTATATTTTCTCTATTTAAGTGGAAACGCTAATGACCGAGATTCTAAAAACTATACTGCTAGGAATTGTTGAGGGATTGACCGAATTTTTACCCGTTTCTTCTACTGCCCATCTGATTGTTACAGAAAATCTATTAGGAATAGAGAATTCTAAATTCTTAAATTTCTTCACAGTCTTTGTACAATTAGGTGCCATTGCAGCTGTTCCATTCCTGTATTTCAAACGCTTATTTGCTTCCGGCTTATCTATTTATTTTACCATTATAGCATCTTTTATTCCAGCGGTAATTTTTGGGCTTTTGTTAGATGACTTACTTGAAGCACTTTTTCAAGGATATTGGTTTATTGCAGGATCATGGATTATTGGCGGATTTATATTAATTAAAATCGATACTTGGTTGCCAGCTAAAACTAGTCCTATTGAAATTCAGTCGATATCCTACCCGAACGCCTTTAAAATAGGCTTATTTCAATGTATAGCGATGATACCAGGTGTCTCTAGGTCAGGTGCAACCATTGTGGGTGGTCGTGTACTAGGTTTAAGTCATTCTGCCGCCGTAGAGTATTCTTTTTTATTAGGCATTCCTACCATTTTAGGGGCTTGTGCTAAGAAACTTATAGATTATCGCCAAGATTTTGGTGTTCTTTTTACGAAAGAGCATATTCAATTTTTAAGTATAGGGACTAGTATCAGTTTTATTATAGCTCTATTGACTATCAAATGGATGGTCGGCTTTGTTCGTCTTCATGGCTTTAAGCTCTTTGGCTATTATCGAATTATGGTAGGACTTTTATTAAGTATATATCTGTGGATGATTTAATAGAAGTTCAGGATAAGTTTTATGTCATCAATAAGCCAAAAGAATGGTCCTCTTTTGATGTTGTTAAAAAGATACGGAATCTAGGTCGATTCAAAAAGATAGGCCATGCAGGCACCTTAGATCCATTAGCAACGGGCATACTTATTATGTGTGTAGGTAAATACACAAAGAAGATTGATTATTTCCAATCACTTCCTAAAACGTATACAGGAAAAATGGTTATTGGAAAAACTACCCCATCAATTGATTTAGAGACAGAATTTGATGGCGACTATCCAATAGAGCACATTGATCCCGATTTACTTGAAGAAGTAAGAAAAACATTTCTAGGGGCTATTAAACAGGTACCTCCTATCTATTCAGCGATTAAATTAAATGGGCAACGGTTGTTTACTCATGCCCGCAATGGAGTTAGTGCGGAAGATTTAGATATAAAAATCCGAGACGCCGAAGTCTTTCGCATGGAGATAGATACTGCTAATTTTCCCGAAATTAGCTTTGAAATAGAATGCAGTAAAGGAACCTATATTCGAAGTATTGTTCGAGATTTTGGCTTAAAATGTGAATCAGGGGCTTATATGAGTGAATTAGTTAGAACTAAAATTGGGGATTGGGGTTTAGATAAAGCTCAGGATGTAGCCACCTTTAATAGCGAATTACATGAAGTGCTTTTATAGTTTTGATACAGTTACCATAAATTCTCCTACTGCCGTTACCATCGGCATGTTTGATGGTTTACATTTAGGTCATTTGAAGGTTATAGAGGGATGTTTATCCACATCTAAATTAAACCAATTAAAGACCTGTGTCATTACTTTTTCTAATCACCCTGCCGATCATTTTACGGGAAAAAGAAATGAATTATTAATGCCAATGCAGGAAAAGATTGAAGCTTTCAAGAATTTTGGTATTGATTATTTAGTCATAATTCCATTTGATGCCTATATCGTAGAATTACCAGCTAAAAATTTCATTCAAGAGCATTTGATCGATCGGTTAAAAGCTAAAAAAGTTGTTTTGGGTTATGATAACCATTTTGGCAAAAACCGAGAAGGATCCATATCCTATATAAATGAACATTTTAGTGACATTATAGAATCAATATCTATAGACGTAGCAAAAGTAGATGAGGTAATTGTTAGCTCCTCGCAAATCAAAAAATACCTATCAGAAGGAGATATTACAAAAGCGAATGCCATGCTAGGCCTTCCCTATTCCGTTTCGGGAAATGTGGTGCATGGAAACCAAAACGGACGAAAAATAGGTTTCTCTACCGCTAACATGGCTTTGAATGCGGATAATAAATTCATACCGCAGTTAGGGGTCTATTTATGCCAAGTGAATATCGAAGCTGGACAATTCTACGGATTAACTAATATGGGATATCGCCCTACCCTTAATAAAGACGATGGAATACATATCGAAACCCATCTATTAGATTTTGATGGAGATATTTATGGTCAAAAAATAGAAATACAATTTATCGAAAAAATAAGATCAGAAAAACGATTTGATTCTTTTGATGACCTAAAGAATCAAATCGCAGCTGATTTAGCCTGGGCTAAACTCTATTTAGCATAGATTCATATAACTACCTAAAAAGACTAATTCATCCGCTCTTTTAGCAAGTAAATCTTGGATATTTTGATCTAATTTATTGCCTTCAATGTCAATAAAGAACCAAAATTTAAATTCATTCGTATCTTTTTGTGGTCGAGATTCAATTTTCAATAAATTAATTCCACTTGATTCAAATTCTTGTAATAAAGAAAGTAAAGCTCCTGGCTTATCATCATTCTTTAATTTAATCGCTAGACTCGTTTTATCTCGATCGGTCTTCTTTAAATTCTCTACCTTAGAAATAATAAAAAACCGAGTCTGATTAGAATCATTATCTTGGATGTTATCAAATAAGATAGGCAATGAATAGATCTTAGCCGCTATATGTGAACACAAAGCCGCTCCATCTTCGTCCTCTACGGCTAATTTAGCCGCTCTAGAGGTCGAATCTACTTGAACAAAGAAATCCTCTTCTTGACCCGAAAAATAGTCCCCTAAAAAGCCTTTACACTGTTGAAAAGCGATATCCTTAGAATAGATCTTTTTAATCCCTTGTATACCATTATGTTTAGATGCTAAACAAAAGTTGACGGGAATAATAATCTCAGAGATAACAAAAAGATTCTTTTCACTCAAAAGATCCATTGTTTCTTTTACCATTCCCTCCTGGTTATTCTCAATGGGAACCACACCATATTTAGCACGGCCGGTTTCTACTGATTCGAAAACAGATTTGATAGAAGGCAAAGATATATAATCAGCTACAGCACCAAAACGTGTTTCAGCAGCTTGATGGGTAAAACTACCCTCAGGGCCTAAATAACAAATGATTTCTGGAAGTTCTAAATTACGTGATACACCAAATATCTCTAAAAATATAGCCTCTATGGCTTCCTTCTTTAATTTACCAGTGAATTGATTAGCTAAACGATCAATTATTTCTTTTTCTCTATCCGGATGATAAATAACCGAGTTTGATTCGCGTTTTAATTTGCCAATCTCCTCTACAAACTCCATTCTTTGCACTAATAGTGAAAGAATAGAATCATCTACTTGATCAATTTTGCCTCTTAATTCAGGTATATTCATGCGTAATGTGCTAATTAGCTCAATTTACTAAAATTAGAAGATTTAAGGAAGGGAAATAAAA
Source organism: Aquirufa sp. A-Brett2-15D (assembly GCF_054558735.1). Classification (NCBI taxonomy): domain Bacteria; kingdom Pseudomonadati; phylum Bacteroidota; class Cytophagia; order Cytophagales; family Flectobacillaceae; genus Aquirufa; species Aquirufa sp. A-Brett2-15D. The sequence goes on along the minus strand of NZ_JBSKFT010000001.1, from coordinate 358,930 downwards.
AAAAGGATTTGAATAAATCCTTTTCTCTTAATGCTACACTTAATGTGATTCCGTTTGGATTCGAACCAAAGACCTACTGCTTAGAAGGCAGTTGCTCTATCCAACTGAGCTACGGAACCTAAAATAAAAAGTCAACTTATGTATGGTGTCAAACACGTCCTCATAAATTGACTTCTGTCGGGGTGGCAGGATTCGAACCTACGACCTCTTGGTCCCAAACCAAGCGCGATACCGGGCTACGCTACACCCCGAAAATTGACTGCGGAGAGAGAGGGATTCGAACCCTCGGTACCGTTACCAGTACGCATGTTTAGCAAACATGTCCTTTCGGCCTCTCAGGCATCTCTCCTAGCATTTAAGAGAGCACAAATGTACTAAATATATTTAGTAAATGAAATTTATGCTTAAAAATTATTTGGCCATAAGGTCAAAACTAGAGACTGCCTTACCTTCTAGATTCGTTTTTCCCATTAAATATAAGTCCATATTTCTAGCGGCTTCACGACCTTCAGAGATCGCCCAAACCACTAAAGATTGACCACGTCTCGCATCACCTGCGATGAAAACTTTCTCATTATCAGATTGATATGTGGGACTAGCAACTAAATTACCACGCTCATCTGACTTCACTCCTACAGCCGTTAACTGATCAAATAAATCAGTATGATCTGTGTGTAAAAATCCAGCAGCAATCAATGCTATATCACAAGGAATCTTTCTGCTATTGATAACTTCTTGCTCCATTTTACCCTCTTTCATTTGGTAAACGATATCACCTATGATCAATGCTTCTAATTCACCTTTCTCATTTTTAACATATTCTTGTAAGGCAATCGACCATAAACGCTCCACACCTTCATCATGCGAAGTAGATGTACGTAACATAGAAGGCCAATTAGGCCAAGGAGTTGTTGAATCTCTATCTACTGGCGGTTTAGGCATTACTTCAATTTGAGTAATGGAGGCTGCTTTATGACGATTAGAAGTACCTACACAGTCAGAACCCGTGTCCCCCCCGCCTATTATCACAACATGTTTTCCTTTCGCGTATATATCATTATTACCATAGATTTCACCTTTATGGTTAACCTCTAGAGAAATCGAAGCGTTTCGCTTATTCTGTTGAGATAAAAATTCCATAGCAGGATAAATACCTTTAGCATCGTCTCCTTTTGCAGAAATAAAACGAGGTACCGTACTTCCTGTAGCTATCAAAACAGCATCGAAGTCATTCGTTAGATTGGCTAATTTTTCGGATGTTCCGATATTTGCATTGGTTATAAAAATAATACCCTCTTTCTTCATCACATCCACCCGGCGTGAAACGACAGACTTATCTAATTTAAAATCAGGAATTCCATAACGTAATAAACCTCCAATTTGATCAGCACGCTCATAAACACTAACTAAGTGTCCTGCTTTATTCAATTGAGCTGCAGCAGCTAAACCAGCTGGACCTGAACCAATAACAGCTATTTTTTTTCCACTTCGTGTTTTAGGAATAAATGGAATTACCCAACCCTCTGAATAGGCTTTTTCAATAATCGATTTCTCAATTAATTCAATCGCAACAGCTGGCTTATTAATGCCTAATACACAAGACGACTCACAAGGAGCCGGACAAATTCGTCCTGTAAATTCGGGGAAATTATTAGTCGTACTTAAAATATCGTAGGCATACTTCCAATTCTGCTCATAAACAGCATCATTGAATTCGGGTATAATATTGCCAAGTGGACAACCATTATGACAAAATGGTGTACCGCAATCCATGCAACGGCTAGCTTGCGCTTCAGTGTCCGCTGTCGTATTTAGTTGTTCTATTTCTTTGTAATCATTAACACGATCAGAAACAGCTCTTTTAGGAGCTAATATGCGGTCAATTTCCAAAAATCCGGTAGGCTTACCCATGCTATCTTATTTTAAATCTACTTTAATATCTTGATACACTCTGTCTTTGTCAGCTAATACATCAGAAATGCTTAATTTCCGAGAGCTTAAGGCATTCTTATAATCAACAGGTAATACCTTCTTAAATTGACTAGCTAATGCATTGAAATTATCAAAAACTTGTTTTCCTTTAACTGAACCGGTTAAAGCCACATGTTTTTCTAAAAACATCAAGATGATATTCTTATCTTCCGGAGTTAATTCCGTGATTTCTACCATTTCGCGATTCACTTTGGCATCGAACTTATTCTGTTCATCCAAAATATAGGCTACTCCACCTGACATACCTGCGCCAAAATTTCGACCTGTATTACCTAAAATAATAACTAAGCCACCAGTCATATACTCGCAACCGTGATCTCCGATTCCTTCTACTACAACTTTAGCACCTGAATTTCTAACACAGAAACGTTCTCCCGCCATTCCAGCTAGATAAGCTTCCCCCGAGGTTGCACCATAAAAGGACACATTGCCTATAATAGAGTTCTCAGATGCTTTGAACGATGCTTCAGGAGATGGATAAGCTACTAATGTCGCTCCACATAATCCTTTACCTACGTAATCATTAGCATCTCCTTCTATTTCAAATTTAATACCTTTCACCGTAAATGCACCAAAAGATTGACCTGCTGTACCTTTGAATTTAATATTAATCGTATCAGCTGGGAGACCCTTAGCACCATATTTTTTAGTTATCTCGTTAGATAAAATAGTTCCTACCGAACGATTTACATTGATAATATCAAGTTCCGCACTTACTTTAACTCCCTTGTCCAAAGCTGGCTGAGCTATTTTTAATAATTCCCAATCAATTTGCTCTGACAAACCATGATCTTGTTCTTCTGATTTAAATACAGCAACCCCTTCAGATAAAACCGACGGTGCTAAAATGGGACTTAAATCTAAATTTTTAAATTTCCAATGACTGGAAAGATCTTTCATCTCTAACAGATCAACACGGCCTACCATTTCTTCAAGCCTACGGAAACCTAATTCAGCCATTATCTCTCGCAATTCTTGCGCTAAAAAATGGAATAAATTGACCACATGGTCTGCTTGGCCTGTATACAAGGCTCTTAATTCTGGATTTGTTGTGGCCACTCCTACCGGACAGGTATTTAAATGACACTTACGCATCATAATACATCCAGCCGTTACTAGAGCTGCCGTTGCCACACCGAATTCTTCCGCTCCTAGTAAAGCAGCTACGGCTATATCTTTTCCTGTCTTTATTTGGCCATCTGCTTGAATAGTCACACGACCACGTAGCTTATTTTTCACTAAGGTTTGGTGGGTTTCAGCTAAACCAAGTTCCCAAGGTAAACCTGCGTGGCGAATTGATGATAATGGAGACGCTCCAGTCCCACCATCATAACCAGCAATCAAAATATGGTCTGCATGTGCTTTAGCAACACCTGCAGCAATAGTTCCTACGCCAGCTTCAGAGACCAATTTAACAGAAATTCGGGCTGCTCTATTGGCATTTTTTAAATCAAAAATTAACTGAGCTAAATCTTCAATAGAATAAATATCATGGTGTGGAGGAGGAGATATTAAACCTACGCCTGGCGTACTATGACGCGTTTTTCCAATCCAATCATCTATTTTATGTCCTGGTAATTGACCACCTTCTCCTGGCTTAGCCCCTTGAGCCATTTTAATTTGAAGTTCCTTTGCATTCGTTAAATAATGTGCAGTCACGCCGAATCGACCAGAGGCGACTTGCTTTATAGCTGAATTCATAGAATCCCCATTCGCCATTTTTTTAAATCGAATAGGATCTTCTCCACCCTCACCTGTATTAGATTTACCTCCAATACGGTTCATCGCAATAGCTAATGTCGTATGAGCCTCAAAAGAAATAGAACCAAATGACATAGCTCCAGTTGCAAAACGAGCTAATAAACTTTCTATTGGTTCTACTTCATCAATAGAAATGGCCGTACTAGATTTAAACTTAAGCAAGCCACGAAGCGTGATGGTTTTCTTACTTTGGTCATCAATTAATTGAGCATACTTTTTATAAATAGCATAATCATTTTGCTTTGTAGCTTGTTGCAATAAATGGATGGTAGCTGGATTAAATAAATGTTCTTCGCCTCTCTGTTTCCATTGGTAGATACCGCCCACTTCTAATTTAGGAGATTCTTGCTTTAATAATTGATATCCAGACGCGTGCTTGATTAGCGCTTCCTTGGCAATGATATCTAAACTAATACCCCCAATTCGAGAAATTGAACCTGTGAAATACGTATCAACCACATCCTTCCCTATACCTAAAATTTCAAAAATTTGAGCTCCTTGATAAGATTGCAAAGTGGAAATACCCATTTTAGAGAAAATCTTTAGAAGCTCACCATTAACTGCTTTGATATAATTGTACTCTAATTTATCATAGCTTAAATCTTGATTAACAAAACCCTGATCTTTCATGGCTTTGATTGTTTCAAAAGCCATGTATGGATTGATTGCACTCGCGCCGTATCCTATCAAAGTAGCAAAATGGTGGGTTTCCCACACATCACCTGCTTCAATAATAATACCCACTTTGGCGCGTTTTTTCGTACGATTCAAATGGTTATGTACTGAGGCTAAAGCTAATAAGGACGGAATGGGTGCATGAGAACTATCGATTCCTCTATCCGTTAATAAAATGATGGAATAACCATCATCCACTGCATCTTCAGCATATTGATTAATGCGATCCAAAGCTCTTTTCAAAACACCTTCTTCTTCCGACGCACGGAAAGTCATGTGAATGGATTTTGTTTGGAAATTCTCATGATCAATCCAACGAATTTTCTCTACTTCTCTATTACGTAAGACAGGTTGTTGAATTTCAATTTGACGACAATGGGACGGACTTTCTTCCAGTAAATTAGATAAACCACCAATATCAGAAAGTAGCGACATTACCATTCGCTCACGAATTGGATCTATTGGCGGATTCGTTACTTGTGCAAATAGCTGCTTGAAATAAGATGATAAGTGCTGTGCCTTTTCAGACAATACAGCTAACGGAGTATCGATACCCATCGAACCAAGAGCCTCTTTTCCTGTCTCTGCCATTTGAGCTAGAACAATACGAATATCTTCCGTAGTAAAGCCAAATATCTGTTGTCTAGAAACTAATTGAATAGCTTTTGGCTGCCTAAATTCGCTTCCTGCCTCCGGTAAATCCTCTACTCTAATCTTATTATTTAACAACCATTCCCCATAAGGCTGTTGTTGACAAATCTTTTCTTTTAATTCATCATCAGGAATAATACGACCTTGTTCCATGTCCACTACAAACATTTTACCAGGCTGTAAACGACCTTTTGAAACTATAGTGGATGGATCTAAATCTAACACACCTGCTTCAGATGCCATAATTACATGATCATCCGATGTTACCCAATACCGCGAGGGACGAAGACCATTACGGTCTAAGGTAGCGCCTATCATTTTACCATCTGTAAATGAGATACTCGCTGGGCCATCCCAAGGCTCCATCATGGCTGCATGGTATTCGTAGAAATCCTTTTTGTATTTCTCCATGCTTTCATTGCCATCCCAAGCTTCAGGGATAAGCATCATCATCACATGCGGCAACGAACGACCTGTTAAATACAATAACTCAATGGCATTGTCTAATATGGCTGAATCTGATTGTCCAAGACTACAAACCGGAAGAATCATGTCTAATTCTTCTTGTGTAAAATATTTACTAGAGAATAAAGCTGATTGAGCTTGCATCCAAGATGAATTACCTTTTACCGTATTAATCTCCCCATTGTGCGCAATAAAGCGAAATGGTTGAGCCAATTTCCACTCTGGAAACGTATTAGTCGAAAAGCGAGAATGAACAATAGCTAAAGCTGAGGTGAAATTCTCTTGAAATAGATCTAAGAAATAGCCAGGAACTTGCATCGTCGTTAACATACCTTTGTAAATAATGGTACGGCATGACAAAGAGGCGAAGTAAAAATTGTTATCTAAGCCAGAAATGGTTTCATTTAATAACTTAGCTACGTATTGTCTGAAAACATATAGTTTTCGTTCAAAATCTATCTCAGTGGCACAATCAACTGGTCTTTCTATAAATAATTGCTGAATGGATGGTTCTGTATTTCCTGAATCAGCTCCCGTGATTTCTGAATTATCTACAGGCACTACTCTATAACCCAATACACGCAATCCTAACTTCTTTGTTTTGCGTTCAATTACCTCCTTACATTCCTTTATTAAAGTTTCATCATTCGGAAAAAAGACCATCCCTACACCATAATTGCCTAAAGACGGTAGAGAAAAACCTAATGAACTTGTTTCTTCTAAAAAGAATTCATGAGGAAGTTGTACTAAAACACCTGCACCATCACCTGAATTAGGATCACAACCGCAAGCACCCCTGTGATCCATACGAATCAACATTTTGATGGAATCTTGAACGATACGATGAGATTTTATGCCCTTCAAACTAGCTACAAACCCAATCCCACACGCATCGTGTTCAAATTCTTTTCTGTACAAACCTACCTCATTCGGATTTCTCATAGGAAACTATAAATATTCTAATATAAATAATAATAAATCGTAAACAGTAATAATTGAAAACGTGGCAATTATAGATAGATAATATACCTAATCTTAAATTTAATTAAAAATAAATTTGGCAAAACGATCTAAAGACAAAATATTCTTCTGAATTTGAATTATCAGAAATGCGAAATAAAATTTCTTGTTATAGTACCATTTTAATCATAATCATCTCCACTAGATTCCCCAAATTCACTCTCCCCTTCGGTATCATCCTCATCTTGGAATTCATTTTCTAAGTCATTTAGGTAAATAGCATCCACCCCTTCTTGAACTGTATTTAATAAAGTGAGATTTTCAATTTTAGCGGCATCCAACCTTTCCGCAATAGATTCGTTCTTAGTTACTACTACAAATAGGCCACCTTCATTCGTACAGATCTTAGTTCCCTTACGAATGGCGGAAACCCCATAACCATCTATTTCTTCTGTTTTAGAAAGATTGAGCACCATATTAGCATAATCTTTCTTGAATAATAAACGAATGGCATTCTCTAATTCTTCTGAATTAGAAGAGGCTAGTTGATCAGCTATCCAATCAATAAGGGCATAACTCTCGTTTTGTTCGAGCTTAAATGAATTTACGTCAGACATGTTGTAAAAACTGGATTGTGTTAGTAAAAATACGATTATTTAAATCTTCTTGTGGTTCTTTAATAAATTTCATACCCGTAATCTCTTCAAAAAGAAGCACGTAACGATCAGAAATTTGTTGGACAAATTCATCCGTAATTATTGGAATTTGTTGCCCCTCTTTTCCTTGAAATCCGTTAGCAATTAACCATTCCCGTACAAACTCCTTAGATAATTGCTTTTGAGCTAGACCTTTTTCGAACAATTCTGTGTAAGGCTCTTTGTAAAAATAACGTGATGAATCTGGTGTGTGAATTTCATCCATTAACATGATCTTTCCTTGATATAAACCAAACTCATATTTAGTATCCACTAATATCAGGTTTTTCTCTTCAGCCATTTCTTGCCCACGTTGAAACAAGCGTTTCGTAATATCACATAATTCATTCATATGTGTATTTGAAACTATTCCTTGCGCTACGATTGCTGCTACCGAAATATCTTCATCATGGCCCTCGCTAGCTTTCGTTGTAGGTGTAATTATGGGTTCAGGCAATTGTTGGTTTTCTTTTAATCCTTCTGGAAGCTTAACTCCACAAACCTCTCTTTTACCTGATTTATATTCTCTCCAAAGATGTCCAACCAAATACCCTCTAATAACCATTTCAATGGCAAATGGTTCACATTTTAGACCAAAGGCCACATTAGGGTCAGGCGTAGCTAGTAACCAATTGGGTACTATATCAGCTGTTTTTTGCAAAAAATAAGAGGCAATTTGGTTTAAAACCTGTCCTTTAAAAGGAATCAACTTAGGCAAAACAACGTCAAAGGCAGAAATGCGATCTGATGTAATCATTAAAAGACGATCTCCAATTCCATACACATCACGCACTTTTCCTTTATAAAAAGAGGTTTGATTAGGAAATTGATAAGGTGCTGAATTCATGGTAAGAGTAATTAATAGATAAGGTTCTTTTGCTTTTTCTTCATCAAATCAAGCAAAGATAAAGCTTCTTGGGTGTTTATTTTTTGAGATTGACGGATCATTTGAGTTGATTGCTGTTGTTTCTTTAATTTATTCTGTGGAAAATTGAATGCGTACAATTCATAAGATTTCACCAAAGTATCTACGTTTCCATTTTCGATGATGGATTGGTGTAAATCCTTTAAACCTTCCTTCGAATTTCCTTTTAAAGCTAGGAAATGACTTAATAATATATCATTCGATATGGAATGAGAATTTAAAGAAACTGTATTATCCATAAGGTTATTAGCATGTACTTTTAATTCAATAACAGCAATAGCATTTTCAATATTGGTATTAATGTAAATGCTTGATCGCTTGAGTTGTTTCGCATTTTTTAAAGCGGCACTATAATCACGACTATTTATTTGCTGATTTAACAATGCGATTTGGCGATTATAATCTTCAGATGAACTGGAGAATAATCCTTCATACAATAAAATAAAAATATAAAATAACGTAGAGAACATCTATATTTTAATGGCTTTGGCAATAAATACTATATCTATAAACAATAAAAACAGGATTAAAAGTACTAAATAGAATCTCACGTAGGAAGATCCAATATAACTATTTAGCATATCGGTAGACAAAAAAGATGTATTCTTTGATTCCTGATCTACTAATTCCCAATGCCCGTTTCTAGAAGTATAAAAATTAAAATTATCCTCTTTAGGTAGAGAGCTGAGATTATTGCTAAGAGTTAATTTAGGATAAATTAAAGTTAATTCATGACCATTTTCAACTAAATGCAAAAAGGAATCTTTATTCGTTAGGGGAATAACTTGAATCCATTGCTGATTTTTAGGCATAAACATATTTAAACTAATACGGCTTTCTTCTGGCAGCTCTCGCACTTTATCCTGTAATTTAATCCATGTAAGACTCGAACTATTTTCTGCTATGGCAAACATCATTGTATGAGTATCAGCTGTTTTTAACTGGCTAATCTGCTTTACATTAAGGGTGTAAAAACCAAGCATAGCGAAAGCAATCAATAGAATAAATCGAAGGATATATTTAAAAATTAGTGTCCTAGAAACACGAAATACCTTTCCTCTGGCTATATAATATTTATAAGCGATGATGAGTGAAGAGGCCAAATACAGACCAACCAATAAAATACCTAATTCCTTTAAATTCATTAAAACGGGTAAATTCAATAAAATTTAATTGCTATTTTTACAATTCTATCAAAAATAGCATGGATATATTAAAAAGTAAACGCCTAGATCACCTTAAATATGAAATTCGTGGACCGGTTTATGACAAGGCCTTAGCTCTTCAAAATCAAGGTTACAAGATCACTTCACTAAATATAGGTAATCCAGCCGCCTTTGGCTTTGAAACACCTGATGAAATCGTCCATGATATAATTGTAAATATACGAAATGCTCAGGGATATGTTGATTCTAGGGGTTTATTTGCAGCGCGCAAAGCGGTTATGCAGTACTATCAAAACTTAGGCGTAAAAAATATACTGATTGAGGATATTTACATCGGCAATGGAGTTAGTGAGCTTATTTCTCTAGTAATGACGGCATTACTTAATACCGATGATGAGGTATTAATTCCTTCTCCAGATTACCCATTATGGACTACTGTAGCAGGTTTAGCAGGCGGAAAAGCAGTACATTATTCCTGTGATGAAGAAAAAGAATGGGCGCCTGATTTAGCCGATATTGAATCCAAGATAAGCTCTAAAACTAGAGCTATAGTTCTAATAAACCCTAATAATCCCACTGGTGCTGTGTATTCAGAGGACACAGTAAAAAAAGTGGTGGCTTTAGCTGCAAAGCATCAATTAGTACTATTTGCAGATGAAATTTATGATAAAATATTATTTGATGGAACTGTTCACCATACGGCGGCTGGCTTATCAGATGACATTCTCATCATTACTATGGGCGGTTTATCTAAAAATTACCGTGCGGCTGGTTTTAGAGGAGGTTGGATGATATTAACAGGGGCAAAACATAAAGCTAAATCCTATATTGAAGGATTAAATTTTTTGTTTAGTACTCGATTGTGTGCGAATGTAATCACACAATATGGGATACAAACGGCATTAGGTGGTTATCAATCTATTAATGATTTAGTGGCTAAAGAAGGTCGCATAAATCGCCAAATGAATCTAGCCCACGAGAGAATAAATGCAATTGACGGTGTTAGTGCTATAAAACCTAAAGGAGCTTTATATCTATTTCCGAAAATTGATCTTTCGAAGTTTAATTTTGAAGATGACAATCATTTTGTCATGTCCTTATTAGAAGAGCAAAAGATTTTAGTAGTGGGTGGTCGTGGGTTTAATTTTAGTGGAAAAGATCATTTTAGAATTGTCTTTTTACCTCACGTAGAACAATTAGGAATAGCTTTAGACAAGATCGCTCAACATTTTGAAAACTACCGGAAATGATCTTTAACCAATTCTCTCGGAAACAAAAGTTATTTATATTCCTTTTTGGTATATTTTTAACGAATGCGATTGTTGCAGAGATTATTGGCGTTAAAATAGTTAGCATTGAAAGAACATTAGGTTTTTCACCTTTACATTGGGAAACGCCCTGGGGTGATTTTTGGGATTTAAACCAAACGGCTGGTGCATTAAACTGGCCATTGGTATTTATAACATCAGATATTATAAATGATTATTTTGGCAAAAAAGGAGTTCGTTTTATTTCCTTCACCACTGCCCTATTCATTGCGTTTTCCTTCTTTATCATTTACTCCGCCACCTTACTAGTTCCTGCTGATTTCTGGGTAGATGTGAACAAAGGATCGGAGAATTTCAATATTAACGAAGCATTTGCTCGCATCTTCCGCCAAGGCTTAGGAATTATTTTAGGATCACTATCGGCCTTTTTAGTAAGTCAAATTATTGATGCGCTAGTATTTGAAAAAATAAAGGCTAGAACTGGTTCTAAGCACATTTGGTTAAGAGCAACCGGATCAACGCTTATATCTCAATTATTTGACAGTGTTTTAGTGATTGGAATTGCTTTTTTCCTGTTCGGAAATTGGACTTTTAGCCAATGGATGAACGTTTCTTTCAATAATTATTTCTACAAATTTATCGTGGCCATTTTATTCACCCCAGTATTATATCTAGCTCATTGGGGGATAGAGAAATATTTAGCGGCTGAGAAAGCGCTTTAAATTATCGGCTATAACAGCTGTAGAAATTCCTACATTCAAAGATTCGGCACTCCCAAAAGATGGAATGGTAATTCGTTCGTCTAATAAAGCTAAAATTTCCTCCCGAATTCCGAGTGATTCATTCCCTACAATGATAAATCCACTTTCTGGGAATTGATACTGATGAATGTTTTCCCCATTTAACACAGCTCCTATTTTTTTATACGTAGGATGTGCTTTTAAGAAATCGACCAGGTCCACATATTTAAATTCAACACGGGAAAAAGATCCCATGCTAGAAATAATCACTTTAGGATTGTAAAATTCAGTACAGTCATCTGATAGAACTAACTGTTTGAAACCATACCAATCACAAATACGAATAATGGTACCCAGATTTCCTGGATCTCTAATCCCATCCAAAACAATCGTATACCTATCTTGTAATTTAAAATCAGAAAATTGCTTCTGCTTTACAACAGCTAACCCAAATGAATTAGTCACCAGCGTACTTAGCTTTTGAAAAGAGTCTGTATCTAAGGTATAGATAGGTGCATTAGATTTTAAATTAATTTGATGATGTAAATCGGACTGAGAATCATTAATAACAAAGAATTCAACAATAAAATCCGAAGTCAATAATTCTAACAAAGACTTCTCTCCTTCCACTAAAAATAAATCATTCTCTTTTCTTCCTTTTTTAGAATGTAGGGAATTAATTAACTTTATTTGTTTATTAGTTAGCATCATTTGAAGAATCAATCAATTATCGGTTTTATTGTCTTGAGTTTAGGTCTCATTTCCTGTGGCCAATATCAAAGATATGAAATCGCACAACCTGTTATTAATCAAATTAATATTTCAGGAAATAGCCAAATTTCTACTTTAGAATTACGGTCAAATGTGATCGGAATAAAGAATTCATATCGCCGATTACTACCCACAAAATTATATACTTATCTGGGCAATAAAAGGAAAAGAAAAGATTCTCTTGAAATTAAACCCAGTTTCTTCCAATTCTTCAAATCCCCCAATCCTACTTACAGCGAAACCTGGTTGGAAAACAATCAGAGTCAGATACAACGATATTACCGCGAGAATGGCTTTTTAAGGGTAGTGGTAGCGCCTAAAATCGATACAGTTGGTAAATTAGTTAATGTTGCTTTTCAGATTAAGGAAGGAGGTCCTAGCTATTTTACTAAGGAAGATTCTGTATCCGTAGATAACCCGATTTTAGCTGAGCATATAAAATCTTTTTTAAGCAATAATAGCTTAATAAATCCTATGCAACGATTGCAACTTTCCTTATTGAAAAAGGAAAAAGAGCAATTAAGTCATCATTTACGAAATGAAGGATATTATTATTTTTCAGCTGATGCGGTAGGTATCCGTTTAAATGACCTTAAAGACAGTACGCTGCGACATGTCTCGCTTTATTATAAAATACCAGAATTTAAAAATCGGGCAGTAATAAGTAATTATGATCGATTGTATCGGATAGGATTACCTGAATTTAACATATCAGATCCATTGGGTAATCCAGCAGAGCATCCTCCTTTAAAAAGCTTGAGTAAACTTATTACTTTAAAAGAGGATGATTTGTATTCGGTGGATATATTTAATCAAAGTTTAAAGAATATCTATCTAACCGATCAATTCAAAACAGTCTCTATTCGATTTGATACAACAAGAACACGCCTATTTCCTAAAATTGAACTATTCCAAAATGAGAAATATAATTTTAGTTCTGAATTAGGAGGAAGTGTATTTAGAGGTATTCCAGGTCCATTCTTAACAAATTCATTTAAAGTAAGACGACTGTTTTCTAGTCTTGATTACTTCGATTTTTCTACGCGTCTAGGGTATGAGGCGCAATCAGGATTTATTAATACGTCAGATACAAGGAACAATTTAGAGTTAAATGTTTCGGCATCCATCAACTTTCCTACCCTCAATTTACCTAAATCAATCATTGGTAAATTAGGGTCCTATTATGGGGCCAAAACTTCCGTAGGTGTCGGCTTCGATTTTATAAATAGGCCCGAATACCAGCGTACTAATTTGAATTTATTCCAGCGCTATACATGGCAGAAAAGTGAGTTTAGTTATTTCACCTTCTCCCTGATCAATTTAAACTTGTTAAATACAAATTATCCTGAAACAGCCACCTCAGATGCATTTAATGAATATTTACAAGAACTTAAATTAAAGGGAAATAATTTATACCGAAGTTTTAATCCCAGTTTTGTTAGTAGTTTTTCTTTTCAATATGTTTATCGGGACTTATTGCCAACAAATGAGTTGAAAAATGGCAAAATTTTTCAACTAGGTTTAGAATCAGGTGGATCAACATTGAATTTTTTGCCTAATTATAAATTTAACTTTGTAGCAGATTTACTAAATAGTGGCCAGGATATTCAATTTTATCGCTTTTTGCGATTAAACTTTGATTATCGCCGTTATAAAATGCTGGGTTCTAATCGTAAGTCCCAATTAGCCTTTAAATTAATAGGTGGAGTTGCCTACGCTTATGGTGGTGACAATGACTATCAATTACCCTATGAAAAAAACTTCTTTATTGGTGGTCCTTCTAGTGTTAGAGCTTGGAAACCTAGACGTTTAGGGCCAGGCTCCTACATATCCTCCTCTAATCTTGTAGAACAACCAGGTAGTATTTTACTCGAATCCTCCTTAGAATACAGATTTAAATTATTCCCCTTATTTGGCCAAATGAACGGAGCCTTCTTCGTCGATGCTGGAAATGTCTGGAATATGAGTCAAGGAAACACAGACCCTACTACTCAGTTTAATGTTAGTGATTTTTATAATCAAATAGCCGTAGGAACAGGTTTCGGACTACGTTGGGATTTTGACTTCTTCCTATTACGATTAGATTTAGCCACTAAAGTTGTTAATCCTGCAAATCCTGCAAATAAAAAATGGGTTTTGCCCGAGACTTCTTTCGAAGGTGGACAAAACCCAATTGAATTTAATATTGGTATTGGATATCCTTTCTAAGGATTATTTACGAGCCATTACTTGAATAGCCTTCTCCACAATTGCCTTTGCGTTTAAACCATATTTCTCCATTAATTCAGCCGGCTTTCCTGACTCACCGAACGAATCATTTACTCCTACGAATTCCATAGGAGTAGGATGGTTTAGTGCTAAATATTGTGCTACTGAATCGCCTAGACCACCATTATACTGATGCTCTTCTGCCGTTACGACACAACCCGTCTTTTTAACCGAAGCTAAAATAGCCTGTACATCTAAAGGCTTAATCGTATGAATATTGATTACCTCAGCATTGATTCCTTTTTCTAAAAGAGCTTCCGCAGCTTGAATAGCTTCCCATACCAAATGACCCGTAGCTATAATCGTTACATCTGATCCTTTGACTAAATGTACTGCTTTACCTATCTCAAATTTTTGATCTTCAGGCGTAAAAACAGGAACCACAGGACGACCGAAACGAAGATAAACAGGACCTTCGTAATCAGCAATGGCAATAGTAGCCGCTTTTGTCTGGTTATAATCACATGGATTAATTACTACCATTCCTGGGAGCATTTTCATTAATCCGATATCTTCTAAAATTTGGTGTGTTGCCCCATCCTCTCCTAACGTTAAACCTGCGTGTGAACAACAGATCTTAACATTCTTTCCAGAATAAGCGACTGACTGACGAATTTGATCGTATACACGACCCGTACCAAAGTTAGCGAACGTAGTTGCGAAAGGAATAAATCCCCCTAAAGTTAAACCTGCCGATATACCAATCATATTGGCTTCCGCAATACCAGTTTGGAAAAAACGCTCTGGGCTATTTTTAATAAAACCTTCTAATTTCAATGATCCTATTAAATCAGCGCACAATGCGACCACTTTAGGGTTATGTTGACTTAAATACTCCATACCCGCTCCAAAACCTGAGCGTGTATCTTTTTTTGTTTCGTAGGTAAATAATGCCATTTCTATCTGATTAATAATCGCCTAAAGTTTCTTCTAATTGCGCTAATGCGTCTTCTAATTGTTGATCATTAGGAGCTACACCGTGCCATTTATGTGAATACATCATAAAATCTACACCTGCTCCCATCTCTGTTTTCATGATAATCATAATGGGCGAGCCTTTACCTAATTCTGCTTTGGCCCTTATTAACGTATTTTGAATATCAACCGCATCATTTCCATCCATACGCATCACATTCCACCCAAAAGCTTCATATTTTGCTTGTAAATCACGGTTACTCATTACCTTTTCCGTAGGTCCATCGATCTGCTGACCATTTTCATCTATAAACGCAATCAAATTATCCACCTTATGATGAGGAGCATACATGGCTGCTTCCCATACCTGGCCTTCATTTTGCTCGCCATCCCCCATTAAACAATATACAGTGGATGAGTCGCCATTTAATTTTTTTGCTTGTGCAGCACCAATAGAAACACTTAGGCCTTGACCTAATGATCCAGATGCGATGCGAATACCTTCTAAATGTTCGTGTGGCGTAGGGTGACCCTGTAAACGGGTATTTATTTTTCTAAAGGAAGCTAATTCAACAGTAGAAAAATAACCACGACGAGCTAAAACGCTATAAATAAGGGGTGATATATGCCCATTAGATAAGAAGAATATATCTTCATTCTTACCATCCATATCGAATACAACCTTAGCGGCTGCATCCGTTTTAAGATTCATTGTACTAAAAAATAGATCTACTAAAAGATCTGTACAACCTAATGATCCACCCGGGTGTCCTGACTGACAAGCATGAACCATTCTTAAAATGTCTCTGCGTACTTGAGAACTGATTTTTTGTATTTCTTGTGTTTGCATGGTAGGTGATTAGTGGATTTGGGAACTGTGATTTTTCGTGTCCACTTTTTCAATAATATCTGTAATAATTCCTGTTGAGGAGATAATAAATGTAGTACGCGCCACTCCCATGTATTGCTTGCCATACATGGATTTCTCTACCCAAACCCCAAAAGATTCAGCTAGTTGATGTTCTGGATCAGACAATAAGGGGAATTGAAGATTATACTTAGATTTAAACTTCGTGTGCGAAGAATTGCTATCAATGCTTACGCCTATCACTTGAAAACCTTTAGCTTCAAGCGAGGATAAATTTTCATTTAAATTACACGCTTGTGCAGTGCATCCTGGTGTATTGTCTTTGGGATAAAAATACAAAACAATCTTTCTGCCGTTAGGTATAGAAAATGTATTTCCATCAGAATCAACCATTGTAACGGAGGGAGCCGTATCACCAATTTGTAATTTCATATTAAGATATTGCTAGTTCGAATAATTTTGACCCTTCTAAAGAGCCTTGTAGAACGTCTCCTATGACTACTGGACCCACACCTGCTGGAGTTCCAGTGAATATATAATCGCCTGTTTTTAAGGTAAAATAGGCAGATACGTCTTCAATTAATTCAGCTACATTCCAAATCATTAAACCAGAATTTCCATCCTGAACTAATTCCCCATTCTTATGCAAAGCAAAATGAATCGGTTTATCTAAAATGGAGGATTCAAATGGCAGAAGTGAACTGACAAAAGCAGAACCATTAAAGGCTTTAGCCTTTTCCCAAGGTAAACCCTTTTCTTTCAACTTGCTTTGTACATCTCTCGCAGTAAAGTCAATACCTAAACCATAAGAATCGATGTACTTATGAGCAAATTTTGCTTCAATATTTTTACCCACTTTACCTATCCTAAACACTAACTCCAATTCATAATGAACATCAGAGGAGAATTTAGGATAATAAAAGTGACTATTTGCATCCAATAAAGCCGTATCAGGCTTTAAAAAAACCACCGGTTCTGTGGGTCTCTCATTCGATAATTCAGCGATATGATCTACGTAATTACGACCGATGCAAATAATTTTCATGGCTTATTTCAATACTTCTGATACTAAACGAGCTGCGTCTTTTAATAAAACGGCCGAGAATACTTTCAGGCCTGAATTATTAATTATAGCTGCACCTTCTTCTGCATTAGTCCCTTGTAGACGAACAATAATTGGAATTTTAATCTCTCCAATGTTTTTGTAGGCTTCAACAACCCCATTCGCTACACGATCACAACGTACAATACCACCAAAAATATTAATAAGGATGGCCTTAACATTAGGATCTTGAAGAATTATACGGAATCCAGCTTCTACCGTTTTAGCGTTAGCTCCACCCCCCACGTCAAGAAAGTTAGCGGGATCTCCACCAGATAATTTAATTATATCCATAGTAGCCATCGCTAAACCAGCTCCGTTTACCATGCAACCTACATTACCATCTAATTTCACGTAGTTTAAATCATTTTCAGACGCTTCCACCTCTAAAGGATCTTCCTCTTCAATATCACGTAAAACTGCTAAGTCTTTATGGCGAAATAAAGAATTATCATCGATGTCAACTTTAGCATCTACTGCTAAAATCTTATCATCAGACGTCTTCAACACCGGATTGATTTCAAACATGGATGAATCAGTCTCCACATAAGCACGATAAAGTGATTGAATGAACTTAACCATCTCTTTCAAAGCTGCTCCGCTTAAACCTAAAGCGAAGGCTACTTTACGCGCTTGAAAGTCTTGCAGACCTACGCGTGGATCAATCCATTCTTTTATAATTTTTTCTGGGCTATGCTCAGCCACTTCTTCGATATCCATTCCACCTTCCGTGCTTGCCATGATCACATTGCAAGCTTTAGCGCGGTCTAATAAGATCGATAAATAATATTCTTTAGGCTCAGAATCACCTGGATAATATACATCCTCAGAGATTAACACTTTATTCACTTTCTTTCCTTCGGGACCAGTCTGATGGGTAATTAATTGCATTCCCAAAATTTGAGAAACGCGTTCCTTTACTTCATCTAGGCTTTTAGCTAATTTAACTCCGCCACCTTTTCCTCGGCCACCTGCATGAATTTGAGCTTTAACGACAAACCATCCCGTTCCGGTCTGAGCTTTTAATTGCTCAGCCGCTGAAATAGCCTTATCAATAGAGTCAACTACAATCCCTTCTTGAATGCGCACTCCGTAACCTTTTAAGATTTCTTTTGCTTGATATTCGTGAATATTCATTTAGTAAAATTTTAATTTCGTGAAATTACTATTTATTTGCGTAAATATTAAATTAGAAGTCATTCATTCCCATTTTCTAAAAAAAAGACAAAAAAATGTTAGAATTAAAAAATATTTCCAAAAGTTATGGAACTCAATTAATTCTAGACAACATCTCTTTTCAGGTAAAAGAGTCTGAAATGGTAAGCATTTTAGGTCCATCAGGTTCTGGCAAAAGTACGTTGCTTCAACTCATAGGATTATTAATGAAACCAGATGCGGGAACGATTAATTTAGATGGGCTCTCTTATTCTTCTTTAACAGATAAAGACCAGGCTATTTTCAGAAACCAAAAACTAGGGTTTGTATTTCAATTCCACAATTTATTAGGTGAATTCTCCTGTGAGGAGAATATTAAGTTCCCTTTATTCATCAAAGGCGAAAAATTAACTGAATCGGATGAAGCTTTGTTTGAAAAAATTGTTCAAACCCTCGGCATTACTGATATCTTAAAAAAATTACCCTCACAGATCTCCGGAGGGGAACAACAACGTGTAGCAGTCGCACGAGCCCTCATTAATAAGCCTACCCTACTATTAGCTGACGAGCCTACCGGGAATCTTGATAATAAAAACGCCGAAACCTTGTATGCCTTATTTGTTGAATTGAAGGCTGTTTGGCAACAAAGGATCATTATGGTTACACATAATGAGAAATTAACCTCTCATTCAGATCAGGTTATTTATCTAAATTCTGGAAGAATCGAATAGAATTACTGCCAAAATGTCATAAATTTGCAATCTAAATTTCATTGATTGTAAAATGCAGGATTTAAAAGTTTTGACAAAGGAAGAAAAAGAAGGCTTAGATGTTCCAAGAATTTCGGAAGATCAGGTGGTGGGTAATTCTTTTGGAAAAAAAGTCTATATCGAAAGTTATGGCTGTCAAATGAATTTTGCAGATTCAGAGGTTGTGACTTCCATCCTGCAGGAAAATGGCTATTCGACGACATCAAATGTAAAAGAAGCGCATACTATTTTATTAAATACCTGCGCCATTCGGGAGAATGCAGAACATAAAATAAAACATCGATTACAGGTATTTACGCATTTAAAGGCTAAAAATCCGGCATTAACTATTGGTATTTTAGGCTGTATGGCTGAGCGACTGAAAACAAAGCTACTAGATGAAGAGAAAATTGTTGATTTAGTAGCTGGTCCGGATGCCTATCGTGATTTACCTTCTTTGTTAGAAGAGGTTTCTACAGGCCAAAAAGCAATCAATGTCTTTCTATCTCGAGAAGAAACCTATGGAAACATAGAACCTGTCCGATTAAATTCAAATGGGGTAACTGCCATGGTTAGCATTATGCGCGGTTGTGATAATATGTGTACGTTTTGTGTAGTACCGTATACCAGAGGCCGTGAAAGATCTCGAGATTTACCCTCCATTTTAGCCGAATGCGAAAAGCTATTTGCGCAAGGATACCGGGAAGTAACCTTATTAGGCCAAAACGTAGATTCCTATAAATGGACATCAGATACAGGAAACAAGGTAAACTTTGCCCATTTATTAGAGGCTGTAGCCTTAATTAATCCACTTCTACGTATTCGTTTCTCCACATCTCATCCTAAAGACATAACAGATGAGGTATTATATACGATGAAAAAATACGATAACATCTGTAAAAATATTCACCTTCCTGCTCAAAGTGGAAGCAACAGAATACTAGAATTGATGAATCGTTCTTATACGCGGGAATGGTATTTAGATCGAATTAAATCTATTCGTAGCATTTTAGGAGATGATTGTGGAATTTCACAAGACATGATTGCTGGATTTTGTTCTGAAACAGAGGACGATCACCAGGAAACTTTATCCCTACTAGCTGAAGTTGAATATGATTTCGGTTATATGTTTGCTTATTCAGAACGGCCAGGGACGCCTGCTGAAAAGAAATTAAACGATGATGTTCCGGAAGATGTTAAAATGAGACGTCTACAAGAAATTATAGATGTTCAACGTATACATTCAGCTAAGCGCAATGAAATGTGGGTAGGAAAGAAAGTTCAAGTATTAATCGAAGGGGATTCGAAAAAATCTAAACTACATCATTTTGGAAAAATTGATTCGAATAAAGTCGTTGTTTTTCCTAAAAGAAATGAAGTGAAAGGGGATTATGTTTTTGTTCATATAACGCATTGTACATCAGGAACTTTATTAGGTGAATTATGTTAGATAACAATCATCTTGCTAGTATAAAAGCGCGATTTGGGATTATCGGAAACGCTCCTGCCCTATTGCGCGCTATATCTGTTGCGGAACAAGTGGCAGCCACAGATATGACCGTATTAATCACGGGAGAAAGTGGATCAGGAAAAGAATCATTTTCCAAAATCATTCATTCCCTTTCCAAGCGAAAGCATGGTTCTTTTATTGCCGTAAACTGTGGTGCTATTCCTGAAGGTACTATTGATTCCGAGTTATTTGGCCATGAAAAAGGATCCTTTACGGGTGCTATTGAGGCTAGAAAAGGATATTTTGAAGTAACCGATGGTGGAACCATTTTCTTAGATGAAATTGCTGAAATGCCTTTAGGTACACAAGCGCGTTTATTACGTGTGCTAGAAAATGGGGAATTTTATCGCGTAGGATCATCTAAAGTTCAGAGAACTAATGCGCGTGTTGTTGCGGCTACGAACCTTAATCTGCAACAAGCTATCGAAAAAGGGAAGTTTAGGGAAGACTTGTATTATCGTTTAAGTACAGTACCTATTTACGTTCCACCGCTTCGTGAGCGTGGTGATGATATTGAATTGTTATTTAGAAAATTTACGACCGATTTCTCTGAATCGCATCGAGTAAAGCCGATCATGCTAACTAAGGAAGCTAAAGATTTGCTTCAAAAACAGCGCTTTCCAGGTAATATTAGACAACTTAAAAATCTTGCTGAACAGATTTCTGTTTTAGAATTGGGGGATCGGATCATTGATGAGATTCAATTACAATACTATTTAGAATTCAATGAACCTAAATTAGGAAGCTCTGTCGTTAAATCTGATGCTTTCACGGGTCCAGAAGGAATGAATGAACGAGAGATTTTGTATAAGATCTTATTCGATTTAAAACGGGATGTAACAGAATTAAAGAAGATTCTTTTAAAAGTAGTGGAGTCTGATCAGTCCAAAGGCTATGAAATACTTCATGACAATAGGGCTATTTTTGAAGATGTTCGAACGAATACGGAGTCTTCTAATCCATCTACTGGTTTAAGTCTACCCATGCACGAGCATGAGGAAACTAAATTTGAGGAAGAACTCATTGATTCTACCTTTGAAGAGGTTATATTGCCTGCTAATGATGTAACCTTATCCTTAGAAAAGCAAGAAAAAGAGATCATCATACGTGCCTTAAAGAAAAATAAGAATAAGCGTAAATACGCGGCAAAAGATCTAGGTATATCAGAACGAACGTTGTATCGTAAAATCAAACAATATGATTTGGAAGAATTGGATTAATATATTTGTTTTTGCAAGTCTTACTTTAGGCCTATCCTCTTGCTATAGCTTTAAAGGGGCTAGTTTAGATCCTAATTTACAGACTATTCAGGTTAACAATATTCGGATGGAAACCGCTGGGGGGCCTGCTAACTTAAGTTTGGAGATCAACGAAAAATTAAAAGAGTATTTCCAACGAAATACATCACTTAAAATCAATAACAAGAATCCTGACTTAACCATTGAAGGAAGCGTTACAGGATATGAGTTAACGCCACAGGCGCCTACAGGAGATGATAAAGCAGGTTTAAACCGTATCACGCTTCGAATTCAGTTTCGTTTAACGAACCGACTAGATGAGGACAAAAACTTTGAGCAAGAATTCTCTTTCTACCAGGATTTTCCCCAAAGCCAAACCTTAACACAAGTAGAAAAGACTTTAATACCTAAACTAGTTGATCAAATTATTTTAGATTTATTTAATAAAATAGCGGGGGATTGGTAATATGAATTCGTCAAAAGCACAAAAACTTTGGTTCTTATTGAATAAAATTGATCGAACAGATCAACAGGAATTAGCTTTGGACAAATCAGCTTACCCTTTTTTCTATTTATTAAACTGGAATGAGCGCTTTTCACTATTAAAGCAGCAAAAAATAGCCTTGCAATCAGCTCAGCGAAAGCATTATTTCCAATCAATTTATGATATTTCAGAAGAATCATCTGGACAAGTACTGGAAGTAGTTCCTGCTGAGGAGATAAAAGCGTTACAAGAATCAATTATTGATCAATTCATCCTAAATCAGCCCACTTTATCTAAGCCTAAGCGATCTAATGAGGAGGATGAACCAGTTGAAGATTTAGCAGCGATTGAATTTACCTTGCCCATTTCTGAAACGATTGCTATTCTATTGACTAAACAAGGCAAATATTTACAAGCGATTGAATTATATGAGAAGTTAAGTTTGATTAAACCTGAAAAAAGGCTTTACTTTGCATCTCGAATTTCTGAATTACAAAATATACTAACAGAATAAATATGTTTACTTTACTTATTTCATTGATAATTATATTCTCTGCCCTATTAGTTGTACTTATTTTAGTGCAAAATCCTAAGGGTGGCGGTATTAGTGGAGAGTTTTCGTCTTCAGGTGCTACACAAATGTTTGGTGTTCAAAAAACAGGGGACATTGTAGAGCAATTAACTTGGGGATTCTCTATTGCTATTCTAGTTTTAGTATTAGTGACGAATTTCACTCTATCTGAAACAAAAGAAACAAGTACTTCGGTGAATGTAGAAAAAGCAGCTACTAAAACTGTTCCTGTTGCTCCTGCTCCAGTAGCTCCGAAGCAATAGTTGTAAACAGTTTCTTGTCTATTTATACTGCCAAAATTTCAGCAATGAGTTTTGGCATTATTATTGTTTGACCTATTATGCCATGTTCGCATGGAAGTATAATCTCTAATTTTAAATTAAATTTATAACACATGTCAAATTTAAGTATTAAGCCCTTAGCGGATCGGGTTATTGTGGAGCCAGCTCAAGCTGAAGAGAAAACAGCATTTGGTATTATTATTCCTGACACAGCGAAAGAGAAACCACAAAAAGGATTGATCGTAGCGGTAGGAAATGGGAAAAAAGATGAGCCTATTACAGTTAAAGTAGGGGATTCTGTTTTGTATGGTAAATACTCTGGTACAGAAATCACGATTGACGGTAAAGATTATTTAATCATGCGTGAGTCTGACATTTTTGCAGTTTTATAATTTTAACAATTCATTAATTACAAAATCATATGGCAAAGGAATTATTTTTCGATAGCGAAGCGCGCGAAAAGATGAAAAGAGGGGTTGATACCCTTGCAAATGCAGTTAAAGTAACTTTAGGGCCTAAGGGTCGTAACGTTATCATTGATAAGAAATTCGGATCCCCTTCTATTACTAAAGATGGTGTATCAGTAGCTAAAGAAATCGAATTAGAGGATCCTGTAGAAAACATGGGAGCTCAACTTGTTAAAGAAGTTGCTTCTAAAACAGCTGATCAAGCTGGTGATGGAACAACAACGGCGACAGTTTTAGCACAATCAATTTATACGATTGGTTCTAAAAACGTAGCGGCTGGTGCTAACCCAATGGATCTTAAAAGAGGTATTGAGAAAGCTGTAGAGGCAATTGTAGGTGATTTAAAGAAACAATCTCGTGCCATTACTACTTCAAAAGAAATCGCTCAGGTTGCAACTATTTCTGCCAACAACGATTCAGAAATCGGAAAGATGATTTCTTCAGCAATGGAGAAAGTAGGCCGTGAAGGTGTTATCACAGTGGAAGAAGCTCGTGGTACAGAGACTGAAGTGAAGACAGTGGAAGGTATGCAATTCGATCGCGGATATTTATCTGCCTATTTTGTAACGAATACAGACAAAATGGAGGTTGAATTAGAGAAACCATTCATCTTAATTTCTGAGAAAAAGGTTTCTTCTATGAAAGAATTACTTCCTGTACTAGAGGCAGTAGCTCAAACAGGACGTCCGCTATTAATAATCTCCGAAGATGTAGATGGTGAGGCATTAGCAACACTTGTAGTAAATAAGATGCGCGGAGCATTAAAAGTGGCAGCTGTTAAAGCTCCAGGTTTTGGTGATCGTCGTAAAGCTATGTTAGAAGATATCGCTATTTTAACTGGTGGTACAGTAATCGCAGAAGAAAGAGGATTCAAATTAGAAAATGCTACAATCGAATATTTAGGTCAGGCTGAGAAAATCATTATTGATAAAGACAATACTACTATCGTAAATGGCGCTGGTACGAAAGACAATATCGATAATCGCGTTAATCAGATTAAGGCTCAAATCGAGAATACAACGTCTGATTATGACCGCGAAAAATTACAAGAGCGTTTAGCTAAATTATCAGGTGGTGTGGCTATTCTTTACATTGGTGCTGCTACGGAAGTGGAAATGAAAGAGAAGAAGGACCGTGTTGATGATGCTTTACATGCTACTCGCGCTGCTGTGGAAGAAGGAATCGTAGCTGGTGGTGGTGTTGCTTTAATTCGTGCTATTTCAGCTTTAGATAAATTAAAGGGAGAGAACGAAGACCAATTAACAGGTATCAACATTATTCGTCTAGCAGTAGAATCTCCATTACGTACCATCGTTGCGAATGCAGGTGGTGAAGGTTCTGTCGTAATCAATGCAGTTAAAGCTGGAAAAGATGACTTTGGTTATAATGCACGCGAAGATAAATACGAAAATATGATCGCAGCGGGTATTATTGACCCTACTAAGGTTACCCGTTTAGCATTAGAAAATGCTGCTTCTATCGCAGGTATGTTGTTAACAACAGAATGCGTAATTGCTGATAAACCAGCAAATGAGCCAGCTCATGGACATGGCCAAGGTGGCGGTGGAATGGGTGGAATGATGTAATTTTAATTAGATTAATCCTTGAAAACTCCCCATATTTGGGGAGTTTTTTTTTGAATTATAGAAAATGAAAAGAATAGCCATAGACATGGATGATGTTTTAGCCAAAACTACCCATGTGATTATTGAAAAAATTAATAAAATAGTCTCCAAAGAATATACTTATGAAGAGCTATTAAACGGAAATGAAGCTAAAAAGCTAGAATTTTACGCTCACTATTTAGAACATAACTCCTTTTTATGGGAACCGGGTTTCTTTACCACTATTCCGGTCAATGAAGATGCTGTAGAAGTGGTAAAAAAATTACATAGTCAATATGAAATTTTCATCGTTTCTGCGGCTACTGAATTTCCTAATTCCTTAAAGGAAAAATTAGATTGGATGGAAATGCATTTTCCCTTCATTACGTGGCGACATATCGTATTCTGTGGTCACAAACACATGATTCAAGCTGATTATCTAATCGATGATCATGAAAAAAACCTGCACACCTTCACTGGAACTCCACTCCTATTTACAGCACCTCACAATATCCATATTCATGATTTCAAACGGGTGAATAATTGGAAAGAAATTGAAACACTATTACTAGATTAATGAAAAAAACACGCTTTAGTATTGGTATTTTATTTTTTATCTGTGGTTTGAATTTTGCCACTTGGGCTACCCGAATTCCTGATTTTAAATCTTATCTAAATTTATCCGATGCACAATTAGGGACAGTTTTAATGGGTCTCCCGGTGGGATCTTTAGTTTCCTTACCTATAGCTGGATGGTTACTGACTAAATACGCCTCTAAATGGATCTGTATCATGGCTGTAGGCATGTATGTACTAGTCATTCCGGGTTTAAGTTTTATGAACTCTGCTGTTAGTCTTTTTATAGGCTTATTTTTCTTTGGGATGGTAGGTGATATTATGAATATAGCCATGAATACACAGGTGGTGAGTTTAGAGGCCAAAATGAATAAAATCATCATGTCCTCTTTTCATGCCGTATTTTCAATTGGACTAATGTCTGGCGCCTTTTTAGGTGGTATTTTGGAAAAGGCTAATTTTAGTACACTGGAACATTTTAGTCTTGTGGCCTTTTCTAATATTTTACTTATTCCCTTCAGCATAAGGAATTTATTAACAGACAAACCTGTTCAAGATGAAAACAATCCTACCTCTTCCATATTGAATTTAAGTCCCTATTTAATAATTTTATCCTGCATAGCCTTTTGTGGTATGTTGTGTGAAGGAGCCATGGCAGATTGGATCTCGCTCTATTTTAAAGAATATATTCCTGATTCACCCTATCCTATCACCATCGGCTTTTCATCATTTGCATTAGCTATGGTCATCGGAAGGTTTTTAGGAGATAAAATATCCCTAAAATATGGCGTATCAAATATCCTTATTATCAATGGAATACTTACTGGAGTAGGAATGATGTTAACGTTAGGAATGGAATCTATCTATTTAAAAGTGATCGGTTGTTTTATAACCGGTATTGGAATTTCGACAGTTGTCCCATTAATTTATTCTCAGGCTGGAAATCAAAAAGAAATTATGCCATCCATGGCCATTGCTGGCGTTTCTACTATTGCCTACATCGGTTTCTTATTAGGACCTGTCTTAATCGGATATTTATCTAATTTTGTCGGATTAGACAAAGCATTATTTTTAATTGTTATACTAGGCTTTTTAGCTGCATTTATCTCTAAAACTTGGGCAAGTAAAACATGATCATTGAATACCGAAAACCATCCGAGGCATTAGCCCCATTTGTTGACCATTTCTGGGAAAAACAGGTGGAGGAATCAGGTATTATCCCTTATGATATTGAAACGATTTTTCCTGAAGACCAAACAGTACTGACTTATTCTTTTGGAAAAGACTATTACCGTTCACATGCTAACACAGAGAACTTTAAGGCAATAAATGGAGTACAACTTGAAGGGCTACATCAAGCACCCAATTTTTATAAACATCAGCCCGGAATACATATTTTTGGTGTAAAATTTAGGGTTGGTGGTCTATATGCATTTTTAAATTCACCAGTATCCAATACAAATAACTTAAGTATCGATGCTGATACCCTTTTTTCTATACTACCTGAATTAGAGTCTGTAATGGGATTTGAATTACGAAGTCAATTAATGGAGACTTATTTAGTAGATATTCTCATTGATAAACAAGTAAAAAAGTATTTTAAACTTTTACAATTGATAGAAGAATTAGAATCTGATGTGCATACTATTTACAATTCGTATAAAACACTATCCCGACTTTTCCAGGAAGTGATCGGTATTAGTCCTAAAGAATACGTCCAAATTAAACGTATAAACAAATCTTTAGCACTTTTCGCTTCTACAAAAGATATTAAGAGCCAAGATTTGGCCGATCAATTGGGGTATTATGATTCTGCCCATTTCATAAATGAATTCAAAAAATATACTGGTAAAACACCAAGCAGCCTTAAAAACAGTCTTTTCAACAAGAAAGATTCTGAATTCATAGACGAATTCAAGCAATATATTTCCCCTGAGCATTTACTACACTATACCTCTATTTTTCGAAAGAATGTATAATTGTCTGTTTTTTACAATTTATATCAGGTAAAATTTATAAATTTTGTAGGATATAAATACGATATGAACAAACACGTTATATTTTGGTCGATTACAGTAGGATTAGGTGGTCTACTTTTTGGTATGGACGTCGCTGTTATATCTGGAGCAGAACTAGCCATTCAACAATTATGGCATCTGGATTCATTCACTCATGGTTTAGCCATTGCGGCTGCCTTGTATGGAACAGTGATTGGAGCAGCATTAGGTGGGTTTCCGGCGGATTTATTTGGTCGTAAAAAAACCTTATTTTGGATTGGTTTAAGCTTTTTTATCTCTTCCATAGGCGCTGCTATCGCTCCAGATGTAAATTCATTTATGCTATTTCGCTTTTTAGGTGGATTAGGAATTGGAGCCTCATCAGTAGTCGCTCCTATTTATATTTCCGAAATTGCTCCAGCTAAACACCGTGGAAAACTGGTTATCTCCTTTCAATTAAATATCGTTTTGGGTATTTTAATTGCCTACGTTTCTAATTACTTTATTCAAGGTATGGAAAATGATTGGCGTATCATGTTAGGTGTAGTTTCTCTTCCTTCTTTACTTTTCTCCGTTTTAATATTACTTACTCCAGAAACACCGCAATTTTTATTACTTAAGCGTAATGACCTAGAAGGGGCACGTAAAGTAGTAGAATTAGCCGACCCTAATCCAGAGGAGACGATTTTACGCATTCAAACTAATGCTAAAAATAGTACATCTAAAGAATCCTTATTTACTAAGAAATTTGTTTGGCCGTTAACCTTAGCCTTCTTATTTGCTTTCTTTAATCAGATGTCTGGTATTAATGCTATCATCTATTATGCCCCTAGAATCTATGAATTAACAGGATTAGGGAAGGAATCAGCACTCTTATCTACTGCCGGAATTGGTATTGCAAATTTACTTTTTACCTTATTAGGCTGGTATCTAATCGATCGAGTGGGACGCAGGATATTAATGTATATAGGTTCAATTGGGTATATTATAACGCTAAGTCTTATTGCCCATGCATTTTATACCGAATCGTATACCTTTGTCCCCATCTATATCTTTGCCTTTATTGCCTCGCACGCCATTGGACAAGGATCAGTCATTTGGGTCTTTATTTCAGAGATATTTCCTAATTCAGTTCGAGCTTCAGGGATGGCCTGGGGATCTTTAACTCACTGGGTATTTGCTGCCTTAGTGGCTAATTTCTTCCCCTTGTTTACGGAAAGTTATGGTGGAACTTTAATTTTTGGATTTTTCGCTGTAATGATGGTGGCACAATTAGTTTATGTGGCCCTTATGATGCCAGAGACTAAAGGAGCTAATTTAGAAGATATTGAAAAGTCGATAATCATGCATTAATCGTGTTCTTATGATACATTTTGATCCTACCAGTAGCAAACCTAAATACCAACAACTTATTGATGGAATAATAGATGGTATCAATTCAGGCTTATTAGAGCACGGGAAACAATTACCATCCATCAATAAGGTAGCTAGCGATTTTAATATGGCTAGAATGACTGTCACTAAAGCTTATGACGACTTGCGTGAGAAGGGATTGATAAGTTCGCATCATGGTAAAGGATTTTACGTAGCAAGTACTAATACGAAAAATGTATTACGCGTATTTATACTGATGGATGCTTTAACACCTTATAAAGAAACATTATATGAAAGTATTATCTCAAATTTAGGCGACGACGTAAGTCATAGCTTATTTTTTCACTACCATGATATCGAATTGTTTGAGGAGTTAATCACGAACAATTTGGGAAAATACAATCACTATATTATTCTACCTCATTTCAATAAAAATGTAGCTAGGATTATTTCCAAAATTCCTAAGGATAAATTATTAGTACTAGATATAAACGTGAAGGAGTTAAGTGATGATTACGCTATTTTATATCAAAACTTTGAGTCCAATATATATCAAGGACTGATTCAATCGTTAGAAAAGATAAAAAAATACCAACAAACAAATTTAGTATTAAGCTCTAAAAGCTTCCAATATACTCCTGATGGAATAATACAGGGTTTTACTAAGTTCTGCACTGAGAATGAACTTACATTTGATATTATCCCTGATTTAGATGATGATTATGATTTACAAGTGCACCAAGCATACATTGTCTTCCGCGAATATGATCTTATAAAAATGATCAATTGGACGACTAAAAATAGGTTTAAGGTGGGCAAGGACATAGGCATCATCTCCTACGATGACACTCCTTTGAAAGAAATAATCGCAGAAGGAATTTCTGTAATTTCAAATGATTTCAAAAAAATGGGTCAACGTGCAGCAGAAATGATTCTCCATCGAGATAAAGGTCGTGAGTCGAACGATTTCTATTTTATAGATAGAGGATCCTTATAGATCTAAATGCACATTCAACCAGCCTGAATCCATTTTTACACCTAAAGTTTCATAGAAATCAATCGCTGGTTTATTCCAATCCAATACCTGCCACATCATTCCCGTACATTTTGATTTCTTAGCCTCTTGAATAGCTTCTAAAATCAGCTGTTTGCCTAAGCCTTTGCCTCGGAAACTTTCTTTTATATAGAGATCCTCTAAATAGAAGCGTCTCCCCTTCCAGGTAGAAAAGCGATAATACCATAAAGAAAAACCTCCCAGCTCTCCATTATAATAAATCAAATTAGCAAAGAACAGCGGATTTTCAGAAAATCCTCCCGCTATATAGTCGTCGATTGTACTGCTAACTTCTTCTGGAGCTTTTTCAAAAATGGCTAATTCCATGACTAATTCTCTAACTAAGCCAATATCTTCTTTTGTAGCTCGTCTAATTTCTATCTTATCCATTAATCGCGCGTAGTTTTGTTAATAGTGCTAAAAAATCTTCAGGGAATTTTTGCTCAAATTGCATAAATTCATTCGTAATAGGATGTATAAATCCTAGTGAAAAAGCATGCAATGCCTGTCTAGGGCATATTTTAAATGCATTATCTATAAAAGACTTATAACTAGCCATTGAAGACATAAACCTGATTTTATCGCCTCCATAGGTGGAATCTGAAAACAAAGGATGACCAATGGATTGGAAATGAGCTCTAATTTGATGGGTGCGACCAGTTTCTAATTTAAATTTAACAAAGGATGAAAATCCATAAGATTCCACAACTTCATAATGGGTAATCGCTATTTTACCTAATTCATGTTCCTCCGGAAATATGGTCATTACCTTCCGATCCCTAGGACTTCTAGCAATTTTACCGCGTAAAGTTCCTTTAGCCTCTTTAGGGACTCCCCAACAAATGGCATAATATGTACGCTCAATGCTATGTTCATAAAATTGCTGACCTAAAAAGTTTAAAGCAAACTCCGTTTTACCAATAACTAAGATACCAGAAGTATCTTTATCTATCCGATGAACTAGACCTGGGCGTATATCCTTTTGTCCTGGGAGACTTTGGCAATGAAATAATAATCCATTCACTAAAGTACCTGACCAATTACCCTGAGCAGGATGCACAACCATTCCCGGGGATTTATTCACTAAAATAAGTTGATCATCTTCGTAAATAATATCGATAGGAATATCCTCTGGATAGACCTCTTTATCGCGCGGAGGAGTGGCAAATGAAACACTAATTGAATCGAGCGGTTTAACACGGTAATTCGACTTTATCAACCCACCATTTACTTTCACCGAACCTGCGTCAATTCCTACCTGAATCTTATTGCGACTAGATCCCGCAATTTTAATCATCAAATATTTGTCGATTCTGAGTAATTGCTGACCTTTGTCTACAGTAAAATTAAAATGCTCAAATAAATCGTCTTCTTCGTCGGATTCTAAAGCATTCATTTCTGGATCGATGGACATAGCAAATTTTGAATTTAACGCGTTACACTTACCGTCTCCAATAGAAGAAATTTTCGATGAATGCTGGAATTCAAAAGGAATTCAGGTTTTTGTCAAAAGAGACGACCTCATTCATCCCATCATTTCGGGAAATAAGTGGCGCAAATTAAAAAAATATCTCCAAACCTTCTCATTAAACGAACATTCTGGGCTATTAAGTTTTGGCGGAGCTTACTCTAATCACTTATATGCCCTTGCTTTTGTAGGTCACAGCCTAGGAATCCCGACTGTTGGATTTGTTCGTGGTGAAGAATTAAATCCATCCAGCAATAACTATTTAAACCAAATGAACAAATGGGGCATGCAATTGCACTTTATTACTCGAAGCGCTTATCGAGAAAAACAGATTCCAGGTGGTTATGAAGATTATGTGGTTTTAGCAGAAGGCGGTTTTGGCGAATTAGCGATTCAGGGAATGGAAGAATTAGCTCTAGATCTCTCTCCATGCGATCAGATCTATGTGGCTGTAGGAACAGGAGCCACAGGAATCGGACTCGCAAAATATGTTAAAGTACCAGTAAACGGTATTTTAACATTGAATAATAAGGCAGAAATAGAGGAACACCTACAAGATTACCCTAGCCCTAATTTAGTACTTGAAGATCGCTACATATTTGGAAAATATGCCCAAAAAACAGAAGAACTAGACCAATTTTGTCAGGAATTCCTAAAAAAACATAAGATAGCTATTGAGCCCATATATACTGGCAGAATGTTTTATGCGCTAGTCGATCACATAAAAAATGGCCACATAGCTCCTTTTTCGAAACTAGTGGCCATCCATACAGGCGGAGTTAAATAAAATTAACCTACTGACCCTTCTAGGGAAATCGCCAGCAATTTTTGCGCTTCTACAGCAAATTCCATTGGCAATTGTTTTAAAACCTCTTTAGCATATCCATTAACAATTAAAGCAATGGCAGTTTCTGTACTCAAACCACGCTGATTGCAATAAAAGATTTGATCTTCTCCTATTTTAGACGTCGTTGCTTCGTGTTCAACAGACGCTGTATTATTCTTCACTTCCAAATAAGGAAATGTATGTGCCCCGCATTTATCACCTAATAAAAGAGAATCACATTGTGAGAAATTCTTAGCTCCATCTGCTTTTCTAGCTACTTGAACTAAACCTCTGTAGGAGTTTTGCGAAAAACCAGCTGAAATACCCTTAGAAACAATGCGAGACTTAGAATGCTTACCTAGGTGTATCATTTTGGTCCCTGTATCAGCTTGCTGATAATTATTAGTAACAGCCACGGAATAAAACTCACCGATCGAATAATCCCCTTTTAAAATAACAGATGGATATTTCCAAGTTACGGCTGAACCAGTTTCTACTTGCGTCCATGATAGCTTCGAGTGAGCGCCATCACATATTCCACGCTTAGTCACAAAATTATAGATTCCACCCTTCCCTTCTTTATCTCCAGGATACCAATTTTGAACCGTCGAATACTTCACCTCGGCTCCAGCGTGCACATAAATCTCCACCACAGCTGCGTGCAATTGATTCTCATCACGCATAGGAGCAGTACAACCCTCTAAATAACTAACATAAGACTCATCTTCCGCCACGATTAAAGTACGCTCAAATTGACCTGTACCTGAAGCATTAATTCGGAAATAAGTAGACAATTCCATCGGGCAACGAACGCCTTTAGGTATATAACAAAATGAGCCATCTGAAAAAACAGCACTATTCAAGGCTGCAAAATAATTATCTTTAACGGGAACTACTGATCCTAAGTATTTTTTGATTAACTCAGGATATTCTCTTACGGCCTCTGAAATAGAGCAAAAAATCACCCCCTTCTCTAACAGGGTATCTTTAAAAGTGGTCGCGACAGAAACTGAGTCAATCACAGCATCAACTGCTACATTAGATAGACGTTTTTGCTCATCTAAAGAAATACCTAATTTTTCAAAAGTTCGGCGTAATTCTGGATCAATTTCATCTAAAGAATTTAACTGCTTCTTTTGAACTGGAGCAGAATAATACTTTAACTCATCGTATTTAGTGGGAGTATATAATAAATTAGCCCAATCAGGTTCCGCTAATGTTCTCCAATAACGATACGCTGATAAGCGCCACTCAAGCATCCAATCTGGTTCGTTCTTCTTTTCTGAAATAAAGTGAATAATGGATTCACTTAAACCAATAGGAGCTTCATCTGTCTCAAAATGAGATTCAAATCCGTATTTATAATCGGATGAAGTAACTTCTTGTAAAATATCGTCTACCTTCTCTGCCATGATTTTGCATTTAGATTACAAAATTACAAAAGGATTTTGGAGAAAAATAGACTTAGTTTAGAATTAGTCTAAACAATTATAATAAAGGTGTATTTCTTATTAAACTTTCTTCTAGAGAAATAAAAGTTTCTGTGCGTTGAATCCCAGTAACTCGCTGAATCTTATCGTGTAGTACTTCCCGCAAATGTTGGGTATCCCGACAAATTATTTTAACAAAA
The DNA here is from genome assembly GCF_054558735.1 of Aquirufa sp. A-Brett2-15D. Classification (NCBI taxonomy): domain Bacteria; kingdom Pseudomonadati; phylum Bacteroidota; class Cytophagia; order Cytophagales; family Flectobacillaceae; genus Aquirufa; species Aquirufa sp. A-Brett2-15D. The sequence continues at coordinate 324,724 of NZ_JBSKFT010000001.1, read as the reverse complement.
ATAGAATAAATACCGGTCGTGTAGTGAATATTAACCACTTCTGGAATTTGTTCTAATTGCTTAGCTACATCTTCATATAAACTACTCTTATCTAAATAGATACCTAAAAAAGCCGTTATATCCCATCCTATTTTTGCATAATCAATCAATAACTGAGCTCCTTTTACTATACCCATCGATTCCATTTTTTTCATCCTTACATGAACCGTTCCACCAGATACATCTAATCTTGTTCCGATTTCGGTGTAGGGTAAATTAGCGTCTTTGACTAAAATTTCTAAAATTTTATAATCTAAAGGATCTAGCTCAAACTTCTTTTCCATTGAATTTTCGTAATTATATCAGGTACAAATTATAAATTATGCAAAAAAAGACATTTTTATTTGAAAAATTTTGAAAAATTAAAAATCTCCATCTATATTTGTCCTACTAATTATTGCAAAGGTAATAATTTTCACTGTAGGGTGATGAAATTGGCAGACGTGCCCTCCTGTCTCGGGGGTGGTGAGTTCAGGATAAACACGGCATAATGGGTTGACCACTAAATCAGTTCTGTGTCGAGGCTAACTGCACCTTGGAGGTTCGAATCCTTCTCCTACAGCTATTTAATTAAATTTGTTTTTAGTTTGTTGATGAAGTGTAATGTTAAAAGCAATCTTATTTTAAGATTGCTTTTTTATTAAATCATAAATCTATATATTTGATAGACAAACTAGTTTAAATCTATAGACCCCCATATCATGTCATTAAGATTAGGAGATATCGCACCAGACTTCAGTGCGGATACCACATTAGGACACATAAACTTCCATGAATTCATTGGAGATTCTTGGGTTTTAATATTTAGCCACCCAGCTGACTTTACGCCAGTATGTACAACTGAATTAGGGAAAACGGCTCTTTTAAATGGTGAATTTCAAAAACGCCAAGTGAAGCCTATCGCTATTTCAGTCGATAGCTTAGAATCCCATAATAAATGGGTGCCTGATATTGAAGAGGTTAATTCAGTGAAGATGAATTTCCCTATCATTGCTGATCCAGAGAAAACTGTTGCCTTGCTTTATGATATGATTCATCCGAATGCATCAGAAAAAGCCACTGTACGTTCAGTATTTGTAATAGGACCAGATAAGAAAATCAAATTAACACTTACCTACCCTGCTTCAACAGGTCGTAATTTTACAGAGATTTTACGTGTTATTGATTCCTTGCAATTGACAGCGAACTACCAGGTAGCTACGCCAGCTGATTGGGTTAACGGAGACGATGTAATCATTGTTCCGTCAGTTTCGAATGAGGATGCAGTGGCAAAATTCCCTAAAGGCTTTACTTCGGTTAAACCCTATTTACGCAAAACACCACAACCTAATTTGTAGAATTGCGTTATTTAATAAAATGCCAACATTCATGTAACGTGGATTTTGGCATTTTTTATTTTAAAAGGCTATTTTTGTAGCTCATTAATATAATCCGCATGTTATCAACAATAAATTTTACTTCTACCTCCGCTTATAAGGCACTTCAATCTGATCAAGAAAGATTAGCCTCTACTTCAATTGCCAATCTATTTGAAGGCGATTCTAAGAGACAAGCTATATACAGCCAAACATTTAATGATATCTTTTTTGATTTCTCGAAGAACTTAATTGATGAAAAAAGCTTTCAGTCATTAGTGGCTTTAGCAAAAGAATGTGGGTTAGAAGAGGCTATTAAAGCACAATTTAATGGGGATAAGATCAATCAAACAGAAGGACGTTCAGTTTTACATACAGCATTAAGAGCAAAATCTTCGGCATCGATTCTAGTAGATGGTGAAAATATTATTCCCAAAATTCAGGCTGTTAAAGCCCAAATGAAAGAATTTTCTGATAAAGTAATTTCAGGATCTTGGAAAGGGTATACAGGAAAAGAAATCACAGACGTAGTTAACATTGGCATAGGTGGTTCAGATTTAGGCCCAGTGATGGTCACTGAAGCTTTGAAACCCTATAAATCAAGATTAAATGTACACTTTGTCAGTAATGTGGACGGAACACACATCGCCGAAACATTAAAGAAAGTAAATCCGGAAACGACCTTGTTTTTAATTGCATCTAAAACATTTACTACGCAAGAAACAATGGCAAATGCTTTCTCTGCAAGAGATTGGTTTTTAGCCTCAGCAAAAGATAACGCAGCAGTTGCTAAGCATTTTGTAGCCTTATCTACTAATACAAAAGCGGTGGCGGAATTTGGAATAGATACCGCCAATATGTTTGTATTCTGGGATTGGGTAGGTGGTCGTTACTCTTTATGGTCCGCAATAGGTCTATCTATTTGTCTTGCAGCGGGATACGAGCATTTTGAAGCCCTATTAGCGGGTGCTGAAGCGATGGATTCGCATTTTGCCTCGGCTTCTTTTGAAAGTAATATTCCTGTTATTTTAGGCTTGCTAGGTATTTGGTACGTAAATTTCTTTAATGCACCTACTCATGCCATTTTACCTTATGATCAATATATGCACCGTTTTGCAGCTTATTTCCAACAAGGAGATATGGAATCGAATGGTAAAACAATTGATCGCACCGGAAAACGTGTTAACTATGCAACCGGTCCCGTTATTTGGGGTGAGCCAGGTACTAATGGACAACATGCCTTCTATCAATTAATTCACCAAGGAACACAAATGATTCCGGCTGATTTTATTGCCCCCGCTGTTACTCATAATAAAATCACAAATCACCATACCCTTTTAATGTCTAATTTCTTTGCTCAAACAGAAGCATTGATGAACGGGAAATCAAAAGAGGTAGTAGTTGCTGAATTACAAAAAGCAGGATTGAACGATGAAGAAGTGGAAAAATTAGCTCCTTTCAAGGTTTTTGAAGGAAATAAACCGACAAACTCATTCCTAATAAAACAACTAGATCCAGCGACATTAGGTTCGTTAATCGCGATGTATGAGCACAAGATATTTGTTCAAGGGGTGATTTGGAATATCTTCAGCTACGATCAATGGGGAGTAGAATTAGGAAAGCAATTAGCTAATTCCATTTTACCTGAATTAGAAAATAACGATAAAATCACTTCACATGACTCATCTACGAACGGATTGATTAATCAATTTAAAGCTTGGAGATAATTATTGCTTTAATAAAGTAATCATTTCAGCAATGGAGAGCAGATTCTGTTCTCCATTTTTCATATTTTTGATATTTGCTTTTCCTACCTTTAGTTCCTCTTCACCAATAACAGCTACAAAAGCTATCTTCTTTTTGTCAGCAAATTCAAAAGATTTCTTAATCTTCGCTACATCAGGATATACTTCCGTAGGAACACCAGCTTTACGCAATTCATTTGCCATCGATAAGCAGGCGTTTCGCCCAGCTGCATCAAAATAGGTAAACAAAATAGCACTTGCACTAGTAGCTATTTCAGGGAAAAGCTTTAACTCTTCCATTACATCTAAAATACGTTCAATTCCAAACGAAATACCTACCCCAGACATATTGGGTAAGCCAAAAGCAGAAGTTAAATCATCATAGCGACCTCCTCCTACAATCGATCCAAAAGGTAGATCAACTGCTTTACCTTCATATATTAATCCCGTATAATAACTTAAACCACGAGCTAATTTATAATCAAAAACCAAATTATCAGAGGAGAAGCCATTCGTTTCAGATAAACTTAAAACCTCTTTGATTTCGGTTAAACCCTGCAAACCAAGCACATTAGCATCAAAAAATTGACTTAGTTTTTCAATTTTAGCCTCATTAGAACCTTCAAATAAAACCAAATCCTTTATAGCCTCTACTTTCTGCTCTGTAAATCCGGTAGAAACCAATTCATCTGCCACTTTCTCCCAACCAATTTTATCTAATTTATCCAAAGCGACCGCAAAGGATGAAAAACGTGCACTTTCATCTAAGCGATCCACAATTCCAGCAAGAATCTTGCGTGAATTTAGAAAAAGATTTACCCGCAGTTTTAACGAGAAAAAAATAGATTGAAATAAAGCTATTAATTCAGCCTCATTTACTAAGGAATCGGAACCGATAATATCCGCATCGCATTGATAGAATTCCCGGTAACGGCCTCTTTGCGGACGATCTGCTCTCCATACAGGTTGAATTTGATAGCGTCGAAAAGGAAAGGCTAATTCATTACGATTCATCGCGACAAAACGAGCAAAAGGTACCGTAAGATCATAGCGAAGTCCTTTTTCGGAAATCTTATACGTTAAAGATTTAGAACCAGCATCTATGTCAGTAGGCTCTACTTTGGACAAATAATCTCCGCTATTTAATATTTTAAATAATAGCTGATCACCTTCTTCACCATACTTTCCAGTCAAGGTAGATAAGTTTTCAATAGCTGGTGTTTCAATTGTTTGAAACCCAAATCCTTGAAAATGAGTCTTAATAATGTCAAAAACGTAATTACGTTTTGCCATTTCGGTAGGACCAAAATCCCTAGTACCTCGAGCGTTTGCTGGTTTCTGCATGGTTGTAAAAAAACAAATTTAATTAATTATGCTATAATATTTTTGATAATAGTCGATTTTAGCTATTTTTGCAAACCAAATTATCAAAGACATGGCAGTAACTAGACTAAAACGTAAAGACAGAAGAAATAAAGCAGTAGCTAACAACAAGGTTGCAGCTATCAAAATCTTAAAGCAAAGACCAACCATCAAATTAGTTGATGTAGAAGCAATTAAAGCTAGCTTCGCTAAATAAGAATAATATTCTTTATATTTAAACCGGTTTATGCCGGTTTTTTTATGCACCATTAAATCCAATTCAACAATGAAAAAGACCTTATTTATCGTTTCTACCCTATTATTAGCCACTACAACGTCTATTTTAGCGCAAGATCACAGACACGTAAAAGTTAATCCTACTAACCCAAACGATACCGAATATTGGGAACCAAGTATCCCTGTTGTAACTCCAGGAACCATACCTTCGGATGCCGTCGTTTTATTTGATGGAAAAAATTTAGATAACTGGGAATCCGCAAAGGATGGTTCTCCAGCGCTTTGGAAAGTAGCAGAGGGAAAAATGACCGTAGTAGGTAAAACAGGTAATATTTCTACAAAAGAAAAATTCACAAACTACCAATTGCACATTGAATGGCAATCCCCTATCGAGCCAGAAACCTTAAAAAGTCAAGGAAAAGGAAATAGTGGTGTATTTATGCAGGGTATGTATGAGGTTCAAGTAATGAACTCCTACCAAAACCCAACCTATCGTAATGGTCAGGCTGGTGCCATTTACAAGCAATCACCTCCCCTAGTGAATGCTTCATCTAAAATGGGGGATTGGAATACGTATGATATTATTTATACGGCTCCCCTATTTACCACTAATGGAGGAATCGAAACACCTGCTTATATAACAGTTATTCACAATGGAATTGTCGTTCAAAATCATACAAAGATTCAAGGAACAACGGAATATATCGGACAACCTTTGAATCCAGTTCATGGACCCGGACCTATCAGTTTACAAGACCACGGAAATGCGGTTAGCTATCGCAATATTTGGTTAAGAAAAATGTAATTAATTTCTTAATTTTGGAGGGAAGGTTTTCAACAGAGAAGCCTTCCCTTTTTTTGTTTCTATGAAATACCTTATCAGCTGGGTTTTACGATTTATCCCGAGAAAATTCATTCAATTATTCGCACATCGACTGATTAAAATTTACAGCATTTTCTTACAAGGAAATAAAGTTTATTGCCCCGTTTGTGATCATTCATTTCGTCATTTCTTGCCTTACGGGCGTCTAACACCACGGGAAAACGCTCTTTGCCCCTCCTGCCTAAGCCTAGAACGTCATCGATTGATGTTCTTATATTTAAAAAACGAAACAGCCTTTTTTACAGAGAAGCCCCATTTATTGCATATTGCTCCTGAGTATTGCTTTATTGAACGTTTTGAAAATAATCTAGGGGACCAATATATAACAGCGGATATTGAAAGTCCTTTGGCAAAAGTAAAAATGGACTTGCATGATATTCCTTTCGAGGATAATACCTTCGATGTGGTATTTTGTAATCATGTTTTAGAGCACGTAAAGGATGATGTTCGTTGTATGCAAGAAATCAGACGTGTATTAAAGCCATCGGGTTTTGCATTATGCCAAAGTCCACAACGTTACGATCTTGCAACTACGTATGAAGACGCTAGCATTACCGACCCAAGAGAACGAGAAATTCATTTTTTACAAGATGATCACTTGCGTATTTATGGCCGAGATTATGGAACGCAATTAGAGAAATCAGGCTTTAAAGTAGAGCCCGTAAATCTAATCGAGAAATTAGGTCTAAGTGAAAGTACAAGAATGGCTTTACCTTTAGAAGAAATTATATACGTTTGTCGAAAATAAGATGAGATATACCCCATTTTCAGCTGAATTATTCAAAAAGAATCGCGCGAAATTGTACGCACAATTACCGCCTAAATCTATTGTAGTCATCAGTTCAAATGACATTATGCCTACTAATGCGGATGGCACAATGGGATTCAGACAGAATAGTGATCTATTTTATTTATCGGGATTAGATCAAGACGAGACCTTATTAATCTTATATCCTGATGCACCCGAACCACAATGGAGAGAAATAGCCTTTGTCAGAGAAACATCAGAACTCATTGAGATTTGGGAAGGACATAAATACACCAAGGAGGAAGCCACCTCTATTTCTGGAATTAAAAATATCCAGTGGGTTTCTAACTTTGACACCCTACTAAAAACCTTAATTTATTCTGCAACTAACTTGTATCTAACAGATAATGAGCATTTGCGTAACGCATCGTCTGTTCAAACACAAAATGCTAGACTAGGGATAACATTAAAAAATACCTATCCCTCGCATACGATTAGTCGCCTAGCTCCTATCTTGAGCGATTTACGTATGCAAAAAGAGCCTGAGGAATTAACGGCTTTGCAGGAGGCTTGTGATATCACCGAAAAAGGATTTAGGCGAGTTTTAAACTTTACTAAACCAGGAGTAACAGAATACGAAATCGAAGCTGAATTTATTCATGAATTTACTCGGAATCGTTCTGAAGGTTTTGCCTATACTCCGATCATTGCGTCAGGTTCGAATGCCTGTGTGCTACATTATATTGACAATGCACTGCCATGTAGAGACGGAGATGTGCTCCTATTAGACGTGGGGGCATCCTATGCTAATTATAACGCGGACATGACTCGGACTATTCCCGTAAATGGTCGATTTAACCCGCGTCAAAAACAAGTTTATCAAGCCGTTCATTCTGTTCTTGACTTTGCAACTAGAATCATGCAGCCAGGTATTTTTTGGGTAGATTACCAAAAAGAAGTCGAACGTTTCATGGAGGGTCAACTAATAGATTTAGGCTTATTTTCAAGGGTGGATGTCGGGAATCAAAACCCAGCGAATCCTTTGTTCAAAAAATACTTCATGCACGGGGTAGCGCATCATCTAGGGTTAGATGTACATGATGTTTGGGATAAATACAAACCTTTTCAGGAAGGCATGGTTTTAACGTGTGAACCTGGTATTTATATCCAAGAAGAGGGATTAGGTATCCGTTTAGAAAATAACCTAGTGATAAAAAAGGGAGAGAATATTAATTTGATGAAAAATATTCCATTGAATTGGGAGGAAATTGAAGATTTAATGAATCAATAAAACGGGTTAACTGCCTTGTTTTGGCTATATTTGTAGCTTAGTTAACGGGGTCCGCCCTGAGGAGAAATAATTCTATATGAAACACCTGCGTAATTTTTGCATCATTGCCCATATTGATCACGGTAAAAGTACGTTAGCCGATCGATTAATTGAATTCACGAATACCGTTCAAAAGCGAGATATGATGAATCAATTGCTCGATGATATGGACTTAGAACGCGAACGTGGAATCACCATAAAATCACATGCTATTCAAATGCAATACCCAAAAGACGGAGTATTGTATACGTTCAACTTAATAGATACGCCCGGTCACGTCGATTTCTCCTATGAGGTTTCTCGTTCAATCGCTGCTTGCGAAGGTGCTTTATTAATTGTGGATGCGTCTCAAGGTATTGAAGCACAAACCATTTCTAATCTCTATTTAGCTATCAGCCATGATTTAGAAATCATTCCTGTTTTAAACAAGATTGATTTACCTGGGGCTATGCCGGATGAAGTTTCTGACCAAATCATTGACTTAATTGGCTGTAAAAAAGAAGACATTATTCATGCCTCTGGTAAAGAAGGAATAGGTATACAAGACATTTTAGATGCGGTAGTAGCACGCATTCCGGCCCCTAAAGGTAATCCTGAAGGCTCATTACAAGCTTTAATTTTTGATTCTACTTTTAATTCATACCGAGGTATCGAAGTAATTTTCCGCGTATATAATGGAGAAATTCGCAAAGGGGATAAAGTAAAGTTTATCAATACAGGTAAAGAATACTATGCGGATGAAATAGGCACCTTAGGTTTAGAGCAAGAGCCCAAACAAATTATTAAAACGGGTGACGTAGGCTACTTAATATCGGGTATTAAAGAGGCTAAAGAAGTAAAAGTCGGTGATACCATTACCCAAGTAGTTAATCCTTGCTTAACGGCTATTCAAGGTTTTGAAGAAGTAAAACCAATGGTTTTTGCGGGTATTTATCCAGTAGAGACGTCTGAATTTGAAGATCTTCGCGATGCGATGGAAAAACTGCAGCTAAATGATGCGTCCCTTGTTTGGGAACCAGAAACATCGGCAGCCCTGGGTTTTGGCTTTCGTTGTGGTTTCCTTGGCATGTTGCACATGGAAATTGTGCAAGAACGTTTAGAACGCGAATTTGATATGACTGTCATTACGACAGTACCCTCAGTAAAATTTAAGGTAATTACGACTGCAAAGGAAGAATTGTGGGTCTCTGCTCCTGCAGAATTGCCAGAACCTAATTTAATCGACATCATTGAAGAACCGTACATTAAAGCACAAATCATCACAAAGTCTGAATATACGGGCGTGATTATGAGTCTTTGTATGGACAAGCGCGGGATTTTAGTCAATCAAATTTACTTGACAACGGATCGCGTTGAGTTAACGTTTGACATGCCATTATCTGAAGTTGTTTTTGACTTCTTTGATCGCTTAAAGACGATTTCTAGAGGGTATGCTTCACTCGATTACGAATACAAAGATTACGAACCAGGTGACATGGTTAAGTTAGATATCATGTTAAACGGGGACAAAGTAGATGCCTTATCTGCCATTGTCCACCGGGATAAGGCCTATGATTGGGGAAAGCGTTTGTGTGAGAAATTACGTGAATTGATCCCGAGACAACAATTTGAGATTGCGATTCAAGCGGCAATTGGTCTGAAGATCATCGCTAGAGAAACGGTGAAGGCATTGCGTAAGGATGTTTTGGCCAAATGTTATGGTGGAGATATCTCGCGTAAACGTAAATTATTAGAGAAGCAGAAGAAAGGTAAAAAACGCATGCGACAAGTAGGAAACGTCGAAATCCCACAAGAAGCATTTATGGCCGTTCTGAAACTTGATTAAAGAGAATAATTATCTCATAAAATTTTTAAAAACAGGGTTTAAGGCGTAATTTTAAACTTTCAAATAAAATAAGATGGCTGAAGTTATTAGAATGCCTAAGATGAGCGATACCATGCTAGAAGGTGTGATCGCAAACTGGCTAAAAAAGGAGGGCGACGTTATCAAATCTGGTGACATTATTGCTGAAGTTGAAACAGACAAAGCAACAATGGAATTAGAAAATTATGAAGACGGTACTTTGCTATACATTGGCGTAAAGGTGGGTGAAGCTGTTCCTGTGGATGGCATCATCGCTATTGTTGGTAAACCGGGTGAAGATTATTCATCCTTATTAGCTGCACCAGCATCCACTCCTGCTTCAGCTCCTGTAGCTTCAGAACCTGTTTCCTCATCAGTTGCACCAGTAGCAGAAGCAATTGCAGCAAGTGTTGATTTAAGCGGAGTAAAAGCTGCCGCGGTTCGTATGCCTAAAATGAGCGATACGATGATTGAAGGCGTGATTGCTAAATGGCTAAAAGCCGTAGGTGATGTCGTTAAAAGCGGAGATATTATCGCTGAAGTAGAGACAGATAAAGCCACCATGGAATTAGAAAACTATGAAGATGGCACTTTATTATATATTGGAGCAAAAGAAGGTCAAGGGGTTATCGTAGATGGCATTATTGCTATCGTAGGTGAGCCTGGTGCTAATTATCAGTTAATATTAGATGCAGAGGCAAATCCTAAGGCGTCTGCTCCTGCTCCAGCAGTGTCTGCGCCAGCTGCATCTGCACCGGCGGTAGCAACCGTGGCGGCTAGTGCACCTGCACCAGTAATAACTAAAGCACCAGTAGCAGAAGAAAAAACAGCAGCGAAACCAGGTGCTGATTCTAAAGCGAGTCCATTAGCTCGTGCTTTGGCAAAAGAAAAAGGATATAACTTAAACTGGATCACGGGAACGGGAGAAGGTGGCCGAATCACAAAAGCAGATATAGAAGAATACAATCCTAGTTCAGGAGGAGCAAACGCTAATTTTACGGGTGGTGTGGAGAGTTTCGAAGACATTCCGAACAGCCAAATGCGTAAAACGATTGCGCGTCGTCTATCTGAGTCTAAATTTAGTGCTCCAGAATTCTATCTAACGATGGAAATCAATATGGACAAGGCAATGGAAGCTCGTGTTAGCATGAACGATACATTCCCTATAAAAATATCCTTCAATGATATGGTGATAAAAGCAACTGCTTTATCATTAGCAAAACACCCGAAAGTTAATTCGTATTGGATGGAAGACCGTATTCGTGTGAACAAACATGTGCACATCGGTATGGCTGTGGCGGTTGAAGACGGATTGTTAGTACCTGTTATTCGTTTCGCGTCAGAGAAATCGATTGCGCAAATTTCAGCAGAGGCTAAAGATTTAGGCGCTAAGGCTAAGAATAAATTATTGCAACCTAAAGATTGGGAGGGTAATACATTTACCGTTTCTAATTTAGGTATGTTTGGCATTGATCAGTTTACATCAATCATTAACTCCCCTGAGTCTTGTATTTTAGCTGTAGGTGGAATTAAAGAGACCGTAGGTGTAAAGAATGGTCAATTCTATGCTACGAACATTATGAAACTAACTTTGACATGTGATCATCGCGTGGTAGACGGTGCAACAGGGGCTGCGTTCCTGTTAACCCTAAAACAATACCTGGAGGACCCAATCAAAATGTTTTTATAAAATTGATTCTGCAAGCCTCGAATAACATCGAGGCTTGCTTTTTTAGATATATACCCTAATGAGCACAACTACAATTCGAATTGCTGTACAAAAGTCTGGACGCTTAAGTGATGATTCTTTAAAGTTATTTAAAGAATGTGGAATAAAATTTGAATCAGGAGGATCTAAGCTTCGTTCGATATCTAGCAACTTCCCCGTTGAATTTTTATTCCTACGTGATGATGATATTCCAGGTTACGTGGAAGATGGCGTAGCTGATCTAGGAGTGATCGGTTTAAACGTATTAATGGAACACACCCGAAAAGTGGATATTGTTAAAGAATTAGGTTTCTCTAAGTGCCGACTTTCTTTAGCCGTACCAAGAAGTGAGAAGTATACGGATTTAAGCTTTTTTGAAGGTAAAAGTATCGCTACGTCTTATCCTAATTTAACGAGTCAATTTTTACAAGCGAATGGCGTAAAAGCTGAAACGCACGAGATCTCTGGTTCAGTAGAAATCGCTCCTAGCATAGGTTTAGCTGAAGCCATATGCGACATTGTTTCCACAGGTGGAACTTTATTAAGTAACGGATTAAAAGAGGTTGCCACAGTCTTCCAAAGTCAAGCTGTCATGATTTCTAACTCATCTTTGAGTCCTGAAAAGAAAGCACTTTTAGCTAAGCTTTTATTTAGAATTGACTCCGTGCAACGCGGCCAAAATGCTAAATATGTAGTATTAAATGTTCAAGAAGAGAATATACAGAAGGTTACCGCTTTATTGCCTGGGATGAAATCACCTTCTATCCTACCGCTAGCTGAAAAAGGTTGGTTTTCACTACATTCTGTAATAGAAGAGAATGATTTTTGGAACATCATAGAGAACCTACGTGATGCGGGTGCAGAAGGTATTTTAGTGTTACCAATTGAAAAAATGATTCTTTAATTATGTTTAAGCAAATTCAATATCCATCTCGATCAGAATACGCTAGCATTTGCGAAAGACCTTCTCTAGAGCAAGGAACCCTTGAGTCATTAATTGCCGATGTCTTTACTCAGGTAAAAAAGTCAGGGGATCAAGCCTTACGTGATTTAACGGCTACTTTCGAAAAGAGAGAAATTACAGATATCTTATATACCGCAGATGAAATTAGTCAAAAAGCGGCTCAAACAGATCTAACTTTACAAAAAGCAATTGATCAGGCTTATGCGAATATTTATACCTTTCATGAGGCCCAGAAATTAGTTTCCACTAAAATTGAGGTTAATCCAGGAGTTTTCTGTTGGCAAAAAGCAACGGGTATAGATAAAGTAGGTATTTATATTCCAGGAGGAACTGCTCCTCTATTTTCTACCGTTTTAATGTTAGCGATACCAGCTCGCATTGCGGGTTGTCTAGAGGTTGTACTTTGTACGCCAGGAGTTCACCCAGCTATTTTTTATGCCGCTAAACTTTGTGGTATTACGAAGATGGCCAAAGTCGGTGGATCTCAGGCTATCGCTGCTTTAAGTGTCGGAACAGAAAGTGTTCCTGCGGTATATAAAATTTTTGGTCCTGGAAATCAATATGTAACAGCTGCAAAAATGTATGCTAATAGGTTAGGAACAGCCATTGATATGCCAGCAGGTCCTTCCGAGGTGGCTGTATATGCTGATTCTACTGCTATTCCCTCTTATATCGCTTCCGATCTACTTTCACAGGCAGAACATGGAATAGATTCACAGGTCATTCTAGTAAGTACTTCCGCTGACATTATATCAGATACAATCTCAGAAATCGAATCACAGTGGATAGCTCTACCGAGAAAAGAATTAGCCGAAAAAGCTTTGGCCAATTCTAAATTCGTATTAGTAGCTAACGAAAAAGATGCCTTAGATTTATTAAACGAATATGCAGCGGAACACTTAATCTTAGCCTGCGATAAGGCGGAAGCATTCGCAGATGACATTCGAAATGCCGGCTCTATTTTCTTAGGTAATTATACACCAGAATCTGCGGGTGATTATGCTTCAGGAACAAACCACACACTTCCTACCAATGGATTTGCAAGAGCTTATTCTGGAGTTAATTTAGATTCATTTACTAAAAAAATTACTTTACAGTCCATCTCAAAAGAGGGTTTAACCCAATTAGGGGAAACCATTATTACCATGGCAGAAGCAGAATCGCTTCAGGCGCACGCTAATGCCGTTAAAGTTAGATTAAATCGCTTATGAATTTCAAAACATTCATATTAGAGCATATTTGGAACTTAAAACCTTATTCATCTGCAAGAGATGAATTTAAAGGGAAAGAGGGCGTATTTTTAGATGCGAATGAAAACCCAGTAGGATCAGGCCTTTCCGAAAAATGGAATCGTTACCCTGATCCCCTTCAATTAGCTATAAAAGAACAAATTGCAGCGATTAAGTCTTGTCACACAGATCAGATATTCTTGGGAAATGGATCTGATGAGGCTATCGATTTAATCATGCGAATGACTTGTCAGTCAGGAGTACACAATATTATTCTTTGCCCTCCTACGTATGGAATGTACGAAGTGAGTGCCTCCATTAATAACATCGAGCAGCGAAAAGTTAGTCTTACAAAGGATTATCAATTAGATGTAGCCGGTATTCTGCAATCCATAGACGAGAATACACGCTTATTATTCATCTGTTCACCTAATAATCCGACAGGCAATAAGCTGAAACGATCTGATATCTATTCCTTAACCGCATCTTTTAAAACAGGATTTATTATCATCGATGAGGCTTATATTGATTTTTCAGATGAACCTAGTTTCGTATTAGAATTAGCTCAATATCCTTCATTGATTGTTTTGCAAACACTTTCTAAAGCATACGGGCTCGCCTCCCTTCGCCTAGGAATGGCTTTTGCAGATTCGGCCATCATAGCATTACTTAATAAGATTAAACCACCCTATAATATAGGAGGTGCCACTCAGGAAATTGTAGTCAAGGCTTTAGCTAACCCTCATTTTAAGAAAGAATCTGTAGCCTTGATTTTGGCAGAAAGAACCCGATTAGTAGAGAGGTTATCATCAATTAAGGAAGTTGTCAAAATTTATCCCTCCGATGCTAATTTTATCTTAGTGCATTTTAAAAATGCCAATAAATTATTTGACTATTTAATTGAATCCAAACTAATCACCAGAAATCGAAGTTCTGTGGCATTATGTGAAGATTCTATTCGAATAACGGTTGGGATATCAGAAGAAAACGATAAATTAGTTTATCTAATCACAAAATTCTATTCAGCCTAAGATGTTGAAACGTATTTGCCTATTCGTATTTCTATTTTGTAGCCTTTCAGTAGCAAAGGCACAGATGAAAGATTGGGCAGCGGGTTTTAGAGTAGGAGAACCGGGCGGTTTTATGGTTAAACGTTATTTGCCTAGTGGAAAAAATGCGGTAGAATTTAATTTTGGATCATATGGTGGACTTTGGGGAACAAATCGTTCTTATCAAGGTGGCTCCTTTCAAAACATCGGCTTCTCCGTAAACGCGCTTTATTTATGGCATCGCCCTACCCTAGTCAACTCTGATTTACATTATTATTATGGAGCGGGTCCTCAGTTTGTTTCCAGAAATTTGTTCTTAGATAATTCCATATTCCCCGAAACAAAGCGTGGATTAGGAGCTGCCAGTATAGCAGGATTAGAGTATTTCCCTATTGATGCACCTAATTTATCCTTCTTTGCTGAATTAGGCCTATACACAGAACTATTGCCCAATCCATTTTTTCTACACATACAAGGCGGTGTAGGGGTAAAAGTAAATTTTTAATGGGGATGTAGCTCAGTTGGCTAGAGCGCTTGCATGGCATGCAAGAGGTCGTCGGTTCGAGCCCGATCTTCTCCACTTATAAACGATCTTTAAAAGATGCGTATCCAAAGGACTTAAGTAGTTGAAATTGACCAATTTTGTCAATTTTACCTATACTGGGTAGATTAACGCCATTAAAAGTCGTCGTCTTCACCATCGTATAATGAATCATATCTTCTAAGATGATTTCATCCCCGATAAGTAGTGGTTTTTCAAAAGAATAATCTCCATAAAAATCCCCCGCTAGACAGGTCATTCCTCCAAAACGATAAGTAGGCTTTCCTTTTTCAGGCACAGAATTAGCACCCCGAATTCGTGGCTTATAGGGCATTTCCAATGTATCTGGCATATGTGCAGCAAAGGAAACATCTAAAATGGCCACCGTAATACCAGCTGATTCCACTATGTCTAAAACTGTCGATTTCAAAAAACCAGTTTGCCAGCCCACAGCTGAACCTGGTTCTAGAATGATCTGCAGGTTAGGATATTTTTCGCGGTATCTTTTTAATAGAGTGATTAAATGCGCCACATCGTAATCATCTTTGGTAATTAAATGACCACCCCCTAGATTCAACCATTTGAGAGATGGCAATAAATCACCGAATTTCTCCTCAATTACCGCTAATGTGCGTTCCAAAACGAAAGAGTCATTCTCGCAAAGTGTGTGTGAATGCAATCCTTCAATCCCAGCAGGTAATTCACCTAAATCTGAACGGCGGATACCTAGACGAGAACCAGCCACGCAAGGATTATACATCTCAGTTTCCACCTCAGCATATTCTGGATTTATGCGAAGACCACAGGAGATACCATCTTTATGGGCACGATCTTTAAATTGATGGTATTGATTCAGCGAATTAAAGGTGATATGGCCCGCGTAACGGGCAAGTTCGTCCCATTCTGATTCTAAATACGCAGGAGAATAGATATGAGGTCTAACACCCATTTCTTCATTAGCTAAGCGAGCTTCATTCAAAGAGCTGGCTGTAGCTCCCGCTAAATATTGTTTGACTAAGGGAAATTCGTGGTAAAAAGAGAAACCTTTTAAAGCACAAATAATTTCAATACCTGCCTCCTGTTGAACTTTATGTAAAAGTTCCAGATTATTAATCAATAAATTTTCCTCCAATACATAACAAGGAGATGGAATTGAAGGATAATAAGACATATTAATATTCGTGAGGTAAGGTGATATTATGCAGTTCATCCCAAGGTAAACCGTGGATATTTAATAATTCCATAAAAGGATCTGGATTAAATTCCTCGACGTTAAATACACCAGGGGTAAACCAAGTGCCATCTACCATTAAGGACGCTCCTATCATAGCAGGCACTCCAGTTGTATAACTAACTCCCTGAGCTTGAACTTCTTTATAACAATCCGCATGATGGCAATTATTCCAAACATAGTAAGTCACATCCTTGCCGTCTTTTATACCTTTGATTTGGCAACCTATAGAAGTTTGGCCTGAATAATTCTCCCCTAATGAACCAGGTTCTGGTAAGACAGCCTTAAGAAACTCTAAAGGAACAATATCCATTCCTTTAAATTTAATAGGAGCAATCGAAGTCATACCTACGTTTTGTAAAACCTCTAAATGCGTTAAATACGCTTGACCAAAAGTCATCCAAAAACGCGCTCTCTTTAACGTGGAAAAGTTCTTTGTTAAAGATTCTAGTTCTTCGTGAAATAATAAATAAGATTCCTTAGGCCCTATATTAGGGTAATCAATCGCTTTGTGAATGGACATAGGCTCAATTTCAATCCATTGTCCGTTTTCCCAATATTTACCTTTTTGAGTTATCTCACGGATATTTATTTCCGGATTAAAATTCGTTGCAAAAGCCTTTCCATGATCACCTGCATTGCAATCGATGATATCCAGGTAATGCATCTCATCGAAGTAATGCTTGTTAGCATAAGAGGTATAGACTCCAGTTACACCCGGATCAAAACCACAGCCTAATAAAGCCATTAGTCCGGCCTTCTTGAATTTATCTTGATAAGCCCATTGCCAGGAGTACTCAAACTTAGCTTCCTCTTTAGGCTCGTAATTAGCTGTATCTAAATAATGAACGCCTGCTTCAAGGCAAGCATCCATGATAGTTAAATCTTGGTAGGGTAAAGCAACATTTATCACCATAAATGGCTTTTCTTCTTGAAATAGAGCCACTAACTCCGGTACATTATCCGCATCTACTTTCCTTGTTTTAATCACTGTGGGTAAACCAATAGCGGCGCATTCAGCTGCTATTGCATCACATTTAGATAAAGTACGGGAAGCTAAAACGATTTCAGAAAAAGAGGCTGGATTCATCGCACATTTTTTTACGACTACATTACCTACACCACCTGCACCAATAATTACAATTTTTTTAGACATATCATTTTAAAAAGAAATGCAAAAATAGTACATCAAAGGCTAAAAACCATATTAATTTTTAAATGGACGTATTATTTTGACAATCTTATCGAGCCAAAATTTTTGCATTAGTCGGTCCTCTCTTACACCATAGGTAGTGCTAGCATGGATAAATGTTATATCGGGCTTTTCTTTGGTAATTAATCCAACATGACTAATCAAACCTATTTTACCAGTCGCAAAAAATACCCAATCCCCTAATTCCACATCGTTAAGTAAAACTTCAGTGCCAAAATCAGCCTGATCTACTGATACACGAGGAATTTTAACATCATTTTTAAAATAAACAGTATATAGTAAACCAGAACAATCCATTCCTTTAGAGTCTATTCCTCCATATTTATAAGGAACCCCTTTGAACTTCTTAGCCTCCTTAATGATTCCTTTTATCTCAGCGGAACTGTAATAAGAGGCTCCAGAACGATGAAATATACGCTTCACAAACGAGCAAGAGTCTACAATTAATACGATGAAACTTAACAGAAGTATTCGCTTAAACATAGACTAATTCTTTAGATTCTACATAAATCAAAACCCCTTCTGTGACCTGATGGCCCATGGAAACCAAAGTTTGCTTATATCGGTTTATTTGATCGTGGTGTTCTAGTTTAGGCTTACCTGTTTTAAAATCAATAACTTGTAAAGCGCCATCTACCTTATTAACCCGATCCGGCCTAATTATTTTTCCGTCAGGGCACAATAAATCTACTTCCTTAAAGACTAACTGATCTTTATTAAAGAAAGATTGAACTTTAGGAATCGCTAATAAGGCGTCTAATAAAGATACATCTAAAGAAGATTTAGCACGTAATGCAGGCCAAGAATCCATATCAGGCAATTGCGCTAATAAATCGTGCAATTGATTTCCTATTTCTCTTTTTTTAGAAGCTGAAGTATATAAATCGGATTTTGCTGTATTTATCCGGAAGTGAATAGGTGGAATTGCTTCACCCATTTGAATTCGAACGCATTTTTCTATTGAATTTAATTGATCATGATTTAAGAAAGGAATAAGCGCTGAGTCTGAAAAAGAAAAATAAGACATGTTCCAGGGTGTCTCACCCATGAAATTAGGAATTAAAGTAGCTGGCCCCATTACTGATAGAGCGTAATCATACACTAATTTTCCTACCGAATTCTCATAGGTTGAAATAGTCTTACTGTGCATTTCTGGATCAGGGACTGTCAATAAAAGATGTAATGATTGCTTAGGACGTGTCGTGGCTACATAGAGCATATTTAAAGCATCTAAGAAAATAGCTTCTTTCTCCGCCTGTGTCTGATTTGCTAAAGCTGGAAAAGCTAAAACTTCCGGCGAATTTACTCGACCATACACCTGTTGTAAGCGTCTCTCATCCCCCATCCTTAAATCCGAAGATTCTTCCTCCCCTAGTTCATACCAAATCTTTTCTGAATCAGCTTGAAAAGTCCAATTAACAAAAGGGACAATTACAACTGGGTATTCTAAACCTTTCGATTTATGAATACTTGAAATCGTTACAGCATCATCCACATTAGAACTAGAAATGCAATACGAATTTCTATTTTGATTAAAATGTTGTAAAAAGCCAGCTATCAATTTGTCCTTTAAAAGAACATACTCATTTAATACATCTAAAAATTTCCAGAGGTATTCCTGACCACTAGCGTGATTTAGTAAGTCAAAAGCAGATACTAAATCATAAACCCAATGTAGTAGATCTGAAAAATCAGGGATTTTAATATTTTTTTGTTGGAAGTAAATTGTAGCATTAAATAAAGCGGAATCCCCTGGTAAAGAAGCTACATAATCTACCTCTTCCTGAGTGACTTGTTGTCCTTGTATTTCGGCATATTGATAGAGTAGCTCATATAAATAAAGTGATTCTTTCGGATTCTCATATAGGGCTAAGAATGACAATAAAAAACCAACAATAGGCGAATAATGAACTAATAAGGAATCAGATGAAATAACAGGAATACCCTTCTCCTTTAATCGCAAGGCTAAATAACGCGAATGTTTATTTTTCCTAGTTAATACAGCTAAGTCCTTGTATCTAAATCCTTTGTCACGATTTTGCTGAATCAAATTTAATACCTGCTCAAACATGAATTCATGCTCAGGCTCAGTAAATCCATAGGTCTCTTTCGATTTATGGTATACTAATAAATCCACTTTTCCATTAAATGTTGACGCAGCGACCTTCGCATTTTGCTTTAAATTAAGTCCGTACAAAGGAGTAATTAAAGGACATAAAGTAAGCACCTTATCATTCTCAGTTAAAGAATGATAGAACGCATTATTGAATTCAACCACCTCCCTAGAGCTACGGTAATTATCATTCAAAGCTTTGGGCCCTATTTGATTCAACAAATAATCAAAACGCTGTTCATCTAATGAATCCTCCATAAAATGACTAGAAACTAAAGAAGGATCTTGTGTGGCTAAAGAGGCAATAAGGCTTACTTCTCCACCTCTAAACTTATAAATAGATTGCTTCGCATCTCCCACTAATAAACTACGCTTTCCGATAGAAGTAGCATTTTCAATTAGCGGCATAAAATTCTTCCATTGCAAAATAGACGTATCCTGAAACTCATCGATGAAAATATGAAAATAACGATCCCCCAGTTTCTCATAAATAAATGGAATCGGGTCATTTGAAATCACCTCATATACTCTTTTCGAAAATTCTGATATCGGAATAGCTGCATTTTCTTGCTGATACAAACGCATTTCTCGCTGAATCAAATTAAGTAAGGCGATTTTTTTCAAATCCTTTAAAACCCAATGTAGAAAACGATAACGTTTACCATAGAGGTCTTGCAGATTCAAAAATTGGGTCCCTAGTCTAGATAAATCGGCGGAATTGCTTTCAATCAAAAACTTGTCGGCAGTGGAAGCTTTAGAAGATGTCCACGTGTTATTTTCAATAGCGGAACGAAGGTAGGCATAAGGTTTATCCGCTACTTCTGGCTTCGCATAAATCGATTTCATAATTCCAATAGGGCCTTTAGCACCTTGGAAATACATCGAATCTTCTACACCTATGGATGAAATAGTTTCCAAAAACGAATGAGCTATTTCTTTTACCTCTATAACCATCTGCTCCATCGTTTGGCGCAATTGATTTTCTAATCGAAGAAAATCACTGGTTTGGAAAGGAGCTAATTGAGGTTCAATCGCCAGAAATTTTTCTTCTAACGTTATCTTCAAGAAGGAATGAAGGTTTTCGCGCATGTGATTCCAATTTCGACCTTCCGCAATCTCCTGATTTGCAAAAGATAATATCAATTCACTTAATTCTTGATCCCCTGTACTGTTAACTTGTTCTAAAAGTTGATTAATCAATTCATGAATAAGTCCATTCGAATCCAATAAAACCTCATATTGAGTGGGCAAATTTAATTCATCCACAAAAGACGCGCTTAGGCGCTGGACAAAAGAATCAATCGTCATTACAGAAAACAATCCGTAATCCTGTAAGATTTGCTGCAGGGTTGTCGCTGACCGTAAGGCTAATTCTTCATACGATAAATGAATACCGTCTTCGGCTAATTCCGATTGAACTTTTTCTAAAATAGCCACAACATTAGGCTGTTCGGTAATAGATGTATGTTCAAATTTGGGATAATCGGATAAACCTGCTAAAAAATGTAAAATTCTTTGGCGCATTTCCTCTGCCGCTTTTATGGTAAAAGTGACAGCTAAAATACGTCTGAAATATCCTTTCGTTTCTACCTCACAGAGCGCCATCTTGATATACTCAATGGTTAAGGTATAGGTTTTACCTGATCCCGCTGAAGCTGAAAAGAGCGTAATTTGTTGAGGTTTCATTCAAATATTATTAAGAATGCAAGATAAAA
Organism: Aquirufa sp. A-Brett2-15D; assembly: GCF_054558735.1. Lineage (NCBI taxonomy): Bacteria > Pseudomonadati > Bacteroidota > Cytophagia > Cytophagales > Flectobacillaceae > Aquirufa > Aquirufa sp. A-Brett2-15D. The sequence goes on along the minus strand of NZ_JBSKFT010000001.1, from coordinate 303,419 downwards.
TAAAAATAGGATTAATTCGGTATGCTTTTATTTCACTATCTTTGTTTCCCGTAACCAAATCAACAATTCTTTCAATGTCTGGTAAAGGGAATCCCAAGAAATCTAAGTTCATTTTTGTTACGGGTGGTGTAACAAGCTCGTTAGGAAAAGGCATCATTGCCTCGTCTCTAGCTAAGCTACTTCAAGCGCGAGGTCTAACCTGTACAATCCAAAAGTTTGACCCTTATATCAATATCGATCCAGGCACGCTGAATCCTTACGAACATGGCGAATGCTATGTGACGAATGATGGAGCAGAAACCGATCTTGACCTAGGCCACTATGAGCGTTTTTTAAATACGCCTACGAGTCAAGCTAACAATATCACAACAGGTCGTATTTACCACAATGTGATTACTAAAGAGCGTCGTGGTGATTATTTGGGGAAAACTGTTCAAGTGGTTCCTCACATTACAGATGAAATTAAACGCAATATTTTAATTTTAGGAGAATCAGGTAAATACGATATTGTCATCACAGAAATTGGTGGATGCGTAGGTGATATAGAATCTTTGCCATTTATCGAAGCAGCTCGCCAGTTAAAATGGGATTTGGGAGAGAAAAACACGCTATTTATACATTTGACCTTAATTCCCTATTTAGCTTCTGCAGGGGAATTAAAAACAAAACCTACCCAGCATAGTGTAAAACAATTATCCGAATCTGGAATTCAACCTGATATTTTAGTTTGCCGTACAGAGCATCCGATTCCTCAGGAAATGAAGAAAAAAATCGGGCTATTCTGTAACGTTTCTGAAGCAGATGTAATTGAAGCACGTGATGCCTCTACTATTTATGAGGTACCACTTTTAATGCAGAATGAGCGATTAGATAGTCGTGTTTTATATAAATTAGATATCTATAACGATAAGGAGGCTAATCTTAAAAACTGGACTAACTTCTTGACGAAATTACAGAATCCGAAGTTTGAAATAAATATAGGTCTGATTGGAAAATACGTAGAACTTAAAGATTCGTATAAATCTATTGCTGAATCCTTTATTCATGCCGGAGCAGCTAATGATATCAAAGTAAATTTGCAGTGGATATCCTCTGAAACCATGGACGCTGAAAACGTTTCGGACACTTTAGCGGGATTAGATGGAATATTGGTTGCGCCGGGTTTTGGCGAAAGAGGAATTCAAGGAAAAATTAATGCGGTGAAATATGCCCGTGAAAACAAAATACCTTTTTTAGGTATTTGCTTAGGTATGCAATGTGCTGTTATTGAATTTGCTCGTAATGTGATGGGAATGACAGAAGCTCATTCTTTTGAAATGAATCCTGATAGCCCTGATCCTGTTATTAATTTAATGTTAGAGCAAAAAGAAATCTCGGAAAAAGGCGGAACCATGCGTTTAGGCTCTTATCCTTGTAAGATTGAAAAAGGGACTTTGGCCTATAAAATCTATGGTAAGTCATTAATCCAAGAACGACATAGACATCGCTACGAATTTAATAATGAGTACCTCGAGCGTTTCCACAAAGCTGGCTTAATTACTTCCGGAATGAATCCAGATTCTAATCTAGTAGAAATAGTAGAGATCGAGAATCACCCCTTCTTTGTGGGAGTTCAATTTCACCCAGAATATAAATCAACGGTAGAAAGTCCAGCTCCCCTATTTGTGCAATTTGTTAAAGCAGCTCATCAACACGCTGTTCCATTCATCAAAAATTCAAAATAATAAATCATGGATAGAAATTCCATCACGGGTATTGTATTAATTATGGGTATGCTGTTAGGCTACCAATATTTCTTTGCCCCTAAAGAAGAACTTGTAGTTACGCCTAAAGTATCTGCTCTAAAAGCAGTAGTAGCCGTAAAAAAAGAAACTACGAAGGCTACTATCGACAGTTCTGCAAAACCAGAACAGGTATTTACGCTAGAAAACAAAGATATTGTTGTTAAAATATCTTCTAAAGGTGCTAAACTAGTTTCGGTTCAATTAAAAAACTACAAGAGCTTTGCTACTTTCGATGCGGGTAAAAAAGACGGATTGTATTTATATAATGCTGCGAGTGATGAATTCTCTATCGTTTTACCTACGAGTGCAGGAAAAATCAATGTATCTACTCTAGATTTCAGCGGTATTCAAACAGGAAATAAAGTAGAATTTTCTGGTACTTTAGCGAATGGCCAGGCTATAAAATCTAGCTATAACCTACCAGAAAGTGGTTTTTTAGTAGATTATCAATTAGATGCTAAATCTGTAAGCATTACTGGAGGAGATTATTTTATTCATTGGAAAGAACAAGTTCACCAAACAGAAAAGGACATCACGGAAGAACGCAAAGCAACGATTAATTATTTGCTAACGGAAGATGATGAATTTGATTATCTATCTGAGAACACTAGTTCTGTGACGAATGAAAATTTAGACAAGAGCACTAAATGGATCAGTTTTAAAAAGAAGTACTTCTTATCAGGTATCATTCCGCAAGGATTTACATTCAAATCTGCAGCATTGACTGCTACGCCTAATATGACAGATAGTGTTAATATTAAAACACTAGACGCACAATTAATCGCATCAGCTCAAGATCTATCTGCAGGTAAATCATCCTTTCAATTCTATTTTGGCCCTAATGATTATGAAATCGTTAATAAAGTAGAGGCACCTGAGTTTGGCAAAAATGTTAAATTGAGTTATGACTTTCTGTTGCCGATTACGAAATATATCTTTCTTCCCCTATTTGGTTTCTTAGAAAGCCTTTTCAATAATTATGGTTTATTAATTATCGTTTTAGTGCTAATTATCAAAACAGCTTTATTGCCATTGACATATAAATCATACGTTTCCATGGCTAAGACACGTATTTTAGCTCCAGAAATAGCAGCAATAAAAGAGAAAATTGGAGATGATGCAGCGCGTGTACAACAGGAAACGATGAAGTTATATGGCGAGGTAGGCGTTAACCCATTAAGTGGTTGTATTCCTGTTCTTGCTACCATGCCAGTTTTGATGGCCGTGTTTATGTTATTCCCTAATTTGATAAATCTACGTCAAGAATCGTTCTTATGGGCTAATGACTTATCCACTTACGATTCATTTATCACGTTACCCTTTGCGATTCCATTCTATGGATCCCACGTCAGTTTATACTGTTTATTGATGACCGTATCACAGTTAGCCTACGGTTATTATAATAATCAAATTACACCCGATCAACCAGGGCAACCTATCAATATGAAGATGATGGCCTATATTACACCGGTCATTTTTATGTTTGTTATGAACTCCTTCCCTGCGGGTCTTAGTTTCTATTATTTCGTTTCTAACTTAGTAACGATCGGACAACAATTAGCGATTCGTAAGTTTGTGAATGAAGATAAGATCAAATCTTTATTAGATGCTAATCGTTTAAAAATAGCAGCCGGCGGTGGTCCTAAAAAATCCAAGTTCTCTCAATACCTTCAAACACAATTGAAGACAATGGAAGAACAACAAAAAGCGGCACCTAAGAATCCTAAGAAGAAAAAATAAGATGAATACTTTAAGCTCAGCTTATTTCGAGAGAGCCAAAGAATTAATTCCAGGTGGGGTTAATTCACCTGTTCGTGCCTTTAAATCTGTAGGCGGTAATCCTGTATTTATTAAATCAGCTAAAGGCGCCTATTTACATGATGTGGATGGCAATTCCTACATAGACCTTATCGGTTCTTGGGGCCCCATGCTGTTAGGACATGCACATCCCGTAATCGAAGAGGCTGTACGTCAGGCTTTGGCTAATGGATTTTCTTTTGGCGCCCCTACCTATAATGAAGTATTGATCGCTGAAAAGATCACTTCCATGATTCCTTCCGTTCAGAAGGTTCGTTTAGTGAATTCAGGCACAGAAGCTACCATGGCTGCTATTCGATTAGCAAGAGCCTATACAAAGCGAGATAAGATTATCAAATTTGAAGGATGTTATCACGGACACGGGGATTCTTTCTTAATTGCTGCTGGTTCTGGAGTAGCTACCTTAGGAACTCCGGATAGTCCAGGTGTGACTGTTTCCACTGCGCGCGATACCTTAACGGCTGTTTATAATAACCTAGAAAGCTTAGAGAATCTATTTAAGGCTAATTCCTCTGAGGTGTCTGCCGTAATTATAGAACCGGTGGTAGGTAATATGGGTTTAGTTATTCCCAAAGAAGGCTTTTTAGCCGGCGTTCAAAAATTATGTCAACATTACGGTGCTCTACTTATATTTGACGAAGTGATGACGGGATTCCGTCTCTCTGCTAGCGGATACCAAGGATTAGCCGGCATTCAACCCGATTTAACCACCTTAGGTAAAATTATTGGTGGTGGACTTCCGGTAGGAGCCTATGGTGGAAGATCGGAAATAATGGACATGATTGCTCCTGCAGGCCCGGTGTATCAGGCGGGTACTTTATCAGGTAATCCCTTAGCAACCACTGCGGGGTTAGCCATGTTAAACTTGATAACAGACAATCCAGCCATCTACTCTACTTTAGCTGCCCGTGGTTCAGCTTTAAAAGAAGCTATGTCTTCAGACTTAAAATCTATAGGCCTAAATTATACCATCAATCAAATCGGATCGATGTTTACCCTATTCTTTACCGATCGAGAGGTATGTAATTTTGACGATGCTAAAACCTCTGATACAGCCCTATTTGGAAAGTATTTTAAAGGTATGTTGGCTAAAGGAATCTATCTTCCTCCATCACAGTATGAATCTTGGTTCTTATCAACCGCTTTAGGGGATTCGGAATACGATCAGATCATATCTGCAAGCAAAGAAACACTTCGTTCCTTATAACATGAAAACTCCGGCCTACAGCCTGATTATTCCCGTTTATAACCGACCAGCTGAGTTGGACGAACTGTTAGCTTGTATCCAAACACAAGAATTCAAAGATTTTGAAGTTATTGTCGTAGAAGACGGATCCACAGAGGATGCCGCTTCAATAGTAGAAAAGTATGCAAAATTATTTCCGCTCGCTTATCATGTAAAAGAAAACGGTGGACAAGGTTTTGCCCGTAATTATGCCTTCGAAAGAGCTAAAGGGGATTATTTTATCATCTTAGATTCAGATGCTCTACTAGAACCTAACTACTTAATTGAAGTAGATAAAGCCGTTAAAACGGAAAAATTAGATTTATTCGGAGGGCCGGATCAGGATCATCCTAGCTTTAGTCCTATTCAAAAGGCCATCAGCTATTCGATGACTTCTTTTTTTACTACAGGAGGTATCCGCGGAAAGGAAAAAAACATAGGTGGACAATTTCACCCACGAAGTTTTAATATGGGGATCGCTAGAAAGGTCTACGAAGCCACTGGTGGATTTAAAATAACCCGCATGGGCGAAGACATAGAATTCAGTATTCGGTGTATTTCAATGGGCTTTAAATCAGGTTTAATCTCGAAAGCATTTATCTATCACAAGAGGAGAACTGATTTTAAGCAATTTTACAATCAATTGCATTTCTTCGGACGCGCGCGCATTAACATTAGCCGATTCTTCCCTCAAGAATTAAAACCCGTACACTTCTTCCCTTTTCTATTTTTCTGTTATTATTTAATCACTGGATTAACACTGATAGCATTGCCCGATTATGGACTACTACTCTTAATGGGAATTTTCGCTTACAGCCTTCTCCTCTTTATAGCTGCGTTATTTAGCACGAAAAGCTTTAAGATTGCCATACTTTCCATCTTTGCTGCGAATATTCAACTATTTGCGTATGGAAAAGGATTTGCGGAAGAAGGTTGGAAGAAACTCCTTAATAATACAACTGCTTAGCTAAGTAGTTTTGAACGTAATCCTTTACTCCTGCTTCTAGGCTCGTAAATTCCTTATTGTATCCTATAGAACGCAATTTAGCCATATTAGCTTCGGTAAAATATTGGTATTTATCCCGAATATCTTCAGGTGTATCGATGTAATTTATAGAAGGAACTAATCCCAAAGCACTAAAAGTGGCCTTCCCTAAATCATTAAATGATCTTGCTTTACCCGTACCTAAATTATAAATACCGGAATTCTTCCGATGCTCCATAAAATAAACGCAAACATCAATTAGATCTTTCACATAAATAAAGTCACGCATCTGTTCGCCATCTGCATAATCATCCCGATGGGATTTAAAAAGTTTTAAAGAACCATTCGATTGAATTTGACGATAAGCATGCCAAATAACAGACGCCATACGACCTTTGTGAAATTCATTCGGGCCATAAACATTAAAGAATTTCAGGCCAGCAAAAAAGAAAGGCTTCTTTGCTTGAGCTAGAGCCCAAATATCAAATTCATTTTTAGAATCTCCATAAGGATTGAGGGGTTTCAATTGCGGGATGACTGATTCATCGTCATCGTAACCTAACTCACCTAATCCATACGTAGCAGCAGAACTTGCATAAACAAGCGGGATTTGATAATTCACACACACTTCCCAAACCTTCTTAGAATAATCTAAATTAAGTTCATCAAAAATACGCGTATCAAATTCCGTCGTATCCGTTCTAGCCCCAATATGAAAAAAGAATTCTACTTCCCTATTGTTCTTCTCTAACCAGGTAAATAAATCCGTCCGATCTACACGTTCCATTATGGCCTTATCAGCTAAATTCAAGTTCTTTTCATCAGAAGTGAAATCATCCACAGCTATGATATACCTGAATTTCAATTCATTTAATTTTTGAATTAAACAACTACCAATAAAGCCTGCGGCGCCCGTAACAATGATCATAGAAGAAGTATTAAAAAACAAATTTACACAGATTCCCGGAAGGTTTATTAACTTTGTACAATTATTGGAACTCTGCTATTGTTTTCCCAGGGTCCCTTCACAAAAACTGAAAACAATGGTATACGTCATCCGCAAGGAACATTTTAACGCGGCACATCGCCTATTCAATCCAGCTTGGACAGAAGAGAAAAATCAAGAGGTTTTTGGGCCTTGTGCTAATAATAACTGGCATGGTCATAATTTTGAATTAATTGTGACTGTTAAAGGCAAACCAGATCCAGATACTGGCTTTTCCTATGATTTAAAGCAATTAGGGGATTTAATAAAATCTGAAATCATTGATAAAGTCGATCATAAAAACCTAAATTTGGATGTGGACTTTATGGAAGGAAAATTAGCTAGCTGTGAGATTCTAGTGATGGAATTTTGGAAAATTTTAGCACCTAAAATTTTAGCTAGTTCTACATCTGCTACCTTACACAAAATTCATTTAATAGAAACCAACAAGAATTCTGTCGAATACTTCGGAGAAAACTAATGAAATACTTCATCCTAGCAGGAGAAAAATCGGGGGATCTTCATGGGTCTAATCTTATCTCAGAAATCAAACAACTGGATAAAGAGGCCGTTATTCAAGCCTGGGGAGGGGATTCCATGGCAGCTCGAGGAGCAGACATTTTAATACACCATAATCAATTAGCGATTATGGGAATACTGGGGGTAATTCAAAATCTCCAACGCCTTAAAGGTCTATTTAAAACCTTTACTCAACAAATTGACTCCTTTCAACCCGATGCCGTTATATTTATTGATTACGGTGGATTTAATTTAAAAGCGGCTAAAATCGCTAAGAAAAAAGGCTTTCAAACACATTTTTATATCGCTCCTAAAGTGTGGGCTTGGAATAAAGGTCGGGTAGATGAATTAAAGAAATGGATCGATCATTTATATGTCATTTTCCCCTTTGAATTAAAGATCTTCCGCGAGGCAGGAATACCCACGGAATATGTGGGAAATCCACTTCAAGATTCCATTCAAGCATTTAAACCAAATACTACCTTTTCCTTAAAGGGTAAAAAATATATCGCTTTACTAGCTGGAAGTCGTAAACAAGAAATCAAATCGGCTCTACCCCTATTTGAGTCTTTAGCAAAGGCTAATCCTGATCTTTCGTTTGTTATTGCGGGTTTATCAGATTGGAAGGAACTGTATCAAACCCATATTCCGGTTTTATTTGACCAGACCTATGATATCGTGCAACAAGCAGAAATAGCCATAGTTACATCGGGTACAGCCACTTTAGAAACAGCTTTATTAAATACGCCACAGATAGTGGTTTATAAGACAGATTGGGTGTTTTATTCTTTGGCCAAAATCGTTATTCAAATTAAATACATATCGCTGGTAAATATCATCTTAGATAAATTAGCGGTACCTGAATTAATTCAAGCCAAATTCTCGGTAGATCACATGACATCCTGGTTACGTGAACTTTTAACCAAAGGAATAAAGTACCAGCAACAAATAGCTGATTACAAACAACTACAAGAATTAGTCGGTGATGCTGGGGCCTCGAAGAAAACCGCACAATTAATTTATTCAGCGGCGTCTGCTAAATAATTCTTAATCCAAGATTTCTGAACACCGGGTATGGATTGATAATAACGCGCTATGTCGATTTTATCTTTTTGAAAATCCCCTGTGGTGTAAAAGGGTTCTCTAATTTTAATTTCTTTATTGACAAAATCAAAGCCAATCATAATGAGTGGCACCTTTGCCCCATCAGCGATATAATAAAAACCCGTTTTTAATTCTTGAACATCTTTTCGCGTGCCCTCCGGAGCTAAAACCGCATAGAAAGAATCTTTCGCATTATATATATCAACTATCGCATCAACTAAGTTCGATTTTGTACCCCTATTGACTGGATACCCCCCTAACCACCTAAAAATCCCCCCAAATGGTCCTTCAAACAATTCCTTCTTACCCCAGAATAAAATAGGTATTTTTAATAAAGATCTAGCTCCCAAGCCAATCGGAAAATCTGCCCAGGTAGCATGTGGACACACAATAACCAACGCTTTCTTTAAATCACGAGGAACTGCACCTGCTAATTTCCAACCAGCTAGCTTAAATAAAACATCGAAAATGGGGCTACTAATTAACATATCTATCTAAAATTTGTTGAATTTGGGTAAAATCTCTACTTGGATCAATCAAGTAAGCATCTATTCCAATGGCCTTAGCTGAATTAATATTAGCTAGATTATCATCAAAAAACAATACGTCCTCCGCTACCAAGCTATTAACCTGTAAGACTTGGTAATAAATCAATGGATCAGGCTTTACTAAGCCCATTTCAAATGAATAATTGACTTGATCAAATAAACTGAATAAATTTTGACCTTCAGATCCCAGCTGAACCTGAGTAAAACTTTCGGCATGAATGGAACTAGTATTACTTAATAAAATAAGTCTATATTTTACCTTTAAAGAGCGAATCCAATCATAAACTCCTACATGAAAATCTAGTAAAAGAGCTGAAAACGCCTCATCAAATTCGGAATCAGAAATAGTGAGGTCTAAATGCAAGCGAAGAAAATCACGAAATTCGTCGTCACTTTGAAGTCCTGATTCATAAGGAACCCACAACTGATTATCTAGAATTTTCTGAGCAATATCTGTGGAATTATAGCTTGAATAGGAGGCAAAAGCCTCATAGCTTAAATTCAAATCAATGGGCAACAAGACATTGCCTAAATCAAAAATAATAGCCTTCGCCATCTTATTCGATCACCTCTCCCATAGCCCCAAACTTATCAATACGTTGACTAATTCGCGTGGCAGGATCCAATGCACTTAAAATAGCTAATTCCTTCTTAATTACTGCTTTTAAAGTCGCAGCAGCTTCTTCAGGACAAAGATGCGCCCCACCTAAAGGCTCAGGAATAATACCATCTATCAATTTATTAGCTAACATATCATTAGCCGTTAATTTCAATGCTTCCGCAGCTTGCTCCTTATAATTCCAACTTCTCCACAAAATAGAGGAACAGGATTCAGGAGAGATAACAGAATACCACGTATTCTCCATCATCAACACACGATCACCTACAGCTATTCCTAAAGCGCCACCCGAAGCCCCTTCACCTATAATCACGCAGATAACAGGAACTTTTAACATAAACATATCGCGTATGTTGCGAGCAATTGCCTCGCCTTGACCTCTTTCCTCTGCTTCTAAACCAGGAAAAGCACCCGGTGTATCAATTAAACATACGATAGGCTTATTGAATTTCTCCGCTATCTTCATCAAGCGAAGTGCTTTACGATACCCTTCGGGATTAGGCATACCAAAATTACGGTATTGACGATCCTTCGTATTACGACCTTTTTGTTGTCCTATAAACATGACTGATAATTCCCCATCAATACTTCCAAAACCACCTACCATCGCTTTATCATCCTTTACAGAACGATCACCGTGAAGTTCAATAAACTCATCACACAAGTGCTCAATATAATCAAAGGTATAAGGACGATCTGGGTGTCTTGATAATTGAACACGTTGCCAACGCGTCAAATTAGAGAATGTTTCCTTTTTCAATTCTAAAATCTTTTCTGTCAAAGAGGCAACAGTAGCCGTCACATCGACATTATTATCTAATGCAAGCTTACGCATCTCAATCAATTTATCTTCCAACTCAGCGATAGGCTTCTCAAATTCCAATAATGTTTTCATAAGGGGTAAATTTTAATACAAAAATAAAATTAAAGCTCGAAAGTCTCCTCTTTGTGAGGCAAAATAACATCATTAAATCCTAATCCATTCAAGATGGAAGAAAACTCAAGCATACTTTCCTCTTCCCCATGCGATAGAAACACTTTCTTTAGCTTCTTAGGACTTTGTTGCTTAACGAAATCCAAAAGACCCGTCTGATCAGCATGACCAGAGAAAACGTCTATTTTACGAATTTGGGCATTCACCTTATATTCCCGATCTTTTACTACAATCACATCCGCACCAGCTAATAACTGACGACCTAAAGTCCCTTCAGCGGAATAACCAATTAACAAAATCGTAGCATAAGAATTAGAAATATTATCGGCAATATGTTGCTCTACTCGACCCCCAGAAATCATTCCAGATGAAGAGATGATAATACACGGCTCGCGGTAATCACGAATAGCCTTACTTTCCTTTTCCGTTTGGAGGAAAATTAAATTATCAACATCGAATAACTCATCGTTTTCCTTATGGAATTCACGAGCCTCAGGATTTAAATAAGATAAATATTTAGAATAAATCTTAGTAGAGCTTCGTCCCATCGGGCTATCCGTAAATACACGAACAGCTGGAAAATTACGCTCTTCGATTAATTTATTCAACGTATATAAAACAGCCTGTGTTCTGCCCACAGAGAAAGCTGGAATAATTAATCTACCTGGACGATCGATACAGGTCTCTTTTATCACTTTTCCCAAAGCATCCATCGGACTATCCTTATCCGCATGAATACGATTCCCATAGGTGGTTTCACAGATTAAGTAATCCACTTCTGGAAAAGGCTGAGGATCAATATGCAAAGGATAATTTGCACGACCAATATCGCCACTAAAGCCGATTTTTTTAGTTTCCCCATTTTCAGTAACCGCGATAAGCACGTGCGCAGCTCCTAATAAGTGACCAGCAGGTACAAACGTTATTTCTAAGCCGGGAAATACAATAAATCTTCGATTAAATTGGAGAGTTACAAAATTCTCCATGGCATTCTCTACGTCTTTTTGTAGATACAAATCGCCTTTTCGCAATAAGCGATCCATTTGCTTATGCTTCTTGCGACTCTCCCCTTGTGCGGCCCTAAGTCTTCGTAGATGAAGACTAGCTGAATCCATTAACAATAACTCTGATAAATCGGCTGTAGGAGGCGTACATACTATTTGACCTTCATAACCTTCCCTAAATAACATGGGAATATTGCCTGAGTGATCAATGTGAGCATGCGTAAGAATGACTAAATTAATTAAGGAGGCATCAAAAGGGAAAAAGGATTTTTGCTCCACTGGCTCATCGAAGTCGATTTTACGCTCCATGTCCGTTCCACAATCGATTAATATTTGATAGCCGTCATCTAATTTTAACAGAAACATACTTCCTGTTACTTGACGAGCGGCTCCTAAAAAGGATAATTGCATAGAAAAAAGAAAATAGGGGCTGCATGAGCCCCTTTTACCTTACAAAAATAAGAGTATTTTTTTAGAAATTACTTCGAAGCAGAGAATTCCGCTTGAATTTTGTCCAATTCCTCTTTTGAATTTAAGCGATCTGAAATTAAAGTACGGTATCTAAAAGTAACAGACTCCCCTTTCTTCAAAGTCAAATTACGCACGTCTTTACCATTACTAAATACCTTAGCCCCTAAAGGATTCACCGCAAACAAACCATACCCGCGTGCATGCCAATAGCTAGGATAAGACACATTCGAAGGATGATCAAAAATAGTTACCGAAATTGAATGATTATCCATCTCACCGTGCAAATTCATCCATTTAGCGCGCGTGCTCCACACTGCTTCGCCTTTCACTCCTTCCGAGCTTAAATAGTCCCCAGAAACACCCGTATTATCCATAACAGGAACCTTAGTCTCCACTCCATGAGCATCTGTAAATACATCCGGCTTATTAGAAGGTATTTCTAATTGACGTGCTAGACGGATAGCGAACATTCCATCTTTCACATCTTTGAATAAAACTTGATCCGCAACAGCTGTTAAGGTCGTAATGCGATCTACTGTTCTTGAATCTGCCGTTCCAGAGAAAACATAGGTAGTCTTCTCTTGAAGAACCTTTTGACCTTTACCGTCATTGTCGATCCAATCAGCTGAAACAACAAGTAAACCTTTTTTTGCATCTTGCTTTACAATCGAAGAGTGAACAATCGTTCCCATCTTATGATTTTGTAAAGAGGCTACGATGTTCGTTGAATTGTTCCAATAATCAAAACCATTCACATCCTCGTAATTCAACCACATACCCACGTGATGTGGATGATCTACTCGCTCTCCAGCGCGTGGAGCCATCGGATAACCACGTGTAATAGTCGTACCTTGGGCAGAAATCAACGGAAATAATACGGCCTTTTTCAACACATTTTCACCTGGAAAGAAATAGGAGGTAAATGGCTTTCCTCCAATCGAAACATCGACAGACGTATTACCGTTTTTAAATGAAACTGGAAGATTTTGAGCTATCGAGCTAAATCCAACAAGTCCTAAACATAAGGTTAATATCTTTTTCATAGTGCTTAGTAAATAAAATTCCGAAGGCCAAATGACCTTCGGAATTAAAATTAGGAAATCAAATTCAAACTAGTAACCTGGATTTTGAGGAAAACTGCTAGAAGTACCTTCAGCTCTGTCAATCTGTATTTGAGGAATAGGTCTCAAGATATGATGTGCCTTAATAGATCCTGCAGCTTGTGGATTGTGAAGCTTAACACGCTCAATTAAGTTACCCCAACGGGCTAGATCGAACCAGCGAGATTGCTCACCTAACATTTCACGCTCACGCTCATCCATCACAAAATTCACATTCAAGTCACTAGCCGTAATTAGCATAGCAGACTCTTTTCCTGGCCATGCCGCACGTTTACGAATTACGTTATAGCTAGTAGCCGCGTCAGCAGTTGCGCCAGAGAAAAATTGCGCCTCTGCTAACATCAAATAGGTGTCAGCTAAACGAAACGCAATGAAATCACGTCCACCTTCAAACTGAGTACGGTCTACACGACCACCATCAAAATGCTTATTGATAGCTAAGAAAATACGCTCATCATAACGTGATGGAATAAGTACTTGGTATTTCTTTTTAGCTCTATCCGCTAAAGACATATCAAAACCTGGCAAATAAATAGCCGTATCTCCTAGCGCATACGTAACTGTACTCTTTGATGGGTCAAAACTTGTATTGTAAGTACCTGGCTTATTAGACAAATAAGTGTCCTTAAACGTTTTTTTGTAACGACTATCATTCTCTCTGTCTTTGAATAAGACATCCAAGGTATACTTCGTAGGCATATAACGCTTAAATGGACGACCATTTTCTGTATCACGCTGCATCCCAGGCAATACATCATACTCCATACCAAAAAATACGTGAGCATTATTACCGCCAGCATTTGTTAAAGGATCACGTGTGTATTGAACAGACCAAATAACTTCTCCATTAGATTCATTTCCTTGTTTATGTACGTCAGCAAAGTTTGGTAACAATGAGATTCCATAATTTGAAATTACATTCTTAAAGCTCGCAATTGCCTTAGCATAATCATCCCCTGCTTTAGCAGCTGAAGTAGCCTTAGTTAAATAAACACGACCTAATAAGTGCTCTGCACCCGCACGTGTGATACGTCCATAATCAACCGATCTTGCCTTATTCTCCAAATCAGGTAAGGCTTCAGTTAAATCTTTAATGATTTGAGCATATTGCTCAGCAACAGTGCTACGCTTAACAACTTTAGTAGGAGCTAAAGTCTCCGTTAAACGCAAATCAACACCACCAAATAATTGGGTAAATATAAAATAGTGATGTGCGCGAATAAACTTAGCCTCAGCAATTCGCTGCTTCTTAGTTATTTCTGCCAAACCTACTACTTTAGGAGCACGTTCAATAATTGCATTACAAGTATTGATTCCTTGATAAAAATCTGTCCATACCTCAGAAACAAGGCCATTTCTAGTATCAAAATCAGTCGTATACGTATTCATGAATTTCCAGCTTCCATCAGCACCATTCTGATAAGAATCCGTACCAAAAACGGTTAAATTCATTCCACGTTCTGTTCCGTACCAAGAACGCATAGTTGAATATGCAGCACTGGTCGCATCATTTAAGCCTTTCGCTGTATTGATATAATCATTACCAATCCTCGAAACGACATTCTCTGTTAACAAATCATTACATGATTGAGTACTCAAAGTAACTACTCCAATCAAACCAATATTTGCTAAAACTCTTAATTTTCTAAAAATTTTAAAGCTTTTCATATCTATACTATTTAATTAATTTGATTAAAATTTAAGGTTTATTCCAAACGTAGTCACACTTGTTGCCGGTGATACGTTCGCATTAACCTCTCCACCACCTACACCTTGCTCACCATCAACAAAAGTCTCCGGGTCGATACCTTTGTATTTTTGACGATACTCAGCCAAGATCAATGGTTGTTGAATACTAGCAAAAACCCGAACACTTTGCATCTTCAGTTTTTTAGCAATATTATCAGGTAAATTATAACCAATATTGATGTTACGAATTTTAAAGAATGAACCTTCAAAATAAGTTAAAGCACTACCATACTTAGGGAATTCCTGTGTAACAACTGGTTGAGGGAATTCATTCGTTGGATTATTAGGTGTCCAATAATTCAAATTCAAGTTATTATAACGACCAGCTAACTGATTAACGTTATCATGGAAACGGCTACGAATTAATTGGCCTACACGCGCAAAAATAAAGAAGGAAAGATCAAACCCTTTATAAGAGAAACGGTTAGTTAAACCGGCCGTAAAGGCTGGCACAGCAGAACCTAATATCTGACGATCATCCGCATTAATCTTACCATCGCCATTGAAGTCTTCTACTCTAATTTGACCCACTTTATCACCAAATGCCTTTGCAGCATCCGCTTCATTTGTTTGCCAGATTCCAATTTTCTTGTAATCGAAGAATACACTTAGTGGCTGACCAATAAAACGACCTGCACCCACATCATCTACTTTGCCGTTCGCAAGGGAAACAATTGATTCTCTATTGCGGTTGAAAATAAAATCAGATGTCCATTGGAATCCACCACGGTCCATATTAACTGTATTTATAGTTAATTCGATACCTGTATTTTGAGTCTCTCCTACGTTCGTTGTAAATCCACCAAAACCAATAGAGGTAGGAAGTGGCTGTGGAGCTAACAAATTAGTTGTGTTTGTTACATAGTATTCTGCAGAACCAGAAATTTTACCGCGGAAAAAGCTAAAATCTAAACCAACATTGGATGTTGTAGAAGTTTCCCAGCGTAAATCAGGGTTACCAATTGAATTAGGACGATAACCATAAGCAGCCGTATTATCCCAAGCATAAGCCGTACGACCTAACAAAGCTTGCGTTTGATAAGGCGTAATCGCTTGGTTACCAATGGCTCCCCAAGAAGCACGTAACTTCATTTGATCAATAGCAGAAATATTTTTGATAAATGGCTCTTCAGACATATTCCATCCTAAAGCGAATGAAGGGAAAATACCAAATTTCGTATTTGTACCAAAGCGAGATGAACCATCCATACGAACAGTAGCCGTAAATAAATACTTCTCTTTGTAATCGTAGTTAACACGACCCATGTAAGAAAGTAGCGTCCACTCAATCAAATCAGTATTTGCACCCGTAATTTGATTCGCATCACCTAAGCGATGATATAAAGCTGATTCAGCTGGAATACCATTTACCGAAATAGATGTACGCTCATCACGATCACGTTGAATAGATTGTAAACCTGTTAAATTCAAGTTATGAACATCTTTGAATTTCTTATTGTACGTTACGATATTCTCTAACGTCCAGTTAAACAAGAATTGCTCATTAATGCTACCTGTTGCATTACCACCACGGTTATTATTTGTAAAAGCCCCGATGAAACGACCAGCTCTACCTACTGTTAAATCTGGACCAAAGTTCACACGGTATTTTAAACCTTTCGCAATGTCCCACTCACCAAATAAGCTATTGAAAGTTCTGTAACGCTTATTATCATCCAGATTCGCCCCCGGAACTAATTCAGAAAATGGATTCGTACGTAAACCATCGTTTGTAGGTAAGAAAACTAAATTTCCATTTGCATCATAAGGTTCTCCTAATGGATTCTCCTGCATTGCACCCGCCAAATGATTTAAGTTTTCTCCATTACGAATCGAGTTAACGATTAAAGTTGATAAACCAATTTTGACTTTATCATTAAACTTATGATCTAAATTAACGCGGAATGTGTAACGAGAAAAATCCTGAGATTGAACAACACCAATATCTTGGAAGAAGTTACCCGAAATATTGAAAGTTGTCTTATCACTACCACCAGAAACGGAAACTTGGTGACTTTGAATAGCCCCCGTGCGCAACATCCCATCCACATAATCAGTTGAACGTCCTAAAGCCATACTGGCTAATTCACGTGGTTCGAAAATCTTTGCATCATCTGCAGGTGTAGCAGCTCCTAATGGATACTGACCTACTGCACGACGAGACTCGCGCTTATATTCAGCATACTGAGAACCGTTCATCACACCAATTTTTCCTAACTGTTGGTTAAAGCCATAATACGAATCTACCGAAACAACAGTTGCACCAGCCTTTCCACGCTTGGTCGAAATGATAACAACACCATTAGCTCCTCTTGAACCATAAATAGCTGTTGCAGACGCATCCTTTAATACCTCCATCGAAACAATGTCGTTCGGGTTGATATCATCGATACCACTTGATAATGGAATACCGTCCACTACATATAATGGATCATTGGATGCGTTGAATGAACGACGACCACGAATACGAATTTGTGGACCAGCCCCCGGCTTAGAACCCGGCTGAACTACGTCCACACCTGCTGCTCTACCTTGTAGGGCTTGACGCGCATTTGTGATAGGTAATTCCTGAATCTCTTTAGCTCCGACAGAAGAAATAGCTCCCGTCATTTGACTTTTCTTTTGCGTACCATAACCTACGACCACTACTTCTTGTAATGATTTCGTATCAGTACTTAAAGCCACATTAATTTGTGATTTAGATCCTACTGCTACTTCTTGTGAGTTAGATCCCACAGCAGAGAAAACTAAAACAGCAGAACTACCCACTGTGATTTTAAAGTTTCCATCCGCATCAGTTGTCGTTCCTTTAGAAGTTCCTTTAACTGATACACTTGCTCCTGGAATTCCAGAACCATCGTCAGATGACGTTACTTTACCTGAGACCGTCCGATCTTGGGCAAAAATTTGAATACTCAATAACAGCATTACACAGCTAAGGAGCACTTTAGAAAGTAATTTTTTTCTCATTGGGTTAAAAAATTAAGTTGTTTGCAAAGTCTTTTGTATCCTATCCCACAAGGCTTTGCATTCTTGATGAGATAATCTTAAGGGTTTAATTGGGTACTTATTTACTATTTTTAATCTCTTTATCCAGCTCATTCTTTTCGATAACATTTCAATCTTATTAAGATTCTATATGCCGAAAAGCAAAAATACTATACGATTTACTCAAATATTTCTTATAATTATTCAATATTAACAAGCATAAGCTTTTGAAGTCATGTGCTCTTTCATAACTCTGAGTGCCCCAAAAATCAAATTATAAACGGATTGCGTGTTAATTTTCATTTGCTCAGAAATTTGATCCGTATCCATATTTTCAAAATACTTCAAGGTAATCGCTTCTCTTTGACGCTTACTTAATTTACTTAAGCTTTGATACATCGTTTTATGAGACATATGCTCCTCTTCTACCATAACTAATTGTCTTTCGGGCGAAGGCATATCTTCCATAAATTGATATTGGTAAAGATCATGGTGATTTTGATTCTTTAATTGTGATTCTAAAGAGCGAATAATCTTTCGTTTAATAGAAGCCATCAAATAAAATTTTACACTTGTCGTAGGCCCAAGACTTGCATGATTCTTCCAAATCTCTACAAACAAATCATGTAAGCTATCTTTAATCAAATCTTTATCACTAGTAATCCCCATACAGTAAGTATAAAGAGGTTGAACAAAATGGGAATATAAAATGGTAAACGCTTGTTGATCACCAGATCTAAACTGATCCCAAACCTCTACTTCATTAATGGACTTCTTCATAAATTTGATCTAAAATTGTACAATAGTATTATCTTTTATAAATACGGATATACTACTCGAGTAATATAAAAGAATATTGTATAAAATATTGAAGAAAATATTAAATTATTTCCCGTAAACGTTTACGGAAACGTTTACATTTTAAAAAAGTTTAAAAGACATCGAGTAAATCAGAAATTTAAATCGTTTCTTTGAACAAATGCTGAAAATCAAGAATTGCATTTAATCAATATATACCTCTATGAATAAAAAATTAAATACCCTAGATGCCTCGATGTTAGTGATGGGGTCTATGATCGGCTCCGGTATCTTTTTAGTAAGTTCAGAAGTCGCAAGATCTGTGGGCTCCCCTATTTATTGGATTGGCACTTGGCTATTAACAGCTTTTTTAACCATTACAGGTGCTTATGCCTACGGAAAACTTAGTTCAGTTTTCCCTAAAACAGGTGGACAATATATCTATTTGAAAGAGTCTTATAATCCATTAACTGGGTTTTTATTCGGTTGGACGACCTTTTTAGTTATACAAACTGGTACAATAGCTGCAGTAGCTGTTGCGTTTGCACGTTATGCAGGATTTATTTTTCCTGGGATTTTAAATGATACTCCATTGATTGGTGATTTTATCACTACCCAGCAAATCTTAGCTGCCTCACTAATTGCTTTATTGACTTATGTGAATAGCAGAGGGGTACAATTTGCTTCTTTAGTGCAGAATATATTTACTATTACTAAAATCGGAGCCATCATCATACTGATCATAATAGGATTGTATGTCGGAGTTCAAAATGAATGGATTCACTTCGAAGGTTTCTTTGCCAAACCATTTACAGTGGATGCAGCTACCAATACCACACACGCGATCGGGGGATGGGAATTAATCTCTTTGTTTGGTGTAGCAATGATAGGGCCCTTATTTTCCTCTTCAGCTTGGAATAATGTCACCTTTGCTAGTGCGGATTTTGAAGATCCTAAGAAAACCATTGCTAAAGGATTAGTATATGGTTCTGCCTTAGTTTGCTTATTATATTTTTTAACTAATATGGCCTATTTAAGCATTCTACCATTACAAGGGGAAGCTGACGGAATCAATTCGTATGCCCGAGGTATTATGTTTGCCACACAAGATCGTCTGGGTGCTGCTGCTTTGGAAACCGTATTAGGTGGAATCGGAGCACTAGTAATGGCTGTATTTATTATGATTTCCACTTTTGGATGTAATAATGGAATCATTTTAGCCGGAGGACGTTTATTTCAAGCGATGGCAAATGATCGCTTATTCTTTAAGAAAGCAGCAGATACAAATGATAAAGATGTTCCGGTCTATTCTTTAGGAATTCAAGGGATTTGGGCTATCCTGTTGTGCTTCTCCGGATCTTATGGAGCACTCTTAGACTTTACGGTGTTTGCGATCTTGATTTTCTACTTCTTAACCGTAGCCTCTGTTTTCAAAACTAGAATCATGCAAAATGAATTACCACTTTTACAGAAGTTGTTATTTAGCGGATACCTAGTATTACTTGTAGGTATCGCTGGAAACCTTTTATGGGTAAAAACCATTTCCTCTTCCATTGGACTAGGAATCGTACTTTTAGGTATTCCGTTTTACTATGTCATGAAGAAAACTCAAAGCAATTGATTTGCTTTCATCCACGTAATTAGACGATCGAACCACAAGTCCCCACTTGTGGTTTTATTGTTTAGTCCAAAACCGTGACCACCTTTTGCGTACACGTGTAAATCAACCGGTACTTTATTAGCCGTTAATTTCTCCGCATACAATAAAGAGTTTTTTAATGGAACCGCATTATCATCAGCGGCGTGAACAATAAAAGCTTTTGGAGTTTGAGCAGTAACCTGCTCTTCATTAGAGAATAAGGCTAAATCTTCTTCTGAAGGATTCTTACCTAAGAGACTTTGAGAACTTCCTCCATGTCCAAAAGGTCTGAAAGAAATAACAGGATATAATAAAATAGAGAAGTCTGGTCTCAGATTAGCACCCGCCTGAATGCCCGTATAATCTTTATTAAAATGGGTTGACGCCGTTGCCGCTAAATGCCCTCCAGCTGAGAAGCCCATAATACCCACTTTGGCAGGATCAACATTCCATTTAACTGCATTCTTACGAACCAAAGCAATAGCTGATTGTGCATCCTGGAGGGGAGCATACTTCTTTTCAATTTGAGCTGAATCTTCAGGTAAACGATAATATAGCACCAAAGCAGAAACACCAATTTCATTAAATTTAGCCGCAATATCATAACCTTCATGCGATGAGGCGAGAATTCGGTAACCGCCACCTGGACAAATCACCACGCAAGCTCGAGGCTCCTTTGCGCTAGACGCAGGAAAGAATCGATAAGTAGGAATTGTTACCTTGTAGATGCGTTCTATTCCATCAGCACCTTTTACAGCTGTTTGCCTATTTGCCATTCCTTTATAATTCGGAATACCAGCAGAATACAAGGGAAGAAAATCTTGAGCCATAATAGGTGAGGCTAACAATAAAAAGAGAATAAATTTTTTCATGAGGTTGAGGTCTTTTCAGTAGTAATTAACAAGACAGCAGATAAAATCAAACTACTTGCGAACAACAATATACTACTTAAAGACTCCCCTAGAATAATATTACCCAAAAACAACGCAATTATTGGATTCACATACGTATAAGTGCTGACAAGAGTAGCATCCAAAACTTTAGATAGATATCCAAATAATCCAAAACCAACCATCGAACCAATTAAGGCTAAATAAGCAAAAACAGCTATCGCTTTAAAAGGCAAATTAACCAGAACGACTTTCTCTAAATCCCCTTGTGAAAAAGAAATTAAAAGTAAAATAAGACCTCCAGTTAACATTTGAATAGCACAAACTTGCGTAAAATGATACGCATTAGCTTTTGTAAATTGAATATAAAAGACGCCCAAGTTCCAGGCCACCACCGCTATTAAAAGAAATCCCATTCCACGGTAAAAGTCAATTTCTCTACCTGGAATTGCTAGATTTTTTTGAGAGGCCAGTAGTATAATTCCGACAAAGCCTATAAGCGTCCCAATCAACTTACGCTTACTGGGTTCTCTGCCAGAAATCCAGAAAAATAGCACTAAAAGTAAGGGGCCAAAAGCCATGAAAACAGAAGATAAACCAGAGGGAATTGTTTGGCCAGCTAGCGCCATAAAACCGTTTCCGAATGTAATAAGTAAGACCCCTGCTATCAGATGTACTTTCCAATGCTCAAGAGGCAATTTCTTCCAATGTCCACCTAAAATAGACCAAAGTAGAAATAAACCACCGGCTACTAAATTACGAGAAAATGAAATGACCAGTGGTGGAACAAATTCTAACAGGATTCGAACACTCAGAAAGGTACTACCCCAAATAAGATAAAGGCCCCCAAGCGCTAAAATAGTTACCAACGATATAGCGTCTTTCTTACTCATTTTAGTCTAATAAATCGGGTCTTCTTGCCTGCGTACGCATAACGGCTTGCTCATGTCGCCAATCTTCAATCTTTTTTTCATGTCCCGATAATAAAACATCGGGCACATTCATGCCATCAAAACTGGCAGGGCGCGTATAGACAGGTGGAGCTAATAATCCATCTTGAAATGAATCAGTCAAAGCGGAGCTTTCGTCACCAATAGCGCCCGGTATTAATCGTATAATGGCATCTGCCGTAACAGCAGCAGCTAATTCGCCACCAGATAACACATAGTCTCCAATAGAAATCTCTTTCGTCACATACTTTTCACGAATGCGCTCATCGATTCCTTTATAATGACCACAAATAAATAAAAGGTTTTCGCCCAAACTCAATTGATTCACTAAACTTTGTTTTAATACGATTCCGTCGGGGCTAAAATAAATGATCTCCTCATAGACCCTTTCACCTTTTAATGTCTCAATACATTTAGCTAAAGGCTCCACCGCCATCACCATCCCTGCTCCCCCACCAAATGGATAATCATCTATCTGCTTATGCTTCTTTTCTGAATAATCGTGTAGATCATGAAATACTACTTCAACTAATCCGGCTTTAGCCGCACGCGCGCAAATAGAATGCTCAAAAAAGCTATTCATTAAAGCTGGAACTACCGAAATAATATCAATCCGCATCATTCTCTGTATAAACTTCTAATAATCCATCCGGCAAAATACTATGTACTATTTGATTCTTTTTATCCACTTTAGGAATAATCGCATCGATTAGTGGGATTAATACTTCATGATTTTGGTAAATCATCACCACCACATCCTGAGCTCCAGTACTATAAATCTCTTTCACCGTACCTAATGTACCTAAATTAGCATCAACTACCTGATATCCAACCACTTCATGGTAAAAATACTGATCATCTTTCAGTGTAGGCAAAGCTGAGACGGGTAAAAATACTTTTAAGCCAACAAAGTCCTTTGTCGCATCTAAACTAGATATACCCTCGAGGGTAATTAAGTTTAAATTATCTCGAATCTGGATGTCTTCCACAAAATAAGGAACCATTTCATTGCCTTGTTGCAAGAATATGGCATCCAGATCTTCGTAGTCATACGGATCATCAACATCTAAATAAAGATGAAAAGCTCCCTTTAATCCATGTGGTTTAGAAAGGGTGCCTAATTCGAAATATTCTGTCTTTGCCATAGGTACAAAAAAAATCATACAAACTTGAGAACAAATTTGTATGATTTTACTTAAATCTAAAAATTATTCTGCTGCTGGAGCTTCTTCTGCTGCTTCTTCTGCTGCTGGAGCTTCCTCAACTGCAACTTCTTCAACTGCAACTTCCGCTACTGGAGCTTCTTCAACTGCAACTTCCGCTACTGGAGCTTCTTCAACTGCAACTTCCGCTACTGGAGCTTCTTCAACTGCAACCTCCGCTACTGGAGCTTCTTCAACTGCAACCTCCGCTACTGGAGCTTCTTCAACTACTGCTTCTACTGCTGCAGGAGCCTCAGCTACTACATCGTCAATTTCTACACCTGTTGCTTCTTCCTCCGCTTCGTTGATAGCTTCTACTACGCTAGCTACTAATGCTTCTTCAGCTACTTTATTTTTCGCAGCAATATTATCTGCACGAGTATTAGATACTTTAGCCTCAGCTTCTAAACGAGCCGCTTTAGACTTCGCTTTCGACTGTTGTAAAGTAGATGATTTCGTCTGAATCTTAACTTCTTTCTCTGCTTTCCATGCTTCGAACTTCGCATCTGCTTGTTCTTGCGTGATAGCACCTTTGTTCACACCTACTTGTAAGTGTTTTGCATACATGATTCCTTTATAAGAAAGGATAGCACGAACAGTGTCAGTAGGCTGAGCACCTTTCAATACCCATTGGATTGCTTGTTTCTCGTTTAAAACGACAGTTGCTGGGTTGGTGTTAGGATTGTATGTTCCGATTTTTTCTACAAAACGTCCGTCACGTGGTGCACGAGCATCCGCAACTACAACATCGAACATTGCTAACTTCTTGCGTCCGCGACGCGCTAATCTGATTTTAACAGCCATTATACATGGGTTTATGAGGGATCTCGTCCCTCGGGTTTATAAATAGTCTGCAAAATTAAGCTTTTTTGCAGTCATATCAAAAAAAGAAATAGAGAAAATAAACCGATAAGCCGAATTCTGTCGATAGTTACCCACCGTCCTATCATTTATCTTCGATAAACATCACTGTTTATCTGTAGCAATCTACCCACTAGCATCGGACGAGCCACCCTTTTGCCTTACGGCAGCTAGCCTATTTGATCTTGCAACGTGTGAGGTTTACCTATGCCTGATTTGTCACCAAACCAGCGGTGGGCTCTTACCCCACCTTTTCACCCTTACCCCGAAAGGCGGTTATTTTCTGTGGCACTTGCTGTAGAATCCGAAGACTCCCCTTCCAGTTAGGAAGCACACTGCTCTATGTTGTTCGGACTTTCCTCTTTAAAAAGCGATAGGATAGTCTATTTTCTCTGCGACAAAGGTAGGATTTTATTTGGCCAAAGACCAATTTCCCTCAAATGCACCTTCAATTAACACTGAACTCGTATCAAAATAAATCTTTTGAAAATGAACACGACCATTCTTAGCTAGCGAAATAGAACTAGGTAAACGCTGTAAAATTTGAGAAGGCTGAAAACGAAACGCAGCAGCTTGTGCCTGCATTTTTTGTTGAATTTTACGCTTAAATAGAGAAGCAGGGAATGACAATCCTTCCATTCGAGTTTCTTTCAATTGGAAGCCTAGCGAATTGTCAGGATAGAGTACAAAATCAAAATCCACCTCTATTCGAGACGATTTACCTTTAAATTGACTTAATTGAAAACGTAAACCTGAAGATTGAAACGTAAAATCGCCTTTGCCTTTCAATTGAGGATTGGAAGCCCTCATTAATTCCATTAATTCTGGACCAGATAATTGAAATTGAAAAGGAAGACTTGGCTTGCCTACGGTAGGTAAATCTCTCACGGGAATAAATAAAGGAACCTTATTCATTTTACCTGCACTGACCTTGAAGCCGCCTGAATACCTTAATTGACCCTTTATACTTGTTTGGTCAAATGATAAATCGCGCATATCTAGCGCTGAGCCAGCATGAGGTTCTATCCGATAGCCATCAGGAGAATCAGTAAAAAAGGATTGAAATAAAAATGGTTTGGTGACGGTGGCAGTAATTTTAGTATTTAGTTGATTCTGCAATAGGGATAAAATGTCCATCTTTTTTTGACTCAATAACTGATCCACCACGGTGGTCACATTAACAGGAAATCCCAACACCTTGACCGACGGTTTCTGTATCCATTGGTAATCATAGGCCACCTCTTTTATTTGCAAGGAACTCAAACTCGATAAATTCCATTTTAATTGAACCTTCATGGCTAAATCACCCGTAATCGTTCCTGCAGAAATACCGGCAATGGCTGGTTTTGCTTGTAGACGAATGGGTAACGATAAAT
Source organism: Aquirufa sp. A-Brett2-15D (assembly GCF_054558735.1). Taxonomy (NCBI): domain Bacteria; kingdom Pseudomonadati; phylum Bacteroidota; class Cytophagia; order Cytophagales; family Flectobacillaceae; genus Aquirufa; species Aquirufa sp. A-Brett2-15D. The sequence goes on along the minus strand of NZ_JBSKFT010000001.1, from coordinate 277,849 downwards.
TTATTTGTTCTTTATTCATCGTTTGCATCGAAATAGGTGCAATCAACCTAACGTCTAATGGGAAATCAACAACTGCGGAAGCCTCTTCGTTAGAATACAAAACCGAACCTGCCTTAAGTTGACTCAAAGTAAATAAACTATCAAAAGAGAGCGAGAAATCGATAGTGGTTAGGCCTGGCTTTATAGCAGGAAAGCGATCCACATAAACCGACTTCTGACTAATAACAGCCGGAGCAATTGTTTTAGAACAAGAGACGAATAAAACAGCTAGGAAAAAAAGTAAAATCCTCATAAATAAATAGGCCTCAATCTTAAACTTTAAGACTGAGGCCGTGTGTGTTATAAAAAGACTAGGTTAATAAACCACCATTCACTGAGATAACTTGTCCTGTGACATAAGAACTCATATCAGAGCCTAAAAACAAGCAAACATCAGCCACTTCAGTTGCCTGACCCCCTCTTTTCATCGGAATGGCTTTTGTCCACTCTTCGATAGCGGCCTCATTTAATTCCTCTGTCATCTCCGTCTCAATAAAACCTGGAGCGATGGCATTACAACGGATATTACGGGAGCCTAATTCAAGAGCTATTGATTTAGTAAAACCAATAATTCCAGCCTTAGAAGCCGCATAATTTGATTGCCCTGCATTTCCTTTAATTCCTACGATAGAGGTCATATTGATGATAGAGCCTGATCTTGCTTTCATCATCGGTTTGGTTACCGCTTTCGTTAAATTGAAAATAGATTTCAAATTCACCCGAATAACTTCATCCCATTGCTCCTCTGACATACGCATTAATAAACCATCTCGCGTAATTCCGGCATTATTAATTAAAATATCAATAGTACCAAAATCAGCTAAAACGTCCTCTACTAATTTCTCCGATTCTGAATAGGACGAGGCATCTGAACGATAACCCTTAGCAACAATACCAAAAGCACCTAATTCTTTTTCTAATGCTTGACCCTTTTCAACAGATGATAAATAGGTAAATGCAACGTTTGCGCCAGCTTTGGCAAAAGTAGTCGCGATAGCCCGACCGATACCTCGAGAGGCACCCGTCACTAAAACGACCTTATTTTGTACTAAAGACATATTATTTTTTTTGTTTAGCTACTGCTTTTCTTGTTTTTCTAGCCAAAGTCAAGACATCAGCTCCCTCCTCAAAATCAGCTAAAATATATTCCCCATCGGCTAAAGCACCTTTCAATATCTCTTCTGCCAAAGCATCTTCTAAATATTTCTGAATCGCTCTATTCAAAGGTCTAGCTCCATATTGAGGATCATAGCCCTTTTCAGCCATAAAGTCTTTCGCTTTTTCCGTTAATTCCACCTCAAAACCTAGATTAACTAAACGAGTTTTTAACTTCGTTAACATTAAATCAATTATCTGGTGAATCGCAGGACGTTCTAATGAATTAAATACGATTATATCATCTAAACGGTTAATAAACTCAGGCGCAAAAGCCTTTTTCAATGCATTTTGAATAGTCGTTTTCGCATATTCATCTAAATTATCCACCTTCGATTTAGTAGAGAATCCAATACCAGAACCAAAATCCTTCAAATCACGCGCCCCAATATTAGACGTCATAATGATAATCGTATTTCTGAAATCAACTCGACGGCCTAGACCATCTGTTAAAATACCATCATCTAAAACTTGAAGCAATAAATTGAATACATCAGGATGAGCCTTCTCAATCTCATCTAATAAAACCACGGCATAAGGCTTGCGGCGAATTTTCTCCGTTAATTGTCCACCTTCTTCATAACCCACATAGCCCGGAGGCGCTCCTACTAAGCGCGATACACTGAATTTCTCCATGTATTCACTCATGTCAATACGCACTAAAGCATCCTCTTTATCGAATAAATAAGTAGCTAATACTTTGGCCATCTCCGTCTTACCTACACCTGTAGGGCCTAAAAAGATGAATGAACCAATCGGCTTTTTCGGATCCTTTAAACCTACACGCGTACGCTGAATAGCTTTTACTAATTTTTTAATGGCGTCCGTTTGACCAATAACTTGCTTCGCAAGCTCATCCTCCATTTGCAAGAGCTTCTCCCCTTCTTTTGCAGCCACCCGATTAACTGGGATACCTGTCATTTGGGCGATAACCTCTGCTACGTGTTCTTCCGTCACAGTAAACTTCTGCTTCTTCGAATCTTCCTCCCAAGCAGCCTTTGATTGCTCTAATTGATCAATTAATTTCTTCTCACGATCTCTTAATTGAGCCGCTTCTTCATATTTCTGAGATTTAACCACTTGGTTCTTCTCTTTCTTTACAATCTCTATTTGAGCCTCTAAAGCAACTATATCTTCTGGGACATTGATATTAGAAATGTGCACGCGAGCACCCACTTCATCTAACACATCTATCGCTTTATCTGGCAAGAAACGATCTGAAATATAGCGATCAGATAATTTAACTGATGATATGATAGACTCATCCGTATAAATTACATGGTGGTGATCTTCGTACTTATCTTTGATATTATGTAAGATTTCAATCGTTTCATCGACAGTAGTTGCATCTACCATAACCGTTTGAAAACGACGAGCTAAAGCGCCATCTTTTTCGATATACTGACGGTATTCGTCTAAAGTCGTAGCACCGATAACTTGAATGTCCCCACGAGCTAAAGCGGGCTTGAACATATTGGAAGCATCTAATGATCCAGAAGCACCACCAGCACCTACAATCGTATGCAATTCGTCAATAAAAAGAATTACGTCCGTCGATTTTTCTAATTCATTCATCACCGCTTTCATTCGCTCCTCGAATTGACCACGGTATTTAGTACCTGCCACTAAAGAAGCAATATCTAGGGTAACGACTCTTTTACCAAAAAGAACTCGGGATACTTTTTTCTGGACAATACGCAAAGCTAAACCTTCCGCAATGGCCGTTTTACCCACACCGGGTTCTCCAATTAATATCGGATTATTTTTCTTACGACGTGACAAAATTTGTGCTACGCGTTCGATTTCTTTTTCACGACCTACAATCGGATCTAACTTGCCATTTTCAGCTATCTTAGTCAGATCACGTCCAAAGTTATCTAAAACAGGAGTTTTACTTTTTTCGCCTGGTTTCGTTCCTGTCGTGCTACCCGAACTTGTGCCGCCTGTAGAACCAGAACCTGCACTATATAAACGAGAATCATCGTCGTTATCATCTGTATCTGAACCAGCTTTAGGATTAGAGCCTTGACCATTTCCGGATTGAAATTCTACCATTTCTTTAATTAAATCATAGTAAACTTGGTATTTCTCTAAAACTTGAGTTGCCACATTATCTTCATCCCGTAAAACAGCCATCAATAAATGATCTGTCTCCACCACATTCGTCTTAAAGTATTTCGCTTCTAAATAAGTTAAGCGCAATACTTTTTCGGCCTGCTTTGTTAAAGGGATATTTAACATGTTTTCCCGATCAAAAGTCGAACGCGTAGTAGAAGCAGTGGAATGTTCAATGCTTTGGCGTAATGAATCCAAAGAAACACCGGAACGTAATAATAAATCGATCCCAGGACCTTGTCCATCCCGAATCATTCCTAACATCAAGTGCTCGGTACCGATATAATCGTGACCTAAACGTAATGCCTCTTCTCTCGCTAGCGAGATGACTTCCTTCACTTTATTCGAAAATTTAGCCTCCATATCGTTCTATTTATTAAAACCATTTAGATGATTCAACCATTTGAACACCTAAATTGTTCCTTTTTATTTTAAAAAAGTCAATGACTCTTTTCCGTAATTCATTAATAAATCAATTACAGACAAATTAGGGACAAATTCAGCCCCAAAACATTGTCTATACGGTCTATTTGAATAGATTAATCGCTCTGACGAATCTTTTTTTGCACTAATTAAATTGTAAGCACTTTTGCCATTAAATAAGTTAAACTCCTGTGTAACACTATATTCTAAAGGCGAATCAACTATTCGATAAATAAATGTTAAGAGATCAATATTTAAATCTACTAAAAAAAACCTTTTTTTCGCAAAGATTTGACTTAAATATGGCTCAAAAAATTCGTAGTAGGGAGCATTACCATAAGCTGCTTGAATAGCACCCTGATGTTGTTTAACCCAATTTTGGGAATAATCAATCTTCGTATCTTTCGTTTTAATTTTTTCGCCAGAGAGGTGAATAACCGGAACAGTCAAACGCTCTACCCCATTTGCCCCCAAAATCATACAACGATTACGGTAAGTTTGTTTAGGAAAATTCTCCTCTACTTCAAAAACCAAGGACGGATTCTGAAGTAAAAGCGTCATATATTCTAAACTAGGCAAATAATGGGTCTCAATGTGCATTCCCAAAAATTAATCGGATATTTGTACAATTAAAGAACAAAGATAATAAGAATGAAAGCGTCTCCCCTGTTTCTGTACAAACTATTTGGAAGATTACCTCTACCTGTACTTTACGGTTTCGCCTCCTTTTTAGCTTTTTTATTCTATTATATCATTCCATACCGGAGAAAAGTCATTCAAAGTAATTTAAAGAATTCATTCCCGAATGCTACTGAAAAGGAGTTAAGCAAGCTTATCTATCAATTCTATGGCTATTTAACTGATCAATTAGTAGAGTTTTTCAAAGGTGTCTCTATTACAAAAGATGACATGCTAGACCGTTTTGAGATCAAAAACGAAGATATAGTGACAGATTTTATTAAAAAAGGTGTTCCAGTCATTTTAGTAGCTGGACATCAAGGCAATTGGGAATGGGGTATCCACCGATTAGCTTTGAGTAAGAATCCGCATGATGTTATTTACCAAAAACTGAATAATCCCACTTTTAATGAATTCACCAAACAAGTTAGATCACGTTTTGGTCATGTGGTATTACTAGAAAAAAGAGAATCTGTCTTATTAACTCGAGAACGAAAAGATATTCCTCGCGTTATCTGTTTAGCATCTGATCAAGCGCCTCAAAAACCAGAATCGGCTTATTGGACAACATTTTTACACCAAGAAACCGCCTTCTTTACGGGCATGGAACGCTTCGCAAGAGACTATCAATATCCTGTCGTATTTGCTGAAGTAATACGAAAGAAAAGAGGTAATTATACCATGACCTATGAATTATTAGCGAACGTTCCTTTTGACGATTTAGCCCCAGGCGAAATTATTGAACGTTTTGCCCGTAGATTAGAGAAATCAATTAATGCGTATCCAGAACAATATTTATGGTCACACCGACGCTGGAAGCATACAAAGCCGGATAAATTAAGCCTTAAATGGTCTTAATTAAAGGCTGAACAATCACCCGCACCTTCCCGAATAACATCAAATTCATCGTCTTTAATTTCAATGACGCTAGATGGACTATATCCGCCTATTCCGCCATCAAGGACAAAATCGACCGCATGACCCATTCGTTCAAAAATCAAAGTAGGATCGGTATAATCTTCCACCTCTAATCCTTCCTGAGGCAAAGAAGTAGTCAATAAAGGAAAACCCAATAGTTCTACTATCGAAAGTATCGGTTCGTATTCTGGTATGCGAATTCCGACCGTTTTTTTACCTTGAGCTAAAATAGAGGGAACTTTAGAACTAGCAGGCAAGACAAAAGTGTAAGCACCTGGCAAGTATCTTTTTAATGTTTTAAAGGCAAAATCAGAGACTTTAGCATAATTAGCTATCGAACTTAAGTCAGCACAAATAAAAGAGAAGCGATTCTTAGATGCCTGAATACCTTTGATTTCACAAATCCGAGAGACCGCTTTCGTCGAATTAATATGACAGCCTAAAGCATACATAGTATCCGTTCTAAAGATAATAACGGCATCCTTCACTAAAGCTTTAACAATCCCTTCCAGGCTAGATTGGCTATTATTTTTATCATACAGTCGAATCAATTCTGCCATCTTATTCAAAGAAATAATCTGTTTCGGCGTCTTCTTTTTCTTCTTTTACCTGATCAATACTCGCATTTATTTCAAACCCTACTAAAAGAATTAAGGCGATAAAATAAAGCCAAACCATCAAAGCAATCAAAGATCCTATCGAACCATAAACTTTATTATAACTCGCAAAATTGACTAAATAATAGGAGAAAATATTAGTCACTAAAATGGTTAAAATAGAGGCAGTAATAGAACCCGCATTAAAAAATTTCCATCGTTTCGTAATGGCAGGGGCATAATAATATATAATCGAAATGGTCAAAAAGAAAATGGCAAATAATAAGAAGTAGGTCAAAATATTCAACATGTAAAAATTGAAATCATAATCAATCAAACCCTTCCCTTTCAAATACCCAATCACTAATTTTCCTACGATAAAAACCGAAAATGCCGTAATAAGAACGAAAGTCAACAAAAAATTCAAAGAGACGGCAATCAAACGCTCTCTAATTATACCTCTATTCTCCTTCGTTCTATACGTTAAATTAAAGGAACGAATCAAGGCTTGAATTCCACTAGTAGAGGCATATAGCGCAAATAAGAAACCAAAAGACAATACTCCACCTGATTTCTTTCGAATCAAATCAAGCAGTAATTCGCTGAAATCCTGTTGTAGATTTTTAGGGATAGATGACTTTAAAAAACTGACCATCTTGATATCAAAATTATCTACCGGTATATAGGCTAATAAAGAGAATAAAAAAATGATGGTAGGAAATACCGCTAGCGTAAAATTATAGGCCACAGCAGCAGCCCGAACATCAATATCAAAATGAAATATCTTTTTATACAAAATCGACAGAATTCTGACTAGGACATAATGTTCTTCGCAGTCTTTCCAAAATAATTGTATTTCCCTCGATACCCTTCTAATCATCGTTCTTATGTTTTAAAATGGCTGAAATTAACCACACGGGCGCCTTCACAACCTTTTTACTTGCTAAATCCATAAAAACCAAAGTCGTCCTACCCTCATGCAGCAATTGCTCGGATTGATTATAAATTCTGTATTCAAATTCAATTCGAGCAGAAGGCATTTTTAGTAAGGAACAATCGACACGCAATAAATCATCATACAGTGCCGGCGCATGGAATTTAGAATAATTCTCATAGACTGGAAGTCCAATTCCAGCATCCTCTAAAACCTTATAACTTACATTAATATGACGCAAAGTTTCTACTCGAGCAATTTCATAAAAACGCGCATAGTTTCCATAATAGACATAGCCCATTTGGTCCGTATCCGCATAACAAACTCGATAAAACACACTATGTTTTAGCATTCTAATGGATGTTACGTTTATCTAATGCTTTCTGGTAATTAGCTGCATTCTCCCTATGCTCCGCATAAGTAACAGCAAAAGCATGGTTTTCAGAAAAATCTTCCTTGGCGCAGAAATAGAGAAACTGGTGACGCTCTAAATTTAACACTTTGTCTATCACGTCTGATGATACAATTGAGATAGGTCCTGGAGGAAGACCCGTATTTCGGTAAGTATTATAAGGGGAATTTAAAGCGGTGTACTTACCTGTCACCCGCTTAATTGTAAAATCCTTCCAAGCAAATACCACCGTAGGATCAGCCTGTAAAGGCATTTTTACCTGCAGTCTATTCCAATAAACACCAGCTACACGAGACTGCTCCTTTGAATTCTTCGATTCACCGTAAACGATACTTGCTAAAATAGATACCTCCACCGGTGTTAAACCTAATTTCTCCGCTTGTGATTTTCTCTTAGATGTCCAAAACTTCACATAAGCCTTGTTCATTTTTTCCAAAAACTCCGGAAATGAAGTCGTCCAATTAACCTCATAGGTATTAGGTACGAAAATAGCAGGACTAGTTTCAGCATTAAATCCCCATTGTTGCATTAATTCCGATGAATCTAAAACCGCATAGATAGCAGCTGAATCATAAGCCGTCTGATGTGCTATACGACCAGCCATGTCTTCTTTAAGTCGAAAATTGTTTATTACCACTTTATAGGCATCCTGACGACCATTTCTTAATTTCCGCAACAACTCCCAGTTACCCATTTCACTATGAATGATATAACGACCTGGGCGGACTTTTTCGGGGTAGTTTAGGACTTTGGCCAAAAAACGGAAACTCAATTGATCCCTTACCAAATCGTGTTTCTTTAAGGTGTCTAGCACAGATTCATACGTAGCCTTTTCTGGAATAAATAATTCAAAAGGTTGCTTCGCCTCAACTCTAAAATTAGGTGTTTTAAAAACCTGCCATACATAATAGGAAAACATGGCAGATACCAGACTAAATAATAAAATAAAAATCTTTAATTTCTTATTCAAAACCATATTAATCAATTTTAAAATCTAAAGTAAAACGCGTGGCTAACGATTTTAAATCTTCTACCACTGGGAGTAATAAAGGAATTCCTTCCACTCGACGAATGGCCTCTAATTCACGCTCTGGATCACCTGGGATCAAGACTTGCTTACCTTCTACGGCTTCTGCAGATCTAAATCTACGAATCCATTTGTCCATATCTCTCGTAAAATCTTCGGCAGGCCGAAAAGCATCAACCCGCATCGCCCCTAAAAAATGTCCTGTACCATTACCCACCGTTTCACCTGCTTGCATAAAGCCTGCTGTTGCAAATGGGGGTACCCAGGGCCCAAAATTAGCACCAGATAAAACGCCAGATAAAATATCCACAATAGCTCCTAAACCATACCCTTTATGCGATCCATGTTCTCTATCTCCTCCTAATGGCAATAAAGCTCCCCCATTTTTAATGGCAAATGCATCATTACAAGGATCTCCATTCACATCCTGAACCCATCCATCTGGAGTATTCAATCCTTTTCTTTGTAAAATCTCCAATTTGCCGTAGGCAACCGCTGTGGAAGCAAAATCTGCTACAAAAGCTGGCTCCTCATACGCTGGAATTGCCACAGCAATCGGATTAGTGCCTAATAACTTCTCTTTAGAAAAAGTAGGTGTAACTAATGGCGCAGCGTGCGTCATTGCCCAACCGATCATTTGGGAAGGCAAAGCTTTCATTGCATGGTAGCCAGCAATGCCAAAGTGATTTGAATTCTGAACTGCTACCCAACCTGTTCCAGCTAAAGCCGCTTTTTCGCAAGCAATTTCCATGGCTTTAGGTGCCACTACTAAACCTAAACCGCGATCGCCATCTAAAGTCGCTGTAGACGGAGTTTCGTGAAGTATTTTAATTTGTGGTTTAGTGTTTAATCTGCCCAAATCAAAAAGTCGAACATATCCGACTAAGCGAGCTACTCCATGGGAATCAATTCCTCTCGCATCAGCAGAAACTAATACATCGGACGCTAAAGCAGCATCTTGTTCGCTACAACCTATGGCTGTAAAAACAGAGGCTACATATTTTTTCAATAAATAATAATCTGCTTGCATAGTATAAACTAAACCACAAAGATAATTAGAACAATTGGTAATAATATTGATAAAAGACACCTAAATTTGAATCACATTTCATCACAAATTATGAACTTATTAACTTCAGTTTGGTTTTGGCTAGCATTGATTATTGTTCTAGTCATTATTCGCGATATATTTCTTCAAAAAAGTCACACTATATCGCATAATTTCCCAATCGTAGGACATTTAAGGTATTGGCTTGAGACCATTGGGCCTGAATTAAGGCAATACATTGTGGCAAATAATCGAGAAGAATTGCCTTTTAATAGGCAAGAACGCTCCTGGATTTATGCATCATCGAAGAATGAAAATAATTTACAAGGCTTTGGGACAGATCAAGATTTTAGCGCTCCTGGTTATATATTTATTAAAAATGCCATGATGGGTTTTAATCCATCGGCTGATCATCTTTTTTCTAAAAATCCCGGAGTTTTACCAGCTGCGAAGGTTATTGGTTTATATCATCAAAGAGCAAAACCATTTCGCCCCTATTCCGTAATTAATATTTCAGGTATGAGTTATGGTTCTTTATCTGCCAAAGCCATCGAATCATTAAATAAGGGTGCTCTTATAGCCGGTTGTTACCATAATACAGGAGAAGGATCCTTGTCTCCTTACCACCAAAATGGGGCAGATGTGATGTTAAATATAGGTACGGCCTATTTTGGTGTGAGAGAACTTGATGGCCGTTTTTCGATGGAAAAACTAAAACAAAAAGTAAATGAAAACCCTTACATCAAAGCTATTGAATTAAAATTATCACAAGGTGCGAAACCAGGTAAGGGTGGTATGTTGCCTAAATCTAAAATCAACAAAGAAATTGCAGAAATACGTAATATCCCCATGGATAGGGATGCCATGTCCCCTGCTTTTCATTCTGAATTTTCAAATGTTCCAGAAATGGTTGATTTCATCGAAGCTATGGCAACTGAAACGGGTTTACCTGTAGGTGTAAAATCAGCCATCGGAAAATTAGAACAATGGGAAGAGCTGGCAGCCTACATGGAAAAAAATGAAAAAGGACCAGATTTCATTACCATAGATGGAGGAGAAGGCGGTACAGGCGCAGCTCCCCATGCTTTTGCTGATCACGTTTCCATGCCATTTACTTTTGCCTTTGCCAAGATTTACCAAATATTTCAGCGCCATAATCTAACAGATAAAATCTTTTTCATTGCTTCTGGTAAATTAGGTTTCCCTGAGAAAGCCTTGATGGCTTTTGCGATGGGTGCAGATAGTATTCATATCGCTCGTGAAGCCATGATGTCAATTGGATGTATTCAAGCACAAAAATGCCATACAAATCATTGCCCTACGGGTATTGCCACTTCCAATAAATGGCTTCAAGCTGGAATCGATGTAACTCTTAAAAGTGAGCGCTATTACCGGTATCACTACACATTGGTGAAAGAAATTGCGGAGATTACACATGCTTGTGGGTACGAACACCCTAGTCAAATGACTATGGATGACATTGAATGGTCCATGGGAGATAATAATCGAACGATGGCTTTATCCAAGGCTTTGGGCTATACAAAAACAGAGACTACCTATGCTGGCTTAGAAGAATTAGTCAAATGTCCGTATTTAGGTGGTCTAAATGCAAGAAAACGGCTATCTTTGTAAAATGTTATCAATATCTAATTTAAACTTCTATTTCGGAAGTCGCGCTTTGTACGAAGGCGCAAATTTACACATCAAGCCTAAGACTAAAATCGGTTTAATCGGTGCTAACGGTACGGGTAAATCAACTTTATTACGTCTCATTTCAGGAGAATATACCCCAGATGGCGGAACCATTTCAAAATCTGGTGGTTGTACCATCGGCTTTTTAAATCAGGATTTATTGTCTTATCAAACAGACGATAGCATCCTAAATGTAGCCATGCAGGCTTTTGAAAGGCAATTAGAGTTGCAACATGAAATTGATAAGGTACTTCATAAAATGGAAACAAATTATGAAGACAAAGACATTGATTTATTAGCTAAACTTCAAGAGGATTTTGAGCGATTAGATGGTTATACCATTCAATCACGAACAGAAGAGATTCTGGAAGGTTTAGGATTTAGCACGGAAGATTTAAGCCGTCCATTAAAATTATTTTCTGGAGGATGGCGCATGCGGGTTATGCTAGCTAAACTTTTATTACAAAAGCCAGCCCTACTCCTGCTTGATGAGCCCACTAACCACTTGGACTTACCTTCCATCGAATGGGTAGAAAAATATATTCACGATTATGAGGGTTCCATTGTGGTGGTTTCCCACGATCGTTACTTCTTAGATAGAACGATTGATAGTATTGCTGAAGTTTCTGGTGCAAAAATAACCTTGTATCCAGGCAATTATTCCTTCTACATGGAGGAAAAAGCGTTGCGAAATGAAATTCAAAAAGGAGCTTTTGAAAATCAGCAATCACAGATTCGTCAGACGGAGAAATTTATTCAGCGTTTTAAGGCCAAAGCCTCAAAAGCAAAACAGGTGCAATCTCGCGTTAAAGCACTAGACCGCATCGATATGATTGATGAAGTTGTTGATGAAAAAGCGAAGGTGAATTTCAAATTTAACTTTGGTACAGAACCGGGTCGATTTATCTTATTTTTAGAACATATTTCGAAGGCCTTTGGTGAGAAGGTTATCTTAAAGAATACCTCAGCTACAATTAATAGAGGCGATAAAATTGCGTTAATCGGTGCAAATGGAAAAGGTAAATCCACCCTACTTCGAATTATTTCAGGAACTGAAAAAATACAAGGAGAAAGACGCACAGGACATAATGTGATTGAATCCTTCTTTGCACAGCATCAATTAGAGAGTTTAACCGTAGAAAATTCCTTGATAGATGAACTAAAGGGGACTGGTACGGCTAAAACAGAAATGGAATTACGTTCAGTATTAGGTTGTTTCTTATTCTCAGGTGAGGAAGTATTCAAAAAGATTAAAGTCCTTTCCGGAGGCGAAAAATCCCGCGTTGCTTTAGCTAAAGTATTAATCTCCGAAGCTAACTTCCTTTTACTCGATGAGCCTACCAATCACTTGGATATGCAGTCGGTTAATATCTTAATTCAAGCATTACAACAATACGAAGGCACCTACGTGGTCGTATCCCACGATCGTTATTTTGTGAGTAATATTGCGAACAAGATTTGGTATATAGAAGATCACGAGATTAAGGAATATCCTGGATCATTCGATGAATACGAAACATGGATGGCTACAAAGGAATCAGCAAAGCCAGCAGTCGTAAAGTCTACCGCTAAGCCTAAAGCGGAATTAGCTCCCGTAGAGGCAAAAAGCCCTAATCAAGCCAAACAAATTGAAAAATTAGAGGCTGAAATAATAGAGATAGAAAATAGTATTTCGGCTATTGAATTACAGATGGTGGAATTAGCGAATCAAGCTGATTATGCGGGCTTAAAAACTTTAGAAGAATCGATGGCTGCTGAAAAGGAAAAATTAGCTGCTACCACAGCCTCCTGGGAAGCATTAATCTAAACCACATGAAGACCTATTTTTCGCTTTTGCTGATTTTAAGTCTTCCTTTTTGTGCAGATAGCCAAATACAGTCAAGGATTCACCATCCAGCTATAAAGACCGTATTCATTCAAAATGAAAGTGCTTTTCAGCATCCAAATGTCGTTTTAAATAGAGGGTCTGAAAGCAAATCAAGTCTTCAATTTGATGATTTAGGGTTAAATTATCCGAACTATTATTTTAGATTAATTCACTGCCAAGCGGATTGGAAACCGTCATCTTTAGCAGAAATAGAATATTTACAAGATTTCAATGATTTCCCACTTAGAAATCCAGAATCCTCACTAGGAACTAAAGTCCCATATCTTCATTATTCTGTCCCTATTCCAACCGTAAAAGTAAGTGGTAATTATATTGCCATGGTATATAACAAACGGAATAAGCGTGATACGGTACTTTCCGTACGCTTCTCTGTAGCTGAGCAGATCATACAACTACAAACTCAATTCTCCTTTGCTAGGACAAATGCTTTGCGCCCAAGTCACCAAAGCATTAATTTTAAGTTAAACATCCCTCCTAACCTAAACTTCACAGGTGATGATCAACTTCATATTGAAGTTCGCCAAAACCATCAGTCCGAAAATCTGTTACTGAAATTACCAGCAGGACAATATAATAGCCAAGAAAACAGCCTTGTCTTTCCTTTCTTTAATCAAGAAAATGCATTCGCAGGTTCTAATGAATTCAGACTCATAGATCTTAGAAGTTCCCAACAAAAACTATCATTTGTAGAACATATTGAAACTGCTGAAAAAATAAACCGAATTAGCACGCAGCTAGAACAAGCGCAAGGAATGTTTCCTTATGTACAGAGAAATGACTTAAATGGATCCTACGTTATCGAATCATATGAAAATCGCGATAATCCCTTGCAGGCTGATTATGTTCAATGTACTTTTCGATTAAAACCTGTAGATACGACAGATGAAATTTATGTGGTGGGCGGATTTAATGAGTTTAAGATGTCCTCCGTTTTACTATTAAACAAGGAGACCGGCTACCTTGAAAATACACAAACTTTGAAGCAGGGAATTTATAATTACCAGTTCAAAAGCAAAAATCCCTCTAACGTGACATTAGAGGGAAATTATTCTCAAACAGAAAATATATACGAGTTACTTATTTACTATCAAAAGCCAGGTACTAGGTACGATTCGCTCGTAGGGTATACAACAGTGATCAGTGGGCAGTAGACAGTGGGCAGTTATGCTAGACGTTGAAGCGGAAGTGCATGATGTCACCATCAGAAACCGTATAATCTTTGCCTTCCACACTTAATTTTCCTGCCTCTTTACAACCGGCTTCCGTTTTATATGCCACATAATCGGCTAATTTTATCACTTCTGCGCGAATAAATCCTCGCTCGAAATCGGTGTGAATAACACCTGCCGCAGCTGGCGCTTTCCAACCCTTTTGAATCGTCCAAGCTCTGACCTCTTGCACTCCTGCAGTGAAATAGGTAATCAGATTTAATAAATGATAAGAACTACGAATTAATTTACTTAATCCAGATTCTTTTAGGCCGTATTCCTCTAAGAACATAGCGCGATCATCCATATCTTCCATCTCTGCGATTTGGGCCTCTAAGGCTGCACAAACAACCACCACTTCCGCATTCTCTGCTGCCACATTCGCTTTTAATGCGTCCACATATTCATTTCCTCCTGCTGAAATGGATGCTTCATCCACGTTAGCCACATAAATCACGGGCTTATCAGTTAATAAATATAAATCTCCAATAGCTGCCATACGAAGATCTTCGTCCATAACAACCGTACGAGCCGAATTGCCTTTTTCTAAAGTGACTTTAAATTGCAACAACGCAGCTAATTCAGCCTTCGCTTTCGCATCCCCTGCCTTTGCAGCCCTTTCAGTCTTAGATATCTTTTTATCTATTGATTCTAAATCCTTAATTTGAAGTTCAAAATCAATGATTTCTTTATCACTTACTGGATTTACTCGTCCTTCCACGTGAATAATATTTTCATCTTCAAAACAACGTACTACGTGAATGATAGCATCCACTTCTCTAATATTAGCTAAAAATTTATTTCCCAAACCTGCTCCCGTAGAAGCTCCCTTCACTAATCCAGCTATATCTGTGAACTCAATTACGGTAGGTAAAATACGATTAGGCTTAACTAATTCAGCTAAAATATTTAAACGATCATCTGGTACCGTAACAATACCCACATTGGGTTCTATCGTACAAAACGGATAATTTGCTGCTTCTGCTTTATTAGAAGAAATAGCACTAAACAAAGTTGATTTACCTACATTAGGCAATCCGACGATTCCACAAGTTAATCCCATAGTTATTTTAAAAATGAAAGGACAAAAGTACGGCTAAAAATCAAAAAGCCCCTGATTTCTCAGAGGCTTTTTCAAATAATTTAGATAAGAACTATTCCCATTTTAAATCAGTCCCACCAAACTCATCTTCATCACGATTAAAAGAGGTAAAATCAACGTCTGGCATTAATTCTGTCTTCACATGATTAACTGCCTCATTCAAACCCTCTATAAATTTATCGAAATCCTCTTTGTATAAAAACATCTTGTGTTTTTCATACACGACACCATCTTCTTTTTGATGACGACGACTTTCTGTTATGGTAATGTAATAATCTTGAGAACGGGTTGACTTTACATCAAAAAAATATGTCCGCTTTCCTGCCCGAATACGTTTAGAAAATAATTCTTCTCTATCTCTTTCTTCCACTAGTATATAAATTATGGTTTCACAATTTGTAAATCTACTATTTATTCTGATTCACTCAAAAAAAATCAAAAAATTTAAGCAAAGCAGCTCAAACCCTACATTTTTTTATCCCGATTTAAAACTACACCTTTAAAATCTCAACGTGTTTTGTGAATGATAAAATCACCTATTTTACTACTATTTCTGACACTATTTTTACCTTTATTAACTAAAGGGCAAGATTTAGGATATGAAAAAGTAGGGATTGCCTCTTTTTATGCTAACTCATTTTATGGCAAAAAAACGGCCAGCGGTGAACGGTTAAACAAAACAGCATTAACAGCTGCACATAAAAAATTCCCATTTAATACCTTAGTGGAAGTAACTAATCTAGCAAGTCGCAAAAGCGTTATCGTACGAATAAATGATAGAGGGCCTTATCTAAAAGGAAGAGTAATTGATTTATCAGAGGCAGCAGCAAAAAAATTAAACCTGAAGAAAATAGGACTTGTAAAAGTTAAGATCAAGATCGTTGGATTCGAGAATGAATTAATGCTTATCCCTTACCAAAAACTTTCACTGGAGAGTAATCCTAAGTTTAGCAGAAATTACTACCAAGAGTCCCGTCTAAAATACAAGACTCATTACAAAATGAAGAAGAACGTAAAAAACAAAAAGTATATCAATAAAAAGTATAACAAACGATAGACTTATTTACGCTTATTCTCTACATATTGAATAAAATCCTTCAAATTTTCCACAGAAATACGCTTACCCACAATTTTCTTTTGCTGATCTAATACATAGACTATCGGCGTAGAATAAACATCGAAAGTATTCTTAAAATCGGTGTAATATTCATCTTTACCTGTTGTGGGATTCGTATGTATATCTATCCCATTGATCCAAGAACTAATTTTAAATTCCTTTATAAAATTCTTCCAAGCTTGTTTATCGCGCACAATGGAACTGGCCACTACACCTATATTTTTAGATTTAAAATAATCATTTAAGGCAAACAACTTCGGAGTCTCTTCCTTGCAGTGGCTGCAATCTGGATCATAAATAAAGACAATGGTGTATTTAAAGGGCAAAGTCGCTATATTTAATTCCTTCCCAGAAACATCGGTTAAACTCATCTTAGGAAAAGGTTTTCCAATCAATAAAGGCTTAATAATTGCTACCCTTTCTTTCATCCGTCGAACTGTACTCGAATCCCATAAAGCTGGTTCTCCGATATAATATTTCTCAGCCAAATGTACGAAAGCTCCTTCTGTGCCTAAAATGGGATTATTCTCGTAGGTACTTGCAATTTTGTAAATGATGTACCGACGAATATCGGTATCCTTTGCTTTGGCCAAAATAAAATCAGATTCCCTTGCAATCGAATCAGGATCCTGAACGACTAAATCCTTAAAAAACCGTTCTAATTTTCTTTGCAAAAAAGGCGTCCTGACCATTCGCTCATCGGTTAAATCTAAACCATCAAAGTAATGTTTCTTATAATACTGGTACTGATACAGTTGCATTTTAGTAGTATCCGCTTTTGATTTTAAAGAACCTGTATACACAGGAATTTCAGGGTCAAAAGATGATTCAATTAACTTAGTCACAAACAATCCGGAATTTTCGGACTTCCATATATTTTGAAAAGCTTGAATTTCTTTATTTAAAATTTGCTTCTGAACAGGAGCTAAATTAGGTTGATTTATTGCGGTGTATAAATCATTCATCTTACGTTGAAAAGCATAAAATGCGGTATTTTCGGAGGAATTAACGAAAGAGATGGATTTTAAAATATCGGTAGTATCAAGTGAAAAAGAAAAATTAGCTTCCTCCAAAACCACATCGATATACTTAGATTTGAGAAACGATATCAGGTATAAACCTTTAGGTAATGACTCATTGCCTTTAAATTGAAATTCACCTAATTCGTTAGCCATTACTGTGTCTTTAATGACTTGTTGGTTATAACCAAAATAATGAGCTAAATACACTTCCGATTTAGACAAACCGGTAATTTTTCCCTTAATATCGTACTGTGCAAACGAACACGTACCGAATAATAAAATAAAAAGAAGAGAACCGACTACTTTCATAAGATTAGAATAAATTTGTATTAACACATTCAAATTTACAATGTTTTTTATCCTTTCTAAAATACTTGACTTTTTACTTCAACCAATTTGCTGGATATTTATCCTACTTGGCTTTGCTTACTTTAGTCGCTTTTCAAAACGATTTATTGCTATGAGCATAGCTATGTTATTACTATTCAGTAATGGCTGGTTCGTTAATCAATGCTATTTAGCCTATGAAAGCCCGCAAACCAACTTAAATAAGCCCTATCAATGGTGTATTATCTTAGGGGGTGGAATGATGCGCGCTGGAAATGGATATCGCACAGGAGAAACCGCAGATCGATTTATTCAACCGCTATTATTATATAAACAAGGAAAAGTTAAGCGACTATTAATTACGGGAGGGAACGTAAATATCAAAGGTTTAAAAGTTGATGCAACTAAAGAAAGTAAAAAAGTAAAAGAAGTATTAATCGCCATGGGCGTAAATGAAAAAGATATTTTTTTAGAGGAAAATGCCAGAAATACACATGAAAATGCAGTGAATACAAAGAAAATGCTTCAACCTTATTTGAGTGAACGAATGGTTTTAGTTACCTCTGCCATGCATATGCCTAGGGCAAAAGCCTGCTACACTAAGGAAGGTTTCCTCATCGACGAATTCCCTGCTGATATAAAGAAAAAGGATACCTATTCGGGTATCCTTGATCGAATTATTCCTGAAGAAAGAAATCTGACTAAGTTCGCTGAATTAATCAGAGAAATCGCGGGTTATGTTATTTATAAGATCGTAGGTTTTGCCTAAGTAGACAAAATTTCTACCATCCGAATTAAATCTTCTGAAACGGGCTTTTTCTTAGTAATCGTATCATGGAATGGGGTATAAATTAATTGATTATTCACAACACCCGCCATCACGTTTTTCTCACCACGTAATAAACCTTCGAGAGCGCCTAAGCCTAGTCTACTAGCCAAAATACGATCAGATGCGGTAGGTATTCCACCACGTTGAATATGTCCTAAAGTGGTCACACGAATATCTAAATTTTCGCCCATCTTGTCTTTGATTTTCTTAGCTATGATTTGGGCATTACCTTCTTCATCCCCTTCCGCTACAATCACAATAGAAGACGATTTTTTCTTATCAAATCCTTTTTGAAGAATAGCTGTCACTTCATCCACTGACGTCAAATTCTCTGGAATCATAACAGACTCCGCACCGCCTGCAATAGCGCATTGTATCGCAATATAGCCAGAATCACGGCCCATTACTTCGATAAAAAAAACACGATCATGCGAATCTGCTGTGTCCCGGATTTTATCCACTGCATCTAGGGCGGTGTTAACCGCTGTATCAAAACCAATGGTATAATCTGTTCCGAATAAATCATTATCAATAGTACCTGGAGCACCTACAGTAGGAATTTTAAATTCATTATAAAAAATCTCCGCACCGGTAAATGTACCATTACCCCCTATCGCCACTAATCCTTCAATACCTAATTCTTGTAATTTATCGTATGCTTTTAGGCGACCTTCTGTGGTCATGAATTCCTTAGAACGAGCAGATTTCAGAATAGTGCCACCACGTTGAATAATATTACTAACAGATTGAGAGTTTAAAGGAATAATATCCCCTTTAATCATACCATTATATCCACGTACAATTCCAAAGACTTCAACCTCATGGTAAGCAGCCCCCCGAACAATCGCGCGAATACATGCATTCATTCCCGGCGCATCTCCACCTGATGTAAATACAGCTATTT
The DNA here is from genome assembly GCF_054558735.1 of Aquirufa sp. A-Brett2-15D. NCBI lineage: Bacteria > Pseudomonadati > Bacteroidota > Cytophagia > Cytophagales > Flectobacillaceae > Aquirufa > Aquirufa sp. A-Brett2-15D. The sequence goes on along the minus strand of NZ_JBSKFT010000001.1, from coordinate 258,415 downwards.
TCTTCATCTCTTGTAAATTAAATTTTCTTAGACCTCTTAATCATTCAAAAATACAATCTTTCTGTCTTTTTACCTTCCTTTTTACTATTTAAAAAGCAATAAAAACGTAAATTTGGGAAGATCAAATTAAATTTTATTCCGCATATGAACGCAAATGAATTTTTATACGCTTATTTAAATAACGCATCCCCTACTGGATTTGAGGCAAGTGGCCAAAAAATTTGGTTAGATTATATTCAACCTTTCATCGACGAAAAAATCATAGATACCTATGGTACTGCCGTAGGGGTTATAAATCCAGGTCAACCTTACAAGGTTGTTATCGAGGCGCATGCGGATGAAATTTCTTGGTTTGTCAATTATATTGATGATAATGGTTATTTATTCTTACGCCGAAATGGTGGTTCGGATGCCTTAATTGCTCCGTCTATGCGAGCTAATATTCATACGAAAGATAAAGTGGTGAAAGGTATTTTTGGATGGCCTGCTATTCATGTGCGTGATATTGCCAAAGACAAAGCACCAGCCATCGCTGACATCTTCATCGACTGTGGGGCGGCAAATAAAAAGGAAGTAGAAGAAATGGGAATCCACGTAGGAACGGTAGTTACGTTTGAAGATGGGTTAATGGAATTAAACGGCAAATACTTAGTAGGTCGTGCTTTAGATAATCGCATCGGTGGTTATATGATCGCGGAGGTGGCTCGAAGATTAAAAGAGAATAAAGTAAAATTACCTTTTACTCTTTACGTGGTCAATTCTGTTCAAGAAGAAATAGGCTTGCGTGGTGCTGAAATGATCGTTCGTCGATTAAAACCGGATTTGGCATTCATTACTGATGTTACCCACGACACGCAATCCCCTATGTATAATAAGAAAACACAAGGCGATATGTCCTGTGGTAAGGGTCCCGTTATTTGTTACGGACCAGCGGTACAGAATAATGTGCGCGATTTCATCATCGATGTAGCGCAAGAAAATAAGATTGAGTTCCAAAGACAAGCCGTATCTCGTTCCACCGGCACAGACACCGATTCGTTTGCCTATGCAACGGAAGGTGTTGCTTCGGCATTAATCAGCTTACCTTTGAAATATATGCATACCACCGTTGAGACCATTGCAAAGGATGATATGAATGCGGTGATTGATTTGATTTATCAGTGTTTGTTGAAGTTGAAGGGTGGGGAGGATTGGCGTTATTTTAATTAAAAACGGTTTAAATTGTGCTACGCAATAATTTATAACCGTGATTTAATTAAAATCCTCTGTGAAAGAAACAAAAAAAGTGAGCAATGCTCCCTTTTTTTGTTATCCAACTTTATTCTTTGTGCTTTATGCTTTATTCTTTCAATTTAAGATAGCGAGAGAAAAACTCATACGTCCTTAGCATCTGATCAATTCGCTGGCGGTTATTGCCTGAGCGAGTTAATTCGTGCGTTCCGCCAGGATGACGCACATATTCTACATCACGACCAAGTACTTTAAGACTTTTATAGAGCATCTCTCCTTGAATGACACCTGTGCGTAAATCATTCTCGCCATGAAAGATGAGAAGAGGTGTTTTGATATTTTGGACATAGGAATAAGGTGATTCTCTATCTAGAATTGCTTTAGTGGATTTCTCCCACGGATAACCACCAAAATAATTAGGAACCAAACGCCAAGCATTACCTTCGCCCATAAAGGTCGTTAATTCGTATACACCTCTTTGGGCACAAGCTACTTTGAAGCGGTTTGTATGGCCTACAATCCAAGCCACTAGATAACCAGCATAAGAACCACCCGTTACAGCTAGTTGTGTCGTATCTGCCCATCCTTCAGAAATTGTTAAATCCATAGCTTTCATCACATCGGATGTAGGACCAGCTCCCCAGTCTTTTACATTAGAGGCTAAAAAATCAGATCCATAACCACCTGAACCACGTGGATTCGCGTAAACTACGCCCATTCCTTTTGCCGCATAATATTGGAATTCATGCCACATACTCGCCTCGCCTGTTCCCCACATGGCAGAAGGTCCACCGTGAATCTCTAAAACAAGCGGGTATTTCTGACCTGCTATGTATTCAGCGGGTTTCATCACCCAATAATCGACTATTTGACCTTTGGCATTCGTAAAAGTATGTTTAGTAGGACGAACAATACTTTTCGAAGCTAACCATCCTGAATTTAATGTTGTAAAGGTTCTAACTGAATCCGCAGATTGCTGGTAAATTTCAGAGGGATTTTCGATCCCAGTTTTGGCATAAATAAATCCATTATTAATGATATCAAACCCTAAAATACCTGTGGTATTATCTGTTATTTGCTTCACTTGTTTTGAAACTAGGTCAAAAGCATACAATGGAGCCGCCCCTTGATTTTGAGCAGTAAAATAGAGTTTAGTCTCATCTGCAGACCATCTCACTTGCGTGATAACGCGATCCATTGGAACCTTAATAAGTAAAGCGGGATTTGTAAGCGATATTATTTGTAAGGAGGCATTTTGAACCCCTGTAGATTTAGCTTCTTGAAAAGCTAACCATTTTTCTGAGGGAGATAAGGTTAAATTAGACATCCGGTATCCACCTTTTTGGTAAACAACTTTTGACCCAAAACCAATATAAGAATCCAACACTTTGTCTGGATGCGCTACTGAATCAGCGGGAATAATTGCATAAATCCCTTTACTTGAAATTTCAAAATCCGACCAACGCTGAAAAGGGTTATTAACTAATTCCGGCTTTCCGTTTAGGCTCGTTTTGAATAAAGCCGGCAAAGGTAATTCAGAGGTAGTCGTGCTTTCTTCTTGAAAATTCAACCGATTAATGACTTTTGCTTTCTTATCCACCTCATTTTGAACTAAATAGGCACGAACTTCATCGATGGATCCGTTTGGATTAGATTTTGTTTTTTTTGAAACGCCAGAAAGCATAGGTTTCTCTAATGTCCAGGAAGGCGCTAAACCTCTCTTATTATAAACGGAATCAGCTAAAAATTCCTTAACCGTAAACGAGGATTGAAAAAAGATTTCTTTACCTGAGGCAGACCACATGGGATTGGATACCGAAAATGGTAAACTTGTTATGGCTTGGGGCTCCCCTCCTGCTAGATCTAGCACATATACCTGAGATTTTGAACCCATATCTCGCGTAAAGCTAATTTTAGTTCCATCAGGATTCCAAGATGGAGATGAAATCGAATTTTTGCCCGCTGTTAATGCGCGCGTTTCTCCTGTGGAAAGATTTCCTAGATGCAGGTGCGTTTGATAGACAAAGTCCCCTTTTTTATCTGGATCATCCACAATGGAGCTCACCGTATAAAGAAATTGTGTACCTGACGGTGAGACGAGTGGTTTGCCAGCCGTTTTAATTTGGAGTAAATCGGTGACTAGGATTTTCTCTTTGGGACTTTGGCAAAAAACAGTAAAAGAGATAAGTAATAAGAATACGTGTTTCATAGAGGAAATATCTAGGTAAAAAAAATGCTCAGTATCCGAAGACGCTGAGCATAAAAATACGAGTTAATTCGATTAAATCAATTTCAAAATCTCTTCACCGATTGCATCAGTACCTAAAATCATTGATTTATCTGTAGACGCATCAGCGATATCACCAGTTCGGTAACCTTTCTTTAAAACTTGGTCCACCGCATTAATAACCACTTCGGATTCCGCTTTCATTCCAAAAGAAATATCTAATAAAAGGGCAACTGATAATACAGAGGCCATCGGATTAGCTATACCTTTACCCGTAATATCGTGTGCTGAACCGTGAATAGGCTCATAAACCCCTGTTCCATCACCGATAGAAGCAGAAGCTAACATACCCATAGAACCTGCAATTTGAGAGGCCTCATCAGTTAATATATCACCAAATAAATTCGCTGTCACCACTACGTCAAAACGTTTCGGATCTTTAATCAATAACATGGCTGTCGTATCCACGAACTGGTATTCCACTGTTACATCTGTATATTCTAAAGCAAGTTTCTGAATCTCTTCTCGCCATAAACGAGATGATTCTAACACGTTCGCCTTATCGACAGAAACTAAATGCTTTTTACGTGTACGCGCTGCTTCGAAAGCTTTGCGACCGATACGCTCCACTTCAAACCGGCTATATTCCGCTACGTCATAAGCCGTATCACCATTATTCTTACGTCCTTTCTCACCAAAATAAATATCCCCTGTCAGTTCACGGAAGAATAAAATATCTGCTCCTCTTAAAATCTCTTCTTTAATACTAGAGGCACTTAATAACTCATCAAATAATTTAATCGGACGTAAATTCGCATATAGACCTAATTCCTTACGCATTTTCAATAAACCTTGTTCTGGACGAACTTTAGCCGAAGGATCATTATCGTATTTAGGGTGACCTACGGCACCGAATAAAACGGCATCTGAGGCTTTCATCTTTGCCAAAGTCTCAGCTGGCAATGGATCCCCCGTTGCTTCGATAGCGACGTGACCAATTAATGCTTCATCATACGTAAATTCGTGACCAAATTTAGCCGCAATTTTCTCTAATACTTTTTTACCTACTTCTGTTACCTCTTGACCAATTCCATCACCTGGAACAATTAAAATATGCTTCTTCACCATTATTATTTTTATTAAATCAAATTCAACATTTTTTTAGTGGCTTTGATTGCTGACACGGTTTGGTCAGAATCTAAACCTCTTGTAATTAATTCTTTTCCTGCATCCGACCACGTAATAATCGTCTCACAAAGGGCATCAGAATCCCCTCCTGGTGGAATTCGCACAGCATAATCCTTTAGAAGAGGTAAAATCTTACCATGCTTCTCAAAAATTATTCCTAACGCTTTCATAAAAGCATCGTATTGACCATCGCCTTGCGCGTGCTCTTCAAAAATTTCGCCATTAATCGAAATTTTCAAGGTAACAGACGGACGTAAATCTTTAGAATGCGTTAAAACATAATTCAATACTTGAACACGCTCTTCTATCGCATTACTATCTAATACATCCGAAATGATGTAAGGAAGATCATTTTGAGTAACAACCTCTTTGCGATCCCCTAATTCAATAATACGTTGGGTAACCTTCTTTAAATCTTCATCAGATAATTGGATCCCTAATGCCGCTAAATTATTTTCAATATTCGCTTTCCCAGACGTTTTACCTAAAGCATATTTTCGCTCTCTGCCAAAACGCTCCGGCATCAAATCATTGTGGTATAAATTATTCTTTTTGTCTCCATCCGCATGAATACCAGCAGTTTGGGTAAACACATTTTCTCCTACCACCGGCTTATTTACCGGAATGCGGAAACCGGAAAAGGTTTCCACTAATTTACTTACCCGGTACAAGGACTTCTCGCAAACGGAGGTCTTCACATCCGTCTGGTAATCATTTAATACAGCTATTACACTGGCTAAAGGAGCATTTCCAGCTCTCTCACCCATTCCATTAACAGTTAAGTGTAAGCCATGAGCTCCACAACGCACTGCTTCTAAGGCATTAGCCGTTGCTAAATCGTAATCATTATGCGCATGAAAATCAAAATGTGTTTGGGGATAACGAGTAATTAATTGCTTTATAAAAACGCAAACCTCATAAGGAGTTAATATTCCCAACGTATCAGGCAATAAAACACGCTCAATAGGTTGAGTAACTAAAAAATCCAGGTATTGAAAAACATAGTCTGCGCTATTACGCATTCCATTACTCCAATCCTCTAAGTAGACATTAACTGATAATCCGTTTAATTTTGCTAGGGAGATGGTCTCTTCAATTTCTTTAAAATGCTGCTCAGGGGTTTTCTTTAATTGGTGTTTGAGGTGATTTAAAGAACCTTTGGTCAATAAATTCATCACCTTAGCTCCCGCATCTAACATCCATTGTACTGAGGTTCCTCCATCCACAAAGGTCAAAACTTCTACTTTATCGAGAAATCCATTTGCGCTCGCCCAGGAAGTAATTTTTTTAACCGCCTGAAACTCACCCTCAGAAACACGTGCTGAGGCAATCTCAATGCGATCGACCTTTAATTCAGTCAACAGCAATTGAGCAATAGTTAGCTTTTCGGAAGCTGAAAACGATACTCCGCTGGTTTGTTCCCCATCGCGAAGGGTCGTATCCATTATTTCTATGTGACGTTTCAAATGATTAGCGGTTTACAGCAAATGCACTGATTTCTGATTTCATGGCTTGCAAATAATCAATATCATCGAAACCATTCAATAAGTTATTTTTCTTGTATCCGTTAATGGCAAAATTCTCAAATGCCCCAGTAGTAACAATCGTAATTTTTTGATCGGGTAAGCTAACTTCTAATTCAGCCTTGGGATCCGCTTCAATCGCAGTGAATATCTCATGTAAAAACTCAGGACTAACCTGAACGGGAAGAACACCTACATTAATAGCATTTCCCCGGAAAATATCCGCGAAGAAAGAAGATACAACGCAACGAAATCCGTAATCATAAATAGCCCAAGCCGCGTGCTCACGAGAAGAACCAGAACCAAAGTTCTTGCCTCCCACTAAAATCTTACCTGAATAAATCGGATTATTTAAAATGAAGTCAGCCTTAGGTGCATCATTCTTATCATAACGCCAGTCTCTAAACAAATTATCTCCAAAACCCGTACGCTCAGTCGCTTTCAAGAAACGAGCTGGAATGATTTGATCTGTATCCACATTCTCAATTGGAAGAGGTACTGCGGAACTTTTTACTACATTAAAACTATCGTAAGCCATATTGCTTTTATTTATTCGATCTTATAAAAATTCTCTTGGGTCAGTTACCACACCCGTAATCGCAGCCGCCGCAGCGACTAAAGGACTAGCTAATAAAGTACGAGAACCCGGGCCTTGACGACCTTCAAAATTACGATTAGACGTACTCACTGCATATTTACCTGCCGGTATTTTATCATCATTCATCGCTAAACAAGCCGAACAACCTGGCTGACGTAAAGCAAATCCTGCTTCAGTTAATATATCGTAAATACCTTCTTCTCTAATCTGCGCTTCTACCACATGAGATCCTGGAACTACCCAAGCCGTTACATGTTCTGCTTTCTTGCGACCTTTTACAATCGAAGCAAAGGCACGGAAGTCTTCAATACGTCCATTTGTACAAGAACCGATAAATACATAATCCACTTTTTTACCGATCATTGAATCGTTTTGAGCAAAGCCCATATATTCTAATGACTTTTCATAAGTAGCTACGCCACCCTCTACATCATCCGCATTCGGAATATGTTGAGAAATTCCCATACCCATACCTGGGTTCGTTCCGTAGGTAATCATCGGTTCAATATCAGATGCTAAAAAGGTGATTTCCTCATCAAATGAAGCACCTGCGTCTGTTTTCAATGTTTTCCAATAGGTTAATTGATTATCCCAATCAGCGCCTTTAGGAGCTAATTCACGACCATCGATGTAATCAAATGTGGTTTGGTCAGGAGCAATCATTCCACCCCGAGCACCCATCTCAATACTTAAGTTACAAACCGTCATGCGACCTTCCATAGACATTTTTTCAAAAACATCCCCTGCATATTCTACGAAATAACCCGTAGCACCTGAAGTCGATAATTTTGAAATAATGTATAAAGCCACATCCTTAGGCGTAACTCCTTTTCCTAACACCCCATTCACGTTTATACGCATTTTCAAAGGCTTAGGCTGCATAATACATTGTGAAGAAAGTACCATCTCCACTTCTGAAGTACCTATTCCAAAAGCAATAGCGCCAAAAGCACCGTGCGTAGACGTGTGTGAATCACCGCAAACAATCGTCATACCAGGTAGGGTAATACCATTTTCTGGTCCTACCACGTGAACAATACCATTCTTCGGATTACCTAAACCCCAGTGAGAAATACCATACTTCGCCGTATTTTTTTCCAATTGCAAAAGTTGATTCGCAGACAGCGGATCTTCTACTGGCAAATGTTGGTTAATAGTGGGCGTATTATGATCCGCTGTCGCAAAAGTGCGTTCTGGAGATAAAACACCAATACCACGTGTTAATAGACCTAAAAAGGCAACAGGGGAAGTCACTTCATGAATAAAATGACGGTCAATAAAGAAAACATCTGGACCATCAGCAATTTTACGAATGACATGTGAATCCCATACTTTATCAAATAAGGTGGAAGGGGAATTGCTCATTATATACTAGAATTTAAAAGCGCTTTAATTATAATTAAGCTACAAAAATCGCGTTTTTTTTGCAAAAATGCAAAGCAAATACCCTGTTAAATGGGAATTTTGCCAAATAAAATAGAGATAAAAGGAATACGTGCGAAATAAAAACGAAGGCTTATTTAATCGAATTACCAATTCCTACAATAATCACAGAAATTAATATAACCGCAATTCCTCCCATAACTGTTCTCATCGTCTTCGATGATACACCTTTCCATTCCTTGAAGTAAAGCCCCCAGAAATTAGACGTTATGATAATGGTCGCCATATGAAGAATCCAGGAACTAGCCCCATTGCCTAATTTACTTTCGCCCATTCCATAAAAAAAGAATTGAAGAAACCAGGTGGTGCCTGCCACTGCGGCAAATAGGTAATTCATTCGAAGTGGAGCTTTTGCATTTAAATAATCACCAAAGGATTTATTGGCAAAATTCAGGTACATGCAATAAACGAAATTTGTTAAAAAGCCACCCCAAAGAACCACGATGAAAATGACATTATTTTGAAACAACGGATCACAACCTTTAGCTACCGCAACATCTGCCATATCCTTTCCGGCTTCGATACCAAAATTAAAACAGGCAGAACATAAACCAGAGATGATGGCAACAAGTAAACCTTTTGTTAAATTAAATTCCTTTATCGTTTCTTGTTTCTGCTCTTGCGATAATTCGCTCTCTTTCATCATACCAGCCTTTCCGCAGAGAAAAATGCCAAATACACAAACTAAAATCCCCAATAATACCACTTGACCACCCGTACTTCCAGCAATTTGCGAAATCGTATCTCCGTCCACACCAGCTAATTCTCGATAGATAGGTGGCACTAAAGCACCGAAAATACTACACAAACTTAGAGCAATGGACATACCTAATGACATCCCTAAATAACGCATGGCTAAACCAAAAGTCAAGCCACCGATCCCCCACAATACGCCAAATACAAAGGTCCAAAAAAACGTATCTGAATCAATGGTTTGAATAATATTCATAAAATCAGGAATGGTCAACCATGCTGCTAAAATAGGCACAATTAACCACGAAAAAACCCCACCCACTATCCAGGCACTCTCCCAAGACCATACTTGAATCTTCCGATAAGGAATATAAAAACTACCTGAAGCAAATCCACCCAAGGAGTGAAAGAAAAGACCTAAAATCGAACCCATTTTTTATAGATTAATTGTAAATGTATAAGAAGCCCTACGTAGGGTTTGAAATCCCTAATAGAACAAATAATTTCATTTTGATAAGGATTAGAGCTAAAATCACACTAAACTAGCATTATAAATTGAATAATTATGTATAAAAGACTACTCTTCTTAGCTATAATCGCCCTTGCTTTCTCCTCATCAGAAGATTGGTCCGAATATTTAGGCGGAGCCGACCGAAACCATTATTCAACGCTCACACAAATTAATCCCAGCAATGTGGATCAATTAAAGGTGGCATGGGAATACAGTTTACCTGATTCGGGTCAAATGCAAGTCAATCCACTCATCGTCAAAGGAATCCTCTACGGAGTTAGTGCTTCAGTTCAGGCATTTGCATTAGATGCGTCTTCGGGTCGCGAAATTTGGCGATTTGGTGATCCAGTAAAAAACTGGTCCAGCACATCGAGAGGGGTTAGTTTTTGGACAAATGGAATTGAGAAACGAATCTTATATACGGCAGGACCTAATCTTTGGGCTTTGAATGCGGAGACGGGAAAACCGATTGCCAGTTTTGGAAATCAAGGTAAAATTGATCTTCACCTAGGTTTACCTAAGATAGCCGCTACTAAATTTATTATTTCTAATACACCAGGTACGATCTATCATAACTTAATTATTATGCCTGTACGCTTATCAGAAGGAGCAGATGCTGCACCTGGAGATATACGCGCTTTTGATGTAATCACTGGCAAATTAGTTTGGACTTTCCACACCATACCTTATCCAGGGGAGTCAGGATATGCTACTTGGCCAAAGGATGCGTACAAAAATACCCATACCGGAGCCGCTAATAATTGGGCAGGCATGGCTGTAGATAATGAAAAAGGTATTCTTTTTGTACCTACAGGTTCAGCCGGATATGATTTTTATGGTGGAAATAGAAAAGGAACTAATTTGTATTCAAATTGTCTGCTTGCCTTAGACGCGAAAACAGGTAAGCGATTATGGCATTTCCAAACCACTCACCATGATTTATGGGATCGTGATTTACCTGCGCCACCTAATTTAATTACGGTGACTCACCAAGGAAAAAAGATCTCAGCCGTGGCGCAAATAAGCAAACAGGGTTTTGTCTTTCTTTTTGACCGTAAAAGCGGAAAACCTCTTTTTCCTATCCTAGAGAAAAAAGTTTCTGCATCCACACTAAAAGGAGAAAAAGCTTGGTTAACACAACCTTATCCTACCCTACCTAAACCCTACGCAAGATTATCTTCCGAAATTGGATTGAATGACATTTCCCCTTACGCTGAGAATAGAGATGAATTAGTAAGTACGCTCGCTTTAGTAAATAAGGATTGGCATGCTGCACCTTCAGAAAAGGGAAATCTTATTTTACCTGGATATGATGGTGGCGGAGAATGGGGAGGCGCCGCTGCTGATCCGAATGGAATATTATACGTTAATAGTAACGAAATGGGCTGGATTCAAACCATGGTTCCGTCTGCACTTGTCAATAATCCAGCAGCTAAAGCTTATCAAAGCAATTGCATTTCTTGTCATGGTACAGACAAAAAGGGTAATCCATTAAGTGGATATCCTTCGCTTGTGGATATTTCTTCCAGAAAGTCGAGAACCTATATTCAACAAATCATCAACAATGGTAAAGGGATGATGCCCGGGTTTAGCCACCTCTCTTCAGCTGAAAAAGAAAATATTTTGACGTATATCTTAAATGAAGTTCCTAAAGAAATATCCGCCACTAAAACAAAAGGGTATCAACCCCCTTATCAGATGACAGGGTATAATAAATTCCTTGATTCCAAAGGCCTACCCGCCTTATCTCCACCTTGGGGAACGCTTAATGCCATTGATTTAAATACGGGAAAATACCTTTGGAAAATACCATTTGGAGATGAACCTGCACTGGCTCAAAAAGGAATAACCGGAACGGGGGCTGAAAATTATGGTGGACCTATAATTACTGCTAGTGGATTACTAATTATAGGGGCGGCAAAAGACGGTAAATTACGATTCTATGAAAGTAAAACAGGAAAGCTGCTACGGGCTATACAATTACCAGCAGCAGCTTTCGCGACACCATCCACCTATTTAGTGAATGGAAAACAATTTATTGTCATCGCCTGTGGAGGAACAAAATTAGGAACTCCCAAAGGCAATAAATACGTAGCTTTTAGCCTTTAATTACTCTTTTACAATCGTGGTTGCAAATGGCTTTCCTGAAGAGATTACGTGCAACACATATTTGCCTACCCGAATACCAGAGAAATCACTAAATACAATTTCTTTAATCGGAGCCTCATAAGTGTGCTGAAATATAACTGACCCTAATTGATCATAAATAGCCACAAATGTAGGTTTTGTACTAGGTACAGAAAAACCAATAGTTAATTTATCAACAAATGGATTAGGAAAAGCGGTATAAGTAATCGGATTCTCTTCTTGTACATTCAATTTAATGCCAGATGCTGCAATACTGCGAGCTAATAAAGATGGTTGCTTAAAACCTTGGCGAACTACAACACCACCAGAAGAAGATGTACCGGTAACGGCACTTTGCTGCCCGATGATTTGGGAATAATATTTACCCTCCACTACCGTGGTAGCACCACCAGCTCCAATTGATGAACTAATCACTTTTTGTGAGAAGGCTAACGTAGAAAAACCAAGCATAATGAATGCAAATAGAACACTTTTCATAATTTATTTTTTTAATGTAAGAATAAACTCTTTTACACTTTTACCTTCAAATTCCGCAAAATAAAAAGCAAAATCTTCTGCACAATCGAATCCTGATTCCTTGAACAAATTTTGCAAACAAGATTTTTGCAAACAACCTTGCTTTATCAAATTCTTGGCAAATTGAACACGCAGGCGATTCATTTCATCGGTGAAGTTAGTGAAAAGATAAAGTTCAAAAAAATCATGCAAAACCTTTTTATCGATTTGGACTAATTCCCCGAATTGATGCAAAGTCAATTTCGGGTTCAAAAACGGTTTGTCAAAAATATAAATAGCATTAATAGCTTGATCCATCTTATAATAAAACTCTTCCTGAGGATGCAAAAACCGCTTAAATCGCTCTGCATTTAAATAGATAACCTGAGGAAATAGGTACAAGGTGCAAACCATCACCATATAGGCAAGTAAGGAGATAAACTTTATCTCCGCAGGGTGATTCAAAAATGAATATCCCCGAGTATTTTCTAACCACACTCCCAAAAACACCGAACTCATCCCAACAAAAACTACTAATTGAAGTAACAGAAAAATAAATAACCACTTCCCTGCATTAATGACTTGATAAAAATAAACCTCATTTTTCCTTAAATAGCGAATACCCCAGACCGTATAAAATGTCAACAATAAGGGTCGGATTAGATACAAATGAGCTGCATTAAAAACGAAACCTAATTGAAAAGAGAATATAGACGTCCAATCACTAAATACTTGCCTTACAACTCCTACTTTATAGGCATAAGGAGATAAATAATACGGAATCGTATCTAGAAATACGAGTATAAAAGGAATAAAATGCCAAAAATCAGACCACCCTATTTTCGTATTTCCACTTCTCAAACTTCGTAAATAAAAGTAGATCAGCGGACCAATTAAAAAGTAGATAGAGGAAAAATTTCCATATAACAAGACCGTAAATAAAAGACTATGCCCTAAGGACATCGAATAAATGGTCAAACAATAAATCCCAGAAATAAAAAAAAGAATAGCTAAATAGATATTCGGATTAGCGAATAAGGTACCCCTAGATTTCAGGAAAATGATCGAAGGTGTCATAAAGCTAGTAAATAGCGTCATGACGAAAATCGATTGAAAAAGAAACAGCATTATTAAGTGGTTAGTTATAATTGTAATGTACAAAATAATACGGAATGAAAAACTAAATGCTATATATATTGAGCTGTAAAGATGCTAAAACAAAATTTACGCGCTTTGGGAAAATTAGTAAGTCCTGATTTTAAAAGGCAGTCGAGCATATTTGCTTAAAAAAAAACCATACTCCCTTATCAAGAGTATGGTAAAAAAAGAGTGGACCAGCATGGGCTCGAACCATGGACCCCCTGATTATGAGTCAGATGCTCTAACCAACTGAGCTACAAGTCCGCATTGTACATCCTATAAAAGGAATTCAATGTGACACAAAATTAAGGAATACTAACCTTTTTAGCTAAATTTCGGAAAAGAATATCCTATGTTCCAGACTAAAATAATTAATGACCCGATTTATGGTTTTATCAAAATCAATAATCCATTAATTCTTGAACTTATTGATCATCCTTATTTTCAGCGACTTAAACGTATAAAACAGTTAGGGCTAGCTGAATTTGTTTATCCTGGCGCACATCATACACGATTTCATCATGCCTTAGGTGCCATGCACTTAATGGATCAAGCATTAGACAATCTAAAAGCAAAGGGCTATCCTATTTCAACTGAAGAGCGAGAAGGAGCAGAAATCGCTATTTTATTACATGATATTGGTCATGGGCCATTTTCGCATGTATTAGAATATACGTTGCTGAACGAGGTAAAACACGAAGATGTATCAACTCTTTTGATGGCCAAATTAAATCAACATTTTTCTGGCCGCCTGCGTTTAGCCATCGAAATATTTGAAAATAAATATCCCCGCAAATTCTTCCATCAATTAGTATCCTCACAATTAGATGTAGATCGCTTAGACTACTTGAGTAGAGATTCCTTCTACACGGGGGTAAGAGAAGGATTTATCGGTTCTGAGCGGCTCTTAAGCATGATGGATTTGAATAACGAACAATTAGTCATCGAGGAAAAGGGGATTTATTCCACCGAAAACTTTCTGATGGCTAGGCGTTTAATGTACTGGCAAGTCTATTTACATAAAACAGCCATTGCAGCTGAAACGATGTTGATTCAAATTTTACGACGAGCTAAATATTTATTTTCAGAAGGCCAAAAGCTTCCCTGCTCAGGCCCACTAAAAACCTTTTTAAAAGGCACCTATACCTGGGACGAATTTTCTAAGAATGAGAGTTTACTTATAGCCTTTACTGAATTAGATGACCACGATGTTTGGGCAGCTATTAAAGAGTGGAAAAATGCAAGTGATAAAATACTAAAGCATTTATGTACTCACTTTTTGGCCAGAAAATTATTCACCTGCAAATTAGGCTCTCAGCCACTTCCTAAAGCAAAAAGAGTCGAAATAGAAGAAAACATCAAACGTGAATACGGCATTACGGATGAAGAACTATCCTATTTTGTGGTAGAAGGCTCCACTTCAAACGCCGCCTATGTACAGGGCGATAACACGATCAAAATGGTCGACAAACAAGGTCATGTGGTCGAGTTACTTGAAGCATCCGATTTACCGACCATACAAGCATTAAGTAAGATTGTAAAAAAATACTATTTTTGTTGTCCAAAGAGCGTATATTTGCAAGGAGAATTGAGCTAAAGGAAATTCTTTTAGCCCTTATTAAACATCGTTTGACCGAATGAAATTTACTGTTGATCAAATAGCCCAATTAATTCAAGGAACAGTAGATGGTGATGGTTCAGCTAGTATTACGGCGTTTAATAAAATTGAAGATGGACAGGAAGGTAGTATATCCTTTCTTGCTAACCCTAAATATGAGTCGTTTTTATACCTATCCAAGGCAACGGCCATCATTATAGCTACTGATTTAATCTTAAAAGAAAAGCCTCTAGCTACCTTAATCAAGGTAAAAGATCCTTACTCCGCATTCACTATTCTACTTCAGAAATACCAAGAATTTACAAGTATAAAAGAAGTTGGTATCCAACAACCTACTTTTGTCGCATCTACGGCTAAAACCGGTTTAGATTTATATTTAGGACCTTTTTCAAGCATTGGATCAGAGTCATGCATAGGCAACAATACGTACATTGCCGCTCATGTAACGATAGGTAACAAAGTTAGTATTGGCAATAATTGTGTGATTTATCCCGGTGTGGTTATTTATAACGATACGATTATTGGAGACAATTGTACGCTTCACGCTAATGCAGTCATTGGATCTGATGGTTTTGGGTTTGCTCCACAAGCAGACGGAACCTTCACTACCATTCCTCAATTAGGAAATGTCGTGTTAGAAGACGGAGTTAGTGTGGGTGCAAATACGACCATTGATAGAGCAACCATGGGTTCCACTCTGATTAAAAAGGGTGTTAAAATTGATAATTTAGTTCAAATAGCTCACAATGTAGAAATTGGAGCAAATACGGCCATTGCCGCACAAACGGGCGTTTCAGGATCTACTAAAATAGGCAAAAATTGTTTAATTGGTGGGCAAGTAGGAGTAGCAGGACATATTACTGTAGCAGATAAAACCATAGTTACCGCTCAATCAGGGGTAACTAAAACGGTCCGCAAAGAAGGACAAATATTAGGTGGGACACCGGCCTCCCCTAATAGCGAATATTTGAAACGTAATGCTTTATTACGTCAATTACCGGACTTATTAAAACGATTAGAATCTTAATATCGCGTATGAACAATAAGCAACATACTATTACCAATGCTGTATCCCTATCTGGAATAGGTTTACATACTGGCGTAGTTGCCAATATGACATTTTTACCTGCTCCTGCTAACCATGGGATCAAATTTCAGCGTGTTGATTTACCAGGTCAACCAATAGCAGATGCGGATGTAGACTATGTAGTAGACACATCGCGCGGAACAACAATTGAGCATAATGGCGCCCGTATTAACACTGTTGAACACGTTTTAGCGGCACTCGTGGGTCTTGAAGTAGATAATATCCTCATTCAATTAGATGGCCCAGAACCTCCTATCATGGATGGAAGTTCCATCAAATTCGTAGAAGCACTAAAAGACGCTGTTTTAGTAGAACAAGATGCGCACCGCAAATTCTTTGAAATTACAGAGGAAGTTCGATTCAAGGATTTAGAAAATGGAATTGAACTTGCGGCATTACCTCTGAATGACTACCGTATAGCGGTAATGGTGGATTATAATTCCAAATTTCTAACAAGCCAACACGCTAATCTGAGCCATGTGTCTCAATTTGAAAAAGATTTTTCTATGTGCAGAACATTCTGTTTTGTGCATGAAATAGAAGTATTATATAAGGCTGGATTAATTAAAGGTGGTGATTTAAATAATGCTATCGTTATAGCTGATAAAGATTATTCTGAAGCAGAATTAGCTCATTTATCGGATGTTTTGGGGAAACCTAAAATCTCTGTTTCTAAAGAAGCTGGGATACTTAATAATACCAATTTGCATTTCAGCAATGAGATGGCACGCCACAAATTATTAGATTTAATGGGGGATTTAGCCTTAGTAGGGCGTCCTATTAAAGCTCAAATCTTAGCGTCACGTCCTGGTCATGCTTCTAATATAGAATTAGCCAGAAAAATTAAGAAGTTGATGTTAGAAGCAGAGAAAAATAAAGTACCTGTTTATGACCCCAAGCAGCCTCCTATATTTTCTCACGAACGCGTATATGAATTATTGCCGCATCGCTATCCTTTCCAAATGATTGATAAAATCATTTATTTAGATGATAATAGTGTGGTGGGGGTAAAAAATGTCACCATGAACGAAAATTACTTCATGGGTCACTTCCCTAACAATCCCGTCATGCCAGGGGTTATGCAAATAGAAGCCATGGCACAAACAGGTGGAATTCTCGTATTGAGTTCAGTAGATGATCCAGAAAACTATTGGCCCTATCTAGTAGGTATTGAAAATTGCCGTTTTAGAAGAAGTGTCATACCTGGGGATACCATTATCTTTAAATGTGAACTTCAAGCCCCTATTCGTAGAGGTATTGCAAAAATGACTGGTAAGGCTTATGTCGCTGGTGTTGTAGTTTGTGAGGCAGAAATGACTGCCAGTTTAGTGCGTAAGTCCTAAGTTTAAAATGTATGATTCATCAGTTAACACATATTGATTCGAACGCTAAAATCGGTGCTAATGTTAGTATCGAGGCATTCACGTCTATTCATGCCGATGTAGAAATTGGTGAAGGGACCTGGATCGGATCAAACGTAACCATATATCCTGGAGCGCGTATTGGTAAAAATGTACGTATTTTTCCAGGAGCAGTTATTTCAGCTATTCCTCAAGATTTAAAATTTGGCGGAGAAACAACCACCGCTGAAATCGGCGATAATTCAACCATTAGAGAGTGTGTAACGATTAATCGAGGTACATCCGATAAATTAAAAACTGTAATAGGCAAAAACTGTCTAATTATGGCTTATGTACACATAGCACATGATTGTGTAATAGGCGACCATTGTATTATTGCTAATTCAGTTCAAATGGCTGGGCATGTGACTGTGGGAGAATTTGCCATTATTGGCGGGTCTTCGGCTATTCACCAATTTGCGACTATTGGTCAACATGTAATGATCTCGGGAGGTTCTTTGGTTAGAAAAGATGTTCCACCGTTTACAAAATCCGGACGAGAGCCCTTAAGTTATGCGGGAATTAATTCAGTAGGATTGCGTCGTCGTAATTATACGGATGACCAAATAAATATCATTCAAGAAGCCTATCGTTATTTATATTTGAGAGGATTAAATACAAATACGGCATTAGAAGAAATAGAAGCACAATTACCGAATACTCCTGAACGAAATGAGATTCTCAACTTTGTTAAGAATTCAGAACGAGGTATCATGAAAGGCTAATAAAGTATGGAAATTCTTGTTCATAACCTTTCCAAAAAGTTCAGACAAGAATTTGTCATTCGCGAATTCAGCTACAGCTTTCAATCAGGCAAATCTTACGCTCTTACTGGACCTAACGGATCAGGAAAATCTACTTTACTTCAATTGATTGCCCAGTTTACGCTTCCTAATAAAGGTAAGGTAGAAATGGTAGGGATAGATCCTGAATTAGCCTACTCTCAAATCACCTATGCTGCTCCCTATGTAGAATTGATTGAAGAGTACACCTTAACAGAACACCTTCATATTCTCATTAAAAACAACTACCTCCCAGCAACTATATCTATCGATTTCCTGGAGGAATATATTGATTTGGAGCCGGGTCGAGCTAAATTAATAAAGAATTATTCTTCCGGAATGCGCCAAAAAATCAAGTTAGGTTTTGCCTTATTATCTGAAAGACCTGTTTTACTGCTGGATGAACCCACCACTAATTTTGACGAACAAGCTAAACAATGGTTCTTTGACCGATTAAGTAATCAACGCAATAAACTAATTATCATCGCTTCGAATGAAGGCCGTGAAATCGACTTCTGTACAGAGAAGATTGCTCTGGTTGATTTTAAATAATTAAGCGTAAACGAATTCTAATACTCGCCATAAGCAGTAGAAAAAATCCTAAGAAGAAAACTAGATCACTGAAGCTCAAAAGCCCCATGCTCATTCGATTGTAATGTGAGTATAGATCTAAAGAATCAATTCCCAATTCTCTGGCCCCTTGCCAAAAGACGAAATTCAAAACTAGCCCTAAAATAAAGGCGACAGGCTGCTTCTTAGTTAAACTCGAAGCTAATACCCCAAAACCCACAAAACACAGTATTAAAAGAAATAAAGCTATATATCCTCCTAAAATCAAGGATGAATCAAAATTGCTTTTAGGAAAACCGAACACCGCTACTGTTTGAACAAATAATAAACTAGGCAATAAGGTCAATACAATGATAAAAATTAGCGCTAGTAATTTAGCTGATAAAATTTGACCCAATGAAATGGGAAGAGATCTTAGCATTTGAAACGTTCCTCGATCTACTTCATCAGAAAAACTATTCATCGTTAAAGCAGGAACAAACAACAAAAAGAACCAGGGACTAAGATCAAAGAACACCGTTAACTCCGCAAATCCATAGTCTAAAACATTTCCATCAATTACCCAGACATATACTCCCATTAAAACAAAAAAAGACGAAATAGTCCCCCAACCCATCCAAGAGCTAAAAAAGGCTAGTACATCTTTTTTAAAAAGGGCAAACATCTTATTCGAAGATAGGTTTCTCTCGTTTAACGACAGCGGCTATGATTAGACCTAAAAGAAAATTGAAAATTAGACTTGTAATTACTACAACAACGAATTGAACTCCTGGATTCATGAATAGACTAGTTACTTCTTCTGCGCTCTGAATTTGACTAGCACTGAGCCCTTGATCTTCCATCCGCTCTCTAGCTAAATCTAGTTGACGTTGCATAACTGTATTATCAATAAACTGGATATAAATATAATTAAATGCCCCAGCAACTAATCCACTAATTACCCCAGATAAAGTGGCTAATCCTAAACCTTGTCCGTAGCTAATAAATCCTTCATTTTGCTCTCTATATTCACGTAAACACAGAAATAATACAGTTACTGATAATAGTAAAGACCAAATCCCAGAAATCCAACCAACGGATTCTTGAAAATCCTCAGCCCAACCCATCACATTCACAAGAGTAGAAAAGAGAAAACTTAATAGACCATAAATAAAGCCATATTTCAAGGCAATGATAGATGATGAGGCAGTTGATTCTGTCGAATTTTCCATAGCTATTTTTTGTAGTAAAGTGAAATTAACAAATTAGGTATAAAACCTAGTGCAATTTTTTGAGAAAAATCATCTTTAGCAATGCTGTACGCGTCAATTGATTTAATGCCCGCATGCAAACTATTATAGTATTCTCCACCTTCTTGACTAACAATGACTTCTTTGAAGGAATTTAATTCTACTAAACTTTGCTGTATGTAGGCATCTAGCATTTGTAATCCTGCTTGAGATTGAAAAAAATAGTACACGAAAAATGCACTAAATAAAGCTGTAATCACTATTAAAATATATTGAAGGGCAAAGTAAACTAAAAAATGCTTCTTTTCACCCTCGTGATTCTGTGGAAATTTAGAGACATACCACCATTGAAAAAAAAGTAAAAAGGCGAAAGAGGGCGCTTTTTTACCTCCTATGGGTATAATTCCAAAAGACTGCAAGACAAAGCCATAAGCCACTAGCAATACTACGAATAGCAACGCGAATAGAATAAATCGGCCTATTTCCGAAAACCAGTTATTAACCATTGTTTAATTTAATCCGTGATATACGCCTGCCACTTTATAGTGGAATGAATGACCTATGAATATGGAATTCTTCGATTTAGAGACGATAGAATTAGACTCGTAAACGTGACCCTCTTTTTTAATAATCATTCCCTTAACCACTTCTCCAACTTTTAATTCTGGTTGCTGTATTCCTAAAAAAGCGGCCGAATTATGCGATATATAGTTATCCAATTTATCTAATCCTTGACTTTTAGCTTCCGAGATAAACGCAATGGCTAAAGTTTCTAACCCGATAGTCCCGAAGGCAGCTTGATCAAACTCTAGTTCCTTATTCTCTACCTCTTGAGGATGGTGGTCAGAAACTACGGATTGAATGATTCCTTCTTTTAATCCTTTCCATAAGGCTAATCGATCTTGCTGCGTGCGAAGCGGTGGATTCACTTTTTTCAGTGTATCGAAATCTGCTAATGCATCTTCCGTGAATAATAACGAATGCACTGCCACATCAGCTGTGACGGGCAATCCAGCTTTTTGAGCCTTAGCTATCAATTTTACCGATTCAGCCGTAGATATACAAGAGAAATGTAGTGAGAAGGCAGCATTTGCTAAACCAAAGGAATGTTGCATCACGTAGGCCAGTAGATCTAGATCACGTTTCAGGTGCATTGTTTCAGCTAAAACAGGGATACCCTTCAAACCTAATAATGTGCTTTGTAAACCTTCGTGAATCTGTCCAAACAAGGATAATCCACTCACATCAGGTCGTGAAATAACCTTCACCGGAAGCGGTTGTAAATACTGAAGGCATTTTAACATTAAGTCCGTGTCTTGCAAAGATCCTGCCCCATGGCTAAACCAAGAGGCCCCAGCCTGATGCAAGTCCATCAAATCACTAAAATTCTCAGCCTTATTGTCTAAAGTTAGCGGTGCAGCGGGGAAACAAGCTAATCCTGTCCCAGCCATTTTTTGTGCTATGTATTGAATTGCTTCAGGTTGTTGAGGCACTGGATCTCCAGTAGGCAATAGTAAAAAGTCTAAAACTCCACCTTTCCAGGCAGCAGCCTGTAAGCTAGCCCAATCTTCCTTGTTTTCACCACCTGGCAACGTATGATGGACACGTAGATCGACAACGGAAGGAAACCAGTGTAGCTCATCGCTAGCTATAATTTGATCAGCATCTGCTTTAATCGAAGATTCAATAGAAATCCAACGACCATTCTCAGCTAATAAATCCATCTTCTTCCCGTAATGGGTGGAACGACTGTCTTGAATTAAAATCTGTTTGAATAAGATCCGCATTTTTTTTGGCTTATTTAAAAACCCTGATTAACAGGGTTTTTAAATCAATGTCCGATAAAGGATTTATATGTTTCCACATCCATCAATTGGGATAAATCACCCGCATCTGCGGCCTTCATTTTTACTACCCATCCATCACCATAAGGATCAGAATTAATCAATTCAGGACTGTTATTTAAAGCTGTATTAAATTCTACTATTTCTCCAGCGATAGGTAAGAACAAATCTGAAACCGTTTTCACCGCTTCAACCGTGCCAAAAACACCATCTTTCGAGATGTTTTGTCCTACTGTCTCCACTTCTACAAAAACAATATCACCTAGCTCACCTTGAGCAAAATCTGTAATACCAATGATAGCGACATCGCCATCTAATTTAATCCACTCGTGCTCTTGAGTATATTTTAATTCACTTGGAAAATTCATATCATATTTATTTGCCTACAAAGGTCACTAAATTCTTGATTTTTTGCAAACGATTTTAGATTATTCGCTTAAACTATACCGTATTTGGAAACCTCCTGCCACTGTAGAACGATAGAATGAATTAGAAACGAGCGGATTATTCATCATCTTATCGAAATAAGCTGTTACGGTTAATTTATTATTCACATTATAACTTAATTGAGGGCGGAATTGGAAATTGACAAATCCTTGGGTAACAATCGTCTCCGCATCTAATTTACGCTGCAGCGTCCGCGTATCCCGAATCGTTAAATTCATATTAAAGCGCAAATCATTAGGCAAGCGTACAGCTCTACCATTGATTTTAAACGGAATAAGCATATTCGCTTTGGTAAATCCAATGGCTACCGTTAAATCCTTATTAGCTAATTCAGCTACTTGGGAGTTCGCTAGATTTAAACCTACATTCCGATCTTGATTATATTCTAAACGCAAAGAGATCTTACTTTTAGTCACGGCATTTACACCAATTAAGGGAGAAAATCTCTCCACAAAAGAGATCGTACTCATTACATAAACAGGTATCAAGGTATTAGTCACCGGATCAAAACGCGATGAAAGCGGATACAATAAACTATTCAAAGATAGGTTCATGTAATCCGTTGCGAATTGACCATATTCTAAAGATGAAACAAAATTCCCTACATTATAAGTACTTGAATACATATGAGAAATGGTAAAGGAGGCAAACTTATTCTTTATGCCTGGAAATAAATTCATACCATTATAGTCCACTTTCCAATTAGGTAAAGGAATATCATAAAAAGGTGAATACTTGACACTAGTAGCCGAAACGCCCGAATAAGCAGCAAAGAAAGCCGGAATCAAAACATCCTGGGAATTCTGATTATAGGTTCCAACCTCTGTCGGTTTAGCCCTATTTAAACGAGATAAGAGTACCGAACGATTTGATCTAAATTCTTCAAAAACTGCTTCCGGACTCGAAAAGGCTGTCATGAAGGACAAAAAGGACATCGAATAATTACCAGAACGAATCGGACTTTGAGATGTAAATGGACCATTTGGCTGCTCGGGTCGGAAGAATTCCTGGTAATTATCCCCGCGGTTATAATTACCATCCACCTGTATCCGTAAATCTTTTGTAGGTTCTAACTGGGTAGAATAACTTAATTTCTGTGTTCGCAACTGTGTGAATGGCGTGTTTTGAACTGTACTTTTAGTAAGCCAACCATTTTCCGCCGATCTAAATCGAATGCCGCCGTCCTGTCCCCCACTGACAAAGTCAAAACCAGGTGCTGAATTAATCGCATTCATTCCTAATATTCCAGGATTAGGCATAAAACCAGGTAATGTCGTCGATTCATTAATTGAATAGTTAACCTGAATACCTCGTAAAGTAAGAAGTAAACGAGTGACTGATTTCAATGCATTATTTGCCGGAATGACAATATCTTCATCATCTCCAGGGTTTCTAGCCACGTTTTTTCCAAAAGATCGAGGACTATTCGCCCAGCGCAATGCCTTCACCCGATTGTACAAAGCCACAAAGTCAATTTTTCCGTTGATTGCTTGCTCCCGCGTATTTTTAATAATATTTCCAAAAGGTAAACCAAGAGAATCTCGAATATCGAAGGAATTAGCAAAATAGTTATAGCCTACGCGATGCGTATAATCTGCATTCATCCAATCTGTTAATACCGATTTTTGTAGAGGCAATCGCCAAACCATCCCCGCCTGTTGATCGAAACTTCTAGCTCTACCTAAAGCTCGCAAACTAATCATAACAGAGTCCCGCTTTTCTTGCGTATCTAAATCACCAATAGGTTCATCAATGATGGAATTCACTTGCGCATTATAATTTAACACTACACTCTTTGTTAAATTCCAATTCAAGGCATATTGGCGATTAAAGAACCAATATTTCTCAAATTGTGGAGCCACCCCTAAGGTAGTAAACTCGGAATTTCGCATTTGCGTTTTGATAAAACTACGATCCATATCTAATCGAACTAGCAGGGAAGATGGCACTAGATTTAGATTAAAATCCTTTATCAATTCAAACGAGGCTTTCTTGAAAGGTTCGAGATAACGCGAGGAACTCGTAAAAGCATACAAAACACTTCCTTTATGACTCAATTGATTGTATTCGGCGATAAGTGGACTAGTCCGAATCATTTCGGAGAAGGCATAAGAAAAGGTGAAATTCGAGAAATCCCATGGATACGAATTCTTCGATAGCGCATTGCGGGACTTCTTTACATTCGAAAAGTTAAACCCTTTTCGCTCCGTATTGTCTTCCACTAAAGTAAGATACGATTGCTTTTTTGTCTCTGAACTAAACTTTTGAATCGAATTTCTTAAGAAAATATCTGGATCAAACGGATCAAATTCAGGAGAAATATTTCGTCTGTCATATGTGATAAAGAAAGGTATTTTAAAACCCCAATTCTTAGGCAACAGCTTATCTAAATTTAAGTTGGCTGTAATACCATATTCCAAATTATTTTCGCGACTACGTTCCGAAATTTTGGCCTGAACCCCTCCAAAACCATAATTCTTAAAGCTTCCGTTCATCTGGATGGTTCCTAAATCAGCCAGCTTCAAACCTAATCTTCCAATAGCCGCTTCCCCAGAGGTCTGATCAAAACCAGACGCTCGTAATTCATTCACCCATATACAGAAAGATTTATTCGTCGTACTCGTATTTCTAACACCGATCATCGTTACCATGGTGGCGCTTTGATCAGGACGACCCATTACGGTAATTTTATACGTCTTCCCTGTTGAACTTGTCACTTGCATCGTAAAGCGTTCTTGCAAACTCTTACCTTGCTTGTCCCGCTCCGTCTTTACTTGTTTTACTAAATCAAACTCAATATCAAACTCATTTTCCATTGGCCAAACTTCCGTATCTAAGCTTTGGCCTTTCTGAGTCTGAGTTAATCCTGAATTCTCTATTTCATAGTAATTATCCGTCAAATCCGTTCCTATACGTAAGAAAGCACTCACCTGTCCATTAATTGCATCCTGACTTTGCATCGAAACAAACATCTTTAATCGCTTGTAATTAATGAAATCAAAAAGCGTGTTTTTAAAGACGGCCCTAGCATCCCCAGCTCGTAAATTATCCACACATAAGCTCATTGACTGTTCATTCAATCGAGCATTATTAATGGTGGTAATATCCTGATCTCGAACAAAACCTGGAGGAACCACATAAGGTATAGCAGTCTCTCCTTTATTTGCAGGACCATTTTCTTCAATATTTACACTAGAAACGCGGAACTTTGCATCATACGGTTCAGGCAAATCTTGTCCACTTCGTTTATCTAATTCCCCTATAAATTTTCGGTAACTATATCCTGATAATTGAAGTTGAGCAAAACGTAAAACCACTGGTTCTTGAAATTCTTTCAGCACCATTCGCATAAATCGAATCGACTTAAATGAATTAATTTCTCCAGCTGGAGTTTTATAAATCCGTTTGTCTTTGATGGGAATACGGAATAAATACCAATTCACTCCACCTTCCGTTATCTTATCTACCACAAATCCATTACCTATTTGAAGGCTGCTCGGTTTTAAATCTACCTCATATTCAAAATAAGCCTCATTATCGTTAACCGTATTATCATTATTCAAATCTTCGCGATCCGGTAACATACTATTCGCCTCTGTAAAATTAGTATTTGATGGATTCGCCGTAGTAGGGCTATTATTTTCCATTCCCAAGTAATTCTTATAGCGTTGAATAAGTGATTCCGTACTATTGAATTTTTGATTTAAATAATAATCAAAATCATCGCCCGCCGGATCAGTTAGGATTTTTGCCAAAGCAGACGCATCCGTTACCCTTCCCTTTATTTGGTCCAAATAGGCCTTAAAATAAGTCGTTTCAGTTAGTGCATTTGCATCATCTGATTTATTAGGTAAGCCATCTAAACCAATATCCTGCTTCTCTCTACCAGCTGAATTATCAAACGCATTAATCACAAATTGACGAGACGGCGCTAATCCCCAATCCGTTGTCTCTACATTTTTACCAGCTCCAGAGGTAATTTTATCCCCAGCAGGAATACCATTTTCAAAGTTAGAGTACCCATCTGGAATGAAGTCCTCTGAAACATCGCCCAGGTGGAAAATTAATTTACCTCCCGTCTCATTATTTTTATTGAATAGTCCATCCCGAATTTTCCCTGCTTCACCTCCGATAAATGGGTCCATTAACCAAAACTCGATTTGCTCCACGTTCGCATTATCAAAATCCGTATCAGAGCTTATAGCACGTGTAATAGCCCCAAAATTAGAGGCAGGTGTAGGTAATAAACCTGTAGTAGAAAGATTGGTATTAAAATTATATATTCCTCTTTCGGAGGGGAAATAGGCTACATCTAAGACACCAATAGGTAAATTAGTGATGTTATTTGCAAAATCTTTATTAGGAAACAGCCCTTTAGGCGTAACTACTCTTTCGTAAGCATAAGCATTTACTTTCGTGGGATCTAATCCCGGCACATCTAATGCAAATCCACCCTGACCATAAATACTCGCATCCACCGTATAGGCAGCTATTTTAGCACGATTAAATCCAGCTGCTAATTTACTCCCAGTTAATATATACGATTTAGGCGTAGCACCCGATTTCCACAAAGTAGACTGAGAGCTCAAATTGTAAATGACACGCGCAGCCTCAAAATCATCTATGAATGCATTACCTTGAACACGGTCATTTACATTCGGAATTAGTTTAGCAAATTCGCCCTGAAAATCAATGACCGAAGTTTCTTTAGTAGAAATCAAAGGTAGCCTATCTAAAAAACGCGTAATTCCCTGCGAATTTTGCAAAATACTGGCGTCAAAACCAATTAAGGTATTATTAACCGGCTCATTCCCCATCGCTACTCTTCGGAAGAAAGCAGGGGGACTTTCAGACATATTTTGAATGGTCGCACCTAAATGAACATTCTTACCCAAATTATAATCTAAACGTGTCCCTAATAAGGTTCGAATTTGATTAGAGAATAAATCAGGCTTTTCATAACAAACCTTAATTTCTCTACCAGAACTAAAGACTCCTTCATTAATGATTTTTACTCTGCCCGATTGTGGTTCCACAATATAATCCGTTCCAGCCGCTAAAGATTGCCCACCAGCCGTTACAGTAACCGATTTTGCTTCCACCCCAAAAGGCAAAGAGATATCTCCACCAGAGCCCGACTGAAAAGATCCTTTGATAAAAAACTTATTTTTAGTCGTTAATTGAGCGGCATCCATTTGTGTTCCAGTGTACAGCCTATCAAATACATACTTATCCACTAAATTCGTCTCCGATGAAGTGAACTTTGCTCTTAGATTATTCCCAAAAGGCTCTAAAACAGGGAAAATAATTTTTCCATTTTTGGAATCAATCGTCACATCTTCAATGTAGTCAAAGTTCCCATCAGGCTGCGGATCACCAGCAAAATTCAATTTATCTAAACCTAAAACCTTGACTAAAGGGATATCTTTAAAGTTCGTTCCTTCAATCAAATTACTGTTATCAATCCCAGTCGCATCATCTTTATAGACAATTCGCAATTGAAAATTTTGCTTCGTTAATGCAGACGTATTTAATGAATAAATATTCTTCATCATTAAATCCCACATAGGGTGAGGTTTGCCTGTTGTTAAAGAATTCAGATTATTTCGAATCGTACTCGACTTTAACATTTTAAGAATCAAAACCTCATCATCTTGACGTGCCTGGTAATCTTCGGTCAACTCCCCTACTTTATATTTACGTCCATTAAGCGTGTATTCATAGGAAACAGCTAAAACCTCATCATTACGAAGTGGCGCTACTAAAGAAATATAACCTAATTGTGAATTAAACTTAAATTCTCTATCTGTTAAGCGCTTTGCCCCTTTTAAGACATCAAAATCCGTTCCTCGTTTCAGATTATAGGTCGTCTCTAATCGATCTGTGGCCTCATTAGATTTCCGCAAATTAGGGTCAGCCACTAGTTTTGCATACATCCCATTCGCTTTATTATCTACTGGACTTGATGGAATAATGGGCTGAACTAGTGGATTAGAATTATTATAGGGACTAGCTTCTCCCAAATCATATAAGGAGACTAAATTTCGAAGCGTTTCTGTACTTTGCGTACGGTTCGTTACATAAACTTCAACCCTAGTTACCGTGATGCCACTTGAAATAACGGGAAGATTTTTAAGCGCTCTTTCATAATTCGTACGGAAGTACGATGATAAGAAGAAGTGCTTATTTTCATCGTATTGATCCACTCGAACTTCAAAATTTTTACCCTGCGTTCCTCCTTTTAGTGTTATGCAATCCTGTTTAGAACGTTGTTGAGCGGCTACGACGGTCATGTCTAAAGCTCCAAAACGCAATAAAGTCTTCACCCCAAACAAATTTTGAACACCTGGAATTAATTGAGAATTCAAAGTCCAGGAGGTATTTCCTACTTCAATATTTTGGAGAATATCCTCTTCCTGAGTCTTCCAATTTAGTTTTAATTGATTCTGAAAATTAAAACTAGCCTTCGTGTCGAAATTGACATTTAAATTCAGCTTATCACCGATTTTACCCTGAAAGTTAATCTGAGCCTGCTCATTAAAGAAAAGATTTCCCACGTACCTTAATTGAACGGGAATAGCAGGATTGTCTACAAATTGCCCCATATAACCGACATCTAAAAGAAGTGAGCCGTTGGGTTTAAACGAAACCTCAGTTCCTCCAAATATCCGATCAATAGCCGGAGGTAATTCAATTTTAGGAAATAAGCCTCGAGACTTTAAATTACTACTGCCATCTAAACTTTTTGAATACGATTGCCAAAAGCTCCGATTGACATCCCGGTTTTGTATTTGATTAAATGACTTAAAATCCGACACTTCTGCAGCTCCAGTGGCATCTTTTTGGATAACCATCTTTGAATCTGATTCAAAGGAATAAGTGGGACTCGATTTTTTTGAATAAATGGAAAAAGGAGATTTCCCGAGATTTCGATTTGATTTTTTTAAAGATAACCTCGGTTTTTTACCTGATTTTGAGACTGAATCGACTTGAGCTACACTTGAAAAAGACAACATCATTCCTATCCCTACATAAAAGGGCAAAAAAAAGGACCACAATTGTCTTTTACCTATACTCAACTATCTCAAGGCTAATTTGATTAAATTTTCAACAGTCGCATCCGGATTAGATTTGAGTATGGTTTCCAAACTCTTTTCGGCAGCCATACGCGGAATACCCAAGGTAACTAAGGCAGCTAGGGCCTCTTGCTTATGACCAAAATTCGAATCATGAGACGCTATTCCTGCCTCTACAAATAAGGCGTCTTTCTTACACTTATCTTTCAATTCTAAGATAACCCGTTGTGCAGATTTTGATCCTATTCCTTTAATGGATTGTATCAAAGCTATATTTTCATTCATAATAGCAGAACGAATCTCATTCGAAGAAAAGGACGACAACATCACTAATGCCGTACTTAATCCAATACCTGAAACAGAAATCAAATCAAGAAATAACAGTTTTTCATCCATCGAATGGAATCCAACAAGCGTATGTGAATCCTCTTTCACTTGCAAATGAGTGAACAGCTTACAACTTTCTTCCCCATCAGCTAAAGCGGCATAAGTTTGAAGAGAGATTTTCACCTCATAACCCACCCCATTCACATCGATAATTACATGTGCTCGATCTTTGTGAGCTAATTTACCTTTCAAATAAGCTATCATAATTACCTGCGTTTACGGCGTTTTTTAGATGTACTTTTTTTCTTTGTTTGCTTTTTTCTACTTGAATATTTATTGCGCTTGGATGATTTCTTCTTTATATAAGGTTTATTAGATACTATTTTATAATAATAAAGAAGTTGTCCAGTTTTTAACTTACTTCCTTTAATCCGATTTGTTCTTTTTAAAACGGCTAAAGACACTCTCAATTTCTTAGCTACAAGAGACAAATTTTCTCCTTTCTTTACCCGATAAGAGAAACGCTTTGAAGATGAAACAGATTTTCCCTCTATTAACTCCTGATTATCAAGTGAATCTGCTAAATCATCATCATCCTGTTTTACTGATTTACTATCAAATCGGGAAGAATCCATAATTCTTTCCCTATTCTGAGTAAAATAGTTAAACTTACTTTTGGGAATATGAAGACTAACATTTTGAGTATTTTTCGGCAAAAAATGAGATAAAATATGAGGATTTAGCTTTTTAAGGGTATCTAATGAAAAACCTGTTAATTTGGTAAGAATGGATAGATTCAAATAACCGCTTACCATAATTGAATCTTTAGGTATTTCTATCATCCAATTTTCTGGTTGAATAGAATGATCCCAATGAAAATTCATCATATAGTTCATAGCAATAAACTGAGGAACATAAGCTCTTGTTTCCTTAGGAAGGCAAGCATAAATTCCCCAAAAATCACTAGCGCCACATTTTCTAATAGCTCTTTTTACATTGCCGGGCCCAGTATTATATGCGGCTAATGCTAAATGCCAATCTCCAAAAATGGTATATAGCTGTTTTAAATATTTACACGCTGCTTCTGTTGCACGTTCAGCATCAAAGCGTTCATCAACATATTGATCTACTCTTAACCCAAATCCACCACGAGCTGTAGAAGGCATAAATTGCCATAAACCCCCTGCACCTTTGTTTGAAATAGCTTTATTCTCTAGCCCCGACTCAATTAGTGATAAATATTTTAATTCATCCGGAAGATCATATTTCTTTAAATATTTTTCATAAATAGGAAAATATACATCCTTTCTTTCCAACATTTTTTTTGTAAAACTTGCCTTTCGAAAAGCAAAAATTTCTACAAATTGATGAGTAACAAAATTATAATTTAGAGGAATCTCGTTTTCTAATTTAGTCAAACGATCTTTAATTAAACTTGGATCAATTTTTAAACTAGTGGGACTGCCTTGATCTACTTTAGCTAATGAATCTATTTGCTTAAAATCATAAGCAGGCTGATATGCTCCAGTTATCTGACCTTTAGCAATCAGAGAAAATAAAAAGCAAAAAAGAAGAATGATTTTATGTCTCATATGCGTAAATTTTTTCACCTAAATCTAACATCTTATCCTCTTGAAAAGGATACGTCATTAATTGAAAACCCATCGGTAATCCGGTGGAATCAACTCCCATCGGAATAGATAGCCCTGGAATACCGGCCACATTAGCCTGAACAGTAAAAAGATCACCTAAATACATTTGAATTGGATCTAAAGTCTTTTCTCCTAAACGATAGGCAGTGGAGGACGTCGTAGGAGATATAATAAAATCATAATCTGATAAAATCGCTAACGTTTTATCTTGAATTAATCGCCGCACTTTTTGGGCTTTAGTATAATATGCATCGTAATAATCTGCACTTAATACGAAAGTCCCTAACATAATACGTCTCTTCACTTCTTCGCCAAAACCCTCTTGTCGGGTTCTTTTGTAGAGTTGCATCAAATCAACAGGATTAGCTGTACGATGACCAAATTTTACGCCATCAAACCGGGCTAAGTTTGAACTCGATTCAGCCGTTGTTAATACATAATAAGTGGGCAATAATTGATCTATATAAGGAAAATCAACCCCTTCCACTGAATAACCAATATTGATTAAATGAGCTACCTTCTTTTCAAAAGCAGCCTTTATCGCTGGCTGCAAACTAGCATGTTCCACCACTTCCTTGATATAGGCTATTCGCTTTTTATCAGAATTAGGAGTAGGAATTTGGGCTACCAACGTACTATCCTGCCCATCATCCCCTTTGATTATATCCAATACTAATCGAGCATCCGACACATGGTTTGCAATAGGCCCAATCGTATCAAAAGAAGACGCATAGGCGATTAAACCCCAACGAGAGACCAATCCATAGGTTGGTTTTAAACCTATAACACCACAAAAAGCAGCTGGCATACGAATCGATCCACCTGTATCCGTTCCTAATGAAACTTGACACATGCCAGCCTGAACAGCCACGGCAGATCCGCCTGAACTTCCTCCAGCTACATAAGCTTGATTAGCAAAGTTCAATACAGGACCAAAAGCAGAATTCTCATTCGTACTCCCCATTCCAAACTCATCACAGTTTTGGCGACCTATGATAATGGCATCTTCATCCAATAAACGCTGAACCGCCGTAGCTGAGAATGTTGATTTGAAAGAATTCAAAATTTTACTACCAGCCTGAGAACCGTGACCTTGATAGCATAATAAATCCTTTATCCCCACCACCAAACCTGCTAAGCGTCCTGCCGTACCCGCTTTTAATTTAGCATCTACTACCAGAGCCATCGCCTTTGCCTCACCTTCATATACTTCTAAAAAAGCATTCAATGCTTTATTATGGATATGAATTTGATCTAAATGGCTTTGAACAATAGTGGAAACCGAAAGCTCACCCGCTAACAATTTCTCCCTGATCTTCACATAGGGTTGACTCGTATAACTCATTAAAAAGGGGAATCTTTATAAACACAAAAGCATAGTTGAATTTCTTCAACTATGCAGATATATAGTAGTAGAGTGACTTATTCTTTCGTATCGTCTAACTCTTTGTTGATCTGATCTTTTACATCATTTTTCGCATTTTGAAACTCGCGAATACCTTTACCCAGGCCTTTCATTAATTCTGGAAGTTTCTTTCCTCCAAAAAACAATAATATTAATAAACCAATAAGTAGCATTTCGCCACCGCCAAGGCTGTTTAAAAACAATAATATGCTTGCAGTCATCATAACGTGTTTTGTCTAAATTTTCGTAAATATATTTAAAAAAGGTTAATTATTCGTGTATTTAAAGATGTTTTTCAAACTCATCCAGCTCCTCTTTGATCGCTTTTCCTACCCAAACTACAATCGCTAAATCATCCGCAAAACCTACAAGAGGTAAAAAGTCTGGAATAAAGTCAAAGGGCATCACAAAATAAAGTAAAGCGGCAGTAATTTTAACTAACGTAATCAAAGGCAATTTCGTATAATTACCTTGTACATAAGCCTTAACCAATGCACTAAAAAGAATTATATACCGGTTCAATAACCTAACTACCGTTAAATTAGTACTAGCAGCCGTTTCTTGCACCTTTTTTAAGGCCCCTTTTAATAGTGTTAATAACCCTAATTTATTTTCAGAAAAAAGTAACTCACTCCTTTCCATGGCTTCTTTAAAAAATCGGGAATCGACAATTTGCTTAACCCAGCTTCCTGAAGGTGACATAATTATTTATATTAATGCTTAAATATAATGAAATGATTTAAGGATTTGTCGTATTTTTGTATCGTTTTTTGAATCAGTTGAACCAAAAATTTTTATAATGAAAATCACAGTAGTAGGAGCAGGTGCAGTAGGAGCAACTTGTGCTGACAACATTGCTAGAAAAGAATTAGCAGATGAATTAGTTTTATTAGATATCAAAGAAGGTATCGCAGAAGGTAAAACATTAGATATGTATCAAACAGCCAGTCTATTAGGCTTTGACACAACCTTAATCGGGTCGACTAATGATTATACTAAGACTGCTAACTCGGATGTTGTTGTGATTACTTCTGGACTTCCACGTAAGCCTGGTATGACTCGTGAGGAGTTAATCGGCGTAAATGCGGGTATTGTAAAAAGTGTAGTTGAAAATATTTTAAAACATTCGAAGAATCCGATTATCGTGATCATCTCTAACCCGATGGATACAATGACTTATTTAACAAATTCGATTGCAGGATTAGATAAGCACCGCATCATTGGTATGGGTGGTACTTTGGATTCAGCTCGTTTCAAATGTTATTTAGCAAAAGCAATGGATGTGTCTATTAACGATATCTCGGGTACCGTCATTGGTGGGCACGGAGATACGACAATGATTCCTTTAAAGCGTTTAGCTACTTATAATGGAGTTCCTGTCGCTCAATTCTTAGATGATTCCACTTTGGATAAGGTAGTAGCTGACACTATGGTAGGTGGAGCAACTTTAACCGGCTTATTAGGAACCTCTGCGTGGTATGCACCGGGTGCTGCAGGAGCGGCTTTAGTAGAAGCAATCGTTCGTGATGAAAAGAAAATTATGGCATGTTGTGTTCCTTTAGAAGGAGAATATGGCCAAAAAGATATCTGCCTAGGAGTTCCTGTTGTTTTAGGCAAGAATGGTTGGGAGAAAATCGTAGACTATAAATTAACTGCAGACGAACAAGCTGCTTTCAATAAATCAGCTGACGCTGTTCGTAATATGAACGCTGTTTTAGAGACATTATCTCTGTAAGTTGAACTAAATTTCAAAAGGCCTCTCCTATTCGTTTAGGAGAGGCCTTTTTTTATGCGAATATATAACAGTAGTCAGTAGCCTGTGGACAGTGGCCTGTGATAATTTATTTAGATCGAATGGCGATCACAGGATCCATTTTAGCGGCAACCCAAGCAGGTATAATTCCCGAAAGAATACCAATAAAGCTAGAGATAAATAATCCAGTAAAAATGTTTTTCATAGAAAGCACAAGTGGTAGGGCATCTTGCGGTATGAGCGTGAGTAAGACGACTAATCCTATACCCACTACACCACCAATTAAGCTTAAGAACACTGCCTCAAAAAGAAATTGGAAAAGAATGAAATAATTTTTCGCTCCAAGCGATTTTTGAATACCAATAATATTAGTCCGTTCTTTAACAGACACGAACATAATATTTGCGATACCAAACCCTCCTACCAATAAGGAGAAACCAGCAATCAAGGCTCCAGCCACATTTAAAGCAGCAAAAATTCCATCAAAAAATTGATTCAGACCATCTAGGCGATTAACCGAAAAATTAGCTTCTTGTTTTGGTTTAATGGAACGTAATGAACGCATTAGGCCAGTAACCTCTCCTTCTAAATTCTCTTGACCTAGATCATCATCCATAGCCTTAATAGCAATGTCGGGTGCCGGTTTATCTTTTTGAAATACAGCTGAGAAAGTAGAATAAGGAATAAAAACTTTTTCATCTGGTGTACCACCAAAACCAAGCATATCATTTCCCTTCTTCTCAATTATACCAATAACCAAAAATTTGATACCATTTAATTTAATTTGATCCCCTACGATGGCTTGCAGGTTTTCAGAAACTTTGGAACCAATAATAACCACATTTAGGGCATTTTCAGACTCAATAGGCAGAAAATACCGACCAAATTGTACTGGAACACTCGTAATTTGATTGTAATCATAACTAGCACCCGTCATATTAACATCCATACTAGAACTTCCTTGAGAAGCAGAGGCAGAACGACCATTATCAATAATAGCGATGGCTTTAGCCGATTTTAGATTGTCTTTCAAAAACTGGAACTCCGTATATTTCATCTCTGGGCGATTCAAGTATTTCCACCAAGGATAATTATTTTGCATAATCCAGGGCCATTTCCCCACATACAAAACACCAGAACCGGCAAAGGAATCAATCTCTGAACGAATATTCTTATTCAAGGAGTCCACCGCAGTGAAAACTGCTACAATGGCGAAAATCCCCACACTTACGCCCAATAATGACAAAGTCGTTCTTAAAATATTAGACCGCAATGCCTGGTAGGCAAAAATTAAACTCTCGTAAACTTGAATTAAAAACTTCATAGGATTTTGCTCGAGATCAAATTTAAAAAATTAATCACTAGAAATACGTTACCTTTTTATGAACAGAGCGTATAAACTTTGAATGGCAATATGAAGGTAAGATTGGATTTCGTAAATTCACTTTTCCTTTAGGAATTATGAGCTGGAGCAATTACGAAGTACGTTTGTTAAAGGACCATTTTGAAGGTCAATTGTTTTTTGACGAGAGCCAACCCTCGCAGATTGCCAAGCGTATTTATGCTACAGATGCATCCGTTTACGAAGTAAAACCAGCTGCAGTGGCTATTCCGGCTTCTTCGAAAGATATCAAAAGACTCATACTCTTTGCAGCTCAAACCAAGACAAGTTTAATTCCCCGAGGCGCAGGAACTTCCTTAGCTGGGCAAGTGGTGGGGGATGGAATTGTAATGGAAATTTCGTCCGCTTTAGGAAAAGTTATTTCATTAAACAGAAAAGAAAAAAGTGTTTGGATAGAACCTGGAATAGTTCGGGATGATTTAAATAAACACCTCGCATCGGCTGATTTGTTTTTTGGCCCAGAAACCTCTACTGCAAATCGGGCACTTTTAGGTGGAATGCTCGGGAATAATAGTTGTGGATTACACAGTATTGTGTGGGGAAATGTGCGAGATCATATCTTAGAAACACGTGCATTTTTATCTGACGGCACTGAAATTCATACGCATCCCCTAACTGACGAAGAATTTTACCATAAAACGACGCTTCAAAATTTAGAAGGAAAGATCTACCGAGAAATTCACCGTATGTTGAATAATCCGGAAATCCAGAGGTTGATAAAGGATAAATTCCCTAAAAAATCGATTACAAGACGAAATACAGGATATGCCTTAGATGCGCTTGTAGAAATGCAGCCTTTTTCGGAAAATGGGGAACTATTTAATTTATCTAAATTAATCGCAGGTTCAGAAGGCACATTGGCTGTGGTACATTCCATGAAATTGAACTTGATCGATCTTCCTGAGCCAGAAGTAGCCCTAGTTTGCATCCATTGCACTAGCTTACAAGAATCCTTGCAGGTAAATATCGAGGCATTAAAACATCCCATTCTTGCATCGGAATTAGTGGATGACTATATTCTATCTTTCACAGAAGGTCATCCGAATTTCGAAAAAGACCGAGGATTCATAGAAGGAAAGCCGGCGGCCATCTTATTGGTTGAATTACGCGGTACTGATCACCAGGATCTTGAAAACAAGGTTTCCACGCTGATTCAATCATGTAAAAAACAAAAATTAGGCTACGCTTACCCTACCTTGTGGGGAAATGATATTAATAAAGGTTGGGACATTCGAAAAGCCGGATTAGGTCTAATTCGGAATCTTGAGGGAGACACCCAGCCGGTTAATTTAATTGAAGATTGCGCGGTAGACCCTTCGGACCTACCTGCTTATATCGCGGAAATACAACAATTATTAGAAAAACACCAGACTAAAGCAGCCTATTATGCACATGCTGGAGCTGGAGAATTACATATTGAGCCGTTTATTAATTTGAAAAGTGAAGAAGGAATCAAGCTTTTTAGAACCTTATTGACTGAAACGGTAGAAATACTAAAGAAATACAATGGCTCTTTGAGTGGGGAACACGGGGATGGTCGTTTACGTGGAGAATTTATTCCTGAACTTATGGGACCTGATGTTTATGAACTTTTTAAAGAGATAAAGCAGGTCTTTGACCCTCATAATCTTTTCAATAAAGGAAAAATAACGGAAACTCCAGCGATGGATACCTCCTTGCGAATCAGAGATACAAATGTAATTGAACCATCCTATTTCTTCGATTATGGTGTTTGGAAAAACCCCTTAGGGTTAGCTGAAAAATGTTCCGGATCAGGGGATTGCAAAAAAACAGCCCTAAGCGGAGGGACGATGTGCCCTAGTTATATGGCCACTTTACAAGAAAAGGATTCTACTAGAGCGCGTGCCAATATGCTAAGGCAATTATTGAACTCTCCTAAAGAAGAGACATTTACAAATCCTGCCCTGCACGAAATCCTTGATTTATGCTTATCCTGTAAAGGTTGTCAAACAGAATGTCCATCGGGAGTGGATATGGGGAAATTAAAAGCAGAAACTTTACAACAATCGTATTTGCAAAATGGGGTTCCTATTCGCACTAAATTAATCGGCCACTTCCCTACGCTGCAACGATATGCAAGCTATGTGGCTCCTTTTTATAATTTTTTGGTGGAATTCCCCCTTACCTCTTCGTTGATTAAGTTTGCGATGGGCTTCTCTTTTGAAAGAAGCTTACCAGCCGTTCAATTCACTAGTTTAGAATCATGGTTTCATCGTTATTCGAAGAAGAATCCACAAAATGACTTTAAGAATGGCCTGGTTTACCTTTTTGCAGATGAATTTACAAATCACAACGAGGTACCATTAGGCCAAAAAACAATAAGGCTTTTAAATAAATTAGGCTATGGTGTCGAAATTCCTTTGGGAATCATATCAGGCCGAAGCTTTATTTCTAAAGGCATGCTGGTAGAGGCGAAAGCATTAGCTAACGCCAATGTTGAAAAATTAACCGATTTAATTTCGGCAGATCATCCACTTATCGGAATCGAACCCAGCGCACTCTTAACTTTTCGGGATGAAATACCTGCCTTAGTGGACCCAGAAAAACGGGCGGATGCAGAAAAATTAAAACCCCATTGCCTATTAATCGATGAATTTATAGCGCGCGAATTTAAATCAGGTAAAATTTCTTCCGATTCTTTCCATGGAAAACAGCAGAAAATTCTTTTACATGGCCATTGCCATCAAAAGTCCATTGCAGGGTTAACATCGACACGTATTGCCTTAACAATACCATCTCAATACGAAGTGGAATTATTACCAACAGGATGTTGTGGTATGGCGGGGTCTTTTGGCTATGAAAAGAAACATTATAAATTATCGCAACAAATAGCTAACCTCGTATTATTCCCTCGTTTACTTGACAAGCCAATTAAAAGCATCATCGCTAGTAACGGAACCTCTTGTCGACATCAAATCAAAGATGGTATCGAGCAAACAGGATTCCATACGGCAGAAATTCTCTATAACGCCCTAAAATGATACAATATAATATTTCACTATTCTTCGAACCTAGTATTACTGATTCCGCATTGCGAGCATTAAAAACAGTCTTAATGCCTGAAATAGAGAAGCAGGACTTCGTTGAACAAATCCATTTATTCGAAATCACTTCCCATCAAGAGCCCGACTCATCTGGTTTTTCTTTGCAATGTTGGTTGCCTACATTTGAAGAATCGCATCAAGAATATATCGAAGGAATTGTATCAGGATTTTTCCAAAAAGAATTTGCGAATCAGTTTGTGTATTTTTCGAGTCAGCTGAAAAGGGTGTAGACAGTGGGCAGTGGTCAGTGGGCAGTGGACAGTGGACAGTGAAAGTAGAGAATTCACCATTTACCATTCACCATTTACCATTCACCATTTACCATTCACTATTTACCATTTCGATATTCTCACGCCCAATCAATCGCTTCTTGACCACTAGCCACCAGATATTCATTGATTTTCGAAAAAGGTTTCGTGCCAAAAAATCCACCTCTATTAGCCGATAAAGGTGATGGATGAGCCGCTTGAATCACGAAATGTTTCTGAGAATCAATGTGTTTGGCTAATTTTTGGGCGTATGCACCCCATAAAACAAAAACGACTGCTTCTTTTTGTTGACTTAGTTGACTGATTACCTCTTCTGTAAACTTCTCCCAGCCTTTTTTTGCGTGAGAACCGGGTTCACCGGAGCGAACAGTTAAGACCGTGTTTAACAATAACACTCCTTGATTTGCCCAAGGGCTTAAGTCCCCACTTAAGCGAATCAATTTCAGGTCATTAAATATCTCTTTATAGATATTCCGAAGTGAAGGAGGCAAGGGGAAATTTTTAGGGACTGAAAATGATAAACCCTGAGCCTGCCCCACTCCGTGGTAGGGGTCTTGTCCAATAATCACTACT
This sequence comes from Aquirufa sp. A-Brett2-15D, assembly GCF_054558735.1. Classification (NCBI taxonomy): domain Bacteria; kingdom Pseudomonadati; phylum Bacteroidota; class Cytophagia; order Cytophagales; family Flectobacillaceae; genus Aquirufa; species Aquirufa sp. A-Brett2-15D. Next base: position 218,720 of record NZ_JBSKFT010000001.1, on the reverse strand, counting down.
TTAGTTTTTTGAAAAGAACTATGTTGGAAGGCTGAGAAAATGAACTTAGCCGGAGGAAAGATCTCATGAGTGGCGATTTCGGTATCGAGAAACAGAATTAATTCTTGAAAATAAATAGCTGAAAGCGATGAATTCAACACCATTTTCCAATCATTATTCAAAGAATCAGCTAATTTTACGTTGATATTACTCATTTTACCATTTATAGGATGACAGAAGCATATTCAAACGGGTTTTTAGTTACAGTAGACACCACTCATCTACCAGAATTTGAATTGAATCCGCCTTATAAACACTTTTTCTCCTACCAAATTACAATCAAAAATTTGAGTAATCAACCAGGGCAATTAGTTAGTCGTTTTTGGGAGATCGTAGATGGCATTGGTTCTAAAGAAACTGTCAATGGCCTGGGTGTCGTGGGACAACAACCCATCATCGAAATAGGTAATTCATTTACCTACACATCAGGTTGCCCTTTAATCTCTTCGATTGGAAAAATGAGTGGACATTATGTATTCCTTAATCTAGAGAATCAGGCAACTTTTAAAGTGGAAATCCCTCCTTTTGAACTTATCCCCGCTTTTCACTTAAATTAATGAATCGGCTGCAATTTTTTTTTAAGGCACAAACGGCGCATGGTTTGCATTCTCCGTCTATCTATGCTTTATATGTCGAATTATTAAACCCCTATTTGAAAGGGGAGCTATCCTACCTAGAATTAAATGAGGCTTTATCATTTCGATATCCAGCCTATTCAATTTATGAAGTACAGGAAAATTTTAATCCTGCCAAAATCGATGAAAATACACTCCTTCTTCTAAGAAATCCTTACGAAAAGGAAGATTTTTGGAATGCCTTAAAAATACATCCAAAGGTGATTCAAACGGTGGATCTGTTTAAATTAGGCTTGGTATTTTTCAAACCCATTTGTCCTAAACAAAACTTTTACTTACGAAAGATGTAATAAAAAAGGGGCTCTAACTGAGCCCCTTTTACTTATTTTTCTGCTTTCGCAATTTCGACATTCACTCGCTTGCCCTTGATTTGAGCTCCACCCATTTTGTCTATTACAACGTTAGCGTATTCTTTCGGAACATCCACAAAAGTGTGTTTGTTTTCGATCTGAATTTGACCTAATACATTTCCTGGAATTCCAGATTCTCCAGCGAAGGCTCCTACGATATTCGAAGGAGAGATCTTCTCGTTAAATCCAATGTTAACCACTAAACGTACCATGTTTTCATCTGACTTGTAAGGCTTGCCTTCACGATCTACACGTGGACCACGAGGAGCAGCATTACGATCACCACCTCTTTCGAAGCGACCACCGCGATCACCACCACGATCACCGCCACGGTCACCAGCTCTTTCGAAGCGACCACCACCGCGACGATCTCCGCCACGGTCTCCTCCGCCCCAGCGATCACCGCCACCGCCTCTTTCGAAACGACCACCGCCACCGCCGCGTTCGTCACGACCATATTTGCGTGAGCTACGTTCCATATCGCCTTCGAGATTCTCATCACCGAATTCGTTCTTCACGACACCCATATTCATCTTCACTAACGCAGCCACCACTTGCTCCACAGTGAAGCCAGCATGTTGGAAATTAGGTAATGCATCATCGAATAACTCTAAACCACCTTCAGCGATTGTAGCACCTACTCGATCAATAAACATCCCCTTCTTTACTCCCACTACGTCAGAGAAAGTAGGTATAACACCTTTATCAATCTTCACTTTCGTATAGTTCATGATTTCGCGCAAGCGATTGCGCTCAGCACCTACCACTAGAGTGAAAGCCTTTCCTGATTTACCGGCACGACCTGTACGACCGATACGGTGTACATAATATTCTTCATCTAAAGGAATATCATAATTGATTACGGCATCTAAATTATCTACGTCTAAACCACGCGCAGCCACATCTGTAGCCACTAAATAACTCACATTTCCAGAACGGAAACGATTCATCACTTGGGTACGTTGAGATTGACGCAAATCACCGTGTAATCCTTCTGCTGCATAACCACGCAACACCAATTCTTCCACCACTTCATCCACTCGCTTCTTTTGGTTACAGAAAATCAACACTAATTTCAACGAATAGAAATCGATTAAACGTGTCGTCACTTCCATTTTCGCACGACCTTTCACATCATAGTATAATTGCTCGATGTTCACATTCGTGATTTCGTTCTTAACCACTTTAACTAACTGAGGATTGGTCAAATAACGATTAGTCAAAGCCATTATCGGCTTAGACATCGTTGCTGAGAACAAGACTGTCTGACGCTCATTTGGAATTTCTTCCAAAATACTTTCGATATCCTCACGGAAACCCATATCTAACATCTCATCTGCCTCATCTAAAACGACCATTGATGCTTGATTTAATTTCAATGCACGACGCTCGATTAAGTCGATTACACGACCTGGAGTACCTACTACGATGTTAGCCCCTGCTTTCAAGGACTTAATTTGACGATCGATAGAATCTCCACCGTAAACCGTCGTCACCCAAACACCCTTAGTAAACTTAGACAACTTCTTCATTTCCTCAGAAACTTGAACCGCTAATTCACGCGTAGGACATAAGATGATTGCTTGAACATACTTCTCAAAAGGAACTATATGCTCAATCATCGGAATACCGAAGGCTGCTGTTTTACCAGTACCTGTCTGCGCTTGTCCGATGACATCACGACCTTCCATCACGAAAGGAATTGCTTCTGATTGGATGGGAGAAGCAAACTCAAAGCCCATTTCTTTCACTGCTTCTTGGATTCCTTCCGACAATGGAAGGGAATCGAAGCGAATTTTTTCACTCATTTGATATATTTTAATTACGATGCCCGAACACATCCGTAATTTAACTCCTGCCGATAGCCTTTGAAAAAAGGAAAAAGAGAGTTCCTGCGGATGTATTTAATAAACAAAGCACAAAAGTACCGCTTATTAAATTAGAAACCTATGAAATTGTACTATTTTAATGAAGAACGCTTTTTAAAGCGGAAAATGATTTGATTATTCAAGGAATTAGGTAGAGTTGCAATGGTAATTCTTTTGGGATTTAGGCCCTCACCTACTAGTCGATTTTTGACTACATAAGCATGCTCTTTTGCCAGAACAACCCCTTTATCAGAAGCCACTTGAATCTGAACATCTACCTCTTTAAATTTATTCATCCCATCGACGATTCGCTTGAACAAATACGTCTTAGGAGAAGATAATAATTCAGTTTTTTCACTAAAATCTAGTTCGGTACATGTCAGATCTAGAGGTGTGGTAACCGTTGAATCTGATGCATAGGCATGAAAAGCAACCACAATTGACTCTTTAGGAACTTCAAATGGAGTACCACCTGGCCAAACCAAGGTAACAAGCGAATCACTCTTTGTCTTTGCAGAATCTAATACGGCTTTCGTTAAACTATCATTCAGTTTATTTAAGCTATCAATAGGGATGATTTGATCAGTTTCCTCTTTTTCTGCAACTACCTCCTCTTTACGTAAACCAAAAAACAAGGCAATACCGACCACTAAAATACCCAATATAACACCAGCTATTAACTTATAATTTCGTGCCGAATTATTATCAGAAGGCGAATAGGGCTCATCATTTACAGTAGAATCACCTTTAAAGACATCTTTTAAGACTAAGACATCGATTAAAACCACCTGAATCTTAGCCGGAGCTAAAGCATAAAAATCATTTTTAACAGGTTGATAATAATCACCAAAAGATTTGAAATCACGTAAAGCATCATAATCAAACTCTTTCAAACGATAACCGTATAACGCAAAACTCAAGGTTAGCCCCTTGATAATTGTTGAACTTTTAGCCCCTAACTGACTTCCTAATAAGGTAGCAATAGCACTTTTTTTATCTGGCAATAAAATGCCCATCATTCCTTCGCCGTAACGATACATCAGTTCATAATCCGGCATCCCATTTCCTGAACTCAATAATTTAGCTACATCCTCTTTAGGAGCAGATTTAGCCAACATAAAATTGTAAAGGGCGTTAAAACGAATTCTATTCCGAAATAATTTAAGTACGCTACCTAACACGACAGCCTCAAAGGCAGGAATCAATTCTGTCACCTTTTCCTGCTTCTCTGTACAGAGATCAGCTAAACGCTTAGCAAAAAACGCTTTTTCTTCGGGTGTAACTAGTGCAAAAACCTGGCTCATATGGATTATTTCTAGCTCAAAATTACCTTATTTTTTTTATTTGCTTACCTTTGTCAGATGAAAAAGGTGTTATTTATTGACAGAGATGGGACTTTAATTGAAGAACCCCAAATAGACCAGCAAGTAGATAGCTTTGAAAAGTTAGCTTTCCTGCCAGAGGTAATCTCTAATCTTAAGAAAATCACGACCATTAGTGAGTATCATTTAGTAATGGTAACTAATCAGGATGGCTTAGGGACCGATTCTTTCCCGGAAGAAACGTTTTGGCCGGTGCATCAAAAAATGCTCGACATCTTTGCCTCTGAAGGTATCATCTTCGAACAAATTCACATCGACCCCAGTTTTGCACATGAAAATAAACCGACCCGCAAACCAGGTATCGGTATGCTGGGAGAATATTTTACAAAGGAATATGATTTACCAAATTCGTATGTGATCGGTGATCGCTTAACAGATATTGAATTAGCTAAGAATTTAGGTGCTAAAGGCATTCTACTAGGTGATCTTGAAATACCCCAAGATTTGCAAGCGTTTACCGCTCTGCAGTGTTCCAATTGGAATGAGATACACGAATTCTTCTTGTTACCGGAAAGACGTGTTCTACACGAGCGTAACACCAACGAAACTAAGATATCGATCGAATTAAATTTAGATGGGAAAGGACTTGCTAAAAATGAAAGTGGTGTAGGCTTTTTCGATCACATGTTAGACCAAATAGCGAAGCACGGAAATCTAGATTTAGCTGTAAAAGTAGCAGGGGATCTTCACATCGATGAACACCATACCATCGAGGACACTGGAATTGCCCTAGGTGAGGCATTTGCCATAGCTTTAGGAAATAAAAAAGGAATCGAACGTTATGGCTTTTTATTGCCCATGGATGATTGTTTAGCCCAAGTGGCGATTGATTTTTCAGGTCGAAATTGGCTAGTTTGGGACGCAACTTTTAAGCGCGAAATGATAGGCGAAATGCCCACAGAGATGTTTTTTCACTTCTTTAAATCATTTTCAGACGGGGCTAAATGCAATTTAAATATTCAAGCGACTGGAGATAATGAACACCATAAAATCGAGGCAATTTTTAAAGCTTTTGCTAAAGCCATTAAAATAGCGGTGAATCGTGATCGAAAAAATTTAGATTCTTTGCCTAGCACCAAAGGACTTCTTTAAAATTTTTCGTAAATTTGCATCATTAAACAACAATACAATGGGATATTCAGGAGCAGCGTTTTTTATCATCTTACTTGCCATTTCAACAGCAGTAGGTGTTAAACTTCAACAGATCTATAAAGAGAGAGGAAAATAATCCCCTCTCTTTTAGTTTAATTTTCCTTCGTCTGCAAAACTATAAAATGTAGTTGCTCCCACGATGAGGTGATCCACCACATCGATATCAAATATCTTTCCAGCCGCTACTACCTGATTTGTTAATTCAATATCTGATCTACTAGGCCTCATCTGATTACTAGGGTGATTATGCGCTAAAATAATGGAGGATGTTAATCGCTCTAGCGCAGACTTATAGAGCAAACGAATATCGACCGTTGTACCAGAAACTCCTCCAATACTCAACTTTTCTGCTAAAACAACAGTAGAAGCTCTATTTAAGTGAAATACCCAAAACTCTTCTCGAATCAAATCCGATAGATAGGGCTTAATTAAGCTGTAAGCATCCATCGAATTCCGAATGACTAGTTTAGTGCTAGACTCAAAAATCTGTCTCCTGCGGCCTAGTTCTAGGGACGCAACAAGTAAGGCCGCCTTAGCCGGGCCAATGCCTTTTAATTTCTTGAAATCGAATGAATTATAACGTGCTAAAACAGACAGATCACCCTCCACTGAATTAATCAGTTCTTGAGCTAATTCAGAAGCCGAATGATCTGCAAATCCAGAACTAATAATAAGGGTCAAGATTTCGACCAATGATAATTCCCCTGCTCCTAATCGAGCTAATTTTTCTCGAGGCAAATCCTCTTTCTTGACAATTTTCATGCAAGAAAGGTAAGCCATATAAACGAATAAACCCCTCTTGTTGAGGGGTTTATCACTATCTTGATTATCTAAAACTAGGCAGCTACTTTGTTCACTAACTTAGCTAATTTAGATTTTTGATTTGCAGCTTTATTCTTATGGATGATGTTTTTCTTAGCTAATTTATCTAAAGACGAAGAAACTTGCTTGAAAAGCTCAACCACCACAGATTTATCAGTCGTCAATCTCAATTTCTTGATTAATGTACGAGTAGACTTGTGTTGGTAACGATTACGTAAACGCTTTGCTTCGTTAGAACGGATACGCTTTAGTGCTGATTTATGATTTGCCATCTGTTAAATAAAATTCTCTTTTTACAAAATTGAAATGCAAAAGTAACTAAAATGAATATAATTAACAAGACTAAACACAAAATTTATCTATTAATACTTGTCAGTCTAGTCGCTCAGGCAGGAAAAAGTACTAATTGGGGATTTTTTGGCCATCGGAAAATCAATTTATTGGCTATATACACCTTGCCATCACCTCTACATTCCTTTTACCGCAGACATGCAAAAGAATTACAAGAAATGGCTGTCTTACCAGATTCCAGGCGATACATCTTAGACGAAGAAGCAGCAAGGCATTATATCGACCTAGATAAATATAAAATTGATCAAGTCAGTTTTAGCTCCTGGGAACAAATGTTGCGTCATACACCCGAAGATTCCCTGCGAAAACACGGAATCGTACCCTGGCATATTCCCATCGTTTATAAACGGCTTGTTTCCGCTTTTATCAAAAAAGATAGTCTTCAAATCGTTAAACTTTCAGCAGAACTAGGCCATTATGTCGCTGATGCTCACGTTCCATTGCATACAAGTTCTAATTATGATGGCCAAAAAACAGGTCAAGGCGGCCTTCACAGCTTTTGGGAATCACGCATTCCTGAACTTTTAGGAAACAAATTAGACCAATTCAGCGGACCTGCCACCTATGTTCCCCATGTTCAGCAATCGAGTTGGACCTGGGTTTTAGCATCCCATAAGCAATTGAATGACCTGTTCAAAATTGCATCTCAGGTAAGTGCCTCACTTAAAGAGGGGGAGAAATATAGTTTTGAACAAAAGGGGCAATCCCTAGTGAAAATCCAAAGCATAAAATACAGCCTAGCGTACCATAAAGCACTAAATCATCAAATCGAAACGCGATTTACGGCAGCGGTGAAACACGTAGGTGACCTTTGGTACTCTGCTTGGTTAGAAGCAGGCCAACCATCTTTCGAATAAATTTTGCAATTTTGCAAAATGAACTCGAATCCTTTTATTCAATTAAAACCGGGGAAAGACGCACCGGTTAAACGTTTTCACCCTTGGATATTTTCAGGAGCCATCGCAAAACAAAGTCCAAATCTTCAAGATGGGGATTGGGTAATTGTCTATAGCTCAAGAGAAGAATTTTTAGGAACGGGTCACTTCCATAACGGTAGTATTGCCGTAAAAATCATCTCGTTTCAGGCAATTGATTCGAAGAGTGAATTTTGGGAAAAACGAATCCAGAACGCCTGGGACTTACGATCCTTATTACCATTAGATAAAACAAATGCGTTTCGATTGATACATGGAGAGGGTGATGGCTGCCCTGGATTAATCATGGATTTGTACAAAGATGTGCTCGTTTTTCAAGCTCATACCATCGGTATGCACCGCGATCGCGATGAAATTATAGAAGCTATTAAGAAAGTATTAGGTAAGAAAATTAAAGCGATTTATGATAAAAGTCGTGAAACGCTTCCTACAGAATATGCCCAAAACTGCACTAATGGTTTTGTATGGGGTGAGGTTGCCGTTCCATATACCATTAAAGAAAATGGCCTATCCTTTTCCATAAACTGGATCACCGGACAAAAAACGGGATTCTTCATTGATCAAAGAGAAAACAGAGCCTTATTAGCAAAATATGCAAAAGGAAAATCAGTTCTAAATACCTTCTGCTATTCAGGGGGATTCTCTTTGTATGCATTAGAAGCGGGGGCCTCATCTGTCATTTCTTTAGACGCATCAGCAAAGGCGATCGATTTAGTGACGGCTAACATCGAATTAAATAAAATGCAAGGATTACATCATGAAGCCATCGTAGGTGAAACCCTACCCTATTTAAAGGCGAATGAAGACGAATTTGACATTATTGTGTTAGACCCACCTGCCTTCGCAAAATCAATGAATGCAAAGCACAAAGCCTTACAAGGTTATCAAAAAATCAATGAGCTTGCTTTACGAAAAATCAAGAAGAACGGACTACTGTTCACTTATTCTTGTTCTCAGGTAATCACACGAGATTTATTCTACAATATGCTGGTAGCGGCAGGAATAGCCGTAGGAAGAGAAATCCAAGTAATACACCAGATGACCCAATCCCCTGATCACCCGATTAACTTATTTCATCCGGAGAGTAATTACCTGAAGGGATTTGTACTTAAAGTACTTTAATAAAAAAGGCAGCTCGTGAGCTGCTTTTTTTATTAATCAACAAATCTGAAAAGTCGATTCCAACGAATCTTATTCAGAGAGAATAGACTCTTATTAGGATCAAGCGACATCCAAACAAAGAATGCCTTACCTACAATATGATCTGATGGAACAAAGCCCCAAAAGCGAGAATCCGCTGAATTGTGGCGATTATCCCCCATCATGAAATAATAATCCTGTTTAAAGGTATAAGAAGTGATCGCTTTGCCTTCAATAGAAATTAGGTAGCCAGCAATTTTAACGTCCTTATTCCCTTCATATTTCTGAATAGTCTCTCCATAGACAGCCACATTTTCTGGAGTCATAGGAACAGTCAATCCTTTTGCAGGCACCTTTAATGGGCCATAAAAATCACGATTCCATTTAAATAAAGTGGTGTCGTGAGGAAAAATATCAATAAAAGTCACCCCTTTAGGATCCTTAAATAAATTCGTATCAAATGATTTTTTAAATGGCAATGCTTGAATTTCCTCCATCATTGCTTTAGAAGTATTCAATTTATATCCCCAAAGTACATTTTGGGAATCTGGCTCCGCTAATGGCAACCAATCTGCTGAATCATAACTCGCATCTGGAGAATTACGGATACCGTATTCCTCAAAAAATTTCTCCTCTAAATTCTCCTTCGACTTCATAAAGATGGGATGTTGCATCCGAACTGGATTCTCCATCGCCTTCCCATTTACAACCACTTGCTGATCGCGCACCTCTAAAACATCCCCAGGAGTGGCCACACAGCGCTTTACATAAAAGGTACGTAAATCAACCGGCGCATCTCCATCTTCCTCATAATTAGGCACATTAAATACCACGGCATCCCCTTGTTTCACTGAAGAAAATCCAGGAAGACGATAAATAGGTAGATTTAACCAACGCAAATAGGATGGAATATCGGTAAACCAAATCTTCTGATGCGTCAATGGCAATTGCAATGGTGTTTTAGGAGTTCGAACCCCATAATGTAATTTACTTACGAACAGGAAGTCGCCCACCATCAGAGAACTTTCCATCGATGGCGTCGGAATGGTATAGGCTTCAAAAACAAAAAAGCGAATTAAGGTGGCTGCTACTACTGCAAATGCCACTGAATCAAGCCATTCTCTGAAAGCTGATTTTTGTTTTTTAGGGGTTTCTTTTGTTTCCTTCATCTTATTTTAACATATCATCCATACCTAGGACTCCTTTTTTATCTTTAACCCACTCCGCCGCAATCACAGCTCCTAAGGCAAAACCTTCGCGACTGAAGGCCTCGTGAGTTATTTCGATCTGATCTACTTTAGAAATATATTTGACGGAATGAGTTCCCGGCTTAGTGGACTCACGCTGCGACCAAATCGCTACTTCATTCGCCTCAGGTATCTCATTATTTACCCATTTGTCTTTAGACGCATAAGCACCTATAATACCTTCAGCAATCGTAATAGCTGTTCCACTAGGGGAATCCTTTTTTTCCACATGGTGAATCTCATTCGTATAAATATCGTATTCTTTATGCGGAGACATCAATTGTGCCATCATTTTATTCAAACGGAAAAACAAATTCACTCCAATCGAATAATTAGACGCATAAAAAAAAGTGGATTGCTTTTCCTTCGTCAAAGCCTCAATCTCTGCTTTCTTTTCTAACCAACCTGTGGTTCCGCAAACGACTGGAATTTGTTTATTTATGCAAGTCAAGATGTTTGCATAAGCGGATGCAGGATTAGAAAATTCGATCGCTACATCTACCTCCGTAGCTGTCAAAGCAGCTAAATCAGCTTGATTATCGACATCTATTTTTGCTATAATTTCATGACCACGACCTAACGCTAAACGCTCGATTTCTTTGCCCATTTTACCATAACCGATTAATACAATCTTCATCTTTATTTAAAATTAAATGATAAGGTGAGTCCGGATACCAAACTTTGGGAAAAAGGCTGGTAATCTAGTGTCGGTTTCACTTTAAGGCTTATATCATCTGAAACATCAAAAGTCTTCAAATGAGCACTCACATTCGCATCCACCACATTAAGCGTCCATGCTAATACCATACCAATGAAAGTATAGTCTCTATTTCTGCGATAACCATCGGTTAAACGCTTTAATTGATTCACATCTAAATCCCGTATCGTGCCATCCTCGTAAGGTACTGCCACCGTGGTAGGAGGAACATACTTAGGGTCATCTGGATGAGTAGAAACTTGGTAATAAAAATCTCTATATTTCGTATATCGAACATCATTCCAATTAGCGATCATTCCTAAAGAGACGAAAGCACCGGCCACTAAAGGTAACTTCCAATACTGCCGATTATACAATTGCCCCCAACCCGGAATCATCAACGATTTCAAAGTTGCTTGCCGTGGAATTATCTTATAAGGTTTAACTACAGGCTTAATTGCTAAACTATCCTTCAAATCCATAGAGGATAAGCTAAATGGCAGTAACAAAACTAAAAGCAAGTACCTAAAGTACATTATTGAACTTTGTTAAGAATGGTTAATAACTCTTCCTTCGATTTAAAACTTAATTTAATCTCCCCTTCTCCCTTTTCATTCATCTTTAGGGAAACTGGAGCTTTAAAAAAAGATTTAAGCGTTGCCTGCCATTCCTGTAAATCTTGGGCAGAAACTGTAGTAATCGAGGCTTGAGAAGTAGGAGTATCTATATGGCCAGATTGGCGAACCGCATCTTCTAAACGGCGTACGGACCAATCCTCAGCCATTGCTTTAAGGAATAAGGTATTCTGTAAAGTAGAATCATCTAAAGACACCAGACAACGCGCGTGGCCCATCGACATTTTATTATCACGGATAGCTATTTGTATGTGCGGTGGCAATTTAAGCAAGCGCATATAATTCGTCACTGTCGAACGATTTTTACCTACACGAGCGCCTAAATCCTCTTGTTTCAGATCGCATTCATCCATTAATCGCTTATAAGAGAGAGCAATTTCAATCGCATTCAGGTTTTCACGTTGAATATTTTCGATTAAGGCCATCTCGATCATCTGTTGATCATCGGCTGTACGAACAAAGGCAGGAATAGTATTCAATCCAGCCATTTTAGTGGCCTGGAAACGACGTTCACCTGAAATTATTTGGTATTTTTTGGCAGAAATCCTACGAACCGTTATAGGCTGAATAATTCCTTGAACTCGAATAGATTCCGTTAATTCTTGTAATGCTTCTGGAGCAAAATATTCCCTAGGCTGGAATGGGTTTGTTTCAATTAAGTCTAAAGCAATTTCATCCATCAAGTTCACTCCTTCTAGACTTCCTGCGAAATCAGATGGATGACGAGACTGGAAGCCACCACCATCAGAATCCTCTAATAGGGCACCTAATCCTCTACCTAAACCCGTTCTTTTCTTTGAATTTTCTTGTTTTGCACTCATATATCTTTACCTAGATAGTCACCAATAAACCATTTTTGCGAATAATTTCCTTCGCTAAATTTAAATAACTAATCGCCCCTTTACTGTCTGCATCATGTAAGATTGCAGGAACTCCAAAACTAGGCGATTCTGTCAGACGAACATTGCGGGGAATAATTGTCTCAAAGACCATATTTTTAAAGTGAGAATTTACCTCATTTACCACTTGATTCGATAAGCGTAAACGCAAATCGTACATAGTTAATAAAATACCCTCTATCACTAAGGACGTATTCAAACGAGATTGAATTATCTTGATCGTATTCAATAATTTTCCTAGACCTTCTAGCGCATAATATTCGCATTGCACCGGAATAATTACTGAATCCGCTGCCGTAAGGCTATTTATCGTAATTAGTCCCAAAGAAGGGGAGCAATCCATGATAATAAAATCATAGGAATCTTTTACCGCCTCTAGCGCATCTTTCATCTTGCGTTCCCGGTTATTTAGATTGATCATTTCAATCTCTGCACCCACTAAATCGATGTGCGAAGGAATGATATCTAAAAAGGGAACTTCGGTAGGTAAAATACTTTCCTGTACACTGGAAAGACCCACCATACATTCGTAAATGCTATTTTTTACCTCTTTCGGATTAAACCCTAACCCAGAGGTAGAATTAGCCTGTGGATCTGCATCAATCAATAAGGTTTTAAACTCAAAAGCAGCTAAACTAGCAGCTAAATTAATGGCTGTTGTTGTTTTCCCTACTCCTCCCTTTTGATTTGCAATTGCGATTGTTTTGCCCATAGGATATTAAACGAAATGAATTGACAATATTACAAAAAAGGTTTCACATCTGTCTCGAAATTAAATTACATTATTGTATCTTAACATCATAATTTCTGCAAACCTCTATGTCAACAAACAGTACATCTCACCCTAAAGGACTTTACTTTCTTTATTCCACGGAAATGTGGGAGCGTTTCAACTTTTATGGAATGCGTGCGATTCTATCCCTATTTTTAGTAAGCGCCCTTTCTTTTAAACAAGATGAAGCAGCCATCCTTTACGGAGGCTTTTTAGGACTTAGCTATTTAACTCCCATGTTAGGTGGCTACGTTTCAGATCGCTATATCGGAAATCGAAACAGCATCATAGGCGGGGGCTTTGCCATGGCCATCGGACAATTATTACTCTTCTCTTCTGCCAGCAGTTTTACCACAGATGTCCATTTAGCTACTAATTTAATGTGGGGGGGCTTACTTTTCTTGATTTTAGGAAACGGCTTCTTTAAGCCAAATATTTCATCGATGGTAGGTCAATTATATGCTAAAGGGGATAATCGTTTAGACGCAGCTTTCACCATTTTTTATATGGGTATTAATACCGGAGCGATGTTAGGGATGTTAGTTTGCCCGTGGTTAGGGGATGTAAAAGTGGATGGAGTAAGGGTAATCGAAGCATTCAAATGGGGCTTTCTAGCAGCTGGAGGTGCTATGCTAATCGGAACCATTTTATTTGCCCTACTAAAAGGAGTGTTTTTAAAAGCACCTGATGGGAGTGATATAGGTTTAGCCCCTACTTTCAGTAATAATAAAAACAACAGTGCTGAAACGGAAAAGGCAGAATTCTCCACTCAGTCAATTATCATATCAAGTGTATTATTTATTGGTTTAATTATTGTCTTTCATTATTTATTCATCACTGAGGTCGCCAATCCAATTAAAGACTGGATTTATCCCGTCATTTATTCTTCAGGTGTTAGTCTAGCCTTTCTAATTTTAAGAGATAAGACTTTGACTGCAGTGGAAAGAGATCGAATTTGGGTGATGTATTTTGTGGCCTTCTTTGTTATTTTCTTTTGGGCGGCTTATGAACAAGCGGGCTCCTCCTTGACATTTATTGCGGATCAACAGACGGATTTGAATTTCTTTGGGATACAACTACCTCCTAGTTCTGTCCAAAACGCTAACTCCTTTTTTATTATCATTTTAGCTTTTCCTTTTTCTTGGTTTTGGATTCGCCTTTCGAAAAAGGGAATTGAACCTAATTCACCTGGTAAGCAAGCCATAGGATTATTACTTTTAGCGATTGGTTATTTAATTATCGCTATGAAAGTGAAAGATTTAGGATCAGATAAGTTAGGGGTGATATGGTTATTCATTATGTATTTATTTCATACCATGGGTGAACTTAGCTTATCTCCTATCGGTTTATCCCTTGTTTCTAAATTAGCTCCTAAGCGCTTCTCCTCCTTATTAATGGGGGTTTGGTTTTTAGCCAATGCGGCGGGATATGCCTTAGCAGGAACTCTGGGAGCTTTATTGCCTCCAGCAACTGCTGTAGTAGGCCAAACGGTTTTCCCTAGTTTCTTAGGCTATGAGATCAAAAATCTCTATGATTTCTTCCTATTATTTGTCATAATGGCAGGTATTGCCTCTGTCATTTTGTTTGGCCTAGCAAATGGTCCTTTAAAAAGAATGATGCACGGCATCCGATAATTTATGAATACACACGATCATCATTTACACGAAAAACATTTAAAGAGTTCTGATTTCATTAGAGACATCGTGATCGGTATGTCCGATGGCCTAACCGTACCATTTGCCTTAGCGGCAGGTCTTTCTGGCGCTGTCTCATCCGCGAATATTGTTACGACAGCTGGTATAGCTGAAATTGTTGCGGGATCTATTGCGATGGGTTTAGGAGGTTTTTTAGCTGGCCAAACAGAACAAGAACACTACGAGTCAGAATTGAAGAAGGAATATGAGGAAGTAGAACGCGTGCCGGAAAGAGAAAAACAAGAAATCAGGGATGTATTCGAAGATTATGGCTTGAGTCCAGAAGCGCAAGAAATCGTAGTGGAATGTATTTCAAAAGATAAAGATAAGTGGGTAGATTTTATGATGCGTTTTGAATTAGGCCTAGAACGACCTAATCCCAATCGCGCTCGAAATTCTGCCTTAACTATCGGACTTTCCTATATAGTGGGAGGCTTCATTCCGCTTCTTCCCTATTTTTATGTGGATAAACCAGAAGAAGGACTGATTTATTCTGCAGAGGTAACCTTGCTAGCTTTAATGTTTTTTGGCTATTTCAAAAGCAAAGTAACAGGCCAAAACCCCATCATCGGTTCTCTGAAAGTAACGTCCATCGGTGCAGCCGCTGCAGCAGCTGCCTATTTTGTGGCTTCCTTATTTCAATAAGCAGAGACCGAATCATCCCCACGAGAATCTGCACCACCTTGCAGGTTTCCGTTAGGTAATACCAAAATTCCTTCCACTAGGCCAATAGCTGAAACGGGGGAAAAAGTATAGCCTTTTGCCTTTAAACGCTCTTGTTGTGCCTCTGAAAAACGGGCTGGTTCTGCCGTAATTTTATCCGGCATCCATTGGTGGTGAAAGCGGGGGTATTCTACGGCTTGCTGCATATTCATCCCCATTTCTAGGGTATTCAATACCACTTGAAATACACTAGTAATGATGGTTGCCCCTCCTGGTGTTCCCACAACCATCTTTAATTGTCCATTTTCTTCCACAATCGTAGGGGTCATACTGGAAAGCATACGCTTATTGGGTTGAATTTCATTCGCCTTTGAACCGATTAAGCCATAGAGATTAGGAGAACCTGCTTTGGCCGAAAAATCATCCATCTCATCATTTAATAAAAAACCGGCGCCACCTACGAAAACCTTGCTTCCGTATGAATTATTCAACGTAGTTGTGATGGAAACGGCATTCCCCTCCCCATCAACAATACTGTAATGAGTTGTCTCTGGACTTTCATAGCCTGGAAAAGCACCAGCCAGAATGTCTGAACTTTTAGATGCCTGATTAAAATTCATTTTACCCATTCGAGAGGCAGTATATACCGGATCAATTAATTCATTCACCGGAACTTTGACAAAATCAGGATCCCCTAACCATTTCGAACGATCAGCATATACGCGTCTCTCAGCTTCCGCCATCACCTGAAAGGTAGAATCAGAGTTTGGACCCCATTGATGAAGCGAATAAGGCGCCACCATCTGCAATAATTGAGCTAAAGCAACTCCTCCGCTACTCGGTGGCGGCATTCCAATAATCTGATAGTTCTTGTATTTACTTTTAATAGGCGCTCGCCAAACCGCTTGATAATTCTTCAAATCCTTTTTAGAGATCAGGCCATTTTTAGCTTTCATCTCCTTGACAATCAAACGGGCTGTTTGGCCAGCATAAAAACCTTTCGATTTCTTCTTCAAAATTACATCTAAAGTAGCAGCTAAATCAGCCTGAACTAAAAGATCACCGGCTTTCCATTCTTTTCCTTCTTCTGATAACAAGTAGTTCTTTCCTACATTTTCCTTCAAAAACTCTACTCGTTGGCGATTCAAACCTCTGGCCTCTCTCTCCGTTAATAGCAAACCCTTTCTGGCTAAATCAACTGCAGGCTGCAAAAGTACCTCCCACGGTAATTTTCCTAGTTTATCATGCATTTCTTGCATCCCAGCAACCGTTCCTGGCACACCTACTGAAAAAATACCCGTCATGCTTTTGCCTGGAATAATTTTACCATTTGCATCTAAGTACATATCTCTATTAGCAGCAGCTGGCGCTTTCTCTCGATAATCTAAAGCCTTAACATTTCCTGATTTATCTCGGTAGACTAAAAATCCTCCACCACCAATATTACCAGCGGAAGGATGACAAACAGCCAAAGCAAAATTAACTGCTACCGCCGCATCAATCGCATTTCCTCCTTTTTTCAAAATAGCCAAACCTATTTCAGAGGCGACCGGATGAGTGGAAACCACCATTCCCTGCTTTCCTTCTACTAAGGGTTTAATCGTATTTTGTGCAGAAATAAAAAATGGAAGAATTAAAAGAAGAAAAAACTTATGCATAGGTAGTTCGGTTTCAAATGAAATGTCAAATTAATAGAAATCGATGATTTTAGAACATTGCGTTAATAAAAATATAATTTAACTTTGTAATTATTTAAAGATTATTTAATTAAACAAGATACTAATAGTGGATATTTTCGAGAAGGTAGTTAATAACATGGGGCCAATTGGTGCACATGCACATTATTCCCATCATTATTTTTCATTCCCCAAGTTAACAGGAGAATTAGGTCCTAGAATGACTTTCATGGGAAAAGAAATGTTAAACTGGTCTTTAAATAATTATTTAGGACTAGCGAATCATCCAGAAGTTAGAAAAGCAGATGCGGATGCAGCCGCTAAATACGGCTTAGCTTACCCAATGGGAGCTCGTATGATGTCTGGTAATACAGACGAGCACGAAGAATTCGAGCGTCAATTAGCTGAATTTGTTGGAAAAGAAGATGCTTTCTTGTTAAACTACGGTTATCAAGGAGTCATGTCCCTAGTCGAATGCATGGTCGATCACAAAGATGTAATCGTATATGATGCGGAATCACACGCCTGCCTAATCGATGGAATTCGTCTGCATAAAGCTAAAATGGGTAAATACTATAAGTTTAATCACAATGATATGGATTCATTGCGTAAGAACTTAGAACGTGCTACAAAAATCACCAATGAAACGGGTGGAGGTATTTTAGTTATTACAGAAGGCGTATTCGGTATGTCTGGTAAGGTGGGAGCACTTGATAAAATCGTGGAAATGAAGAAAGATTTCAATTTCCGTTTATTAGTGGATGACGCTCACGGATTTGGCACGATGGGTGATAAAGGAAAAGGTGTGGGTGAATTCTTGAATTGCACAGAAGGTATAGACTTATATTTTTCTACGTTCGCTAAATCGATGGCCGCCATTGGTGCTTTCGTCGCTGCTCCTAAGGAAATCATCATGTATTTAAAATACAATATGCGTTCTCAAACTTATGCAAAAGCATTACCTATGCCATTTGTTATCGGTGGAATGAAACGCCTAGAGTTAATTAAGAAGCATCCTGAATTAAGAGAAAAATTGTGGGCTAATGTTCGCGCATTGCAAAAAGGCCTACAAGATAAAGGTTTTGATATAGGTGAAACGCAATCCCCCGTGACTCCCGTTTTTCTACACGGTGATTATGATATTACAGCTGTAACGAAATTAGTTCGAGACTTACGCGAAAACATGGGAATTTTCTGCAGCATTGTGGTTTACCCAGTTGTTCCTAAGGGCCAAATCATGTTAAGAATCATTCCTACCTCATCTCATAATTTAGCGGATATTGAATATACGTGTGATTGTTTTGCGGAGGTTCAAGAAAGATTGAAATCAGGCTATTACGCGCAATAATTGATTGATTAAACGGCTTTAAAGAAGAAAATTGTATTTTTTTGTATTTTTTTTCTGTTTTTTCTTGAATTTAATTTGCACAGAACAAGTTTTTTATTAAATTTCGCTTATTAATGCACTTTAGAGGGCATAAAGACAATCTAATATTATTTACACAACCTAAAAAACAATTTATCATGAGTAGATTTGCACAAGTGAAGGACTTAATTTTATCTTTAGAAGGAGATTTCGAAAAATTCTACGATAAAGGAAATCAAGCAGCTGGTACTCGCGTAAGAGGAGGTTTACAACAAATGAAGACTTTAGCACAAGAAATTCGTACTGAAGTTCAAAACAAGAAAAACTCAGGAAAATAATTTTTCCACCTCTTGAAGAAAAAAGCCCGATATAAATCGGGCTTTTTTTATGCTTAATTATTAAAAAAGATCCGCATGCATGGCTGAAGCCATTCCATCGACCATTATTTTTCCTCGTTCTAATTCAAATACTTGCGTAGAAATCTCGGCCGTATGCTTAGCAGGGTTCGTGCTTATAATTTCAAATCTAGCCTTATAGGTATTTTCCACAAAGAGGGGGCGCTTAAATTCTGACACCTGCTTTAAATATACACTACCCTCTCCAGGAAACTCCATTCCCATAACTTTAGAAAATACACTAGCGATTAAGGCACCATGAATAATAGGTTTCTTAAAGGGAGTTGAAGCTGCATAAGCTTCGTCCCAATGTAAGGGGTTAAAATCCCCTGATATTTTACAGAAATCATTTACTTGTTCCTGTGTAAACGAGAATTCGATCTCATACGAGTTTCCAACTTCTAACATAGATTGATCATTTTTAGTAAAATTAAACCAAAATTTGATTCTATTTTTGTGGAAATTTAAATTAATCACATGATTCACTTTATTCTTAACCCTAATTCCGGAACCAATTCTCCGCAAAGAAGGGCACGAATAGTAGCAAATCTACGGGCAATACCTAATTCGAAGGTTTGGATAACAGAACATGTGAATCATGCCTCAGTTTTAACTAAGCAAGCCGTTAACGAAGGTGCAAAGAAAATCATAGCGATAGGTGGTGATGGAACTATTAATGAAGTTGCATCGTCCTTAATATATAGTTCCATCCCACTAGGAATAATTCCCATGGGGTCTGGCAATGGACTAGCGAGGCATTTAGGAATCCCATTGAGCTTCACAAAGGCATTAGATCGAGCCATCAATGGCCAGCAGATTACAATCGATGCGGGCAAATGGAATGATCGACCCTTCTTTTGTACGGCAGGACTAGGTTTCGATGCCTATGTCGCATCCCATTTTGCTTCCAGAGGTAAAAGAGGTTTTCTGAATTATATATATTCAAGTCTGGTTTTACTTTTTAAATATAAGCCCATTAGTATAAAAGAATTTGGCCCCGTTTTTTCCTTTACCGTAGCTAATGCAAATCAGTTTGGAAATAATGCCTACATATCCCCAAACTCTGACCTTCAAGATGGATTATTAGAGGTCATTCGTGTAAAACCAAGCAATCTTTTCCATATTATCTTTCTTGGAATAAGTCTATTTTCAAAGAAACTGCATCTAAACAGTCGAAGCGAGGTTTCAACAGTAACCTCACTCACTTTTCATACAACCATAGGTATCCCATACCACTTAGACGGAGAAAGTTTATTAATTGAAAATGAAAAAAATTTGGTCTCCATTTTACCGTCTAGCCTACTAGTTGTAAAATAATTTTCTTATACTTTTTCAAGGAAAAGAATGAATTAAGCACACTAAATTTGAACAATTTTTAGAAGCAAATTTTTAGCCATTTTTTTTCGAAAAAAAACTGGATTTATTTTTGTTTTCAAATTTGGAACGACATCTTATTTTACTATTTTTGTCTCCCCGCTTAAGAAAAAACTATTCGTTTTTCTTATTAAGAACCAGTAGAACTTATAAATAATTTAAACCAGGTGAATCCCTAAAAATTCACCCATACAACCGTTCGACCAATATATTAATGCAAATCGAAGTTAGAGACTTGTGGAACCAATGCCTGAATATCATCAAAAATGATATATCGGAACAAAGTTTCGCAACTTGGTTTGCCCCCATCGTCCCGCTTAAATTCTCAAACAATACTTTAACCATTCAAGTACCCTCTCAATTCTTCTACGAATGGCTGGAGGAGAAGCATGTTTCAGACCTTAGAAAGGCAATTGATGTCACAATAGGTCGTCAGGGAATGTTAGAGTATTCCATTGTCATCGACAAGGGTGATCGCAAGAATCCACCTATTACTTTTAACCTCCCTCCTACTAATCAAGCTCAAAATCAAACAGATAAGGCGCATAACTTTCCGAACCCTGCGAAGAGCCCATTTGAGCTAAAAAACTTAGATTCCTTAGAATTAGATTCTTATTTAATTCCAAAATATACTTTTGATAAATTTATCGAAGGGGACTGCAATCGTTTAGGTAGAGCTGCCGGCATGGCAGTAGCTAATAAGCCTGGATTAACTGCATTCAATCCCCTTATGATTTATGGTGGAGTGGGCTTAGGAAAAACACACTTAATTCAAGCCATCGGTAATCAAATTAAAGACTGCTTTCCAGATAAATTTGTTCTTTACGTTTCTACTGAAAAGTTTACTAATCAATTTGTGAATGCCATCCGAAATAATTCAATCGAGGCCTTTACTAACTTCTACTTACAAGTGGATGTGTTGATTATAGACGATGTGCAATTCTTATCAGGAAAAGAAAAAACACAAGAGACATTCTTTAATATCTTTAATCACCTACACCAATCAGGAAAGCAAATCATTCTTTCGTCTGACCGCGCTCCTAGAGATCTGGCAGGAATGGAAGATCGTTTATTATCTCGATTCAAATGGGGTTTAACGGCTGATTTGCAGCAACCTGATTTTGAGACAAGAATTGCCATCATACAAAAGAAATTACAGGAAGACGGTATTCAAATAGATTTTGATGTATTAGAATATCTAGCACATTCCATTCAAACTAATGTTCGTGAATTAGAAGGAGTCATTATTTCATTAATGGCGCAAGCATCACTTACACGAAAAGAAATTGACCTTGAATTAGCAAAGTCGACTTTGAAGAGTATTGTAAATGAGCAAGAGAAAGAATTAAGTGTTGAGAGCATTTTAGATGTGGTGACAAATCATTTCGATGTTGATTTAGATACGCTTCGTGGCAAATGCCGTAAGAAAGAGAATGTATTTCCTCGTCAAATCGCAATGTACATGCTTAAAGAGCTTACAAATCTTCCACTCAAATCCATTGGCTATCATTTCGGAGGACGAGATCACAGCACGGTTATACATGCTGTTCAAGCAGTATCTGAAGCAATGGAAACGGACAAAACCGTCGAAAAAACGATACGAAATTTATTTACCCGATTTAATCTAAAGGGTGTTTAATAAAAAAGAGGCAAAAAATAATTTTTGCCTCTTTTTTTATCTAATTGGTGCTATTCTGCAATAACCTCTTTATCTAGTAAAGGACTATCATCCACTTTCACCTTGGCTTTAATCTTCGCTTCTAGTTCATCCATTAATTCCGGATTATCTTTG
Organism: Aquirufa sp. A-Brett2-15D; assembly: GCF_054558735.1. Lineage (NCBI taxonomy): Bacteria > Pseudomonadati > Bacteroidota > Cytophagia > Cytophagales > Flectobacillaceae > Aquirufa > Aquirufa sp. A-Brett2-15D. The sequence continues at coordinate 196,836 of NZ_JBSKFT010000001.1, read as the reverse complement.
ATAAGATCTTTCACCGCATCACGACCTTGACCTAAGCGGTTTCCATTATAAGAGAACCAAGAGCCTGACTTATCAATTACTTCTAAATCAACACCCAAATCTAGAATTTCTCCAGCCTTAGAAATACCTTCCCCATACATGATATCGAATTCTACCACTTTAAAGGGAGGTGCTAACTTATTCTTCACCACTTTCACACGAGTTCTATTTCCGGTAATGGAATCTGGACTTTCCTTAATTTGACCTGCACGACGAATATCTAAACGAACTGAGGCATAGAATTTCAACGCATTACCACCGGTTGTAGTTTCTGGTGATCCAAACATGACACCAATTTTATCACGTAATTGATTAATAAAGACGCAGCAACAGCCCGTCTTATTGATCGTACCTGTTAATTTACGTAAGGCTTGTGACATCAAACGAGCTTGAAGACCCATTTTAGAATCCCCCATCTCCCCTTCAATTTCCGCTTTAGGAACTAAAGCAGCCACCGAGTCAATAACAATAATATCAATAGCACCAGATGAAATTAGATGCTCCGCAATTTCAAGAGCTTGCTCACCATTATCTGGTTGTGAGATCAATAAATTTTCACAATCAATCCCTAATTTCTCCGCATAAGCACGATCAAAAGCATGTTCAGCATCAACAAAAGCAGCTAGACCACCCGCTTTCTGAGCTTCAGCAATCATGTGCAAGGTTAAGGTTGTTTTACCAGAAGACTCAGGACCATAAATCTCCACCACGCGTCCTCTAGGCACACCACCTATCCCTAAGGCTAAGTCTAATCCTAAAGACCCTGTTGAGATAACAGGAACGTCCATTACTTTACTATCTGATAGACGCATAACGGTACCTTTCCCGTAAGCTTTATCTAATTTTTCCAGAGTAGTTTGTAAAGCTTTTAACTTTTCAGCCGCTAGGCCTTGTGCATCACTAGCTTGTTTCGCCATTTTCGTTTTTTATCTAAAAATTTAAGGGGCAATCGAGTATATTTGTTTTATCGTTTGGCCTATACAAAAATAGAAAATTGCCTCTAATTTTTTATACAAACAATTGATAATATATTACGCTTTGGCATGAAATATCAGACTCTTGTTATTTTTCTATTCATATGTCCATTTTTGAGCCTTTACGCTCAAGAAAATAGTCCTTTAGTAGCCGGAGAAAATTTAAAATACCGGATACACTTAGGTTTTATTAATGCCGCGGAAGCTACTATCAAAAGTAGTGCTGGAACGAGTCAAAATGGGGATCGATCGCTGCGTAAAGTAGAAATTGATGGAAAAACAACGGGTGTAATCGAATTATTTAGCCCTTTACGTGATTACTGGTCAGCTTTAATCGATACCCAAACCTTATTGCCAGTCAAAACAGAAATGCGCAAACGAGAGGGACGCTATAGAAAAGAGGAAACGGTAATCTATCAAATGGATAAAGGATTTGCTCGTATCACGTCCCCACAGAATAAGCCAGTAACGACGACAATGGCAGGACCTAAAGATCTTTTAGACCTAATTTCCGCTTATTATTTTTTACGCAGTAAACCCGTTTCTGACAAAAAACCCGGCTCACGCTGGTCAGCACAAGTTTTAGTGGATAGCAAAATTTATGAGATAGTTCTAGTGGTTAAATCCAAGGAGATTATCGAAACAGAAGCGGGGAAAAAACCAAGTATAAAAACGAACATTCTATTGCCTAAAAACAATCTATTCAAAGACGAAGATGCCATCCGACTTTGGATAAGTGATGATGAATACCAAGTGCCTTTGAAAATTCAAGTCAATTTGAAAATCGGTTACTTGAGCATTGACTTAATCGATTACAGCATTTTAGGAAAGAAAATCTATTTCCCTAAAGCCTCTTTATAAGCCGCTAAAACCCGGGCGCGCGCAAATTCATGAATCACTATAGGGGCAGGATAAGTAAATTCTTGTAATTCAGGAACCCATTTTTTGATGTAGGCTAAAGATTGATCAAACTTCTGCGCCTGCAAAGTCGGATTAAATACACGGAAATAAGGTGCTGCATCACAGCCACAGCCTGCCGCCCATTGCCAGCCACCATTGTTCGCGGCAAAATCAAAATCCAATAATTTTTCAGCGAAGTAAGCTTCACCCCAACGCCAATCAATCAATAAATGCTTCACTAAAAAACTAGCCACTATCATCCTGACTCTGTTATGCATAAAACCCGTTTCATTCAACTCCCGCATCCCAGCATCTACTATCGGATAACCGGTCTTGCCACTACACCATGCCTTAAATTCCACTTCGTTATTACGCCAGTTCATGCGATCATATTCTTTCCTAAAGGAGTGACCTGCGGAAATATGAGGGAAATGATGAAGAATATTAAAATAAAAATCACGCCAAATTAGCTCATTCAACCAAACCTCCGATTTGCCTAGAGCTCTGCGAACTAAAGAACGAATGGAAACCGTACCAAAGCGTAAATGAACCGAGAGTCTGGATGTTCCTGGTTTGGCAGGAAAATCACGGTCCTGAGCATAGGACTTAATCAAATCATCCTGCACTGAATTCTCAGGAAAAGATAATCCTGAGGGTTGGAATCCGATTTCTGATAAAGTAGGTACCTTAAACGTATCAGACACATAATTTGAAAGGGACGACGATGGATATTCCGGCAAATTAGTTTCAGCTAAGAGTGCTTTCCACTTTCTTGAATAGGGCGTAAAAACAGTATAGGGTGTTCCTGCGCCTGATAGTACTTCGTCTTTTTCAAAAACAACTTGATCTTTAAAGGTGCGAAAATCAATCCCCTTCTCCTTTGCTAGGTCTTTAATACTTGCATCCCGTTCTAAACCATAGCGCTCGTAATCATGATTCGTATAAATGCTGACAACATCCCATTGATTAAAAATCTCCGTAAAAATAGCTAAAGGCTTACCGTGCCTAACACACAAATGACCACCTACAGCCACATTAAGCTTTGAAATAGCTTGATGTAAAAACTCGACTCGACTATCAGATGTAGAGGGCAAGCGATCGAGAATCTGGGTATCAAAGATAAAGAGAGGGAGAACTGGGACTTCGGAGGACAAAGCTTGGAATAATCCATGATTGTCTTCTACTCTTAAATCCCGTCTAAACCAAAAAATGGAAACTTTTTTCATACTCTATGTATCTTAAAGGGCTAAACTACGTAGATTCTATATTGTTTCAAAGATTTACCTTGACAAGCCCCCCTTCAATATGGTATATTTGTAAATTATAAAAATTCAACCCCTCTGAGAATGAAATTATCTGAATTCAGATTTGATTTACCCCAAAATTTAATTGCCCTTAATCCTACTGAGAATCGCGAAGATGCGCGCATGATGGTGATTAACCGTAAGAATAAGACGATTGAACATAAGAAATTCACAGATATCATTGATTATTTTGGCGAAGGTGATGTACTGGTAACAAACAATACAAAGGTTTTTCCTGCTCGTTTATACGGAAACAAAGAGAAAACGGGTGCTCAAATCGAGGTATTTTTATTGAGAGAACTAAATAGAGAACACCGTCTTTGGGACGTATTAGTAGATCCTGCACGTAAAATCCGCGTAGGTAATAAATTATATTTCGGCGATTCAGATTTAGTCGCAGAGGTAATAGATAATACCACTTCACGTGGCCGTACCATTCGTTTCTTATATGATGGGGATCACGAGGCATTAATGCAGACTATCCACGAATTAGGAGAAACACCCCTTCCAGACGAGATTCGTTTAAAAAGAGCGGCGACAGAAGATGATCGTGAGCGTTTCCAAACTATTTATGCTGAGCACGTAGGTGCTGTGGCAGCTCCTACAGCGGGTTTACACTTTTCTAAAATTGTGATGAAGCGCATGGAGTTAAATGGAGCTCAATTCACGCCGATTACGTTGCACGTGGGTTTAGGTACATTCCGCCATGTAGATGTGGAGGATTTGACCAAACACAAAACAGATTCAGAACACTTTATGATCGATAATTCAACTTGCAATTTTGTAAATGAAGCGATCGACAATAAAAAAATGGTATTAGCCATAGGAACCACGGTAATGAAGGCCTTGGAATCGTCTGTTTCTGCTAGCGGTCACTTAAAACCGATCAATAGCTGGACAGATAAGTTCATCTTCCCTCCTTACGAATTTAAAATTCCTACGGCTTTATTAACGAATTTCCATTTACCAGAATCGATCCTATTAATGATGGCATCGGCTTTTGGTGGACATGAATTAATCACGGAAGCATACAAACAAGCCATCAAAGAGAAATACCGTTTCTTCTCCTATGGTGATGTAATGTTAATCATCTAATAGAATTAATCGGGTTTGCTTTGAAAAAATATGCCATAATTGTCGCAGGGGGCTCCGGTCAGCGTATGCTAAGTGCGATCCCTAAACAATTTTTGCTTTTGCAGGGCAAACCCGTTTTATATCATACCATTTCTGCTTTTTATCGAGCAGATCCGCAGACGGAAATAATCGTCGTCTTGCCCAGAGATCAATTTGACTTTTGGAATTCATTGATCAGCGATTTGCCTATTATTGCCCACCGCTTAGTCGAAGGAGGTAATTCTCGCTTCCAAAGCAGTGGAAATGCAATTCAAACCATCGAAGATGACGGATTAGTGGCCATTCACGACGGCGTTAGACCATTAATAGATCCGGAATTAATTACAAAAGGATTTCAATCAGCAATAGAAAATGGTAATGCCGTATTAGCCGTTGCCTCTAAAGATTCCGTTCGTATTTTAACTGCGGATAATTCGCGCTACGAGCATTTAAATAGGGAGTCTATTCGATTGATTCAAACACCCCAAATATTCGCTTTAAGAGACTTGAATGAAGCTTTTAAACAAGCGTATTCGGAGGAATTTACAGATGATGCCCGAGTGGTAGAATCTATTGGAATAAAAATAAACCTAGTAGAAGGATCTTATAAAAATATCAAAATCACCACACCGGAGGATTTACTATTAGCTGAGGTCTTAATGAAATAAGTATGAAAAACGCTTGGAATTGGATTGCAAGAAGTATCCTTCAGTATAAATTCCCCTTATTAGGATTTATCCTATTGCTAACCCTTGGTTTGGGTTATAAAGCCAGCCAAATCCAACTCAGTTACGAATTAGCCAAAATTCTTCCTAAGTCAGACGAGCGTTTTCAACTCTATGAAGGATTCAAAAAGAAATACGGTGAAGATGGGGCCGTGATGGTAATAGCGGTTGAAAATGAGCAACTATTCAGCCCTGCAGAATTCAAAGCATGGCGCGATTTAACTACTGCCGTTAAAAAGCAGCCAGGGATTAAGAATGTCTTATCGCTTTCTACTTTACCGGAATTGTACATCGATTCGACGGAGAAAAAATTCAAGACAAGGAATTTACTAGATTCTTCTTTAGTACTGACTCCTGAAAATCTAAGTCAATTTAAGTCCCGATTAAACGATTTACCGATCTATAAAAACTTCCTTTATACGGAAGACTTAAAGACGCACCTCCTGTTAATTACCCTAGACCAAAAAGTGATTAATGATAAAGGGAGAATCACATTAGTTAAAAATATCAAAACTTTAGGCGAACAATACCAAGTCAAAATGAAGCATACTGTTCATATGACCGGTATGCCATTTATCAGAACGGAATATACTTCCCAGGTTACGAAGGAATTAGGCTTGTTTTTAGGATTAGCGATTTTAGTTACCTCCTTGATTTTGTTGTTCTTTTTCCGCTCGTTTCAAGTGGTTTTCTTTGCGAATGTCGTCGTTCTAGTGGGAATTATTGCCTCGTTAGCCACGATTGTATTCTTTGGATTTAAAATCACCTTATTGTCCGGATTGATTCCTCCGCTTATCGTTGTTATCGGGGTTCCTAATGTTATTTTCTTATTGAATAAATACCATGAGACGTACTTGTCGGGTAAAACGAAAGAAGAATCTTTAATTGAAAGTGCATCCAAGGTAGGCAGAACCTTATTTTTAGCGAACCTAACTACTTCGATTGGTTTCGGTGTTTTTGCTTTTACAGGATCCGCGTTACTGGTTGAATTTGGAATCGTTGCGGCTTTGAATGTGATGATTACCTTCATTATTTCGCTGGTACTTATTCCCATATTCTTTAGTTTCTTAGCTCCCCCGCAAAAGAAAGACTTAGCTCATTTTGAATCTGTTCGGGTGAATAAATTTTTAAATCGCGTGGATGTTTGGGTATTGCACCACCGGAAATTTATTTATGGTTTTATCTCTATCATTTTAGTGGTTTCGGTTTATGGTTTGACCAAAATTCAAGCAGTGGGTTATATTGTAGATGATTTACCTCGAGATAATGCCATTTATTCCGATTTGAAATTTGTAGAGAATCGATTTAAGGGGGTGATGCCATTTGAGATTAATATCGATGCATTTGAAAAGGGGCGAGCGCTGAGCCCGGAACTTTTGGCCAAAATCAAAAGAACCGAAAAATTACTCGCAAAATACCCAGAATTCACCCAAGGTCTTTCCATTCTAACAGCCACTAAATACTTGTATCAAGTCTACCGTGGAGGGGATCCTAAATACTTCACCTTACCTGGAATCGATGAATTAGCTAAATTAAAGGACTTTCAGTCCAGTTTAAATGGCAATAAAAATAATTTATTCGCTGGCTTCATCGATAAAGACAATCGATTCACTCGAATTAGTTTCCAAATGCAAGATGCCGGAACCGTGCGTACCAGAGTCTTATTCGACGAAATACAACCCAAGATTGACAGCATCTTTAGAACTGATATCGAAACAGGCGAATTGTTAGCTAAAGGCGATAAAAAAGGGTATCAAGCTGATGTAACTGGTAATTCAGTCATTTATGCTTTCCAAACCGAGTATTTACAAGTCAATCTTATCGAAAGTACGATTACTGCCATCATCCTAATTTGTATTTTGATGGCACTGCTTTTTAGATCTTGGAAAATGGTTTTGATCTCGACCCTACCCAGTTTAATTCCCTTGATTATTACGGCGGGTTTAATGGGATATTTTGGAATTGCACTCAAGCCTAGTACTATCTTGATTTTCTCCATTGCCTTCGGTATTTCAAGTGATGGAACCATTTATTTCCTCACCCGTTACAAAGAAGAATGGGCTAAAAATAATCAAAACATACAGAAAGCCGTCCAAACCACCATTTTGAAAACGGGGGTTTCCATGTTCTATACGGCGATGATTCTATTTTTTGGCTTTTTTATCTTTACCGCATCCACTTTCAAAGGAACCCAGGCATTAGGCATCTTAGTCTCCGTTACGCTTTTAATGGCCATGATTTGTAATTTAATCTTACTTCCGGCATTCTTATTAGGATTAAATAAAAAGGACGTGTCGACCATATTTGAGGAGGATTTATAAATGACACCAGCCAAACCGTCACTCTATACCCTGCCTTTCTTTTTACTTTGTTTAAGTAACTTTTTGTTTTCGGCTAGCTTTTCGATGATTATACCCGAATTGCCTGATTATTTAGCCAGTTTAGGGGGAAAAGAATACATCGGCTATACAATAGCTTTATTTACGCTAGCAGCAGGATTCTCGCGTCCATTCTCCGGAAAATTAACCGATCACGTAGGCAGAATACCCATCATGGCTTTCGGTTCCCTAGTTTGCTTTATCTGTGGTGGATTATATCCATTAATGCATACGGTACAAGGATTTTTATTCCTACGCTTCATTCATGGCATGTCAACTGGTACGAAACCGACGGCGACGGCTGCCTACGTTTCAGATGTCATTCCGGAAGACCGTAGAGGGGAAGCACAAGGTGGACTAGGCATATTTACAGCCACGGGAATGTCTATTGGGCCAGCAATTGGCAGTTTCTTAGCTGCTGAATATGGCATAGACCAAATGTTCTATATATCGTCTGTTTTTGCTTTAGCCTCTATCATCATCCTGAGTAGAATGAAGGAAACATTGCCTAAGGCGATGAAATCACGGTTCAGCCTTTCTTTGTTTAGAATTGGATGGAAAGATGTCTTTGAGCCTAAAATCGTTCCCGTTTTTTGGATTATGTTATTCGTTTCTTTTTCCGCAGGTGCCATGATTACCCTCATTCCGGATACCTCTAAAATTTTAGGCTGGAACAATAAGGGATTATATTTTACGATTTATACCATTTCATCTATTCTAATTCGCCTCTTCTTCTCCAAAGCATCGGATAAATATGGTCGTATTCCGGTATTAATTTTTGGGTGCTTTATGCTAAGTGTATCGATGTTTTTATTAGTTTTCACCCTAAATTCTTATCTATTTATTGCATCGGCCATTATTTATGGCATTGCGTGGGGCTTTACTACGCCTACTTTAGCTGCCTGGACAAATGATTTAGGTGATAAGAATCACATGGGACGTGCAATGGCCACCATGTATATTGCATTAGAAGCGGGGATTGGTTTAGGAGCCTATATTTCGGGAGCCGTTTATCAAGGTGTAGCGAGTCAAATTCCTATTCCTTTTTTAATTGCAGCTCTTTTAGCTTTGTTAGCTTTTCTATTATTATTGAAACAAAAAAGAAATTGGACGACGTATGGAATTTAGCGAATACTTGACTCAAAAAAATATTTGTTCTACCAGCTTTTCAGCAGGTGAGCCCGCTTTGTTTCAAAGTTGGACAAAAGCATTTTCGCTCCAACATCCATCCAGTTTTACAGAACAAAACAAGTTCATTATCAATAAAATACGCAGAAAATATCCTCTAAAAAAGGAGTAATTTTTGACAATTACCGGCTTTATATTTGTAAATAACCGGAAAAACATGGTACTATTTAAACATTTGATTCCATCAATTAGTTTAAAAGAACATATTATGGAAATTTGTAAAAATTAAAAGCAAGATAATGCCCGATAACAATCTACAGAATTTATTTCCTGTCTCAGGTCAAATCCCGAAAGAGTACGATTTAACGCAACCCATTGAACAAAAAGAATATTTAGTCAACGGAGAGATGCGTCAATGGAAAGGCAAAACGCAAGACGTTTGGTCACCTATCTACATAAAAACAGATAAAGGTTTCGAACAAAAACGAATCGGCTCCTATCCTATCACGGATGCAGCAGATGCGATGGAAGTTTTATATGCTGGCGTAAAAGCCTATTCCAATGGTCGTGGCGAATGGCCTTCGATGACCGTTTCGCAAAGAATCGAATGTGTGGAGAAATTCACCAAAAAAATGGTTCAAAAGCGAGATGAAGTGGTGAAATTATTGATGTGGGAAATTGGTAAATCCTTAGGCGATTCTCAAAAAGAATTTGATCGTACAGTTCAATACATCTACGATACCATCGGTGCATTAAAAGATATTGACCGTACTTCCTCTACTTTCTTAATCGAAGAAGGAATTATCGGACAAGTAAGACGCTCCCCTTTAGGTGTGGTACTTTGTATGGGACCATTCAATTATCCATTGAATGAAACCTTTACCACCCTTATTCCAGCCCTAATTATGGGTAATATCGTCTTATTCAAACCACCGAAACACGGTACTTTATTACACTACCCTTTATTAGAGGCATTTAAAGATTCCTTCCCTGCAGGTGTTATCAATACACTTTACGGTCGTGGAAATTCGATCATTCCTCAATTAATGGAATCAGGTAAAATCGATGTATTAACTTTAATTGGTTCTTCTAAAGTAGCCGATAAACTAAAGAAGATGCACCCGAAAGTAAACCGCTTACGTGCCATTTTAGGTTTGGACGCAAAAAATGCAGCGATCGTAACTGAAAGTGCCGATTTAGATTCAGCTATCAATGAGTGTTTATTAGGCTCTCTTTCATTTAATGGACAACGTTGTACAGCTATAAAAGTCATTTTTGTTCATAAATCTTTAGCGGATAAGTTCAATGAAGGTTTAGCGAAGAAAATTGAAGCTTTGAAATTAGGCATGATGTGGGAACCAGGAGTTCAAATCACACCGCTTCCAGAGCCTAATAAACCTGCTTATTTAACAGAATTAATCGAAGATGCGAAATTGCATGGCGCTAAAGTGATGAACGAACATGGTGGAGAGAACTTCAAATCCATTTTCTTCCCTGCCTTGTTATTCCCTGTCAATAGCAAAATGAAAGTTTGGCATGAGGAGCAATTTGGGCCAGTGGTTCCAGTTGTTCCATTCGAAAGCTTAGATGAACCGATTGATTATCTCCAAGAGTCATCTCATGGTCAGCAAGTGGCTATTTTTGGAACTGATGTAAATCAAATCTCCGAATTGATCGATGCAACGGTAAATCAAGTTTCTCGTGTGAACATTAATGCACAATGTCAACGTGGACCGGATTCCTTCCCTTTCACAGGCCGTAAGGACTCTGCTGAAGGAACTTTATCCGTAACCGCTGCCTTACGTTCCTTCTCGATTCGTACGGTCGTAGCGACGAAAGCAACACAATCGAATAAAGATATCGTGAATGCGATAGTAGAGAATCAACAATCGAACTTCTTGTCGACACGTTTTATCTTGTAATCTGTCGATTTCGATACATAAAAAAAGGCCAGCGCTTTCGTGCTGGCCTTTTTTATTATTTCTTATTACAGAGCGGCTCTCAGAGCTTTCACGGATGAATCTGTGATAAACTCATCATAAGTCATTAGTTTATCCAATTGCCCTTTAGAACCGATTTCAATCACTCTATTGGCCACCGTATCCGTTAACTGGTGATCATGGCAAGTAAATAACATCGTTCCTGGGAATTCAATCATTCCATTATTCAACGCAGTGATGGATTCTAAGTCCAAGTGATTTGTAGGCTCATCGAAAAGTAACACATTCGCTCCCGATAACATCATACGAGAGAACATGCAACGTTGCTTTTCCCCTCCAGAGATTACCGTACATTTTTTCAATGCCTCATCACCAGAAAAAAGCATACGTCCCAGGAATCCACGAATGAAACTTTCATCCTTTTCCACCGAATATTGACGTAACCAATCCACTAAATTCATGGAATCATCTTCGAAATATTTCGCATTATCATTAGGCAAATAAGTCTGAGTGGTAGTTACACCCCACTTAAATTCACCTGTATAGTTCGTGTTTTCACCTGCGAGAATATCTAATAATGCGGTGATGGCTAAGGATTCCTTAGCTAATAAGGCTATTTTATCTCCTTTATTGATAGTGAAGGAAAGGTTCGTAAATAAAGGGACACCATCAGCCGTTTTAGCAGATAATTTATCCACACTTAATAATTGGTCACCTGCTTCTCTCTCCGGTTTGAAATTAATGAAAGGATATTTTCTAGAGGATGGTTTAATATCATCCACTTGCAATTTATCTAACATTTTCTGGCGTGAAGTCGCTTGCTTCGACTTCGCTACGTTTGCTGAGAATCGACGGATAAATTCTTCTAATTCTTTCCGTTTTTCGTCCGTCTTTTTGTTCTGATCTGTCCGTTGACGAGCAGCTAATTGAGATGATTCATACCAGAAAGTATAAGTACCTCCAAACAATTGGATTTTGCTAAAATCAAGGTCAGCAATGTGTGTACACACATTATCTAAGAAGTGACGATCGTGAGATACGACAATTACCGTATTTTTGAAATTCATCAAATATCCCTCTAACCAAAGAATCGAATCAATATCCAAGTTATTCGTAGGCTCATCCAATAATAAAATATCAGGGTTGCCAAAAAGTGCTTGAGCTAATAAAACTTTCACCTTATCAGAACCATTTAAATCCTTCAAAAGTGTAAAATGTAAGTCTTCTTTAACCCCCAAACCACTTAACAATGATCCCGCTTCTGATTCCGCTTCCCAACCATTTAACTCCGCAAATTCCGCTTCTAAATCAGCTGCCTTATTTCCGTCCGCTTCTGTGAAATCCTCTTTTAAATAAATCGCATCCTTCTCTAACATAATGTCATAAAGACGCTTATTGCCCATGATCACCGTTTGCAATACCTCTACTTCCTCAAATTCGAAGTGATTTTGTTTCAAAATAGACATACGCTCACCAGGATTCATTGAAACTGAACCTGTTTGAGAATCAATTTCTCCTGATAATATTTTCAAAAAAGTTGATTTACCCGCGCCATTAGCACCGATCAAACCATAACAGTTACCTTCAGTAAACTTGATATTAACTTCTTCAAAAAGGACTCTTTTCCCAAAACGAAGGGACACATTAGATGCTTGCAACATAGGAGCTGGATTAAATAGGGTGCAAAATTACTAATTTTGGCTTCGATTATCATATTTTTTTTGCAATTTCGAAGCGAAATAAAGACTATGTATCCCATAAATTCGTCTGATACCTTACAACTCCGACTCCACTCGGATAATTTTCGGGAGCAATTAGTAGCTCAGCCGAAGAAGGATCCGCGTATAGCCTCCGTTCAGATTGAAATTTCAAATGAATATTTCCTCTTAATTCCGCTAAGCTATGACTCCCCTACCTATCGTTTAGGTTTTTTAGAGAAAGCCTTAGGCGAACATGCTATCGTAGGAAAAGAAATTCAGATACAGACTATTCCTACAGAAGACGCGAATTTAGTGTTTTTAGTTCCCAGTGATTGGAAAGACCTAATTTCGGCTCATTTTCCTTACGCTAAAATTGAATATACACATACTGTAGCTACTTGTTTGCAAAAAAAAGACCAGCAATTAACGGTAAATGTCCAAGGGAATTTAGCCTTTGCCAGTTTATACCAAGCCAATAAATTACAATTAGCGAATGTTTTCCCATTCGAATCTTCAATCGAACTAGCTTTCTACTTACAATCCATTCGAGATGCGTTCTCTTTAAATTGGACTTTGTTTCCGCCCATCTTAGTGGCCGGATCTGAAGAAATTTCAGACGCATCCCTTTATCAAATCCCCTATGTCCAATCCTAAAAAAGCATTTTTCCCAGGGTCATTTGATCCATTTACGAAAGGACACGAGGATATTGTGTTGAGAGCTTTGGCTTTATTTGATGAAGTGATTATAGGTATTGGTCAAAACTCGAATAAATCCCGCTACTTTCCTTTGGAAAAAATGGAAGAATATATTCTGAAAACATTTGAAGGAAAACCAGTTAGTGTAGTTACTTACCAAAACCTAACCGCTAACGTGGCACATGAATATGGCGCTAAATTTATCATTAGAGGTTTACGCAACACGACTGATTTTGAATATGAAAACTCAATTTCTCAGGTGAATAGACACATTCACAACGATTTAGAAACTGTTTTCTTAATAACATCGCCTCATTTAGCCCCTATCAGCTCTACGATTATTCGCGATTTACATCGTTACGGTAGTCCGGTAGATCAATACTTACCCTATACCTTAGATTAATTTAGATTTTTCGATTACATATCGAATGGAGGAATAGGTATTAGTCAATGCCTGTATTTGCTGTTTTTCATTCATCCACTCTACCTTTTCGATACCTTCTTCTGCCTGTGGAATTAGCATTCCTGTGAAATTTGTATGCATGGCATACCAGCGCGTTTTCTTCAAAACCAGCTTATTTTTGTGCGTATATGTGTGGTAGGTGGTACAAATTTTATTTCCTAGATCAGCTTTGACATTGCACTCCTCTTCTACTTCCCGGACAGCTGCTGTTTCGAACTTTTCGTTCTTTTCTAATTTACCTTTTGGCAAATCCCATTTACCTAATCGATACATCCATAAAACGTCTTGCTTCTGGTTAACGACAACGCCCCCAGCGGCTTCCACCAGCTGATAAAGCTTTATAATTCTTTGCTTATAAATCTTACGGTCTTCTGCAACAATATAAAGTGCATGAAAATGAATACCTGATTTCGCATGTAGATTCATTAGCATTTTTTCAACCTGATCAATACTAGCATTTATAATACAGGTATGACCACTGAAATTCTCCACCTTCAGAGGAGATAAACGAGCATCGATAACTAAATCAAAGTCCACTTTGGATGGTATTTCGCCCAATTCCTTCTTCTTCACAATTCTGATCGGTCGATCATCAATAAAAATTACCATCTGTTCATTTTTCTGACGCAAAATTAGAATTAAATAGTGAAAGATAAACTGAATAAATTATTTTTGTAAATATAAAATCAGAAACGACCCTTATGCAAAATTTGACTATTCCTCAAGAAGTTGCCCAACACCTTTTAAAGATCCAAGCTATTCAATTAAGACCGGATCAACCATTTACTTGGGCATCTGGATGGAACTCTCCTATTTATTGCGATAACCGTGTTTCTCTTTCCTTTCCAGAAGTTCGTACCTATATAAAAAACTGCCTTTCAGCTGCTGTAAAAGCTTATTTCCCAGAGGCGAATATCATTGCCGGCGTTGCAACCGCCGGAATTGCACAAGGCGCATTAGTAGCCGAATACCTAGACTTACCTTTTTGTTATGTTCGTCCTGAGCCTAAAAAACACGGGATGGGAAATCAAATTGAGGGCAAAGTAGAAAAGGGTCAAAAAGTGGTTCTAATTGAAGACCTTATTTCAACGGGTGGTAGTTCTCTAAAAGCCGCAGATGCATTAAAAGAAGCAGGTGTAGAAGTGCTAGGTATGGTTGCCATTTTTACTTATGGTTTCGAAATAGCCGCTGAAAATTTCAAAAATCACGACATTCCATTATATACGTTAAGTGACTATAATGCTTTAATTGAGGAAGCTGTCAAACTCGATTATGTCACAGAAACTCAATTATTAACTTTGCAAGATTGGAGAATTTCTCCCAGTACTTGGCGAAAATAATCAGGCAAGCATATAGCCGTCCCCCACAGTCGACTGAATCATTCCCATTAGTTCTAAGTTTAAGAGAATTAGGGACAAATCCTCTTGCCTAATTTCTGAACGATTCACTAGTTCATTAAACGATATATTACCTTCTCGATGCAAAAAGGAAAGAATAGCTGATTCGTGCAAAGTAAATAGCTTTTGGATTAGCGCTGGGTTTAAGGCTAACATATCTTTAGCCTGTGCCCAATTAAGTTCCATCATCAAATCTTCCCAAGAAGTGAAAATGATGGCTTTTTGATTTCGAATTAAATGATTGCATCCTTTTGAAAATGGTCTGTTTAAGCTACCCGGTACCGCAAATACCGTCCGATTATAGTTATAAGCATAATCAGCTGTGATCAAAGCGCCGCCTTTCTCGGCTGCTTCCACGATTACTGTAGCATCTGAAATGCCAGCAATTATACGATTACGTACTGGGAAATGATAGGACGCTGGAGGAATTTGAGGAGCATACTCAGAAAGCAAAGCCCCATTATGTATAATTGCGTTTACATAGGCCCCATTTTCCGGAGGATAGATGTGTCTAAAACCACCTGCTAAAACCGCAATGGTAGGAATTTGATAATCAAGGCAAGCTTTATGCAAGGCAATATCAATTCCTCTGGCAAATCCACTGACTAAGATTACTTGATCCTTTATGGCAGCTTGCACAAGGTCATGGGTTACCTTTTTCCCTACATCACTTGCGTGACGAGTTCCTACCACGGCCACTATTCGATGGTCATTCAAATCAATATTCCCTTTTTTAAATAAAATCAAGGGGGCATCATATAAATCTTTTAATCGCTGGGGATAAGCCGGGTCTTCGAAATAGAGTATTTCGACTTGATCTGCCTGACAAATTTGGAAAGTTTTCTCAGCCTCCTGTAACACATCTCTTGCCTGAGCGCGATACATTGCTAATTGGAAAATATCAGGAAGGTAGGGATAAAGGGAGGCTAGTTTTTTGCCTTTAACAGGGCCTACCTCCGAAAGGTAGGATAAGGCGATTTGGTAGACTTTTAGTGGCTTAGTGGTTTGCATCGGATTAATTTTCCGAAACCTACGCTTATTCTAATTCTAAATCAGCCTTCATCCCTTGTAAAAAATCACGAATATCAGTTAACTGATTAATGATGTTTTGATTAGGATTTTTTTCTTTGCCGCGAATATTCAACGCTTGCCTAGCTCCTTCGATTGTCAAGCCTCGTTCGTTGATCAAATTCACCAAAACCTTGATTTTCTCAATGTCTTGTGGGGTGTATTTGCGAATTCCTGAACCTGCCCGCTTGGGTGATAAATGAGGGAATTGAGTCTCCCAATAGCGAATCTTAGAAGTATTCACTTTAAAAATAGCTGCGACCTCAGAAATTGAATAATATTGCTTGCTTAATTCCATCAATAATTTTAAACCCAAAATGGGCTTCTTCAAAAAATAGACTTAATTTTGTGATTCCATTTAACATGGCACCTAAGTAAAACTACAAAGGTTCCATTCATTTTACAATAAAACGCATGACCTCTTCTGAGATACGTCAACAATTTTTGGATTTTTTTCAATCAAAAGGCCATTTAATTGTTCCTTCAGCTCCTTTGGTGGCAAAAAATGACCCTACCCTATTGTTTAACAATTCGGGTATGGCTCAATTCAAAGATTTCTTTTTAGGAAACGGAACTCCTCCCTCGAAAAGAATTGCTGATACGCAAAAATGCTTACGTGTTTCAGGAAAACATAATGACCTAGAGGATGTAGGATTTGATACGTACCATCACACGATGTTCGAGATGTTAGGGAACTGGTCTTTTGGAGACTATTTCAAACAAGAGGCACTAACCTGGTCATGGGAATTATTAACAGAGGTATTTAAGTTGCCAAAAGACCGCATTTATGTGTCGGTTTTTGAAGGAGATAAGAAAGATGGTGTTCCATTTGATCAAGAGGCATTCGATATTTGGAAGGCTATCGTGGGAGAAGATCGGATCATCTTTGGAAATAAAAAAGATAATTTCTGGGAAATGGGCGAAACGGGGCCATGCGGTCCTTGTTCAGAAATTCATATTGACCTTAGAAATCAAGACGAAGTAGATACCATTCCTGGTAAAAACTTAGTAAATGCGGATCACCCACAAGTGGTGGAAATTTGGAATAACGTATTCATGCAGTTTGAGCGTATGGCAGATGGTTCTTTAGTGCCACTTCCTAATAAGCATGTGGATACGGGAATGGGTTTTGAACGTCTTTGTATGGCGATTCAAGGAAAGCAATCGAATTACGATACGGATGTTTTCCAAGGAACAATTCAATACATTGCTGCCAAAAGTGGCAAAAAATATGGGGACGAAAAATGGGCAGATATTGCCATGCGGGTTATCGCTGACCACATTCGTGCTATCGCTTTTTGTATTGCCGATGGGCAATTGCCTTCGAATAATAAAGCTGGATATGTAATTCGTCGTATTTTACGCCGTGCTGTTCGCTATGGTTATACGTATTTGGACTTCAAAGAACCTTTCTTACACTTATTAATTCCAGGTCTTTCACAACAATTTAAAGGGGTGTTTGATGAATTAATCTCACAAGAAGCCTTTGTTGCAAAAGTGATTTATGAAGAAGAGGTTTCATTCCTTCGCACTTTATCTACGGGATTAATTCGCTTAGATAAATTAATGGAAGATTGTTCTGGTCAAATATTGTCTGGTGACGATGTTTTTGAATTAAATGATACCTATGGTTTCCCCATCGATTTGACAGCCTTAATCGCACGCGAAAAAGGATTAGATATCGATGAACCAGGATTCTTAGCAGCGCTTAAATTACAAAAAGAGCGTTCCCGAAAGGATGCGGGTGCTAGTGCAGAAGATTGGGTGATCGTAAACGAAGGGGATGAAGTGAGTTTCATCGGTTATGATTCAAATGAATCTGATACTCAAGTTTTAAAATACCAGAAGATTCAAAATAAGGCAGGCGTACAATACAAGGTAGTGCTTGAAACTACACCTTTCTATGCTGAATCCGGTGGTCAGGTAGGAGATTCGGGGGTTTTGGTTTTCGCTAAATCAGGCATTTCAATTCCTATCATCGATACCAAGAAAGAAAACGATTTGATCGTTCATATCGTTTCGGACGCACGCATTGAAAGTTTAGCGGCTGAACCCGTTAAAGCTAGCATAGCTACCCTGCGCCGTCGTGCTATTACGCATCACCACAGTTCAACTCACTTAATGCAAGCGGCATTACAAGAAGTGCTAGGAAAGCATGTGGCTCAAAAAGGTAGTTTAGTTAACGAAGATTTATTACGTTTTGACTTCTCTCATTTCCAAAAAGTGACAGACGAAGAAATTAAACAAATCGAGAAGATAGTTAATGCCAAAATCGCAGAGAATATTCCTCTTTTAGAGGAGCGAAACGTTCCAATTGCTCAGGCAAAAGACAAAGGGGCTATGGCACTTTTTGGCGAAAAATACGGTGATTTTGTTCGGGTAATTACCTTCGATAAGAACTTCTCTGTCGAACTATGTGGTGGTACGCATGTGACATCCACAGGTGAAATTGGTTTATTCAAGATTACATCTGAAAGTTCAGTTGCTACGGGTGTTCGTCGTATTGAAGCGATTACTTCACAAAAGGCTTATGAATTATTAAGTGAACAAGAGGCTCTCTTAAGCGAAATAAATGACTTATTAAAGGCTCCCAAAGACCTGGCTAAGGCTGTTGCAAACTTAATTGAGAGCAATTCAAGCTTACAGAAAACGGTGGCAGCTTATCAACAGAAGGAAGTTGCTGGACTCAAGGGCCAATTAGTAAAGGAAATTGTTGCTGGATCCATTCAATCCATTGTTAAGCAAGTGCAAGTTCCTACAGCTGATGCTTTGAAGAATTTAGCTTTTGATTTACAGGAAAATCAGGAGAATTTGTTTGTTCTTTTAGCTGCTGAAATTGAAGGTAAAGCAAGTTTAGCGATCTCCATCTCTAAAGCCTTAGTAGATAGTAAAGGCTTAGATGCGGGCAAAATAATCCGCGAATTAGCGAAGGAAGTTCAAGGTGGTGGAGGTGGACAACCCTTCTTAGCCACTGCAGGAGGGCAAAATCCTGCTGGAATCCCTAAATTATTGAGTTTAGCGGCTACTTATATCGCTTAAATTTTATGCAAGAGCCGCCTTTTTCTCCCTTTGAACAGGTAGCCCAGCAAATGGACCTTTGGGGTGAAAAGGGAATTCCTTTTGTCTTTTTAGTCGATTATTCCTTAGAGAATGCGTGGGCTGGATCTTTAGAGGAGGCGGCTGAATTAGGCTTTAGCTTTGAATTTGATTCAGCAGGACTACATTCAGAATCTATTTTCTTTAGCAAAAAGCCCATTTCGTTTCCGGATTATTCCGAAAAATTCCAACAGGTACAAGCAGGTTTAAAAAGAGGGGATTCTTTTCTGCTCAATTTAACGGCAGAAACAGCTATTGAAACGCCTCTCTCCTTAGAAGACATCTTTCAAAGAGCTGATGCTCCCTATAAAATTCTAGTTCAGGATTATTTCACCTCCTTTTCACCGGAGACCTTTATTCAAATTAATGGAAATGAAATCGCCTCCTTTCCCATGAAAGGAACGCTGGAAGTAAGTGATGGACTTTCTGAAGCTAGCTTACAGAACGACCCTAAAGAGAAAGCAGAACATGCGACAATAGTGGATTTGATTCGGAATGATATAAGCAAAGTCGCCTATCCCATTCAGGTGGAAAAATACCAATACGTCGAAAAGGTAAAAACGAATACGGGGGAACTTTGGCAGATGTCCTCTAAAATTACGGGAAAGCTTATGCCAAAATTTGAAGGAAAATTCGGCTCCATCTTAAAAGAATTATTACCAGCAGGTTCTATTACTGGCGCTCCTAAAAAAGCTACGATGCAATTAATCGCAAAAATAGAAGCGTATGAGCGAGGATTTTATACCGGAATAATGGGTAAATTTGATGGAAATAGCTTTAATTCTGGCGTCCTAATTCGTTTTATAGAGAAAGGGAAAGATGGCCTTCTTTTTAAAAGTGGCGGTGGTATTACCGTTTTTTCTGAAGCCACGAAAGAGTACGATGAATTAATCCAAAAAGTATATCTCCCCTTTTAATATGTTCTCCTTCTTAGAAACGATTTGCGTACATAATGGCCAAGCTCAACACCTCGATTTCCACCAAATGCGGATAAACGAGACGTTTGACCAATTTTTCCCAGAATGGGAACCTTTCGATGTGGCAGAACTGGTAGCAGAGCAAGAATTACCTACGGAGGGAACACATCGACTACGAATCACCTACCAAGAAGATCCAGAAACAATCGAGATTTTTCCATACGAAAAAAAAGAAATCAAACGTTTTGCCTTAGTGGACACGGGCGAGATTGATTATGGCTTAAAATGGGCTGAAAGAGGCTTTTTTCAAACCTTTTTAGCCTCTCATCCGGAAGCCGACGAAGTGATTTTTGTGAAAGATGGAAAGGTGCAAGATTGTACGGTAGCGAATTTGGCCTTCTTAAAAGAGGGGATTTGGTATACACCAGAAGACCCGTTACACTGGGGAACTACACGTGCCCGATTAATTATCGAAGAAGAAGTGGAAGAAACTGATATTTTAGTGGAAGAATTAGCCACCTACGAGCGCGTATGTTTGATCAATGTGTTTAGAACGCTATCACTTGAAAACTCCCTTTCTGTAGCGGAATCTATTTTGTAAATTGAATCATGAGTACTGAAAAAAGCCCAAGCTTTTTATTGCACCAAAAATTTCCTTTTGAACCTACCCCTTCTCAGGCGCAGCTGTTTCAAAAGTTAAGTGGATTTGTGCTCAACAAGGACGAATGGGCGGCACTTACCTTTATTATCAAGGGTTATGCTGGAACGGGAAAAACGACCGTTATTTCGACCTTGATTAAAATATTACCTGCTTTTGGCTATAAAACACAATTAATTGCACCTACAGGACGAGCGGCGAAAGTAATGGCTAATTATGCCAAGAAAAAAGCGAGTACTATCCATAAAAAAATCTACCGCCAAGTAAGTAATCCCAATTCTGGAGCACTCAGTTTTCAACGGATGAATAATTATGCCACCAATACGGTATTTATTGTGGATGAGGCGTCGATGATAACGGATGAATCAGATTTTGGCACTAACAGTTTATTAACCGATTTAATTGAATACGTATTTACAAATCCTGAAAATGGGCATACCGGAAATAAGTTAATATTTGTGGGTGATACCGCCCAATTACCTCCCGTGGGTAAAAGCCTTTCACCTGCCCTTTCGAAGGATTATATCGCATCCGAATTCCACATGGAAGTGTTAGATCATGAATTGACTGATGTCATGCGACAAGACCAGGATTCGGGTATATTATACAATGCCACTTTATTAAGGCAATTGCTTTTAGCGAATTCCACGGCGATCCAGTTTAATACCAAATCATTTAAAGACATCTTCCGGATGACCGGCGAAAAGATGGAGGATGGGATGCATTATGCCTATAAGAAATTTGGCAAAGAAGAAACCATTTTGCTAACGCGTTCGAATAAAAGTGCCGTTCAATTAAATGAATTCGTTAGAAGAACGATCCTATACCAAGAAGATGAAATTTCTAGCGGGGATTTATTAATGATCGTTCGTAATAATTATCACTGGTTAGACGAAGATTCACCAGCGGGATTTTTAGCCAATGGAGATTTTGTGGAGATGATGAAAATCAAACGCGAAGAGGAAATGCATGGTCAGCGTTTCTTAGATGTCACTTTACGCTTATGCGATTATGATGATCACCCGCCTATCGAAGCTAAAATCTTGTTAGAAACGCTTCATTCGACCGAATCTGCCTTAGGTAAAGAAGCAAACAAAAAATTATATGATTCCGTTTGTGCCGATTACGCAGATATACCTAAGAAAAAAGAACGAACCGAAGCCATTAGAAAAGATCCCTATTTGAACGCTTTGCAAGTTAAATTTGCTTATGCCTTAACTGTTCACAAATCTCAGGGTGGTCAATGGTCTGCCGTTTTTGTGGATCAAGGTTACTTAAAAGAAGATCAAATCGACGCAGAATATTTACGCTGGTTGTATACGGCTATAACACGGGCAAGTCATGAAATCTTCTTAGTGAACTTTCACGAACGTTTTTTCTAAAGATTAAACGTAGCTGCGACTCCTGCATGGAATAATTTACCATCGTAAATCGTCAATCCCTTTTTAAGTGCTTCATTTTGAATACAAGCCTCAGTCCATCCTAGATTAGCTAAAAGAAGCACATAAGGCAAGGTCGCTTGTGTTAAGGCCAAAGTGGACGTCTGCGGAACAGCTCCTGGCATATTGGCTACGCAATAATGTACGATTCCATCAATTTCAAAGATCGGATTTTCATGCGTCGTAGGCTTGCAGGTTTCAATGCAACCCCCTTGATCCACAGCCACATCCACTAGGACAGTTCCCGGTGACATTCTCTTAAGATCATCGCGCTTGATTAAATGAGGAGCTTTGGCTCCATGTAATAATACCGCACCTACGACTAAATCAACTATTGGTAATGCTTCTTGAATGGCATAGGAAGTCGAGAATTGCGTAACTACATTAGCTGGCATCACCTCATCTAAATAGCGCAGACGAGCTAAATTCGTATCCATAATAGTAACATTGGCTCCTAAACCTGCAGCCATCTTAGCCGCCTGAGTTCCTACTACTCCTCCACCTAGAATTAATACATTAGCTGGTTTTACCCCTGGAACGCCTCCTAATAATTTACCTTTACCCCCTTGTGGTTTTCCTAGATAAAAAGCACCCACTTGAATGGCCATTCGACCCGCTACTTCAGACATAGGAGTCAATAAGGGCAAACTACGATCGGCTAATTCCACCGTCTCATAGGCAATACAAACAGAATTAGAGGCTATCATGGCTTCTGTTAACTCTCTTGAGGCAGCGAAATGGAAATAGGTAAATAAAATTTGGTTGCGTTTTATAAGCGGAAATTCAGAGGCTAAAGGCTCTTTCACCTTCACAATCATCTCCGCAATCGCATATATTTCAGCGGCTGTGCTTAAAATAGAAGCACCAGCAGCTTTGTATTGTGCATCAGACAATCCAGATCCTTCACCAGCCGCAGCTTGAACATATACTTGATGTCCATTAGCAGTTAAACCTTGGACACCTGCCGGAGTTAAGCCTACCCTGAATTCCTGCACTTTAATTTCCTTAGGTACACCGATGATCATAATAATAGGTTTTAAAAAGAAAGGCCACCGAAAAAAATCCGCTGGCCTCTACCTTTTGATGAAGTATAATACATCACAAATATAATTAAGACAATAAATTATCTTGCATATTACCTATAAATAAGTAATATTTACTTCATAATTATACTTTAACAGGAATTATTATTAAATCATCCGATTAAACAACCCAAATTCCGAAAACTTTATGGCAAAAAATACCGGCTTAGACGATTTAGACTTAAGAATCCTACAAATCATTCAGAATGATAGCCAAAAAACCTTAAAAGAGATCTCAGAGCAAGTAAATCTATCCCTTAGCCCTACGCATGATAGAATAAAACGCATGGAATCAGATGGTTACATTCAGGGATATGTAGCTTTATTGAATAGAAAAAAACTAAATCTAGGCCTACTTGTCCACTGTCAGGTGACATTAGAGAAACAAAACAGAAAAAACTTTAGAGAATTCGAAGAGGCCATTCTTGCCTTTCCGGAAGTAACGTCCTGCCATTTAGTTTCCGGGAATTTTGATTATTATTTAAATGTAGTAAGCGCAGACGTAGAAAGTTATAATCATTTTTACCAGGGAAAATTAGCGGTATTACCCTCTGTCGCGCACATTAGTACCTTGTTTGTGATGGATGAAATAAAACAAACTACGGCATTGCCCGTGTAAATTTTGTATCTTTGTATTTCTATTTGGGATCGACCGGTTTTGACAGCTTATGTAGTCCGGTTGTAAGCACGTCGGGAGTTGTAGGCATTTCCTGTTTAAAAAACCTTCAAATTATAGCTGGCAATACTTCGTATGCCATGGCTGCTTAGTCTGATAGACTAACCAATTGCCATCGTTCAGCCCTGTCTAAGCTCTGCCGACGGGGGATTCTGAGCGTCGACACGCAGAGTCGCTGTTTCTGATTTCTCTAATGATTCAGTAGTACCCAGAGGATAAGTGTTAGGTAAGGTCTGATTTGAACCTATCTATCATCGAAAATTAATCAAATCTACACGTGTAGAAAGCATCAGTTCTCTAGGTTTGGACGAGGGTTCGAGTCCCTCCGATTCCACAAATTATTTTTTTCATTAAAAAAAGCATTCAGAAAGTCGCCAGACTAATCGAATGCTTTTTTTAATATGTCTCTGTTATATGAATTAAACATTTTGAAATATATTTACGTTTATTAGAAAAAACCTCCTTATGAAAATATTCTATTCAATCCTTTTTTCGTCAATTACCTTTTTATCTCTCGCGCAAACGGACAGCACTGAAGTACTGGAAGATTACAGCAATTATGGCGAGGTGGATGGTGTTAAAAGGTACGCTACCCAAAAAGTGCTTAATCAAACTCCCGCTAAAATCATTAGTTTAGGCTACGATTATACCGGTGAATTTCACATGCCTGGAATTCGGATATCTGAATCGCTATCTGTTTTAGAAGATAAACACGTTAACCAAGTCGATGTCTTCCGAGCACAGCTAAATATTCCCGTGATAGCAACGAACAAACTTATATGGCAATTAGGCGCTAATTATTGGGGTAGTAAATTCCAAGTGATGAAACCAGGTGTTAATTCATTTGCAAATCAATTAAATCAATCCTCTTTACTAAGTGCTGGAGTAAATACGACCATTTTCAAACCCCTGAATGAAACTAATTTCATTATTTTACAAGCAAGTGCTGATGTAAATGGCTTGTTTACACAAGAATCTAAAATTTCTTCGAATGCATTAACATTGAGTGCTACAGCAATTTATGGGTGGAAGAAGTCGGAGAAAAATATGATTGGAACCGGTATCGCTCGAACCTATCGGGCAGGAAGACTGATCTATGTTCCTGTATTGTTTTGGAACAAAACATTCAATGACAAATGGGGAATGGAATTATTAATCCCTGCAAAAGGCTATGTTCGATACAATATTAATACCTCTAATATGATTCAAGCTGGATTTGAACTAGAAGGAAATCAGTTTTCTATGCCTATTCCTTCTACCCAGACTGGTCAATTCTATATACAGCGTGGTGAATTTAAACCGAGAATCATGTGGGACAAAAAAATCACCGGCTTTCTATGGTTCAGTGCTCAAGTGGGCCTACGTTATAACTACCGATTTGATGTAATGAATAAATACGATGGAAAAGAAGATAACGAACGGTATTTTAGCAGCAAATTAGGAAATCCGCTCTTCGTCAATTTTAGTCTAAATTTCGTTTCTCCATAAAAAAAGGCTCTTTAGGAGCCTTTTTTTATTATTACTTAGCTACTTGCTTTGTCCAAGTATCTGTTCTGCCTATTAAAGAGACACCTATATAACCACGCACCTCTAAGGTATTAGCATTAATTAAGCGCATTGTGGAGGAATAGGTATTTCCATTCTTAGGATCATAGATATTTCCATCATCCCATAAATTATCTCCCTTAGGGACAAATCCCCAAATATTAATCAAGCCTAATACAGGTTTAGTCCTAGCAGTCGGCTCTTCATTATTTTTATCTAATTTAGGCTTACCTGTTTCGGGATCATTTGGTTCTTTTAACCAAACTACTTTCCCTTGGTATTTACTTCCATTTTTATAAATTCTTACCATGGCATTACCCTCGCCCGATTTCCAAACGCCAATAATAGCATCTGGATTCGTTTCAAAGGCAGTTAAAGTAAAAGATTGAAACAGAAGTCCAATAAACACAAAGGATACTACTTTTTTAAATTGCAACATAGTTTTCATCATAGAGTGTATTTATAGTTAAAAAATCGTTTTCTGAGCAGCCATCTTTTCGATATCGGCGACAGATCTAGGAGATCCTTTGGAAAGATTCACATTCCCTGTTTCCGTAATTAAAATATCATCTTCGATACGAATACCGATGTTCCACCATTTCTTATCGCATTTACTTCCTGCTGGAATGTAAATACCAGGTTCAACAGTCACAACAACACCTGCCGCTAAAATGCGAGGGCCTAAATCATGTACGTCTAAACCTAAATGGTGCGACGTTCCGTGAGGAAAATAGGTACGTGCTTCTTTTTCGTTAGCTGCGATTCCTAGTTTAATTAAACCTGCATTAACTACAGCGCGAGACGCAGCATCTAGGTCACTAAAAGGTGCACCAGCTTTGCAAGCCGCAATACCTGCATCTTGGGCCGCTAGAACGATCTCGTACAAAGCCTTTTGCGCCTCAGAAAACTTACCGTTTGCTGGAACAGTTCTGGTCACATCCGCTGAATAACCATGGTATTCTGCCGCACAATCGCTCAATAAAAGATCACCCTCTTTCACCGTCTTCAAATTCGTGATATAATGCAATACGCAGGCGTTTTCTGCCGCACCATTGATACTATTATAACCTGGATATTCTGAACCCGCGTTTTTAAAATGATATTCCATAATCGCCTGCGCCTGGTATTCTTTCATTCCTGGCTTAATCGCACGCATCACGTCATTATGACCTAAGACACTAATAGAAGCCGCTTTTTGGATTAAAGCAATCTCTTCTGGAAGTTTGATTCCTCTTAAATTTCGTAAGGTATTTAAGGCCGATCTAGAGGCCAAAGGTTTAGCAGAAGACGTCACTAAACTATCGACTAACGAAGCCATGCGTGATAAAGGGTCTGGCTTCACCTGGTATTTAGTAAAAATTCCTTCCGTACGGTATAAAGTATAAACCGAGTCTACAGCAGCTAAAGAAATGGATGATGCATTAAATTGATCATTAATGAACACATTTTCCATCTTACTCTTAGCTTTGAAACCTTCGGTTCCTAAAATTTTACCTGTCCATAATTCCTTGAATGGATCGCGGTTTTGGACGAAAATAAATTCCGTTCCCGTTTTACCGAGTAAAGTCACAGGTTGCTTAAATAACAATAAAACGGCATTAGGTTCTTCTAATCCTGTTAAATAATAGAAATTCTTATTCTGAGCATATTGAAACTCCGTGTCATTACTGCGTTGACGAGTCTGAGAGGCAAAAAAGATCCCAACTCCTTTATCGGACATCTTTTCCTTAAATGCGGCACGACGACCCGCGTGAAATTCAGGACTTAAATAATCCGATGGATAATCTTGAGCAATGGCAGATTGAAGTGACATGGTCGCGAACAATCCGATGATGAGGTGTTTGATTTTCATGAAAAAAGAATTTGAATCAGAAAGATAATAAAAATGGTAACATAAGAAGGGAGCTTTGATTTAATTTTTTTGGCCAAAATACTAACTCAGCCAAAAACCGCATAAACCCTAAGCCACTATCACTAATAAGCTATTTAGCTTTTAAGATTTCTGATCCCGCTAATAAATAACAGCCGACACCAAAATCCTCGAAATTAGGAACGGAGGTCTTCGTCACCGGCTGACTGTCTTTAGGCTCTTTACCTGTCCCTTGAACAAAGGATAAAAAGCCATTGGGTTGAACACAGGAATCAATAGCTGACCAGCCTTTATCGACTGATTTTTGGTATTTCGATGCGGGCAATAATCCTTGACGGATGCCCCATGACATGCCATAAACAAAAAGGGCTGTTCCTGTTAATTCTGGACCACCAAAATTCGATTCATCCGTCAAACTCACATTATAAAATCCATCCTTGCGCTGTAAAGGCACTAAGGCTTTGGCCATGTCTTGAAAATCCTTCACATACTCCGCTCTAAATGGTGCATTCGCAGGCATCAAATCAAGTGTCCGCGCTAAGGCCGCAAAAACCCATGCGTTTCCTCTAGACCAATAGCAATTCGTTCCATTAGGTTCTTTATAGGGCGGAATGAAGTCCTTATCTCTCCACCATAAATGTTCCTGCTGATTATACAATTTCACTTTGGTATCCGAATACAAATCATGCATTTTCTTAAAATAGCGATCATCCTTAAAGCGAACGCCTAAACGGGTGTAAACGGGCATACTCATTTGAAGACAATCCACCCAAGACCAATCATTCGCCTTTTCTGTCGCCAGCATATTATCAATATTCTCCTTAATCGGCTTAATACGTGCAGAATCTGCTTTTAAATCGAATAAGTCCAAATAAACTTGGCCACAGGCTTGATCATCCGCATTTCGCGTTTTCAAACCGTTACGTAAAGACCAATGGTGAAATTCTCCCCAATCCTCCATGTATTTAAGGTCAGACGCTTTAGGATCCAGCTTATATAATTCAATTAAGCCCTCGTAAAAGACGGCGCGTGTCCAGATATTGGATGGACGCGTTTTATCTGGGCTAACAATTACCTTCGTTACATCCGGCCAAATACCTTGAAAATAGGATTTAGCCAAATGCATATTTGCCAGTACCTGTGTGCGATCTGGCTTTGCGGCGAAAACACTTAATGGTAATAATAAGAAGAGTAATTTCTTCATTAGGCTAAGTAAAAGATAGGTGTCAAATCGATAGAAACGGGCGAATGATCTGTATTTGTCTCCATAATGTCAGCCATATAGGCCCACCATTTTTTCATGATCTCCTGTGCTGGCAAAGAATCTAAAGCGGCTAAATCAGATGCCTCTAAATAAGCAAAAAGTGTTCGTGTGCTTTCATCCAAGAAAATGGAATAATTTTGAATACCTACCTGACGCAATAATTCAACCAATTCAGGCCAAATTTCATCATGTCTTTTCTTGTATTCAGCCGAATGACCGGGAAGTAAATACATTTTAAACGCCTTTCGCTGCATAAGAATTGATTTCTTATAGAAGGCGCTTACTTGCTAATTTTACTCAGATATCCGTTCGGAAAATGCTTGCAATGCCGCATCATCGAAGCCTAAATGAGTCACAAAACGAACATAGGATGGGCCAAAAGGAGCACAATAGATTCCTTTTTCTTTCAATTCTGCTACTTTAACGGAAGACGACAATCCATCTTGCAATTCTAAAATAACAATATTGGTAGCAACAGGTAAAATAGCTTTCACCCAAGGGAGTTTTTCACAAAGGGAGGCAATGACACGAGCTCGGGCATGATCTTCTTTTAAACGCTCTACCTGGTGATCTAATGCATAGATTCCAGCAGCAGCTAATAACCCGGCTTGTCGCCATCCTCCGCCCAAACGTTTCCTAACCCGACGCGCTTTTTTAATAAAATCTTTAGTGCCTAATAGCACAGAACCTATAGGAGCCCCTAATCCTTTCGATAAGCAAACAGAAATAGTGTCGAACCAAGCACCAAATTGAGCTGGCTTTGTGCCCGTTTCTACCATGGCATTAAAGATACGTGCCCCATCTAAATGAAGTGGAATATCCACCGAGCGACAGAAATCTGAAATTTCTTGCAAAGCTTCAGAAGTGTAAATACTCCCTCCTCCTTTGTTTACCGTATTTTCTAAGCTTACTAATCGACTTTCACAAGCATGAATATCATCAGGAGAGATGGCTGAACGGATTTGGGAAGCAGTCAAACGACCTAAATCTCCTTTCAATAGTTTTACAGAAGCCCCCGAATTAGCCATAATTCCTCCGCCTTCATATAAATAGATATGGGATAATTCATCACAAATGACTTCTTGACCTTTAGAAACATGAACCGAAATGGCTATCTGATTCGACTGTGTACCCGAGACGCAAAATAGAGCTGCTTCCATAGTAAAAAGCTTCGCCACTTTCTCTTCTAAGGCATTTACGGTAGGATCTTCACCAAAAACATCATCACCCAAAGCGGCAGAAAACATGGCCTCCCGCATGCCTAGCGTAGGTAAAGTAAAGGTATCACTGCGTAATTCGATCTTCATGTTAAAACTGCTTTAGATAGGACAATTTAGCTAAAAAACTTTGTTGCATCTGCTGGGTACTATCGGATCCTTGGTAATTCAAGGAATTCAAAACTACATACACGTAGGATAAGGGTTGGTATTCCCAAGCTAAACGCATATTCACTGAATTCAAATTATCCGTCGTATTTTTCTGATAGAATCCGATTAATTGCAGGCGCGGATTAATGGCCAAACGAGTCTCTAAAATTAATAAATTTACTTCTTTCGTTTCTCGAGCAGCACCCATATTCTCAAATTTGCCCCAATTCCAAGATAGACCTAGATTTACATGTGGTATGGGAGCAATTCTGAATTTAGTATCTACATTCTGCAACTGACCGTTATAATAGCCTCCCCAACCGTATTCTGTGGACCCTGAATATTTTGCACTAGGGTCGCTTGCTAACAAAAAGCCTTTTCTGAAATAAGAATAATTACCTGGATTAATCTTAATTCCTACCGGACTAAACGTATCCTCTAAATTTTGAACACTTGCCTCAATATACCCCCCTAAAATTCCTCCATTTTGTAAATTGAACCAAAGCGGTCCTGATATAAGACGCTGTTCAATAATATTACCCGTCTTTAAACTATGGTATAATTCCGTATAGACACCTGGTTGCCAGAAACGAATAAATTTAGGCAACCATTTTCCTCGTACATTAAAATCTATTCCTTGTGAATTAGAAAGAATATTTCGGCGAGAAACAAAACCCATGGCCGGATTATATTGATCTGAAACCAAGGTATGAGTCCAATAAAGGGTCATTAAATTATTTTTGTACAGAAATTGACCATAATCTGCAAAACCTTGTTGTCCTGTTCGACTATCCTGGGTTAGCGTTGCCATGCCACTGAAAGAAAATTTATCGTTAAATCGCACAAAGGCATCCACAGCACCTGTTGATTGAACGGATGATGGGGATGATTTAGAAGTCACAATCGCTCCTAATCTATTTTGCTTACCAAAATTCTCCGAATAACGTCCCACAAAGAAATTAGTAAACGGATCACCATCTCCCTCCCCTTGGCGCATATAAATACCCCCTACATTTCTTTTTTCTGATCGATACACAAAACGCGACCCAGCCGTTATGGCAATCGGGTTCACATTTGCATCTAAACCAATCTTTCTACTAAAAAAGGGCTGAATATACATGGACCCACCTATAATCTCATTTATTGGGGCTAAGCCTGCAGAAAAGAGGGACGCATTCTCCAAGAAGAATTGGCGACGTTCCGGAAAAAAGACCGAGAAACGGGAAATATTATTTACCTGACGATCCACGTCTGCCTGGGCAAAATCCGTATTAAACGTAAAATCCATGACCGAGGTAGGACTCACCACCCACTTAATTTCTCCACCTAGTTTGAAATCATCGGTCACGGAGTTACCTATTTCTGTACCCTCGGAATTTTTAGATACTTGAAGTAAATAAGGAATAAAACGAATATTCGTCACCGTAGGAGGTGGCGGAATAATGCCCGTTAATTTACCTGCATAATCCATACGCAAAGGACTCATCGAACGCGGAACTGGTGACCAAACAGCTAATTCATTACTCGCGCGTCTTACCCGAAATAAATTTAATCCCCAATCTTGCGCTTTCGTTCCATCGGTCTTAGGGTAACGTAAAGTTTGCCAAGGAATAGCAAATTCAGCTACCCAGGAAGAATCCGAACGATGCGTTCTAACTCGATATAAACCATCCCAATCGATATCGAATTGACGGTCATCAAAGGATAATAGATCTCTTTGTGCCCCATAAGCATTCGATTGCAATACAATCGCGTTACGTCGATCATTAAACCCATCGATAGCAATCCCAAACAAATCGTTTTCAACGAAGGTATAATCTCGTTTCAAATTAGGCGCACGATATCCATTCTTTCCAATCGTATCCTTCAGGATAGCCGCAACGTACAGGAATTGATGATTGTAAAGCATTTTGACCTCTGATGAAAAAGAAGCCTTACTACCTTGAAAAGGTTCCACCTGATAGTCTAAAGAAACAGACGGAGCCTTAGCCCACTCGGATTCATCTAAATGTCCATCCGCTTTTAAATTGCGCTCAATCTTAAGCGGCTGAAATTCTTTCCGCGGTGTAATAGGACTAAAGACCTCTTGCGAAAAGCTACAAAAGGAGATGAAAAGTAAAAGGTAACGCATTTATTTTTTGATGAAGGATAAAGAGCAAACTCGGATAAATAAAGGTAATCCGACTAATACCATAGGCCAAAACTGCAAACCACACCACACCGTACCTAGTAAACTTAAAGCCGTAACCGCGTAAAGGTAGAACTTCCACTTGACAGGATTTCTAGCAAACCAAATAACCAAGGGGAAATTCATCGGGAACAGCATCAGCGAAGCAGGATTCCAAGCCATTACCTCATGATTCGTAGCCGTTCCTAAAAAGAAAACAAACCAAGCTAATACACCAACCACGCTAAATAAGGCTACATCAGCGGCATAAGGAAACTTATGTTTAAACGTAAAAAATCCGACTAAGGCCGTTAGAATTAGTAAAATTACATAAGGTCCAGTAAAATCAAAACCAGCTTCTTTTGCTATTTCTGCATCGAATAAACTCACTGGATTCGCTGAAAGGCCTTTGGCTAAGTTCGTAGCAGAGGCTAAATTATCGGGTAAATAACAAGATTGAGAGGCTGTTGCCTTCACGTTAGATGGAACGCCTAAAGCTAAATTCATTCCCAACGTTACCCACGAATTAGGAGCTAGGTATTTATTCATCCAATCCCGATACGACTTGCCTTCGAGTGAAGGATTCTGCGTCCAAGTGTATTTACCTGGTGCATTATTCTCGATCATATCTCGTATCCGAGTGGAACAATTGTCGTAGAAGAATTTATAGGCATATTCCCGGTTTTCAGGCAATAAATTCGTTTCTAAAGCCTGAAAGATGGCATTTTTCTGGAGGGAATCTAGCTGCAATTTTTGGGCAATCATTCCGCGTTTTTCGTATTGCGCATTATAATTAAACTCGTCCTGCATCGAATGCACCGAAATCGTGTAGGGTAAAGTTCCCATCAAAAATTTCAAATAGAAATTCTCCGTTTTGAAATCAAAAGTTCCATAACTATAGGCGCGATCAATTCCATTTGTAGGATCATTAATCCAGAGAATCGTATGGCCAAAAGCGGCGTGAAGCTCTTTTCCAGGTGCCAATGTCACTAAAACCACTTCGGCCTTTGAACTCAATTGAGCTTTAGCAGACATAGTTATCAACAAGAATAAAAGGATCTTCTTCATCTATTTTCCAGCAATTACAATCACAATTTCACCCCGTACTTTATCCGGATGTGCCGTAAAATAAGCTAACACTTCTGTAGCCGTACCGCGTACCATTTGTTCGTGCAGTTTACTTATTTCTCGCCCGACCAGTATGGGTCTTTCCGCAGAGATAAACTCGATTATTTGTTCCAAAGCCTTCACCAAACGATGCGGCGATTCATACAGAACAATGGTTCTTTCTTCTTCAGCTAATGCCTTCCAGCGTGTTTGGCGACCTTTTTTATGAGGCAAAAAACCTTCGTAGATGAAACGATCTGTCGGAAAACCTGAATTAACTAAAGCGGGAACGAATGCCGTGGCTCCTGGTAGAGATTCCACTTCAATGCCATTATCCACGCAAGCCTTCACTAAAAGATAACCGGGATCTGAAATCCCGGGAGTACCCGCATCAGAAATCAAGGCTAAACTTTTTCCTTCCTTCAGCATCTTAATTACCCCAGGCACACCCATGTGTTCGTTATGAGCATGATGTGAATAAAGAGGTTTGGAGATATTCAGGTGCTTTAAAAGTTGACCGGAATTTCGCGTATCCTCTGCTAAAATGCCATCCACTTCGCCTAATACCCGAATAGCACGCAAGGTGATATCCTCTAAATTTCCAATGGGTGTAGGTACTAGGTATAATTTCATTCCTAAATTTAATTAAATGACCTGAAACAAAAAAAGCGAAACTTTCGTTTCGCTTTTCGTTCTGGTAGAGAGTGAGGGATTCGAACCCCCGGACCTGTAACAGTCAACAGTTTTCAAGACTGCCGCAATCGACCACTCTGCCAACTCTCTGTCTCCTTAAGAGAATGCAAAAGTAAGGCGTTTTTCCACATTTTGCAATAGCTCTCTCTAAAAATTTAGATAAAATTCAAGATAAAATCTCTTTTACCTTGAAAATCAAGGCCATCCGGAATCCAATTTATTTCTATACCCGCACGTTCCATTTTTCTGAAATAGGTCATTTGGCGCTTAGCGAATTGATGAATGGCTGATTCCAGTCCTTTTTCGAACTCCTCACGCGAAATCACTCCTTCCACAAAATTCACGATCCACTTATATTCTAAGCCCATCCAACGCAATTCCTCAGGATGTACGCCCTCGAATAATAGCTGTTGCACTTCCTCTAACATGCCTTCTTTTAAACGAGAGTGTAATCGTTTCGAAATTTTTTCGCGACGCAAATCTATGGATGGATTTAGGCCAAAAACGGCATAGTTAAATTGAATATCTAAGGGTTCAGACAGGAAATGAGGTACGTGAGAGAACTGGTAATTCGCTAATAAGGATTCGATATACAATCCTGTTCCGCCACACAAGATAGGTTGTTTTCCTCGCGCAAAAACGTCGTTAATCGCATCAAAGGCAGCTTTTTGAAAATGAGCGACGGAGAAGGCCTCTCCTATTTCGTGGCTGTCGATTAAGTGATAAGGAATAAATCCATATTCTTTAAAGTCTTTTCCGGTTCCTATGTCTAAGCGCCTGTAGATTTGACGTGAATCTGCAGATATAATCTCTCCATCTAAGGCGCAGGCTATTTCTACTGCCAAAGCCGTTTTACCGCTCGCCGTAGGACCTAATAATACGATTAGCTTCTTATCTGTAGACATAGCGTAGTTTCAAATTCCCCTTAGTAATCCTATTCTCAAAATGTATCGGTTCTGTCTCTCCTATTTTAGTAAATCCTACAGATAAAAATCCCTTACCCGTATTCCATTCCTTGTCCACATAGGTCATCACATTGTGAAGTTCCGGGTGAATATCTTTATAAGCTTGTAAGAATTTCGTCAAACCACCTACGAGGCGAATGCTTGATAAAGTGGCGATTTCGGTGAGTTCGCCAGACAAACAGCCTGCTAAACCCGACTCTTTCATGAGGAAGGATTTTCCAAAAACAGCCACCGCCAGTAGCGGATGACCCTCGAACAAAAATGAACTCTCAATTCCTCTAAAAACACGGTGAGGTGGGACAATGCACCCAAAATAACTAGATCCCTTAATAAATCCCTTCACGTGTTCCTGGTCCAAAAAATCACGGGCCGTAAGAGCATCAATCGGAACGATTCGGGTATCCCGTGCAAAAACGGAACGCAAGGGAGTCGTACGAGCGATGAGTTGTTTTTCGATTGAAGCGCGGCGCAATAACCACTGATCTTCCCAAATACAAATATCCCAATCCTCTGAATTCCCTGGCATCGCTTTAACACGTACCTTCGTAGGCTCGTGATTCCACAATCCTTCGCCTATCGATTGAAAACCGATAGAATGTAAAAAAAATGCAAGGCTGTTGTTGAACTCTTTTGGCATAAAACGTGTAAATATACAGTAGAATTAGGCGCAATGGCGCTTTAAAATAAAAAACATATTAGAATGGACTATAGATTTGAGGCGAGCCGGAAGGAAGTTTCCACCTTTACGAACCAAGAGCTCAGAGATAATTTCTTAATTGAGAAAATCTTTCAAGCAGATGAAATAAAATTAACGTACAGTATTTATGATCGCATGATCATCGGTGGTGCAATGCCGGTGTCAACGATCCTACATTTACCTAATCCAGAAAAATTAAAAGCTAATTTCTTCTTAGAAAGACGCGAATTAGGAATAATTAATGTAGGAGGTAAAGGAACCGTGACAGCCGATGGCGAGAAATTTACGATCGATAAATTAGGTGCAGTATATGTGGGCCGTGGGGCAAAAGAAGTGAGTTTCAGTTCTGAATCACCCGAAAGTCCAGCGCAATTCTATTTGTTGTCTTCTCCAGCACACGCAAATTATCCAAATGCAAAATTAGACCGCGAGCAAGTAAGCACGGTGGTTTTAGGTAGCTTAGAAACGTCGAATCACCGCGCGATTTATAAGTACATTCATAACGAAGGCATTCAGTCTTGCCAATTAGTCATGGGCTTGACGATTCTGGAACCAGGTTCTGTGTGGAATACGATGCCAGCACACGTCCATGATCGCCGAATGGAAGCCTATTTATATTTTGATGTAACTCCAGGACACGCCGTATTGCATTTAATGGGTGAAACCACGGAGACGAAGCATATTTGGGTGCATAATCACCAGGCGGTTATTTCACCGCCCTGGTCGATCCATAGTGGGTCGGGCACGAAGAGTTATTCCTTCATTTGGGGAATGGCGGGTGAAAATAAAGATTATACCGATATGGATTTTGCAGAAATTGCTGAACTACGTTAACATGAAAAAATTCCTTGTTCTTTTTTTGGTATTAAGCACCGCGGCTAGCGGCCAGCATTATTCCGAGCTGATGGCGAAGTCCATTATGCACACGCATAAAGATTCGATTACGGTAAAGCCTGGAAAACCAGCAGGATGGGATTATGAGCAGGGATTGGTTTTAAAGGCTTTGGAACAGGTCTACCAAAGAACCGGGGACGCCACCTATTTCCAATATATCAAAAAGAACATCGACAGCTTTGTAGATGAAAAAGGGAATATTCGTACGTATCATTTTGACGAATTCAATTCTGATAACCTGACGACGGGTCGAATGCTCTTGTATTTATACCAGGAATTAGGGGATGAACGCTATAAAAAAGCGGCTGATCTGTTAAGAAAGCAGGTAACTGAGCAGCCAAGAGATGCGGATGGGGGATTTTGGCATAAGAAAAGATATCCGAACCAAATGTGGTTAGACGGCTTATATATGCTGGAGCCATTCTACGCAGAATATGGCCAAATTACGAAAGAAGACAATTGGGCAGATATCATCAAACAGTTTCAATTGATGTATAAAGGCTCCATCGATGCGAAAACAGGTTTGTTATTTCACGCCTACGATCAGGCAAAAGCACAGCCATGGGCAGATAAGTCGAATGGACATTCCCCTAATTTTTGGGGTCGCTCGATGGGCTGGTATATGATGGCTTTAGTGGATGTATTAGATTATATGCCAAAGAATCATCCTTCCAGAGGCATTTTAATCCAACAATTAAACCAGTTATCAAGTGCGATAGCTAAGATCCAAGACACTACTTCGGGTGTTTGGTATCAATTACCTGGTTATCCTGGCAAAAAAGGCAACTATTTCGAGGCATCCGCCTCCAATATGTTCGTATACACTTTTGCGAAGGGAGTCAGAAAAGGCTATTTACCTGTTTCTTTTCGCAAAAATGCAGAGCGAGGTTATGCTGGAATTTTGAAAGAATTCATCACTAAAGACGCTGAAGGATATATCCATTTAGAGAAAACAGTCACTGTAGGTGGTTTAGGCGGTGTTCCTTACCGCGATGGTTCGTATGACTATTATTTAAGCGAGCCATTACGTACAGATGATTTAAAGGGGGTGGGTCCATTTATCCTAGCCTCTTTAGAGATGGAAATCGCCAAAGAATTATCAATCGGCGCTGGCAAAAAAGTCGTTTTAGATTATTTCTTTAACCACGAAACGAAAAATGGTAGTCGTTTCCATTATACGTGGGAAGACCGCAAAGATTCCGGTTTCAATCAATGGGGAATTCAATTTGAGCAATTGGGAGCTAGCTTAGATACCTTAGGCGCTTCTCCTACGCGGGAAAACCTGAAAGGTGCGTCTGTTTACATCATCGTAGATCCAGATAGCTATAAAGAAACTGCAAAGCCCAATTTCATGACGGCAAAAGCGGCAGATGAGATCGAGGCTTGGGTGAAATCAGGGGGTAATTTAATTTTGCTAGCGAATGACACGACGAACTGCGAGATACCTCAATTCAATATCTTGGCTAAACGTTTCGGTATTGAATTCGTAGCACCTAATTTAAACTTCGTTCAAGGACGTAATTGGGAGCAAGGAGCTGTTATGATTCCAGCCGGCAACGAAGTTTTTGACCCGATTAAAAAAGTCTATATCAAGGAAATTACGACGCTAAATTTAAGTGGAAGCGCGAAATCGTTAGTGAACCACCAGGGATATTCCGTGATGGCTACTGCAAAAGTGGGAAAAGGAAAAGTCTTTGCGCTAGGCGATCCTTGGTTGTATACTGAGTACACGAATAACCGCAGAACGCCGCTGGAATACGAAAACTTTTTAGCCGCGAAAAAGCTGGCCATTTACATGCTAAGGTAGCTTACGAGGAAAGCGAAAACCCGTCATTTTTTCCAAAGTTTCCAAAGGCACAGAATAGATTTGCCAGTTTTTATTCAACACGTGTTCATTCGGAAATAGTATACACCAAATTTTTTCTGGTGTATACACTACCTTCCAGCAGTAGGCAGGGACGATGACATTCGATGCCAAACGGTCTTTTGCCCCTATTCCACCTGAATATATCAGCAAGTTCATCCCTTTTTTGATTGCCAGTTTACGGCAATAGGCTTCTAACATTTTGAAAGGTCCCCGATTCAACTCCCGAGTCTGAGGAATCATATTCGACATCAAGAATGTCTCTTCATTTAGGTATTCCACCGAAGTTCGATCTTCTGAGTTGCATAAATGACCCCGATCATATCCGGAATGTGCGTAGTCCTTTTCATCAACAATTTTAAAACCGCGCGGAAAAGATTCATCTTGAATGAAACGATTCGAACGATCCTCCGGCCCTACATCACTTGCTCTTAGCGTCCATCCCACCCAATTCGCTCGACCCTCTACCCCATTATAGGACATCACATAACCCTTCTTGACCGAAAGATAATTCGTCTTAGAAGCAGTCGAGGCGCCCGAAATATTGGGCACCCCGACCGATAATAGAATGCTTAAAACAAGGTTTAAAAGCATTATCTAGCTCTTTTTTGTAAGTCCGGACGCGTAATGTTCATCATGCGACCCATCA
Organism: Aquirufa sp. A-Brett2-15D; assembly: GCF_054558735.1. Classification (NCBI taxonomy): domain Bacteria; kingdom Pseudomonadati; phylum Bacteroidota; class Cytophagia; order Cytophagales; family Flectobacillaceae; genus Aquirufa; species Aquirufa sp. A-Brett2-15D. The sequence goes on along the minus strand of NZ_JBSKFT010000001.1, from coordinate 158,061 downwards.
TTTTAGCACCTCGGTAAGAAACGATACGCAGTAGTTCAGCATCCTTAGGCACCGCTACTAAACCAGATGCCGCTGGGTAATGATTATCCGGATATGAGTTATCAAAACTGTAATGAATGTTTAAACCTGGAATTTCGTTTTTCAATTCAACAAATAATTCACCTTTCGCATTCTTAGTCACCTTTACGATGGCCTCAAACATCGATGGCGCATATTTCTTATCTGCGATATCAAATCGTGCGAAGTGATCTTCTACACGTCCTACAAAATCAACCCAGTTCTTGTTCTCATTAGGAGACCATAAAGCCTCAGAAATAGCTAGCGCACGTGGCCACATCATATATTGCAAATGACGGTAGTTGAACAATTGCTCCGACCACATATTGGCTTGGCCACCCTTCACTAATTTAGCATCCACTCCATCCGGAACTGGATTAAAAGCATAAGAGTCCGTTAAACGAACCGTTCTGTATACGGGTGGCTCTACAGCAGCATCCCCTTGCATTAAATCTACATACACATTATCGTTAGGGGTCATCACCACTTCGTGACCTAATTTTGCTGCTTCTACACCACCGGTAATTCCTCGCCAGGACATCACGGCTGTGCCTTTTGGCAATCCTCCTCCTTCTAAAATTTCATCCCAGCCTAACATCCGCTTACCTTTAGATGTAACAATCTTCTCTAAACGTTTCACAAAATACGCCTGAACCTCCTGCGAATTTTTCAATCCTTCGCGCGCTCTTAAGGCCAAAATCTCCGGATTCTTATCCCAATAGTTCTTCGGGCACTCATCGCCCCCCATGTGGATATAGTCGTAGGGAAACAAACTAGCGACCTCACCCATCACTTTGTCTAAGAACGTATACACATTCTCGTTCGCTGGACACAAGGTATTGTCTTGCAATGCCTCCGGGTGACCATGCGACCAATCGATGAAAGGCTCACCTGAAATAACTTCATATTTGTCCGCTCCGGGCGTACACGAAAGCTCCGGATAAGAGGCAACAGCAGCCATTGAATGGCCTGGAACATCGATTTCAGGCACAATATTCACAAAACGCTCTTGACCATATTTAACCAATTCTTTGATATCCTCTTGCGTGTAAAAGCCACCGTAGGTACGCGGCTCATTCGGTTCTGGTTTAGAGAAAGTGGTAAAACGACCTTCTTTCTTCACATTATAAGCACCTTTTTTTGTCAAATTAGGATAAGACTTAATCTCAATTCTCCATCCTTCGTCATCTGTTAAATGGAAGTGTAAAAGATTGTATTTGTATTCCACCATATCATCGATGAATTTTTTCACGTCTTCTTTAGAGAAGAAGTGACGAGCAACATCGAACATTTGGCCGCGCCATGCGAAACGTGGTGTATCTGTAATCTGAGCGTATGGAATACTCCATTTCAGATTGTTGACTACCGTTTTCGATTCGATTTCTTTAGGTAATAATTGATACAAAGTTTGTAGACCGTAGAACAAACCAGCTGACTTATTTGCCTGAATCAATACCCCTTTCGCGTTAACTTGAAGACTATAACCCTCAGCTCCTAACTTTGAATTCGGCGCTAATTGCATTTGGATAGTCGCGGCTCCCGTTGATTTAAAGGTAACAGAGCGACCTGTTGCTTTTTTTAGTTTACCTACCAAAGTCGCATATCCCACCTTCAATTGAGAATCCGATGGCCCTGAAATGGAAATAGAGGCCGGTAAAACAAATTTACCTGCTGGATAATTCGCCTCTGACGGGATAGGAATAATGGAGGGTTTTTGCGCTGACGAAACGAAACTTAAGGATAAACTCAAGCAAACGAATGCAATTAATTTCTTCATGATATAGGTTTTTGTATAGCGTTAAAGTTCCACCTAAATGCAGAATATTCCAAATGGTTTCGTATTTTTGAAATAAGAAGCATTATATACAAAACACAAAACCATGAATGAAACTGCCACGCTTGCTGCTCAGCAAGTGGAACTCACACACGCTATTGATACCGTTTGGGTGGCCTTATGTGCCGCTTTAATTTTCCAAATGGAAGGAGGCTTTGCCCTTTTAGAAGCTGGATTCGTCCGTTCTAAGAATGCGGTCAGCATTATTGCCAAAGTCATGATCGACATTATGTTTGGTGGAATTGCCTTTTATTTAGTCGGATTTGGAATTGCGTATGGTAAATCTAACGGCTACTGGGCTTTCGAAACAGGCATAATGGAAGGGGATTTAGGCCTAGGTCTGACCATTTCTAATTCCTTATTTTGGTTCCTTCAAATGGGCTTCGCCGTAGCAGCCATCTCCATTGTATCCGGTGGCGTAGCAGAACGGATGAAAATGTGGGCTTACGCCATTTATGTAGTCATATTCACTGCCATCATGTATCCATTAGCGGCAAACTGGGTTTGGAATCCAGACGGTTGGTTAGCCATTAGAGGATTTAATGATTTTGCTGGTTCTGCCGCGATTCACTCCATGGGAGGATTTGCCGCCTTAGCAGGTGCGATCGTTTTAGGACCCCGTTTAGGGAAATACAATGAAGATGGAACGGCTAATGCCATTCCAGGACATAATTTAACCTTATCGGCCGTGGGAGCTTTTATCCTGTGGTTCGGTTGGTTTGGTTTTAATCCAGGCTCTACTTTAGGTGCTGTAGGAAAATGGGATTTAATCGGAACTGTTGCCACGAACACCTTCCTAGCTTCAGCTGCTGGAGGTATTGCAACGATTTTATATACTTTTATCCGCTATAAGAAAGTGGATATTACGATGGTCATAAACGGTGTTTTAGCCGGTTTAGTGGCTATCACAGCTGGATGTAATGTAGTTTCAGCTGATTCAGCCTTGATTATTGGTTTCATCGCGGGTACCATCGTAGATATCGCCGTGGTAGTAGTAGACAGAATGAAAATAGATGATCCAGTGGGTGCGGTTGCGGTACATGGGGTGAATGGATTTTTTGGCACGATTGCGGTCGGTTTATTTTCCCAAAAGAATGGACTTTTCATCACCGGCGAATCAGCGCAATTTAGTATACAGCTGATAGGTGTGACAGTGATTAGTATTTATTCCTTTGTATTGACTTACTTGATTTTTAAGGCATTAAAAGCAACGATCGGAATTCGATTAAGTCACAAAGCAGAATCTGCCGGAATTGATGCCGTTGAGTTTGGAGTAGAAGCATACACCACTTTTGAATAATAGCTAAATAAGAACGATATGAAAAAGGTAGAAGCCATTGTAAAACCATCGAAATTAAAAGCTATTCAACAAGGCTTGATCGATGCTAATATCCCATGTATGACTGTAGTTCCCGTTCGCGGCGCTGGTTTACAACAAGGATATTCAGAAATATACCGCGGTACAGAAAAGTCGATGATTTTATTGCCAAAGGTGATGATCATCTGCGTCGTAAGCGATGAGAACCTCGAAAAATGCTTAGATGTCATCCTCGACAATGCCTCTGAAGGCAACGTGGGAGATGGCAAAATCTTCGTCTATGATGTGCAGGATGCGATCAGGATTCGGACTAGGACGAGGGGGATTGAGGCAATTCGATAATCTAAAAAAGGGCTTAGGCCTTTTTTTAGATTATCGAATTCAAATTGCAAAGTTCAAAGTTGGATTCGCCTTCGGCGATGATTCTTGAAATGATTAAAAAGAGTGATCTCGAGTTTAGGGTTATTTTAGTCTTGTAATGCACAAAATATGACGCAGGCCATTTTAGCATTACAAGACTAAAATAACCCTAAAGCGAGTGAACATTTCTTCCGAATACCACCCAATCGTCCGCGTCTTCTTAATCATGGGAGCATGCTCCTTACTTTTATAGGCGAATGAATCGAGGTTTTCTGACGAGTCCCAAAGACTCAAGGTGGCTTGTTCGATGAGGGGAAATTCGCCTACGCCTTTGGCAAATAATAAGCCGGCGCGATTTTCTAGGTATTTACTGGCATGAGATACATAAAACCAGAAGATGGGTGATTTATACCAAACGATACTGGCACGGGTCATCACTAAAAGTGGGCCGTTTCCGGGATCTTCCACGATGGAAAAAGGGTTAGATCCATTCCAAGTTCCGTGGCCTTTAATGGCAACGGCGTTCCAGCCTTTTGTAGCGGATGAACGAGCAGAAAGGCTTAACCAGCGCATGTTTGAGGCAAAAAAATGATCAGACGCTGCTTGGTTTTCGAATACACCGAGAAAGGCATAAGAGGAAAAATCAGGCCAAATGGAAAAACCGTTGCCGGCTCCTACGCCTAAATGTTTCGCGAATTGGAGGCCGTCTGATTGCCATTTTTGGACGAATGAGCGACCCATTTCAGCGAAGGCGAAACGTTTATTTTGAAATCCGTTAAAAGATAAAAATCGAATGGAAATGATTTGATCACTCATATTACCAAATTTAGTCGTTTATTTGAACAATTAAAGTGTTAGTAAGGTTTAAAAGAAATGAATAAAAAGGGATTTTATTTTAAGGAGTTTGAGGAGAAGAGCGTGTCCCCTTTTGATAAGCTTTTTGGGATTTTTAAGGAATTAATCACACATACGTCGGGGGATTTTGATGAGGCGATCGAATGGTTGCGCGAATTAGATAAGGAGTATGAGCTGACGGATGAGAATTATACGATTGAAAATTTTATTGAAGATTTAAAGGCGAAAGGCTATATCCGCGAGGAAATAGATGAGAATGGAGGTTCTGGGATGGGTATTACGGCCAAAACAGAGCGAGCAATTCGCCAGACCGCGCTAGAGAATATTTTCGGGAACTTAAACAAAAGTGGGTCTGGAAATCACAAAACCAAAGCATCAGGTCAGGGAGATGAGATGACGGGGGAATTTAGGTCCTACCATTTTGGCGATAGTTTAGAGAAAATTTCTCTCACAGAAAGTTTAAAAAATGCCCAAATCAATCACGGCATCGGTGAATTCGAACTAACTGAGGAGGACTTAGTGGTGGAAGATTCACAGTTCAAATCCCAGATGAGTACCGTGTTGATGATCGACATCAGCCACTCCATGATACTTTATGGAGAGGATCGTATTACGCCAGCGAAGAAGGTGGCGATGGCTTTGGCAGAACTCATAACAACCCGCTACCCAAAAGATACGATTGACATTCTGGTCTTCGGAAACGATGCCTGGAGCATTTCCATCAAGGATATTCCTTACTTGAAAGTGGGTCCCTACCACACGAATACGGTGGCTGGACTGCAATTAGCGATGGATATTCTGCGCAGAAAGCGAAATACCAACAAACAGATATTTATGATTACCGACGGAAAGCCGAGCTGCGTTCGGGAGAAAGACGGTACGTATTATATGAATAGCAATGGCCTAGATCCTTATGTGACCGAAAAATGTTACACTCAGGCGGCTCAAGCACGTAAATTACACATTCCCATTACCACGTTTATGATTGCACGGGATTCCTACCTGCAGCAATTTGTGGACAAATTTACCGAAGCGAACCAAGGAAAGGCCTTTTATACGGGCTTGAAAGGTTTAGGCGAAATGATTTTTCAAGATTACGAAACGAATAGAAAGAAAAGACTAAAATAAGATGATCAACAATTTAGGCGAATTAAAGGCCTCAGGCTATACAAGTAAATCGATTAAAGACGAATTAAGGGATAACTTAATCAAGCACATGGAGGCGGGAACGACCGTTTTCGAAGGCGTACACGGTTTTGAAAACTCCGTTATTCCTGAATTAGAGCGCGCGATCTTATCTCGCCACAATATCAATTTGTTGGGTTTACGTGGTCAGGCCAAAACACGTTTGGCTCGATTAATGATCAACCTACTAGACGAATACATTCCCTATGTGGCTGGATCGGAGATTAATGATGATCCTTTGGCTCCTATTTCCCGCTTCGCTATTGATTTAATCGCAGCTCAAGGAGATGCGACTCCGATTGCTTGGTTACACCGTTCCGATCGTTTTGCTGAGAAATTAGCGACACCGGATGTGACGGTGGCTGACTTAATCGGTGATGTTGATCCGATTAAGGCTGCTAATTTGAAATTATCCTATGCGGATGACCGTGTGATTCACTTTGGGATGATTCCGCGCGCGAACCGTTGCATCTTTGTGATCAATGAGATTCCTGATTTACAAGCACGTATTCAGGTAGCTTTATTTAATATTCTTCAAGAGGGTGATATCCAAATCCGTGGTTTCAAATTGCGTTTACCGCTAGATCTTCAATTCATCTTCACGGCAAACCCGGAAGATTACACAAACAGAGGAAGCATCGTGACGCCATTGAAGGACCGGATTGGATCCCAAATTTTGACCCATTACCCAGAAACCATTGCGATTGCACGCAAGATATCATCTCAAGAAGCACGTATTAATATTGCTCAATCTGATCGAGTTTATGTTCCGAATTTAGCCTACGATTTATTAGAACAAATCATTTTTGAGGCTAGAGAAAGTGAATATATCGATACCAAAAGTGGCGTCAGCGCTCGTATGAGTATTTCTATGCTGGAAAGTTTAGTTAGCACGGCAGAAAGACGTGCCTTATTAAATCGCGAGGCAAAAACGACGGTGCGCCTAGCAGACTTCATGGGAACCATCCCGGCTATCACGGGTAAAGTGGAGTTAGTGTATGAAGGCGAACAAGAAGGTGCGGCATTCGTTGCCGAGCAATTGATTGGCTCTGCTATCAAAACTTTCTTCCCTGGTCTTTTCCCTAAAATTGAAAAGCTTTCAAAGAAAATCGAAGAGAGTCCTTATGCCACTTTAATGGAAGCGGTTTATTCAGAAGGCGGGGTTGTATTGTATGATGAATGTAATGCAGCGGACTATGCTTCGACGTTAAATGATATCAAGCCTTTGAATGACTTGATTAAAAAATATCAGCCTGATTGCGCGAAAGAGGATACGCTATTTCTGAAGGAATTTGTGCTGTGGGCGTTGGCGGAGTATCAGAAACTGGGCAAAGAAAGATTAACTAACGGTTTTCAGTTCCGTGACCTGTTTTAGAAAAACTTGAACTATTTCGAAGTCCCATTTGAAAATGGTCTTCGTCATATTTTCTAAAATGGGACTTCAAATTAGTTCAAATCTAAAACAGATCATCGAACTAAATCTTTACTTTTTAATCTTTGTGCTTTATGCTTTGATCTTTGCAAATAATTTCTGCGAAGCAGAAATTATTTGCCGATACAAAACTTCCCAAAAATATTCTTCAGCAAATCATCATTCGATATCTGACCCGTAATTTCACCTAGATGATGAAGGGCATAGCGAAGGTCCTGAGCGATGAGATCGCCAGTTAAACCTATTTGTAAAGCTTTCAAGACTCCTTCAAGCGTTTCTTGCGTTTGTAATAGCTGCTGGTAATGGCGCAGATTCGTCACTAGGGTTCCATTCGTGTTCACTTGATCTAAACCGATCACGTTTAATAGAGCGGTTTCGAGGTAATTCAAGCCTTCCCGGTTCTTAGCAGAAATAGCAATCAAATCCGGGATGGCCGCTTGAAATGCAGACAAATCAGTAATCTGATCCACCTTATTCAACAACTTGATCACAGGAATATCTAAAGCTCCTAAAGCTTCCACCCCTGCCGCGAAACCTGCTGGCGTCTCAGAAGTGGCATCAGCCATATAAATCACCACTTTCGCCTTTTTCACCCACGCCTGTGTTCTCTCCACACCGAGTGCTTCGATGACATCCGTCGTCTCCCGCAATCCGGCCGTATCCACTAAGCGAAATTTAATCCCACCTAAAGTCCATTCATCCTCTAAGCTGTCGCGCGTCGTTCCAGCGATATCGGACACAATGGCTCTATCCTCGTTTAATAAGGCATTTAATAGCGTGGATTTCCCGGCATTGGGTTTACCCACAATAACGGTAGCCACGCCATTCTTTACTGCGTTACCCGTTCTGAAACTCGCCACTAAGGGACGAATATTCGTTAATAATTGATTCACCAGATCTTCTAAATCCTGGCGATTAGCAAATTCCACATCCTCCTCGCCGAAGTCTAATTCGAGTTCGATTAAGGAAGCGAAATGGATTAATTCTTCGCGTAAAGCGGCCAATTCTTTCGAGAAACCTCCGCGCAATTGGTGTAATGCGGCATTTTGAGCCGCTGCGGAGTCAGCGGCAATGACGTCAGCGACGGCTTCGGCTTGTGCTAGGTCAAAAGCTCCGTTTAGGAAAGCACGCTGGGTAAACTCGCCGGGGCGAGCGAAGCGAGCCCCTTGTTCTACAAACAATTGAAGGATACTCTCTTGGATGAAAGGGGATCCGTGGCAGGATATTTCGACCACGTTTTCCTTCGTATATGAACGAGGAGCAATGTATAAACTAGCGACCACTTCGTCATAGACACGCCCGGCTGACTCAATACGACCATAATGAATCGTGTGAGAAGCTTGGGTGGAAAGATCTTTGGGCTTAAATACTTCATTCACGATCTCGATCGCTCGATCTCCTGAAAGACGTATAACCCCGATCGCTCCTACCCCTGCGGGCGTCGCTAGGGCGACAATGGTATCGCTAAAATTCATGGGTTATAGTAAGTTCGTCAATTTCATAGCGACAGACATATCGCCAGAGATTTTCACTTTTCCTGTCATTACCGCCATCATGGAGTTTAATTCACCGTTTAAAATGGAAGTGAATGTCTCTTCTGTGGTAGAGATGGTGCAATCTGAATCTAAGTTCTCATTTGAAACGGATCCATCCGCTCCTACGACAATGATTCCGCTTGGAAAAGCAAATTTAAAGGACACGCCTTGACCGCCTTTTTGGGCAGCTAATGCAATAATACGATCGTTGATTTCTTGAAATGTCATGTTTTATAAATTAGAAGAGCAAAATTAAGTCATTTTCACCAAACTACACGTTTCGATGGCAAATTGAGGTAAAATCACAGTAAGTACACTGATCTAAATTCACCGTTTTCTCAAAAATTGTTTCAGTGGAGATCAATGCATTCACCCAAAAACCAACCAATTCTTCCGATTCCCGCAGGAAAGACGCGACGGATTCTCCCTCGGAGAATTCTAAAGGAGCTGAAATTAATTTATCCTGAAAATTTCGGAAGGAAATGATACCTGGCTGAATCAGTAATCTTTCTGAATCTAGACTCTGTAAACTTGGAATTCTTGCTTCTGGAGATTTTTGGAGCTCTTTAGCCACTAAAAATTTATACATCCACAACTGAAAAAGTTTAGCCTTCATTTCCTCCTCGCGAAGCGTCTCTCCTAAACTTTCACCCGCATCGACGTCCTTCTTGACTACTTTTCCTGTCTTATAATCGACAATTCGTAAGACCGAATCACCCTTGAGGTCTATTCGGTCGATCCGCCCTTTCATTCGTATAGGCCACATCTCTGAACCTACAGGTACAGAAACGAGCGTTTCCACTACTTCTTCTACGGCTAATAACTTAATGCGATCCTCATACCAAGTGGCTGATTCATCGAAATAAGAGCCTAAAAGGGTTTTGGCAACCTCCTGAAGCACATAATTAAATCCTTTCTCTACCTCAAAATTACCTTCACGCTCCTTGATTTTTTCCATGGCCTCAGCCAGCAAAGGGGTAATTAATTCTTTCTTTTTTGCAATCGAAAGCGAATCTTCCCACCCTCCTGTTGAAATCAATTGCTTATCTAGTAATTCCAAAACCTTGTGAACCCACGTACCAAAAACGTCCGCCCCCATCTCATCGTCCCGCTGCTTCTCCTGTTGGAGGTTCACGATTTGGGAGAAATAATATTTCAAGGAACAACTTGCAAACATCGCCACCGAAGAGGGCGATAATCCCCGCTTCTCTAACACAGCCTTGATTTGAGCAATTAATTCAGGCGTTTTTTCAATCCGTAATTCAGCTTCGCCATCCGCTACCGTATCCGAACTGAATTTCACTACTGGCTCTGTCAAAATCAAATGAGGGTTCTTTTTGGCCCAATCATACCGAATCTGACGTATAAAACGACTCACCTCCTTTGCCGAGGAATCATTCTGCACATAAACTAACATAGCCTCCTTAGGCCGCTGTAACAATCGGTAAAAGTGATAACTCGTCACGGCATCCGCCTGAGTGAAGGTAGGCAAAGAGAAGGCAGACATATTCGCAATATCCACCGGAATCAAACTTTCTCGCTTGCGCGTACCCGGCAGACTACCTTCATTCAAGGATAAAACGATCACTCGATCAAAATCCAAAGTCCTCGTTTCTAACAATCCCATCACATGAAGGGAGCGATTTTCAGCCCCTTCGAAGGTCATTTTCTGCTGTTGCAATAGCTGTTTACAGAGCGCATGACCACTTTTTACAGAAATAAATGGGTTCGTATTTGCAATCTCTTCTAACTTATCTAAAACGGTTAAAGCCTGCAATATGGCCTGAGATTCCGCATCCCAATCGTCCTTATCCGTCTTGTATAAGATATCAGTAAGCAAACGAATGAGCGTTTGCAGACACACCAGAAAACTAGATTGAGCCGAAATAAAGATATTTCCTCCCGCCGGAACTTGAGCTAAATACAAATCGGTCTCTTTCCAGGAAGGCAGCTTAATAGAGTGCATCAAAGGATGCTCTTTCAAAGACTTAACTAAGGCGACCGGATATCTCTCTAGAGGAACTAAAGCCCACCACATTTCTATCAAGGAAAATACCTGGGACTTCTTCAAAGAATACCCCATCGTGATATTCAATCGATCTTTGAACTCCCCTAAATAAGGCAACAGCGAATCTAACAAGCTCTCATCGCCTAAAACTAAGGCTACCTGTTCCAGATCACCATGTTCCGCTTGCCATGCCCTTATTTGTTCCAAAGCCACAAATATCTGTGCGGACGGATTCGCTAAACCGATAATCTCAACCTGTTTCGGTTTATCAATTAAATCACGCTCCATCCAATGAAAAGGACCACGGGATAAATAAGCAGGATTACCTGGATTAGAATAATCCCTAAGCCAATTTCCCGCCCGATGGTGCCTGTTTTTCAGGTAATATTCATCCACATCCCAAAGCGTCTGCGCCACATTCTCCCGTAATAGCAAACGAATGATCGTCTCCTCGGATTTGGACAACGCATTAAAACCGACAAAATAGATCTGCTTAAATCCAAGTGATTTACCGGCCTCTAAAAGTTCCACTAATTTCCGATAGGCAAGCCCCCGATAAGTCGTCCCCTTCGTTTCCAACCGACTTTTCAAGCGAATATAGACCTCTAAAAGCGAATCATATAACTTGAAATAGGCTTGTGTATTAGGAGTTATCCAGCCGTCCGCCTGATCCTGACCATATTCTTGCCCCCACCGTTCGATGGATTTTGCCTCCGAAAGAAAAGAAAACAAGGCTGCAGGGTCTACTAAATAGAGATCGAGGGTGTCGAAGTCCTTTAACATCATTTGGCCCCAAGTAATAAATCGATCAAAATCAATCTTAGGATCTACTTCCCTAAAACAGGCATACGCTTCGAATAATAAATCAATCGGATCTTCCAGAACGGAATCCGTCATCTGCAAAGCAAACTCCTCAATCGTAAAAAAAGAGGGGGATAGAAATGGTCTATCCCCTCTTATGGCTAATTCTTTTTTCAGGTACAGCATACCCCGTTGCGAGGGCATCACCACGGCTATGTCTTTCAACCCTTCCATGCCATAAGCTTGGAAGAGGTGATCAGCCGTTTTACCTAAAAATGTCTGCATTACAGATTTCCTTTTTTCATTTCTTTCACCGCAAAATCAACCGCACGCGCCGTGAAGGCCATATAGGTTAAGGATGGATTTTGTGTAGAAGTAGAAGTCATGCAAGCCCCGTCCGTCACGAAAACGTTCTTCACGTGGTGCAGTTGATTCCACTTATTTAAAAGGGAGGTCTTCGGATCTGAACCCATTCTCACTCCACCCATCTCGTGAATATCTAATCCTGCTGGGGCGTGCGTATCGCGGGTCTTGATGTTCTTAAAGCCTGCCTTTTCGTACATCTCGGTGAATTGATCGATAAAGTCTTTGACCATTAAATCATCGTTATTATCGTAGCTCACGTCCATGTGCAATAGGGGCATTCCCCAGGCATCCTTTTTAGTAGCGTCCAAAGTCACTTTATTACTTTCCTTCGGAATCGTCTCCCCCATCATGTGCGATCCAGCGTACCAGTTCGACCACTTAGGGTTTAATAAGGAATTCTTTAAGCTTTCACCTACCGAACTTTGGTCCGCATGTGTTCCTCTTCCACCACTCATTCCCGCCGCATAACCACGAAGGAAATTCGTTTCTTGCTTATACAGATTTCTAAAACGAGGAATATAACCTGAATTAGGTCGACCGCCGGATGTTTTAAAATCCAATAATCCTTCATAATCCGCAGATAAAGAAGCACGGTAATTATGGTGTGCTATGTGCGTTCCTAATAATCCACTGTCGTTTCCTAATCCATTCGGGAAACGAGCTGACTTCGAATTCAATAAAATCAAGTTGGTATTAATCGCTGCAGCAGTCACAAAAATGACCTTTGCGTAATATTCCACCATCTCTTTCGTATGCGCATCTACCACCCGAACTCCTACCGCCTTCTGTTTCTTCTCATCGTAAATGATCGAATGAACGACAGAATCAGTTCTTAAAGTCATATTACCGGTCTTCGCAGCCCAAGGTAAAGTAGAGGAATTGGCAGAGAAATAACCGCCATACGGACAACCTCTTTGGCATAAATTACGACCCAAACAAGTTCCACGTCCTTGCTGAATGTGAATATCACGAGGCTCCGTTAAGTGTGCACAACGACCAATAATCACATGGCGATCGGAATATAAACGCTTCATCTCTTTCTGGAAATGCTTCTCCACGCAAGTCAACTCCATCGGTGGCAAGAAATCGCCATCCGGCAAGGAATCTAAACCATCCTTATTTCCTGAAATTCCGGCAAAATGCTCCACATACGAATACCAAGGATCTATTTCCTTGTAGGTGATAGGCCAAGGCACCGCAAAACCATCGCGCGCAGGACCATCGAAATCAAGCTGAGACCAACGCTGGGTTTGGCGAGCCCACATAAGTGACTTACCCCCTGTTTGATATCCTCTAATCCAATCAAATGGTTTATCCTGTATATAAGGATGCTCCGCATCTTTCACAAAAAAGTGCTTCGCATCTTCTCTAAAGGCATAACATTTCGAAATAATGGGATTTTCAGCTATTTCCTCTTTCGTTAATTGTCCTCTGTGTTCAAATTCCCAAGGACTCATCAACGTAGTCGGATAATCTTCATTATGTGTCACTAGGCGCCCTCTTTCCAGCACCAAAGTCTTAATTCCTTTATCACAAAATTCTTTAGCAGCCCAGCCGCCCGCCATACCCGAGCCGATTACAATCGCTCCATACGTACGTTTTTCTGCGTTTTTCAAAATATTCATTCGTCGATTTATTTTTTTATAGGTTCACAGCCATTGAAAAATCCAGGTGCCATCACGTAGTTTTGGTGGTTCACCATCACGTATTCGGTGGTCATATAGCCTCGGATAGTCAGGCCTTTTAAGGTTGCCAAAGCTTTTTGTGCATCTGACCCCATTTTACCTTTTTCAATTTGGAAAAATAGGTGTTCTTTTTCTGACTCAGATACTTTTTCAATGGAAGGCAAAGCGGCTAAAGCTTTCACCAGGTTTTCAGACGTTTTAGGCTCATAACAATCCATCAACATGGTCTTCACAAAGGCAGGAACGCCTAAGGAAACGGCCCCCGGAATGCTGGATTCAGGAATAATTACTCCCATCCAATTGTTTAATAAAGCATCTTGATCAGCGCTCCATTGAATAATGGGTGCATCAGCTGCTTTTAGGTCAGTAAATACAACACTGCCTAAGGTAGCCAGTGCCATTCTTTTCACCCAATTTCGACGTGAAATCGTTTTCATAATTTATGTAGGTTTAATAATCCATTAATCAAATAACAACCAGCGAACTCCGTAACCAAAAGAACGTCCCATCGCTGGATGTAAATAAGCGGTATAATAATTCGAATTTAACAATCCTTGCGTAACATTTTGCATTTTAAAGAAAAGTCGAACACGGTTAATTCGCAAAGAAACATAGGCATCAGCCTGCACAAATGCAGGAATTTCGTAACGGTCTTGCAGGTGATATTGCTGTATAGTAGGCATATAGGCATCTGCATAATAAGTTGATTGATGTTGCAGATCTACACCAAACTGCATATACAATAATTTCTTATACTGTACATTCAGGGCAAGATTCGCATTCGCCACTAAATTAGGCATCCGAATCACATCGGGGCCCGTCTTCGTATTCGCTAAGACTACAGTAGACCATTCAAACTTACCGTGAGTCCCACCGGCATAAAATCCCGTTCTAAATACACCTATGGCGTCTGAAGCCTGCTTAGCATTCGACAGGGTATCAAAATAGGCATAATTTGCGATTCGCTGAATCGTCGCAGTAGGGCGGAAATACAGATTTTTATGCTTTAGGTTCAATGTCCCCGTTAATTCGTCAAAAAGGACATTATCAAACGATTGATTCCATCGAAAGGCCGAATTAAAAGTCCAGTTTGAAGCCACAGTTGGACTAACTGAAGTTCTGCTTGCTTTCACTTGAAATAAAGGCGAAATAAAGTTCGCTTGTAAGCGATAATCTGATCCTAGCAAGTATTCTCCGTCCGCCGTAAAATCAATTTTATCATTAAATTTCTGTTGTAGAAATAATCCGACATAATTTTCCAAGCGATTTCGCTGTAAGCCTGCTATAGGGTTATTTACATCCCAATAACGCTGTTTGAAATAGGTGCGGTAGGTGAAGCCTCTAAATATTCCCTTAAAACCTGTCTGATGGGCATAAGATTGCCATTGGTTTTCATTATAGAGCGAATCAGTGATAGTACTATAGTTTTTCAGGTAATAGCTCTTATCAAGGTTCGTCGCAAAATCCATGTCCCTAAATTTTGCCGTACGATTTTCTACGTCGATGCGTTGAAAAAACTGCAATCCCTTAAAGCCAATGAACTCGTGGTAAAAATGGAATTTAATAAAGGAATCATTTGACTGTGCCCCTGAATTAGCAAATAATGCCCCGTTATCCGTGTACTTCAGGGCTGAAGTCGGATCTAAACCATTCAACAATTGTATCCCCCCTTGATCCTGAATACCCATATCAAAATAATTCAAGTGGGATAATAGGCGGTAGCGATTATTGCGCGTTCTAAAATTCGTTTGAAGCAATACGCCCCACTGCTCCGTAAGAGTTTGATTACCTGTTTTGTATTTTTGATCTGTCAAAAACTTATCCGAAACCTGCCTCTGAATCTCAAAACCCATATTCCAAAGTGAATCAATATTTCGAGCAAAGGTAAAATTGAGTCGAGTTTGCTCCCCTGCTCCTAAGTAATACTCCACATCGGAATAAGGGGATTTTGTTTGGTAATATTTTACCTCATCTGCCGCGAAGGCATAAGGCATGTAGGCGTTATAGCCCATTTGCGAACCAATTTGGTCTGACTGACGAACAAACACATTTCGTACTGCCGTACCTTCATTCCCTAAATGAGCCGTTAAAAAACCCGATCTTTCTTGGAATAAATAGCGTTGAAAAAGGTGTAAACTTGTATCTACTGATTTTTTTGCTCCTCGGCCATTCAAAACATCTTCCTCGTTAAAATAAGACATGGTTTGAGGACCATAAATCATCTTAGTCGAATCATCTAAAGCCGCACGCCCTGATTTTCCATTCGCCACTGGCTTAGGTGCGTTAGGGTCAGTAGGCGCCATGGGATCTGGGAAAGTATTTGCATCTCTCGTTCTATTAGCCCTCCTATCCCCTCCAGAAGACTGCAAAGTCTGTGCAAAAACAGGCGAAAACCCGATGAACATGAAAAATAATAACAGCCTATATCTCACTCTACAAATTTAATTTTTTCTTAACCAGTCCCAAAACTGTTCTTCCTGATCGATGAAATACATTTCCATCGGTAAATAATATAAATGGTTCGCTAAATTAGGCATTGCACCTAAATGAGACTGAAACCGAACAAAATCCTTGTGCGTAGTCAGAAAACCTTGATCGCCTGACATGCTTTTGGCCTGTTGTTCAAATTCCATTAATTCTATTTCCGTATAATCATGGTGATCCTTATAAACCACCTCTTCTAGCACCTGACCTAAAAAGGCAGCAGCAAGAAAAAAGGGTTGAGGATCTGCAATACCTGCAAATAAACACCATTTCGTAGGCAAATGTTCCCGTGGACCCATCGGTTTTCCATAACGCACACTCGTATAGAATATCGGTTTCTCCTCTTTCGAATTCCGT
The DNA here is from genome assembly GCF_054558735.1 of Aquirufa sp. A-Brett2-15D. NCBI lineage: Bacteria > Pseudomonadati > Bacteroidota > Cytophagia > Cytophagales > Flectobacillaceae > Aquirufa > Aquirufa sp. A-Brett2-15D. The sequence goes on along the minus strand of NZ_JBSKFT010000001.1, from coordinate 141,784 downwards.
AATACGCCTTGAGCAAAATTAGATTTCTGTTCCTTCGTTAAAATAGACGGACAACGCGTCACGATAACCGCATCAGCTCTTGAAATCCCTTTTGCTGATTCCCGTAAACGACCATGAGGTAGTAGCGAATCTGCGTAAAAGGGTTGCGAAAAAGTAGAGCAAACTAAATTTACCGCCCCTTTTATCGAACGGTGTTGAAAGGCATCATCTAAAATTAATACATCCACATCAGGCATCAAGTCAACTCCTTTAGCTCGTTTTTCACAAACAGCTACAGGAATCTCAGGAAATAACATTTTATAGGCCAAAGGTTCATCTCCCACCTCTTCCGCCGTCGATTGAACTTGCACGTCTACATAGCCCTTCGTTTTACGGCCATAACCACGGCTCAATATGCCTAATCGATCACTTCCACGCCAGTTTTGGACTACATAAGACACTAAAGGACTCTTCCCCGTACCACCGACCGCTAGGTTCCCCACTACGATAATCCGAGGGGCATCAAATGACCTAGAAGGCAAAATTCCCCAGTCATAGAGTTTATTCCGGACATAAGTAATTAGGCCAAAAAGCAAGGACGGAAGAAAGGTAATTAAGTGCTTCATATAATAACCTTAAAGCTAAAAATAATACGGGAGGGCACAAAATCGAATAGAAAATAATAAATTGCATCATGTCTAAAATTAGTCTCCGATTTCTTCCGCACGAACTCCTATTTCACTTCGAAGCTGGAACGTCCCGTGGCGTTTTAACTAAGAAGAAATCGTATTTCGTTGAGATTTCGGATGGCTCGCGTCACGGCATAGGTGAAGCTGGTCCATTATTTGGTCTAAGTCCAGAGTTTTCGGAAGATTGTTCTGCCGCTTTTGAGAAAGCTTTAGCGCCTTTTCAAGGTTTAACCATACCAACAGATATAACTGAATGGGTCTCTAAAATTCCGTTCGAACAACCGTCGTTTCGCTTTGCCCTAGAAACGGCTCTTCTTGATTATTCCGCCCCTTTTCAAAACGACTTTTCGAAGGGTCAGCAAAAAATCCCTATCAACGGCCTCATCTGGATGGGATCCGCCGAATTTATGCGCGAGCAAATCGAACAGAAATTACGGCAAGGTTATTCTTGTTTGAAATTAAAGATAGGCGCCATTGATTTTGAGACTGAACTATCACTTTTAAAAAGCATTCGATCCCGGTTTTCTGCAGATGAATTGACTTTGCGCGTAGATGCAAACGGTGCATTTTCTCCTGCTGAAGCACCTTTTAAACTAGAAAAATTAGCCGCTTTCGATCTTCATTCCATTGAACAGCCCATTAAATCTGGACAGCCCGGCGAAATGAGAAAACTTATTGCTCAGCAAATTCTTCCCATTGCTTTAGACGAGGAACTCATCGGGATGCAGGATAAATCGATCGCCTCGTTCATCGACCCCGATTATATCATCCTTAAGCCTAGCTTTTTAGGAGGTATTCAAGCAACACGTGATTGGATCGATTGGGCCTCTGAGGAAGGAAAGGAATGGTGGATTACGTCGGCTTTGGAATCCAACATAGGCTTACAAGCCATCGCCCAATTAACCGGGGATTATGATGTAAAAATACCACAGGGCTTAGGGACTGGGCAGTTGTATACAAATAATTTTGCCTCTGGTCTTTCGATTGAAAAAGGAAATATCAGTTTAGACCCAACATTTCTCAGGGAATCTCCTTTTCAGCCCCTATCTTTGTAAAAAATAAAAACAACTTATGAATACGATTGACGAGTCAATGATTGCCATCTTAGAAAAGCGTTTAGAATTGAGTAAGTTAAACTACTCTGATGAATCCTACGATGATGTAGAGGAGATGCTTCATGATTTAGAGGATGATTTCAATGAGAAATACGGCGATCAACTAGAGGACATCTTAGAGAAGGTTCATTTAAAACACTGTCCAGAATCAGATGTATTATTACCTACGGCCTATTTAGCGAAGAAATTCGTAGAGACGGCTGATGGAGAAATAGAAATAGGAAAGAAAGAAGGCGTTCAAGTAGAATGGGTAGAAGATCCCGATGCAAACGCCCGATTAGTTTTACTTCCCGCTCCCACGCGAGTGCTCTTAATGAGCCCGAAGGGAATCGAGATTGTTTGGGAAACAAAATAAACGTAAAAAGGGGCTCGCGAGCCCCTTTTTTTATATCCAGTCTATCCCTTTTTTCAGCAAATCAAAGGTCGCCTGACCTTCCGGAAATACCTTCGGATCATACATATATTCCCAAGCAGCCATAGGTGGCAAACTCATTAAAATCGATTCTGTTCGTCCGTTCGTCTCCAAACCAAATTTAGTTCCTCTGTCGTGCACTAAATTAAATTCCACATAGCGACCGCGGCGGATGTATTGAAATTCTTTTTCGGCCTGCGTGTATTCTTTCGACGCATTGATGCGCATCAAATGACTGTAAATAGGCTCGAATGATTCTCCAATGGCTTTGACAAACTCAAAAACCGTTTCTTTATCGCCTTTGATGTAATCAAAAAAGATACCACCAATTCCACGCGTCTCTTCGCGGTGCGGGCTATAAAAATAATCGTCTGCCCAAGTCTTATATTTAGGATAAAAAGCCGAATCAAAGCGGTCGCAAACCGCTTTTAATTGCTCATGGAACCATTTTGCCTGTTCTGGAATGATAATATGCGGAGTTAAATCGATGCCGCCACCAAACCAAAACTCCCCATTACTCAACTCAAAATAACGCACATTCATGTGAATGATGGGTACCCAAGGATTTTCTGGATGCATCACAATGGAAACCCCAGTCGCAAAGAATTCGACCTCTTCGGTGACATTCAAACTGGTGACCATCTTCGGATGCAAAGGACCTTCAACGGCTGAGAAATTAACTCCGGCCTTTTCTAAAATAGCACCATTAACTAAAACCCGCGTTCGTCCACCCCCACCTTCAGCCCGCGTCCACTTATCTTCTTTAAAGGATGCCACACCATCTGTCGCCGCAATTCCAGCACAAATAGTATCTTGTAATCCTTGAAAATAGGCGGCAATGTCGTGTTTATTCATTTTACTGAGGGGAACCCGTCGAATCCGACGCTGTTGCATTATCTTCTAATAAGGCATTCATGGAGTCTAATTCGGCATCTGATACTTGAAGTGAATCAGGTAAGGCATAAGATCCATTAGAACAATCAAATTCCTTTTTCACCACGCGTCTATCTAATTTCTCAAATGGTTCTGGACGGTATTGCGCTAACATTGGATCCTTTACTACTTTAATCATAAAGCGTTTAAAGATCGGAAGAGCCGTTTTAGATCCTTCACCTAAGGCACCTGTTCTAAAGTGAATCGATCGATCATCTCCACCTACCCAAACCCCCGAAATTAAATTATGTGACATCCCGATAAACCACCCATCTGAATGGTTTGAAGTGGTCCCTGTTTTACCAGCAAAAACACGCGCATAACGATTGTCTTTAGGCAATAAAATATCGCCTTCCCCATATAACAAGGAACTTCCAGTTCCACCTTCATGGACCACACCTTCCAGCATATAACGAACTAATTGCGCAGATTCCTTTCGAATCACTTGTTCCATGGTAGGATCAAAACGTTGCATTACTTTACCATTTTGATCTTGGATTTCCTGCACGAGCATAGGCTCCACATGCATTCCCTCATTCACAAAGGCAGAATAAGCACCAATCATCTCAAATAACGTGACATCAAAAGATCCTAAACCTATAGATGCTTTGGGTTTCAAGGGACTTTTAATTCCCATTTTTTGAGCATAATACATCACCGTATCTGCTCCTACTTCATTAGTTAATCGAGCAGTAACGGAATTAATACTTTGAGCCAAAGCGCGTTTAATCGGCATTTCTCTACCAGAAAAACTCCCATTTGCATTGCCAGGTCGCCACATTTCCATTTCACCCTTCTCATTTTCTACCTCTACTTGAAAAGGCTCATCTTTCATCATATAACACGGAGAAAGATCCTTGGGGCCATCGATAGCTGAGGTATAAACGAAGGGCTTAAAGGTCGATCCTGGCTGGCGGCGACCCTGTTTTACGTGGTCATATTTAAAATAGTTGAAATCCAATCCACCTACCCAAGCCTTGATATGGCCCGTGAACGGATCCATCGTCATCATACCCGCCTGCAAAAATTTCTTATAATACTGAATAGAATCATACGAGCTCATCGTGCGCTTTTCTTCGCCTAACGCATTTCTCGAATAAACCCACATATCCCGCTTCACATCCTTCATGTAGTGCTTTATCGAATCTGGACTAGTAGGAAAGCGAGAGGCTAAATACTTATAATATTCTGTTCGTTTAGCTACCGTATCAATGAATCCCACTATTTCTTGGCCATTTTCACCCACCCAAGGGTTTTGGTTAGCCCAATGATTATCAAATGCTTTTTGAGTCGAACGCATTCCTTCCTCTACCGATTCCTCCGCATAAATCTGCATTTTCGAATCGATGGTCGTTACGATTTTCAACCCATCTCGGTATAGATCAAGTTCAATTTCATTTTTCTCCGCCCATTCATTGAGGTATTTCGCTACCGCCACTTTGAAATAATTACCCGTTCCATCATAAGGGGATTCCTCGTTTTCGTGTAACTCAATCGGTAAAACAGCCAGAGAATCATAATCTACTTTTCGTAAGTATCCTGCCTTTACCATTTGGGCTAAAACCACGTTTCTACGTTTCCAGGCTTTATTTTCTGCCAAAGGTTTTCCAATATATCGTTTCGGATTATAGGTAGTAGTGGCCTTTTGTAATCCCACTAAAATCGCCGCTTCCTGAATATTCAAACTATCCGGGGACGTATTAAAATAGGCCTTCGAGGCAACCTTAATTCCATAGGCATTATTGCCATAATCGACCGTATTTAAATACCAAAGTATGATCTCATCTTTCGTATAAAAACGCTCTAATTTGATGGCTGTTACCCATTCTTTGGACTTATAAATCAATTTATTTAATCCAGGAATATAGCCTAAAAGGCCCGTCTTCACGAATCCCTTCTTCGTCCTTGTTTTGAATAAATTCTTCGCTAATTGTTGCGAAATAGTACTTCCACCCCCACGATCGCCTCCTTTAGCGATACCCACTATGACCCCAGCCCAAGCTTGAAAATCTATCCCTGTATGATCATAAAAACGCGCATCCTCTGTAGCCACTAGAGCCTTAACGAGGTAAGGAGAAATCTGATTAAAATCTCGGATAGGAGTTCTATTTTCCGCAAAAAACTTGCCTAAAAGCACGCCATCAGCAGAATATATCTCCGATGCCTGTGAAAGTTTCGGATTTTGCAAATCATCTACACTGGGCATTTCTCCTGTTAAAAAGAAGAAATTAGTCTCGATAACTACTAAATAAAGGAAAAGAAAAAGCGCGCTTTTAGCGAAAATCCGGTAACCACGAACAATAGGTTTATAGTATGGGGAAGTCTTATCTACTTTGGAATCATAATAGGTCTGTAATTTACGGCCCTGTGTCTGCGCAAATACTTGACCTAAAACCAGGTACCCTACACAAATACTGTATAAACGCTCGCCTAACACCTTCTTAGAACCGGCTAACAATAATAAGCCAACAGCGTCCGCTTTCGTTAAAACGATTGCTTTTACTTGAGCATATTTTTCTTTTATTTTAGCTAGCATACTAGTCAATTTCTAATTTTTCCAAGATACTCATTAAATCAGAAAAATCTCGAAAACCGGGACGGTCTTCTTTTCCTGCAGTCAAACCAATTCCTTGAATAGAGGTTTGCTCTACCCATTCTTCTATATCTTCCTCCGACACCTCTAAGCCTAAAATTATCGGATATTGTGCCGCCCAAATCTCAATCGATGATTCCATCCCTTGCAGCGATTCTGGGCCATCTCCGATTAATAAAAAATGACTCACGTAAGGAGCTGCTGAAGCAAATAAAGCTGGCAAATTGTCCGTATCGATATTTACACGAAGTATTTTAGGCAAATCAATATCTTGAATCAACACGAGATTCACTTTCGAATCAATCTCTATGGCGTCCGGTTGATGGGAAGCCACTACGATTTTTATATCCTCTGGCTTTAAACCAACGCATTCGCCTACGATTTGAACACCCGCTAACCAGTTTCGAATCTCTACGAATTTCTCTAAAGGCATCGCTAAAGAGAAACCCAACCACTCCACTCCCATTCCGGCACAATACCGAGCATCAGAGAGATTTTCAATCGAACTGACTTTAACTTTGGTTTTTAACATAGACGGCTTTTGAAAAGAATACGAATAATTAGGCAAAAATACGCTTTGTAGACGTATTTACAAAGATTAGCCGTAACTTGCGACATAATTTCGTCAGGCATTGAACCTGAGCAGCAAATATGGATAAAAAAGGACGCGTCTTAGTCGCTATGAGCGGCGGAATCGACAGCTCGGTCGCAGCTGTTTTATTACACGAACAAGGATACGAAGTAATCGGTATGACCATGAAGACATGGGATTATGCGAGTGCGGGTGGAGATAAGAAGGAAACAGGCTGTTGTTCTTTGGACTCCATAAACGATGCCCGTCATATTGCGGTTTCCCTTGGTTTCCCACATTATATATTAGATATCAGAGAAGAATTCGGTGATTCGGTCATCGATTACTTCACGAATGAATACGTAGAAGGTCGCACGCCTAATCCTTGTGTCATGTGTAATACGCACATTAAATGGGATGCGTTATTGCGTCGTGCAGATCAATTAGGTTGCGAATTCATCGCGACAGGCCATTATGCGCAGATTCGACAAGAGAATGGTCGCCATATTATTTCCAAAGGCGTAGATGCTTTAAAGGATCAGAGTTATGTGCTTTGGGGAGTTTCGCAAGAAAGTCTCGCGCGTACCATTTTGCCTTTAGGTCATCTCACGAAAGCGCGCATCAGAGAGATGGCTACCGAGCGTGGATTCGTCGATTTAGTCAATAAATCCGAGAGCTATGAGATCTGTTTCGTTCCGGATAATGATTACCGTGGTTTCTTAAAAAGACGTATTCCTGAGCTGGAAGACCAGGTAAAAGGAGGGAATTTCATTGATTTAGGGGGTAATATCATCGGTAAACACGAAGGATATCCTTTTTATACGGTAGGCCAAAGAAAGGGCCTCGGAAAAGCCTTCGGTTATCCAGCTTTCGTCATTGAAATTCGGAAAGAGTCGAACGAAGTGGTCATCGGAAAAGTCGAAGATTTAAACCGAACTGGCATGTGGGTGGGTCAATTGAACTTACAGAAGTACGCAGAGATTCCTGCTGAAGGCATCGAAACCGTGACTAAAGTTCGCTATAAAGATGCCGGCACGGCAGGTCATATCGAACAGGTGGGCGAAAAGATGAAAGTTGATTTTGCCTTTGATGTGTCTGGCATTGCACCGGGTCAAGCCGCCGTATTTTATGAGGGAGATGATGTCGTAGGTGGTGGCTGGATTTTAAAGTCCTACCTAAAGGGAAGTGTTTTTGAAAACGTACAATCCTTTCAGACTACTTAATTTTTGTGTGAATTCGAGGCATTTGAATGACTTCCATATCGAAAATTCGCTTACCATCGATCTTAAATTGCAGCGCCGTTTGTTCCGAGTGAAATCCGTGTTGTCCCGCAGCACCAGGGTTCAAAAAAAGCATTTTATTGCGATTCTGATCCCTTTTTACCTGCAGAATATGGGAATGACCACAGACAAAAATCATCGGTAATCCCATCGAAAATGTCTCTAAAGCATCTGGTTTATAAGAAGAGGGCGCTCCGGCAATATGCGTCATGGCGACCGTTACTTGCTCACAAGTGAAGCGGGTGATTTTGGGAAACATATTCCGAATCATTCGATCATCAATATTTCCATAAACCCCATATACGGGTTTTCCAAATCCAATCAAGGTATCCGCCACCGCCACCGAACCCCAGTCCCCACCATGCCAAATCTGGTCGCAGGCTTCCACATGGGGAATCAAACGCGGATCCAGGTAACTATGGGTATCAGAAAGGACTAAAATCTTTTGCATTTACTTGTGTAAGGAGATCAATTTACCCGTTGAAATCAACGCATTCGCTTTCCATTGTGCTTTTTCTGATTCAAAAGCAGCTTTCTTTTCAGCTGTAATTTCTTTCGTCACCCAAGCCGGCGAACCCGCATCTTTCCACGCTGAATACCAAAACGAGGCCACCCGATGCGAAGATTGAATCATACGTCCTTGAATAGAAACCCCTAGTTTATCAGCATAAGCTTGAATAAATTCATCCGTATAGTAACGCTGCATCTTTCCATAACGCTCGACTATTTTAAAAGATTTCTCCTCCCCTAAAGCTTGACGAACCGCTGTTTCTGCTTTAAACATCTCTGGAAGCATGGCGTGAGACTCTAATAATATCTGGAAGATAAAATCCTGAGGTTTGGCAATATATTGAGCTGCCTGAGGCTGATACAAAGCATAATTCTTCAATTGAGCCTCTGGAACTAAACTTTCCCATAGGACGTGCATCCCCTTTTGGTTTGTCAACTGTCCATCGTGATTTTTCGTGGTATGTAATGGCACGTGTGAATCCGCCACATAATGACCTAGATCTGCCGCATAGAATAAAACGGAATCCTTTAATTCGTTTTTAAAGGCATTCACTAAACGACCATACACGCGATTCACTTCCCAAGGCACTAAACCTTCCTTTCGCAAGCTATCAAAGGAATATTTAGCCACCGCTTGTTTAAAATCATGAGGAATATCGGTGCGGTAATTAGGTCCAAAAACGTTTGCATCCATATCAAGGTAATGCTTTGAATCCTCTGTCTTGTCATCCTTACGACGCACATCTGGGCGAATCGATTGTTGAACAACATACTCCTGATTCGCATAGAAGAAAAGACCTAGGTCCGTCGGCAAAGGATAAATGGCGATTTGTTGTAAGGTTTTATGGGCCAAAAATCCCCAAGAAACTAAAAAGCCACAGATAAGTAAAAGTGCTATTTTGCGCATATTATTTTTTTGAAATGAATGTTTTAGGTGCTAATCCGTATTGCTTTTTAAAGGCACGGGTAAAATAAGCGGGATCATTAAAGCCCACTTGGTAAGCTACTTCGGATACGTTTAAGGATCCTTTTTCTAATAAAATTCTAGCCTGCTGCAAACGAATAGATCGGATAAACTCGTTTCCAGCCAGTGAAGTTAACATTTTCAATTTACGATAGAGTTGCATCTTACTCATATCCATGGCTTGCTCCAGATGTTCTACATCAAAATCCGCCTCATCTAAATGATCAATAACTACCTGAGTTGCTTTATGCAGGAATTCATCCTCGAAAACAGGCGTCAATTGGAGATCTTGATTTATTACAGAATTTTGCCAATTCTTTCGAAGTCGTTCTTTCGCTTCCAATAATTTATTTACCCTTAATTCCAAAATATCTGCGTGGAATGGTTTGGAGATAAAATCATCGGCTCCTGACTGCATTCCTTCGATTTGGCTTTCTTGAGAACTTTTCGACGTCAATATCACCACTGGAATGTGGCTCGTTTTCGAATTCGTCCTAATCTCCTTACAAAGCGTTACCCCTGACATTCCAGGCATCATCCAATCCGTAATAACTACATCAGGCAAATACATTAAGGCCATTTCTAATCCGGTTTCACCCCGATCTGCCTCTATTACTTGGAAGGATCGCTCAAATATCTCCCGAATGAAAGCACGCATCTCCGCATGATCTTCTACGATAAGAAGAATCTGTTTTTCCTGTGAAATAATGTCAACTTTTTGACTCTCTGACTCGGTGACTGCTGGAAGACTATTCGTCCTCACCCAAGCCGGATCAAAGGCCTCTTGCGTCACTGGAAAATGTAATTTAAAATCAGACCCTGCTCCTAAATCGCTCAAAACATCGATTGTGCCACGATGCACCTCCATCAATTCCTTACAAAGTGACAATCCCACGCCAGTACCTACTCGATCTGACTTTTCTGGAATTTGATAAAAACGATCAAAAATATGTTGAATATGCTCTGCACTAATTCCCTTACCTGTGTCCATTACGTGAATAGTCACTCTTGAAATGCTTTCTTTGCCGGCCTGATACGATTTATGCAATTCTAGACGAACTCCGATAATACCATCCTCCGGAGTGAATTTAAAGGCATTTGACAATAGATTTGTCACACATTTCTCTATGATGTCAGCATCATAATAAACAAGCAAAGACTCTACAGGTACATCCCACTTTAATTTGATCTGTTTCTGCTGTGCATACGAATCAAAACTTTGTTTAATCGAATTTAACTGCCGGACTAAATCATGTTTTTCCACCACAGGTAGCACATTCCCTGATTCAATTTTAGATAAATCCAAAAGTTGATTAATTAATCTCAGTAGTTTTTGTGCGTTTTGGTAGATCGAATTAATCTTCGTCTTTTGATCCTTATTTAGGCTATTATTCGATATAAAATACTTCTCTAACGGACTTGTTATTAAGGTTAGAGGCGTACGCAATTCATGGGAAATATTCGTAAAAAAGTGGGTCTTTACTTGTTCTAGCTCCTGAATTCGCTCTTTTTCGATTTCCTTCAAACGTAAGTCCGTACGAAAAGCTTCCCTTATCTTAACCTCCCGAATAAAGGCATATATAATCGCAGCTATTAACACGACATAAAGAATATAAGCCCACCAAGTTCTGTACCAAGGAGGCAAAACGGTGATTCTTAGCTCATAAGATTTCTCTGCCCAAACTCCATCCGAATTACTCGCTTTCACTTTGAAAATATAATCCCCCGGACTTAAATTCGTATAAGTCGCTGTGCGCTGCGTTCCTACCTGATTCCATTCTTTTTCAAAACCATCTAAATAATACGCATAGCGATTATTCTTAGGCCTCTGGTATTCTAACGCAACGAAATCTATACTAAATACCGTTTGATCGGGTTGTAGAATTAAGCGATCTGTGGATAAAATATCAACTGAAAGTGGGGAGTTTTCCTCGCCTACTTCCACGTCTTTATTAAAGATTTTCAGCTTCGTAAAATAGACATTTGGCGCATTCAAGCGCATTCGTAAACTATCGGATTTTAAATAATTCAAGCCATTGACGCCACCAAAAAATAACCAATTCTGATTATTCCTAGCTATCGCATTCGTCATAAATTCTTTTCCTTGTAAACCATCAGCCTCTTCAAAACTGACAAACTTCAAGGTCTTTCCATCCATTTTAGAAATTCCCCCATTGGTTGTAAACCATAAATCCCCTTTCGCATCCTCCACCATACCCCGAATACTATTGCTTACTAAACCATCCTTAACAGTAAACACTTTAAATCCTTTAACAGGCCCCAGATATTGATTTAAACCACCACCCTGAGTCATTACCCAGATTCTTTTTCCCCGATCTTGAAAAACTTGGTTGACGTGATTATAACTTAAGGCACCAGGCTCGGATGATTTGACAAAATGACGCAGCTTCTGACTAGCCATCTGATACACATATAAACCATGACCTACAGTGCTCAGCCAAATTTCTTCATTATCAATAATCTGAATGGAAGAAACTGACTTGTTCATCAAATTTGACTTACCTAAAGCCGCAAAAGGTTCCCCATATTGTTTAGTGGCTGGGTCAAAGGAAACCACTCCTATTCCCGATGTTCCTAACAGAAACTGATTTTGGTAGGGAGTTAACGTATTAAAATTAGCTTCCCTTTTACCTGGTTTAAATGGAAAATTAATTAATTGATGATCTTTCGTGAAAAGATTAATCCCTTTCCCCCAAAGTCCCAGCCAAACACCGCCATCCTTTTGGGGATAGATAAAATTCACATCATAGGTCTCTGTTGAGTTTAATTTATTCGCGGAGGGGCTTTGTAAATAATGCGTCACCGCCCTTTTCTTGTGATTGAAATAGGACAAACCCACATTACTACCTACCCAAATTCCCGCATCGCCATCTGCCGCAATGGCACTGACCTTATTACTTAGTAAACCTTGTAAGCTATTGGGTTTATAACGTAAAACAGCAAATCGAGGTTTTTGGAAAAAAGAAATATTCAAACCAGCCTCCCAAGTACCTATCCAGGTATTTTGATTTGCATCTGTAAATAAACTCAGGGTAGAATTAGACGAAATACCTAGATCTGGATCCGGATTAGACGGGATGTTCGTAAAAGAATTGAAATTCTCTCCAGAAAGTTTATAAACGCCATTGTCTGTTCCTATCCATATATTTTGCAAGGCATCTTTTGCTAGGGAAGTGACGATGTTTTGGCGTGATAAAGGGTCAGAAGCCCGGTAAAACACCACTTTAAATTGCTGCGTTTTAGGAGTGAATCGATAAATACCCTTTCCATCCGTTCCCACCAGAATATCCCCATTTTTCGTTTCAAACAAGGCCCTCACCCGGTAATTTATGGCTCCGAATTGATACGGAATGAAACTATGCGCGTTCAATTGAGAAATCAAATAACCCGTTCTCGTACCCATCCAAACAGTTCCTGAGGAATGCTTAAATAATCTAGCCACGTCTTTTACGTAGGCATTTTTCCACTCCGATTCTTCCTTAATTAATTGATTAGTCCGTATATCATACACGAGATAACCTACACCTAATACCGCAACCCCTATTTTACCTTTCCCTAGATTTAAAATACTAGGAATAGTAGAACTGGACAAATCTTGTCCCGCAGGCCCCTTTATGAATCGAGTAATTTTACCCGTAGCTAATTCAATTTTATTTAACCCAGACGTACGTGTCCCTACCCAAAGATTCCCTAAATCATCTTCCGTTACCGAAAATATCTCACTTCCACTTAAGGTTTTGGGATCACTAGGATCATTCCGGTAAATCTTAAAATTGTGACCATCATAGCGATTCAAGCCATCCCCCGTGGCAAACCACAAGAAACCCTTTTTATCTTGAATGATTTTAAAGATAGAACTTTGGGACAATCCAGAGGCCGTACTCAGACGTTCATAGCGCGTTTGATTTTGGCTATATAGACCAAAAAAGATAAACCAAGAAAAATAGAATACGAGTCTGTTCATTGGAATCTTAAAATTAGGGAATTAAACCAGGAATTTGGATGGATTTGTCCTGAAATAAGCGATTGCAAGAATTGTCCATGTAAATGTCGAATTCGTCCTAAGCTATGTAAGGGCACCCAAGTACATTTGATACAAGAATTTTTCTTCCACTATGAATAAAACATTTGTTTCATTTAACGTAAAGAATTCAGGAAACAAACTCCCGAAATACCAGCAATTAGTGAATTCACTCTTGCAGGACATTGAAATGGGAGAATTGAAACCTGGCGAGCGATTGCCATCCATTAATGAGGCATCGGAAGAATGCTACCTTTCCCGTGATACAGTCGAGAGAGCTTATACCGAGTTGCATAAAATGGGAGCCATCACGTCCATTTTCCGCAAAGGCTACTTCATTTCAGAATCTAGCCTTAAAGTAAAGACGAAAGTTCTTTTCCTCATCGGTCGGATGACGGAGACAAATCAAACACTTTATAATGCCTTTTTAGATCACTTTGGCAAAAATGTCATGGTGGATATTTATACCTATCAGTACAAACCGCGTGAATTCAAAGAAATCATCGGCCAACAATTAGGGAATTACCATTATTACCTGATTCAACCCCATTTAATCGATGAGGATGAGGAAACGGTGAAGATTTTACAGAAAATAGCCGGGGATCGGTTGATTTTATTAGACCAAAATTTCGGAACCATCCGTCATTCCAGTCTGATTTGTCCTCCCAATCCCACGCTAAAGAAGATTTTTAATACCCAACTAAACCTGTTTAATAAGTACCGCAGTCTTAATTTAGTGATGAGCGAAGACGAATACTTCGATCCTGAATTAATCAATGCGTGCAGTGAATTCTGTGAATCGAATTCATTGAATTTCCAAGTATTAGATGGCCTAGAAGAGGACGATTATCGCCAAAATGAGATTTATTTCACTTTGTCCGATAGCGATCTTTTCCAGGCTATCAAATATGCGGATAAAAAGAAATGGACGCTTGGGAAAGAGGTGGGTATCATCTCCTTGAACGATCATCCATTTAAGGAAATTATTGCTGGAGGAATCACCGTAGTGAGTACTCATCCGGAGAAATTAGGCCAAAAAGCGGCCGAAATGATCCTTACAAATCAAAAAACGGCTGAGGTCATCGAACCTAGCTTGATTATACGAAATTCTCTTTAGGGTTTTATTTTGCTAGAAAAGGGCCATGATTTCATGGCCTCTTTTTTTTCACGTAGTCTAAGTTTCGCTGAATGCCCTTTAATTTCGTTCGCTTGATAGCGGAATAGTGAAACAAGGTTTGAAAAACCTCCTCTGATAATCCCTCCCAATCAACCTCAGCTAGATTCTCTGCAAATCTCGGCTCATTATGCGGCTTCGAAAAGCGATTCCAAGGACACACATCTTGGCAAATATCACAACCAAAAATCCAGTTTTGAAAGTCCGACTGTAAACTCGCCGGCATTTGATCCTTTAACTCAATGGTAAAATAGGAAATACATTTACTTCCATCCACTACGTAGGGAGTAATGGCATCTGTGGGACAGGCGTCGATGCAACGCGTGCACGTACCACAAAAGTCTTTTATAGGCCCATCTGGACTAGCTTTTAAATCAATTAAGAGTTCTGCCAAAAAATAAAAACTCCCCTGTTTCGGGATAATCAAATTCGCATTCTTCCCTATCCAACCCAGCCCAGATTTTTTCGCCCAAGCCTTTTCTAATATAGGAGCCGAATCCACAAACATCCTGCCAGAAAACTCCCCTAAATCTATTTTTAGGGTGTCCCACAGATCCTGCATCTTATCTTTGATTACCCGGTGGTAATCTTCTCCGTAGGCATATTTTGAAATCTTAAAATCTTTTACTGCGATTTCTTCAGAAGGAAAGTAATTATAGACAAGCGAAACAACGGTTTGACAACCATCCACCAGCTTCCGTGGATCTAATCTTTTATCAAAATGATTAGCCATATAGGCCATTTCCCCGTGTTGATTTGAGTTCAACCAGTCTTCTAGTCTTGGCGCCTCTTCCTCTAAAAATCCGGCCTCAGAAATGCCACAAAAAGCAAAACCAAATTGCTGCGCTTTGGACTTTATAACATGAGAAATTTGAGCTGGACTTTTTGACATTTGCCTAAAATTACAAAGGTCAATTCATTTATGCCAAAGTGTCATAAAATTGTTTTTGGTATTGAATTTGTATGATGGATTTCGCAATCGTAATTTTGTACCATGAAAAAGAAAGAAAACGAACAAACGCCTGAGGAAGAAATCGTCAATCAACAAGAAGAAAATGCCCCTGAAACGGAGGAAACAACTCCAATAGATGAATTAACCGAGATGAAGGAGAAATACCTTCGCTTATATTCAGACTTCGAAAACTTCCGTAAACGCACGGCGAAAGAGAAGATGGAAATGATTCAAACTGCATCTGAACGCTTAATTGTCGACTTATTACCCGTAGTCGATGACTACGAACGTGCCTTAGCGAATGCTCCAGAGGGAGAAATAACAGAAGGAACACAATTAATCTTCGCTAAAATAGGCGCTATTCTGCAATCCAAAGGATTAAAAGAATTACCCGCAAAAGGCGAAATTTTTGATGCCGAATTACATGATTGCATTACTCAATTCCCTGCTCCTAGCGAGGATGAAAAAGGCAAAGTGGTCGAAGTAGTAGAAAAAGGATATACACTGAACGAAAAAGTCATCCGCTTTGCAAAAGTGGTGGTCGGAAATTAATATAAAATGGCTCAAAAAAGAGATTATTACGAAGTATTAGGCATATCAAAATCTGCAGCTGAGGACGAAATCAAGAAGGCTTACCGTAAAATGGCGGTAAAATACCATCCTGATAAGAATCCGGATAACAAGGAGGCGGAAGAAAAATTCAAAGAAGCAGCTGAAGCCTATGAGGTCTTAAGTAATTCCACAAAGAAAGCGCAATACGACCGTTTCGGTCACGCTGGAATGGGTGGAGCTGCTGGCGGAGGTTTTGGTGGTGCAGGCGGTATGAATATGGAAGATATCTTCTCTCAGTTTGGAGATATATTCGGTGGAGGAGATGAGAGCCCATTCGGTAGCTTCTTTAATGGAGGCCGCAGCGGTGGTGGAAGACGTCAACGCAGAGGAACCGACCTACGCATCAAGCTTAAGTTGAATTTAGAAGAAATCGCAAACGGCGTAGAAAAGAAAATTAAAGTAAAACGCCACGTCGCTTGTAAATCATGTGCTGGAAATGGATCTAAAAACGGTACTGACTTGAAATCCTGTGGTACCTGCCAAGGTTCAGGTCAGGTTCGTCAAGTACAGCAAACTATGTTAGGCCAAATGGTCACGTCGTCTACCTGCCCTCATTGTAGCGGAGAAGGCAAAACAGTCGGGTCGAAATGTGGAGATTGCTTCGGTGAAGGACGCGTATTAGAAGAAGAAATCATCCCTATCAAAATCCCAGCAGGCGTATCCAATGACATGCAATTATCCATGTCAAGTAAAGGTAACGTTCCGCCTCGTGGTGGTGTCGCTGGCGATTTATTAATCGTCATCGAAGAAGAAGCACATGAGTTATTGCACCGGGATGGAAATAATGTGATTTTCGATCTTTACGTAAATTTCGTAGATGCAGCCCTTGGAACTTCAGTCGAAGTACCTACCATCACCGGTAAAGCTAAGATTTCCTTAGAAGCTGGAACGCAAAGTGGCAAGATCCTCCGTTTAAAAGGTAAAGGAATCAAAGAATTAAATGGTTATTCGATCGGGGATCAATTAGTCCACGTGAATATTTGGACCCCTAAACAGGTTAGTAAAGAAGAAACCGAATTATTAGAAAAACTACGCGCCTCCCCTAACTTCGCCCCTCAACCGGGTAAAGGTGAGAAAGGATTTTTTCATAAGGTGAGGGATATGTTTTCATAAAAAGCTTCGCTTTTTATGAAAACATATCTCAAAGTTCAAAGACCAAAGAGCAAAGTTCAAAGTCAAAATATCAGTAAATCATAAAAAAAGCGGCAAATGCCGCTTTTTTTATATTATGAGAAAAAATATTTCAGAATTCATCGCCGAAGGCGATACAATCTTTATTCTTTATGCTTTGTGCTCTATGCTTTCTATTGAAGGCGAGCCATCTGCTTATTAAACTTCTCCTCCAGCTCCTGGTATTTCGCAGGGCTTAGCTTAGACGCTTTCAAGGCTGAAACGACTAAATTCATTTCATAGATGGCGATTTGGACATCACGTTCGTGTGAACCATAGCGGCCATCTAAATAATAATCTAATAGTTGATCATCACGCTTGACGATTTTAGAAGCCATTTTAAGGGCTGCCTTAGGATCACCTACGGAAATGTATAGTTCGACCATACTTGCAGAGAATTGATCGTAAGGGATTACTTTGTCTGGCATTTTTTGGTCTAAGAAATCTAACACCTTTTTCGCCTGAGCGTAATTTCCCTCACGAACTAATTGATCTGCTAAACGGTAGACGCTTAAACGAGCCGTCACCGATGGAATTCCTAAATAGAAATCTCCGTGGTAATAAACCTTATCATCATTTAGCCCCCTCCAGAACATCTTTTTCGTGATATTCTTTGTCATCACCTCTGTGTTCACGTAACCATCATTAGCCCCAGGAATCTTGAAAGGCATTAAACGATACGCATAGCCTTCTAATTGCATCGATTCCTTCAGACCTAAGTATTGATCATTTGGTAAAGTAGATGCGAAGTAAATCGGACGTTTCCAACCAGACATTGCGTTGTTTGAAATGATCTCTAATTGGATTAGTTCGCCTTTATAGATGTTGTGAGATGGCAACTTCCAGCCTAAAACAGGCGACATATAAGGCACAAATTGCTTAGGGAACCAGTTTGACTTCGCTACAGCGGCGATGTCCACGGGAATCACCACTGAATCAGTTGGCAGCGTATTAATCGTTTCGCCTAATTGCGTTTGCTCCTGAATAGAAGGACTGTCTTTATGTAATAAATCCAAATAGTCCGGTAAAGACATCGCCGTCAGACCCTCCTTGGGATTAAATAAAATCTGGTCATTTACTCCTTCCATTAACTGATCTTTCGTTAATAGAATAGGTAATGGTTGTGATTCGTAGGTTTTACGCTTCATCTGATCGATGTACCAGTCCGTTCCTAATAGGGATAAATTACACACGCGAACGTCTGTTCTGAATCCTTCTACTTCTTGTACGTACCAAAGAGGGAACGTATCATTATCCCCTCCCGTAAATAGAATCGCGTTAGGGGCGCAGGAGTTTAATAGGTTTTTGGCAAAATCAATCTGGTGATAACGATCACTGCGATCATGATCATCCCAGTTTTGTTGTGCCAAAATCGCAGGTGCCGTCAAACCTAATAAAGCCACTATCGCCCATTTGGCCTTATCAGCTTTCACAAATTTTTGAATCAACTCCATAATTTGCATCACCGCAAAACCCGCCCAAATCGACATAAAATAGAACGATCCCACGAAAATGTAATCACGCTCGCGCGGTTCTGTAGGTGGAGAATTCAGGTAAACCGTCAAGGCCACCCCGGTTAAAATAAACATCAAAATAGTGACTAAAAGGTCTTTATCGTTCTTGCGAAGCATATAGAAGAAACCCAATAGCACGAATATAATAGGTAAGAAAAAGTAATTATTTCTCGCCTTATTTTGGCGTAAAATGTCGGGTAATTTCGAAGTGTCTTCGAAGGCATTAATCGCCCAAGCATCTTGCATATCACTTTCACGACCCACGAAATTCCACAACAAATAGCGCATATACATGTGGCCCAGTTGATGAGTGAAGAGGAATTCTAGGTTCTTGCCAAAACTCGGTTTCTCCCCTGCCGGAATACCGAGCATCTCTTGGTATAACTTCACGTGATTCGCTTGACTCGAATACACCCGAGGCAATAACATCATTTGGGTCTTATCGTATTCATACACTGGTTTCTTCGTGTACTCCACATATTTCCCGTCCTTCATCTTGTAAATAGGCGTCTCCGCACCTTCCTTATAGCCGGTTACTTCGGCCGTATAAACTGGGCCATAAATCAACGAACGCTCACCATATTGCTCACGCTTCAAGTATTTCAAGAAGTTTAGGATATTGCTCGGATCGTTCTCATTAATAGGTGTATTATAACCTGAACGCACTAGAGCGACCGTATAAGTGGAATAACCGATGAGTAAAAAGACAAAGGAGAAGAGCGCGACATTGAGCACTTCCTTGCCTTTGGCATAGGAATAACGAATCCCAAAAACAATCGCCGCTAATAATAAGATTAAGAATACAATCGCTCCCGTACCATACGAAAAGCCTAAGGTATTCACGAAAGTCAATTCAAATTCGAAGGCTAAACTAGGCAAGCCCGGAATAATTCCCGCATTAATAATTCCCAAAATAAAGAGGGCAATTAAGATGGAGATCACGCCACCAGTCAGCGTAGGCTTCTCATAACGTTTAAAATAATACAATAATCCCAAAGCAGGAAGCGTCACCAAGTTCAATAAGTGGACTCCAATGGATAAACCAACCAGATAAGCGATAAACAAGATCCAACGATTCGATTCTGCTCTATCTTCCACTAATTCCCACTTAAACGCCGCCCAAACTACAATCGCGGTAAAGAAAGACGACATCGCATATACCTCAGCTTCCACAGCTGAGAACCAAAACGTATCCGAAAACGTGTAAATCAATGAACCTACAACCCCTGAAGCCAATAAACCAAAACGCTCATTTGTGTTCATGGCCTCAAACGACTTATTGATCATCTTGCGACCGATCATCACAATCGTCCAATGCAAGAATAAAATCGTCAATGCGCTGCTTAAAACAGACATCATATTCACCCAAAATGCCACTCTGGTCACATCCCCCAACGCAAGCAAGGAGAACATTCTACCTAGCAACAAGAATAAAGGAGCCCCTGGAGGGTGAGGTACTTGTAATTTATAGGCACAAGCGATGAATTCGCCACAGTCCCAAAAAGAGGCCGTAGGTTCCACCGTCAAAGTATAGGTGATCAAGGCAATAAGGAAAACTCCCCAACCCGTCCAATTATTTAATTTTTTAAAACTCCACATAGGTCAAATTAATTAAACTGTTTTAAGAAACGAACGTCATTCTCTGTGAATAAACGTAAGTCTTTGATCTGGTATTTTAACATCGTGATACGCTCGATTCCCATCCCAAAAGCAAAGCCATTGTACTTCTTCGAATCGATTCCCACATTTTCTAATACATTCGGGTCTACCATTCCGGCGCCTGCAATCTCCACCCAACCGGCTCCTTTGCAAACATTACATCCATCCCCTTTACATAAGAGACAAGTAATGTCCATTTCAGCACTAGGCTCCGTAAAAGGGAAATAAGAGGGGCGGAAACGCACTTTCGTATCTTTCCCAAACATCTCTTTGGCAAAATGATATAAGGTATCTTTCAAATCCTTGAAACTCACATTTTCATCCACATAAAGTCCCTCCACTTGATGGAAAAGGCAATGTGCGCGGGCAGAAATCGCTTCATTACGAAATACGCGTCCTGGCATCACCGAGCGAATCGGAGGCTTTTGGTGTTGCATCAACCGAATTTGAACATTCGAGGTATGCGTTCGCAATAAGACATCATCTTGAATCTCCCCTGCCCCTTTTTCAATAAAAAAAGTATCCTGCATTTCACGCGCTGGATGATTCGCTGGAAAATTCAAGGCAGTAAAATTATAGAAATCAGTTTCGATCTCAGGGCCATCCGAAACGGAGAAACCCATACGATTAAATATCTCCAAAATGCGTGCTCTTACTTTCGTCAAAGGATGCAAACTCCCCTGGGAAATCGGATTATATACTGTTAAATCAGACGGAACCTCGAAGTCAGCGGCATTTCCTGCGAATGCTTCTTGCGCCTCAGCAAACTTTGTTTCTGCTGAATTTTTCAAGCCATTTAAGGCCTGTCCCACCTCACGGCGATTTTCAGCTGGTACATTTTTCAATTCATCAAAAAGCGATGCCAATTGACTTTTACGTCCAACAAATTGATTTCGAAAAGATTCTAATTCGCTTTCATTCGAAATGACATAAGCATCAATTTCAGCCTTCAGCCCTTTTATTTGTTCATTCATGTGGGTAATTATAAAATGCGGAAACCGATGGTTGCCTGGTAATAACTAGGTTTTTGCGAATAATTAAATCCACTTGGTACAGCAAGGGTATTCTTTAACTCTGATGTTGCACCTTCGTAACGTAAATCTAATGACAAGTTCAGTATATCAAAACCTATCCCGGCTTGGTAGCCAAAACTCGAACGATTAACTATATCCTTAGATGTACCTGTAAAATAAGACTTAACTGCCGCATCCGGACTTGTCTCAGCAGAAATGGCATAAGAGGCCACAGGGCCTGCCATAACGCGTATTGGCCCTAATTTAATTCCTAAAAGCACAGGGACATCTAATGACTTTTGAGAAAAGATAACAACTCCTTGATTAGTTGTAATGGTATTAAGAACGTCCACATTTACTTCTTTAGCAGTAAAATAGTTTTCTATCTGGATGAAAATAGTGCGTCCAATGCGAGCATAAGCCCCCAATTGATATCCAGACTTGTTTTCTAAATTAGCATTTAAACTTGCTACTTTTACTGCAGAAAGATTTACTCCTCCTTTAATTCCTAATCTAAAATAATCTGCTGGCGAATGCTTTTGAGCCGAGGCAACTGAAATGACACCCATTAATAAGGTAATCATCATAAAGGGTTTTAATGCTTTCATGATTATTGTGATTAATTAACTTGTAAAATTATCCTTTTTCATTCGAAAAAAAAGAAAAAACCAAAATCAAAACGTATTTTTGACCACAAATCGTATAAACGTGGCCAAAGCTAAAACCTCCTTTTTTTGTCAATCCTGTGGACATTCCGCACCCAAGTGGTTAGGAAAATGTCCCTCCTGTGGAGAATGGAATACCTTCGTTGAGGAATTAGTGGAACAGGCTGTGCATCCGGCGGAAGTTTGGAAGACAAAAGGAAGCCCTAAATCAGCTGCAAAACCGAAATTGTTGACCGAAGTTAGCTTCGAAAACCAGCCAAAACTTACCTGTTCTGACCCAGAATTCAATCGCGTACTGGGCGGTGGAATCGTACCTGGCTCACTCGTATTAATCGGCGGCGAGCCCGGCATCGGAAAATCAACTCTTTTATTACAAGTGGCGCTTTCTCTAACGCAAACACGTGTTTTATACGTCACTGGAGAAGAATCTGAACAACAAATTAAATTAAGAGCAGATCGCTTAGCCGCTAAATCTGACTCCCTATATATATTAACGGAAACGAATACCCAAGCCATTTTCAGGCATTTAGTAGACCTAGAACCGGAATTAATCATTGTAGACTCCATTCAAACCCTGTTTTCTGATCAAATCGAATCAGGTCCAGGCTCCGTTTCACAAATCCGGGAATGTGCGCTTGAACTGATGCGCTTCGCAAAAGAAAGTGCTACGCCTATTTTCTTAGTAGGTCATATTACCAAAGAAGGTTCGATCGCCGGCCCTAAAGTCTTAGAACACTTAGTGGATACCGTCTTGCAATTCGAGGGAGATCGCCACATGATCTACCGTATTTTGCGCACGACGAAAAACCGCTTCGGTTCTACCTCTGAATTAGGGATTTATGAAATGCTAGGAAGTGGCTTAAGACCCGTGACCAATCCATCCGAAATTCTTTTATCTCAACGCGATGAACCCTCATCCGGCATCGCCATAGGTACATTAATGGAGGGAAATCGTCCACTTTTGGTCGAAATTCAATCCTTAGTCAGTGCCTCTTCCTATGGTAACGCCCAAAGAACGGCAAATGGATACGATGGAAAGCGTCTAAGTATGTTAATCGCCGTTTTAGAGAAAAGAGGCGGCTATAAGTTAGCCACACAAGATGTTTTCTTAAATATAACGGGCGGAATACGCGTGGATGATCCAGCATTAGATTTAGCGACCTGTATGTCGCTAGTTTCTTCCTATGAAGATAAAATCCTTGACTCCTCCATATGTTTTGCCGCAGAAGTAGGCTTAGGCGGAGAGTTGAGATCTGTTACTCGCATTGATCAGCGAATTGCAGAAGCAGAGAAATTAGGTTTTAAAGAGATTTGGATCAGTAAGTATAATCTGAAAGGCTTGAATTATAAGCCTACTAAAATCAAAGTGCGATCCGAAGCGACCTTATTAGATGTTATTCTGCACATTTGGCATCAAAAATAGACGCTGGGTATTCCACTTCTACTAAGTGTAATCCGTGCGCAGGAACAGCACGTCCTGCTTTGCATCGATCTTTAGAATCAAGAATTTCTTGTAATTGAGCCAAAGTTAGTCGCCCCTGCCCTAGTTCTAGCAAAGTTCCCACTACTGCGCGCACCATACCACGTAGGAAACGATTACCTTGAATCGTAAAAATCAATTCATCGCCCCGATAAGCCCAAAAAGCCTGCATGATAGTACACTCGAAAGTGGTCACTTCGGTTTTTACCTTAGAGAAACACTGGTAATCGGTATGTTTGAAAAATAAAGCCGCCGCTTGATTCATCGCCTCGACATCTAATTCGACACCGAATCGGTAAGAAAAAGCAGAATTAAATGGATTTTTAATTGGGCTAATACGGTATTCATAGGTCCTCGAAAGTGCTGCAAAGCGGGCATGGAAATCATCTAAAACTTTGTAAATACCTTTCACCACTAAGGAATCAGGTAGCATCCGATTTAGTCGAAACACAGCATTTTCTTTGACTTTTTTACCCTCCGGCAAATCAAAGTGCGCGAATTGTTGGTGGGCATGAACTCCCGTATCAGTCCGCGAACTTCCTACGATTTCAAGCTTAAAACCCAATAACAAACTTAATTTATCCTGCAAAAGCGACTGAACCGTCGTTGCATTTGGCTGAATTTGGTAGCCATGAAAAGAGCCGCCATCGTACGAAAAAGCGAGTAGATAGCGGCTCATTTACTTATTTCATTAAAGCAGTTTCTAAAGCTGTATCAAAAGATTGATACGCGGCAGCCACGGAGCTCAAAACAGTTCCATCTGCCACCATATCCGATCCTTGAACCGATCCAAGTGCAGAGAATTTAACTCCTTTAGCCTGCAATGCGGATTCGAAGGCTGCCTTTTTCAAAGCATCTACTGAAACAACCACGCGAGATTGCGCTTCACCGAACCAAAACGCATCCTGACGAATAGCCACATCTGAACTTACACTAAATCCTAAACCACGAGGGAAAGAAGATTCAGCCAAAGTCACCAATAAACCGCCATCTGATACATCATGCGCAGATTCAATTAATCTAGCCTCGATTAATGATGAAATCGCTTTTTGCAATTGAAGTTCCGTTGCTAAAACAAAATGGGGTGCTGGCGTCGCTTTTATTCCTTTATAAGAATACACATATTCAGACGAAGCGATATCATTAACTGATTCACCTACTAAATAGATGGCATCCCCGTCTTTTTTGAAATCCAAGGTCATCTTATTTGCTGGATTCTCTAAAATTCCTAACATACCAATAGTAGGCGTTGGGAAAACAGGACCTTCATCAGAAGACTGATTATAGAAGGAAACGTTACCACCCGTCACCGGAGTTTCAAACGCCTCACACGATTTTTTCATTCCTTTAATTGCACCCACAAACTGCCAGTATACTTCGGGAACATAAGGATTGCCAAAGTTTAAGCAGTTCGTAATCGCTACCGGCAAACCACCCGAACAAACAATGTTACGCGCCGCTTCAGCCACTGCCATTGCAGTTCCTTCTTCTGGATCCGCGTTTACATAACGTGAATTACAATCCACTGTGATAACAATCGACTTTTGAGAACCATGTACTTTCACCACCGCTGCATCCGAAGGAGCGTTGGTATTGCGATTCGCACGACCGATCGACGAATCATATTGTTGTGCCACCCACTTCTTAGAAGCAATATTGGGGTGATTCATCATGTAGTTCAAAGCCTTTGGCAATTCTTCCTTAGGCAAATCAGCTACTGAATCAATCTTAAATTTCTTAAATTCTTGGAAATAAGCAGGCTCTTTGTACTCGCGGTTATACACCGGGGCACCACCACCTAAAACTAAATCATCCGCCGGAACATCCGCCACTAAAACACCATCTTGATAGAATTCAAGACGCTTTGTATCCGTTACGGTACCGATTTGCTCACAGTTTAAATCCCATTTATCAAAAATACGTTTCGCCTCATGCTCCCGACCTTTCTCCACTACGATCAACATCCGTTCTTGAGACTCAGATAGTAAGATCTCAAATGGTTGCATGTTAGCTTGACGCGTAGGCACTTTGGAAAGATCAATAATCATTCCATGCTCGCCTTTCGCAGACATTTCAGACGTCGAACAGATAATACCTGCCGCACCCATATCTTGAATTCCGATCACACAACCTGCTTCAATAATTTCCAAAGAAGCCTCTAATAACAATTTCTCTTGGAATGGATCCCCTACTTGAACCGCAGGTAATTTCTCCGACGACTTCGACGTAATATCTTCCGATGCAAAACTCGCACCACCAATTCCATCTTTTCCTGTTGCTGAACCTACAATAAATACCCCGTTACCTACTCCATAAGAAGTAGCAGATGCCTGAGTACCCACCTTTAATATACCTGCTGAAAACGCATTAACTAACGGATTCACATTATAACAATCATCAAATTGAACCTCACCACCCACGGTAGGAATTCCAAAGGCATTACCATAATCTCCAATCCCTTTCACTACACCTTTCACTAACCACTTCGTTTTAGCTAATTCAATATTGCCAAAACGCAACGAATTCAATTGCGCTATCGGGCGAGCACCCATCGTAAAAATATCCCGATTGATTCCACCCACACCAGTCGCCGCACCTTGATAAGGCTCTAAAGCAGACGGGTGATTATGCGATTCAATCTTAAATGCACAGCCTAAACCATCCCCTAAATCAACCAAACCCGCATTCTCCTCACCAGCTTTCGCTAACATACGTGGCGAGTCTTTGGGCAAAGTCTTCAACCAAACGATTGAATTCTTATAACTACAGTGCTCAGACCACATAACAGAGAAAATCGACAATTCGGTAAAATTAGGCTTTCGGCCTAAAATCTCCTGAATGCGATCATACTCTTCGGGTAATAATCCTAATTTTTTGGCTGTTTCGACGGTGGGAAGGGTTCCGATTGATTCCACTTAAGTGAGTTTAAAATTGAAATGCAAAGATAGGGAATCTTACTAAATGGTGAGTGGTAAATGGTAAATGATTTTTTATGAAAACTCGATCCATTCACCATTTACCACTTACCATTTTCTAAGCATAAAGCATAGAGCAAAAAGCATAAATATGGAATAAAAACATTTCATAAAGTCATTCGCGCAGCGAATACAAACTTTGTGCTTTGTGCTTTGCTCTTTGTTCTTTGGATTTAATTATAAAGCCCGTGGTTTTGACCACGGGCTTTATAATTAAATCCCCCAATACTCCCGATCCTCAGGAACATCGACATCCCGGAATTTATCGGAGAAGTGAATGATCTCACAAAGCATTGGATTTTGACGCCAAAATTTACCTAAACCTTGGTCTCCACTCCAATTTTTAAATAAAGGTCGTAAGGCGGTTGGTATCAACACCGGCGGAGAATTAACCCCTTGAAAAGAGGCCACAATGGCTCTTTCTGGGTTAGTTAAGGAAATAATATTTTTCATGTGAGCATTTGTCAAAAATGGCAAATCGCATAATAAGACTAGTACATCTTTTTCGGTCTCAATCGTTTTAAGCCCCACAGCAAGTGATTCCCCCATGCCTTTTTCCCATCGATCGACTTGCACATAAGATAAGTTTGAAAACTCTTTTTGAAGTTTTTCGATGATTTTAGTCGTTTGTTCCACTTCTGCACCTAAACAGACCAGCACTTCTTTACAAACGCTAAAGGCTAAACGAATGGATCTTTCTAAAAGGCTTTGGCCCTGATAAACCAAAACTTGTTTTGCTTCCCCTAAACGGGAGGATGCTCCGGCAGCTAAAATTAATCCAGTCATGTGATAAATATCAATTTCACTAATTTAATTAAAAATTATTAAAGCTTAGGTGGTAATTTTAGGCGATGCTTTTAGAAACTGAAATCGAATTTATTCAAAATAACCTTCACCGAGATCCTGTTTCGGTGGCCTTGGATGCATCGAAATATCCGCAATTAGACCTTCCTAAATTAGTAGGCCAAATAAAAGCTAGACAAAAACTCAAGGATAAAATGCCCCATTGGGTGGCAAATAATAAGGTTTTTTTTCCTCCCAATTTAGCACTTGAACAATCCTCCTCAGAAGATACGGCCCATTTCAAAGCCACTTTAGTCCAGGGCAAAATTGCGGATTTAACAGGTGGAATGGGATTAGATAGTTTTGCTTTCGCTAAAGCAGGCTGCGAGGTAAGCTACATCGAAAGACAGCCTGAATTAGCGAAAATCGCTGCGTACAATCACGATCAACTTAAAGCTGGAAATATCCAACACCATACGGCAGAAAGTTTAGCCTGGCTTTCTAATCAAGATGGAGAGTTTAATTTCATCTATGTAGATCCTGCAAGAAGAGATGGAGCAGGTAATAAGGTCGTTCTATTACAGGATTGCGAACCGAATGCTTTGGAACTACTATCCTATATCAACGAAAAAACCAGTATACTGATAAAAACGAGTCCTTTATTGGATTTAGATCGAGCCAGTAAAGAACTTCAAGGAGTCAAGAAAATCTATGTTGTTTGTGTCAAAAACGAGGTAAAAGAACTACTCTTCTTGAAAACAGCGCGATCCACAGAAGATCCAATCATTGAGGTAATTGAATTAAGCCATCCGGAACCTTCCATTTTCTTAGGGAAAAAATCGAACGAAACTGCAGCGGAAATCTCCTTTAGTGACCCTTTAAAATACCTATATGAACCTCACGCCGGTGTCCTAAAGGCAGGATTCTTTAAATCTGTAGGAAAAGAGGTAGTTAAAATAGCAGCCAATACTCATTTATATACATCTGAAGAACTACATACTAATTTTGCTGGTCGAACGTTTGAAATTCTGGCAGAAGGGCCTTTAGAAAAAAAATGGATTCAGTCAGTTTTACCAGGAATGAAAGCGAATATTTCCACCCGAAATTTTCCCATTAATGCGGATGAAATCAGAAAGAAATTTCAATTAAAAGATGGGGGTGAATTTACACTTTTTGCTTTTCGTGATCAGTCTACTAAAAACAAGGTTGTCCTAGCTAAAAAAATCTTCTAACTTTAATAAAATTTTGAGCCCATATGAAAAAAATATTCATCCTCATTTTCCTTTTTATCTGCACTTTAAGTGCCTCGGCACAAGTGTTCACTGGGATGTCAGAAATTGACAAATCAAAGAAAGAAGGAGTTTATACATTTGTAAATACGCAGGAAAAGTATGCCAAAGCTAGCTGGAAAGCGTATTTAAGTAAATTTGGCAAGGTGATCGAAGGCAAAAATGGATCCTTTTCTAGTTCCGATTTAAAGATTTCAAGTATTTCGGACAGTCCATTAATCGTCGTTTCTAAGGTTTCAGAAGAAAATAAAAAGGTTAAACTATTTATTTCGATTGCGACAGGATCTGATGACTACATTCAAACTGGACATGCTAAAATTAGCGAGGCTAGCGCCTGGATCGAAGATTTTATAAAAATTGTTGATTTAGAAGAAGGTGTTAGAGTAGAAGAAAATAAGTTAACTGAGTTACTCTCTACTCAAGGAAAAAACAGCAAACAAGCTGAACGTTTGGTTCGTGAATTAGATTCTAATCAACGCCAAATTAATAATTTAGAGGAGCGCTTGAAGGAGGCCAAAATTGAGAAAGAAAAGATTTTGACGAATCAGGTTCAAAATAAATTAGATCAAAAAACCACTGAAAGTGATATAGCCACCCAAAAAATGGCTGTGGACACAGCGAAACAGAAAATCAAATGAGAAAAGGACTAATCGCTGTTTTTACGATTTTGTTTTTTTGCAATTTTGGCAGAGTAGAATATTCAGCTCTTAATCCTAAGGCAAAAATAATACTTGTAGATTCTTCTGCGAAAGCAATGCCAGCGAATTCGCCTAAGTTAAATAAGCAAGATTTAACAGAGCAGGAATCAACGGAAACATCGGAAGAAAGTAGAGGCTGGTCTAAATACATTGCGATCGGGATTAAATCATTTTTTGCCGCATTACTTAAGCTTTTGATAGCCTAATATGCTATCCTACTCCATTTCAACCTCTATTCAAGCCCCTGTCAGCCATGTAAAAGATCTTTTTACAGCTGATTTATTGCTAAAATTATCGCCCCCCTTCCCGCGCGTATCCCTTCAACGATTCGATGGATGCAAAAAGGAGGACCAAGTTATTCTTGAAATAGATATCATAATTTCTAAATTGACCTGGAGTTCTCTCATAACAGAGGATGTCGATACTACAGATGAATGGTATTTTATTGATCAAGGAGTGAAGATGCCTTTTGGATTACAATACTGGCAACACAAGCATCGAGTGAAGAAAATCACGGAACTAAGTTGTGAGATAATCGATGAGATTTCTTTCGACACGGGAAAGCTATTTTTGAATTACCTTCTTTTCCCTTTTCTTTGGGGAATGATTTTCTACCGAATACCATTTTATAAAAAATATTTATCCCTCATCGACCCGCTATGAAATTAACATTAACTAATAAAATTATCATCGGATTTATCCTCGGTCTAGTACTAGGTGAATTCTTTTTCTTGTATTTCGAACCTGAAGTAAGTCAAGATTTAGGAGCTAAAGTCCAAATCGTATCCAAGATTTTCCTCCGCCTGATCAAAATGATCGTAGGGCCCTTAGTATTCTGTACGCTTGTGGTCGGAATTGCTAAACTGGGGGATTTCAATGCAGTAGGACGTATAGGGATAAAAACGATTGGCTATTTCTATTTTGCCACTATTCTTTCTTTAGTTACTGGTTTAGTTGTGGTAAATATAACACAACCGGGTAGCTTACAAAGCTGGCCAAAACCAGCAGCCGGAACAGCAACAGGCATAGACGCCTCTAAAACAAAAACCTTAGAGGACTTTATTTTACACATATTTCCAGATAGCTTTTTTAAGGCTTTGGCAGAAAATGAAATCCTTCAAATTGTTATTTTCTCTCTGTTTTTTGGCGTAGCCCTCGGTTCTATCGGAGAAGTGGGCAAACGCTTGATTCATGTGTTTGAAAACTTAGCAGAGGTCATTTTCAAAATGGTTAATTATGTCATGGAAGTGGCTCCATATGCTGTATTTGCAGCAATGACCACGGTAGTAGCTAATAAAGGTTTGAGTATATTAATCAGCTATGGCTATTTAATGTTATGTTTTATGGGCGGCCTTTTGTTCTTCACCGTTGTAATCTTGTGGATCATTTGCTTAGCGAACGGAATAAAATACTGGAAACTATTAAAAGAATTAAAAGAAGCCTTACTCATTTCATTTTCAACGGCGAGTTCCGAGGCTTCTTTTCCTCAAACGATTGCTGCATTAGAGAAATTTGGCTGTAGCAGACGTATTGTCGGCTTTGTTTTGCCCTTAGGATATAGCTTTAATCTAGATGGTTCGATGTTATATATGACATTTGCCACTG
Organism: Aquirufa sp. A-Brett2-15D; assembly: GCF_054558735.1. Classification (NCBI taxonomy): domain Bacteria; kingdom Pseudomonadati; phylum Bacteroidota; class Cytophagia; order Cytophagales; family Flectobacillaceae; genus Aquirufa; species Aquirufa sp. A-Brett2-15D. The sequence goes on along the minus strand of NZ_JBSKFT010000001.1, from coordinate 111,107 downwards.
GATTTATTGCGCAAGCTTATGGCGTCCACCTGAGTTTAGAACAACAGATCACCATGCTGTTAACGTTAATGATTACGTCCAAAGGAATAGCCGGAGTACCGCGCGCTTCCCTGGTTATCATAGCGGGAACCTTAACCATGTTTAATCTTCCAGCGGAAGGAATTGCTCTATTACTGGGTGTTGATCCGTTTTTAGATATGGGTAGAACGGTGACGTCGGTCGCTGGGAATGGCGTGGCTACTTGTGTAGTTTCGAAATGGGAAGGAGAATTTAATCCGCCTTTGGCTGATTAAAAGTCATTTGTACCGCTTTTCGAGCGGGGATAATGGAAGCCAAGAAAGTGATGACAATCACTACCAGTGCTGTCATTAAGAAATCAAGCCATTCCATCTGTAATGGATAAGCATCAATTAAAGCGTTCGGGATTCCTAAAGGGATAATTCCGAACGTTTGTTGTATCAAGCCCAAAGCAAAGCCTAATCCCATCCCCACCAGGGCTCCACTAAAACTAATTAATAAACCCACCGAGAGAAAAATACGCAATAATTGCTTTTTAGTAATCCCCATAGCTAATAAGGTTCGCAGGTCTTTTCTCTTTTCAATGACTAAAAGTGATAAGGCATAGAAAAGAGTGAACGAGGCTATCCCCATAATAAATGCCATCAGAATAAATACAAATAGCTTCTCAATCTTGATGGCACGTAATAAAATGGCATGTTGTTGGTCTCGGGTTTGGACTTGAAATGTAGACCCTATAATTTTTTGAATAGCTGCCTGAACCTCCCTATCGTTAGCGCCATCCTGCAACATTATATCCATTCTTGAAACGGAATTTGTATCTGATAAAGTCAAATCCCGCATCCATTTTAAAGGCACGATTATCATTTGGTTATCGAATGTCTGCTCTACTTCTAATACCCCTGATGGGAAAAATGCTTTCTGATTTGCAGCATCTACATTAACCTGAAACTTAGCTAAAGCTTTTTGATTAGGATACCAAGCCTCTATAGGATGATAAATATCTTCAAAATTCATCCCCATAGCCATAAAAACACCAGCCCCAACCATTCCGTAGGGATTTCCATCATATTCCACTAAGTAATCTCCATCCACTACTTGATTTTTTAACCGTTTAGACGAAATAAAGGACGAATCTACACCTTTCAGTGTAACTACTAATTGCTTGCCATTATACCGAATTAGGGCTTGATCTTCGAGTATGGATTGAACGGAGCGCACGCCGGACACAGCTGCTATCTCTTTGATTTTAGACGGACTCACGGAAAATCGAGTTTCTGAACTAGAAATGAGTGTTAAATCTGGGTCAAAGGTTTTGAATAAACCCCTTTGGAAATCTTCTAAACCATTAAATACGGACAATATCAGGACCAAAGCCATCACTTCCACCCCCACTCCTATCATAGATATACGGGAAATCAAGGTGATAAAACTCGCCTTAAATGGGGAAAAAAAATACCTTTTCGCGACAAATAAGGAAATGCCCATTGAATTAATCTATTTCATCTGCCACCCTATTTGGAATTTCATCCTCTGCAGGTGGAATAACTAAACCTTCGAATAAGGCCTCAATTTTAGCTGCATAAGCTGCCGTATCGTCTAAAAAGAATACTAAATTAGGGATGATACGCGCTTGCTTGCGAATACGAATGGCTAAGGCATTACGAATCGCTTTATTTCTATTATCTAATTCGTCCATGACAGACTCCCTGTCATCAATTAATAAGAAGCTTAAATAACAACGAGCCACCGAAAGGTCAGGGCTAATCTTCACCTCTGTGACGGTTACCAGTCCTTTTCCAAAAATCTCTTTAAATTCTTTCTGAAAAATATCACTTAAATCTTTCTGTATTTGACGGCCAAATTTTTGCTGACGCTTCGTTTCCATGCTTGCTCTCTTTATCTAGGTCTTTTTATCTCAAAAAACACCTACAAATTTCATAATAATAATTGGAATCACCGTAATTTAGCGCTTTGTTTAGCCAAATATGTTTCAATTTATCAAATCCAATAGCTTAATTTCTATCCTACTCTTCGTGGTAGCAGGTGGATTTTTTGCATTTCTGCAGACTCAGCAAGGATTTAGTTTTTTCCCATGGGAAATAAAGAACTATTTAATTGGCCAAAAACTAAATCAAGGATTTCGACTCTACAAAGATATTCGAGACAATACGGGTCCATTTGCCACTGCATTTTACCAATTTTTGGATTTTTTATCTATTCCCATATCATCTAACCCCTACATCGCATTTGGCATTATCAGCCTTCAAGCTTATATTTTCCACCAGACTATCAGACAATTTGAATTAATGCCTAAAATGGGTGGAATGGCCTTTGGGATCTATCTTTTGTTATTCCACTTAACCATGGAATTTCATGTACCTGATCCAGCCTTGATAGGCCTAACATTTCTTTTATTAGCTTGGAAAGAAATTATTCAACAGCAAAGAACCTTATTAGTGAATGACCGGGTATTTTTAGTTGGCATTTATCTTGCCACCGCTACCTTGTTTTTCCCTGCCTATTTTTGGTTACTTCCCTGGGCCATTTTAAGTTTATTATTCTATTCTGGTATTTCAATTCGACAAATACTACTCGTTTTAATAGGCTATCTATTCGTGTTAGCCATTACATCCATTGTATTTTCCTTCCGAGGAAACCTTCCCTATTTATGGCAAGTATACCGTAATTCAGCCTTCGAGTTTCAACTAATTTCTCAAAAAGAAGGTCTACAAGTTCTCCTTTTTTATGCTCCAGCCATTGTATTTGGAATCTTCGGCCTATACAAAGTGGTAGGCAATCCCAAGATTCGTGCACACGCCCAAAAAGCACAACAAACAACCTTAATCTGGTTGTTTTTCAGTCTAATTGCCATTACCAATTTTCCCGCATACCATCGAATCAATTTTGTCCTTCTATTGCCTCCATTTGCCTATTTAGGTCTAAATATATTTTATTTACTAAAAAAATACTGGCAAAAAGAACTACTATTTTTAGTTTTATTGGCCTCTGTATTTTTCACTTATAGACAAGATAGTGGGACTATACAAACAACGCATAAAATCCCAATAAGTGGCCAAAAACTGCTGATTTTAGGACCAGAAATCGAAGAATACCTTGGTAATGAAATGGTGGGCCCTTTTGTAAATTGGGATTTAGCAAAACCTCTTTTGAGCAATTTGAATTCCTATAAAAACGTCATTATCGTTCAGGAGTATTTTGTAAAAGATCGACCGACCTATATCTATGATTCAGAGGGTTATTTTAAAAAAATCGAGCAACATCTTCCCTCTATAACGCAAGAATACGTTTTAGTAGGTCCTAAATTATACCGCAAAAAATAGCTTAGCAACAAGAAATCTTGTTGACCCGACCTTGGTGACGACCTCCCTCAAAAGGAGTATCTATAAATACCTGCAAACAAGCCTTAGCTTCGTCTAAAGAAATAAAACGTACAGGCAAACACAAGATGTTTGCGTCGTTATGTTGACGAACTAAACTAGCTACTTCCGTATTCCACGCTAATCCAGCACGAATTCCCGCATGCTTATTCGCTGTGATGGCAACCCCATTCGCACTTCCACACAATAATAAACCAAAACTCACGTCCCCTTTCTCGACAGCTTCGGCTACGGGATGAGCAAAATCTGGATAGTCCACTGAATCCGCTGAATACGTACCACAGTCTTTTACAGAGATCCCTTGAGCCTCTAAAAAGACGATTAGATCATTCTTATAATCAAAACCAGCGTGGTCACCGCCTACTGCAAAACTTAATGGAGCATTCATAAATTTGTGTTTTATTTATTGCAAAGGTAAAAGGAATAGTCCTACATTTAGGAAACAATTTTGAAAATTATGACGGAGAACAGCTGGAAAGAGGAAGAAGAAAAAATCAAACAAGCTTTTGGTGATAAAACCTGGGCTCAGATTAAGTCGGAGGAATCGTGGAGAATATTTAAAATCATGAGTGAGTTCGTGGAGGGCATTGATAAATTATCGAAGATTGGCCCTTGCGTTTCCATTTTTGGCTCAGCTAGAACGAGTCCTGACAATCCCTATTACAAGATAGCAGAAGAAATTGCCGCTAAACTAGTCCGCCATGGATATGGAGTTATTACAGGTGGTGGACCAGGAATTATGGAAGCGGGAAATAAAGGGGCAGCGAGTGAAAGAGGGCGTAGCGTAGGTTTGAACATCGAATTGCCTTTCGAGCAAACACCTAATCCCTATATCGATTCCGATAAAAATATGAACTTCGACTTCTTCTTTGTTCGCAAGGTCATGTTCGTAAAATATTCTCAGGGATTTATCATTATGCCAGGCGGATTTGGTACGCTAGATGAGATGTTTGAGTCCCTTACTTTGATCCAGACACATAAAATAGGTCGTTTCCCGGTGGTTTTAGTCGGAAAAGAATACTGGAGCGGTTTAATCGATTGGATGAAAAAGACGATGGTGGCACAGGGAAATATTCACGAGGAGGATCTTGAATTATTTGCCCTAGTAGACACGCCTACGGAGGCAGTTCGTGTCATTGACGACTTCTATGCGAAGTACTTATTGAAACCTAATTTTTAGAAAAGAAGCGTTTTATATCTTCCAAAGTCAAGGCATTCAAAGTCAATTCCTTTAAGAGCCCCCCTTTTCTGCCTACTTTAACTCCCCATTCCATATCCCTCAAACCTGCGATGGCATGGGCATCTGGATTAATGGAAACATAAACACCTTTGTCCATTGCCTCATAAATGTGGCGCCAATCTAGATCTAAGCGGTAAGGACTAGCGTTTAATTCTATCGATACGCCATTCGCTTTGCAGGCATCTAAAATTTTCGACATTTGAAGTGGAAAACCTGGTCTTACTAACAACAAACGTCCGGTAGGATGACCTAGAATAGACGTAAATGGGTTTTCAATAGCTTTCATGACGCGTGGCATCGCTTTTTCTAGATCCATCATTAAGCCCGCATGCACCGAGGCTACCACATAGTCAAAGGAGGATAAAACGGAGGCGTCATAATCCAAACTACCGTCCGGTAAAATATCCGCTTCTATTCCTTTCAAGATTTGGAAATCAGACCACTGTAAATTCAATTGATCTATTTCAGCGTGTTGTCGAAGCACATCCTCTTCTTTAAGTCCTCCCGCATAAGCCGCATATTTAGAGTGATCCGCTATGCCAAAATAGCTCAAGCCTAAGGCTCGACAAGCTTCAGCCATTTCGCTAAGGCTATTTTTACCATCTGAATAAGTAGAGTGATTATGCAAACAACCGCGTAAATCCTCGTAGTTCACTAGCGCTTTATCCCCCAGATTCGCAGCCCATTCAAATTCCTGCAGTCCTTCTCGCATCTCGGGTTCAATATAAGACAGATTTTGGCTGGCATAAATATGCTTTTCATCGGTCAACTCTTTACCCTCAAAACGCTCATAAAAGTGAACCTGCGTTAAATGCTCCGGGCTTGCAGACAAAGCAAAAATTTTAGAAACAAACTCAGATGAAGAGGCAAAATGAATTTCAACGGGAATCAAATGTCCCTTCGCAAACCCTCGCCAAGTAAATGGTGAGGATTCTTTTAGATCTTCATCTAAAGAATCGATTGATTGTAAATGACTTGAAGCACCAAATAGGTCATCCGTCTCTACTAAAAATACAAGGGATGAAATCACCTCACAATTTCGTCTTAACTCTCCAACAATGGACACTTTTGTAAAAGTGGTGCATAATTCTTGTACGATTTCATCCGCTAAATCTTGCGCCTTGTTTATACGCAATTTGCTGGAATTAGACTTAATGAAGTGTATATTTAAGGTAACACTTTCGACAACGGCTCCGCCAAAACCTTTCAAATTACCTAATCTACCATCTTCACAGGCGGCTAATAAATCATCGATTTCCGTAATCTGTAATTCTTGCCAAATCGTACGTACTTTTTTAGGTCCTAATCCTTTAATCTTCAATAGCAATAATAAACCTGGAGGTGTCTGTTCGATGATTTGTTCCATATCCGAACAGGTACCTGAAGTTGCCACATCTTGCACTATTTTAACCACCACCTTCCCTACACCAGGAATTGCGAGTAATTCATCCTCCGATAAATTAGCTATCAATCCTGGAAATTTATCAAGACCACGCGCAGCAAAGGCTAAATTTTTACTCTTAAATTCATTTAGCCCATGCAGATCCCAAAGCTTTACTAAGAGCTCGAGTACGTCTACGATTTGATCATTTTCCATGGCTACAAATATAAGCTAAAATAAAGTGGCTCCCTCTTTTGCCAGTAACCATTCTTTGCGCCACAGTCCTCCACTATAACCAACTAGTTTACCCGTCGAACCGATTACTCGATGACAAGGATAAAAGAGTAAAATGGGGTTTTGGCCGTTAGCATTACCGATAGCTTGAGCTGCTTTAGGCATTTTGAGGCGTTTAGCTATGTCAAGGTAGCTGACTGTTTGCCCTTTCGGGATATTTTTTAATTCTTGCCAAACACTCTGTTGAAAAGGCGTTCCCACCTTCGGGTCAATGGGAAAAGGTGCTAAATTTCCTGACTCAAAATACGACTTCAATAGGTCTTTAATTTGTTGAGCTTCAGCAGGGTGTTCGATTACTTCTGAAAAAGCTTGCTCTACAAAAGAACAAGATTGCAAACCATCATCTGATAATTGAACATGCAAAATTCCAATGGGACTAGAGAAATAAAAAGTAGAGATAGCCATAAGACATCAATATCAGACAAAAAATGGTAAATTTCCAATAATTAAAAGGCTATTTTAGTAAAATATAAAAAATTATAAAGCTTTGGAAAATCAATCCAAAAATAAAATTCTAAATTATCATCATATCAAGCATTTAAATAATCAATGGCATGAATTTTTCCTTTAAAGGCTACGAAACAGACGGATTTTTCGATGAAATGTTCCAAGCGGATGGCAGTGTGCGCGGCGGATATGAACACTTCAAGGAACGCGCAGAACAACTCACACAAGAAGAGTTTTTGCGCCGTCAGCAATCGGCAGAAAGAGCCTTAATGGCCATGGGAATCACCTTCAATGTGTATTCAGAAAATGAAGGCACCGAGCGCATCATGCCCGTGGACATCATCCCCCGCATAGTCGAAGCGAAAGAATGGGAAAAAATTGAAAAAGGACTTATTCAGCGCATCACGGCATTAAATCTATTCCTAAACGATATTTATTCCGATCAAAAGATCATCCGAGATGGCATCATACCTGCAGAGATTATTCATTCCTCTAAGGACTTTTTAAAAGCCTGCATCGGAATTAAACCTGCCAAAAACATTTATATACACATTACTGGAACCGATTTAATTCGAGGAAGTGACGGGGAATACATGATTTTGGAAGATAACTTACGTTGTCCATCCGGAGTTTCCTACATGATGGAAAATAGGGAATTATTAAAGCAAACTTTTCCCGAAGTGGTCGCCAAAACACAGATTAGATCCATTTCTGATTACCCCAATAAGTTATTAGAAATGTTACGTTTCATTAGCGACCGACCCGATCCGACCGTTGTCGTATTAACTCCAGGTATCTATAATTCAGCCTATTTTGAGCACTCCTATCTCGCTCAACAAATGGGGGTAGAACTAGTAGATGCGCGTGATTTAGTCGTTCATGAAGGCTATGTAAAAATGCGTACCACAAAAGGTTTTCAAATCGTCGATGTTATTTACCGACGAATCGATGATACATTTTTAGACCCTAAAGTCTTCAACCCAGATTCCATGATTGGAATTCCTGGTATTTTTGATGTGTATAAAAAGGGCAAAGTAGCCATCGCGAATGCGCCAGGAACAGGCGTGGCAGACGATAAAGTGATCTATGCCTATGTCCCTCGCATCATTAAATACTATTTAAATGAGGAGCCCATCATTCAAAACGTCAAAACCTACATTTGTTCCGAAGAAGAGGATCGCAACTACGTGTTAGCGAATATCGAGAAACTCGTGGTGAAAGAGGCGAATGAGGCAGGAGGCTATGGTATGTTAATAGGACCAAAGTCTACCAAAGAAGAACAAGAGAAATTCAAAACCTTGATAATTAACAATCCAAGAAATTACATCGCACAGCCGACTATTTCTTTATCGAGGGTACCTTGTTTAATCGAAGATCACGCAGAGGGCCGGCACGTAGATTTACGTCCTTACATTTTATATGGAGATGGAGTGAACGTCATGCCAGGTGGATTGACGCGGGTGGCCTTAAGAAAAGATTCGCTTGTGGTGAATTCTTCGCAAGGGGGTGGGTCGAAGGATACGTGGGTTATGTATTAGGTTTTCGGGGTCTGAATCGTTGAAAGATCAAATGATTCCGCCCCCGAAATCCTACTACATAAAGAAGGGAAATTGACAGGCCAAATAATTTTGCCGCATACACATTACTACATATCTGTGGGGAAAATTGGAATGATTCCGCCCCTCAAACAGTAGACAGTGGTCAGTGGACAGTAGTCAGTAGACATTAGAGTATAGATTAGAGAGTAGAGACACCGAACTGATTACTGTCTAGTAATTACAGACAACTGTCCATTGACACCATACTCATCAAAAAAGGGGCCTTCGCCCCTTTTTTGATTCCACCTTTATACTTTGTGCTTTATGCTCTATGCTTTTAAAAATCAAGTGCTATCCTAGCTCTTGATTTTTAAGCAAATCCTCCATCGTCTCTCTCTTCCGAATCACTCGCGCCACGCCACCATCTACTAAAACTTCGGCAGGAAGAAAACGAGAATTATAATGAGAGGCCATGGTGAAACCATAGGCTCCAGCATTAGCCATCGCTATAATATCACCTTCTTTGACCTCATTTAACAGACGCTCATTTTCTTTGCCTTTAAAGTCAAAAGAGAAAGTGTCTGTCTCACAGATATATCCGCTTACTCGGTAGGCGGATTGTTTAGAGTTGTCCTGATTAGAGGCATTAAAAATATAATGGTAGGCACCATACATCATGGGGCGAATTAGGTGATTTAAACCTGTGTTAATTCCTACAAACGTTTTCACCGGATCCAGTTTTACGACATTGGTTTCCGCTAAAAAAGTTCCAGCTTCACTGACTAAAAACTTGCCTGGTTCTACCCAAAGGCGTAATTCACGACCATATTTAGCACAAAATACGAGAAAGGCGTTGCTCATTATTTGGCCTACTTCTTTCATATTAACCCCTGGGTCTTCTGGAGAATAAGGCACTTTAAATCCACCACCTAAGTCGATGATTTGCAAGTCTTTAAAGTCGTAAGCAAAATCAAAAAGCGCCGAAGCAGCTTGTTCAAAGGTCTTACCGTCTTTTATATCTGAACCGGTATGCTGGTGCAAGCCGATCACTTGCATGTCATATTTCTTAATAATGGCTAGAATCTCCGCTTTTTGATGAATCGAAATACCAAATTTAGATTCCGGATGAGCTGTCATTATTTTCTCATTTCCACCCCCAAAAACGTGTGGCTTAATGCGAATCAAACAAGGCTGTGAGGAGCCATAAGTGGCGCCAAACTTTTCGAGTACCGATAAATTATCTAAGTTAACTATTGCCCCTTTTGAAACGGCATATTCAATTTCTGAAAAATGAACTCCAGATGGCGTAAAAGTGATATTTGAACCTTCATAACCTGCAATCAAACCCATCTCTAATTCCTGTGGAGACACCACATCCATATCCACACCATTCTCCTTCATTAAACGCAAAATGGACAAATTGGTATTGGCCTTTACAGCATATTTAATGGTCAAATCAATTCCCTCAAAAGCGGCTCTTAAAACCGAAATTTTTTCCCTAATTTTGTTAGCATCGTATACATAAAGAGGTGTACCAAATTCTTTGGCCAAATCTGTTAAAGGAATGTTCTGAATTGAATAATATGCCATAAGGAAAATTGTAAGCCACAAAGATACTAATCTAACGAACATGAAAAGAATATTTATCGCCTTATTCCTCTTAGCGCCCGTATTCCTACAAGCCCAAATTAAGAGTGGTCCTATGTTAGGCTATTCCGAAATGAAAGAGGTTTTAGTGTGGGTACAGACAGAAAAATCAGCGGATGTGACTATTCAATATTGGGAAAAGGGGGGAAATACCAAGCATAAAACAGATCCCATTCATACCGAAAAATCCACAGCCTACATCGCTAGAATAATCGCTGATGAGGTTTCAATGGGGAAAAAATACGAGTACGAGGTATATGTGAATGGCAAAAAAATGGCCTTTAATTATAGCTTAGAGTTTCAAACACAAGATCTTTGGCAATATCGCCATGATCCTCCTGCTTTTTCTTTTATTTTCGGGACTTGTAATTATGTCAATGAAGAAGCGACCGATCGCCCAGGAAGAGGCTATGGCGGCGCAGATGAGGTTTATGCTGCCATGCATGCAAAGAATCCTGATTTTATGCTGTGGGGAGGGGATAATTTCTATTACCGCGAGCCAGATTATACACGAACTGGAATGATTCACCGCAATGACCACGCACGCGCTGTAAAATCAATGCAGCCTTTATTAGCGAATGTGCACCAGTATGCGATTTGGGATGATCATGATTATGGCCCCAATGATTCTGACCGTTCTTTCCCACTAAAAAATACGTCATTAGAGATGTTCAAATTGTATTGGGGTAATCCTAATTTTGTATTCCCTAACGAAGGTATTACAGGTAAATTCCAATGGGCTGACGTCGAATTCTTCTTGATGGATGACCGCTGGAACAAGGCTCCTAATGAATTAAATGATCCTAATAAGGACTACTGGGGCGCCAAACAAATGAATTGGCTACTAGATGCTTTAATCTCCTCTAAAGCGAGCTTTAAATTTATCGTGAACGGAGGCCAGGTGATTAGCCCAGCTAAAGTTTTTGAAAATATGGCCAATTACGAGGCCGAGAGAACCTATTTATTGAAAGAATTAAAGAACCGCAAAATACCTGGTGTTCTCTTTTTATCTGGCGATCGCCATATCTCTAACTTGAACAAAATGGAGCGTGAAGGAACCTATCCTTTATATGATTTAACCGTTTCTCCCATGACTGCGGGAAAAGCTGATGCGGTGAAGCAGGATTATAACGCGACATTGGTGGAGGGGACTTTGCTACAAGAAAGAGCTTTCTCTAAAATCGAAGTCACAGGACCATTAAAAGACCGTACCTTAACTATCACTCTTTTCAATGTAAAAGGGGAGACATTATGGACTAAAGAAATTAAATCAAATCTCCTAAAATAAGTATGGAAGTAGTATTAAACCGTTTAGATCAAGATTTTCACTTTGAGGCCAAAGGCTCCTCTCCCATTCCCGTGCACATCGATGCCGCGGAAGGAATCGGTGGTCATAATGCTGGCGCACGCCCCATGGAACTCTTATTAATGGGACTTGGTGGTTGCACCGCCATCGATGTGATCTTAATCTTAAAGAAGCAAAGACAAGTCGTAGACGATTTTCAAATCCGCGTTCAAGGGGATCGCGAAAAAATCGAAGGGACAGAGAAATCTCCATTTCATCAAATAAACATTCAATTTGAATTAAAGGGGGAAATCGATGGTAGTAAAGCCCTCAAAGCTATCCAAATGTCCATGGACAAATATTGTTCTGCCACGGCTCAATTAGAGCCCAGTGCTACCATTACCCATACCTTACTTTTAAACGGAGAAAAATTCGACGCCTAACATGCAAGTATATTTAGATTTATTGACACATATTAAGGAAAATGGCACTTTCAAATCTGATCGTACTGGTACAGGAACGACGAGTGTTTTTGGCTACCAAATGCGCTTCAATTTAGAAGATGGCTTCCCACTAGTAACTACGAAAAAGACACACCTTAAATCCATCATTCATGAATTATTGTGGTTCTTAAAAGGCGAAACTAATATTGGGTATTTAACCGAAAATGGTGTGCGCATTTGGGATGAATGGGCAGATGAAAACGGGGACTTAGGTCCTGTATATGGAAAACAATGGAGAAGTTGGGAAGGTGCTAATGGGGTTGTTATTGACCAAATAAAAGAGGCCGTTCAAACCCTAAAAACTAATCCTGATTCTCGACGCATTATCGTCAGCGCTTGGAATGTAGCAGACTTGCCTAAAATGGCCTTAATGCCCTGCCACGCCTTCTTTCAGTTCTATGTAGCGGATGGAAAACTGTCCTGTCAATTATACCAACGCTCTGCCGACGTATTCTTAGGTGTACCCTTTAATATCGCCTCTTATGCCTTGCTAACGATGATGATCGCTCAGGTATGCGATTTAGGATTGGGTGATTTTGTTTGGACCGGTGGCGACACCCACCTATATAGCAATCACATGGAACAGGTTGAATTACAATTATCCAGAACGCCTCGATCATTGCCTACCATGAAAATAAATCCAAACGTAAAGGATATTTTAGACTTCCAATACGAAGACTTTACGTTAGAAGGATATGATCCTTATCCTGGGATAAAGGCGGCTGTCGCGGTATAAAGCACAGAGCATAAAGCACAAAGAATAAAGGTGGAATCAAAAAAAGCGGCAGTAGCCGCTTTTTTTGATGGGTATATTAAACATTTCATGAATCATCGCCGGAGGCGAAACCACCTTTATGCTTTATGCTCTGTGCTTTACTATTTTACTCCCCCTTCAGCTGCTAAAATCCGACAATCCTTATACTCCTCATCAATGAAGATGAACACGTCGTCTTTAGCTTTCATGAACCACTTTTCAATAGCATTGTTCTTCTTGCGCGATAAGGTGATTTGAGCCAGTTTTTGGTAATCGTCTTTTAGGTTCGCAAAATGAGGAGGATGCTTTGCTTTGTAATATAAAATTCTAACTGCAGAGCGTCCATCATCCGTACGGAATGGAATAGGCGTTGAAATGGTACCTACTTGCATGGAATCAATCGCAAAGAACAAAGCTGGATCCATAGTGCCATCATAGGTTAACCGGTTCGCCCCATTTGATAAATCCATTAAAACGCCGCCAGCATCTTGAGTAGGTTTATCCTCCGAAAATTCTTTAGCAGCTTTTTCAAATGTGGTAGAATCGCGTTGTACAAGAACTCGAATACTATCTAAAAATTTAGTAGGGTCAGTCAGATCTAATTTTTGATAATCCGGTCTTAATAAAATATGGCGAGCATGGTATTCTTGACCTCTGATCTCCAGCAATTGAATTAAGTGAAATCCAAATTCTGATTCGACAACCTCAGACATTTGATTCGGTTTCATACGTAAAGCAGCTGCCTCGAAAGGGGCAACCATTGCTCCACGTTTGGCAAAACCTAAATCACCACCCCGTTTTCCTGAACCTAAATCTTCCGAATGAACTTTAGCTAAATCTTCAAAACTTTCCCCTTTCTCTACACGACGACGGAAGTCCATCAGTTTCGCATACAATTCTTCTTTTTGATTCTTATTAGGCTTAGCGATTCGGATGATATGACTAATCTCCACTTCTGCAGGCAAATAAGGTAAGGAATCCCGAGGTATTTCATTGAAAAAAGCAGCCACTTCCTTAGGCGTGATTTTTACATCATCCGTAATCTTATCCTGCATTTTCCGGCCTGTTAATTGCTCTTTCAAAGATGAACGTAAATCTTCCTTCAAAGTCGCTATTGATTTACCGTAGGCTTCTACAATGTTTTTGGCAGAACCATACTGTCCTTCCATCTGTTCCATCCGGCTAGTTAATTCAGCCTCTATACGCTTGTCTTCTACGATTACAGAGTCAATCTCTGCTTTTGCAAGCATGAGCTTATTTACAACTAAACCCTCTAAAATTTGGCAACGATTAGGTGCGTCGGCCTGGCCACTAGTAATGTATTGCTGGTATTGATTCTCCACCTCAGATTTTAAAATGAAGTAATTGTCCACCTTCACAATGATGCGATCCAATACATTCTTATTTTCCACCTCTTGTGCAAAGGCAGATAAACTCCCTAGAACCAAACACCAACCTAAAACCCAACGATTCAATTTCATATATTTAATTTTTCAGTATTTTTTCTAATTCCTCTGTCTTAATTACCACTGGATATTGTTGTTTTAATTTAGCCACCCATTCCTTCTCTAATTGTTCTTGGTAAGCGCGAATAACTAATCCACGAGCTTCTTCAAAACTACGTAAACGCTCAGGCTCTACTTTCTTCACTTCAACTACGGCAAACTTACCTGCAGTTTCCCATGATTTTAAACCAACAGACCAATCAATTGCATCTATTATTGATGATTCACCTTTCTTAAAATAACCCTCTTTCACTTCAACACTCTTAGGTTTTAGGGCGTTGAATCTTTTTACTAAATCCTCAATGCTTAAAGAATAAAATCTGAATGAGACTCTAGCATTTTTTTCTTTTACCGTCTTTGAAATTATTTTCAAATTAGCTTCATCCTTTTGAATAATTCGTTGTGATGAAATTCCCTTTTTGGTTAAATATTGTACTATTTTATTCGAACGAGTCTCTGATAAACTATCATGTTCGGATCCATCTCTATGACCAGAAATTTCCACAATATAATCTGCATTTTTTGCCATGGTAACATACAATTCATCCAATAAATGAAGAGCTGGTTCCTGTAATTTAGTATCACTTAAAGGAAAAATAATATCTGAAATTTTCTTATTCATTGAATAAGGAGCCTGTTTCATTTGCCCTGAAACATCAGACAAAGTCTTCTTAGAATCAGCAACAATCAATTTAGCTTCAATTCTAGCGGGCATCATAAAACTTAATCGATTTTCACTATAATATTTACTTTGGCCTAATGAATCCAACGATCTGTTAATTACCTCTCGATCGATCATTTTACTATATAAACTACCTATATAGAATTCTGTCATTTGATCCTTAAAAGCAGGGTATTTAACTTCTAAATTCTCTTCTTCAGATTGCAAAGTTTCTCTTGCAATCAATTCATCTAGGTATTTTTGTTCGCCTACCTGTGGAAGATACCCTAATGTTTTTACACTCCTTCTTTTTTGATTTTGAACAAAAGTATAAAAGTCACCTACATTAAATGTCTTATCCAATACGGTGAATAGAATTTCCTTTAAGAAAGGTTCGTCACCTGATCTTTCCACACTAGCACGTTCAAATGCAGCTTTTTTTGTAGCCTCATTTACTACTACCTTGTTTTCAAAACGAACACGTTTAATAAAGGCTTTTTTTATAAGCTCTTGACGATCTGGATCAGTTAATACTTTTTGCTTTATAAATTCATACATTTCCTCGAAAGTTAGCAGAGATTTTTTATCAATTAATTTGAAAATTTGCCAACCTAAATTTGTACGAACAGGTTTAGAAACATCCCCTAATCGCTCTAATCCAAATAACTCATCTTGCAGTTCCTCACTTAAATCGGATGAAAAATACCATCGTCTGATTTCTCCACCTCTACTACGGGAATATGGGTCATCTGAATAATTTTTACAAACTAATTCAAAAGATTCTCCTGCTTTTAAATAAGCTTCGACCTGTTCAATTTTCTTTTTAGCATCAAGTTGAAGACTTGAAGGAGCGTCCACAGCGGCAGAAATAATAATATGGGCTAAACGTATTTTTCCTGAATTAGGTCTTTGATTTAAAATCTTCACAATATGATAGCCACTGGTTGTCCTGAATGGTTTAGAAAACTCTCCTATTCCAATAGAAAAAATAGCATTCTCAAAATCATATGTAGTCTGAAGAGAGGATATATACCCTAAAACCCCTCCTTTAGAAGCTGACATTTCATCTTCAGAGAATCTCGTCGCTAATTGAGCAAAATCTTCTCCTGCCTTTAGTTTTAAATATATATTTTGAATTTTCTGATAGGCTATAATGGTATCAGCTGAACTTGCATTCTCCCCTAATTTGACTAAAATTTGACTTAACTTTTTCTCCTCCTTCATACGCTGATATGCCTCTTTTACTAAATTATCAGCAGTAGGCATATCGATCAAATAAGGAGCTGCTAATTCCTTTCGAAAACTAATATACTCTTCCTTAAATTCCGCTTCATCAGCAATTTTCGCATTCTCTGCGGCGAGAACTTTTAATTGATAATCAATGTAATCAGCTAAAAATGCTGATTGATTATCCTTGGTAACACTATCAGACTCAATTAATGGCTTGTACGTTTTTAAAAACTCATCCGATGAAATGTATTTATTACCTATTTGAATAAGGGAAACATTTTGTGCCAGTGAAACTATAGGCATACAAAACACTAAAACAATAAATAATTTTAATTCTTTCATAACTGATAAATAAGCTTACAAAATTACGAATAATCCCTGACAAACACGGTTAATCTACATTAATTTGAACAGTATACTGATATTCATAAGCGTCGATTGCCTTTCGCCCCCCTATCCATTTTCCTGTTCTGACAGAAGTCTTCACTGAATCATAATCCCACTGAGTCTCAGACACGCCTAATAAATCTTTTACGTCTAATTCACTGATCCAGTCTAAGCCAAATGAACCCGCTTTCATCCCCCATAAAAACCAGGCTACTGGATTTTCTGCTGAGATTAATGCCAAAGGCAAAGCCAATACACCACTGATAGAATTAAATCGATTTACCCATTTTTTCGTGGGTTGATAATCTTCTATTTCAAAGAGAGAAAGCTGAAAACTGGCTTTTTGGCCCGGTTTCAAACGAACAACTACACTCTTTATTGTATCTAATCGAATCACCTGCCCTTTCTTTACCCGTCCTATATAGGAGGAAAAAACCTGAACTAGCATCACTTTCCCGTCTTCTATAATTCCGATAGCTCCCACCACTAGAAGCTCATCCCCTAAAAGTTCCTGAGTCTTTTTTACATTCAAAGATTGTGGTGAAACACGAATTTGTTTTTCCATTTGCCTTGCAGGCGCTGCAGACATAGGTAGAGCGGGCTTGCGGGCACAAGAAAAAAGCCCAACAAGGAAAATAAGCAGTATTAAACGCATGGAGCAGGTTCTTGCTGTGTCAAACAATGAAAACTACCCTGTCCCCAAATAATCTCCCGAGCAGACAAACCGATCACCGGCCGATCCGTAAATAATTGACTTAATATACCTAAGGCAATTTCATCTTGTGGACAATTAAAAGTAGGTACTAAAACACCAGCGTTGCAGATGTAAAAATTAGCATAAGAACCGGGAGCCCTAAATCCATCAATCACCACCGCATCAGGCATCGGAATCTCCACAATTTGTAAGGAAGAACCATCCAAGAGTGTCATTTGCTTTAATTCAGCCAGATTAGCTGCTAGGACGGCATGGTTTTCATCTGATTCGTTTTGCTCCACCATCGCAATAACGGTATTCGCATTCACGAAACGAACCGTATCATCGATATGCCCATCTGTATCATCGCCTGCGATTCCGTCAGACACCCAAAGCACCTGTGAAACTCCATAATAATTAGTTAAATATTCCTCGATTTGAGCTTGATTAAGATGTGGATTGCGATTAGGGTTTAGCAAACAAGAGCGACTTGTCAACACAGTTCCTGCTCCATTAAATTCCACTGATCCCCCTTCCATGATAATTCCTGGTGAAGCGATAGCGAGCTGAAGACGCGATGCAATCGAATGAGGCAAGGCATTATCATCTGAAAATGGCGGATATTTTCCACCCCAAGCGTTGTATTCCCAATCTATCACTAAGCGATCTGAAGTGCCTTCTTTTACTAAAAAAGCGGGGCCATGATCCCGGCACCAGGCATCGTTTGTAGGCTGCACATTGAATTCGATTTTCCCTGGATCAATTCCATATACCGGTAATTGGCCTTCTACAAAAGACTTCAATTCAATCGAATTAACATTAATTCGGACTTGTTCCCCTTGTGAAATCGCCTTAATCAAGGCAAAATATTCCGGATACATTTGACCTAATTTCTCTTTTTGCCACGAGTGGTCATTATGTGGAAACGTGATCCAAGTAGCTACATGAGGATGCCATTCGGCAGGAAAAAAGTATCCTTCTTCTTTAGGAGACATGAGCTTAGGCTTTTATACGTTCTGCGATGATTCGCAGACCTTCTAATGTAATTAATTTGTTTACCTCATCGAAATAGGAGGCTAATGGGGTCAAAATTGAGGATAATCCCCCTGTCGCCACTACCTGTAAATCTCCATTTTTATCCTGTTTCACTCGGCTAATCATCTCCTTCACCATACCCACATAGCCCCATAAAATTCCAGCCTGAATGGCTGAAACCGTATCGGTGCCTAAATTAAATTCGGGCATTTCGAGTGGAACTTCGGGTAATTGAGCTGTTTGGGAAAATAAAGATTTAACCGCGGTCTTTAAACCTGGCGCAATCGAAACGCCTTCCATTTTACCTTCCGCATTCACTAAAGTAAAGGTTAAGGCTGTACCAAAATCCACGATCAGTACGTTTGATTTATAATTTTCATGCGCGTAAACCGCATTTGCCACTAAATCTGAACCGATTTCTTCTGGAACAATTACTTGAATCGCTAATGATTCATATAATTTCGGATTCATCACAGCTGGTGAAAAACCTAGCCATAGCGCCAAACCACGCTGGATTTGTGGTGAAATAGAAGGGACAACGGAAGATATTAAGGCCAAAGAGGGTAATTTATCCCCTAGTTCTTTAGATGCCCATTCCTTCTTAATCCAATTCACAACCCCATTCGCACTCCAGGGCTGATGTGTAGGCGTACGTAAAACCGCCTTCCAGATCTGATCTTCATAAAAACCAAACACGATATCCGTGTTCCCCACATCCACAACTAATAACATCTGTCTCGTTTTGTTTATATATCTTTTTCCAATCCTGCCGAAAGAATCGGGAATCGCAACCAACTCTTCGGATCTAAACTATAATCATCCACGTGGAATCCTGGGGCATAACGCTCCCTTTTCCACTGATTTTTAGCCCAAAGTCGGAAGAATCGACGAACGAATTCTTCAAGCTTTTCTTGGGCAAAAACAGATCCATAGCGTTCATTCACAATCACCAAACATTCGTGCGGCGAGCATAAATCATAAAAAGCTAATCGTTCAATCGTATTCAAAATAGGATAAGGCATCAAATCATCCTCGTCCACCTGTTTTTCCGATAAGGGACGCAATTCAGCACTCGGTTCTAAGCTATTCACTAAATGAAGGCCTTTCGATCCTTGCACTTCTAACCAAAGCAACCAAGTTCTCAAGAAACTTTTGTCAATCCCCGAAATAGGCGATATCGAACCCGAGGTATCTCCATCCATCGTCGCATAACCCACACTCGCCTCAGAACGATTTGATGTAGCTAATAAGAGCGCATTCTTAATATTAGCCAGCATCCAGGCACTCGGGGCACGAACGCGGGCTTGCACGTTTTGAAGTGTAATGTCATCCTGCTTCCAGGTCAAAGGTCGACCGATCGCAGTTTCCACTAAATCACGGTATCCTTGCACAATCGAATCAATTTCAATCACATAATGCGATGAACCTATCCACTCCGCTAATTCACGGGCTGAATCACGAGTACTTTGAGACGAATTAACAGTTCCTTGATAAATCGTCGTTAATAAATCCGCCATCACGCGATCCTGCGTACTTAAAGGGATATAATCTAATTTAGCTTTCAAAGCCTCCCAACCTATTTCAGCTATGGCATTTTGAATGCTAAGCGAACAAAGTGAGGCGATGGCAGACGAATCCGCACCGCCTGAAAGAGATAAAACCCATCCCTGAGAGCGTGATTTGCGCAAATAATCAAATAATCCCAAGGCAACGGCCCTAGAAAATTCCTCCTCTTTTTTCGTGGAGGAAGTTTCCCAAACAGGAATTTCTACAGAACTCACTTTAGGCTCAGCTGAAAGCTGTATTTCAAAAATAACCACATCCTCTTCCTTATCCTCTCGGATAGGCAAGGATAATTCAAGGCCGATTAACGAAACATCTTGATAGGAAAAACGGGCGCTTTGTTGTAAAATTTTGCCTTCATGAGCGATATAAGCATCGCCGTCGAAAATAATGCGACCCGCTTCATTACCTAATAAATTAGCAAAGACATAGGCCCCATCGATGATTTTCGCCCCCTCTATCACTAAAGATTTTCTGATTTCTGATTTACCAAAAGCAAAGTGAGACGCCGTCGGATTACAAATAACCGAAACACCACGACGTGCTAAATCATGAGCAGGCCTCTTCTCCCCTTCCCAGGCATCTTGACATATCTCAATTCCAAGCGTAATTCCTGCGAAATGAATTCGATAATCCCCTAATGGAATTCCTTTATACGTTAGTCTACGACCTTTAGGCCAAGGTTTAAACCAACGCGGCTCATAATGAACTCCATCGTCAGCTAAAAATTGTTTCGGAATCAAAGCCCGAACTTTGCCTCGAGCAAGAATGGCAGACACATTATATAATTCGCCTTCGAAAGGCAAAGCTAAGCCTACAATTACCACTATTTCAGGCGTTGCAGCAGCGATAATTTCAAGTGACTCCCAAGATTTATTTGCCGTAAAAGGCGCTAAAAACTGATCTTCGCAGCCATATCCGGAGATACAGAGTTCTGGCAAACATAATAGTGCAGCGCCTTGCTCATGAGCCTGAAAAATGGCCTGCAAAATTCGCTGGCGATTTCCCTCCCAATCCAATGGCAATTGATTCAGAGCACCTGCTGAAACGACTACTGTTTGTTTCATCTCGGTTTCTTTTTATTTTGATCAGCTCTTATATGCCTGTAACGCGGAGTCCACATCCAAGAAAAGGCCACATTAGGACGATAATAAGACACGCCATGTCGATGTTCTACTTTTACCCGACAGGTTTTATAGGAACAACGCGCGGACCAACAAGCGGATAATAAACACAAGGTGCTTACAAGCCCGATAGCAAGGAATAGCCGATTTTTTGCGGTTGTTGGATTCATGGATTAGTTAAATTACAATTCTAGACTTAATTTTGGGATACAATTTTAAGTCTAAATGCAATCAGATCCCAAAGATATAAAAACCGACGTAAAAAGAACCGAATTTACGTATCCCGTGATGGAATCTTTTTACACGATTCAAGGGGAAGGTAAATACCAAGGACATGCTGCCTATTTTATTCGTTTAGGCGGATGCGATGTAGGTTGCCATTGGTGCGATGTAAAGGAATCTTGGCCTGTAGATACTCACCCTATAAAATCCGTTGCTACTTTACTAGATGAGGCACTTGCACATCCTGGTCGCTTAGTAGTCATTACAGGAGGAGAACCATTAATGCATGATTTAGGTCCTTTAACGGAAGAATTAAGAGAGGCTGGCTTTAGAACCCACATAGAAACTTCCGGTGTTGCGGAAAAAATAACTGGCATTTGGGATTGGATTTGCTTCTCCCCTAAGAAATTCAAGGCACCTAACGAGGACATTTTGGCCCTCACTAATGAATTAAAGGTGGTGGTTAATCACCCATCCGATATTCCTTGGGCACAAGATTGGGCTATTAAATTACCCGCAACAGCAGCCGTATATTTACAACCCGAATGGTCGAAACAAGACCAAATGAACCCACTTATTGTGGATTTCGTAAAAGCAAATCCATCGTGGCAGATTTCAGTTCAGACACATAAATTTTTGCAGATTCCTTAATCTCCTTATTACACATAAAAAAAGCCCCCGATTTTGGAGGCTTTTCTATTTATAATGTAGAAGCTTATCGCTTCGCAATGTCAATAAATGCACGTTCCGGAGAACCTACATAGATTTGACGAGGACGACCGATAGGATCTTTATTAGCCATCATTTCCATGTGTTGAGAAATCCAACCTGGAAGACGTCCAATCGCAAATAGGATCGTAAACATATTCGTAGGAATATTTAATGCCCGGTAGATAATACCTGAGTAGAAATCTACATTCGGATATAATTTACGTGCTACGAAATACTCATCACTTAAAGCCGCAGCCTCTAATTCTTGAGCAATCGCTAAAACTGGATCTTTTACACCTAAAGCAGTCAACACATCGTCCGCAGCAACTTTAATAATACGCGCACGAGGATCAAAGTTTTTATAAACTCGATGACCAAAGCCCATTAAACGGAAGCCCGAAGTCTTATCCTTCGCCATGGCGATGAACTTCGTTGTATCTCCACCCGCCTGCTTGATTTCTTCTAACATTTCGATTACCGCTTGATTAGCTCCACCGTGTAATGGACCAAATAAAGCTAGAATACCACCCGAAATACTAGAGAATATACTTGCGTGAGAGGAACCGATCAAACGAACCGTAGAAGTGGAACAATTTTGCTCGTGATCAGCATGTAGAATTAATAATTTATTCAATGCCTTAGAAACAACCGGGTCTACTTTGTAATCTTCGCCTGGTTTAGCAAACATCATTTTTAAGAAGTTTGAGCAGTAGTCCAAAGATTGATCTGGTGCTACTATTGCTTCTCCGATCGATTTTTTATAATTCCATGCCGCTAAAATAGGCATAGCAGCAATTAAACGTAAGATATTCTCACTTGTTTCGGCAGGATTAAATTGACCTTCCATCAAGCCCACAAGAGCAGATAATTCGCTCATCGGGTGTGTAGAAGACGGGATAACTTGCTCCATTTTCAATAAAGCCTCATTAGTCACCGTGTACTTTTTCACCGCCGCTTCGAAAGCGTCTAATTGAGATTGAGTGGGCAATTCACCATTTAAAAGCAAATATGCCACTTCTAAGAAGCTTGCTTTGTCAGCTAATTCTTCAATACTGTAACCACAGTGTCTCAGAATTCCTTCTTCTCCATCTAAAAATGTAATAGCACTTTTAGTTGCACCCGTATTTTTAAAACCTGGGTCGTAGGTTATGTATCCAGTTAAATCGCGAAGTTTCGCAATGTCGATTGCCTTTTCGTTTTCTGTTCCTACGAAAGTAGGTAATTCGAACGTTTGGCCATCTAGGTTAACAATAGCATTTGGGGACATAGTAGTAGTAAGCTTATAAATTCAAGCTACTAAGATAATACGTAATTCTTAAAGGAGTATTACCTTTACAAATTCAAAACAATTTAATTAAATATAGACAATTTTTTCTTCTAATATTTCAATATAATTCGCATTTCATGCCTCAACTACCGGAATTGATCACAAAATACGCCTTCAGCTCTAAGGAACGCTTTCTTGAATATGTCCAAATTGATACTCAATCCGACCCCCACTCAAGCAGTAGCCCTACAACTGAGAAGCAAAAAGATCTAGGAAAGGTTTTAGTTAAAGAACTGCAGGCTCTAGGGATCGACAATGCACACCTCGATGAACATGGCTATGTATATGCGCACTTAGCGTCCAATGTTTCCTATGAAGTTCCTGGCCTTTGTTTTTGTGCCCACATGGATACCTCTCCAGATTGCTCTGGCTCAGGTGTAAAACCCATCGTCCATCCGTATTATCATGGTCAAGATTTATTTTTACCTGATGACCCTTCCATCGTCATTCGCCTAGCTGAACATCCTGATTTAGCAGAGCAAATAGGAAATGACATCATAACAGCTAGTGGAACTACGCTTTTAGGAGCTGATAATAAGGCGGGTCTTGCAGAGATTATGGATGCGGTGGCTTTTTGGACTACACATCCAGACGTTCCTCATGGACCCATAACGATACTTTTTACGCCAGATGAAGAAGTAGGACGAGGAACAGACCATGTGGATATGCAGAAGATTAAGGCCAAATACGGGTATACCTTAGACGGAGAAAAGCGGGGCCATTTAGAAAACGAGACCTTCTCTGCCGATGGATTTGCCGTTAAAATTCAGGGCGTTTCACAGCACCCGGGTTTTGCCAAAGGCCGAATGGAAAGCGCCCTCAAAATCGCCGCAGAAATCGTCAACACACTACCAAAAGACCGTCTAAGCCCAGAAACAACAGAAGCAAAAGAAGGTTTCATCCACCCCACTGACATTTCAGGCAGCGTGGAAGAAGCTACGATTGAATTCATCCTTCGTGATTTTGAGACCGAAAAACTGAAAGAATACGCCTTTATCATTCAACAAATTACCGAGATGGTCTTGCGCAAATACCCTAATTCCTCCGCTACCTACACCCAAACCGAGCAATACCGCAACATGAATGAAATACTCATCGATCATCCGGAATGCATTGACTTAGCCATGGAAGCGATGAGGTTAGCGGGCTTAAAAGCTGAAACCACGAGCATTCGGGGCGGAACCGATGGATCTCGCCTAACCTTTATGGGATTACCCTGTCCGAACATCTTTGCCGGCGAACATGCTTTCCACAGCAAGCAAGAATGGGTTTCTGTGCAGGATATGCAGAAAGCGACGGAGACGGTTCTTTATCTAGTTGATTTGTTTCAAAACCGCGCAGCGGTTTAGAAACAAATCAACTATCAAAGTTCAAAGAGCAAAGTTCAAAGATGGAATCGCCTGCGGCGATACGTTTTGAAATGATTTTTCACATACGAACAAAAAAAAGGGATCGAATTCGATCCCTTTTTTATACCATTTTTATTCTTTGTGCTTTATGCTCTATGCTTTTTTATTGAAATAAATTCTTGTGTGGAGTTAAGAAAATATTGCGCAGCACGATTTACCTCTGAAATAAATTTCATTAAGGGGTGCAGAAAATATTGCGCAGCACATTTTCCAACCCCTTAAGAAATTTATTCCCACTCAATAGTAGCCGGCGGCTTACTCGAAATATCATACACCACCCGATTCACACCTTTGACCTTATTGATAATCTCATTCGAAATGCGACCCAAAAATTCATAAGGTAAGTGGCACCAATCAGCGGTCATACCGTCCACACTAGACACAGCGCGTAAAGCGACAACTTGCTCATACGTACGCTCATCCCCCATGACACCTACTGATTGAATAGGCAAAAGGATCGCTCCCGCTTGCCAAACCTGATCATACAAACCATCTTCCTTCAAACCGTTGATGAAAATAGCATCGACTTTTTGTAAAATATCCACCTTTGCTGGCGTAATATCACCTAAAATACGAATGCCTAAGCCTGGACCCGGGAAAGGGTGACGGGCTAAAATATCTTTTGGGACACCTAAGGTTTTACCTACTAGACGAACCTCGTCTTTAAACAAAGCCTCTAAAGGCTCCACCACTTTCAGCTTCATGAAATCAGGCAAACCTCCTACATTATGGTGAGATTTAATGGTTGCACTTGGGCCTTTCAACGAAACTGACTCGATTTTGTCAGGGTAAATGGTACCTTGACCTAACCAAGAAACGCCTTCTATTAGATGCGCCTCCTCGTCAAAAACTTCAATAAATGTCTTGCCAATAGCCTTACGCTTTTCTTCTGGATCTGTTAATCCTTTTAAGGCATCGTAGAAACGTTGTTTGGAATTAACTCCTTTCACGTTCAAGCCTAAGGTATTATAAGATGTTAATACTTGCTCAAATTCATCTTTACGCAATAAACCGTTATCGACGAAGATACAGTAGAGGTTTTTGCCGATGGCACGGTGTAATAAAACCGCAGCAACCGAGCTATCTACGCCACCGGAAAGACCTAGAACGACTTTGTCATTCCCTATTTTGGCCTGTAATTCAGCAACCGTTCTATCTACGAAGGAATCCGACGTCCACGTTTGTGCACATCCACAGATATCAACAATAAAATTCTTAATTAATAAACTTCCTTCCGTCGAGTGCGTTACTTCTGGGTGAAATTGAATGCCAAAAATGGGCTTCGATTTATGGGCAAAAGCAGCTACGCGAACCGTTTCGGTCGAACCGATTAATTCATATTCAGCTGGCAATTCCATAATCGTATCGCCGTGTGACATCCAAACTTGACCTGTAGCAGACAATCCCTTTAACAAAGGACTCTCTTTTACGCTGGTCATGTGTGCACGACCGTATTCGCGGTGACCTGAGGCTTGAACGGAGCCTCCGCCTTGATGGGCTAATAATTGTGCTCCATAACAAATACCTAAAATAGGTAATGATCCAAACAAGCTTAAATCCACTCGTGGAGAATCTTCATCACGTACGGAACATGGACTCCCGGAAAGGATGATTCCCTTCACCGATTCGTCGATGACTGGAATGTGATTAAAAGGATGTATTTCGCAATAGACTTGCGCTTCCCTGATGCGACGCGCAATTAATTGAGTCACCTGAGAACCGAAATCAAGAATAAGAATCTTTTCCGCCATGTTTGTTTTTGCTAAAAAATAAACGGTAAATGTCGGAATTTTTTAGCTAATTCTAGCGATAGAGGAGGTAATTTTGGCGCATTTTTCGGTATTGAACTAATCCCGGCTCCCAAGAATCCCGAATTTCTTTCTCCGATTTACCTGCGATAATGGCTAGACGGAGCGAATCTGTTCCCGCTAGCTTATCAAAGAAGGCGGGCGAAGTAAAGAATTTCTCCCCTAAACCAGATTTACTGTAGAAATACAACAGGTATTTTAGGCTGAAACCCAAATTTCTAGCAGGTATAGCAGACAGGTTGTATCCATAACATATTTGCCCTTTTAAAGGAGGATCCATCGCTCCTGATTTAGGAACTGGGGTGAAAGTATAATCCCCCAGACCAGCAATGTTCGTTCCCGCTACTTGGAACTGTAAATCAGTTCCTCTTCCGATACTTACATTCGTGCCTTCGAATAAACAAAGTGAAGGATATAAAGCAATCGATTGATCGTTTGGCAAATTAGGAGAAGGGGCAATAGTTACGTGAACCGGGGATGCATGGGTATAATTTGCGACAGGGATGACGTTAAGTGAGGCTTTGGCCCCATTCGCTAACCAACCTTCCCCATTAATCATACGCGCTAATTCACCCAACGTACAACCGTGTACGACTGGAATCGGATTCAAGCCTACAAAAGACGCTTGTGCCTTTTCGAGCACAGGGCCATCTACATAATGACCATTCGGATTAGGTCGATCTAAAACTAGCAAGGGAACTTTATTCTCCGCACATGCTTCTAACACATAATGCAAGGTCGATGAATAGGTATAAAAACGGGCTCCCACATCTTGAATATCAAAAAGAACTAGATCAATCCCTTGTAAATCCTCTGCTGTGGGTTTCTTGTGTTTGCCATATAAAGAAATGAGCGCTAAACCAGTCTTGCGATCTACCTCGTTATCGATATGCGCGCCCGCATCTGCCGTTCCCCTGAAACCATGCTCAGGTGCAAAAATCTTTTTCACTGAAACGCCTAGCGATAATAAGGTATCTGCTACATGCGTCTTCCCTATGACAGAAGTATGGTTTACGACTAAAGCAATATTTTTTCCTTTTAAAGAAGGTAGATAAGCGTTGAATTGGGCAGCGCCGGGAATAAGCGCTTTTTGAGAGAACACTGTAAAGGCCAAAAGGCTGAACAATAAGACGATAATATTTGATTTACGCAGCATTCGTGTTTTCTTTGCGGTTCAGAATTGAAAATCAAATCTAATGAATTTCCCTCTTTTTGTCGCTAGGCGTATTCGGAAAACTCAGGACACCTCCTTTTCTAAGACGGTGACCTATGTGGGTATCGGGACTATCGCGGTGGGGACGGCCATTATATTAGTGGCTTTTGCGATTTTATTTGGCTTTAAATCGGCCATTCAAGAAAAATTAACGAGCTTTTCTGGGGAGGCGCGCATTTCCCAAATATCAGGTAATCGATCATTAGCAGAAAGTCCTTTAGCGCGTAATCTAGCCTGGGAGGCCGCGACTGCAAAACGTCCGGAGATAGATCATATTCAAGCCCACGTACAGCGCCCGGGAATTATTGTGGGAAAAGACGGTTTAGCTGGGATTGTAGTGAAAGGAATCGGAACGGATTTGCCAGCGAAACAACTACAGCAGAATATAAGCAGCGGATCTAGTAGGATAACTGGCCCACAGGAGATTATTCTAAGTGAGGCTTTGGCCAAACAATTAAAAGTAAAAGCGAACGGTTCTTTGATTCTCTACTTCCTCAGCGCACCCGAAAGACCCCGTAAAGTTAAAGTCGCCGGCATCTATGAAACAGGACTAGAAGAATTAGATAAAATATTTGTCTTAGCAGACCGCGATTGGGTTCAAAAAATGAACGGCTGGACAGCAGATTCGCTAGGTACCTACGAAGTATACTTTAAAAGCAAGGAGAACTTAGAGGCGAAGACACTGGCGCTTGGGAAAACGATGCCACCCGAATGGCGCATTCAACCCGTGACCAAAATCTATCCCGCACTTTTCGATTGGATGACCATGCTCGACCGAAATATAGTCATCTTTATCAGTCTCTTGTTTGTGGTGGCCTGCTTTAATCTGATCGCGACACTTTGGGTTTTGATCATGGAACGCGTTCC
Source organism: Aquirufa sp. A-Brett2-15D (assembly GCF_054558735.1). Classification (NCBI taxonomy): domain Bacteria; kingdom Pseudomonadati; phylum Bacteroidota; class Cytophagia; order Cytophagales; family Flectobacillaceae; genus Aquirufa; species Aquirufa sp. A-Brett2-15D. Next base: position 82,843 of record NZ_JBSKFT010000001.1, on the reverse strand, counting down.
CATGGTGGGACTATTAAAATCCATGGGAGCCTCCGCATCTCAGATTCGCCGTATCTTCTGGTGGAATGGACTATTTATTCTGGTGAGAGGATTGCTAGTAGGTAATGTAATCGCCTTTTTATTCTGTTATATCCAGTCGACCTACCACCTAATTCCATTAGACCCCGAAAGTTATTATATGAGCAGCGTTCCCATCCAATGGGATGCAGCAACCTGGGGAATCGTGAATGGGTTTACCATCCTTTTGGTGGGATTAATGATGAGCATTCCTACGCTCTTAATTACAAAAATTGAGCCGAACGAAGCTTTGAACTTTAAGAATTAATGATCCGCCAGCTACTCCTACTTATTTTTCTTAGCATTACTGTTGCGAAAGCGCAAGATAGCCTTCGCTATTCTATTGACTTAAATCGACTGCAAAACGACCGCCTTACCGTGGAAGTGAAATTGCCCGTAGGTGTGAAGGAGTTTTGTTTCCCTAAAATGGTTCCGGGAACGTATGCGATTTATAATTTTGGTCGATACGTCCAAAACCTACAAGCCTATAATGCCTCCGGAAAGCCGATTACGGTCATCCGAAAAGATACCAATTGCTATACTTTTGCGAATGCCTCCTCGCTCACCTATGAAGTAGATGATACGTGGGACAGCCCAGAAATCAAGGGACCTTATGTTTTTGAGCCCGCTGGAACGAATTTTCAGCAAGACACGCTATTTGCGCTGAACACGCACGCACTTTTAGGCTATATTAAGGGAAGGGATCAATTACCCGTTTCACTAGAATTGAAGATTCCTACAGGATTAGTCGCGTCATCTTCCTTGCAAGCGCAAGCAGGAAAATATGTAGCCTCCTCTTACCAAAAGCTAACAGACGCCCCCATCCTCGTAGCCGCTCCTGATACCGTTCATCTTCACCTGGCTAATGCAGAGATCCTGATTTCTGTTTATTCCCCTAATCAGAAAATAAAGGCATCAGAGATTGCGACACAAGTAAGACCCCTATTAAAAGCGCAATTGTACTACCTGGGAGGCCGTTTCCCAGTTAACAAGTATGCCTTTCTGATTGTGATGTCAGACTATCTGAAAAATGGAAGTTACGGGGCTTTAGAACACGCTCAATCGTCATTTTATTATTTGCCGGAAGATTCCATTAGCGTGATGGGGCCTGTGATTAGGGATGTCAGCGCTCACGAGTTCTTCCACATTCAGACCCCTTTGAACTTACATTCAGAAGAAATTGGTCGCTTTGATTTTCAAAACCCTCAGATGTCGAAGCATCTTTGGCTCTACGAAGGTCTTACGGAATATGCTGCACAACACATGCAACTACAGGGTGGTTTAATCAGTTTGACGGAATTTTTAGAGCGAATGACGGAGAAATACCGGACGATGCATTTCAGTTTTGACAATTCGATTCCCTTCACTAAACTCAGTAAAGGCGTATTAAATAAATACAAAGAGGAATATGGGAATGTATACCAAAAAGGAGCCTTAATCGGCCTCTGTCTTGATTTATACTTGCGAAGCGAGACGAATGGAATGTATGGAACGCAACAATTAATCCGGGATTTATCTGCTCGATTTGGCCCTGAAATATCATTCAAAGATGAGGAGCTATTTAAAATTATTGCAGAGACGACAAAAATGAAGGGAATCGATCGATTCTTCGCTAACTACGTCAGTGGAAATAAAGAGTTGCCATTAGCGCAACTTTTGGAAAAAATTGGTTGTGAGTTACGCAGTACGGATGAGAAAAAAGATAAAGTCCGCTTTCTAAATGACCTGAAGCAGGAGCTCAAGGAAATAAAAAATCCAAGCCCCTCCCAATTGAAACTGAGACAGGCTTGGATAGTTAATTAAATACTTTGTGATTCTACTACCGTTATAGCGACCATATTTACAATCTCTCGTACGGAAGCACCTAATTGCAAAACGTGCACCGGTTTGCGCAATCCGAGTAAAATAGGTCCTATATATTCGATATCAGCAGCCTCCTTCAATAAGTTATAGGCAATATTTGCCGAAGATAAATTAGGGAAGATTAGCGTATTCGCCGTATCATTTCCTAAAGTCGCGAAAGGATAATTCTGCTGTCTTAATTCTTTATCAAAGGCTAAATGCGCCTGCATCTCCCCTTCTATGACCCACTCTGGATGTTTCTCTTTCAAAATCGCTGTAGCCGCACGCATCTTCAATGCATCATCTCCATCAGCTGAACCAAAGTTCGAATAGGAGAGCATAGCAATCTTAGGCTTCAAATTAAAGCGTTCTACCGCCTCTGCAGTCAATTCCGTAATCTCTACTAAATCGGCCACTGAAGGTTGGAAATTAATCGTCGTATCCGAGAAGAAAAGAGGCCCTTGTTTACTCAACAAAAGGTACATACCCGCTACCTTGTTCACCCCTGGTTTTTTACCAATGATCAGCAAGGCGGGACGAATCGCATCCGGATAATTCTTCGTTAATCCAGAAATCACGCCATCAGCCCGATTAGTCTCTAACATCATCGCTGCGAAATAATTACTCTTACGCACTTGCTTCTCCGCTTCCCATTTCGTGAACCCACGTCTCTTACGCTTCTCGTAGAATAGCTCCGCAAACTCGGCTAATAGTGCTGCGTTATCTTTATGTTTGAAATCAAAGATCTCAATATCCCCTAAATCAATGTGATGCTCCTCGCAAATCGCATCGATGTTTGCCTTGCGACCTAATAAGATAGGTTTCGCGATTCCCTCGTCTAATACTTCGCGAACGGCCTTTAGCACCTTCAGGTTCTCTGCTTCCGCAAAAACAATCCTTTTCGGATTAGATTTTGCCCGCTTCAAGATGAACTTCATCACCTGATTGTCTAATCCCAAACGTTTAGCCAATTGACTTTCGTAGGCATCCCAGTTTAAGATAGGTTTAGTCGCCACACCAGAATCCATCGCCGCTTTCGCCACTGCCATCGAAATAGTAGTGATTAAGCGAGGATCCACTGGCTTAGGAATTATGTATTCTGGTCCAAAACTCATGGACTTCTCATTATAAGCCAAATTCACGATATCCGGAACCGGTTTTTTAGCTAAGCAGGCCAAAGCCTTTGCCGCCGCTAATTTCATCTCATCATTAATCTCAGACGCTCTCACATCCAAGGCTCCCCGAAAAATAAAGGGGAAGCCTAACACATTATTGACTTGGTTAGGGAAGTCCGAACGACCTGTCGCCATAATCAAATCTTTCCTCACTGCCTTCGCCTCTTCATAACCAATCTCTGGCGTAGGGTTTGCCATCGCAAAGACGATCGGTTTCTTTGCCATCGAAGCGATCATCTCTGGTTTTAGGATGTTCCCCACTGAAAGTCCCAGAAATATATCAGCCCCCTTCATCGCAGCAGCTAAAGAGGTTATTTTCCCAGCCTTTCCAGCTAAAGGAGCTAAATAGCGATTCAAATCAGAGCGATCAGTTGAAACTAATCCGTCCTTATCGAAAATAGTAAAGTTCTCAATGCGTGCACCGAGTTTCAAATACAATTTAATACAAGAAATAGCAGCAGCCCCTGCACCAGAGACAACGAAGCGAGCCTTTTCAATCTTCTTGTCCACAATCTCTAGGGCATTCAATAGAGCAGCTGAAGAAATGATGGCCGTCCCATGCTGATCATCATGCATGATCGGAATTTTCAAGCGTGCTTTTAATTTCTCTTCGATCTCAAAGCATTCTGGGGATTTGATATCCTCTAGATTTATACCGCCAAAAGTCGGTTCTAATCGAGCCACCGTATCCACAAAATCATCTGGATCCGTCACGGCTAATTCGATATCAAAAACGTCGATGTCTGAAAATACTTTGAAAAGTACGCCTTTCCCCTCCATCACGGGTTTACTCGCCTCTGGACCAATGTTTCCTAAACCTAAAACTGCGGTACCATTAGAGATAACACCTACCAGGTTTCCTTTAGCCGTATAATCATAGACCTTCTCTACATTTGCTGCAATTTCTAAACAAGGCTCAGCCACACCCGGCGAATACGCTAAAGATAAATCGCGCTGAGTAGCGGTGGATTTCGTCGGTTTTACTTCAATTTTTCCAGGTTTCCCTCCTGCATGATACTCAAGCGCATCTTGTCTTAAAATGGATGAAATAGACATATATGATTAGTTTGTTGATTCTTCTGTTTGGAATTCTCCCTCATGTTTAGCAAGCCAAACCGTCGCTACCCCATTTCCAATAAAATTCGTAATCGCTCTCGCTTCGGACATAAATCGATCTACTCCTAATAAGAGCGCTAATCCTTCCACTGGAATCACTTGTAAAGCACTTAAAGTAGACGCTAAAACTACAAATCCACTTCCAGTCACTCCTGCTGCTCCTTTAGAAGTCACCATCAAGATGCCCACAATGGTCAGCAGTTGTTCCCAGGACAAATGTACACCATAAACTTGGGCTAAAAACAAGGTAGCCATAGATAAATAAATACTGGTACCATCTAGATTAAAGGAGTAACCAGCCGGTACGACTAAGCCCACCACGGACTTCGAGCAGCCCATTTTCTCCAGTTTATGCATTAAAGAGGGCAGCGCAGCCTCTGAAGAGGAGGTGCCTAAAACGATTAATAACTCCTGTTTTATAAAGCCCAAAAAAGACCAAATTCGCTCTCCACAAGACCGCATAATAAATCCTAGAACCACGAAAACAAAGATTCCCATCGTTACATAGACCGTCAACATTAATTTAGCCAAAGGAACTAAAGAATGTATCCCAAACTTCCCTATCGTAAAAGCCATCCCACCTAAAGCTCCTATTGGCGCTAAATACATAATGATCTTTAATCCCTTAAATACCCAATGTGAGGCTTGTTGCATACCTGAAATCATCTTCGCCTTTCCTCGCACAAAGTTTAAGAAGATTCCAAAAAAGATAGAAAACCCTAATACCTGCACCGTAAAGTTTTCCTTTAAAAAGCCGACCCAGGAGAATCCGGCAGCTTTTTGGGTATACTTAGAAATATCTCCTCCCGCAATATCATCTCGTATTACACCTATTCCAGGTTCAATCAAGGTAGAAACGGCAAGACCTATCAATAAGGCGATAGTAGTCACCACCTCAAAATACAACAGTGCCTTTCCTCCCACACGACCTACCTTCTTCAGGTTACCCATATTCACAATCCCTAAACTAATCGTTAAGAAAATGATAGGATTGATAAAAATCTTCACTAAACTGATAAAGACGCCACTGAACATTTCACTTAGTGTAGGGCCAAAACTCAAATCAGCTCCTAACAGATTATAGGTAAATTTCGATTCTAATACCTTATACAAAGCTAGTTCAGGAGAAAAGTGACCAATGAATACTCCTAGTAAAATGGATAATAAAACCCAAAAAGTTAGGTTCTGGAAAATAGTTACGCTCTTCATTCGTTTATAGTAGGTTCTAAAACAAATGTAAGAATTATTAAGAAAAATCATCGCTTGTGTTTCTGCCTATATTTCCCGAATTTTGTAGGCTCATTAGCTTTCGATAAAAATCAACATGTCAGAAAAAATCAAATGCCTTATTATCGGTTCTGGCCCAGCCGGCTATACCGCAGCTATTTATGCTTCACGTGCAGGCTTACACCCCATCATGTATCAAGGCAGTCAACCAGGTGGACAATTAACGACGACGACAGAAGTTGACAATTTTCCCGGCTACCCACAAGGCACTGATGGACCAGCCATGATGGTGGATTTAGAAAATCAAGCCAAGCGTTTTGGTACAGATGTTCGGTACGGAATGGCCACAAAGGTTGATTTCACCAGCTCCCCTAAGAAGGTTTGGGTTGATGATACAATAGAAATCGAAGCAGATGCAGTCATTATCGCTACAGGCGCTAGTGCGAAATGGTTAGGATTAGAAGGTGAAACAACGTTTAATGGTCTAGGTGTTTCCGCTTGTGCTGTATGTGATGGATTCTTCTATCGTAATCAAACGGTTGCTGTGGTGGGCGCAGGTGATACAGCGGCAGAGGAGGCTAGTTATTTAGCTAATTTGTGTACTAAAGTTCACTTAATCGTACGTCGTGGAGAAATGCGCGCCTCTCTTATTATGCAAGAGCGCGTAAAGAATAATCCGAAGATTGAGATTCATTGGAATTCAGAAACAGAAGAAATTTTAGGGGATGCGAACGGGGTAACCGGAATTCGCATCGTTAATAATATAAGTAAAGCAACAGAAGAAATCGCCTTAACTGGTTTCTTTGTAGCTATAGGCCACCAACCTAATACGTCCATATTTAAGGGACAATTAGAGATGGATAAGCAAGAATATCTAGTTACAGAAAAAGGAAGTTCAAGAACGAATATCGAAGGCGTTTTTGCTTGCGGAGACGTTCAAGATTCCATTTACCGTCAGGCGATTACTGCTGCGGGAACTGGCTGTATAGCGGCATTGGACGCGGAGCGTTGGTTAGCCGCGAACAATTTACATTAATTTAAAAATATGAAAGTTTTAACTTACATTTTTGGCCTTATTTTGTTGTTTTTAAATTTTAATTTGATTGCACAGGAACGTAATCTATTCAAGAAAAATACAAAAATTGAAGTCAAGTCAAACTCTCAACTCTTTCAAGATAAAGACAAGAAAAAAGACGAGTTAGATGAACTTCCACCTCTTTTATTCAGAAATGAAACTGAATCCATCGGAGTTACAGCAGGTTCAGAAATGCAAGAACGCAAATTTGAACCTATCAAAATTGTCAATTCAAGTATCAGTAATTTTGATACTACATCTATTGATGAAGGGGAAAATTTAATTGTAGAAATTGAGGAAGAAGCAGCTCCAGAAGGAACAGAAGACTACGTATCTGTGGCCTCCTATTTCGCAATTTGGAATACTAAATCGATTGATCCTTATGATATTGATGCGAAGGATTTCGATGAGCCAGTAGATATTGAATTATATAATACATCGGCTGGCCATAATTGGGCTGCACCACTGAATTCGATTCGCCAAACCAGTCCTTTTGGGCCTCGCTGGGGAAGATTACATGCAGGTGTAGATTTAGATCTTGAAACAGGTAATCCCGTCTATTCGGCCTTTGATGGTATTGTAAGAGTAAGTAATTATAATCCAGGAGGATATGGTAATTATGTAGTAGTCCGCCATTATAATGGCTTTGAAACTCTTTATGGACACATGTCAGCTCGTGGAGCTGAACCGGGAACGATAGTAAAAGCGGGGGATCAAATTGGTGTGGGTGGTAGTACCGGTCGAAGTAGTGGGCCTCACCTTCACTTCGAAACGAGATATGAGGGTAATCCGATGAACCCTAAAAATGTATATAATTTTAATCCATTTGAGCCTGTTTCAGATCATATTACTATTACATCCAGATCATTTGATACTAGATCTCTGACTTTAAAAAACGAATATGGTTCTGTGGGAGAGAAAGTACGATCTAGAACCAAAGCATGGACTAAAGTTAGAAAAGGGGACTCACTCGGTGCTATTTCTAGACGCACAGGCGTTTCAATTGCTAAATTGAAAAAATTAAACGGTATCAAAGGCTCATCAGTCATTCGTTCTGGCCGCAAAATACGAATTCATTAAACAAATGAAACTAGACATACTTGTCATGGCCGCGCACCCAGACGATGCTGAATTAAGCTGTTCTGGAACTATTTTAAAGCACATTGCTGCCGGTAAAAAAGTAGGTATTGTCGATTTCACCCGAGGTGAACTAGGAACTCGAGGAACACCTGAAATACGATTACAAGAATCAGCTGATGCTACTAAAATCTTAGGACTGCACGCACGAGAAAATCTAGGCATCCGAGATGGCTTTTTCAGAAACGATGAAGAAACGCAATTGAAATTAATTGAAGTCGTTCGTAAATACCAACCTGATATCGTTTTGGCAAATGCCCTAGAAGACCGCCATCCCGACCATGGCAAAGGAGCACAATTAGCGATAGATGCCTGTTTCTTATCCGGATTACGCCAAATCAAAACCGGCGATCTTCCTGCCTGGAGACCATCGCAGGTATACCATTACATTCAAGACCGCTATTTAGAACCTGATTTCGTCATTGATATTTCAGCACATTGGGATCAAAAGGAAGCCGCTATCCGCGCCTTCAAGAGTCAATTCTTCGATCCTAATTCTGCGGAACCAGCCTCTTATATTTCAAGCCCTGACTTCTTACTCTTTATTCAAGCTAGAGCCATGGAAATGGGACACAAGATCGGAGTGAAGTATGGGGAGGGGTTTCAGAAGCAAGGATCGTTGGAGGTGAAGCTACTATAAATTTCAAAGAGCAAAGATCAATGTTCAAAGATGGTATCGCCTGCGGCGATGAATTCAGACTATTTTAATCCTATTTGAACTTTGCTCTTTGAACTTTGCTCTTTGCACTTTGAACTTTTGACTTTGAACTTTGAACTTTGGTCTTTGCTATTTGAAAAGCCGCTTTTAAGGAGCCACCCGATAACACTCCCAATCCCCTTTCGTTCTTTCATTATATACCACGCGGTCGTGCAGGCGTGAAGGTCTGCCCTGCCAAAATTCAAAATAATCCGGAACTAATCGATAGCCACCCCAGTGTTCTGGCTTCGGAATCGTTTTGCCTTCATATTGCGCGGCTAGCTCAGCGTAACGTTTTTCTAATTCTTCGCGGGAAACTCGGGTACTTTGTTCAGAAACCCAAGCACCTAATTGCGATTCGCGCGGGCGAGAATGAAAGTAAGCAGTAGATAATTCGACAGAGAGTTTTTCGACGTGACCTTCGATGCGGATTTGGCGCTCGAGCTCTCCCCAAAAAAAAGTGACAGACGCTTGCGAAGTAAAAGCTAATTCCTGGCCTTTACGGGATTCATAATTAGTGAAAAAGCTGAAACCATGATCGACTGTTTTTAATAAAACGATGCGACCTGAAGGACGTCCTGATGAACTTAATGTGCTTAAAAACATTGCATTAGGCTCTGGAACCTCTGCTGATTGTGCTTCTTTAAACCAAATTGAAAATTGGGCAAAAGGATCTGGATGTACATGTGATTCGTGCAATTCCCCTTTTTGGTAGTTCAGGCGTAGGTCAGCTAAGTTCATAATTTCGAGGATAAATTTGTTATATTTACAAAGGCAATCTCTATCCCCAAATATAGCTGAATTACATGAAAAAATTATTCCTTTTTGACGCGATGGCTTTGATTTATCGCGCGCATTTTGCTTTTGCTAAAACACCCCGAATTTCTTCGAAGGGAATTAATACTTCCGCCGTTTTTGGCTTTGCAAATACGATCTTAGAGGTCATAAATAAGGAAAAACCAGATTATTTAGGGGTAGCTTTTGACACACCTAAACCTACCTTTCGACATGTGGAATACACGCCCTACAAGGCTCAGCGTCAGGAACAACCGGAAGACATTTCCATTGCGATTCCCTATGTGAAGCGTTTAGTAGAGGCGATGGATATCCCTATCTTGATTTTAGATGGCTATGAGGCGGATGACGTGATAGGGACAATTGCGAAAAAGGCGGTGCGGGCGAATCCGGATATCGTGGTCTACATGATGACTCCGGATAAGGATTATGGACAATTAGTCGAGGAGCGAATTAAGATGTACAAACCTGCCTTTATGGGTAAGGGAGTGGAGGTTTTAGGGCCCAAGGAGGTGTGCCAACGTTGGAACATCGAAAACGTGGATCAAGTGATTGATATGCTCGGGTTGATGGGCGATGCGGTGGATAATATTCCGGGCATTCCTGGAGTGGGTGAAAAGACTGCTCAAAAGCTGATCGAGCAATTCGGATCTTTGGAAAACTTATTAGACAATACCGACCAACTGAAAGGCAAATTGCAGGAAAACTTGATCAATTTTAGGGAGCAAGGCATCCTTTCGAAGTATTTGGCCCGTATTTTACTAGAAGTACCTATTGAATACGAGGAAGAGAAACTACTGGCTACTCCGCCTAATCGCGCTTTATTAGAACCATTATTAGAAGAATTAGAATTTAGAACCCTACGCAAACGAATTTTAGGGGAGGACGAACCCGTGGTGGCTAAAGTGAAAGCTTCGCCTAAAGTGGATTCGAACCAAATGGATATGTTCGGATCCCCTATCGCTGCTAGCGCGAATTCGGAACTGGAGGAGGAAGAGGAAGTCACTACGACGAGCTATTCGAATCTAAGTAACACGGCGCATCAATACCATTTAGTGCAAGGGGAGAATGCGATTAAGTCGTTGATTAGCTTTTTGGATCGCCAGGATTCCTTCTGTTTTGACACAGAAACGACGAGTTTGATAGCAATCGAGGCGCAATTAGTGGGCATGTCCTTCTCTTACCGCAAGGGTGAGGCCTTTTATGTGCCTTTCCCAGAAGATCAGGCGGCTTGTCAGGTGCAGGCAGATTTATTTAAGGCTATTTTTGCCAAAGAATCCACCATCAAAATCGCTCAAAACATCAAATACGACATGAGCGTCATGCGTAATTACGGCATTGAAATCAAAGGAGCAACCTATGACACCATGCTGGCGCATTATTTGATTGAACCGGAGAAGCGTCACGGGATGGATGCTTTGGCCCTCGCCTATTTAAGCTACGAACCGATGTCAATCGAAAACTTAATCGGCAAAAAAGGTGCGAAACAAGGTAACATGCGGGAAGTTGAGCTAAACCTCATCAAAGAATACGCCGCGGAAGACGCAGACATCACCCTGCAATTAAAGCCGTTTTTAGATAAACAATTAACGACAAACCCGAAGGCAGTACAATTATTAAATGAGGTAGAAATGCCACTGGCACGTGTTTTATCAGCGATCGAATGCGAAGGAGTGAACTTAGATGTTCCTTTCTTACAGGAGATGTCTAAAACTTTGGAGGCTGATTCCAAAGCCGTCCAAGAAAAGATTTTTGCGACCGCCGGACAAGTATTTAACATCGCCTCACCTAAACAATTAGGGGAGATTTTGTTTGAGAAACTAAAACTAGACCCGAAGGCAAAAAAGACCAAAACCGGACAATACATGACAGGCGAAGAGGTGCTTTCGAAACTGGAATCAGAACACGAAATCGCTTCACTGATTTTAGATTTCCGTGAGTTACAAAAATTAAAATCGACTTACGTGGATGCACTTCCAGCTCTAATATCACCTAAAACAGGCCGAATTCATACGTCCTTCATGCAAGCTGTGACAGCCACTGGCCGTCTTTCTTCGAAGGATCCTAACTTGCAAAACATCCCGATTCGTACGGTAAGGGGCCGCGAAATCCGCAAAGCCTTCATCCCACGCGATGAAAACCACTTGATTTTATCTGCGGATTATTCCCAAATCGAACTCCGCATCATGGCCGCCTTTTCTAAAGACGATTCCATGCTGGATGCCTTCAATAATGGTTTAGACGTGCACAAGGCAACAGCTGCGAAAGTTTTCCATGTTCCTTTAGAGGAAGTTACTTCGGATATGCGTCGCAAGGCGAAGACGGTGAATTTTGGGATTATTTACGGCGTTTCTGCTTTCGGGCTTGCCGCACAATTAGCTATCTCCCGTACAGAGGCGAAGGAAATCATCGATCAATATTTCGTTGAATTCCCTAAGGTGAAGACTTTTATGGACCAAAGCATCGCCGACGCACGCGAAAACGGTTACGTCGAAACTGTTTTGGGTCGCCGCCGCTACCTGCGCGATATCTTATCCGCCAACATGAACGAACGCGGATTTGCAGAACGCAACGCGATTAACGCCCCCATCCAAGGGTCAGCCGCCGATATGATCAAAGTCGCAATGATTCAAATTCAAGATTACCTCGAGAAAGAGAACCTAAAATCGAAGATGATCCTAACCGTTCATGATGAATTGGTATTCGACGCACACAAAGACGAAGTCGACTTATTAAAAGTTCAGATTAATAAAATCATGTGCGAGGCCATGGACCTAGGTGTCGCGATGGAAACCGGCATTGGCGTGGGAGAAAATTGGCTGGAAGCGCATTAAAAATCAGCGAAGCTGATTTTTCAAATTACAAATTTCAAAGACCAAAGTTTAGATAAAGTCAAAAAGTCGCCACTAGCGGCTTAGTCGTCACTTCGTGACTTAGTCAAAAATTAGTATGAACTTTGCTATTTGCTCTTTGAACTTTGCTCTTTGAACTTTGCTCTTTACTATTTGTCCAAAAACCTCTCCGTAATCCCTTGATACGAATCAATTCGTCTGTCTCTAAAGAAAGGCCAAGTTCTGCGGTAGTATTCGCTGGAATCGACATTAACATCGACTAGCGCGATTTCCTCTTGATCGTGAGAGGCTTGGAAAATAACGCGACCGAAGGCATTGGAAACAAAGCTTCCACCCCAAAATTGTTGGCCATTCTCTTCTCCAACCCGATTAACGGATACGACTGGAACGCCGTTTGCAATAGAATGAGAACGTTGGATGGTTTGCCAAGCTTGGTATTGTTCACGGTTAATTTCGCCGTCCTTCTCTTCTAAATCCCAACCAATGGCAGTAGGATACACTAAAACTTCCGCCCCTTTCAAGGCAGTGAGACGAGCAGCTTCGGGATACCATTGATCCCAGCAGATGAGTACCCCGATTTTAGCATACTTCGTATCAAAAACCTGGTAGCCTAAATCTCCGGGCGTAAAATAATATTTTTCATAATAGCCTGGATCATCAGGAATGTGCATTTTACGGTATTTCCCTAGGTATTTCCCGTCGGCATCAATCACCGCGGTTGTGTTATGGTAAAGTCCAGCTGCACGTTTTTCAAAAAGGGAGGCTACGATAACCACGTTTAATTCCGCTGCTAAAGCTCCTAATTCATCCGTAGATGGGCCCGGGATCGCCTCTGCCAAGGCAAAGAAATCCTGTTTTTCCTCAAAACAGAAATAGACCGATTTGAATAATTCTTGCAAGCAAATTACTTGCGCTCCTTTGCTCGCGGCATCGCGGATGGAGGAAATCGTTTTTTGCCAGTTTTCTGAAACAGTTGAGCTACAGGATAGCTGAATTAAAGCGAAGGAAACGTTTTTCATCAATATCTTGGTTATTACCTTGTAAATCTGGGTAAAATTAAGAAAAAACACGTTGCAAGCCTCATTCTTTGATTCTTTTCGGTAAATTGCAATCTAATTTAATTGATTTATTAAGTTTTAATGGAAAATAAAAAGCAAGATACCGCCTCGGCATTGAAGGATATAATTTCACACGCGAAAGAATATGGTTTCGTGTTTCCTTCCTCGGAAATTTATGATGGTTTGCAAGCGGTATATGATTATGGTCAAAACGGAGTTGAGCTGAAGAATAACCTGAAAACGGTTTGGTACAAAGCGATGACCATGTTGAATGATAACGTGGTAGGCTTGGATGCATCGATTTTCATGCACCCATCCACTTGGAAGGCATCAGGTCACGTGGATTCGTTTAATGATCCTATGATTGATAATAAGGATTCTAAAAAGCGTTATCGCGCGGATACCTTGTTAGAGGAAAGAGCTGCACAATTAGAGGACGAGGGAAAAGAGGCAGAGGGAAAGGCTTTATTACAAAAAATGGCGAAATGCTTAGATGCAGGGGATTTAGAGGGGGTTCGCCAGATTATTATTGATGAAAATATCAAGTGCCCCGTGTCGAACACGGCTAATTGGACTGAAGTGCGTCAATTTAATTTGATGTTCTCCACACAAGTAGGTGCTGTTTCAGAGGATGCGAGTTTAATTTATTTACGTCCAGAGACGGCTCAGGGAATTTTTGTTAATTTTTTGAATGTCCAAAAGACAGGCCGCATGAAGGTTCCTTTTGGCATAGCTCAAATAGGAAAAGCCTTCCGTAACGAGATTGTAGCTCGTAATTTCATCTTCCGTATGCGGGAATTCGAACAAATGGAGATGCAATTCTTCGTTCGCCCTGGCACTGAAATGGAATGGTATGCAAAGTGGAAAGAGACGCGAATGAAGTTCCATCAAGCATTAGGTTTACCAGCCACTTCTTTAAAGTTTCACGATCACGAAAAATTAGCGCACTACGCTAATGCGGCAGTGGATATTGAGTATAAATTTCCGTTTGGATTTAAAGAAATGGAAGGAATCCACTCCAGAACGGATTTTGATTTAAAAGCTCATCAAGATTTATCTAGAAAAAAACAACAATATTTTGACCCAGAAATAAACGAAAATTACATACCTTATGTAGTCGAAACGTCCGTAGGGGCTGATCGTTTATTCCTAGCCATACTTTGCAATGCCTATACAGAAGAAACGGTGGGTGAAGGAGAGCAAGAAAAACAACGTGTTTTCTTGAATTTCCACCCGGCTTTAGCTCCTGTAAAAGTAGCCGTTCTTCCTCTAGTGAAGAAGGATGGTTTAGCAGAGAAAGCGCAAGAAATTGTTAATAACATTAAATTTGCCTTTAATACCACGTACGACGATGGAGGCGCCATAGGCAAGCGTTATACTCGTCAAGATTTAATTGGGACGCCGTATTGTGTGGTGGTGGATTACCAAACCATGGAAGACAACACCGTGACCGTTCGCGATCGCAACACGATGACCCAAGAGCGCATTTCTATAGCAGACCTAAAGGAGAAAATTGGCCATGCTGTATCGATGGAGCGTATTTTTGAAAAACTTTTAAGTTAAAACGCAAACAACGACGATTATGATCACCGAAGAGACGAATCCAGAAGAATTGGAAACCACTCCCACTATTCCAGAAGAAACACCCGCAGAAGCAACAGTATCTGAAGCAACGCCAGTTGAAGAAACCGTAGTCGAAGAGACTTTAGTTGAAGAAACTGTAGTCGAAGAGACTTTAGTTGAAGAAACTGTAGTCGAAGAGACTGTAGTTGAAGAGACTGTAGTTGAAGAGACTGTAGTTGAAGAAACTGCAGTTGTAGAAACTGCAGTTGAAGCAGCAGCTCCAGCTGAAGTTGTTTTTCCTGTGGTAGAAGAAAAGGCCGTGGAATTTCCAAGTTTAGACCTTTCAAAAGCGACAAAAGAAAGCATTCTAGCTTTTTATGAGCAATTGAAAGCTATTCTTCAGGCAAGCGCCTCATCTGCGAACTTTAAAAAGGTTGATGAATTAACGAAAGAAGTAAGAACAGCATGGGAAGCAATGAAGCAAGGCGAACGCGCTGAGGCTATAGCTGCTTTTAAAGCTGGTAATGAAGATTCAGAAGAAGGATTCTCTTTTAAGGGGGATGAAATCTCGCAAAAAATCGACGCCATTTCCGCCTTCATTCGAACTGAAAGGTCTGCTTTCTTCTCTAATTTGGAAAAATTAAGAGAGAAGGCACTAGAGGGTAAAACTCGTTTAATAAATGATTTAAGAACATTAGTAGATTCGGATGATAATTCAGATCCCGCTCACGTAAATGCCAGCTTTAAGGCCTTCAAGAAGATTCAAGAAGAGTGGAAAGGTTTAGGAAGTGTGCAAGGTCCGATGAATCAAACGCTTTGGCAGAGTTATCATGCCTTAGTGGATCGTTTCTATAGCAATAGAAGTATTTTCTTCGAATTATTAGAATTAGATCGCAAGAAAAATTTACAAGCGAAAGAGGTCATTGCGGCTAAGCTTGAGGTGATGGCTGCTGCCATTAGCGAAGGAGGAAATGTTCAAAAACTGTTAAAAGAAGCAGAGGAACTTTTCGAGGAATACAAGCACATTGGACCTGCGAATAGAGACGATAATGAGGCGCTGTGGACGCGTGTGAAGAAATCATTGGATATACTTTTTGAACAAAAAAGAGCCCTTAATGATGCCCAAAAGCAAGTATTCACAGAGAATTTAAAAGTAAAGCGTGAAATCGCAGATCTGATGAAGCATTATGCAAGTTTCACTGCAGCTAATATAAGTGAGTGGAATCAGGCATCTAAAGCGGTTTTAGCGCTTCAAGAGCAATGGAATAACTTAAAGGGTGGATTGCCTCGCGATGGGGGAAAAGAGGTGAGTCAGAACTTTTGGTCAGACTTAAAAACCTTCTTCAAACACAAGAGCGAGTTCTTCTCGAAAATCGATGCAGAACGTAAAGCGAACTTAGCTGCAAAGCAAGCCTTAATAGACCAGGTAAATGGTATCGTTGAAACGGGAACCATCACCCCTGAAGTGACTCAAATGGTCATCGAAACGCAGAAAAAGTGGAAAGAGATCGGTCATGTACCAGAGAAACAAAAAGATTCCATCTACGCGAAATTCAAGGCAGCATGTGATGACTACTTTAATTTAACACGCGAGAAAGGTAAGAATGCGAAGGACGTAGAGTTCGAAGCGAATTTAGAGGCTAAGCAAGCGATTCTAACCGAAATGGGAGCCATGTTACAGGATCCTAGTCTTTTAGCTTCTTTAGGCCAAAAGAAAGCAGCATGGGACGCAATCGGCTTCGTACCACGAAGAGATGTAAAAGTAATTCAAGAAAGTTTCCGCAACACGTGGAATGCTTTGATTGATCTAGCACGTACACAACCAAAAGAGCAATTAGCAGCTTGGGGCTTTGAATTAAAATCATTGGCTTCTGAAGCAAATACGGGTGGGGAGGAGAAAAAATCAGCTTCACCTGATGCGCGGAAGAAAATTCAAACTCTTGAAAATGATATCGCCGTGTTAACCAACAACTTAGAATTCTTTGCGAAGTCTAAAAACTCGGATAAACTACGAGAGGAAGTGGAAAAGAAAATTGCTCAAGCGGAAAAAGAACTCGCACAATTGAAAAAAGATTAATTTTTTTCAATCAATCTTTTGCGTTTTAATCCATTTGGCTTACTTTTGTGAACTCAAATGCGCCTCCTTAGCTCAGCTGGTAGAGCAACTGATTTGTAATCAGTAGGTCATTGGTTCGATCCCGATAGGAGGCTCTGGAAAGCTCGACAGCAATGTCGGGCTTTTTTGTTTTGAAACAGTATAATGATTAATACATCAAATGCTGCTTAGATGAATTACGCCAGCCAGCCTGACTCTCATAATTAACGAAATACACTTTCAAATCAGCTTGGCTTTCGTAGCGAACAAAATAGATCTTCTTCTTAGCTTGACTTATATAAGAAGTAAAAAACCACTTGCCATCATTCATTCCTGCTTGACTTTCGTATTTCACTTTAAACACTTTTAAATCTGCCTGACTTTCATAATTAACGACAAAAACTTTAACATCTGCTTGGCTTTCATAATCTACAGAAAAGATTTTTTGACACTTAGCAGAAAAGCTAAATAGTAGAATGGTGATTAATAGAGCTATTTTTTTCATAAAATTTAGAGTTAATAACTACTGCTCCGAAACAGTCATCCAAAAAATCAGGTAAATCAAAACAACTGCACCGAAGCTAATTCCAAACGTTAAACCGCCTATCCCAAGCGATAAAATAATAAATATAGCTCGTAAGACACCTGATGAAATACCCATTGATCGAGCAATTCCACCGATTACTCCGCCTAACCACTTATCATTTGCATTTCTATTCATAATAATCAGTTTTGAGGTAAACCATTCTTTACTGTTTTCTCCATATCAGGATGTAAAATGACTTTTCCAAAAATACCAAGTCCCACAATATTGCTCTTCCCCTCATAGCGAACTTTCGTTATTGAGAAGAGATAATAATCATCAACAATTACATTCTCCTCTACAAACTTATCTGTAAATGCACCTCCAATTGCAGCTCCAAAAGTTGCCCCTAACTGAGCAAACTCGTTGTCATTTTCACTCTTTAATTTATCTATTTCTGAGTTCAATAATTGCCGCATCTTATCTTTCAAAATTAACTTATGTTCGGCAGAAGAAGGGTTAGTTGCAAAGGCTCCAATACACAAAAGAAGTAAAAAAATTAGGTATAAATTTCTAGATGAACCTAGACCACTTGACTCATGTCTTTGCTTTGAAGTTGAATTCATCTGGAGATAAAATTTTAAGGTTTATTGAATTTAAGAACTTCCTAATTATTTCAACTAACAACGTTGAGCTATTTATTTAACGGCAAATATTAAAATAGTACCCCTAAATGCAATAATACAATAAAAAGTGTACTATATTGCACAATATAATCTAAATATGCGTATTTTTGATTAAATTAACATACAAAAGAGCAATATAATGCATCGTAAAAACATCAAAGAAATGCTAAAATTGAGGCGAATAACGCTTCAAACAACTCAAGAAACACTTTCTATTCTTTCCGGAGTTAGCCTTAGAACGGTGAAACAATTTGAAAGTGGGAAAGGGAATCCAACCCTAGATACGCTACAAAAAATCGCGGATGTTTTAGGACTTGAGCTGAAATTAGAAATCAAAACAATTTTTACTGAAGATGAGAAAAGCAACGATTCTATATAAGTCAGAACCCGCTGGAATTCTGAGTCAATTGGATAACGGGAGTTTTCATTTTAGCTATTTAGAGACCTGGCTTGATGATGAAATAAAGCCCGCTATTAGTTTGACCATGCCTAAGAAAAAAAAGGAATTTAAATCCCCTCACCTATTCCCTTTGTTCTTCCATCTTTTACCTGAGGGAGCGAACAAGCAGGCGGTCTGCAAATTCAAGAAGATTGATCCATCGGATCATTTTGGCATACTACTGAATACCGCTCGATTCGACACAATCGGAGCGATCACCTTGGAACAAATAAACGCATAAATGGATCAGCTACATTTTTGTCCCAGCACTCTTTCAGAAGGTCATCAAACCTATAATCGTTCTGCACTTCAAAATCTATTTAATAAACATAAAGTACATCATGTATTACCTTATGATTCCCCTGCAAATTCAGATGGAATTTCAAGCATTCTCTATGAGAACAGAACCATCATGTCTATTTCGGGAGTTCAAGAAAAGTTTTCATTGCTGCTGGAAAAGAATAAACTTCGTTTAGCCAAACTGGGAGAAAGTGGACAGTATTTAATAAAGCCCATTCCTACGCTAGGGAAGAATAGACATCTGATGCCGGCTAACGAACATCTAACGATGCAAATTGCGAAGCAGGTATTTCAGATAGAGACGGCTGAAAATGGTTTGATTTTCTTCCAAAATGGAGAAATGGCCTATTTAACGAAACGGTTCGACAGGGATGAGGCTGGACTGAAACGGGCGAAGGAGGACTTTGCGGTTTTGGCAGAACGAACTCCTCAAACGCACGGAATCAACTATAAATACGAAGGAAATTACCTGGAGTTATTCCAAATCATGCAGCAATATGTGCCTTCATACGCGATAGAAGCACCGAAATTGTTTAGAATTATCCTATTCAATTACCTATTCTCCAATGGAGATGCGCATTTAAAGAATTTCTCCTTGCTTGAAACGGAGGATGGTGACTTTGTTTTGAGCCCAGCCTATGATTTAATGAATACGGAAATGCATCAAGCTGAAATTGATTTCGCACTCAATGGCGGATTATATCCTAAATCACAATACCAAGGTAAATTAATTTTCCAATTCCAGCAGCTAGGTAAAATGGCAAACATCCCCGAAAAAATGATAGAGCGTTTATTAGCCCAAATGCTAACTAATTCAGAAAAGGTGGAGCGATTAATTCGAAGCTCTTTCCTAGATGAAAGTACTCAAAAAAACTACTACCAAGCTTACCAAGGAAGGCTAAAACGATTGAAATACATCTAAAACCTACCACATCTCCTCCACCTGCCGCGCAATCTCAGGTAAATCCTGCATCTTCATACAGTTGAAATGCCCTTTAGGACAAGTCTTAGTACCAAAATTTGAACAAGGCTGACAAGTTAAGTCAGGCACAATGGATTGAAAAACACGAGCAGAAGATTCAGCAGACATAAATGGTTCCACTTGTAAGGCAGGCGATGTCGCTCCCCAGATGGCAATGATATTTTTATCAAAGGCGCAGGCAATATACATAATCCCCGTGTCATGCGAAATCACTAAACGAGCCTTAGAAACGATTAAGGCGGATTCATGCAAGGAATAGGTGCCGCACGTATTTATGATGCGCTCAGGATCAATAGCTGACAAAGCATCCCCATCTGCGACTTCCTCCTTCCCTCCTACTAAAACGATGGGATGGGGAATTTGGGAACATACTACCTTCAATGAATCTAAAGGCAATTTCTTCGTAAAATAGGAGGCGCCTATCACAAGAGCAACATAACCAGCTGGGAAAAAAGTGGGCTCGCTAACACCCGGGGGCACAAAATAATCTAATCCCTTTCCATCGTAAGTGACACCTAATGGGGCCAAGGTATCCACGCTACGCATCGAGATGTGGCGGTCAGGCATCCGATTCACTCCGAATTTGGTTAATAAAAACTTCTCGACACTCAGTTTATTATAAGATAAATAGGGTACACCCAGCACCTTGCGAATCCGCAAACTGCGCAGATTCTTGTGTAAATCGATGATGTAATCGAAAGAATAGGCTTTTAATTCCTGAATAGTAGCGGATAGGTCTTTATCAAAATAATGGAATTGATCCACGTAAGGATTCGCCTCAGTAACAGCCTTCATCGACTTCTTTGTCAAGAAATGAATCTCCACACCAGGTATCTGCTGCTTCGCGCAACGAAGTGCTGGGGAAGCTAAAACGATGTCACCGATGGCCGAAAAACGAATAAAAAGTAGACGCATAATTAAATTCTGAATTTAAAGTTAATTCATCCCGGGAGAATTTCTATTGTAAATGTTTTAATTTAAATTTAGCTATGCAACGTAGAAACTTCATTAAAGGTGGCCTTTTGGCGTCATCCCTTTCCCTAAAATCGTCTTCATCGCCTTTAGCGCCCATCGAGTTTACTCCCATTAGTTTAGAGGAACGCAAGATGCGTGTAATTAAAGCACAAAAACTGATGGCTGAAAAGCAAATTCAAGCTATCATTTTAGACGCAGGAATTAATCTGAATTATTTTACGGGCATTAATTGGCATCCCTCCGAGCGATCGATGTTAGCCATAATTCCAGCAAAGGGCGATATTCAGTTTATTTGCCCGGCTTTTGAGGAAGACCGATTTCTAGAAATGGCTCCCGCTGGGACGAAAGTTCAGATTTGGGAAGAGGATGAAAATCCATTTGCCTTAATAATTTGTGTTTTGCAGGGTATAGGAATTCATGCAGGCCAAATAGGCATAGAGGAATTCTGTCGTTTCTTCATTTTCGATGGGCTACGAAAAGCAGGTGCAAACTATAGCTTCATCAGTGCTGATCCGATTACCATTCCTTGCCGAATCATTAAATCTTCGGCCGAAATTGCGTTAATGCAAAAGGCAAACGATGCCACGGTTAAAGCCATTCAAGCCGGAATCGCTGCTTTAAGCTTAGGCTGCAGTCCCCGTCAAATCTCCCAAAAAATTGCTCAAGCACACGCAGAGCAAGGAACAGTGCATGGATTTGCGTCGGTGACTTTTGGGGTGGCGACTTCTTTTCCACACGGAAGCTCACGCAAACAAATCCTTAAAAACGGCGATGTCGTTATGCTCGATTGCGGTTGTAGTGTGGGAGGATATGAATCTGATATTACACGGACCGTTGTTTTTGGAGAGCCTAGCGCGAAGCAAAAACAGATCTGGGAGCTTGAGAAGAAGGCTCAACAGGCTGGTTTCGAGGCAGCTAAATTAGGTGCTCCGGCAGAGAATGTGGATAATGCCGCTCGTAAAGTATTAGTGGACGCGGGCTTTGGCCCAGATTATAAAATGCCTGGATTACCTCATCGAACGGGTCACGGCATCGGAATGAGTGGCCACGAATGGGGAAATATGGTGCGTGGAAATAAGGCGCCTTTAGAAATAGGAATGTGTTTCAGTATTGAACCTACGATTGCGATTCCAGGGGAATTTGGTGTAAGACTGGAAGATTGTGCTTATATGACGGCAGATGGTCCTAAATGGTTCACCAAACCTAGCCCATCGATATCAGAGCCGTTTTAATGTGAGAGTCTGATTCACGCAAGACGGAATATCGCGTTCATAATGACTAACGTAGAGAAGCGTCATTTCCGAATTTGAAGCCAAATAATCTAGTACCGTCTTCAGGTGCTCGGTTTGTGCGCTGTCCAAACCCTGACAAGGCTCATCTAGAATTAATAATTCCGGATTCTTCACCATAGCTCTGCCTATCAAAACCAGGCGCTGCTCGCCTCCTGAAATTTCTCGAAAAGAGCGATCCGCTAAATGAGAAATTCCCATCACCTTCATCCAGTGATTCACTTGCGCTGTTTGATCTTCTGAAACCCGTTTAAATAAACCTAAGGTGTCAAATAAACCAGAGGCTACCACCGAAAAGCAAGATCCCTCTTCCTTAAAATACAAATGTAATTCCGGACTCAGATACCCGATTTTCTTTTTGATATCCCAAATACTTTCGCCTGTTCCTCGTTTTCGATCAAACAAGGTAATATCCTGCGAATAGGCTTGAGGATTATCTGCCGTAATTAAACTAATCAAAGTCGACTTACCGGCCCCGTTAGGACCTTTAATGACCCAACGCTCCCCCCTCTTTACTAACCAAGTAAACTCTTTTAAAATAGTTTTAGCGCCATATTTAATCTGCACCTTATCCATTTTAACGGCAACCTCGAAAGGGGCCAAAGGGCGCAGTAAAGGCATGGGTTTCTCTAAGGCTGTCTGTCGTACTGGCAATTCAATGATTTGATTAATAAAATCGGGTACATCGCCGGGTGAAGACACCAATATAAAATGGATGCCTTTATCTTGCAGCGCGAGTAATCCTGTAGTTAAAGTCTCTCGACCATTTACATCCAAACCTACATAGGGATTATCTAAAATCAACCAATCAGGCTGGTAGGCTAAGGCTTTCACGATTTGTAGACGCTTATTTTCCCCATTTGAAAGCTGAATCATGGGCCTCTTTACTAAGTCTTCGATCTCGAAAAGCTGAATCCAATTGCCTACGGCCAAATCCTTCAGTTCCTCTTCTACGGTATAGGAATCATCGCAGTCAGACGAATTAAAGCGCTGTTGTAAGTAGAATTCAGATAAATTACTTCGATTCTTGAATTGATGCTGTTGCTCCACAAGCATAACTTGGGCCCGCTTATCCGGATTTCGCGAAGACAAAAAGACTTCTCCTGTTCTGAACAAACGACCCGCTAAAGCTTTTGCTAAAGACGTCTTTCCAGAACCCATAGGTCCTACTATCGCTGTTAACTGCCCTGGCAAAATGGTAAATGAAATGTTCGAAACGACAGACTGAGCGCCTAAAGAAACGGAAACATCAGAAATTTTAGCCGGATAGGATTTCAAGAATTATTACTTATTTTTATCAAAATTAAACCTATTACATGAAAAATAACAACAATCCATCCCGCCGCCAGTTTTTGGCAGCCGGCTCAATGGCCTCGTTAGGCCTTTTGTGGGCTTCAAATTCTTCCTTCAGTTTTGCTAAACCAAACTCTGTTTTTGGTGGAGTACAAGTAGGAGCCATTACTTATTCTTACCGCAGTATGCCGGGAGATATTAAACAAATCATCCAGTATTGCGTAGATTCAGGTGTTTCTGCCATTGAATTAATGGGGGATGCTGTGGAAGATTATGCAGGCCGTCCGGTAAATCCGGTACCCATGCGTTGGACACCAGGTCAGCCGCGTCCTACGTTGACAGATGAGCAACGTGCAGCGATGGCAAAATATCAAAAGGATGTATCTACTTGGAGAGAGTCTGTTTCCATGGACAAATTCAAGGAAGTTCGCAAGATGCTGGATGAGGCAGGAATCTCTGTATATGCTTACAAACCTAATGCCTTTGGAGAGAAAAACTCAGATGCAGAAGTAGAATCAGCATTGCGTGCCGCTAAAGTACTAGGAGCTAAATCTGTGACATTAGAATTACCATCAGCAGCACAAACGCAACGTTTAGGCGCTTTGGGCGAGAAAAACAAAATCTATTTCGGATACCATACGCATACCCAGGTGAAGGATACGGTGTATGATGAGGCTTTGGCCCAAAACAAATACAACTCCATCAACCTAGATTGTGGTCATTACATCGCCGTGGGAGCTCCTCATACAAGCGCCTCTTTACTAGCGTTTATCGAAGCAAAGCACGACCGGATCACCAGCATGCACATCAAAGATCGTACGTCGAAAGAACATGGAGCAGGTAACCTAGTTTGGGGATCTGGCGATACTCCTTTAAAGGAAGTATTAACCTTGCTGAAGAAGAATAAGTACAAATTCCCAGCGACAATCGAGTTAGAATACGAAGTTCCAGCTGGTTCTACTCCAGTAGAAGAAGTGAAGAAATGCGTGGCTTATGCTAAGAATATATTAGCTTAAATTTTACGCTTGCAAAAAAGGCCGCTTCATTATGTGAAGCGGCCCTTTTTTTATTTATACGCATCTATCGTCTCAATGCTTCCATCAGGGCGGTATTTCAGCTCTGTCACTTTGATGTTTCTAAGGTGAGTCCTACCCGAAATCTCCACATCGTGGTAATACAAGTACCACTTTCCATTTTGCTCCACAATCGAGTGATGGTTTGTCCAACCTTTCACTGGTTTTAAAATCACTCCTTGGTAGGTAAAAGGTCCATAAGGACTCGTTCCGGTAGCATAAGCAATATTATGCGTATCCCCTGTCGAATAAGAGAAATAGTATTTACCTTGGTATTGATGAACGAAAGCCGCTTCAAAGAAACGGCGATCATGGTCTTCTGATAATAATACCTTGCCTTGAGCATCTAAAATCTGCACATTCCGAGGTGCTTCCGCCATCGCTTTCATATTTGCATCTAAGCGAGCAACCTTTGCCATCAAAGCAGGTTGACCATTCGCAGGCTGAGACTCATCCGTCGCGCCATAAACACCTGACTTCCAGCGCTGCAATTGACCACCCCAAATACCACCAAAATAGAGGTAATAGGACCCATCCTTATCTTTAAACACGCAAGGATCGATGCTGAAAGAATCCTTCATATAGTCTTTTTCAGCTTTAAAAGGCCCTTCTGGTTTCGGCGAGGACGCCACCCCTATTCTGAAAACTCCCTCCTTATCCTTTGCCGGAAAATATAAATAATAATTACCCTTTGATTCGGCTGCATCTGGCGCCCAAAGCATTTTTGAAGCCCAAGCCACATCTTCTAATTTAAGCGCCACACCATGATCTACCACGGGACTTGCAGGCGTCTTTTGAGATAATACATGGTAATCTCGCATCGCAAAATGACTTCCTAAATCATCCTCCTTTACACCCGCGTCGATGTCATGAGAGGGATAAATGTAAATTTGGCCCTTAAATACGTGTGCTGATGGATCTGCGGTGAACATATGGGAAACCAAAGGTTTCGACTGACCCATTGCCGCTAAACTTAGGAGACTTAATGCAAGTATTTTTTTCATAGTAAATCATTTATGTTTAAAGGCTCGAATTGTTTATTTTTACTTTCATGAAACCGATCGAAACTGCCTTATTATCTTATGGAATGTCAGGACGTGTTTTTCACGCCCCTTTCATTCAATTACATCCCGAGTTCAATTTAGCAGGATCCTGGGAACGCTCCAAGAAAAACATCGAGAATGCCTACCCTGGTGTGCAGTCGTATGATTCTATGGAAGCTGTTTTAGCAGATCCATCGATTGAATTAGTCATCGTCAATACCCCCATTTATTCTCATTTCGAGTATGCCTCAGCTGCCTTAAAAGCGGGTAAGCACATCGTCGTGGAAAAAGCCTTTACCTGTAATGCTTCAGAGGCAGAGCAATTAGTGGCGCTAGCTCAGGAGGTTAATAAACATATTTTTATTTACCAAAACCGTCGTTGGGATTCCGATTTCTTAACCCTCAAAAAGGTACTTGAATCTGGCTCTTTAGGCGATATCGTCGAAGCGGAATTTCACTTTGACCGTTATAATCCACTGATGTCCCCTAAACGACACAAGGAAGATGCCGGTCCGGGAGCTGGAATCGTGACTGATTTAGGTCCACATTTAATCGACCAAGCCTTGCATTTATTTGGCAAACCTACGCACGTGTTTGCAGATTTGCGCAAAACTCGTCCTGGTACAGAGGTGATCGACCTTTTCGAGATATTATTATACTACCCATCCTTGCGCGTTCGACTAAAAAGTGGCTACTATTTTAAAGAACCTATCCCTGCCTTCCAATTACATGGAACAAAAGGAAGCTTTATAAAAACTCGCTCCGATCGCCAAGAGGTAGATTTAGACAAAGGCCATGTGCCCATGGGTGAAAACTGGGGTGTGGATGCCGTTAGTGAAAACGGACTTTTGCATGTAGAAGGCAACAGCCCAGAACGTATTCCAACGGAAAAAGGAAATTATATGGCATTCTATGAAAATGTGTATCAATCTTTGCGGGAAGGGGCACATCCAGCTGTACCAGGCGAGGATGGAATCGCGAGTATGCGCGTTATCGATGCAGCCTACGAAAGTTTAGAAAAACAAGCGGTAATCGCCTATTAAAGATGGAATTATTCAAACAATTTGAGCCAGAATTAAGTAAAAAGATTCAGCAAGCGGGTGTCATTCGTAAATTCAAAACGGACGAATATCTGATGAAAACAGGGCAATCTATTCGCTCTGCGGTGTTAGTCACGAAGGGAATTGTTAAAGTTTTCCGGGAAGATGATGAAGGCAACGAGGTATTTATGTACAACTTACATCCAGGTGAAGCTTGTGCTATTTCGATGACTTGTGCGGCAAGACAATTGTCATCTCAGATCATGGCCAAAGCCTTAGTAGACACCGAAGTCATTGCCATTCCCATCGAATTAATGGACGAATGGGCTGCCAAATACAAGTCTTGGTACCAGTTTGTGCTCGAGACCTACCGCTCCCGATTTGAAGAACTACTAGACACCTTAGATCAAATCGCGTTTAGAAATCTGGATGAACGTCTGCTTTGGTACTTAAAACAACACCAAAAAAGTCTAAAAACGAATATCCTAAAGGCTTCATTTACCGATATTGCTCAAGAACTGAACTCATCGAGAGAAGTGATTTCTCGTTTAATGAAGAAATTAGCGGAGAAGGGGTACATAAATATCAATAAAAATCAGATCGAAATCATCGATTTAAACATGTGATATTTATCACGAAATAATCGAAATGAAAAGGTGAATTTTACATCACCAACTAATTAATATCAAATGGAAATTGTAGGCTATTTCGCATCCTTGCTAATCGGAGTCTCCCTAGGACTTATCGGAGGTGGCGGATCTATCTTAACAGTACCCG
Organism: Aquirufa sp. A-Brett2-15D; assembly: GCF_054558735.1. Classification (NCBI taxonomy): domain Bacteria; kingdom Pseudomonadati; phylum Bacteroidota; class Cytophagia; order Cytophagales; family Flectobacillaceae; genus Aquirufa; species Aquirufa sp. A-Brett2-15D. The sequence goes on along the minus strand of NZ_JBSKFT010000001.1, from coordinate 55,734 downwards.
TACTAGTCTATCTTTTTGGCGTAAATCCTATTTTAGCTACTGCCTATTCTCTCTTCATAGTAGGTGCTAGTTCTTTAGTAGGTGCATTCCCTAAATACAGACAAGGTTTAATTAATGTAAAAACCGCTGCCATTTTTGGGATTCCATCTATAGCAGCAGTTTATGCCACGCGTAAATTTATTGTACCCTTAATTCCATCGGAGGTTTTCACGCTTGGTGATTTTGTAGTAACAAAATCTATACTAATGATGGTTTTGTTTGGCATCATTATGGTGGCAGCATCCATCTCCATGATAAGGGCAAAAGAAACAAAAAATGTAAATTCAGATTCCAAAGAAGAACAAATTTTTAATTATCCATTGATTCTTTTAGAGGGTGTTGTAGTAGGCACTTTAACTGGTCTAGTGGGCGCAGGAGGAGGATTTTTAATTATTCCCGCTCTTGTTATGCTATCGAAATTATCGATGAAACAGGCAGTAGGCACTTCGCTTTTGATCATCGCAGCAAAATCTTTGATTGGATTTACAGGTGATTTAGGCCATGCGGTGATTGATTGGAACTTATTATTAACGGTTACCAGTTTAGCGATTATCGGCATTTTCATAGGTGACATTTTAAGTAAAAAAATAGACGGAGACAAATTAAAAGTGGGATTTGGCTGGTTCGTTTTAGTGATGGGAATTTACATTCTGATCCAACAAGTAGCCTTCCTCATTAAATAATAATCAACATGAAAGTAGAGCAAATTTATACCGGATGTTTAGCACAAGGTGCTTACTACATTGAAAGCAATGGCGAAGCGGCGATCATCGATCCACTTCGCGAGGTTCAGCCTTACATCGAAAAAGCAGAACGTAATGGCGCTATAATTAAATATGTCTTCGAGACACACTTCCACGCGGACTTCGTTTCAGGTCATATTGATTTGTCTGCCAAAACAGGAGCACCCATCGTTTACGGTCCAAACGCAGCTTGTGGGTTTGATTGTATTTCTGCTACAGATGGCCAAGAGTTTAAATTAGGCCAGGTGACCATCCGCGTAATTCACACGCCTGGTCATACGATGGAATCATCTTGTTTCCTATTAATCGATGAAAATGGAAAAGAGACAAGTTTATTCTCTGGTGACACCCTATTTATTGGGGATGTGGGTCGCCCAGATTTAGCCCAAGAATTAATCGCTGAATTAACACAAGACATATTAGCAGGTCATCTATATGACTCATTACGCAATAAAATCATGCCTTTAGCTGACGATATCATCGTTTATCCGGGTCATGGTGCAGGTTCAGCTTGCGGCAAAAACATGAGCAAGGAAACGACAGATACCTTAGGCAATCAAAAGAAAGTGAACTACGCTTTGAACCCAGCCTTAACCAAGGACGCATTCAAAAAAGAAGTTTTAGATGGATTAGTAGCTCCTCCAGCCTATTTCCCATTGAACGTTTTGATGAACATCAAAGGCTATGATTCGATCGACAAAGTACTAGAAAGAGGCCAACATGCTTTATCTCCGCAAGGATTCGAAGCTGCTGCTACAGAAACGAATGCCTTAATTTTAGATACCCGCGATTCTCAAACTTTCGCAGCAGGCTTCGTCCCTAATTCGATAAACATTGGAATCGACGGATCTTTCGCCCCATGGGTAGGAACTTTGATTCCTGATATCAAACAAGAAATCTTGTTAGTTACTGACGAAGGCCGCGAGGAAGAAGTCATCACCCGTCTAGCGCGTGTAGGATATGATTTCACGATCGGTTATTTGAAAGGTGGATTCGCTTCTTGGAAAGCTTCAGGCTTGGAAATCGACAGCATTGAATCGATTGACGCCGCTGAATTATTGAAGCGTGTCAAGGCAGGAGAAGGCGAAATTTTAGATGTTCGTAAAAGTAGCGAATACCTTTCAGAGCATGTGATTGATGTAGAAAATGCCCCATTGGACTTTATAAATGAAAGTATGTTAAAAATCAACAAGGATAAAACCTACTTCGTGCATTGTGCGAGTGGATACCGTTCCATGATATTTAACTCCACTTTAAGAGCACGCGGTTATGATAATTTAATCGATGTAAATGGCGGTTTTAAAGGGATTAAAGAGTCGGATAAATTTGACTTAACTGAGTATATTTGTCCGTCAACGCTATTATAAAGCATAAAGAATAAAGCACAAAGAATAAAGTAGATTAGAGATAAGAGAGTATAGAGAGGAGATAATGGTAAATGGTGAGTGGTAAATATTTCCTCCGGACTCATTCCCTTCGGACTGACTACTGCCCACTGACTACTGATTACTAACAATTAAATACCTAATAATAAATGATTGATATAACCTCCCCCTGGCCCTGGTATGTCGCTGGCGCCTTAATTGGACTAATTGTCCCTGCCTTATTGATTTTGGGCAACAAACACTTCGGAATTTCGGCTAATTTGCGCCATATGTGCGCGGCATGTTTCCCTAGCGATATCCCCTTTTTCAAATATGATTGGAAAAAGGAGTCTTGGAATTTATTTTTCATAGGTGGTATTTTCATTGGAGGCATCATCGCTGCTCAATTTTTGGGCTCAGACGCTCCGATTATTATTCATCCTGATTTAGCCAAAGAATTAGCAGGATACGGCATAACTGATCTTTCAGGAATGGTTCCCGTTCAACTATTTGAATTACATGATGTGTTCACCTTACGAGGATTTATTATGATGGTAGGCGGTGGATTCCTAGTGGGATTCGGCACGCGCTATGCGGGCGGATGTACTTCTGGGCACGCAATCATGGGGCTAAGTAATTTGCAATGGCCCTCATTAATCGCGACGATCTGCTTTATGGTGGGCGGTTTTGTGATGTCTAATTTTATTTTACCTTACATTTTATCCCTATAATCTGATGAATACGCAACAAAAAGAAACTGATTTTGAAGTACGTTCATTAGACACCATGTGTTTGAATGAATCGAATCTAAATCACCCTTGGTGGTATAATTTTAAATATTTAGCCGTTGGAATCATCTTTGGAGTAGTGTTTGTGAAGGCAGAAATCATCTCCTGGTTCCGCATTCAAGAAATGTTCCGTCTCCAAAGCTTCCATATGTACGGCGTCATCGGTACGGCCGTAGTCGTGGGTGCTATCTCTGTTTTCCTAATTAAAAAATTCAAGGTAAAGACGATTCACGGAGAAGATATTTCCTTCACTGATAAAAAGTTTAATATGGGCCAAATCTACGGAGGCTTACTCTTCGGATTCGGCTGGGCCATCACAGGAGCCTGCCCTGGTCCCCTTTTCGCTCAATTAGGAACGGGAGTTTTAGCCATTTCAGTGGTTATCTTAAGCTCCATTGCAGGTACTTGGGTGTATGGCAAGTTTAGAGATAAATTGCCCCACTAAAATGGTTAATGAGGATGTCTATTAGGTTCGGCATCCTTTTTTATCACTGATGCTTCTCCTCCCAAGCCTTAATCGGCTTGTATGGTCCGTATTTATGCTGCGCTTCTGAGAATGGATCAGAATAAGGTCCGAAAGGGTGATCGAAAGGTTTCTTGGCGATACCAGGCCAGTCTTTGGACAAATCCTTCGAAGGCCTTGGCATTGAATTCACATAAGCTGCTACATCCCAAGCTTCCTCATCCGTTAATTGTGGCTTTTCGTAGGTGGTTCCCTGCGGCATATTGTATTTCACATAGCCCGCAAAATTTGAAATGCGAAATAATCCCGCACCTGTATTATAACTATGTGTCCCCCACAAAGGTGGATAAGTGTAAGATTTTCCATTTTCCGCCAGCAACCCACCGCCATCTGCTTGATGGCAAGATTGGCATTTAGAGACATAGACCTCTGCTCCTTTTTCGGGATCACTAGCACGTTTCATTCCCCTTATTTTAAATATACCAGAACCTTTTGGAGAACGTCCCTTTTCCACATCTTTTCCTAACCACTTAATGTAGGCCAAAATCGCACGCATCTCCCTACTTGTTGAGTCTAATGCCATACCATTTAAACTCCGCTCAAAGCAATCATTCACCCGCTTGATCTGATTTTCCTTTGTCCCTGATCGAGCTCTGAACTTCGGATAAGTGGATTGAACTGCGAAGTAATTATTTCCCCAAGGTTGGGTTCCTGCGTTTAAGTGACAGTTTTGGCAATTCATGCCATTGGACATGGCCTTGACCGAACCTTTTGGCCCTAAATACTCCGAGGTATGCGCTATTAACTCTCTGCCATAAACGACTAATTCCTTCTCCTCTGGAGCTAAATACATCAATCTCCAATCAGATGGAGCCGTCCAAAGATGTGTGAAATTAGAATCTGGAGCGACATAAACTACTGTGGAATCAAGTTGACCAGAGCCTGCATTTTGGTAGGTACGAAAACCTAAAAAGCCCAAAAGGAAGATAAGTAAACCAAACAAAAAAGTTTTAAGAATCTGATTTTGCAATTTATAAGAGTCTAAATCAATACTTTAAATAAGACCATCCAGCTTCCTGCTTCAATACAACTTCTGCAACCCCGGATGGAACCGTTCCGGCTTGAGTTAAAATGGTTGCACGATCAATTTTTCGCTCCCGAATGGTATTTTCACACGCTTTGAACAACACTCCTGAAGCTGCTAATTCAGCAATTTTAGCTTTTTGAGTAGTTTTACCATCCACTAAAATGCTAATTCCTGCGCCATGAGCAACTAGCTCAATTTGAGTCGAAGGTCCTAAAGCTGTTTGAAGGTTTGATATATTCTTCAAAGCACCATGCCACACTAATGTGTCAGAAGTATTTATCTGAACTACTACTTTATGAGATTGAGCGCTAGCAGCAATGGATACGCAGACTAAAATCAGTGTACTAAATAATATCTTTTTCATAGTTTTCATTTATTTCTTTTACAATGATAGCAGAAATTTCCCAATTGACTAGAGACAAATGTCACGATATAGCCTTTTATCTCAGCCTATATTTGCACAGATAAACACAAATACGATGTTAACAATATTGAAGAATTTAGTAGGTTTTGGTCCAAAAGTGGACTTAGGAGAACTAATGGCCAATGGCGCCATTGTTGTCGATGTACGCACGCCAGCAGAGTTCAAAGACGGGCATATAAATGGAGCACTTAATTTGCCCTTGCAAACTTTAAGTTCAAATTTGAACAAATTAAAGAAAGATCAAGTTATCATTACTTGCTGCCGCACAGGAAGCCGAAGCGGAATGGCCAAAAGAATGTTAAAAACTAAGGGATTTGAACAGGTGCACAATGGTGGAGCTTGGACGTCACTTAAAGCATAAAGCACAAAGAATAAAGCATAGAGTTGGAATCGCCATTGGCGATGAATTCATGAAGTGTTTGTAATTTACTCTCTTAAATTTATACTAGCGACTAGCGACTAGCGACTAGCGACTAAGTCCGAAGGACGACTGAAAACTGCACACTGAAAACTGATTACCATGAGCAAATTCGCCGAATTATTAAAATCGCCAGAACCCGTATTAGTTGATTTCTCAGCTGAATGGTGTGGCCCATGCAAGCAATTAAAGCCTATTTTAGAGCAATTGAAGGCTAAAATAGGTGATACTGCCAAAATCATCAAAATCGATGTCGATAAGAATCGTACCTTGGCAGATAAATTTCAAATACGTTCCGTTCCCACGATGATTCTATTTAAGGATGGCAAATCGGTTTGGCGCCAGTCAGGCGTGATTCAAGCGAACGTTTTAGAAGGAATTATTAAACAGCATTCAAAATGAAAAAAGTACTTTATTCTATTTTTTTAGCCGGTCTATTATTTTCCTGTGGGCCAAAAGAGGGACAACAAAACTTAGGCGCATCTGAATTCCAAACAGCCATGGCTGGGGAGTCTGGGGCACAGGTTTTGGACGTCAGAACTATAGATGAATTCCAAAATGGTCACATCGAAGGAGCCATCAATGCAGATGTAAGCTCTCCCGCTTTCCCACAAATCGCAGGTGAATTAGCCAAAGATAAAACCGTATACGTTTACTGCTTATCTGGAGCAAGATCATCTTCTGCTGCAGGAATGCTGAAGGAGATGGGCTTCAAATCCATCATCAATTTAACAGGAGGCATGTTAGCCTGGCAGTCCGCTAATTTACCTGTCGCAACGGGCGAAGCAAAAGCTACTGCATCAGTGGGATTAACAGAGGCTAGTTTCGCAGAAAAAATTAAAGGCAAACCGATGGTCATCATTGACTACAATGCCACTTGGTGTGGTCCTTGTAAGCAGTTAAGCCCTATTTTAAAGGCATGGGTAAAAGCCCAAAATGGGAAAGTCGAACTCATCGAAATCGATGTAGACGATAACCAGGAATTAGCGAAATCAAAGAAAATCGAAGCGATTCCTTACCTAGAAATGTACAAGAACGGGGTGAAGACCTGGTCGAGTGTGGGGTTGATTGGGAAAGAGGAATTAGACAAATCGCTTCGCGACTAAGTCATCGCGCTGCGATTTAGTCGCCTTCGGCTTAGTCGTCCTGCGGACTTAGTCCGGAGTCAAAGTTCAAAGAAATAGGGCTATAAGATTATTACCGCAGGTGATTCAACCTCTGAACTTTGCTCTTTGAACTTTGAAATTTATTTCCCTGCTTCAAAACCTATCGACACCGAATTCACGCAATAACGCAAACCCGTATCGGTAGGACCATCATCGAATACGTGACCTAAGTGGCCTCCACACTTTGCGCATGTAATTTCTACGCGACGCATGCCTAGTGTATTATCTACGGTTTCTTTGATTACTCCTGCTTTCACTTCTTTGTCAAAACTAGGCCATCCGCAATGCGAATCAAACTTCGAATTTGAGCTAAAAAGTGGGGCTCCACAACCTCTGCAGGTATACATCCCTTTTTCGGTGTGCATTAAAAATTTTCCGGTGTAAGGGCGTTCTGTACCTTTTTGGCGTAAAATATAATATTCGTCTTCTGTTAACTTAGCCTTCCATTCGGCCTCTGTTTTAGGCAAATTTTCCATCGTGTTCGTTGCTGTAGTTGCTATCGTTTGTTTGGGCGTTTGTTTGGGTTGCTGCCCACAAGCCTGCAGGCTCATAAACAAGAATACTAATCCTAAAATCTTTTTCATGTGATTTTCTTTTATTTCATAACGCAAGATAGGGCAAAAAGGTTTACGCGCCGCAAGCGGCAGTCGTCCTACGGACTCAGTCGACTTCGTCTTAGTCATCGCTTCGCGATTTAGTCACGACTATGTCGTTTAGTCGTCCTGCGGACTAAGTCAATAGGTTAGTTTTTGACTAAGTCACGACTAAGCCGCTTGCGGCGACCTTTTGACTACCTATGAACTTTGGTCTTTGAAATTATGAATACCGCGGATCCACCCGCCACGCTAACTTCCTTAACTGTTGTACCCGTAGCGTTCTGTGGCCAAAATCATCCATCGAGACCCCTTGCATCCAATAAATCCCACTACCGCGGAAAGAATAGTTTTTTAGGTCTGACGGAAAATGGACGGTATCGAAGAATTCGCCTTGTAAGTCCACAAAATAGCCGAAATACATGCGTTCACCTTGTTTGGTTCGGGTGGATTTGAGGGTGACGAGGTAGCCGATGATATCGCCTTTGGGCAAAACTAAATCCGCATTTAATAAGGTCTCCGGCAGTTCCTCTAACAATAAAAAAGGTGAGCAAAGAGGAAAACCGAGTATTTCCCATTGATCAAAGGCATCTTCCGCCGAATCGTGAATTAAAGCGGGCAGCACGCCCATTTCCGGCGAGAAATCATCGAACATTTCCATCGAGACCACCGTGGATACTTTGCCCTGAAAACGAGCATGCGCTTCCCATAAAAGCGGTTTCTTTTCTTGCCCTAGGTTCCGGAAAGCCCCGATTCGAATCAATAAAATAGATTGCTCTAACCCAATAGAAACCCGGTGCGCAAAATCCTCCCAGGAGCGGAAAGGTCCAGACTGCCTTCGCGCCTCCAGTATTTCCTGTATTACGCGCTTCTCTAAACCCTTGATATGCACCCAGCCGAGGTAAATCCGCGTTCCTTCGATTCGGGTCAAATACTCGCTCTCATTAATCTCTGGAGCCTCTATTTGTGCGCCGCAGCGGCGAGCCTCGTGGACATAAAACTCGGTTCGGTAAAATCCCCCAAAATTATTGATGACCGCCACCATAAACTCGAGTGGGTAATAGGTCTTCAAATAGAGGCTTTGGTAGCTCTCCACGGCAAAAGAAGCGGAATGCGCCTTCGAAAAGGAATAACCCGAAAAGCTTTCCATCTGCCGCCACACCTCCTGAGATACCGCTACCGGGTATCCCTTCGCTGCACAATTCACGAAGAAAGCCTCCCGAATGCGATCGAATTCAGACCGAGATCGGTATTTACCAGACATCCCGCGGCGCAGCACATCAGCCTCCGCTAAGGTCAGACCGGCGAAATAATGCGCCACCTTGATGACATCTTCTTGGTAGACCATCACGCCATAGGTTTCCTTCATCAGCTCCCCCATCAGCGGATGCACGGGTTCATAGGAATCGGGTGCGTGGAAGCGCTCAATATAGGCTTTCATCATCCCCGAGGAGGATACGCCAGGGCGAATGATGGAGGACGCGGCGACTAGGGTGATGTAATCTTGGCAGCGCAGCTTCTTTAACAGCGAACGCATTGCTGGCGATTCAATGTAGAAACAACCCATCGTCTCGTGGCGCATGAGCTGTTTGCGCACGCCTTCGTCCTTCATGAAATCTTGAACGCGGTGGACGTCGATGTCTATCCCGCGGTTTGCTCGGATGATATCGACGGACTCTTTGATGTGGCCGAGGCCTCTTTGGGACAAAATATCAAACTTCGCAAACCCGATTTCTTCTGCCACGTACATGTCGAACTGGCAGATGGGAAAGCCTTTAGGCATTCCTTCTAAGGCCGTATACGCACTTAATGGCTCATCCGAAATCAGGATTCCGCCCGCGTGGATGCTGAGATAATTAGGGAAATCGAGCAACAATTGCCCGTATTTCACGATTAGCGCCTGAATCTCCGAACTCACCTCCCGCATCGCGGTGGCGGGATCGAGCCAGGAGTCTATCTCGGCTTTAGGAAGACCAAAAACCTTCGCTAACTCCCGGTAAATCGACTTATCCCGAAACGTCACATAGGTCGCTAATAGGCAAACGTGCTTTGAACCATAGCGCTTAAAGATATAATCAATGATGTCATCGCGCTCATCCCAGGAAAAATCAATATCAAAATCCGGCGGACTCGTCCGATGCTCATTAATAAAGCGCTCAAAATACAGGTCTAATTCCACCGGATCCACATCCGTAATCCCCAAACAATACGCCACAATCGAATTCGCCCCAGACCCGCGACCCACGTGAAAATACCGCCTAGACCGAGCATAGCGAATAATATCCCAGGTAATCAGGAAATAGGCATTAAAGCTCAGCTCATTGATAATCCGCAATTCCTTTTCCACCCGCGCCTTCGCCTCCCGGTCCCCACGTGGATAACGGAAGCGCAAACCCTCGTAAGCTAGCTTCGTTAAAAGGGCTAAATCGTCCTCTTTGGAAGAACTAAAAAGCGAACGGTTCTTCGACTTTTTAAAATCAAAACTAAACGTGCAATCCGCTAAAATCTTATCCGCCTCCGCTAACAGCTGCGGATAATCCGCACAAGAGGCCTCTAGTTCCGCAGGAGAATAGAATCTTTCATCTACTTGCGCCTGATCCTGCTTCGAGAGTTTACTTAATAGGGTATTTTTATCCACCGCGCGCAGCAAACGGTGCATCGAAAAACCGCGCTGATCGAGAAAGGTAAAGGGCTGACACCAGACGAAATCATGTAGGTCTTTTTCTTTCCAAAGCTGTTTCAAATCACTCGCCCGCACCCCCCAACGTTCCTGCGGACCGGCCAGCGTCTTTATTTTCTTCCGCGTCGTAAACGGATATATGGTCCACACATCGTCTGAAACGGGAGGACGCTCTGGCCAGGGTTCTTTGGACACTAAATACTTCGTCGCAAAATCATTAATCTGTAAAAAACCGCGTTCATTTCTCGCTAAACACACATATCCTGCCGTAAACTCCATCCCCACCACCGGCTTAATCCCCTCCTGCTGGCAAGCCTGCACGAAATCAAACACGCCGGAACTGCGGTGAATATCCGTTAATGCCAAACACGCAATCCCGCGCGCCTTCGCCTCCTGAACTACTTGCTCAGGCGAAAGCGTGCCATAGCGCAAGCTGTAGTAGGAATGGCAATTCAAATACATCTATTCGTCGTTTTTTGAAGGTAAAGCAGCGTGTGACGCAGCAGCAGCGTGTGACGCACCAGGCAATCTATTTCTTCGTTCGGCACTTCCCATCAAGCCACTGGCGCGTAGGATGGAAAACTCGCCATAGCGGTTCTTCAGGGAATCCATCGCCTGATAGAGTGGAACCAGCTTCGCCCCGTCATCAAACAGGTTAAGCTGCTCCTGCCCTTGCAACAGTTTAGAGAAACGCACCCCGATCAGCCGAATCAACAGCCTTCGGTCATACAGCTTCTCGAACAATTCGTAGACCGCCGGAATCAGGCGGTGGTCGCTGGCTGAGGCCGGAATACTAATTTGACGAGTATGGGTGTCAAAATTCGAGTAACGTACTTTCACCGTTATACAGGACGTACACTGCCCCAGCTTCCGCAGATCATAACTCAGCTGTTCGGTCAGCGAGCCTAGAATCCGTCGTAATAAAACCACATCCGTACTATCCTGCTCGAAGGTAATCTCTTTCGATAGGGATTTCTGCTCGGAATAAGGCACCACGGGGCGTAGATCGATGCCGTTTGCTCTTTCCCAAAGCATCGTCCCCGACTTCCCAAAGGTTCGCTCTAATACCTTTAGCGGCATTTGGCTGAGCGTCCCCACGTGGACGATGCCCATATTACGTAGGGTTTGAGAAGTAACGGCACCTATCATCGGTATTTTATTCACCGTCATGGGTGCTAAAAAAGCCTTCTCCTGCCCTGCTGGCACTTGAAACTCGCCGGCGGGCTTGACGTGATTCGTGGCGATTTTGGAAACCGTCTTATTCACTGATAACCCAAAAGACATCTGCAATCCGATCTGATTTTTAATCCGATCCCGCAGATCCTGTGCAAAGGCATAAGACCCAAAAAAGCGCTCCATCCCCGTCATATCTAAATAAAACTCATCAATCGAGGCCTTCTCCACTAAAGGTGCCCGCTCCATAATCAGCGAGGTCACCATCTCCGAATGCTGCACATAGGCCTCGTAATCCCCCTTTAAAACGATCGCATCGGGACACAATTTCAACGCCATCTTCATGGGCATCGCGGAACGTACCCCGAAGGCCCGCGTCTCATAACTACATGCAGCCACCACGCCGCGATCCGACCCTCCACCCACGATGACAGGTTTACCCACAAGTCTTGTATCTCGGAGTCGCTCCACCGAGACAAAGAAACTGTCTAAATCCATGTGCACAATCGCGCGCTCCTGCATAAAATTGGTAGATATTTGGGTATTTTGAATACCTTTCGTAACTTCGAAAAGTATACGAACAAATTTTAGATACGAATTTTATTCATTTTCCTTTAATAAGCAAATCCGATGAGCACTTTTTTTAGTCAGAATTTACGTTTTTTACGCAGCAAGATGTCGGAGAAAACGTCACAGGAAAAACTAGCGGAATTACTGAATATTAAGAAGCCGACTTTGGGCTCCTATGAGTCTGGCAGAGCGGAGCCTAAATATATGGATTTGATCTCCCTAGCGGAGTTTTTCAATGTCGAGGTGGATGAATTGTTGAAGGAAGATTTGTCTACAAGAATCCCCGGCCTAGCCAGCAAACCTAAGCTACGAATCTTAGCCACGACGGTCGATCAAAATAACGAAGAGAATATCGAGATGGTACCCGTGAAAGCTTTGGCAGGATACACCGCCTCGTACGACGACATCGGATTCATTCAAGAATTACCCACCTTCCAGGTCCCCTTCTTGCCTAAGGACAAAAAATACCGCGTTTTCCCCATCAAAGGCGAATCCATGCTACCCTTGCAACCCGGCTCTTTAGTATTCGCTGAATACGTCGAAGACTGGACTCAAATCAAAGACGGCACGATCTGTATCGTGGTCACCCGCGAAGATGGCGTGGTTTTAAAGCAAGTCATTAATCACCTAGCAGAACGCAAAGTATTGATCTTGAACTCGACGAACAAGACTTATGATCCCTATCCGATTTTGGGATCTGAAATTCAGGAAATCTGGAAGTTCGCGGGGTATTTTTGCAATGATTTTCCGGAAAACTAAAGCATAAAGCACAAAGAATAAAGTACAAAGATGGTATCGCCTTCGGCGATTAGTATGTGAACTGTTTTAAAAAATCCGAAGAAAATAGTTCACGAATCCATCCCCGCAGGGGATTCCTACTTTATTCTTTGTGCTTTATGCTCTATGCTCTCCTACCTCTAATCTACTACCATGTACCAAAAAATATCCCACTCCCTCTCCATCTCCGAAAATCAAGTTCGGAAAACCATCGCCCTATTAGACGAAGGTGCCACGATTCCCTTTATTTCCCGTTACCGCAAGGAAGCGACGGGCAGTTTAGATGAGGTGCAAGTCGCGGCGATTCGGGATCTAAGGGATCAATACGTGGAATTAGAGAAGCGCCGCGAGGCTATTTTGAAATCCTTAATGGAACTAGAGAAATTGACGCCGGAATTAGAGAAGGCGGTTCGAGGGGCAGAGACTTTGGCCAAATTAGAGGACATCTACCTTCCCTACAAACCTAAGCGCAAAACACGCGCGATGGCGGCCCGCGAGAAAGGCTTGCAGGAGCTCGCAAACCAATTACGACTACAAGGCCTAAAAGACCCAGAGGTCTTAGCCGCAGAATACTTAGATAATGTAGAAGAGGCGCTAGCAGGAGCGCGAGATATATTAGCAGAGGAAATGATGGAGACGGCAGAGGCGAGAGAGGAATCTAGAAACCTATTTGCCCGTAAAACCACCGTCAAATCAACAGTCGCGAAAGGCAAGCAAGAAGCAGGAATAAAATACAAAGATTACTTCGACTGGTCTGAATCCCTGGCTCAAGCGCCATCGCATCGGGTTTTGGCCCTATTTAGAGGCGAAAATGAGGGAATTTTGAACCTAAACCTAACGGGTCCAGATGAAGAGGTTCTTACTAAATTAGAGCGTCGCTTCCTGATTGGGAACAATGCCTGTGCAAAACAAGTGGGAATGGCGATTCAAGATGGCTATAAGCGCCTGTTGATGCCAGCGATGGAAACCGAGATGCGCGCTGAGGCGAAGAAACGTGCGGACGAAGAGGCCATCCGTGTATTCGCAGAGAATATCAGACAATTGTTATTAGCCGCTCCTTTAGGCCAAAAACGCGTCTTAGCCCTCGACCCTGGCTTCAGAACGGGTTGCAAAGTCGTTTGCCTAGATGAACAAGGCACCTTATTAGCAAACACCGCGGTCTATCCTCATACAGGCCCTGGACAAGCGGCTGAAGCGGCGCAAACGCTACAAGACTGGGTGAAGAAATACAAAGTGCAAGCCATCGCCATTGGAAACGGAACGGCAGGTCGCGAAACGGAATCTTTTGTGCGCGCTTTGAAACTCGAGAACATCACGATCATTATGGTGAACGAAAGTGGGGCGTCCATTTATTCTGCCTCCGAAGCGGCTCGGGAGGAGTTCCCAGACAAGGATTTGACCGTTCGTGGAGCGGTTTCCATCGGTAGACGTTTGATGGATCCTTTGGCAGAACTCGTAAAGATCAATCCTAAATCCATCGGCGTGGGGCAATACCAGCATGATGTAGACCAAAAGAAACTCCAAGCCTCCCTCGATGACACAATCATCTCTTGCGTGAACTCCGTAGGTGTGGAATTAAATACCGCATCTAAGCAAATTCTATCCTATGTCTCCGGATTAGGCCCACAACTTGCCCAAAACATCATCGACTACCGCACTAAGAACGGCCCTTTCATCAAGCGATCTGACCTAAAAAAGGTCACTCGTCTAGGCGAAAAGGCCTTCGAACAAGCGGCTGCTTTCTTACGGATACGCAACGCAAAAAATCCATTAGATTCCAGCGCGGTTCACCCGGAACGCTATGAAATCGTCGAAAAGATGGCGAAAGACCTGGATTGCAAAGTAGCCGACTTATTAGCGAATGAATCCTTACGCAAGCAGATTCGCCTAAGTCAATACGTGAGTACTGAAGTAGGTATGCCTACGCTGACAGATATCATGGAAGAATTAGCGAAACCGGGTCGTGATCCTCGCGAGCAATTCGAGGCTTTTGAATTCACCGAAGGGGTAAACTCGATCAAAGATCTTCGCGTAGGAATGATCCTTCCGGGTATTGTGACGAATATTACAAATTTTGGCGCCTTTGTAGACATTGGCGTACACCAAGACGGTTTAGTTCACGTGAGTCAGCTAGCCGATAAGTTTGTAAAAGACCCGAACGAGGTGGTCAAAGTGGCACAGAAAGTGCAAGTTCGGGTTACTGAGGTGGATGAGGTAAGGAAGCGGATTGCGCTGAGCATGAAGAGCTGATGGTGAATGAACGGTTTTTAAAGGATAAAGCACAAAGAATAAAGTACAAAGATGGTATCGCCTTCAGCGATGAGTATGTGAACTGTTTTAAAAAATATTCTAAGAAAATAGTTCACGAATCCATCCCCGCAGGGGATTCCTACTTTATTCTTTGTGCTTTATGCTTTGTGCTTTAAATTATAATGCACTTACCATTCACCATTCAGATTAGTCTTTCTTCTTACAGCAATTCGGCAACTTCGCATAATCTTTTGCGATCGCTTTCACCTCATCAGCATCATATCCTGATTCCGAAATAACTTTCTTGATTCCAGCTGCATCGATTTTTGCTGCATCAAACTCTACAGTTATAACCTTATCATCTAGATTCAAATCAGATTTAGCCACTCCTTTCGTTAAGGCTAAATTCTTTTCGATACGCTCTTTGCACATTTCGCAAATCGCAGAGGTTTTAATCTTAACCGTTTCTTTAGGGCCTGCTAGCGCTAAAAAAGGCAGAATCAATAAAAATAAGAACTTTTTCATAGGATTATTTTTTAACCAATTTAAGATCCATGGTGCAGGCTGGACACTTACCTTTCTTAGTGTAAGTCTTTTTGCCTTCGCACTTCATTGGACAAGCATATTCTTCTTTTTTACTTTCCTTAGCAGGTTTTTGAGTAGACTGCTGAGATGTGGACGCAAAGGCCCCAAACATTCCCAATACTAGGGTCGAAACTAAGATGTACTTTTTCATATTAATTGATTTTATAACGTATTCCTGAATAAACCATGGTGCCGACAATCGGCCCCCAAACCATCGAAGCATCAAACCCTTTAGCAAATGGGTCTTTAGCTACATATATGGGATTGCTCTGAGTAAAATTAAAAAGATTTTCCGCACCTACATACAATTCCCACTTTTTAAATTGACGGGTCACCTGTGCATAAACCGTAGAAAAAGGAGGTGCAGTTACTTCTTGAATAGCACCCGTATGCAAATGGGATAATTTATGGTCAGGTATCCTTCGAGAACCATTCCATTGCCAGGTTAAATCATATTTCCATATCTCATATGGAGTTGCATAAGATAAATTAACTAAAACGCGATCCTTGTTTAGGTAAGGCTTAGTAAGACGAATTAAACCGCCATCCATTTGCAAGTAATCAGCCTGCACATCTTGGTAACGATAGGCAACTTTCATTTCAAACCGTTTAAATGGACTGTAATTAAACTCCCCCTGAATACTGGTAGAATAGGATACTCCGGGCATTGCATACATCCTTAGCTTGCTACCTGCCTCCATATCCACCATCCACTGCTGGGTAAAATCGGTTTGAAAAGCATCTAACACTAGATTAGCCTTGCGAGATCCAATGTTCATATTCTTCGTCAGCGTGATTCCATAATTCCAGGAAACCTCCAGCGGATTTAAATCCCCTACTAACGTTAATGCTCGATTATTAATCAGGAAACCCATATTTTCTGCCAAAGGATTCACACGGCGCCATCCTTTTCCCGCAGATAATCGAACAATCCAATCCGGCGCCACATCCCATTTTACATGCAAGCGTGGTACCCATTGGGTGCCTAGTTGGTTGTGAAAGTCGACTCTTTGGCCTACAACTACCGTCAACTTATTCGGAATCGTCCACGTATATTCTCCATAAATTCCTGGTACAATTTCCGTTCGAGCATAAGCAGAATCAATATAAGATTCTTGATAGGAATCCATCAAAAAACTAGCACCGGTCTTCCAGGTATGATTTGTATTACCGATGATGGATTGAAATATGAAATTACCATACACACTTTGTTCCCGCCCTCGGTAATTTTTCATGGCAAAATAGGAATCATTTGAATGATTCGCGGTACTTAAAATTAAAGCCAAACCCTGATAAGGCTTCTCAGGATACAAGCGAGCGATTTTTGCAAATGTCTCCAAGCGCTCGGTTTTACTACCAAAACCGTAGATTTTATACCGATCAGAATTCGATTCAATCCCGTTTTGGCCGCCTAAACGATCTTCAAGTAGGTAGTTAGCACCCCATTGAATCATCCAGCGATCCGTCGCATATTTCCAACGATTTAATACATTCACCAAATTGAATAAAGGTAAATCTAAAAATCCATCCTTATTACCATCTATACGAGAGACCTGCTGGGAATAATGCGTAAATAGACCAGTGGATAAGCGGGAATTAAATCGATGTGCTCCCTGTTGATTAATCTCAAATCGACCTTGGGAATTCGTATAGGTATTTAAATAATAGACCTCAGAAGTATCTGGCTTTGCCAGCTCTACATTAATGGCCCCTGCCATCGATTCATACCCATTAACGACAGAGATGGTGCCTTTCGCTAAATCAATCGATTTTATCCAGGTTCCTGGCAAATAATTTAAGCCGTAGGTAGATTTCAAACCTCTAATCGACGGGATATTTTCTACGTTTGTTTGAACATAATTTCCGGCTAATCCCAATAATTGAATCTGCTTTGAACCCGTCACCGCATCCGCATAACTAACGGAAACGGATGCATTTGTTTCAAAACTCTCGGATAAGTTACAGCATGCAGCCTTTCCCAAGGTTTTGATGGTCATGATCTCGGTGGCGAGAATGGCGTTATCGTCTTTTTGACCCGGATTCGCGATCACCCGAAATTCTTTTAATTCCGTATCGCGTTCAATACTATCCTTTTTGATGACCTTTTGGGCTTGCAAAAGCGTAGAAAAACTCAGTAAAAAAAGTAATTTATACATGATTATTTGATTTAAATGATAGAAATAGTTGTTACCCTATTTCCTCAAATCAAATATGTTTGCAATTGAGCTAAGCGAACTTGCCGAGATAACGGTGGAGCGTTCGCACGAAAGGAGGTAAAAGAATCAAGTTCTTGATAAAAATCTCGAGGCGATGGAATCTCGATGAGCCCCGATGCAGAAACAAAAGCCAAATTAATGGATTGACCACCCTTCGTAAGATCGAAGTTAAATTTCACCTGGTATTTCCCTAGCAAACAGCATTTAGCCCGAGAAATATGTGCTTGAGATGAATTTTTGCAGCAAGATTCTGCTTTCGAGAAGCTGGTTTTCTTAGCCCCGGTAAAAACACAAGTCGCTTCTGTCCATGATATTCCTAGGCTACCGAAAAGAATCCAGGCGGCAAGAAAAATTGACAGAAAAGATCTAGTGAATAATTTCATCCAACAAAATTAACTTAAAATTCTTAATTTGCTTTATGCTTCAGCGGTTTATCTTGTCCTTATTGCTTTTTGCCTCATCCGCGACTCAGGCGCAAACCTACCGCTATTTGATTCTTTTTAAGGACAAGGCCTCTTCTACGTATTCTTTGAACAATCCTGAGGCTTTTTTAAGTTCCAAAAGCTTGGAACGCCGTAGAAAAAACCGCGTGATCCTCTCTTCGCAAGACTTACCCGTCAGCAAAAACTACCTCGATCAACTAAAAACCACAGGGGCTCGCATTTTGTTTCCTCTAAAATGGATCAATGGCGCACTCATTGCCCAAAAACCAAGCGACTTAAAGAAAACCCTTGCCCTCAGCTGTGTTAAGGGACTTTATTGGAATTTTCCCGCAGATTCAAGCCAAGCAAATCAGATTCAATCTGGGATCCTGTCGAACTCCATAAGCCCGGATTATGGAAATTCATCCACCCAAATTAACCAACTGGGCATAGACCAGATGCACGCAAAAAATATCCTGGGTCAAGGATCCCTCATCACGCTTCTAGACGATGGATTCAAACTAGCTAACTCAGTTTCTTATCTTCAAAACACCTTCACAGAAAAACGGGTTATCGCTACCTTAACTACGGATCCCACTGTTTCCTCTGTTTACACCAGCGGAGGACATGGAACAAACGTCCTTTCCACCATCGCCGGTTTCGAATCAGGAAAACTCATAGGAACTGCCTACAAAGCCTCCTTTGCCCTCGCCCAAACCGAAGAAAGTGGACATGAATTAATCGTAGAAGAAGCCAATTGGCTACGTGGAGCCGAATGGGCAGATAGCTTGGGGACAGATATTATTTCGTCCTCTTTGGGCTATTCTACCTTTGATAATCCCTTGCATAATCATAGCTATGCGGATATGAATGGCAAATCAACCTTAGTTTCGAAAGCCGCCGGATGGGCAGCCAGCAAAGGAATTTTAGTTACCATCAGTGCGGGAAATGAAGGCGCCAATAGCTGGAAATACATCACAGCACCAGCTGACGCCGACTCCATTTTAACGGTAGGTTCAGTTACTGCTTTAGGAAGTAAATCATCTTTCAGTTCAATTGGACCCAGTTTCGATGGTAGGGTGAAACCAGATGTGGTGGCAATGGGATCTTCTACTGTTGTAGGATACCTAGATGGAGCAATCGGCGTTTCTAATGGGACCTCCTTTTCAGCCCCGCTTATTGCAGGATTAGCGGCAGGGCTACAGCAGACATTTCCTAGGCATACCGCGCAACAAATTAGAAATGCCTTACTTAAATCAGGGACTCAATTTGCGAAAACGGATATGCTTTTAGGCTTTGGGATACCTAATTATGACAAAGCTATAGCTGCCATGGAACTCATTTTAGAAAATGAGCCAGATGCGTCCAAACTCCTCATTTACCCTAATCCAGTTAGTCTAGGATCTGCCATTCATATATCAATGCCCTATTCTGTAGCAGAGGTGGAATTACTAAATAGTGCAGGAGCTGTGGTTCATACTTTCAGATTAAATCAATCAGAATCAACAATTTATTTAGGACCCTTCGTTTCTGGAAAATATTATTTTAGATTTACCACGGAATCAACCTCCATCACCAAATCTGTCCTATTACTATGAAAACTCGATTTCTATCTCTCGATATCCTAAGAGGAATTACTTTAGCAGGAATGATCCTAGTAAACAATAGTGGAAATGGGGATTTTACTTATGGCCCTTTAATGCATGCTAACTGGAATGGATTTACGCCTACAGACCTCGTTTTCCCTAGTTTTTTGTTCATGGTGGGCGTGGCGATGCGCTTTTCATTCAAGGCTTTTAATTACGAATTAACCCCCTCTGTTCGCAACAAGATCTTAAAGCGGACATTATATCTTTTCTTGATCAACTACTTTGTTTTCTATTTCCCATTCATAGATTTTTCGTTCGAAAAGTTACGTTTTCTAAACGTATTACCTAGAATAGCTTTATCCTATTGTGCCGTTGCTTTTATCACATTACAAGTTCCTAAAAAATGGCTCACCTGGATCAATGCTGGAATTTTACTGTCATTTTGGGGGATTTTATATGCTTTTGGAGATGCTGGATCCTGGATGGATATCAGCACGAATGCGGTACGAAAATTAGACCTCTTTTTATTCGGAGAAGCGCATTTACACCATGGAAATGTTGTGAATGGTATCCGGATCGCCTTTGATCCAGAGGGATTTTTAAGCACCTTACCAGCCATTTCTACCTGTCTTTTTGGCTATCAAGTCAGTTTGTATTTAGAGAATCAGGCCAAAGAAAATAAGTCAGCACTACTCTGTCTACTAGGCTGGGGAAGTGCCTTGATTATCATTGCACTCATTTGGGATCAAGCTTTTCCAGTTAACAAAAAATTATGGACCAGCTCATTCGTGCTGCTTTGCGCAGGAATTGACTTCATTTTAATTGGCTTATTAAACTGGTGGATTGAGACCAAAGAAGGGCATTTTGGCAATACCTTCTTCCTTGTTTTGGGAACGAATTCCATCCTTGCTTATGGTATATCAGAGATCATTGCTATTCAATTAGGTAAATTCCAAATACAAGATATGTCAGCCAGCGATTGGCTATACTGGCACCTATTCGAGCCTATTTTTGGCAAATACAACGGCTCACTAGCCTATGCGATTGCGTTTGTGATGGTATGTTGGGGGGTGTGTTGGGTTTTCTGGAAGAAGAAGTGGTTTTTAAAAGTATAAATTTTGCAAAGCAAAACTTATACTTTTAAAAACCACTTCTTCTTAGTCGGCGCTTTGCGCCTTAGTCGCAGCAAGCTGCTTAGTCAACTTCGTCTTAGTCAATAGGTCGGCAGGACGACTAAGCCACTTAGTGGCGACTAAGTCCCCAGGACGACTATCGCTGCGAAGCAGCGAAAAGCAACGCAGCCCCAAAAACCCCTGCCGAATCCCCCAATTTAGGCTTCACAATCGGAGTTAGGACCTCTCTTGAATTAAAGATGTATTTCTTGATGCGTTCGATTCCTTCGGTATAAAGTAAATCGATATTGCCCACGCCACCGCCGATGACGATGACCTGTGGATCTAAAACATTAATTAAAGTAGAAACGGCTCTACCGAAGTTCTCTAACATTCGCTCAATAGTGGCAGAAGCATGGGCATCTGTTCCAGCTAGGTGAGCTTGTAGTATTTGTGGCATTCTGAGTTTTTGACCACTTTGGGACAAATAAAAACCCTCTAAAGCTGGACCCGAAATCACGTGTTCCACACATCCCGACTTTCCACAATAACAAGGCGTTCCGTCTTCCTCTAAGATATTATGGCCCCATTCTCCACCAATTCCGTGTAATCCGTTAATCACCTGACCGTGAACGACTAAACCGCCACCCACGCCAGTACCCATAATGATCCCAAAAACGACCTCCGCATTCGGGTTGATATCTTTAACTGCACCTAAATGAGTTTCTGCCAAAGCAAAGCAATTAGCATCATTTGCTAAGCGCACCTCTGCACCAATAGCTTTTGCTAAATCCGCTGCCATAGGCCGACCGTTCATCGAGGTCGTATTGCAGTTTTTCATGGTTTGGGTGGCTGGATTCAAGACACCTGGGGTGGCAAAACCAACATGTGTGGGCGAAACGCCAATCTGATCAGACACTTGCGAAACTAAGCGAGCGACTTGCGAAATAATATGTTCGTAGCCCTTAGAGGCCTCTGTGTCAATGCGCTCACGCGCAATGATGTGAGTTAGGTCATCAGCAGCTAAAACAGCGCATTCGATCTTAGTTCCACCTAAATCGATGCCCCATAAATAAGATTGTTTCATAGGTTTAGCGACGGTTATCGTTATTTTCAAAGATACTCAAATAACTTAAATAGCGACTATGCGCAATTTCGCCTGCCTCAAATGCTTTTAAAACTGCACAGGATGGCTCCGAAATATGTAGGCAATTATTGAATTTACATTCGCCGATTAAGGCACGCATTTCGGGAAAATAATGGGATAATTCCTCTTTTTCGATTTCCATCACCCCTAATTCGTTGATCCCTGGACTATCGATTAAATAGGTTTCAGGTCCTAATTCCCACATCGTGGAATAGGTGGTGGTATGCACCCCTTTTTGGGCAAAATCAGATATTTCTTTTGTTCTAATGTTCAAATGAGGCGAAACCAAATTCAATAGACTGGATTTCCCTACGCCTGAATGACCGGCCAAAAGCGAAACCTTTCCAGCAAACATGGCTCTAAACTCGTCTACGCCTTGACTACGTGGAATGGAGGTAAATAATATGCCATAACCTAATTCTTGATAGAGAGCTGCGTAACCGAATATTTGGTCCTCCTCCTCCTCATTCAATAAGTCCATCTTATTGAAAACAATGGTCACGGGAATACGAAATGCTTCGGCCGTCACTAAAAAGCGATCTAAAAAGCCCAAAGAAGTTTTAGGGGATTTTAAAGTCATCACGAAAATGCCTTGATCCACATTCGCTGCCATCAACTGACCTTGACCTGTTTTATGGACTGATTTGCGTATGATATAATTCGTGCGCGGAATAATCTCCTCGATCACCACTGTTTCATTCGCCTCGTCCTCCATGGCATAAATAACACGATCACCTACGGTTACTGGATTAGATGTCTTCGGACCTTTCAATTTGAATTTTCCTTTCAAACGACCTTTAAACACCTTTCCTGACTCGGAACGAATTTCGTACCAAGAACCGGTTGAACGCATAACTAAGCCCTTATTTCCTTCCATTACTTGCTAAATTACGCACAAATTCCATGATTCTTTCTGTCGCTCCCGCTTGCAATTGTACAAAGGCGCGAGATTGAACTTGCTTATTCACGAATACTTGGTCATCCTCATAAATCACGCGCATCGACTGATCTAATTCCTGTGAACTAGCGATAGGAAAGGCAATACCTAATTCAATGAGCTCTCTGGCCTCTCGGAATTTTAGGTAGTTTTTATTGCCAAAAAACACCGCGGGACCAAATACGGCTGCCTCCAAAGTATTATGTAAACCATCGCCAAAAGCTCCACCAATGTAGGCAAAGGAGGCGCCCTTATATAAATTTGCTAAACGACCTACTTCATTTACAAAAAGAACCTCCGCATTTTCTACCGCAGGCCCTAACGAATACATCACGTTCAAATCAATCTGTTCCTCCCAAGATTTTAACTCTACCGCATGAATTTCATGGGGTGCTATCACCCACTTAAAGGGATATTTCTTTGAATTAATTATTGGGATTAAACAGTCCATATCAGCTTGCCAAGCAGATCCAACTACCATAAACTCGGAGTTAGCAATGAATTCTGTCATTAAATTCCATGAAACAGGATTTCGCAAGTTGTCTAACACACGATCAAATCGCGTATCACCGGCCACCGTCACATTCGATTTCTGAAGCAAATCTGCTGAAGCCTGATCTTGCACAAATAAATGATCAAAACAAGTTAATAATTGAAGAAAAAATCCGCCATACCATTTGAAAAATACTTGTTTGGGACTAAATATCGCGGAAACTAAAATGGTCGGAACCGATCGCTTTTTTAAACCAGTTAAATAATAATGCCAAAATTCATACTTCACAAATACCGCCATCGTAGGCTTAACAAGATCTAGAAAACGAGCACTATTGAAATAACCGTCCAAAGGCAAATAACTCACATAATCAGCTCCAGCATAATTCTTTCGAACCTCATAACCTGACGGTGAGAAGAAAGTAACTAACACAAAATGGGATGGATTTTCCTTTTTAAATGACTCAATGATGGGTCTACCTTGCTCAAATTCTCCCATCGATGCGGTATGAAACCAAGCTACAGGTTTAGTATTTGATTTGAAATGCTTATCTAGTCCTCGCCAAACGTGTATTTGACCCTCATTCATCAACTTTGCTTTCACTTGAAACAAAGCAGCTAAACGAATGAGCCCTCGATATAAAAACAAGACAAAAGAATAGAGGCAAACCCTCATTTTTTACTAAATTTGATGTTGAATTGATAAAATTACGAAAAAGGCAGGTGAATATGAATTGGATACCCTTGACTGATGAGAAACAACTGGCAGAAATTGTGAATATTTCGCAAGAAAAACCGGTGGTCATTTTCAAACATAGTACGCGTTGCTCCATCTCTTCTACGGCCTTAAATCGTTTTGAAAGAGCTTGGGATTCGGATGCTACACCAGCCTATTATTTGGATTTAATTGCCTACAGACCCATTTCAGGCCAAATAGCTAGTCAATTCGACATAGAACATCAGTCCCCACAAGTACTGGTAATTGATAAGGGTACATGCCCCTATTCTGCCACTCATTGGGATATTTCAGTTGAAGAAATCAAACCTTTTATCCATGTCTAGATTTTTTTTATTTTGGGTGATTTTAGTGGTTCCGTTTTGTATGATGGGCCAAAGAAAATCAGCAGCACCCCAGAAAAAGGAAAATAGTGCGTCCTCTTCGTCTTGGGGAATCGGGGTGAATATGAATACCAATTCCGGCATTTTGGGCGGATTTAGTTTCATTAAAACCCTGCCAAATCACTCCTTCGTAAACGTGGATCTATCGAATACAAAAGATTACCGTGAATTTAATTCTCCCTTTTCCTATAATGGGAGAACTTACGTTGAAGGAAAATTGAATTATCTACTCAATTTTAGACCTGAATACGGCCGCCAATGGGTCTTATTAAAACAGGCGAGTGAAGGTGGTACAAGTTTGAATGGCCGAATTGCGACAGGTCCTACCATCGGAATTCAAAAGCCCTATTATGTGGACATCGTTTACACAGAAGCTGGAAAGTCCATTTCTACGAGTGTTCCGATGGCGAAAGCTTTGGATAATAGCTATACTAAATCTATTGTCAGCGGAGAAGGCAGTTTCTTTTCTGGTTTATCTGAAGCCAAATTTATCCCTGGATGGCATGTAAAAACCGCTTTAGAGTTTAAATTTGAAACACTAAAGCAAAACTACTTGGCCATCGAAACAGGTTTCATTGTGGATTATTTTAGCCAACCAGTAGAGATTTTAAACTTAACAAACCCTAGATCTGTTTATACGACAGGTTATGTGACCTTTTTCTTTGGAAAAAGTAAATAAAAAAATATGATTGAATTACCTCAAGTAAGTCCTGCCGCTAATTCCCGCAAACCAGATTGGTTACGCGTTAAATTACCGATTGGCGAGAAATATACGAACGTCCGCAAAATCGTAGACGAATATAAGTTACACACGATTTGTCAATCTGGCAATTGCCCCAATATGGGGGAATGCTGGGGAGAAGGGACAGCCACATTCATGATTTTAGGGAATGTATGCACACGTTCTTGCACTTTTTGTGCCGTAGCCACAGGACGTCCTGCTGAATACGACGAAGACGAGCCGCGCCGCGTAGCAGAAGCGATTCAACTGATGAAAGTAAAACATGCGGTAATCACCTCGGTGAATCGCGATGAATTAAAAGATAGAGGTGCGGAAATTTGGTACCAAACCGTTCGCGCGGTAAAAGAAACCACCCCCTTAACAACCATCGAAACCTTGATTCCTGACGTAAAAAATAATTGGGATGCTTTGATTCGAATGATTGAGGGTGGCCAAGAAGTCGTTTCGCATAACATGGAAACAGTCGAACGTTTATATCGCTATGTTCGCCCTCAAGCAAAATATGCACGGAGTTTGGAGCAAATTAAACGGACGAAAGAGTTTGGGAAACGCAATAAATCTGGGATTATGTTGGGTTTAGGCGAGACGCAGGATGAAGTATTAAAAGCAATGGACGACCTAATTGAAAATGGATTAGATGTATTGACTTTAGGGCAATACTTGCAGCCTACGAAGATGCACCACGAAGTGATCGAATGGATTCATCCAGATACGTTTGCGATGTACAAGGAGGAAGGTTTAAAACGTGGGCTTGCCTATGTGGAATCTGGAGCCCTAGTGCGTTCAAGTTACCACGCGGAAAAGCATATTTAATTTATGAATTTAGCCCAAACCACCGATCGCGCATACGATTACATCCTAGCGGGCGGGGGAATGGCAGGTTTATCTTTGGCCTATTATTTATCTAAAAGTAGTCTTAGTTCGCGGCGTATTTTGATCATCGACCGCGGTATTCGCCACGAACAAACCTTTTGCTATTGGAGTGCAGAACAAGGCGAATTCGATTTTCTAGCAGAGAAATCCTGGGATTCACTCTATTTTCATAGTTCCCGACCCTCATCGATTCAGTTAACTATTGAACCTTTTAAATATCATAAAATCAATAGTATCGCCTGGTTTTCGCATATCGAAGCGGAATTAAGCAAACACCCGAACATTCATTTCTTAGCGGCTGAAATCAATTCTATAGGCTTTCAAGGCCTAGGTACTATAGTCCAAACATCGGAAGGCGAATACTATGCCTCGGAAAAAATCTTCGATAGCTTTAGCCCCTTCCCTTGCGATAATGCTTACCCTAAACATCTCAAACAACATTTTTTAGGCTGGGAGGTGGAATGTAACTTCAATAACTTCGAGGTAGACGCAGCACATCTATTTGACTTTCGCGTGGCATTTGGCACCGAGTGTGAATTTATGTATGTCTTACCCACCAGTCCTCGAAAGGCACTTTTCGAATATACCTTTTTCTCTGGAACATTACGCGAACCCGAATTCTACCGGGATAAGATAAAATCGTATTTATTTGCCTATTATGGACTAACAGGAGATGATTACCTGATAAAAGAGGAGGAAAGCGGGGTAATTCCGATGCGCAATAATCCGAACGCGGTGGAGAATCTGTATCAAAAACTGTTAAAAATTGGAACCAGTGGCGGCTTTGTAAAATCCACAACAGGATACAGTTTTCACCGTACTCAAAAATTCTGCCAAGACTTAGTAGCAGCCCTCGAAAAAGGTCCCTCATCACAGCTCATTATTCCACATCGCCCTTGGAAAATTTGGTTAGATGAAGTCTTCTTGCACGTATTGATTGATCAAAAAATAGCAGGCTCTAAAGTATTCGAATGCCTATTTTATAAAAATAAACCAGCCTTACTATTAAAATTTCTACAAGAAGAAACCACCTGGAAGGAAGACCTTCGATTAATGTGGTCTGTACCCACTTTTCCTTTCGTTAGAGCCGCATTAAAAACTATTTACCGGTCAAAAATTAACTAAGTTGAATTTTTTGGTTCCTACTATTTGAGTAAATTTGCAATTCTTTAAACTAAAAATTCGCCCATGGCTTATCTATTTACCTCTGAGTCGGTTTCTGAAGGACACCCTGATAAAGTAGCTGATCAAATTTCTGATGCGTTAATTGACCATTTCATGGCTTTTGACCCCACCTCTAAAGTGGCATGCGAAACGCTTGTAACTACTGGTCAAGTAATTTTAGCTGGCGAAGTAAATACAACGACCTATTTAGATGTACAAGCCATCACACGTGAAGTAATTCGCAAGATTGGTTATACAAAATCAGAATACATGTTTGAGGCGAACTCTTGTGGTATTTTATCTGCGATTCACGAGCAATCTGCTGACATTAACCAAGGAGTGGATCGCAAGAACCCGGAGGAGCAAGGTGCAGGTGACCAAGGAATGATGTTCGGTTTCGCTACGAAAGAGACTGACAACTACATGCCTTTGGCCTTAGACTTAGCCCACAAAATCTTACAAGAACTTTCAGCTATCCGTAACAACGAACCATCGTTAATCGGGTACCTTCGTCCTGACGCAAAATCTCAGGTGACGATCGAATACAGTGACAACCACGTGCCACAACGCATCGACACGATCGTTGTTTCGACGCAGCACGATGATTTCGCGCCAGAAGCAGAGATGCTAGCAAAAATCAACAAGGACATCATTGAGATCGTTATCCCTCGCGTTAAGGCTAAATTAAAGCCTGAATTGCAAGCTTTATTCAACGATGCCATCACTTACCACATCAACCCTACAGGTAAATTCGTGATCGGTGGTCCACACGGAGATACCGGTTTAACTGGCCGCAAGATTATCGTAGATACCTACGGTGGTAAAGGTGCTCACGGTGGTGGTGCATTCTCAGGTAAGGATCCTTCCAAAGTAGACCGTTCAGCTGCCTATGCAACACGTCATATCGCGAAAAACTTAGTAGCTGCTGGATTATGTGACCAAGTATTAGTTCAAGTTTCTTACGCGATCGGTGTAGCAAAACCTTGCGGTTTATTCATCGATACCTACGGAACAGCGAAAGTGGATATGACAGACGGAGAAATCGCACGTAAAGTAGAAGCGATCTTCGATATGCGTCCTTATTTCATCGAACAACGTTTGAAATTGCGTAACCCGATCTATTCTGAGACAGCAGCTTATGGTCACATGGGTCGTAAGAACGAAATCGTTACAAAGAAATTCACAGGTCCTAATGGCCAAATAGTAAGTAAAGAAGTGGAATTATTCACTTGGGAGAAATTAGACTACGTAGATACAGTGAAAACTGCTTTCGGGATTTAATTATACTTACACTGATATAAAAAGAGGCGACCTTCGGTCGCCTCTTTTGGTTAACAATATTTTTTTTCTACATTTCCTCGCTAGCCAGATCTTCGGCTCGAAGCGCCTTCACGGCATTAGTTTTTGATTTAAATCGTTTAATCTGTTCTGCAATCGCATGTAGCGCTAAGTCTAATGCTTCTTCAAATGATTTTGCTGTTTCTTTCACAAATAACACCGCACCAGGTACCGTGATCTTAATTTCTAACATTTTCTCTTTTACCTTTCCTAAACTTGTCGAAACTTTAAGAAACACCTCACCTCCGGTTATTCGGTCATAAAAAGTGTCTAATTTGTTTAACTTTTCTTGAATGCTTTCTACCAATTTGCGGTCCGCAGTAAAGTGGATCGCGTGAACTTGCACTTTCATAAGCTTAAAATTTAATGGTGAAAAACGCTTTGGGAATCTTAGCAAAGCTGACAGAAAAAAGAACGTTTTAGATTCATTATAAACGTATCGTATTTTTTAGGTGATGTCAAGTTTTTAACAGAATTTATTTGGGCAGAGCCCAAATAAATTCTGTTAAAAAAGTCGCAGCTTCGCTGCTTAGTCGACTTCGTCTTAGTCGCGACTATGTCGCTTAGTCAGTAAACGGTAGTCAGTCCGGGGGAAATGAGTCCGTAGGTAAGGAGGCAACCACTAAACCATCGCCACCGGCGATTCCTACTCTGATCTTTGAACTTTGCTATTCTACCTCCGGACTCCCTCCCTCCGGACTAAAATATTTCAATCGCACCAACCTCACCACCACCCCATTCTTCCTTAAAAAATCATGCCAAAAGTGCTGAATAGCCGACAAGTGATCATTCGGGGATTTAACTTCCACGAAGGCATATTCATCTCCTCTTTGGATAAATAAATCCGGAAAACCTTTTACATGCGTACCTAAATGAGTCCACATATACTGGGAAATGGCCGCCAAACCTTCCGTGGGTAATGCAGTCAGAAACCTTTCCATCAACTCAAAATCCAGCGAATACCAATCCACCAAAGGATTCATAGAACCTTGGTTTTCCGAGGCACGCGAACGTAAAACGTCTAACAAAGCAACACGGTCCGAAAGTAAATGCAAGGGTAATTCCCCTGCAAAACTTTCCTTTGCGTAATGACTAGGGGCCCATTGAAAAGGGTGATGAAAACCATCCTTACGATCCGTAAAAATCAAATCCCAAGCGAATAAACCTAGAAAATTGCGCCAAATCTGGTTCTCCGTAAAGGCAGCATAATAACCTTGTGATTCAAAATATGCCGCCACACCCGCTTCGACTTGACCGATATACTCGGGTGATATTTCAATAATTTCAGCTTGCTTAAGCGAAGAAGTGACTTGTTTGATGGATTTTTTGGAGGCTTGTTTGGCTAAAAAATCTTCGAAAAAATGAATCTCCGTGGGCGAAACACAGATTTCTAATCCCACTCGAGCCCAAGCCACTGCTTCTTCCAATTCACCTAGTTTCTGCAAAATCCGAACGCGGCGCTCTAAAGAGGCACCAGACATTGAAACCTCATATACTTCCAAGGCTTCTAAATAGGCTTTATTTCGCTCTAAAGAGCGCCCTAACGAAAAACAGGCGGACTCAAAAGACCGAATCGATGGGTCTAAAAGGGACGTCGATAAAGGTAATATATGTACACGCCAAGAAGCCAAGATTTCATCCACACTTACTGTCGTGTTATAAAACCACTCCCGCCACATGGAGATGGACCACTTTTGTTCCGCCTCTTCCCGCGTTTGGAAATAAGGCTTTAAATCGTCCTCCTGCACCTCCACGAAGGCACGATGACCCAGATCTCGTACCACAAAATCGGTTAAATCGCGGGACCGTGTGCCGAAAAACAAGAATTGAATAAAAGTGAAAACCTCTAATCGCAAAGGCGCGACTACTCCAGCAGAAAATTCAGCGATTAAATCAACCGAGGAAACCAAGGCTGCCACTTCGTCTTTGGAAGCGGAGCTAGGCACTTTGATTCCTTGTTTTTTGGCCAAAACAACACATTCCTGCTTCGTAAAAATCGATTCGACTCCTTCAGAAATATCCATTAAAAAACCAGCGGAGCGCAAAACTTGTAGCGGTCGTGCTACATCCCCTATCTCCGGATAGCTTAATTTCTCCACTCGAAAAAAAGACGACCGACGGGAGGCTAAGCGCAAATATAGGCATTGCGCAGCAAAAGATAAGTCAGAAAAATCTTGTAAAAATACTATTTCCGATTCCTGTAAAAGGGGCAAATAATGCCGATCTAGGTAGCGAAGAATATAGCTAAAATGATCCCAATAATAGGTAGCAGACAATTCTATTTCGCTTTTTTCGCTCATTGCGCAATATTGTTTATCTTTGTTTACCTTTTTAGGGGATTATCATTTTATTCATAAATCAAAACAAAAATATGCAAACTGTTGCTAATTTCAATTTTGCTGGTAAAAAAGCGCTAGTACGTGTTGATTTCAATGTTCCGTTAAATGAACGTTTCGAAATTACAGATGATACCCGAATTAAGGCGACGATTCCTACGATTCAAAAGATATTGAAAGACGGTGGATCGGTTGTATTAATGTCTCACCTAGGTCGCCCTAAAGATGGTCCTACTGAAAAATATTCATTACAGCATTTAGTTACTCCCTTATCATTGGTTTTTGGCGTAAAAGTGAAGTTTGTATCAGATTGCATCTCAGATGAAGCAGTCGAAATAGCGAACGGTTTACAAGCGGGGGAAATCTTGCTTTTAGAAAACCTTCGTTTTTATAAAGAAGAAGAAAAAGGGGATGTTGATTTTGCCAAAAAATTAGCCTGTTTAGGCAATGTTTGGGTAAATGATGCCTTCGGGACTGCACACCGTGCACACGCTTCTACAGCGGTGATTGGACAATTTTTCACGGATAAAGTGAGTGGCTATGTGATGCAAGCGGAATTAGATAACGCACAAAAGATTCTTGAATACTCCGAACGTCCGTTTACGGCGATCATGGGTGGATCGAAAATCTCGGATAAAATCTTAATTATTGAGCGTCTTTTAGACAAAGTAGATAATTTAATCATCGGTGGTGGAATGACATATACCTTCTCTCTTGCTGAAGGTGGTAAGATAGGCAATTCTATCTGTGAGCCAGATAAAGTTGCTTTAGCGAAGGAGTTAATCGAAAAAGCGAAGGCCAAAGGCGTGAACTTAATCATGCCTTTAGACAATGTTTGTGCGGATGATTTCAATAATAATGCTAACCGTCAAACGGTAGAGCGCGGTGAGATTCCAGATGGTTGGGAAGGACTAGACATCGGACCTAAATCCATCGCCTTGTTCGAAGAGACAATTGCAAAATCAAAAACAATCCTTTGGAACGGACCAATGGGCGTTTTCGAATTCCCTAACTTCGCCATCGGCACGAATACTATAGCTGATGCTGTGGTAAAAGCAACAGAAGAAAATGGCGCTTTCTCCTTAATTGGAGGTGGAGATTCTGCATCTGCTGTGAATAATGCAGGATATGGTGATCGCGTAAGCTACGTCTCTACGGGTGGTGGCGCTTTATTAGAATATATGGAAGGTAAAACTTTACCAGGGGTTGCGGCTTTAGAGGCTTAGGAACCAAAATTTAGATAAAATTGCCGAAGGCGAGGAATGTTTCCTCGCCTTTTTGTATTTTAGTCTTTTGACACAGATTGCCTCCATGATTCAACATAAAAAACCAACCCATCTCCGTTCAAGCTACCTTAGTTTAGATAGTCGTCAAATTTATGAGCCGTCTAAAACGGCCTTTTTTGCGGTGAATGGACTGAACCACGATGGCCATCAATATGTGGAATCTTTGTATGCTAAAGGCGTTAGGGAATTTATCGTCGAAGAATCAGCTTGGCACGGAATGTTAGCTGAAAAAGCAGTCAGTTGGGAGCAGACTAATATTTATGTGGTCGAAAACAGTATCGCTACCCTACAATCAATCGCCCAAAACCACCGGGAACAATTCCATTTCCCTGTAATCGCTATTACCGGATCCAATGGCAAAACCATCTGTAAAGAATGGCTAGCTATCCTGTGTAATGGAAATTTTTCCGTTGTGAAAAGTCCGAAAAGTTATAATTCGCAAATCGGTGTTCCGCTTTCTTTATGGGGCATGCAGGAGAAACACAATTTGGGGATTTTTGAGGCGGGTATTTCACAAAAGGGAGAGATGGAAAAAATTGAAGCAATGCTTCAACCCGATTATGGAATTTTTACGCATTTTGGAGAGGCCCATGGCTCTAATTTTAGCTCAGACGAGGAAAAGCTTAGAGAAAAATTAATTCTTTTCAAAAAGGCCAAAAAACTCGTTTATCGTGTCAAAGACCTACAAAATGACCCCATTCAACGGATAATGCAGGAGATCAATTCCTCTTGCGAATTATTCGGTTGGAATACGATTAGTCCAGAGAAAGGATTGTTTACTTTTTGGCAAACAAAAGGTAATTCCTCACAAATAAAAGTAATTAAAGCAGCTCAAAGCGAAGCATTTATCGATAGTCAACTCGATTTTACCGATGAAGCATCCCTAGAAAACGCTACGAATTGCATCATTATGGCCTCCCTATTAGGGCTTAGCCGAGATGAATTAGGAGTTAAGACTAAAGTACTCAAGCCAGTATCCATGCGCCTTGAAATGAAAGAAGGATTGCGTGGAAATAACCTGATTGACGATTCTTACAACAATGATTTAGATGGCCTACGTCTAGCTTTACCTCTTTTACAGAAAAAAGGACAAAAGAAAAGCGTTCTGATATTGAGTGATTTCTTAGAAACGGGATTAGCAGAAAAGGATTTATATTCCACAATTGCTGCCTTAATTCATCATCAAAAAATTGATCGAATCATTGGAATAGGAGAACAAATCATCCGAAACAAAATCGCATTTGACCAAATAGATGTCTTCCATAGCACCGAAGATTTGATTGCATCTGGACTTTTAAATTCCATAAGCAATAGTCAAATTTTACTTAAAGGAGCTCGAAAATACAATTTTGAGAAACTAGTCCACACCCTAGAAAATAAGACCCATAGAACGCAATTAGAAGTTAATTTAGATGCTATTCAGCACAATTTAGCCTACTTTAAAAAGGAAATCGGCCCCAAAACAAAATTGATGGTCATGGTCAAAGCTTTTGCTTATGGTACAGGATCCATTGAAATAGCTACGCTATTGCAAAATAGTGGTGTTGATTACCTTACCGTAGCCTACACAGATGAAGGCGTATACTTACGGAAACACGGCATTTACGTCCCTATTATGGTCATGAATCCTAACATCGAAGAATTTGATAAGCTAACAGAAAATGGATTAGAACCGGAGATTTACAGCTTTGAACTGCTAAAAGCGATCGATGAATACGGAACCCAACAAAGCAAAAACATCAAAATCCATATCAAATTAGATACGGGGATGAAAAGATTAGGATTTGAACCCTCAGAAATCCCTGAATTAGCTGAGAATTTGGCTCAAATGCCTCATTTATGGGTAGCAAGCATTTTGAGTCATTTAGCCGCTGCAGATAGCCCACAACATGCCTTATTTACTGAAGAACAAATACAACTATTCAATGAAGCTGCGAATCAAATTGAAGACAGCTTAGGCTATCAAACCATTAAACATATTGCAAACTCCGCAGCGATCCAAAATTACCCTTCAGCACGTCTAGATATGGTGCGTTTAGGCATCAGTTTATACGGAATTACCGGTAATCCCAACGTAAAAAATAAGATTGAAAACGTTTTAACTCTAAAAACCTCCATTTCCCAGATCAAAAACATAGCCGCAGAGGTAACAATTGGCTATGGAAGAAAAGGAAAACTTGCTCAATCTGGCCGAATTGCAACACTCGCCATTGGCTATGCAGACGGCTATTCTAGAGCCCTTGGAATGGGCAAAGGAAGCTTCGAAATCAAAGGTCATTTATGTCCCACGGTAGGCACCATTTGCATGGATATGTGCATGGTTGATATCAGTGAATTTCCAGACATTTCTCTAGGCGACATCGCCATCGCCTTTGGCGGAAAAATACAATTATACGATTTAGCTAAACAAGCTGAAACCATCCCTTACGAACTGATGACAAATATCAGCGAACGCGTTAAGAGGGTGTATGTAACTCAGTAGACAGTGGTCAGTGGACAGTGGTTAGTAGACAGTCCAGAGGGAATGAGTCCGAAGGAGTATGTCCATTCACCATTTACCATTTACCATCGCTTCCCTCATTAATATTATATTTAGCAATAACGCTATATATAATATCACTAATTGTCATAATTGCTAAATAATACTTGTCTATATTGCTAATTAATTAGCTCTGCTGCTATATAACTTATCAATAACCTGATTTGGAGATATCCATTCAATATATTAACTTAGCTAAATATCAAACAATAGCATGGCTGTCGAGAACATAGCAAAAGCTTTAGGGGATGAATCCAGACGGAAAATCATCGAACTATTAAAGGAAGGAGAGCTTCCGGCTACGGCTATATTTGATCAATTTGACTACGCCGCCCCTACTATTTCCAGGCATTTGTCCGTTTTAAAAGATGCGGGTTTAGTAAGTACGCGTAGAAATGGCGTCTTCATTTACTATCAATTAGAGAAGGATGCTCTGCGTCAATTAGACGAATGGCTCTCCCCTTTTCTACCTAAACCGAAGGCAATACCTAAAGAAAAATCGGATCCGACTCCTAAAATACCGAAAGAAAATCCTTTCGATAAATTCCAGTCTGAATTCTAATTTATAAAAATAATACAATTTAAAATGAAGCGATTTGTGTTCATTATTCGAGGTCCAGTGGCAGGAATTTCTGGCGAATCTAGCTTAGCATCAGAGGCGGAATTAGACCAAATTCGCAACTGGTTAAAGGGCTTAAAATCGACCTATTCTGACATGCTTTTTCAAAAATTTTCAGGCGAATTAAAAGCATTAAATCTGAGTGGAAAATTAGACCATCGACTAATTCAGCAAATTGATGGTGGAGAAATTTCCCAGATCGTCACTCTGATTTTACCGAGCCTAGAGGTGGCCGAAGAAATTGCAGCTAGCTTTCCCTTCCCTAATGAGTTTTATAGCCTCGAATTGAGAGAGATGGCATAAACGATATATAATACTACGAAAAAAGGCTCATACTTAACGTATGAGCCTTTTTTATTTATTCGCGACGAGAATCGCGTATTTTTCGTCTCCTTATAGATTGATATCGCCTACCATATTCTCAGGCTTTACCCAAGCATCAAACTCTTCCGCTGTTACATAACCTAAAGAAATCGCTGTTTCTTTCAACGTAGAGCCATTTTTGTGTGCGGTTTGTGCTATTTCGGCTGCTTTATAGTAACCGATTTTGGTATTTAAGGCTGTAACAAGCATAAGTGAGTTATTTACATGCTTAGCAATGTTATCGTGCAAAGGCTCGATGCCCACCGCGCACTTATCATTAAATGCTACACATACATCTCCTATTAAACGAGCAGAATGCAAGAAGTTATAAATCATCACAGGCTTAAATACATTTAGCTCGAAATGGCCATTTGACCCACCAATTCCGATGGCTACGTCATTGCCCATTACTTGTGCTGCGACCATGGTCATTGCCTCACATTGCGTCGGATTAACTTTACCAGGCATGATCGAAGATCCGGGCTCATTATCTGGAATATGAATCTCTCCAATGCCAGAACGAGGACCGGAAGAAAGCATACGTACATCATTTCCTATCTTCATTAAGCTTACAGCCACTGTTTTTAAAGCTCCGTGAGCTTCTACGATAGCATCGTGTGCCGCTAGAGCTTCAAACTTATTTTCTGCCGTCACAAACGGCAATCCAGTCAATGTAGCAATATGCTTTGCTACATTTTCAGAATACCCTTTAGGCGTATTGATACCCGTTCCTACGGCCGTCCCTCCTAAAGCAAGTTCAGAAAGATGCGCCAAACTATTATTGATTGCTCGTAAACCGTGATCTAACTGAGATACATAACCAGAAAATTCTTGTCCTAATGTCAAAGGAGTCGCATCCATAAAGTGCGTGCGACCGATTTTAACAACATTTTTAAATGCTTTAGCCTTCGCCGCTAACGTATCTCTCAATTTAGTAATACCAGGAATGGTAACTTCCATCAGCGACTGATATGCAGCTATGTGCATAGCCGTGGGAAACGTATCGTTCGATGATTGAGACTTATTTACATCATCATTCGGATGCACAAATTTTTGCTCATCCAGTAAATTTCCGCCTTGCAGCACGTGAGCGCGATAGGCAATCACCTCATTGCAATTCATATTAGATTGAGTTCCTGAACCAGTTTGCCAAACCACTAAAGGAAATTGGTCTGCCCATTGTCCACCTAAAATTTCATCACAAACCTGACCTATTAAGTTCTTTTTAGCCTCATCTAAGACACCTGCCTCAAAATTCGTAATCGCCGCTGCCTTCTTTAAATAAGCGAAGGCCCGAATGATTTCCTTCGGCATCTTGTTAATATCTTGAGCAATGGGAAAGTTCTCGATCGAACGTTGCGTTTGAGCACCCCAATAAACATGAGCAGGCACTTGCACCTTACCCATTGTATCTTTTTCAATTCTATACTCCATAAGATGTTTTGTATTAAATTTGTCTTAGTCTACAAAAATACCACCAAAATCCATAATATGCTTACAATTTACGGAATTCCTGCCTGCAATACGATGAAAAAGGCCTTTGACTATTTGAACGAAAAAGGGATTCCTTTTGAGTTCCACGATTACAAGAAAAAAGGCATCAGTGCAGATCTATTGCGCATTTTTATCAATCAATTAGGTGAAGAAATCGTCCTAAACAAACAAGGAAGCACGTATCGTCAACTGAGTGATACAGAAAAAGCAAACTTAGATGTATTCACTTACCTACAAGAAAAAACATCTGCCATTAAGCGACCTATATTAGTCCAAAATGACAGATGCTTCGCTGGGTTCAAACCAGAAAAATTAGATGTTTGGCTAACTATATAATTACCCTTTATAGAACATCCATTTAGCCATCTCTTTCAACGTAATTTTCTTTCCATACATCAAGATTCCTACGCGGTAAATACGGGCTGAAATCCAACTGCAGCACAAGAAACCTAGTACCAGAAGAATCATAGAGGTAGCTAATTCCCACGTAGGTACACCATAAGGCAAGCGAACCATCATGTTGATGGGGGAAGTAAATGGAATCATCGAAGCCCAAAAAGCCATCGTGCTGTCTGGATCTTGCATCGTAAATTGTGCCATAATGAAAGCCAAAATAATAGGTAGCATCACAATAAAAGTAAACTGCTGAGCTTCAGCAGTACTCTCCACGGCACTACCAATGGCCGCAAAAAGAGAACTATACAGCAAATAACCAAATAAGAAATAGAACAAAAATCCGCCTAAAACCAATGGAATATTGGTGCTTTCAATCACCTTTGTCACTTCATCCATCGGAGATGCTTCCATCGTTTTCGCGACTTCAGGATCGACTTTTTTGACCTGCTCCACCTTCTGTTGCATCGGACTTGCTCCATAGAATGTAGAGGCCACTTGAGTCAGCCCAATCGTTAGCACAATCCACAGCAAGAACTGTGTTAAACCTACCATTCCTACGCCCAAAATCTTGCCCAACATCAATTGATATGGCTTGATGGATGAAATGATCACCTCAATAATTCGACTACTTTTCTCTTCAATAACGCCTGCCATTACCTGCGAGCCATATAATAACAAAGTGATATATAAGAGCATCCCCATCACTCCGGCTAGGATCATCGCGCCACCAGAGGAAGAACTTGTCTCATCCCCCGTTGAAGAAACGGAGATGGTTTCACTTATAATCTCGACTTGTGTTTTTTCGTATACTTCTGAAGCGATGCCTGCATTCTGCATTAGAGTGGCACGTACTTTTTTCTCTATGACTCGCTCAATGGACGACTTTAGGGGCATACTTAAATTCTTCTCCGAATAAATCTTTAGCTCTTTTGAATCACTTAATATGTTTTTAGGTAAGTGAACAAAAGCCACATAACCCTCTTTTGAAAAAGACGCCTTAAGCTCTGCAGCAGGCTTATTTACGAGCTTGAAATCCACCTCTTTGTCCACTAAATCTTTGGCCTGAAACAAACCACTCTCATCTAAAATCTCGATTCGTTTCACCTCTTTGTCTTGCATAGCTAACCAAATAGGTATGGCATAAATCGCTGTAATCAATATAGGCCCTAACAGAGAGGCAATCCAGAAAGATTTCTTTTGAATTCGGGTCAAATACTCCCGTTGAATCACTAATAATATCTTGTTCATCGCTTATTTCGTTTCTTCTACTACTTGAATAAATATGTCATTAAAAGAGGGGATCACTTCCTTAAACTCGAATAGATCAACCTGCTTGATCAAGGCAGAAATAGCTTGGTTTGTCCCATCCGATTTAGCTAATTTGATTACGGCTGAATGCTGCTCCGCATCCACTGAAACTACTTCAAAAGCTGGCGAATTAGTTAGTTCCCCTGAAAACTTCACCGCATATTCATCTTTCTTGAAACGACTGCGCACCTCTTCCTTCTCTCCCGTTAAAACCACTTTTGACTGATTTATCAAGGCGATACTGTCACACAGTTCCTCTACTGATTCCATTCGGTGAGTAGAGAATAAAATGCTAGTGCCACGTTCTTTTAATCCCAAAATCTCATCCTTCAACATATTCGCATTAATCGGATCGAATCCAGAAAATGGCTCGTCCAAAATCAATAATTTAGGCTCATGTACTACCGTAGCGATGAACTGGGTCTTTTGTTGCATCCCTTTAGACAAATCATCCACTTCCTTATACCACCAGTCTTTAATGTCTAACCGAATAAACCAATCTTTCAATCGACTCTGGGCTTCAGCTTTAGAAAGCCCCTTTAGCTGCGCTAAATACATCAATTGATCACCTACTTTCATCTTCTTATATAGACCACGCTCTTCAGGCAAGTAACCTATTTGCTCCACGTGTTTCGGATGTAAGACCTCCCCGTCAAAGATAACTTGCCCTTCGTCGGGTGCGGTTATTTGAGTAATGATTCGAATAAGTGAAGTTTTGCCGGCACCATTAGGGCCTAGAAGACCAAATATTTGGCCCTTAGGAATCTCTAAACTAACCCCAGCTAGGGCTGTGTGATCCGCATAACGCTTCACCACCTGTTGAATAGATAGTATCATAGATTGAAAATGTTGAGACGAATTTAAACAAAAAATGCGTTCAAAAACCTAGTAAAATGATGAACGCAAAATACAACGGATGAATGAATTTAGGCAATGATTTTGGAAACAAAATCCCAGATGACTACACCCATACTCACCGATACATTTAAGGAATGTTTTGTACCAAATTGAGGAATTTCTAAGCTAAAATCAGCCTCATGAATCCAGGCATCATTTACGCCAAAAACTTCATTACCGAATACAAAAGCATATTTCTGATCCTTTATCGGCTCAAATTTTTCTAAAGAAACAGAGCCTTGTACTTGCTCCACGCAAACAATTTGATATCCGGCCTCTCTTAATGCTTTGCGGCTATCTGTTGCATCCGCAAAATAGACCCAATCTACGGACTCATCCGCGCCTAAAGCTGTTTTCGATATCTCTCTATGTGGAGGTTGCGCGGTGATTCCGCATAAATGAATGGATGAACAGCGAAAAGCATCCCCCGTCCGAAAAGCGGAGCCTATGTTATTCATGCTTCTTATGTCATCTAAAACGATCACATAAGGGAATTTTTCTGTGGTTTTATAAGTGGATACATCGAGCCTATTGAGCTCATCCATCGATAATTTCATAGACATATTTAGGCAATCCAAGAGAAAGGATAAGCCAATTCAGGCACCTTTACTCGATCTGCTAATTTTTCTAAACGCGCCGGTAAATTAGCTACATAATCACGTGCCTTTTCTGCCGATTCGTTTAATCCAGTCATATTTTCAATATTCCAATCAGCGATTAATCCTTTCATTATCGTCACGTAATCGGTTGTGGTATAAACCCCTAAACGCTGGGCTGCATCGGAAAAATGCTCGAATAAGGAGCTTTTAGCCCCATTAATCTCCCGCAAGAAATGCGCAGGCATCACAATTTTCTTTTTCATCATGTCTGCAAAAGCAAGCATCATTTCGTTCGGATCTAAAGTGAAAATTTCAGAAACAAAAGAACGATATGCCTTGTGGTGACGTAATTCATCCGCCGCTATTTGTGCACACATACGTGACAACAAAGAGTTGCCGTGTTGCTTAGCTAAAGAAGCCGTGCGACGGTGAGAAATGTTTGTAGCTAATTCTTGGAATGAAGTAT
Organism: Aquirufa sp. A-Brett2-15D; assembly: GCF_054558735.1. Taxonomy (NCBI): domain Bacteria; kingdom Pseudomonadati; phylum Bacteroidota; class Cytophagia; order Cytophagales; family Flectobacillaceae; genus Aquirufa; species Aquirufa sp. A-Brett2-15D. The sequence continues at coordinate 15,160 of NZ_JBSKFT010000001.1, read as the reverse complement.
AAACGAAGTTACGGTACGGATCCGCTGTAGTGCCTATATCAAAACCATCTGCAATGAGGTACTGGGTAGAGACGGCTACGGCTTTCATATCCACTTTGCCTGAAAGATATAAATACGTATTTAATAGGTTCCCGTGGCGATTTTCTTCTGCAGTCCACGTCCGAATCCAACGAGACCAGCCATCTGTTTGATCTACCTGATTCACGGTCTCCATTCCTAATAACCAAGATTCATACGTAGGCAAAGCCTCTTCTGTAATCGTGTCGCCTATTAGAACAGCCCAGTAATCATAAGGTAATTCGTTCGCTGCTTCTTGCAAAGCTTTCACATCCGCAAAGAATGAATCCTTTGTCGAATCAGGTAACATATCAGCAGGCTGCCAATTGGTATCGATTGGGACTAAATAGTCCTTCACGTAAGTATCCATATTTTTAGCGAGCTCCGTCATGACCTCGAATCGAGTGTGAATTAGTGACATATTTTTTTTATTAAATTATTAACTAGTGAAGGTACACAAAAAACCCTATTTAATTTCCCAAATACGCAATTCCTTTATCCTGAGTTCTCCACTTAAGGAAACTAATCGAACAGATTCTTTTTTAGTAGGAAAGCGCAAAGAGCTGATAGCTACCGTGCCATCTTGAGCCAATAATTCTAAAGTAGAGCGGTCTACCACTAACTGCATTACCTTATCTCCACCAGGAATAAATGGTGCCGATTGAATCATATCAAAGCCTGGGGCTGGAATTTGACCACTTAAACGACGATCAATAAACCAATCTTGACTCTTTTCATCAAATCCAATTCGGGTCAATTCCGGATTATCTTTCGCCCCATCACCTAGCTCAATTCCCCATTGTTTAGCGCTAGTTGAAGCCACTTTCAATTCAATAAGGTAGGTTTTATTTTGCAAAAACTTCATGCCTGATAAGTCCTTAGAACCCTTTAATACTAGATTATGAGCTTCATAATCTGGCTTGGCTTTTGTCAAATCAGGCTTCAATACTTGTTTTAGTCGCAAACCCTGAGACGTTCGAACAAGGGATAAAGTTCTGGCTAAGGACATTTGGCCTTTATAAGGAAATGTAGGCTGCTCCTTTGCATAAGACCAACTCAGCATCCATCCTAACCAAAATGACTCCTTATTTACCGTATTATAAAAAGGGATAGCCGCATAGAAGTCGCGTCCATAATCCACATAATTCACTTGCTCTTTAGGCGCATCATTTGTGAAGGTTTTTCCATCAAAATCCCCAACGAAATACTGCATTCCTACCGATTTTTTATAGGGCCCTTGACTCGATACAGCAAATACCCATTTCGTCTCCTTAGAACCTTCTACAGGTAATTCTAGTAAAGAAGGGCATTCCCAAATCATATCCACATCGCCTTGATGGCCAAACTCGCTTAAATAATTCCAATGCAATAAATCTTTAGAACCATAAAATTGCACCGTAAATTCCCATGGCTTTACCACTGACATCACATATTGATGAGATGGTTCATGCCAAATAATATTAGGGTCTCTAAAATCCTTTAATTGAATGGAAAGCACAGGATTTTGCTCGTATTTTTTCCAGGTTAGGCCTTCATCATTTGAAAAGGCTAGGTGCTGCTCTTGCAGGGTATTGGGGTAATCTGCGGTATAAATAGCAATCAACAACGATTTTTTAGGGTCCCCTAAACCAGATACATGGTCTTTATCATATACGACACATCCAGAAAAAATATACTCTTTCCCATGAGGAATGGCTAAAGGTAATTCCTCCCAATGCAATAAATCTTTACTTTTCGCGTGTCCCCAGCTCATATTTCCCCATTCATTCCCTTTCGGGTTATGTTGGAAAAATAGGTGGTAATATCCATTGATATAGATTAATCCATTGGGGTCATTCGTCCAGTTTATCTTCGGACTAAAATGAATAGCTGGTCGCCATTGCTCCGTAGATTTTTGGGAAAAAGAATTATACGCTAGAAGCGTTAAAATGAATAAAATCGATTTTATTTTCATCAATTTGGAGATAATACGCGTTTTTAAAATGGGGACTAAACCAGTCGCCTAGATTGTAATATATGCCTCCAGTCGCTAGAGGATAAGCAATTGGATGATGCCGATGGCCAAAGACAAAAGCTTCAATTTCAGGCTTTGAAGTAGCCGTTTCATTCACATAGGACACAATATAATCCGTCTTTGGATCAAATGCTTGCACCCCTTTCGATAGCGTACCTTCTTTTCTAGTAGATGACCAAAAATTTGCTAAACTTATTCCCACATTTGGATGTAAGAATCCAAACAACCACTGAGCCAAGGGATTCGTAAAAACCTTCTTTAACATCTTATAACCCGTATCTCCTGGACCTAAACCATCGCCATGGCCAATGTGAAGCAAAAAGGTCTTAGCTGCCGTTTTAATAGACAAATCGCAAGGTTCCCGGTAAATTGTAGCACCTACTTCTTTTTCTAAATAATCCCACATCCAAAGATCATGATTACCCACAAATATATGAATGGCAATGCCTTGATCTGCTAGTGCAGCTAGCTTCCCTAAAAAGCGGACAAAACCACGCGGAACGGCGGTCTTATATTCAAACCAAAAATCAAATAAATCCCCTAACAAAAACAAATCCTGGGCATCTGACTGAACTTGATCTAACCAGATAACTAAAGCTTTCTCTCGTTCCCTTGAAGCTATTTCATCCGGAAATCCCAAATGAAAATCGGACCCGAAATACACTTTTTTCCCAGATTTAAGATCTATATGAATCATAAAAAAAGAGGTGCCCTGTAAGGCACCCCATTAATTAACTATCTGTAGCTTTAGGCTTTCTAGCTCTTGGCTTCGCAGCCACTTCTTTAGAGGCTGCGGGCTTTTTAGCCGGCGCCTTTTTTGTTGGCGTCTTTTTTACTGGGGTCTTTTTAACTACCTCAGCCTTCTTAGGCGCATTTTTCTTTTCCTCTGCTAAATCGCGCTCATCTTTTGCATCTTTACGCTTCTTCTCTGTCTCGCCTTTGATAAACTCTTGGTAAGAGGTTAATTGTTCGAATGGACGTGGGCCTACTAAAGCCTCTAGATCACTTTGAAACAATACCTCTTTTTCCAATAATTGCTCGGCTAAAATTGTCAATTTATCTTTCTTCGATGTTAACAATTTCTTCGTACGCTCGTAAGCTTCTTTGATGATTTTACGAACTTCTTCATCAATTTCACGTGCTGTCGTTTCAGAATACGGCTTATTAAACTGGTATTCTGAACCTTTCGAATCGTAGTAAGATATGTTACCTAATTTCTCATTCATACCATAAATGGTCACCATAGAATAGGCTAATTTAGTAATACGTTCTAAATCGTTCTGAGCACCGGTAGAAATCTTACCAAACACAATTTCTTCTGCTGCACGACCTCCTAAGGTCACACACATTTCATCCATTAATTGCTCTGTGCGATACAAAAACTGTTCCTTAGGCAAATATTGTGCATAGCCTAAAGCCGCTACACCACGAGGTACAATTGAAACCTTCACTAACGGATTCGCATGCTCTAAAAACCAACCCGCAATAGCGTGCCCCGCTTCATGGAAAGCAACAATTTTCTTCTCTTCAGGAGAAATCAATTTGTTTTTCTTCTCTAAACCACCAATCACGCGATCCATCGCCTCTTGGAAGTCATCCATATCAACTGCTGTTTTAGAACGACGAGCAGCGATTAAGGCAGCCTCATTACAAACGTTTGCGATTTCAGCACCAGCAAATCCAGGAGTTTGAGCTGCAAGCTCTTTAGGATCCGTATCAGCTGCTAATTTCAATGGCTTTAAATGGACTTTAAAGATGGCTTCACGTCCAATAATATCGGGTTTATCAATCGAAATTTGACGATCAAAACGACCTGGACGCAGCAAAGCAGGATCCAATACATCCGGACGGTTTGTTGCCGCCATAATGATAATACCCGAATCCGTTGCAAAACCATCCATTTCCACTAAAAGGGAATTTAGCGTATTTTCACGCTCATCGTTGCCACCAGGCATTGAACCGCGACCACGGGAACGACCTACTGCATCAATTTCATCAATAAAGATAATACAAGGCGATTTTTCTTTCGCTTGCTTAAATAAATCACGCACACGTGCTGCTCCTACACCCACAAACATTTCAACGAAGTCAGAACCAGAAAGCGAGAAAAATGGCACACCAGCTTCGCCAGCAACCGCTTTTGCTAATAAGGTTTTACCCGTACCAGGAGCGCCTACTAATAGCGCACCTTTCGGGATTTTACCTCCTAAATCGGTGAATTTTTTAGGGAATTTTAAGAACTCAACAATCTCTTGAATCTCTTCTTTAGCCTCATCTAATCCCGCTACATCATCAAAAGTAATCTTTACCTTCGATTCACCCTCGATTAAAGTGGCACGTGAACGACCAATATTGAATATCTGACCGCCACCGCCAGCTCCACCACCCATGCGGAAGAACAAGAAGTAGAAACTTAATCCCATCAAAATGAAGAAACCCCAAGTACCTAACCAGTCCAGTGGACCCGTTCTAGTCTCCGGAGAAGCCATCACTTGCTCATTGCGCGGGAACATTTTCTGGCGATCTTCTAAAAAACGCTCAAAGCTCTCTTTTGAATTAATTTCGAATTCAAAGTGAGGAACCTGCGCCGTAGGAGCTAATTTCTGAGTCGTATTTTTCTTGAAATATTTCGGAATATAAGCCGACTTAAGACTTACTTCGACTATTTTATCATTCACAATAATAACCTTCTCCACCTCTTTTTGAATCAACATAGATTCAAACTGTTTTATGGTAATGGGCTGCAATGTGGTCTCTTTCGAGAAGAAAAACATACTAATAACGGCGATCACTAAACCTACTACCATCCAACTTTGGAATCCACCTACTGGTTTCTTAGGCATTCTTGGTTGTAAGCCAGAGCGCTTCGCATTTTTGAAATTGTTACCTTGTTTGGCCATTTTATATTTTTATTGTTGGGCATTAAACACCTAGAATGGTGCAAAGGTTCTATAAATCTAAAAATAAAATTAATCTGGGAAAACCGTGAATTTTGCATCTCCCCACAACTCTTCTAACTTAAAGAAAGCACGTTTATCTTTCAAAAATACATGAACTATAACGTCATAATAATCCATCAAAATCCACTCGCGGTTTGCTTTTCCTTCCACTGCACGAACGTGAATTTTACCTGATTCCCAAACTTCTTTATCCACTGAATCAGCAATCGCATCAATTTGCGTATCTGAAGTACCTGAACAAATCACGAAAAAGTCCGTAAAAGCGTTATCCACTTTACGTAAATCCAACACCGTAATTTCCTGTGCTTTTTTATCCTGCATGCCTTTTACCACCCAGCTCACCATTTCTTCTGACGCATCGACTTGCTTAGCGACTTTCTTAAGAGTTTTACTCATAAATGTTTTTTCTGTATTAATTTGTATAACAAGAAACCTATAACGAATAAAAATCTAAATTTGTTCTTGTAACCCTAAAATTACAAATAATAATTGAACAATTACCACGCCCCCACCCGCTTCATAGGCAAAAAGAGTAAATATGTAGACATTTGTTCATCGACAAATTCTATGGCCTTTCAAGAGGCTTTAAACGAAGATTTACCGGAAGGATTTGCTTGGATAGCGGGGCATCAAACGGCTGGTCGAGGTCAACGAGGGAATACCTGGGATACGGAACCAAACTTAAACCTCACCTTGTCTATTTTATTGCGACCTCCACACCACTTAGTAGAGAAGCAATTCTATCTCAGCAAAGCCATAGCAAACGGAATTTTATCCGGATTGGAATCCTGGTCGCGCGCAACGCAAGGCGAAAGTTTTAATTTTGAAATCAAATGGCCTAATGACATCTATTTGGATGGCATAAAAATGGGTGGAATCTTAATTGAAAATAATTTTCAAGCGGGTAAGTGGAGCTTCTCCATCATCGGAATTGGACTAAATATCAACCAAACTCAATTTGAAAATATGAGAGGTCACTCTCTTCGATCCTATTTGGACCTAAAGCAAGCCATCTCTCTGCCCGAAATCTATGACTATATCTCACTAGGAATAGAAGAATCATACTCCCTGTTTAATGAAGAGCAATTTAAGCGTATCGACGAAATTTATCATGAAAAACTATTTAGACGCTTGCAGTGGACTCTATACGAAGCTTCAAATGAAAAATTTGAAGGAAAAATTTTAGGTGTAAATGAGCAAGGATTATTAGAAATTGAAAAAAAATTCACGGTAGAATCCTATGATTTGAAGGAAATAAGTTTTATTTTCCCTTCATAAATACCTCTACACTGGATTATTATGATATCACATTACCAAAGCAATTTGGAGAATTTCCTTCATTGGGCTGAACAAACTCCAACGCAACTTTATTTAAGACAACCTCTAGGAAATCAATTCATTGACTACTCTTATTCCGATGCTGCTGTAGAGGTAAGAAAAATGGCACGATACATTCAAGATTACCTGAAAAAGGGTTCGAAAAATGTAGGTATTTTATCCAAAAACTCTGCCCATTGGATCATGGCAGATTTGGCGATTTCGGCAGCAGGAGCTATTTCGGTCCCTTTCTATGCGACCCTTACTAAAGAGCAACTAAACCAGGTATTAGTTCATTCCGAGTGCCGAATTTTAATTGTTGGCAAATTAGACAATTGGGACAAAATCAAAGACGGAATTCCTACGAATATCTTACTGATTCATACCCCAGAAAGTACAGAAAAAACAGGGATTCAGTGGTCAGATATTCTTAAAACCACCTCTGAAATTTCGACAATTCCTCAGCCAAAACCCAGCGATATTGCCACTATCGTCTATACGTCAGGAACCACTGGTATGCCTAAAGGAGTTATGATCAATTACGGGGGAATTGAAACCGGAATTAATATGGCTCGAGAAATCGCCTTACTAGACTTAGCGGACACTCGATTTATCTCTTATTTACCTTTGTGCCATATTGCAGAACGAAATTTCGTCGAATTTTCAGCGACAGCTGCGGGTGGAACTATATATTTTGTGGAGAACTTAGACACTTTCTCTACGAATCTAGCTAGCGCTAGACCAACGCATTTCTTAGCTGTGCCGCGTATTTGGGCTAAATTTCAGGAGGGAATTTTACAAAAAATTGGGGGCCAAAAGAAACTGAATCTTCTACTCAGCATTCCAATTGTCAAAAATATCATTCAGAAAAAGATTCAAAAAGGGCTCGGACTTGATTGTGCAAAACTAACCGTTACGGGTGCTGCACCCATATCGGAAGAGCTGATGGTTTGGTTTCAAAAACTAGGCATCTTTATCCAGGAGGCATACGGAATGACAGAAAATATGGGCTTAACCACACTTATGCCACGCAATCAAATCAAACTCGGAACAGTAGGCCGAATTCATCCTGATTGCGAAACTCGTATTGATCCAATTTCGCAGGAGATTCAAATGAGAGCTCCATATAATACCATAGGTTATTTCAAGGAGCCTTCCTTAACACAGGAATTGTACACAGAGGACGGATGGTTGAAAACAGGGGATCAAGGCGAATTGAGTCATGATGGATTTATCTCCATCATAGGCCGCGTTAAAGATAATTTTAAAACAGCTAAAGGACATTATGTAGCCCCAGCGCCAATCGAAAACAAATTAAACACCCATGAATACATTGAACAGGTCTGCGTTGTGGGTATTAATCTACCGCAGCCGATTGTACTCGTTGTCCTTAGCGCTCTGGGGAAATCGAAAGATCGATCTGATATTTTAAGCGCCTTACAACTCCTTCGAGATAAAGTCAATCCTGCATTAAGAAATTATGAACATTTAAAGAAAATGGTGATCGTTAAGGAAGATTGGAACGTAGAAAATGAATGTTTGACGCCTACTATGAAGATTAAACGGCCGAGCATAGAAAAAAAATACCAAGCAAATTTCGAACCTTGGTATGCTAGTCAGGAGACGATTGTTTATGAATAAATCACTGTAAATGACTAAATTGCGGGGTGAAGTCAATCCGCCTCCTTTTAATTCTAATTCTCTACTTGTTTCTCACAGGAACAGTGAAGGCGCAATACATTACAGTCGATAGTGTCATTTTTAAAGGAAACGATAAAACGAGAGACAATATCCTTCTGAGAGAATTGGACTTTCTACCTGGCGACTCTATTTTAATTTCTGAATTAGATAGTCGACTGGAATTCAATCGACGAAAACTGAACAATACCAATTTATTTATTTGGGTAAAGGGGGATTATCACCAAAGTCAAACAGATCATATTAAAATTACCTACGAGTTCTTAGAACAGTGGTATTTATTAGCCTACCCTATCTTTCAATTAGCTGACCGAAATCTAAATGATTGGTGGTCTAGAGGCCGATCCTTAGAGCGTACTATTTATGGAGCTCATTTTATTCACAACAACTTCAGAGGAAGAAACGAAAGACTCAGCTTTAAAGCGGAGACAGGCTTTACGCAGCGGCTAGAATTAGGTTATTCTAACCCCTACATTGATATAAAAAAGACGCTCGGCTTAGGAGCCGCACTCAGCTATACTACTAATAAAAATCTTGCTGCCAGGACCATAAATGACACTTTACAGATTTTAAGTAGCGATAAAATTCTACGTGAACGCTGGAGCGGGGCTTTAAGCTTTCGCAAACGTCTCAAGTTTTACGATTTTCACTTTGCCGAGATTCGGTATAGCCATTCGGTAGTAGCAGACACCATCAGACAAGTAAATCCGAATTATTATTATAAAGGTTCGAATGAGCAAAACTTCTTGCAATTAACTTATGCTTATTCATACGATTTTAGAGATTTCGCTCCTTATCCCCTGAGAGGAAAGAAGATCGACTTAGGTTATAATTTTTATGGCATACTAGCACAAGATGCCTTGAACTATTGGGATGTGAAAGCTTCGATTGCTTATTTTTTCGATTTGGGCTCTAATTTTTTCATCACCACCCAATGGAAGGCCAAATTAACTCAAGAAAATAAAAATATTCCCTACGCGAACCTGCAAGCGCTTGGATATGGAAATGATAATGTGCGTGGTTATGAATTAAACGTCATTGATGGCACTAATTATTTACTTTCTAAAAACACCTTTAAGTACCAGTTATTTAATAAAATCATTCCGATTAAATTCATTCCGTATAAGCAATTTAACCAAATGCCGATAGCGGTTTATCCAACCGTATTTTTTGATTTTGCTTATGTGCACCAGCCTAATCCAGAATTATCCGCTACGCGCTTTGCTAATCGATGGATTTATGGCATGGGGCTGGGTTTTGATATTGTGACCTATTATAATTTTGTTTGTAAACTAGGTGTACCCATAGTTAATGGTGGGAAATCAGGTCTAGTAGTTAGTATTGGAAGGGAATTTTAGACAAAAAAAAGCCGATCAAAGACCGGCTCATTTTAAAAATACCTAACCACTAATAATCTTATATATTTTTAAGGCTTAAGCCCTTTAAATCGAATAATTTTTCCAAAAATAACAATTTTTATTATCATTGACGAAAATGATTTATTTTTGAGTATTAAAAAAAATAAGTCCAAACTATCTTAAAATGAAGAACCCATTAAATAAACAAATTGTTTCATTAATGACCCTTTTAATTTTTTTTACTGCAATGATTTGTTTAGAATCATGTAGCCAGGAAAAGAAAAGCGATAATTCCGAAAGCGCTCAAATGGTCGCCATCACGGCTGCTTGGGAAGATAGTGGAGAATGGGTGCAGAAACTAACTTTAAGCCCTAGTAAAATCATCAGAAATACAATCTGGGGACAAGACTTTAATTCCATTACAGACTCGCTAGACTTAGCTGAAACACAACCTGATGAAGGTAAGTCGTATACGCTGTATTTTGATGAATCCGATTTGAATTTTAGCGATATCACTTACGTCCCAAATGAACAAAATAAATTGCAAGCCATCATGTATGATATTTTTGTGGATTCAAGTGAAGACGTACAACCACTTATTGAAAAATGGAAAAGCTATCTGGATGCTAAATTTGGGGTATCCGAGGTAAATGGAAAAAAAATCCTTTGGACTAAAAATAAAAATACCCGAATCGAATTAGAGAACGTAAGTACTCCTAAGGATCCGGGCATTAAGATCAGCTTTCAATCGGCAGACTAAAAACAGCTATTATATTTTATAAATCCAACCGCGCGTATCAGCGATTTCGCCTAATCGAATTTGGCTAATTTCGTTAAATACTTTGGCAGAAAAATCATTCTCTTTGCGAGCAGGTAGCTCATAGTCTGTTCCCTCAAAACCAATCGTCTGAATAGGAGCAATAACAGCAGCAGTTCCAGCGCCAAAGGCCTCGGTAACTTGACCAGAGCTTATTCCTTCCACTAATTCCTTCACTGACAAAAGACGCTCCTGCACTTCAACGCCCCAATCTTTGGCAATTTGAATCACCGATTTTCTCGTTACACCATCTAAAATGGTATCACCCGTAGGCGCTGTAACAAGGACTCCATTTATAATGAACAATAGATTCATTGTGCCCGCTTCCTCGACGTATTGGTGAGTCGCCGCATCTGTCCAAATAATTTGGTCATAACCAGCTTTAGTCGCCTGAACGGTTGGATATAGAGATCCTCCATAATTCCCTGCGTTCTTTGCAAAACCTACTCCCCCTTTTGCTGCACGAATAAATTCTGTTTCTACTCGAACACGCAAGGGCTTTGTATAATAAGAGCCCACTGGGCAATTGAAAATAATAAACTTATAGGTAGTAGAAGGCGAAACCCCTACATACTCATCTGTGGCAAACATGAAGGGTCGAATGTACAGCGAGCTTCCCTCCTTTTCCGGAACCCAAGCATTATCTAATTGGATTAATTGCTTTAAACCTCCTAAGAAAATTTCTTCTGGAACTTCTGGCATGCACATACGAAGCGCTGACTTATTAAAACGCTTCATATTCTCTTCTGGACGAAATACCAATACCTCCCCTTTTTTAGAACGATACGCTTTCATTCCCTCAAAAATCGACTGACCATAATGAATGGACATCATCGCTGGTTGATAAGACAAAGGGCCATAAGGTTGGATTTGGACAGATTTCCATACTCCGTCTGCATATTCAGCGACGAGCATGTGATCAGCAAAACTGCGGCCGAAAGCCAAATTGTCAAAATCTACCTCGCTTAAGCGAGATTTAGACGTTTTTTGAAAGGTAATTTGCATAAAGTTTTGTTTCTATTTGCCGGAATTCCAAGGTATCTCAGGGATGTCCAATGATTGGTGTAAATAACGGCACAACATAAATAAGTAATCTGATAATCTATTAACATAAGCGATTGCCGTCGCGTAATCTTCTTTTTCTTCCACTTGAACCCAGCGAATTAAGCTGCGCTCTGCACGTCGACAAACGGTCCGAGCTATTTGAGCTGCGGCAATGGTAGGATGTCCACCAGGCAAAATAAAGAAGCGCATAGGCGCTAACTTAGCATCAATTTCATCAATCATCTCCTCAATCGCAACTATATCTTGCAGAGAAATCAATTTCATATTCCCTAAATATTCCTTCGAATCACTCGCCACATGAGCGCCTAAAACGAATAGACTCGACTGAATTGGTTGCAAATTAGACGCTAACTCCTTGTCTAGCTGACAGATCAAAGCACCCAGGTGACAATTTAATTCGTCGATATCACCGATAGCATCCATTCGAACATCGGATTTAGACAATCCTTTTCCATCCGCTAATCGAGTAAATCCACCATCACCATTCTTTGTATAGATTGCCATTATATTAGGTTTATCTACAAAAATAATAGAAATAAAGATTAGGTCGGTATGAATTTCAAAACTAATTTTGCAGACATTTTAATCAACTATGTCGATAGACTATTTTGCATCTCGAGTTTGGCGAATTTTTTCCATGGTGGCGTTCGGAATCTCCTTGTTATTCATTTACCGAGGCCTTCCTGATCCTACTGCTGTGCATTTTGGTGAAACAGGACGAGGGGATGGATTTCTGCCAAAAGAAGAAATATTTTACCTAGTGGCCGGAATTATTACTTTATTGAATGTTTTTGCCCTATTATTGATCAAATCCATCGAGAAAATTCCAACAGAAAAATGGTCTCAAATCGTGGCTGTTTTTGCTGAAAAAGGCAACGAGACAATTAAAAGCACCTTTGTAAACTGGTTACACTTCTTTCCTGCCATCATTAATACCTATTTAATCCTTGTGATGAGAGCATTATTAATGTTAAATGACGAAAGAACGAATCAAACAGATTACAGCTATATACCAGCCTTGGGCGTGGTATTCTTATTGATTTGGCTGATATATTTACCCATTCGATTATTCACAAGCCCTAAATTCGAAGAGGAACTATGAGTATTCAAATGCCGAATATTCCCATTCAGGCCTTTGATTATCCATTACCTGAATCGAAAATCGCCCAATTCCCTATAGCTAACCGCCACGATTCTAAACTATTGGTCTTTACTGATGGGGCTATTCAGCATGAAGCATTTCGGAATTTAGCAGATCAATTACCTGAGAATGCTTTATTAATTTTCAATAATACCAAAGTTATTCCTGCCCGCATTCCTCTAATCAAAGAGAATGGGGTAGCGATCGAACTATTTTTATTGCATCCTACGTCCGACTCAGCTCCTACTGAACAATTAATGGACAGTAAAGGAGAAATTACCTGGGAATGCCTAGTGGGGAATAAAAAGCGCTGGAAGGACGGCGATGTGCTAAAAAAAGGTGATTTACGCTTTTCCTGGTTAAATCGAGAGGAGAATCAGATTCGAATTAATTGGGATACAGACCAAAGTTTTGCCCAAATATTAGACGAAATCGGCAAAATACCCTTACCTCCTTATATGGAGCGCGAGGCAGAGCTTACTGATTCCGATCGTTACCAAACTTTGTTTTCAGAAAAACTGGGTGCCGTAGCCGCTCCCACGGCAAGCTTACATTTCTCCGATGAGGTATTAGCCGATTTAGACCTTCGCTTAATTCAGAAAACGTATCTAACCTTGCACGTCGGGGCCGGGACTTTCTTACCTGTAAAAGAAGATGACGTTAAAAACCACCCGATGCATCGGGAACAATTAGTCTTTACCCCTGCCTTAATTGAAACCTTATTAGCACACAAAGGACCCTATATTCCCGTCGGAACGACTTCTCTACGTGCTGTAGAAAGTTTATATTGGAGTGGGGTTTGGCTAATAGAAAAAAAAACTTTGGAAAATGAAACTTTAATCATTCCCAAAGAATACGCGTATGAAGTGAGGGATAAAAGCATCTCCATCAAAGATTCATTAGAAGCTGTTCTTGCTTATCTAAAGGCTAATAAATTAGAGCATTGGCTAGCAGAAACGGAAATATTAATTATGCCGGGCTATAAGCTACATTTCTGCGATGCGCTTATCACTAATTTTCACCAACCAAAATCAACTCTATTAGTGTTGATCGCCGCCTTAATTGGCGATGATTGGAAGAAGGTTTATGAGGCAGCTTTGGAAAACGAATACCGCTTCCTTAGTTATGGGGATTCCTCCTTATTATATAAAAAGAAGAATATTTAGCGGAACTTACTATTTTTGCAAAAAACAGATGATGATAAATTTCATAGAAGAATTACGTTGGAGAGGGATGTTACACGATATGATTCCTGGTTTAGAGGATCAGTTAGCCAAAGAAATGACGGTGGCTTATATCGGTTTTGACCCTACTGCACCGAGTCTTCACATTGGAAATTTAGCTGCCATAATGCTTTTAAAGCACTTTCAGTTGTCTGGTCATAAGCCCATCGCTTTAGTGGGTGGCGCTACCGGAATGATAGGTGATCCATCTGGAAAATCAGCTGAACGCGATTTTCTTTCGGAAGATACGCTTCGAGCAAATCAAATCGGCATTCAATCACAATTAGAGAAATTCTTGGAATTTCACGGCGGGGCTAATTCGGCTGAGCTGGTTAATAATTATGATTGGTTCAAAGAATTCAGCTTCCTAGGTTTCCTACGCGAAGCAGGTAAATTCTTAACCGTTAATTATATGATGTCTAAGGATTCGGTCAAAAAGCGTTTGGAAACCGGCATCTCTTTTACTGAATTCTCCTATCAATTATTACAAGGCTACGATTTTTACCATTTATATAAGAACAAAAATGTGCGTCTTCAAATGGGTGGATCTGATCAGTGGGGAAATATTACCACGGGTACAGAGATCATTCGCCGCAAAGAAGGACACGATGAGGATTCCACAGAACGCGCAGCCTTCGCTTTAACTACTCCTTTGGTTACTAAGGCAGATGGATCCAAATTTGGCAAATCGGAATCGGGAAATGTTTGGTTAGATCCTACTAGAACCTCTCCTTTCGCCTTCTATCAGTTTTGGTTAAATGCAGCGGATGCAGACGTACCTCGTTTAATCCGCGTATTTACGTTATTTTCAAAGGAACAAATCGAAGAAATGGAACGTGCTCACTCAGAAGCACCACACCTTCGCATCCTTCAAAAAGCCGTAGCTGAAGAAGTAACAACGCGCGTACACGGAGCAGACCTTTGTGCCTTAGTTATCGAAGCATCTGCTTTACTCTTTTCTAAAGATGCTATTGAACTTCTAACGAATGCCTCTGATGCACTTATTGCACAATTACCCGTGCATGAAGTTTCCGCTACTTTATTAGCAGAATGCCAAAACCTCACCGACCTAATCAGCGTCGGAACTGAAAATCTAATTTGTTCATCTAAAGGAGAAGCCAGAAAAGCCATCCAAGGAAATGCCATCAGTGTAAATAAGGTCAAAATCACTGACCCTGCCAGCCCACTAAATTTCGATAAAATCAAGGGCAAATTCCTTTTGATAGGAAACGGAAAGCAGAAAAATTATATTTTATCCTTCGAATAGTCTAGGATTCGTATCCCAAACAAAAAAAACACAAAATAATTAGAGTGCAGTTTGTAGATTATAAAATAATCCTACATCTTTGCACTCCCAATCGCTAGGAACAAACGGTTTCTAGGGCAAGACTGAAAGAAAAGACGGTGATTAAATTCACGACAAGGCGGGTTGCTTTGTTGGTCTATTTTGGAGGTACAAGAGTTCTTTGACGTGTTGATAGAAATAAAGAAGAGATACTGTGTTTAAATC
>NZ_JBSKFT010000014.1:0-560 GCF_054558735.1 Aquirufa sp. A-Brett2-15D | reverse complement strand
ACGAGTTTGATAGTAGATTGAAAGAGTTTTGTAACCTATAGACTTCGGACTATAGACTACGGACTACACACCACCCTACCCTACTCAAATGTGAGTTTGGATTTGGGAACGATGTGAAACAGATGAGTGTAAGCTTATTGAATTTCACACAAGGTTCTTTGACATATTGTGAGAATAAAGTAAAGAGTAAGAGCAAATTAGTGATATTAAATCCTTCGGGATGAAGATATAAATTAAAAGAGTAAGTGAATTAAGGGCGTATGGGGAATGCCTAGGCTCTTGGAGGCGATGAAGGACGTGTTAAGCTGCGATAAGCTTCGGGGAGGTGCACAAGACCTTCGATCCGAAGATTTCCGAATGGGGCAACCCAGTAGATTGAAGATCTATTATCCTATGTATGTAGGAGGCGAACCTGCTGAACTGAAACATCTAAGTAAGCAGAGGAAGAGAAAACAAAAGTGATTCCGTAAGTAGTGGCGAGCGAACGCGGATTAGCCCAAACCAGTGTTGTTGCGGCAAGACTGGGGTTGTAGGACCACGTGATCGATTATATAAATGAA
>NZ_JBSKFT010000013.1:0-588 GCF_054558735.1 Aquirufa sp. A-Brett2-15D | reverse complement strand
TATCTACGGGTTCGTTGGTATTGTCGGGAGGATTAGGAGTAGCCTCTCAGTTACGAGTGGGTGGTAATGTAACGTTTGGAAGTAGTTCGATATTAAATGTGACGAATACGACTGCCTCGAGTGCGACAAATAATGGAGCGTTGATTGTAGGTGGTGGAGTAGGTGTAGGTGGTAATCTGAATGTGGCTGGAACACTGAATGTAGCGGGGGCTACTGCTTTTTCAAGTGGAACGGTGACGGGTGTGACACCTGCTGTTAGTGACAATAGTACGAAGTTTGCAACTACGGCCTATGTAATTTCAGCACTTACTTCTACAGGAAGTGGATTAGTATGGAACGCTACTGGAAATACGGGTATGACAGATTATGCTTTTGGTATAGCTCAGTACGTATCAGAGACGAGTGCGGGTAAGTATTTAGGTACTTCGGATGGATACCCTTTGAATTTCCGGGTATCAAATGTAAGATCCGGGCGTATTGATAACAATATAAACATAGGCCAAACTAGTTTTGGTTACGGAGCTGGCCAGAACGCGTGGTTAGAGAATAACAGTGGTAATGGTTACAGAGGAACTAGAAATACGGCGA
>NZ_JBSKFT010000012.1:0-645 GCF_054558735.1 Aquirufa sp. A-Brett2-15D | reverse complement strand
GTTCGATATTAAATGTGACGAATACGACTGCCTCGAGTGCGACAAATAATGGAGCGTTGATTGTAGGTGGTGGAGTAGGTGTAGGTGGTAATCTGAATGTGGCTGGAACACTGAATGTAGCGGGGGCAACTGCTTTTTCAAGTGGAACGGTGACGGGTGTTACACCGGCCACGAATGATAACAGTACGAAGTTTGCAACTACTGCTTATGTGATGTCTACTTTAGGATCGAATGCAAATGCATTAGTTTGGAATACTGCAGGAAACACGGGTATGACAGATTATGCCTTTAGTATAGCTCAGTATGTATCAGAATCGAGTGCGGGTAAGTTTATCGGAAACACGGATGGATACCCTTTGAATTTCCGGGTATCAAATGTAAGATCCGGACGTATTGATAATAATGTAAACATAGGCCAAACTAGTTTTGGTTACGGAGCTGGCCAGAACGCTTGGTTAGAGAATAACAGCGGTAATGGTTACAGAGGAACTAGAAATACGGCGATAGGTTATTCAACCCTTTACTACACGAACTCGGGTAAGGAGAATACAGCCTTAGGATATTATAGTTTATTTAATAATCAATCTGGATCGGGCTCAGTTGCTTTAGGTTTCCAGTCGATGATGAATTACACGAATAGTTATA
>NZ_JBSKFT010000030.1:0-235 GCF_054558735.1 Aquirufa sp. A-Brett2-15D | reverse complement strand
AGTAGCATTACTGCTGAGATAACAAGAGCAACTGCTGCAGAATTAGCATTAACGAATGGAGTAAATGCAAACACAGCTAGCATAACTTCTAATACCAGTTCGATCGCAGGTCTTGATACACGAGTGAGTTCCAATACAAGTAGCATTACTGCTGAGATAACAAGAGCAACTGCTGCAGAATTAGCATTAACGAATGGAGTAAATGCAAACACAGCTAGCATAACTTCTAATACCA
>NZ_JBSKFT010000029.1:0-238 GCF_054558735.1 Aquirufa sp. A-Brett2-15D | reverse complement strand
ATACACGAGTGAGTTCCAATACAAGTAGCATTACTGCTGAGATAACAAGAGCAACTGCTGCAGAATTAGCATTAACGAATGGAGTAAATGCAAACACAGCTAGCATAACTTCTAATACCAATTCGATCGCCGGACTCGATACACGAGTGAGTTCCAATACAAGTAGCATTACTGCTGAGATAACAAGAGCAACTGCTGCAGAATTAGCATTAACGAATGGAGTAAATGCAAACACAGC
>NZ_JBSKFT010000028.1:0-240 GCF_054558735.1 Aquirufa sp. A-Brett2-15D | reverse complement strand
TTGTTATCTCAGCAGTAATGCTACTTGTATTGGAACTCACTCGTGTATCGAGTCCTGCAATCGAATTGGTATTAGAAGTTATGCTAGCTGTGTTTGCATTTACTCCGTTAGTCAATGCTAATTCTGCAGCAGTTGCTCTTGTTATCTCAGCAGTAATACTACTCGTATTGGAACTCACTCGTGTATCGAGTCCTGCAATCGAATTGGTATTAGAAGTTATGCTAGCTGTGTTTGCATTTA
>NZ_JBSKFT010000027.1:0-248 GCF_054558735.1 Aquirufa sp. A-Brett2-15D | reverse complement strand
GTAGAATGTCAAGCATCATGGTTCGGTCTTTTTCGTTTGATGCGTTCTTAACTTTAAAATTTTGGACCGTTTGGGAATGGGCGCTATGTATACTTAATCCCAAAAAGATAAAAAATAGTATTTTTTTTCATGTTGTATAAAATTTTACCAAACTGAAGTTATACAGGGCTAGACAAATTTTTATATAAAATTTATTTAACGGTTGACCTAATAACAAAAAAGCAGACCATCTATTGATAGCCTGCTTT
>NZ_JBSKFT010000026.1:0-255 GCF_054558735.1 Aquirufa sp. A-Brett2-15D | reverse complement strand
GAGGATATGCGGGTAATTCAGTTACAACGGGATCTAATAACACGTTGTTAGGTTATGGAGCGAATGTGAATAATGGGGCATTAACCAATGCGACCGCGATAGGTAATGGAGCGAATGTGGATGCGAGCAATAAGTTAGTCTTGGGAAATACGAGTGTGAATTTAATTCAAACTACGGGACGTTGGTATACGACGAATAATACAGATGCTACGGCTACTAATACAGGTGCGTTACAAGTAGCAGGTGGAGCGGGGA
>NZ_JBSKFT010000025.1:0-256 GCF_054558735.1 Aquirufa sp. A-Brett2-15D | reverse complement strand
ACATTTGAGTAGGGTAGGGTGGTGTGTAGTCCGTAGTCTATAGTCCGAAGTCTATAGGTTACAAAACTCTTTCAATCTACTATCAAACTCGTTTGTCTGATCTTTACTCTTTGAACTTTGAGCTTTGAACTTTGCTCTTTGTCCATCGTACTCTGGTGGAGAATAACGGATTCGAACCGTTGACCCCCTGCGTGCAAGGCAGGTGCTCTAGCCAGCTGAGCTAATCCCCCAGGTTAATGGGTTCTCTTTGTTAATC
>NZ_JBSKFT010000006.1:0-2820 GCF_054558735.1 Aquirufa sp. A-Brett2-15D | reverse complement strand
AATAACTTGGAGCTTACTTACTTTCCCGGGTTTGATCCCAGTATCATCAGCGGTGCGGGGCTTAACTTCTCTGTTCGAGATGGGAAGAGGTGAACACCCGTCCTATCGGCTCCATACTTTTTACAAGGCATAGCCTTTTTCCATATTGTGAGATAAAATAAATAGCAGTGTGTAAATTAATAAAAGGTAAGCTTTCGGGTAATTAGTACTACTCGACTTTGACATTACTGTCTTTACATCTGTAGCCTATCGACCGTGTCGTCTACACGGACCCTTCATGGAATACTCATCTTCAGGTCAGTTTCGCACTTAGATGCTTTCAGCGCTTATCTGATCCCGACGTGGCTACTCAGCTATGCCCTTGGCAGAACAACTGATATACCAGCGGTCAGTCCAACTCGGTCCTCTCGTACTAAAGTCAGAACCTGTCAATATTCCTACGCCCACAACAGATAGGGACCGAACTGTCTCACGACGTTCTGAACCCAGCTCGCGTGCCACTTTAATCGGCGAACAGCCGAACCCTTGGGACCTTCTCCAGCCCCAGGATGTGACGAGCCGACATCGAGGTGCCAAACCTCCCCGTCGATGTGAGCTCTTGGGGGAGATCAGCCTGTTATCCCCAGAGTACCTTTTATCCTTTGAGCGATGGCTGTTCCATACTAAACCACCGGATCACTATATCCTACTTTCGTACCTGATCGACTTGTCGGTCTCACAGTCAAGCTCCCTTTTGCTATTGCACTCTACGCACGGTTACCAAGCGTGCTGAGGGAACCTTTGAAAGCCTCCGTTACTCTTTTGGAGGCGACCACCCCAGTCAAACTACCCACCAAGCAATGTCTCCCCTTTGGGGATTAGAATTCCAGTACAAGAAGGGTGGTATTTCAACGTTGGCTCCCCGATGCCTAGCGACACCGGCTCACAGCCTCCCACCTATCCTACACATCCAGTACCAAAACTCAATGCTAAGCTATAGTAAAGGTTCATGGGGTCTTTCCGTCCCGTTGCGGGTAAACGGCATCTTCACCGTTACTACAATTTCACCGAGCTCACGGCTGAGACAGTGCCCAGATCGTTACACCATTCGTGCAGGTCGGAACTTACCCGACAAGGAATTTCGCTACCTTAGGACCGTTATAGTTACGGCCGCCGTTTACTGGGGCTTCAGTTCAATGCTTCGTGTTGCCACTAACATCCCCCCTTAACCTTCCAGCACCGGGCAGGTGTCAGGCCTTATACGTCATCTTTCGATTTAGCAAAGCCATGTGTTTTTGTTAAACAGTCGCCTGGGCCATTTCTCTGCGGCCACGATTGCTCGTGGCTCCCTTTATCCCGAAGTTACAGGGTTAATTTGCCGAGTTCCTTAGCCGTGATTCACTCGAGCGCCTTAGAATATTCTTCTCGACCACCTGTGTCGGTTTACGGTACGGGTTACTTATAAGTTATACACGCCTAGACTTTTCTTGGAAGTCTACTCACTACACTCGTTTTGGCATTGCTGCCGCCTCTCAAAGACACTATTCCGTCAGTATCTGGTAACCTGTAGTCTCCGTCATCTATTTGCCCTATAAGTAAGTACAGGAATATTAACCTGTTGTGCATTAGGTTGTCGCCTTCGCTAGACCCTTAGCCCCCGACTAACCCTCAGTTGATTAGCATAGCTGAGGAAACCTTAGTCTTTCGGCGTGAGGGTTTCTCGCCCTCATTATCGTTACTCATGCCTACATTTGCTTTTCTGAACGCTCCAGCAAAGCTCGTCGCTTCACCTTCTCCGCAGATCAGAATGCTCCCCTACCAGTATATAAATATAATCCAAAGCTTCGGTACTTTACTTGATGCCCGTTTATTATCGATGCCCGCCTCGCTCGACCAGTGAGCTGTTACGCACTCTTTAAATGAATAGCTGCTTCCAAGCTAACATCCTGGCTGTCACTGCAATCAGACTTCCTTAGTTCAACTTAGTAAAGATTTTGGGACCTTAGCTGTTGGTCTGGGTTCTTTCCCTCTCGGATTGGGACCTTAGCACCCCAACCCTCACTCCCGGGTATATTTTAAGCCATTCAGAGTTCGTCAGGATTTGGTAGGATTTGACTCCCCCTAGTCCTATCGGTAGCTTTACCTGCTTAAAACTTAACCCCGAGGCTGTTCCTAAAAACATTTCGGGGAGTACGAGCTATTTCTCAGTTTGATTGGCCTTTCACCCCTACCCACAAGTCATCCAAATACTTTTCAACGTAAACTGGTTCGGTCCTCCACTCCGTGTTATCGGAGCTTCAACCTGCTCATGGGTAGATCACAAAGTTTCGCGTCTACTCCCACTGACTAAGCGCCCTATTCAGACTCGCTTTCGCTCCGGCTGCTCACGTCAACGTGATTAACCTCGCCAGTGAAAGTAACTCGTAGGCTCATTATGCAAAAGGCACGCCGTCACCCCACAAAAGGGCTCCGACCGCTTGTAAGCGTATGGTTTCAGGGTCTTTTCACCCCCTTACTCAGGGTACTTTTCACCTTTCCTTCACAGTACTAGTTCACTATCGGTCTCTTGGTAGTATTTAGCCTTACCGGATGGTGCCGGCAGATTCAAAGGGGATTTCTCCAGTCCCCCCCTACTCAGGATACCACTACAATTATATAAGCTTACCGATACGGGGCTCTCACCTTCTATGGCCTGCCTTCCCAGACAGTTCTTGTTCATTTATATAATCGATCACGTGGTCCTACAACCCCAGTCTTGCCGCAACAACACTGGTTTGGGCTAATCCGCGTTCGCTCGCCACTACTTACGGAATCACTTTTGTTTTCTCTTCCTCTGCTTAC
>NZ_JBSKFT010000007.1:0-2820 GCF_054558735.1 Aquirufa sp. A-Brett2-15D | reverse complement strand
AATAACTTGGAGCTTACTTACTTTCCCGGGTTTGATCCCAGTATCATCAGCGGTGCGGGGCTTAACTTCTCTGTTCGAGATGGGAAGAGGTGAACACCCGTCCTATCGGCTCCATACTTTTTACAAGGCATAGCCTTTTTCCATATTGTGAGATAAAATAAATAGCAGTGTGTAAATTAATAAAAGGTAAGCTTTCGGGTAATTAGTACTACTCGACTTTGACATTACTGTCTTTACATCTGTAGCCTATCGACCGTGTCGTCTACACGGACCCTTCATGGAATACTCATCTTCAGGTCAGTTTCGCACTTAGATGCTTTCAGCGCTTATCTGATCCCGACGTGGCTACTCAGCTATGCCCTTGGCAGAACAACTGATATACCAGCGGTCAGTCCAACTCGGTCCTCTCGTACTAAAGTCAGAACCTGTCAATATTCCTACGCCCACAACAGATAGGGACCGAACTGTCTCACGACGTTCTGAACCCAGCTCGCGTGCCACTTTAATCGGCGAACAGCCGAACCCTTGGGACCTTCTCCAGCCCCAGGATGTGACGAGCCGACATCGAGGTGCCAAACCTCCCCGTCGATGTGAGCTCTTGGGGGAGATCAGCCTGTTATCCCCAGAGTACCTTTTATCCTTTGAGCGATGGCTGTTCCATACTAAACCACCGGATCACTATATCCTACTTTCGTACCTGATCGACTTGTCGGTCTCACAGTCAAGCTCCCTTTTGCTATTGCACTCTACGCACGGTTACCAAGCGTGCTGAGGGAACCTTTGAAAGCCTCCGTTACTCTTTTGGAGGCGACCACCCCAGTCAAACTACCCACCAAGCAATGTCTCCCCTTTGGGGATTAGAATTCCAGTACAAGAAGGGTGGTATTTCAACGTTGGCTCCCCGATGCCTAGCGACACCGGCTCACAGCCTCCCACCTATCCTACACATCCAGTACCAAAACTCAATGCTAAGCTATAGTAAAGGTTCATGGGGTCTTTCCGTCCCGTTGCGGGTAAACGGCATCTTCACCGTTACTACAATTTCACCGAGCTCACGGCTGAGACAGTGCCCAGATCGTTACACCATTCGTGCAGGTCGGAACTTACCCGACAAGGAATTTCGCTACCTTAGGACCGTTATAGTTACGGCCGCCGTTTACTGGGGCTTCAGTTCAATGCTTCGTGTTGCCACTAACATCCCCCCTTAACCTTCCAGCACCGGGCAGGTGTCAGGCCTTATACGTCATCTTTCGATTTAGCAAAGCCATGTGTTTTTGTTAAACAGTCGCCTGGGCCATTTCTCTGCGGCCACGATTGCTCGTGGCTCCCTTTATCCCGAAGTTACAGGGTTAATTTGCCGAGTTCCTTAGCCGTGATTCACTCGAGCGCCTTAGAATATTCTTCTCGACCACCTGTGTCGGTTTACGGTACGGGTTACTTATAAGTTATACACGCCTAGACTTTTCTTGGAAGTCTACTCACTACACTCGTTTTGGCATTGCTGCCGCCTCTCAAAGACACTATTCCGTCAGTATCTGGTAACCTGTAGTCTCCGTCATCTATTTGCCCTATAAGTAAGTACAGGAATATTAACCTGTTGTGCATTAGGTTGTCGCCTTCGCTAGACCCTTAGCCCCCGACTAACCCTCAGTTGATTAGCATAGCTGAGGAAACCTTAGTCTTTCGGCGTGAGGGTTTCTCGCCCTCATTATCGTTACTCATGCCTACATTTGCTTTTCTGAACGCTCCAGCAAAGCTCGTCGCTTCACCTTCTCCGCAGATCAGAATGCTCCCCTACCAGTATATAAATATAATCCAAAGCTTCGGTACTTTACTTGATGCCCGTTTATTATCGATGCCCGCCTCGCTCGACCAGTGAGCTGTTACGCACTCTTTAAATGAATAGCTGCTTCCAAGCTAACATCCTGGCTGTCACTGCAATCAGACTTCCTTAGTTCAACTTAGTAAAGATTTTGGGACCTTAGCTGTTGGTCTGGGTTCTTTCCCTCTCGGATTGGGACCTTAGCACCCCAACCCTCACTCCCGGGTATATTTTAAGCCATTCAGAGTTCGTCAGGATTTGGTAGGATTTGACTCCCCCTAGTCCTATCGGTAGCTTTACCTGCTTAAAACTTAACCCCGAGGCTGTTCCTAAAAACATTTCGGGGAGTACGAGCTATTTCTCAGTTTGATTGGCCTTTCACCCCTACCCACAAGTCATCCAAATACTTTTCAACGTAAACTGGTTCGGTCCTCCACTCCGTGTTATCGGAGCTTCAACCTGCTCATGGGTAGATCACAAAGTTTCGCGTCTACTCCCACTGACTAAGCGCCCTATTCAGACTCGCTTTCGCTCCGGCTGCTCACGTCAACGTGATTAACCTCGCCAGTGAAAGTAACTCGTAGGCTCATTATGCAAAAGGCACGCCGTCACCCCACAAAAGGGCTCCGACCGCTTGTAAGCGTATGGTTTCAGGGTCTTTTCACCCCCTTACTCAGGGTACTTTTCACCTTTCCTTCACAGTACTAGTTCACTATCGGTCTCTTGGTAGTATTTAGCCTTACCGGATGGTGCCGGCAGATTCAAAGGGGATTTCTCCAGTCCCCCCCTACTCAGGATACCACTACAATTATATAAGCTTACCGATACGGGGCTCTCACCTTCTATGGCCTGCCTTCCCAGACAGTTCTCATTCATTTATATAATCGATCACGTGGTCCTACAACCCCAGTCTTGCCGCAACAACACTGGTTTGGGCTAATCCGCGTTCGCTCGCCACTACTTACGGAATCACTTTTGTTTTCTCTTCCTCTGCTTAC